>NZ_JBICTL010000001.1:0-350063 GCF_043197575.1 Micromonospora sp. NPDC049051
GGTGATCCGGTCATGCTTCCCGACCTCGGCGAGCACCTGTGACGCCTCGAAGCCGGCCAGCAGCTCGTTGATCTTGTCCGTGTACGCCACGGCCAACTCGCGGTTGTAGGCGACGACCTGGGCCTTGAGGCCGTTGCGGTAGGCGCCGGCCAGGTAGTGGTCCACGATGTCCTGACATACCGCGTGGATGCGGTCGGGGTTGGCGAACACCGAGGTGAGGCGCCCGAACTTGCGGGACAGGGCCTCACGGTCGGGGTCGTCGAGGTCGAAGTCGTCGGCGAACTGGTCGAACTCAGCCTGCAGCTCCTGGTCGTTCATCTCGAAGGAGACCGGGCG
Organism: Micromonospora sp. NPDC049051; assembly: GCF_043197575.1. Lineage (NCBI taxonomy): Bacteria > Bacillati > Actinomycetota > Actinomycetes > Micromonosporales > Micromonosporaceae > Micromonospora > Micromonospora sp. NPDC049051. Next base: position 337 of record NZ_JBICTL010000001.1, read on the forward strand.
CGGGTCCAGCATGACCGGGACGGTCGCCTCGTCCCGCAGAGACCGGGACACCGAGTACCGGTGCAGCACCCTGCCCGGGTCGGTCTCCTCGCCGAAGAGGGCGAAGGTGTCGGTGGCGAGGTTGCGAACGGGGGTGCCGGTCATGCCGAAGAATTTCGCGTGCGGCAGCGCTGCGCGCATCTGCCCGGCCAGGGACTTTTCTTTGTCGGATTGGGTGCGGTGTGCCTCGTCGACCAGCACGATGATGTTGCCCCGCTTCGACAGGTTCTTGCCGGCGTTGGCGAACTTGTGGACCGTGGTGGAGATGACGCCGCGCACGTCGTCAGCCAGCAAGGAACGCAACTCCTGGCTGGTGGCGGGCCGGTGGAAGTAGGCGTCCCCCATCGCAGAGGTGAACACCCCGGAGGTCTGCCGGACAAGCTGCGTTCGATCCGAAAGCAGGATGATCGTGGGCGACTCGGTGCGGGTATCGGCCAGCAGCAGCGAGGCAGCGAACACCATAAGCAGCGTCTTCCCGGACCCTTGATGGTGCCAGATCAGGCCCTTTGACCCGCCTTCCAAGATCCGCTCGTGGATTAGATGCGCGGCCTCCATCTGCGGGTAGCGGGGCAGGTACTTCTTGTCCACCCCACCACCGGAGGTGTCGAAGAGGGCGAAGTTGGCGAGCATGTCCAGGACGGTGGTGGGGTTGAGCAGCAGTTCGACGGAGCGCTGCACGTCGGCTTGGCCGGATAGGTTCTCGTCGTCGGCGGTGGACCGGAACGGCTGCCACAGGTTCGTGGGCGCGCCAACAGCACCGAATCGCAGCTTCAGCCCGTCGGAGGCGACGGCGAATACGTTGGGGGTGAAGAACCATGGGTACTCGGTGGCGTACACGTCGTTGATCTCACGGGCCGCTTCGGTCCACCCGGACTTCGCGGTCGGTGACTTCACCTCGACCACGACCAGTGGCAGGCCGTTGACCCAGTACACGAGGTCGAACCGGCGGGAGGTCTTGCCGGGGACGGTGATGGTTACCTCGTCCGACACGACCAGCGTGTTGGCGGTCGGGTGCTTGAAGTCGATGACCTTCAGGGCGTGCCACACGCCGTCGGCGTCCCGGAACTCCTTACGTCCGCGCAGTAGGCGTAGTACCTGCTCGTTGGCCCGCACCAGTCCGCCTTCGACGGCGTTGACCGTGGTGACGATCTCCTCGACCACCGCGTCCACGTCGAACCCGTCGATCACTCCAGGGTTGAGTCGGACGATGGCGTTCCGCAGTTGGCCGGCGATCACCGTCTGCGTTGTCTGACGCGGCAGTGACCTGCCCGCTGTGAAGGTCCAGCCCATCGGGAGCGACCACTGGATCATCAGGTTTTGGAACTCACGCTCCCGAATGCCCTTCGCCACCGCTCACACCTCCAACTTGGCGGAATCGATGGCGATGGTACGGTCCAGCAGTCCCGACAGCAGAGCGGCACGGACCTGGCGGAGGCTATTGGCCTCTGCGCGACACGCACATCCGAGTGCACGCATCGAAAGAACCGTCGAAGCAACCTTGCGTTGTTCAGTCAGTTCGGGCATTGGCACCTCGAGCCCAGCGATCTTCGACTGACTGATGTTCTTCATGGAAGCCGAGCCAGAAGCGGCCGTGGTGATCTGCCTCCGCACGCCCGAAAGGGCCATAGCGACAACCAGAAAGTCGGGGTCAAGGCCATCGGCGGGAACCATACGAAGCGTCTTGTCGCTCAGGTATAGACCGCCTCTAACGTCAGAGGGGACACGGCAGACCGCTCCGACGCGGTGAATGGCGCCACTCGCCCGGGTGACCAGTACGTCTCCTGCCTGCACCTCAGCCGACTCTGGCATCTCCGTCCCCGGGGCGAGTGCCTTAGACTCGTCCGCGATGAACTGGAAGGCTACGACCGCACTGACCTTTAGGACGCCTTCCTCATCTTCTGTGGGCGGTTTATCGATTGCCTGCGGACTACGACCGCCCTCAATACGATCGAGATGGTTCCCGATCCGAACATAAGCATGGTTGGCCAGCATCGACTCGGCGATCGCGCCCGCGACCATCTCGGCAGCCTTTGCTTCACCATCGAGTGCGGTGATCTGGTCGTCGACCACGCCGATGACCTCGACGATCCGCTCCTGCATCGACAGTGGCGGAATATCCATGACGATGTTGAGAAAGTCAGCGGGCTTCACCCGCTCACGCCTGCCACCCATTCCCTTAGAAGCAACCTGAAGGGCATCCCAAATGTACTGCGTGGTGGTGAGGATGCGAAAGAAGTCGGGGTCTGCGTCGGACGCAAAGGCGAAGGTGGGAAACTCCTGTGAAGCGAACGATTCCGGCAGGTCATTGGGCGTGACGGTGATCGCGCCCTCAAACGCCTTGAGCCGACTGTAGACGAGTACGCCCGGGCCGATCCGGTTGAGCGTCTTGTAAGACGTCGAGCTCCCTGCAACGGGATCGCGGTAGAGCAGCCCTCGCCCCCTGTTCAGCACCCCCACGGTTGGGTACATCCGTTCCGGGTTGACTTCCACAGATTCCACGTTCGGCGTGAGGAACCGTCCCAGAGGTGCCCGGATCCAACCCTCCTGTACCTGAGCGGCGTGGTTATTGTTCGTCGGATCACTCATCGAAGCCCTCGATCCCGGCGTCGGCGAGCACGGCGAGCATGCGAGCCTCGGTTTTCTGCCGTTCGGCGCGGGCGACGTTGAAGGCATCGATGAGGGTGCCGAGGTCTTCGCTCTCAGCGACGGCCTGCTTGACGTACCTGCCAATGTTGAGGTCGTACCCGTTCGCCACGATCTCCGCAGTGGGCACAAAGCGTGCTGCCAGGCCACCGCCACCGTCGGGGTCTACCGGGTTGCCATCAGGGTCGAATTTCGAGCGGTAGGCGGTCACGATGTCAGCGATGTCGGCATCGGTGAGGATGTTGCGGTTTCTTGCCTTGGTGAAACGCTTGGAGGCGTCGATGAACAACACGCCGTCCTGCCGCTCCGGGGCTTTGGTTTCGGCCGCACGAAACACCAGGATGGCTGTGGGAATGGTGGTGCTGTAAAACAGGTTGGCAGGCAGGCCGATGACCGCTTCGAGCAAGTCGTCGTGTAGGACGCGCTGACGGATGGCTGCTTCCTGTCCGCCGCGGAAGAGGACGCCGTGGGGCAGGACGACGCCAACGCGCCCCTTCTTCGGGTCCATCGATGCGATCATGTGCTGCACGAACGCCCAGTCAGCCGACGATTGCGGAGCGACTCCGCCGATGGCGCGAGGGTCCTTGGTCCAGGGCTTCCAATTCAGGGAGTACGGCGGGTTGGCCAGGATCACGTCGAACTGTGCGATAGACCCATCCGGCTTTTTGAAGCGCGGGTCCTTCAGGGTGTCGCCGACCTCAACCTGGAACTGGGTGAGGTTGTGCATGAAGAGATTCATGCGTGCCACACCCGCTGTGTCCGGCACGGACTCCTGCCCGTACAGACTGAGCGTGTAGCCACGCCCGCCTCGAGCTTTCAGCAGATTCGCCGAGGCGATGAGCATCCCGCCTGATCCGCAGGTCGGGTCGTACACTGACTCGAAGCCCTTCGGGTCCAAGACCTCGACGATCAGCTCGACGACCTCGCGCGGGGTGAAGAACTGGCCGGCGCGGGTGCCGGACCCGTCAGAAAACCGCTTCAGCAGGTACTCGTACGCCCCACCGAGCACGTCGTGGGAAATGTTGCCCTCGTGCATTTTTGGGGTGCGGTTCATCGCCCGCATGACCGCCGCCAATACCTCACCTGGCAGCACCTCTTCGGAGGTCCAAGTCATGGACCCGAACAGGCGGGAAAACTTGTCAGGGTTGGCCGTCTCGATGGCCTGCAGGGAGGCGCGGACCCGCTGGCCGAGGCCGGGTTGGGTAACGGTGGCGAGGATGGACGACCAGGAGGCGCGACGCTGCTGGACGGTGCCGGTGTGAATGAACGGGATTTCGAACGACTGGTAGTCGCGGTACTCGATTTCGTGGGCTTCCTCGGCGGAGAGGTCGTCCAGGCCCTCGTTGTCGTCCAGGAACTCCTGGTGGTGGTGCTCCCAGGTGTCCGACAGGTACTTCCAGAACATCAGCGGGAAGACGACCGAGGAGTATTGCGCTTCGGGCATCGCCACGCGCAGCTCGTCAGCGGCGTCCCACAACCGGCTCTCGATCTCCTGCTGGGTCACTGCCATCAGTCGGGGTGTCCTTGCTCGTCAAAGGGGTGGCGACCCGAAGGCCGTAGTGTTCCTGCTGATCACCCTATTTTGGGCCTGCCCGGCATGGACACGCCGGGCGTGTCCTGCCCGGTGACACACGCGTGTCGGCTCCTGCCTAGAAACTGACCGCGTAGTTTGTCAGCAGGATTCACCGGTCTTGCAAACGGCGAGCTGCCCGTCGCGCTGGGCTGGAGTAAGGCCAGGCAACGCGCTGTACAGGGTGCTGCGAGAGACGCCGAGCAGCTTGGCGATTGAGGTCATGGTGCGGTTCGGCTCGGCGAGCAGCTGCAGCGCGTACGCGACCTTCTCCGGGGTCATGGCCGGCGGCCGGCCGAGGCGTTGCCCGCGGGCACGAGCAGCGGCCAGGCCCTCATTGGTGTTGGCCACGATGATGGTCCGCAGGAACTCGGCCAGCGCAGCGAAGACGTGAAAGACGAACATCCCACCTGCGGTGGTGGTGTCGAGCTTCTCGTGCAGGGACTGGAAACCGACGCCGTGGCGCTTGAGCCGGCCGACGATGCCGATCAGGTCCTCCAGCGAGCGACCGAGCCGGTCGAGCGAGACGACGGTGAGCACGTCGCCGGGCCGGATGTACTCGAACACCTTGGCTAGCTCGGGCCGGTCGGTGTTCTTTCCGGAGGCCTTGTCGAAGAAGCACTTGGCGCAACCGGCCGCAATCAGTGCGGCTCGCTGGCGGGCGAGATTCTGCTCGCGGGTGGAGACCCGCCCGTAGCCGACGAGCACGCCTGCGAGCGGCGTCGGGGCGAGCAAATCGTCCTTGGTGGGCATGGGGATGACGGTCACGCCGTCCAGAGTGCCCAACAAACCCGTCGTCGGGTTGTTGGACACGCCGACTTTTCGAACAGGTTTTTCGGACGCGATCTACCTGCCTCCGACACCCATCTTGATCTTGTTCGCAAAACGATCGATTCTCGGACAGCCTGCCAACCGGCCACGATTGCCACACACGCGCGCAGCGTGGCATTGGAGCAGGGAACGGATTTTGTCGGGCCGTGACTATACGGTCCGGGCTGTGAGTACCGCCGTCGAGTAGACCTGATTCGCTTGGACCCAGGTTGCCGTGAGGTTTTGGTCGAGCCTGTCCCGAGTTCATCGACGGTGACTAGGAGGAGGGGCTGGTGGGCAGGTCAGACATACTGCGCGGCGAGCTGGCGCGCCTGGAAGCCAAGGCCGCAGACCTGACGAAGGAGATCGCCCGGCACGAGGATGACGCCGGGAAAGCCCGGGCGGCTGCCGAGAAGAAGCGCAGCGAGGCAGCCCGCACGAAGTCGGAGACAACCCGTCGCTCCGCGCTGTCGGCTGCGGAGCGGGAAGACAAAAAGGTCGCCGCCACGACGAAGAAGCTCGCCGATGCGCGTAAGAAGTACGCCGACAACCAGAAGATGATCGCGTCCAAGCAGCAGTCCCTCACCGCAGCATTGAAGTCGGAGCAGCAGGCCGCAGACTCGGCCGCGAAGCAGCGCGCTGATCGAGAGCGTGCGGACCAGCGGACACGTGACCGAGAGAACGAACGGCGCCGTCGCGCGGAAATCGAGCACGCGAGAGAGGTCAACCGGCTGCGCCAGCAGACCGTCCAGGTGCGTTACGTGCCAGTCAAGGAACCCGAGCCCGAGCCCCTACGGGTGCTGTACGTGACGGCCAACCCCCACGCCGTGGAGAAGACGGTTACCCACCCTGACGGAACTGTCGTCACCGATGGAGTGTGGTTGCGCGTTGACCAGGAGGTGCGGCAGGTCAAGCAACAGCTACGCGGCGCCAAACACCGTGAGCTCGTCACCGTCGAGCACCTTCCGGCTGCTACCGCCTCGGATATCGTCGACGGGCTAAACGACCACCGCCCCCACGTTGTGCACTTCTCGGGTCACGGAAACTTCGGCAGACTGCTCATGGAGGCGACCGACGGGGACCTCAAGGGTGCCGAGCTGGAGTTCGACCTGCTGGCCCGCGTGCTGAGCGCGACCAGCACACCGCCGACGCTGCTGGTCCTCAACGCCTGCAACACCACCTACGGCGTGGAAGCGCTACTCCCGGCCGTCCCCGTCGTGATCGCGATGAGCGATACCATCAACGACACCGCAGCGATCCTCTTCGCCGCCCGGTTCTACGCCGCCATCGCGGCCGCGCAATCTGTCGGGATCGCGCTCGAACAGGGAAAGAACGCCATGCGGCTGGCAGCCCTAGACGACGATGCAGACCTACCGCAGATCACCACTCGCGACGACATCGACGTCACCGCGCTGTTGCTAGTACAACCGCGCTAGCAACAGGGGCGGTGGAATGCGCTGGCCGCCGAGCCGAGGTTGTGGCCTGTTCGTCAACGGGGCGGCGGGTGGGTCCGCAGGTCGGTGGCGACCCTCCGATGCGCCCGATCCCGCGCCCGGGCTGTTCGCCCGGGCGCGGGATCGTGTGTCCGGTGTCAGCAGCTAGGGGCGACGGTGCCCGACGAGCCCGTGTGGACGAAGCCGTCGGAGACGAACCGCCCGTCGCCGATCTTGTCCCAGATGTCGGTCCAGTACTGGTAGACGTCGCTCCAGACGCGGGTGCCCCGGGCCTGGCAGATGATCCGTACGGTCGTGCCGTCGGCCACTGTGCCGACCAGGGCGTACGAGGTGCCCGGGCCGGAGCGGACGTTCAGCGGGTCTCCGCCGGTGTTGACCGTGCCGTAGACCCCGCCGCCGGAGTTGTTCACGCCGTCGCGGGCCTCGGTGAGGTAGTTGCGGTAGGAGCCGTTGGTGTAGGTGGCCCACGCGCTCCATCCCGACCAGCCCCAGATGTCGTGGGCGGCGCGGGCGTTGCAGTAGACCTCGTAGGCGCAGGCGTCGGTGACCCAGGAGTGGTAGCAGTTGTTGATCTGCCAGGCGCCCCGGTCCAGGGAGCCGTTGGGGCAGCCGGGCGTCGGGCCGTTGTAGCCCTGCGCGCCCGCGACGCACTGTGACTCGGCCAGCGCCACGGCGACCGAGATGACCAGGTTCTCGCCGGTCCAGCCGGCGGCCCGGGCGGCTCCGGCGCAGCGTACGGAACGGACGGTGGCCTGGATGCCCACCTCGTCCGCGTCCGACGCGGCCTGGGCCGCTGGGACCTTCACGTCGGTCCTGGCCGGCACGGCGGCGGCCGGGCCGCCGGCGTACCCGATGCCGAGTACGGCCACCAGTGCGATCAGTCCACGGGTCATGCGGCCCATGCGTACCACCCCCGGATGTAGTCGAGTGTGTAGACGGTGTTCTTGCCGTCCCAGCTGCCGTCGGTGCCGGCGCCGTACGGGTCGTTGACGTAGACGCGGCCGTCGTCGAGGTATCCGGTGATGAGCCCGATGTGTCCGTACTGGCCGTAGGCGAAGTTGCCGCTGACCACGACCATCAGGTTGGCGTCGATCTTCGATTTGATCCACGACCAGGTGACGGTGCCGGTCTCGGCGACGGGGTAGCTCACGTGTCGGTCGAGGTAGTCGCCCATCCAGCGGTGGATGGTGCCCTGGGACGGCGTCTCCACCAGCCAGCCGTACGCCCCGGCGAAGTAGTTCCAGTTCGGGTCCGGCGCCACCGCGTCGTACGTGGTGCCGTAGGCGGTGTAACTGTGGGTGATGTACCGGCCGTACGGCGACCAGTGCCGCGACGGCGTGCTGACGTAGTAGCCGTTCTGGTTGGCGAGCTGGTAGCCGGCGAGGTCCATCACCGCGCTGGTCGGGCCGCAGGCCGAGTTGCCATTGAAGGTGTCGGCGGTGTCCCACAACTGGTGGATGAAGGTCGAGCCGACGATCTTGGACTGTACGCCGATGTCCCCGGCGCCGTCGCGCCCGCCCGCCGGCGTCGTCGGGGTCGCCCCCTTGGTGCCGGTGGTGACGGCGGAGGCCGGGGCGGCGGCGGTGGCGTCGAGCTGTGCCGCGGTCACCGGCCGCGCCACGTCCACCGTCTGGATGCCGTACCGCTCGGAGGCCAGGCGCAGCTGCGAGCCGGTGAACCCGTCGAGACGGTAGTGGGGGGTTACGCCCTCGACGATCCGCCGGGCGGTGGTCGCGACGAGGTCCCGTACGTAGGTGCCGTTGAGTTCGTCGAGGCGTTGCAACGCCCGGGATCGGCTGGCCGTCTTCTCGGCGGGGGAGACGCACGCCTGGATGGTGTAGGCGACCCGGTCGCCGTCCGGACTCCAGGCCGCCTCGCGGTAGGAGTCGCGGGTGGCGCCCGTACGCACGACCGTCGCGCCGTGTTCGTCGGCGAGCAGCAGGCTCGACGAGGTGCCGGCGCACGGGTAGATGTGGTCCGCGACGATCGCGCTGACCCGCTGCGCCCCGTCGATCCGGGTCACCCGGATGTCGCGGTAGACGACACCCTTCGCGGCGTCGCCGGCCAGCACGGTCCGGGTGGCGCCGGTGGCCAGGTCGACCCGGCTCAGTGACGGACCCGAAGGTTCGCCGGCGGCGCGGTGGGTGAGCAGCGCCGCGGCGTCGCCCTCCCCCCAGCCGACCAGCTGTACGTCCACGCCGTCGAGACTGGCGACGGGCCGGTCGGGTCCGCCCCCGTCGGGCTGGCGCAGCCGCAGCTGCCCGGAGCTGTCGCCGGCCAGCACGTAGCCGAGCCGGCCGTCGTGGGTGTAGACGGCGGAGGTGATCCGTCCGGCGGCGATCCTGGTCAACCTGCCGCTGCCAACGTCGAGGGAGAGCAATTCGGCGCCGTACCGGCCGTTGAAGTCCCCGATCAGCGCCGCGTGTCGCCCGGTGGGGCTCAGCGTGGTCCGTACCGAATGGCCGGGGTCGCCGACCGCGACGGTGGCGCGGGTGACGCCGTCGACCCGGACCTGGTAGCCGGCGGCGGACCGCACGGTTTGGATGCCGACGGTGGCCGGGGCGGCTTCCGGGGTGGCCGTGGTGGGGTCGGCGTTGGCCGGTACCGCTGCGGTGAGGGTGGTCGAGAGCGCGGCGGCGCAGAGCCCGGCGAGCAGTGCCGGTCGGGATGCCCGGTGCCGGGTGCGCCGGTGTGGTGGGTGGCCGGGGGAGGGCAATGGTTGCACGTGCCCCTCCTTCGAGTCGTTCCGATCGGCCGCGAGGGCGGGATCGGGCGGGATGGGACGCTGGCCTCCGGCCGGTAGCGCCGGCCGGAGGGTGTTCACGGGGCGGGTTCCTGGTGCGCCCGGACGAGACCCAGCGCGGCGCGCAGTGTCGGCGCCACCGCAGCCGCGTCCGCTACGTGGCTGCGGCGGACAAGCAGGGCCGTGGAGACGGGCCACATGCTGTTCGCCTCGCGCATCAGTTCGGCGGTCGCCACGTCGGCCGGTCGGCCGACGCCGAGGATCCGGTCGGCGGTGGGCTCGTCGAGGACGTAGACCCAGACGCGGTACGGGCTCGGATCGTCGGTGAGGCCCGGTCCGGCCACCGTCGTGCGTTCGACCCGGTCAGGAAGGTTCGGGGCCGGGCAGCCGGACGTCAGCGCCGTCGCCGGGTCGAAGCGTGCCCTGCCGTAGGCGCCGGTCCAGTTCGGGTCCTGACGTGCCCGATCGAGTCCCGCGAGCAGGTCGGTGTGGATGGCCTGCCCGTCGGCGCCGCCGGCCTCGACGCACATCCGCAGCGACGAGCGGTTGGTGACGAGCAGCCCGTTGGTGGTGTCGACGTGGGCGTGGTCGTCGTGGTCGTGCCCGTGGTCGCGGTCGAGTACGGACACCGCGACGGCTCCGACCGCGACGGCCGACGCGAGGCAGGCCGTCAGCGTGGTCAACAGGCGGTTCCTGAGGGCGTGTCGTGCCATCGTGACTCCTCGCGGGAACGTCAGGCCATGACGTTCAGGACGGACTGGAAGTCGGACGGGCTCGGGTACCAGTTGGTCCAGTTGCCGCAGCCGTAGCCGACGACGGTGCTGTGCATGAGGCTGGGCGGGTTGCAGTTGCCGTTGTCGTCGGCCAGCCCGAAGACGTGCCCGAACTCGTGGTTGATGAAGCCCCGTCCCACGTTGTCGAGGCGTCCGCCGGAGCTGAAGACCAGGAAGACGTACGCCCACTGGCTGTCGTAGTGGCCCTGGGCGGCGTCCCACACGGGGTTGTCGTGCTCGACGCAGTTGTAGTAGCCCACGGGGGCGCCGCAGCGTGCGCTCCAGTCCCAGCCGTAGTGGATCTCGATTTCGATGGTGTTGCGGGTCGAGGCCGGGTACGAGGTGCAGTTGCTGCTCGTCGCCCACAGGTCGATGCGCCAGTTGCCTAGGCCGTCCCAGACCTTCCCGGATCCCATCTCGGTCAGCGTCTGCTTGACGAAGGCGCGTGCCGCGCTGTGGCTGACCTTGGACGTGTCGGTGGACTCGACGCAGAACTGCTCGTCGTTGGCGCCCGCCGACGATCCGGACGTGGCGTAGTGCATGTTGTGCAGGTGGCGGGTAGAGGAGGGGTTGGGGTGTGAGGCGTGGGCGGGGCCGGCCGGCACCAGCAGCGCGGCGACGAGCACGGCGGCCCACATCGCCGGCACCCAGACAGGCAGCCGCTCTCCGAGGTTGCGATCAGACACGGGAGGATCTCCTTTCCCGGTGGGAGGTGCGGCGCAGCTTCCCAGCCGCCGTTCTATTTCTGGTATAGATGGGCCGCTATGCTTCGGGGGTATGGGTGGTCGGCTGACCTTCGGGCTGCTCGGTCCGGTGCAGATCTGCGCGGACGATCAGCCTGTCCCCGCCGGTCCGCCCCGGCAGCGGGCGGTGCTCGCCGCGCTGCTGCTGCACGCCAACCGGGCCACCGCGGTCGACGACATCGTCGACCTGCTCTGGGGTGACGAGCCGCCCCGCACCGCGCGCAAGAACGTCCAGCTCCACGTGTGGCGCCTGCGGCAGCTCGTGGGTGACCGGCTGGCGTCGGACCCGCCCGGCTACCGGATGACGGTCGACCCGGCCGAACTGGACGTGTCCCGGTTCGACGCCCTCCTGGAGTCCGCCCGTGCGGCGGCGGGGTCCGGCCTGATCGATGAGGCCGGCACGCTCTACCGGTGCGCGCTGGACCTGTGGCGTGGTGACCCACTGGCCGACGTGGCGTGCCTGGGCAGCTTCGGGGTCAACGTCGCGTGGCTGCACCGGCAGCGGCTGACGGCGTACGAGGAGTACGTCGACGTCGGGCTGGACCTGGGCCGGCACCACGAGATGCTGGCGGTGCTCGACGAACTCGTCGCGCGGTACCCGTTGCACGAGCGCTTCGCCGAGCAGCAGGTGATGACGCTGCACCACCTCGGGCGCCGCGGTGAGGCCGTCGACGCCTACCGGCGATGTCGTCGGGCCCTGGCCGACGAGCTCGAACTGGAACCGGGCCCGGTGCTGCACCGGCTCGGCGAACTGGCGGCGAAGCCGGCGCCGACCGACACCCGCGCGCCCAGGCCGGCGGCTACGGCGACCCGGCAGCTGCCGCACACCGTGCCGACGCTCGTCGGGCGGGAGCGGGCTCTCGCGGCACTGCGGGACGCGCTGAGCACCGGGCCCGGATCCGGCATGCCGCTGTGCGTGGTGAGCGGACCGGCGGGGGTCGGCAAGTCGGCGCTGGCGGTGCGGGCGGCGCACCAGGTGGCCGACTCCTTTCCTGACGGGCAGCTCTACGTGGACCTGCGCGGTGCCACGGCCGGCGTGTTCCCGGTGTCGCCCCTAGACGCGCTGGGCCGCCTCCTGCGGACGCTCGGTGTCGCCGAGACGGCGATCCCCGTCGACGTGGCCGAGGCGTCGGCCACGCTGCGGTCGCTGCTGGCCGACCGGCGCCTGCTGCTGGTGCTCGACAACGCGTACGACGCCGGGCAGGTGCGGCCCCTGATTCCGGCCGGCGCCGGGTGCGCGGTCCTGGTGACGTCCCGTCGCAGCCTCAGCGACGTCGACGGCGCCACCCACCTGGAACTCGACGTGCTCGACGACGCCGACGCCGTCGAACTGCTCCGCCGGCTCGTCGGCGCCACGCGGATCGACGCCGAGGCCGACACCGCCGCCCGGTTGGTCCGCCGGCTGGGCGGACTGCCCCTGGCGATCCGGATCGCCGGCGCGCGCCTGGCGGCCAGAGAGAACTGGACCCTGGCGACGCTCGACGACCGCCTGCGCGACGAGCATCGCGTGCTGCACGAGCTGCGCCTGGGCGACGTCGCGGTGCGCAGCAGCTTCCTGGTCAGCTACCAACACCTGACACATCCGCTGGCGCCCCGGCTGTTCGGGCTCATCGGCGCCGTCGACGGCCCGGACGTCACCTGCGCGGTGGCTGCGGCGCTGCTCGACGTCGACGTGTCGTCGGCGCTGGACGCGCTCGACGAGCTGGTCGACGCGCGACTGCTCGACGAGCCCGTGGCGAACCGGTACGCACTGCACGACCTGATCCGGCTCTTCGCCCGTGAGCGGGCCGAAGACGAGACGGAAGCGCAGCGGACGGCCGCCCTGAACCGGATGTTCACGTACTACCTGGAGCGGACCCGCCATGCGGTGGCGTTGCTGCGTCCGGGCACCCGGGCGGCGCCGGTCAGCGGCCCGGAACACTTCGTGGACGCCGACGCGGCGCTGGAGTGGCTGATCGCCGAACGACCGAACCTGGTGGCTGCCGTGGTCCAGTCCGCCGCCTCGGCGGCCACCGCGCGCGCTGGCGTCGATCTGGCCGACAGCCTCTTCCTGTTCTTCGAGATGCGCGGTCACGTGGGCGACTGGATCACCGTGGACCAGGCGGGGATCGCCGCGGCGGAGCGGTTGGACGACCGGGTGGCGCAGGCGGGTCTGCTGCACGACCTGGCGGTGGCCTACTTCCACCTGCACCGCACCGAAGAGGCGACGCGCCTGCTGCGCCGCGGCCTGGAGATCAGCCGTGCCGTGGGCGACGACGAGGGCCAAGCCCGCGCGCTCAACCAACTCGGCGTCCTGCACGGCATGGCCGGCGAGTACGAGGAGTCGGCCGAATGCTTCACGCGCAGCCTGCGGCTGCGGCAGCGGCTCGGCGACCTGCGCTCCTGCGCCGCCACCAAGGGCAACATCGGCATGGCGTACCGCCTGGCCGGCCGCTACGAGGAATCGATCCGCCACTGCCGGGCGGCGGCACGCCTCGCCCGCCGCAGCGCCGCCCCGGAAATCGAGGCCAACGCGCTGGGCAACCTCGGCGAGGTGCAGTGCATGCTCGGTCGCTACCGCTCGGCGCTGCACTACCTGCGGCGTGGCCTGGCGGTCGCCGGCGTACCGCTCAACGAGCGCAACCGGGGCAGCCTGATGGGCACCCTGGCCGAGGCGTGCCTCGGCGACGGACAGGTCGGTCCGGCCGTCCGGTACGCCGAACTGGCCGTGGAGGCGATGCGGCGGGCCGACTTCCGCCACGGAGAAGCGGTGGCGCTACGCCGGCTCGGCCGGATGCTGTTCCGGCGCGGTGACCCCGCTGGCGGGATCCAACAGCTCCGGCTGGCGCTGGCCCTGTTCACCGAGGTGGGCAGCGCCGAGGCCGACGAGGTCCGTGCCGAGCTGCGGGCGCGGACCGCGCGCTCGGAGGTGCACGGCGGACGCCGGCCGGCTGGTGCCGGCTGATCATCGTCGCGGGCGGCTACGGTCGCGCATCGCGGAGGTTGGCAGGGCGGGACGTTCCGCTCCGGCCGGGATCCTCCGGGGCGCCACCAGCGGCGCCCGCACGGACGGCCGGGCCAGCCCTCTACCCACCTCTGACAACCACCACAACACCTGTTCCGGGCCTGCCCAGCACCTTCTGCTTCGCAGACGTCCGTGGCCGTCGCCGTGGCGGACTGCGTTGGTTACCGGGAGTGTGTCGAAATCGCAACACTCCCGGGGCCGGCTGGGGATGCCCTTGATCAGTGGCACCCTGTGGTTATTCGAGCCTGGCTTGCGGCGGTCGACCGGGCTCAGACCGCTACTCGACCGGAGTGGGTGGCTCACAGGGCTCGGAGGTGTCAGTGGTGTGGCCGCGTTCGAGGATGAGCACGTACGAGAACAGGCCCGGTCGTGTGCCGGTCACACGTTCGTGGCCGGCCAGGAGTTCGCCTGTGTGTCCGTCGATGATGAGTTGCCAGGTTGACCCGTCGGCGGTCACCGCGAAGGCCAGGCCTGTGCGGCCGGCGATGTCGGTGGTTTTGCCTTGGTAGGTGATGGTGGGGATGCTGGCGAGGAGTCGCAGGGTCGCGATTCGCTGTTGATGGTTGAGGTATTGGCTGGTGGCGAGTCCGACGACGCCGGAGGCGAGCAGGAGGGGGTACGCGGGTTCGTTGGCCAGTATCGGTGGCGCGAGGGCGTGGGCCAGCGTGGTGGGGTCGGTGGGTGACGGCTCGGGCAGGTAGTGGCGCAGGGTGCCCTGCCCGTACTGAGTGGTCTTCTGTGGGGCGTGTGCGAACAGTTTCCGTTCGTCGGGGTCGGGGTGGTGGTTGACGCCGAGCATGTCGGGTAGGCGGCGGGTGGTTTCGCGTCCGGAGTTGTCCGCGCTGCGTCGCCAGCGTCGCAGGTCGGTGCGGGTGATCGCGTTGGTGGCGCGGTTCCACATCTGCAGGTGCAGGTAGGTGTAGGGCCGATCGGTGGTGGTGTCGGCTGGGACAGCGGCGATGCTGGCGGCGAGGGCGGTCAGGCGTTGCTGCGGGGTGAGGTTCGGTCCGGTGGCGACCGAGGGGGGTAAGAGGGCGGGTCGTTGCTGCTGGTGTGACGGCGATGATGGTGTGGACGTCGACCGGCCGGTGGGCGGGCCTGACTGGCAGGCGGTGAGCAGGACGCTGCCGAGAAGACCCACCACGAGGCGGGTGGGTCCGTGTCGTCGGGGCATGGGCATGGGGTGTGGTTCCTCCCTGGCGGCGGCGATCCGGCGCTGGATCGGCGCCGGAGCATGGAGCGGCCCAGCGCCGATCGGCGGCGCCGCGGTGATCAGCAGTAGCGGCAAGAAACGGCTGTCGGGCGGACCGGGCGGGCCCTCCTGTTCAAGGGCCAAAGCGTCGGTCCGCTGGGCAGATGCAGCGGCAGGGCGGCGTGGTACCCCTGCTGGCGAAACATGTTCCGAGCGGCTGCGGTGGTGACTATGGTGTAGATCGGCCATCCGGTGCCGTCGACGACCTGGTGGTATCGGCGCAATAGCTCCCTGGCGAGGCCCTGCCGCTGGTAGGCGGGGTGTACGGCGAGCCACGACAGCCAGTGGTGCGGCGCCCAGGACCTGTAGCTGTCGATGGCGGAGTTGAGCTGCGACAGGCGGTGGGCTGCGGTGCCGGCGAAGGTTGTCAGGTGGTGGTCCCCGAGCGGCCAGCGCGGGGCGTCCGGGTCGTGTCTGCGCCACACCGCGACCGCCGAGAGGTTCAGCGTCACGTCGACGGTCCCGGTCTCGATCGCGTGATCGACGTCGACGGCGAGCAGTCGGTGCAGGACGGTGACGCGCTCGGTGGGGTCGGGCAGCAGCCACTGGATGACGGGGTCATCGTCGAGGGTGGCGGCCAGCAGCACCGTGATCGCGGCTACGTCGGATGGTTTTGCCTGGCGGATGGTGGTGTCCAGGGTGGGGCCGTTCACCGTGGTCGCCTGCGGGGTAGGAGGTCGGTCGGGAAGGGTGCGGGGGTGCCGTCGGTTGGTTGGCCGCGCCACATTCTCCAGATCAGAGGGCCTTGGGTTGGTAGGTGGATCGGTTCGCCTTGGCGGTAGCCGAGGCGTAGGTACAGGTCCCGGTTGCGGGTGTTGCTGGCCTCCAGGTACGCCGCCCGGTTGGTCGCGTCCAGCGTGTGGTGGGCGGTGGTGAGCAGCGCCGAGCCGATGCCGCGGCTCTGGTGGCGTGGGTCGACAGCCAGGTAGGCGAGGTAGTCGTGTGGAGCGTGCGGGTGGTGCGTTTCGAAGATGGCGTCGAGCAGCAGGAACCTCGGTGCGTACCTGCCGGTGGCTTTCTCCACCTCGTGGTGGTGGTCGGCTGGTGCCCGTAGTGGGACCTCGTCGCGGGTGTACCAGATCGCGACGGCTGACCGGTCGGAGGTCGTGTCCACGCGCCCGTACTCAAGGCCGTGGTGGAGAACGTGCGTGAAGTAGCGGAAGTAGACGTTGCGGCGCTCGTCGAGGTCGGGGACGAGCCAGTCGGCGACAGGCCCATTGAGGAACGCCTCCACCAGCACGGTAATGAGCGGGCCGGCGTCGTCGCAGGTGGCCTGGCGGACGGTGAGGGTGCTGTTCGATCGCATGGTCGCTCCTGGTCAGACCGGCAGGCGGGTGGCGTCGGGGGTGCGCAGCGCAGCAGTGGTGCTCTCCGCGCCCAACCCGATCGCGGCGAACACGTCGGGGCGGGTAGCGCGCAGAATGACTGCCCATATGGCGCCGAGGACGGCGGCGATGGCGTAGGCGGCGGGCACCCACCAGCGCAGCGGCGATGTCGCGGCGACCCCGAGCAGGACGTCGAACTCTTGGATGGTGACCACGAGGATGGCGGCCAGCGCGCCAGCAGCGGCCAGGGGCGCGATCGCGGTGCGCCACAGGCCCTCGCGGTGTGAGGTGCGGGCGAAGAAGGCGACCACCGCGGCGGAGGTGACGGTCATCAGGATCAGGACACCGAGGCCGCCGGTGACGGTGATCCAGAAGAACAAGTGCACGATCGGGTCGGCCCCGGCCACCGCGTAGCCGGCGAGGACGGCTACCGCGATGACGCTCTGCACGATCGAGCCGGCCTTCGGCGCGCCGGTGCGGCGGCTCGTGCGGCCCAACCACGCGGGCAGGACACGCTCGCGGCCGAGGGCGAACAGGTACCGGGCGACCGTGTGGTGAAACGCCAGCAGCGCGGCGAACAGGCTGGTGATGAACAAGACCCGACCGACCATAACGACACTGGCGCCGAGATGCGGCGACACCAGGTTGAACATGAGGTCGGTGCCGTCGGCGCGAGCCGAGTCGACGATCTTATCGGGGCCGGTGGCGACGGACATCGCCCACGCCGACAGCCCGTACAGCAGACCGATGACCGCCACCGCGATGTAGGTGGCCCGCGGTACGGTCCGGCGCGGGTCCTTCGTCTCCTCGCTGAACACGACGGTGCCTTCGAAACCCACGAAACCCGTGATCGCGGTGACCAGCGCCGCACCGATGCCAGCGGCGAAGATGTGCGACGGGGCGAGCGTGTCAAAGCTGACGCCGCCGGCGGCCGGGTTGCTGACCATGACGACGTCGAAGACAACCGCGACGGCGCACTCGGCGACGAGCACGACGGCCAGCACCTTGCCGTTGAGGTCGATACGCAACAGCCCGAGAACGGTCACGGCAGCCCACGCGGCCAGGGCGCACAGCCACCAAGTCGTGTTCCAGCCGTAGCGGTCCTGCAGGAACTGGGCCAGTACCGCGCCGAACCCGCCGTAGAGGCCGATCTGCATCGCGTTGTACGCCAGGAGCGCGACGAAGGCGGTGGCGACGCCGGCCGGCTTGCCCAGACCGTGAGCGACGTAGGTGTAGAACGCGCCGGCGTTGACGATGCGCCGCGACATGGCCACGTAGCCGACGGCGAACAGGGCCAGGATCGCGGCGACGACAAGGTAGGACACGGGGATGCCGACGACGCCGGTGACGGCGTACCCGGTGGTCGCGCCCCCGGCGACAACGGTCAGCGGCGCCGCCGCGGCGATGACGAAGAACACCACGGACGGGATCCCGAGACGGCCGCGTGCCAGCACAGCCGAGACGGTGTCGGGTTTCGATGAACGCATCAGTTCTCTCTCAACAGGGGATGAGGGGGTGACCGCACGTCAGGTGCGGTAACTCAGGACGCTTCCGCCGACAGCGCTGTCAAGCTCGGCGAGCAGCTCGCGCACCGGTTGTGGGGCCTGCGCGACCACCTGACGCAGATGGGTGCGGACGGCCAGCGACGCACCGTCGAGCAGGGCCCTGTCCAACTGGGTATGCAGGGCCAAGCCCGCGAGCACCACGTCAAAGGAGGTCAGGCGGCGGGTCAACCGCAGATCAACCGACAGCCGCGCCCACGACGACGCCGCGACATTCATGTCAGTCGGGACATGGATGGTGCGTTGACGCCACAGCCGGCCGACCTGCTGCTGCCGCAGCAGCCCGACCTGCCACATCCGGGTCGTGACCTGCTCACCTGCGGTCACGGCCAGGAACGCCAACCACGTCCGGACGTCGGCGTACTGAAACTGCGTGGTCAGCCGGTCAAGGACGAGATGCTGCAGCCAGTCCTTCGGCGGCGACGGCCGCAGCACCTCAATCCGCCCACCAATGAAGGTGATCCGCTCCTCGGAGTACAGCTCAGCCAGCAACGCAGCAGCCAAGCCGTGGTTCAGCGCGGACTCGAACAGTCGCGGCCGACCGGTCTGGTCATCGTGGGCCATGAACCAGAACTCGTCAGCGATTAGCGCGGGCCGAGCGGGCACGTTGCCTGCGGCCCGGACCTGACGCTGCGGCACGGAAGCATGAACGCGCACAGGCCAAGCGGCGTCGTCGGCTATGCCGGGATGAGTGTGCACGCAACTGGCCTTTCTAGTCACTCGTCAAGGGGGCGCACCGGCCGAGGGTCTGGGCGACGGACAGGCGCTGGGCGAGTTCCTGTAGCGCCCAGGCGTTCTGTTCGCAGCTGCCATCGGGCATGCAGTGAAAACAGCTGCGGCCATCGGCGTGCTGCTTGACGGTCATCCGCGCGGACGCAAACCGGTCGGCCGGGCCGCACGGCTCGTCACCGCGGCTCATGTCGCGCTCGCGTACCGACGTAGCGCGGCAA
Source organism: Micromonospora sp. NPDC049051 (assembly GCF_043197575.1). Taxonomy (NCBI): domain Bacteria; kingdom Bacillati; phylum Actinomycetota; class Actinomycetes; order Micromonosporales; family Micromonosporaceae; genus Micromonospora; species Micromonospora sp. NPDC049051. The sequence continues at coordinate 19,205 of NZ_JBICTL010000001.1, forward strand.
CGCGAACCCGCAGCTCCATGCAAGGCAGGTGCTCGTCAGAACTCGAGTAAAGGCACTCGGGGCGGTGGCCGGTCACCCACATCCACTCGTCGCTGAGGTGCGCCAGATCGCTACGGAGCCAGGTAACTACAACGTCGACCGGACTGCCGGGGGTGAGGTCCCGGCCGAAGGACCAGTCGTCGCCGCCGAGCTGCAAGAGGGTGCCCGCGACGATCTGCGGGATCGGGGGCGCCGCTTTCATGCCCGCCACTTCCGTCGGCGGGGCTCCAGCCGCCGAAGCGACTGCGGCGGCGGTTGCTCGTCAAGCAAGGCCCAGAACGCGCGGTTGGTCTCGGCGAACCCCTGGACAATTTGCTCGTCGGATGCACCAAGAGTGCGGATCCAGCCGCTGCGGCCCCCGAACAGCGTGGCCGCGCCTTCACAGTCAATGCCTAAAGGGCTGTAGGTCTCGCCGTCGCCGGCGGGAGCGAACCACTTGCGCCGCATCGGCGCTACCTCCTTCAGCGGGATGTGCGGACCGGCCTCCCGGCACCGACGCGCACCGCGACCGATTGGGTGCAGGCGGGAACCGGACGAACGCGAGCAGCAATCGAGGTGATTCATCCGTCACGTCAACATGAAAAACTAAAGGCGAGACCCATTGGTGTCGGCTACCCGAAACCAGGAATTCCGACATCTGGATGACATTCCTAGGGGGACTCTTTCACCGTTGCCACCGGCAGGACTGGTGGCCACACGAGGGAGACAAGATTGTCGGTGGATTGTCGGAATTCACCGACAGGCACTTTTCGACTTGCCATCCAGGACATTCGGTGGATCGCGTCAGCACGCGTGCATGTGAAAGGGGGAAGCGTGGACATTCGTAGCCTCAGGAGGGGCGGGGTTCTCGTTGCCGGCCCTCTCGCCCTCGTATTCGGCGTCACGGCCCTGCACGCTCCGGCTGTGGCCGGCAAGCCCGTGGAAAACACCTACAACGGCGCTCAGAAGATTCTCGCGCCGTGCATCGCGCTCGCCATGCAGCAGAAGCTACCGGAGTGGAGCTACACCAGCGCCGACCTGACGAGCAGCCGCCGCGACGCCCACGGCGCCCACCACAACCTCCACGCCAGTCGCCGCCACCACCGCCCTGGCCCTCGGCCCGGTCTCGGTGCTGGCAGACGACTACGACACGTGGTGCGAGGGCAGCGGCATCTGTCACCGTGTCATCGACTCGGCTACCTTGCCGCACCCGCCACATTGGCCCGCCGCAGAGAGACCCGGCAACATCACGTCGAGGTTACCGTCAGCGACAGCACCGGAGAGCAGTACGTCACTGATTACAGTCAATATGCGCCTGCCGAGTTGGTCGGAATTCCGGAGCAAGCCGTTCTCACGCCAGCGACGGCAGGGTTTACGGTCACCCGGCCAGAGACACCGTTGCCGCAGTCGTCCAGCGATAGGTGCGATTCTCTCGCCGCAGCGCGATCAGCGTCACCTCGCTCACCGTCACCCGTGCCGGAGGCTGATTACGGAGTTCGGCTAGCCGGGCACGTATCGGATCTGTCGGCGCCCGTGAGCCGCTGTAGGCGATGGTGACGTGCGGCCGGAATCCGCCCGCAGGCTCGGGCACGGCTGGCCACACCGTGCCGATGGCGTCCCGGATGGTGGCGCGGAGATGTTCGACGCGGTCCCAAGGCTGGACCAGCAGACCGATTCCTTCGGCGTCAGGGTCGGCGGGGCCGAGGGACAGCTCCAGCGGCGCCAAGCCGGCGCAACGCCGCCGCACTTCGGCGACGATTGCGTTGAGGTCGGGGGCGCTGACCTCGTCGGTGAAGCCGAGGCCCTGCATAGTCAGGTGCAGACCATCAAGCGGCACCAGGTCCAGACCCGGCAGCACCAGCTGACGCTGCAGGCCGGTGACGAGGCGGTGCAGTTCAGGCTGGTGTTCGAAAGTAAGGTGCCAGGTGTAGAACCGGCGGTCGGCTCGCCAGCCCGGGCGCCAGTACCAGTGTTCGATGAGTTTGGGCAGATCCTGGTAGGCGGTCCAGCGCTGGTGCAGGCTGGCCAGTTCCCGGCTGGTCATAGCGGCGATGGTAGAGCCGGCGGCGTTGCGATTGCGACCTGAGTGCGCTCAACGAGCAGGTCCGCCACCTGCCGCAGCCGCGGGTGGCGAGCGAACGGCCCGGCGGTGGCGAGGACCTGCCGGGCACGTTGGTGAACCGACTCGAAGCGCTGGTCCGCAGTGAGGGTGAGGGCTTCCATCACCAGGGTGGCCGCCTGTTCGGGGTCGGGGTCGTTGACGTGCAGGTGCGCGGTCGCCATATCAAGGCGGCTCAGTGCTTGCGGGCCGCGCAGCCCGGCTGAATCAAACGCGGCGATGGCGGTGGAGAGGTGGTCGTTGACGTGTGCGGTGCGATCAAGGGCCAGGTAGGCGGTTGCCGCGTTTGCTGCTGTCCTGGCCTGGCAGTACGGGCCGAGCGCAAGGCTCGTGCTGACCTGGGTGACGGGTGGGTAGTCGGACAGCATGGCAAATGCTCGATCGACAGCGCTGTCGACGCCGTAGCGATCGCCGAGACGGGCAAGGGCACGCGCTTGTCCGTTGATCGTGAGGCGGATGCGGTGTGGACTCGTGCCGGCGCGATGCAGGCCGTCCTGGGCGTAGGCCAGCGCGTCGTGGTAGTCGCCGGTGTAGAACGCGATTAAGCTCTGTGTCGCCCGCGCCCAGGCTTGTGTGTCGGGCTCCTTAGCGGCGTCGGCGAGGGCAAAGGCTTCGGCGGCGTAGGCGTGTGCGACGCGGAACGCGCCGAGGTCCAGAGCGAGGGCGGCGAGTAGTCCGGATAGGTGGGCGGCGGCGGTGTATAGCCGAGCGCGCTGCGGTGGGTGTTGCCGGCCTGCCATGAGTTGGTCGACGTAGGCGCGCAGCGGTCGCATACGTGTCGTGAGGAGGGCCGGGGTGAGGCGTTCGTTGTCGCAGATCGCCTGGCGTACCTCGTTCTCGAGATACGCCAGGCGCGCGTCGTCGTCGGCTGCGGACTTCAGCGCCAGCCGACGGGCATCGATGCGATCCTCGTGCTCCCACAGAACGGTGCTGCCGTCCGCACAATGTGCGTCAGGGTTGGTGGGAGGTGGTGTCTTCGACTGAGACGTTGGCTCGACCGCGTGCATCACCGATAGGCGACGTTGCTGGCGGTCCAATTCGGCGATGCGGTCGTACTCGGCGACGAGTATGCCCCTGGTCTGCAGCGTGGTGTCGCAGCGGACCCAGAATGCGCGGTCAGGGTGTTGATGACCGGTCTCGGTGTTCGCCACAGAGCTGCGGCCGTACTGCACGAGCCGGGCGAAACCATGCTGAGTGTGACCGGCGGCCTTTCGCAACTCGGCGAGTTGCCGGCCAAGCGCACGACGGGCAGCTCGGATCTCGTCGCTGTTGGTCATTTGCTTCTAACTCCGATCGCCCTGCAGACGCCGCGGTCCCGAAGCGTGCAGACCACAGCTGCCAGCTCTGACAGTCACCGATGCGCCCGAAGGCCGCGTCGGTACCGAACGCAGGTAGTGCCAGGGTCGTGCCCACAGCACACCTGTCGTCGGTCTCATTGTGAGACCGACGGCGCCCCTGCAGGGCAGTTCGCGGTGTCAAAATTTGTCGGAGTTGATGTCGGCAGATGCCGACAATAGAGAAGTCACTTTCTGGACCCGCCGAGACCCAGGATAGAACCCTCCTCCCGGCGGTGTCTTGACACAGAGGGGAGCCATGAGCATGCAGCATCGCCCGGCTCTCGTCGCGAACGTTCCCACCGCAGGATCGGCCACATGGGCGTGGGGCGGTCGAACTGAACTCGTGCCGGTCCCGATCGGCCGCGCCAGCCCTGGCCCCTCACGCCGGCACGGCACCCATTGCACCGCCGGGACAGACGGCCTGTCCAGCCCTTGGTCGGGAGCCCCGCAATGGGTGCCCCCGCCCGATCCGGGGCCGAGCGCCGAGTGCACGGCCCGCGCCCAACGATCGGCTCGGTTGTCCGGGCGGCGAGTGGGGCGCAAGTCAGATGCGTGGATCTACCGTCGTCACCAGCCGTTGATCGCCGGGCCAACAGAATAATCCGCTTGTCACCCTGCGCCAGCCCAGGTCAACGCGACCGACCGTCGAACGCCCACCATGCAGAAAGATCGACAACTGTGACCACGGCGGACAACAGCCACCGCTGACGCCCCAGCATCCCGGCCGTGATCCGGACCACGCGACAGGCAACCGTACTGGCCGGCACGGAACCCCGCCGGAACAGCACATCGACAACGGAGCACCATCGGAGCACCAAGTTCCAAATCCTGGGAAAATCCTTCCCGACACTTGGAAGCGATCAAGGCCGCTACCGGCGTTTCCGCTGGTTACGGCCTTGATCGTGAAGTGCGCCCGAAGGGACTCGAACCCCTAACCTTCTGATCCGTAGTCAGATGCTCTATCCGTTGAGCTACGGGCGCTCGGTGCTTGGCCAGTCTACACACCCGGCTTTCGCGCGGAGACTCCGGGATTCGAACCCGGGAGGGGCTTTAAGACCCCAACCGCATTAGCAGTGCGGCGCCATAGACCAGACTAGGCGAAGTCTCCCTGGTGGCCCTGCAGACCACCGGGCCCGAGAATACAGGGCACCACCCATCGGGAGCAAAACGACTTCCCCGGTCCCCCTCCCACACGCGCGCGGAGCGGTCCGCGACGGGGCCGGGGCTCGGCCCGACCTCGCCTTTCACTGTCGTACGCGGGCGTGATCAGGACTACGCTCCATCGATATGCAGGAGCAGCCGCCACGCGAGCCGAACCGCCGAGAGCCTGCTGAGGGTGCACGCCGACGCTCCCCGAAGGCGACCTTCAGGCCGCCGCCCGCACCGCCGGAGCCGACCGGGCCGGAGGGTGCCGAGAAGCGCCCACGGCGGGCGAAGCCGGCGCCCGCGGTGCTGTTCCAGCCGCCTGCGGCCGATCCGCCGCTGCCCCGCCAGGCCGTTGGTCCTGCCGACCCGGCTTCGCGGAAGCGGCCTGCGCGGGCAGGGAAGAGCGACGGGAGTGACGTCCCCCACACCGGTGACCGCGTGCCCGTCGTACCCGGGGACCAGCCGACGTCTGCCGCCGACCCGTCCGCCCCGGAAAGCACAACCGCCGACGACGTGCGCAAGGAGCCCGTGCGCAAGGAGCCGGTACGCAAGGAGCCCGGGAAGAAGGTGCCAGAGAAGAGAGCGACCGCGAAGAAGGCCACGCCGGCCGCGCGGACCGAGCCCGCCCGGAAGACCACTCCCGGGGCGAAGGCCACGCCCGCCCGGAAGGCGGTCCCCGCAAAGAAGGCAGTGAAGAAGGCCGTCCCGGGACGTACGCCAGCCCCGGGCATCGACACCCGGACCGAGGGGGCGGGCGCACCGCTGGTGCGTACGCCGGAGAGGGTCCTTCGGCTGGCCGCCGCGCGAATGGTCGAGCATCCCGCGTTCGCGCCGGAGCTGCTGGCCCTGGCCGCTGTCGAGGTGCTCGGGCCACGCGCCGGCGACTGGGCACAGCGGCTTCGGGAGGCGTACCCCGATGCGGGTGCCGACGGGCTGGCGCGGCTCGCGACCCGGCGGTTCGTCCGGCAGGCCGGCGCAGGTGGGGCGACCGCCGCGCTGGCGGGTCTCTTCGCGCCGCTGGCCGAGTTGGCGGCCGTGCTGTGGGCGCAGGCCAACCTGGTGCTGCACCTGGCGGCTGCGTACGGCCGGGACCCGGCCGATCCGGACCGGGCGGTGGACCTGCTGGTGCTGACCCGCGTGCATCCGGACGCCGAGAGCGCGCGGGAGGCGTTGACGGCGGCCCGGTCGGTGGGGGAGCCCGACGAAGCGGGTTGGCCCCGGGCGGTGGAGGCCGCGTGGCGGCTGGCGGCACCGCTGGTCGCGCAGACGGGCGGCTGGCTGGCGCTGCGGCTGGCGTCCCGGCTGCTGCCCGGCGCGGCGGTGCTCGCGGCGGCTGCCGGTGACACGACTGCGGCCGAGCGGCTCGCCGCCCGCGCGGTCGCGGCCTACCGGCAGCGGCCCGCGCCCCACTGACCGACGACGCCCCCGCACCACGCTGGGCCCCGGCGCCCGGCACCCGGCACCCGGCGTCAGAGCCAGTCGAACCACTCGCGGGGCAGCAGGGCGTAGCCGACGAAGGCGACCACGTCGAGCAGCGTGTGCGCGACGACCAGCGGCATGACCCGGCGGGTGCGCAGGTAGAAGAGGCTGAACACGACGCCCATGACCACGTTGCCGACGAAGGCGCCGAAGCCCTGGTAGAGGTGGTACGAGCCGCGCAGCAGCGCGCTCGTCGCGACGATCGCGCCGATCCGCCAGTTGAGCTGGCGCAGCCGGGTGACCAGGTAGCCGACGACGATCACCTCCTCCAGCACCGAGTTCTGCACGGCGGCGAGGATCAGCACCGGCACCGTCCACCAGAGGTCGGGCAGCGCGGCCGGGACCAGCGTGGCGTTGACGCCGAGCTGCGCCGCCGCCCAGAACAGCGCCAGGCCGGGCAGGCCGATGAGCGCGGCCAGGCCGGCGCCGCGCGCCAGGTCCTGGCCGGGCCGCCGGGCGTCCAGGCCGAGCGTCCGCGCCGGGTCGCCGGGGTCCCGCGCCAGCAGATGTACGGCGAGCAGCACCGGCAGCAGCGCGAAGACGATCCCGAGCAGCTGGTACGTCAGGTCCAGCCACGGCCGGGGTGACGCCGACGTGTTGAGCGCGGCGGTCTGCTTCGACAGCGGCCCGTCGGCGGTCAGCTTCGCGATGATCGACACCGTCGCGTAGACGGCGGACTGGCCGAGCGAGAGGCCGAGTACGAGCAGCGTCTCGGTGCCGAGCATCCGGCGGGTCGCCGGGCGTTGCAGCTCAACGGTCACCGCACCACTCTGCCCGACGTCCCTCGGGGTGGGGCCGGCGGCCGCACCGACGTCCACGGGCGGGGGCACCGCCCGAACGAGCCTCACGAGCCGATCGCACATTCTGTGCGACCAGTCGACACGCTCCGTGGACATTCTATGGGTGCCCGATCCGCCGTCAGGAGAAGGAGCGCGCCCGTGGACGACTTCGCAAGGCTGCTGAAGGAGAGCTGGACCCTGGTCGAGGAGCACCGGGAGCGGCTGAGTGGTCACTTCTACGCCCGGCTCTTCCTTCTCGACCCTGAGCTGCGCAAGCTCTTCCCGGTGGAGATGACCGGGCAGGGCGACCGGATCCTGGAGGCGATCGTCACCGCCGCGCAGACGGTCGGCGACCCGGAGAGCTTCGACGAGTACCTGCGCTCGCTGGGTCGGGACCACCGGAAGTACCACGTCGAGGCGGCGCACTACGAGACCATGGGCGTCGCGCTGATGGACGCGCTGCGCAGCATCGCCGGCGACGGCTGGAACCTGGAGTACGACCAGGCGTGGCGGGACGCGTACGCGGCGATCACGGAGAAGATGCTGGCCGGGGCGGCGGCCGACGACAACCCGCCGTTCTGGCACGCGGAGGTGCTGACCCACGAGCGGTACGGCAGGGACACGGCGGTGCTGACCTGCCGGGCGTTGCAGCACCCGCTGCCCTGGCGGGCCGGGCAGTACGTGAGCCTGGAGGTGCCGCGCCACCTTCCCCGGGTGTGGCGCACCTACTCGGTGGCGAACGCCCCCAACGACGACAACGTGCTGGAGTTCCACGTCCGTACGCCGGAGGGCGCCGGCTGGGTGTCCGGGGCGCTGGTCCGCCGGGTGCGGCCGGGCGACCTGCTGCGGGTGGCGGCGCCGATGGGCTCGATGACCCTGGACCGTTCCTCGGAGCGGGACATCCTGTGCGTGGCGGGCGGCGTCGGCCTGGCTCCGATCAAGGCGCTCGTGGAGGAACTGGCCAGCTACAACCGGACCCGCTGGGTGCACGTCTTCTACGGCGCCCGTACGGCGGCGGACCTGTACGGCCTGGCCGGGCTCCAGGAGCTGGTGGCCGCGCACCCGTGGTTGTCGGTCACGCCGGCGTGCAGCGAGGATCCCGACTTCGACGGCGAGCTGGGTGAGGTCCCCGACGTCGTCAGCCGGTACGGCCCGTGGACGGCGCACGACTGTTACGTCTCCGGTTCGGCCCGCATGGTCCGGGCCACCCTCCGGGTCCTCGCCGAGGACGGCGTCCCGCCGGAGCACACCCGCTACGACACCTTCGGCAACCTCTAGGCGTTCCTCCCCCCGAACCGGGGCGCGTGCCCCTGCCCCCTGGGGCACGCGCCCCGGTCCCCCGTACGGGCGGACCGGCACCGCCCCGCACGACCACGTCCGCCCGGCCGTCCTTCCCACCCGCGCGGACGTGGTCGTGCCGCCGGGGACGGTGTGCGGAGGTCGGTAGCGTGTGCGGAGGTCAGTAGCGCCAGGGCCGGCCGGTCTCGCGGTACTCCTCGACCGGGACGAGCGGCACCCCCGGTGTCATCCGGTCGACGTAGAGCCGCCCTTCCAGGTGGTCGATCTCGTGGGCGACGAGCCGGGCCATGCCGAACTCGAACGAGGTGATGATCCGGCTGCCGTCGTACTGGGCGTGCTCCACGTCGAGCCGGAGCGGCCGGGGCACCAGGCCACGGTGGTCGAAGAAGGAGAGGCAGCCCTCGTACTGCTCGTCGCTGTCGGGGGAGGCGTCGACGACGCGGGGGTTGAGCAGCACGACGGGTTCGGCCGACCGGTCGGGTGGCCGGACCACCGCCGCCGCCCGGTCGAGGCCGAGCTGCGGGGCGGCGATGCCCACCCCCTTGCGGAACGGGTGCAGTTCGTCGAGGCGGTCGAGGGTCGCGGCGAGGCGGTCGGCCAGGTCCCGGGCCTCCTGCTCCTCGCGGGGCAGGTCGAACGGGCGCGCGGGTTGGCGCAGCAGCTCGGCGCCGCGCTGCACGATGCCGATGCCGCGCATCCGGTCGCTGGGACGCACCCGCCCGGTCTCCTCCGGCTCGTCCTCCGGCTGGTTGCGGAACCGCCACTGCAACCGGTACCGGGCGTTGAGCGGGGGGTCGTCGGTCGCCCAGTCGAAGATCACCCGGTCGGCGTCCTTCTGCTTCGTCACGGGCGTGCGCAGCGGGCCCTCCTCCGCCGAGAGCGAGGTCTCCGCGCCCCAGACCTGCGGGTCGAGGGCCGCCGGAAGATCCAGTCGTACGGCCATCTGCCGGGTGGGCAGCCGGACCGCCCGCTGGAACCAGGGGCCCCACTTGTCGTGCCCGACGCAGTACGCGTACTCGATGGTGGCCCGGTCGCCGGGGTAGAGGGGGAAGCGGCGGTCGGCGTTCTCGAAGAGCAGCCACAGCTCCTTGAAGGCATCCCGGTCGTGCTTGGCCCGCCAGTGCATCGCCTCGCGCTCGTCCCCGTCCTCCCGGTGCGCCCGCAGCCGGAGTTCGGCGAAGGTCAGCGGGTGTTCCCGGTGGTGCAGGTTGGAACGCCCGGGGTCGTTGGGGTAGCGGTCGACGGCGACCCGCACCAGGTAGCGGGTGACCGGCTCGGTGCCGGCGTTGTAGAGCTGGCGCCGGATGACGCAGCGGTAGGCGTCCCCCAGGTGGGTGAGGGTGGCGAGTTCCCGCTCGACGATCAGGCCGGTGCCGGGCGGCATCCACTGCCCGGGCACGGGCGGGTCCCGGTGTGCCCGCTCGGCCCGGGCGTGGCGCAGTTCGTCGTACTCCTTGAAGCGCTGCCAGACGGCGCCGCCGGCCTCCAGGACGGCCTCGGCCCGGCGCGCGAAGTCCTCGGTGGGACGGTGCCGCCGCCCCTCGACGTGGCTCACGTACGACGGGTCGAAGCCCATCAGGATGGCGAGCTGCTTCTTGGACAGCCCCCGCCCCGTGCGGTGCCGGGCGATCTCGGCAGCGAACGAGTCGGCAGCCCGATCGAGCGGTGAGGTCATCAGCTTCCTCGTGGCCGGGAGTATCAGTTTCACGTTCTGTGGCGACGCACACACGGAACTGGCACCTTGTCGACACGATCCTTGACATGAAGCGATGTTTGTCGATACTGCGGCGGCGTTTTCCGCCCCGACGACCGGGTAGTACGCCGCAGGCGGGACGAAGTTGCCGGCACCCGGGGATCCGACAGAGCCGAGGCTTCCCTTATCTCGTCAGGTGTGGTTAGGCTAGCCTTAGTAAAGGACGGGCCACGGCCCGCCGACGGCTGACGACGGGGTGGGTGAGTCCAGTGACAGCGGTGATGCCGGAGCAGGATGCCGCCGCCGCGCCGCTGGCCCCGGTCACCGCCGCCATGCGGGCGATGTTCGGCACCGACGACGTGCCGGGTCTCGCGCGCGGCCTGCTCGTGCACGACGAGTTCGGCTGGCAACAGGCGACCTCGCTGGTCGACGGCACCCTCCTGCCGCAGTTCCTGCACTCGGCCAGCTCGCGCTGGGGCGGCACCCCGCACGCGTGCGCCGCGCTGGCCTGGAAGTCGTACAGCTACTGGACGGCGCTGCCCGTGGTGCTCGGCTGGGCCTCGGCCCGGCGGGTCCCGCTGCTGGACCCGGCCGACGTGCTGATCCACTTCGAGGACCACCGGCCGCTGCTCACCATGGGCCTGCGTCGCTCGACCACGGTCGCCGTGCTGCCGAGCGACCCGCTGGCGCTCACCGGGCTGCCCGAGTTGCGCGTCGTCGCGGACGAGGCGGAGCTGCTCCAGACGCTGCGGGCCACGCTGCTCGACGCCCACCTGGCCCCGATGGTGGCCGCGATCCAGGCCGAGGTCCGGATCGGCGCGCGTACCCTGCTCGGCTCGGTGGCCTCGGGCATCGCCCACGGCATCCTGCGGGCCGCCGACGGCCTGCCCGGCTCGTCGGTCGAGACGATCGACACGCTGCTCGGCACGCTCGGCCTCGCCGACCTGGTGGAGCTGGTCCCCGGCGCGAACGGCGAGCCGACCGTGCAGCGGCGCACGTGCTGCCTGGCGTTCACCCTCCCCAAGCCCAAGATCTGCCAGGGCTGCTGCGTCCGCCAGGGCTGACCGCGCGCGCCCGTTCCGAGGGCGACCTGCGCAAGGACCGACGCACGCCCGCCTCTCCCCCACCGTCCGGACCGCCCGGCGGGACCGTCAGTCGGTGAGCGGACGGACGTCCCAGAGCCAGACCCCCGCCGTGTACGTGGGGCTGATGCCGGTCAGCTCGGTCATGCCGCGCCGCAGCGCGTCGGCCTGCCGGTGCGGCCCGAGCACGACCGCGCCCGCCCGCCAGTACCGCAGGTCACCGACCGCGTCGACCCGGGCCTGCGGGGTGATCGGCGGCACCGCCCCGGTCCGCCGGATCTCGGCGAAGAACTCGCTGGTGGGGCGGGGCGGGGCGGAGAAGAGGGCGACCCGGTCACGACCGGGCCGGGTGTCCGGGCCGAGGAAGTAGCCGCGGGCGATGGGCATGTCCAGCCCGGTCCGCGCCGACCAGCGCAGCGGGTCGGCGTAGTGGGTGTCGGGCAGCGGCAGGGTCACGACGCTCCGCCCGCCCTGCACGTACGGCCGCCAGGCGCCCGAGGTGACGAAGGCGGGCACGGGGTCCAGCCGGGTGGTGGGCAGCGGGGTCGGCAGGATCGGCAGCAGGGCCATGGCCAGGATCGTGACGCCGGCGAAGCGGATCTGCGGGCGCGCCCGTGGGTGCCGGGCGGCCAGGGCGCGTACGTGCTCGGCCCCGTACGCGAGCAGTATCCCGACGATCGGGGTGATCGCCAGCGCCCACCGGGTCGGCACCACCGAGTGCAGGACGGGCAGGTTCTCCAGCGCCGCCCACGGGCCGGGTATCCCGGTGCCCTCGCCGTTGAGCTGCACCTCACGCCCGAGGGAGAGCAGGCCGAAGAGGAGCGCGAGTACGGCGAGGCCGCGTACCACGACGTTGCGGCGCAGCCACCAGAACAGGGCGACGACGAGCACCACCAGCGGCCAGCCGAAGAAGGCGTTCTCCTCGGTGGGGTTCTTCGCCAGCCCCTGCGCGCTGCGGGCGTCGCCGGCCAGGGACTCCCGCGAGTACGCCACGAAGGACGCGAGGTCCGTCGAATAGCCCCGGATCAGCCGGGGCAGCCCGTTGTAGGCCCCCGGGCCGAAGAACTGCACGTAGAGCGGGTACGCGAGCGCCACCAGCGCCACGGCGGCGGCCACCGCCAGTCCCGCGAGGAACGGACGGGACCGGCGGCGCAGCTCGGGCCGGCCGAGGGCGAGCGCGGCGACCACCACGCCCAGCCCGATGGCCGTCATCAGCAGCACCTCGAGGTTGAGGAAGGCCTGCCACACGACGACGAGCGCGAGGAGCAGGCCGTTGCGCAGCCAGCGGCCCGGCTCGGCGAGCCGCAGGGTGCGCCAGACGATCAGAGGCACCACGTACTGCGAGACGATGTTGGGGTGCGCGTTGGCGTGCGAGATCATCGCCGGGGCGTACGCGCAGAAGGCGGCGCCGAGCCAGGCGGGCCCGCGACTGCCGACGACCACCCGGGACAGCAGGAAGTACCAGGCCGTCGCCGTGGCGATCATGCCAAGCGTGAGAAAGAGCAGAAACGACGCGCGGGTACCGATCAGGAGTGTGACGGGCGTCATTGGCAGGGATACGGATAATACGGACGTATTTGCCATGAGATTGACGGTCTCGGGAACGTTCATCTGGCCCGAGGTGAATGGATCAACAAAATCGGTCACCACACGTGCGCCGTGCGCCATCATCCACTCGAACTGCGACTGGTCCGTACGGTTGTCCCGGATGCCGTGCGACGGGCGCAACCAGAGCCGGGCGGTCACCCAGAAGCCCAGTACGGCGAAGCTCGCCACCGCCAAGGCGTCCGTCCACCACCCCTTCCAGGGGCGTACGCCCCGGTCGGGCGCGCCCGCCGACGCCCCGGGCCCTGATCCGCCGGCAGGGAGGCCCGATTCAGGAGTAGTCATGACGATTCGTAGGGTAGTCAGGCCAAGGCTCCGCCGTGACATGTTTCGGGGTACTGGCGTACCATGTGCCGGGTTCGCCGACCGCCGATCACGTGCCCACCCCCGACCCCCATTTCGGCCACCCCGGGTGCCCCGATTTTTCTGCCGCCACTGCGGATGATTCACTCGGTCGGTCCAGGCGCGGGTCGAGTTCATACCGTGAGGAATCGACGCATGGCAGAAATCACTGGGGATCAGCGCGTGCAGTCGGAGGTCCTGGAGGGCCTCGCGACAGCGGTCAACCACCGTCGCTGGTTCGTCGAGCTGGCCCTGCCGTACCTCGGTGACAACCCGATCGAGATCGGCAGCGGGCTCGGCGACTACGCGCTGGAGTGGGCGGAGCACCTGCCGCGCTTCACCGCCACCGAGGCCGACCCGGACCGGCTCGTCTCGCTGAAGGAACGGCTGGCCGACCAGCCCCGCATCGAGGTCCGGCAGATGCTGCTGCCGCACTCCGACCGGGGTGACTACAGCGCCGCCGTGTCGTACAACGTGCTGGAGCACATCGAGGACCACGTGGGCGCGCTGCGCAGCATGCGCGACCTGGTCCGGCCGGGCGGCAACGTCATCATCATCGTGCCGGCGTTCCAGTTCGCGATGAGCCCGGCCGACATCGCCACCGGCCACGTACGCCGTTACACCAAGAAGACCCTGGCCGCCGCGATGACCGACGCCGGCCTGACGGTGGAGAAGATCCACTACGCGAACGCGCTCGGCCTGATCGGCTACTTCATGGCGACCAAGGTCTTCCGGCTGATGCCGAAGGAGGGCCCGATGGTCAAGGTCTACGACACCCTCGTGCTCCCCGCCACCAAGGCGGCCGAGCAGCTCGTCCTCCCGCCGTTCGGCCAGTCCGTCTTCGCGGTGGCCCGCGTCCCCTCCTGATCGTCGCTACCCGCCCGCGATCTTGCACTCGGCCCACCAGCGGCCCTTCCGTCAGGCGGGGAGTGCAAGATCGCGGCGAGGTGGGTCAGTCCTTGACCTGGTAGGTGGGGCGGATCACGGCGCGGGCCAGGGTGTGGAAGGCCAGGTTGAAGCCGACGACCGCGGGGGTGGCGTCGGGGGTGACGTCGAGGCCCTCCACGTCCAGGGCGTGCACCGCGAAGACGTAGCGGTGCGGCCGGTCGCCGGCCGGCGGGGCGGCGCCGCCGTAGCCCTGCTCGCCGTAGTCGTTGCGGACCGTGAAGGCGCCGCCGAGGTCCTCCCCGGCCGCACCGCGCGGCAGCCGCGTCACGCCGGCCGGCAGGTTGACCAGGACCCAGTGCCAGAATCCGCTGCCCGTCGGCGCGTCCGGGTCGAAGCACGTCACCACGAAACCCTTGGTCTCGGCCGGGAAGCCGGACCAGGTGAGCTGCGGCGAGACGTTGTCGCCCCCGACGCTGCCATGGGCGTACGCGGCGTCCATCGGCTCACCGTTCTGCACGTCGTCACTGGTCAGGGTGAACGACGCAACGGTCGGCAGCAGCTCGTACGGGTCCGGGGCGATCGGTCGTTCCAGGGTCATCGGGGCGGTCCTTCCGGTGAGCGGTTTTCCTCCGCACCTTTCTTACCCCGTCGGCGCCCGCGATCGAACCGGAAGCGCCGCACGTCAGCTCCCGTACAGGCCGTGCTGTTCCCATCGGCGCAACATCGCGTAGCCCCGCTCGACCTCGGCCGGGTCCTCGGCGGCGAGATAGAGGTAGCCGGGCGAGCTGAACAGGTCGACGGTCTGCGGCAGTTCGGCCCCGGGGGAGCAGCGCGCCGCGACCGCCACGGCCGCCGGCAGCTCCGACAGCCGGGCGTGCCAGTCCGCCTGCGCGGCGACGGGGACCGGATTGATCAGCGACACGTTCCGGACGGCGGCGGCCCAGCCCGGCGTACGGTCGTCGAACTGGTCGAGCGACGCCGGATCGACGAGGTGCTGGGCCTGTAGGAAGGTCTGCGACACACCGCAGAACTTCGCCACGACGTCGGGCAGGGTCGCTCCCCCGAGGCGGGCCCCGGCCTCGATCAGCACCGGCCCCCGGTCGGTGAGCATGAGCTCGGTGTGCGCCGCCGAGGACCGGACACCGAGCGCGTCGAGCACCCCGAAGACGAACTCACGGAGCTGCCGGGCCAGGGCCGAGCCCCGGTCGACCGGCTCCTCGTAGTCGTAGATGGGACCGCCGCCAGGACCCGGCCGTTTCGTGTACCGCCAGATCTCGGCGACCCGGTGCGCGCCCGCGTACGAGACCGTGTTGACGTAGAACTCGGTCCCGACGAGCCGCTCCTGGACCAGCACCCGTCGATTGGGTACGCCGTACAGGTTGGCCGAGGCCAGGACCGTGGCGCAGGCGAGGCGCACCTCGTCGGGACCCTCGCAGAACCGCACGTTGTCGGTGCCCGCGCCGTCCACGGGCTTGACGACGGCCGGGCCGGACAGGCTGGCCGCGTACCAGTCGACCGCCTGGTCCACGGACTCGAAGCACCGGCCGGCGGGCACGGCGAGACCGGCGGCGGCCACGGTCGCCGCCATCGCCGACTTGTCTCGCCGCGCGGTGACCGTGGCGATGTCGTTGCCGGGCGTGCCGAGCAGGTGGTTGAGCGTGTCGGCGAGGAGCACCCCCGGCTCGGTGCCCGCGACGACCCGGTCGACGCCGAGCGCCCGCAGCCGGTCGACGAGGAGGTCCGCGTCGGCGACGAAGCCGAGGTCGACCGCGTAGTCGCCGGGGCGGAACGTCTTCAGGTAGTAGTCGTACAGGGACTCGCCGCTGCGTACATGGACACAGGTCACCCCCCGCTCGGCCAGCGCCCGGCTCAGCGCGCTGCCTGTGGAGTATCCGTCGACGATGGCTATGGTCGGCACGCTCTCCTCATCTCCGTACGACCCGCCGTAGGGGTGGCGGGCATCAGAAGACCTTGCCGGGGTTGAGCAGGCCGGCGGGGTCGAGGGCGGTCTTGATGGCCTGGTGCACCCGCATGCCGACGGGCCCGATCTCGCGGGCGAGCCAGTCGCGTTTGAGTAGGCCGACGCCGTGTTCGCCGGTGCAGGTGCCGCCGAGTTCGAGGCCGAGGCGCATGATCTCGTCGAAGGCGCGTCGGCCGCGTTCGAGGCTGGTCGGGTCGGCGCGGTCCACCACGATGTTCGGGTGCATGTTGCCGTCCCCGGCGTGACCCACCACGCCGATCGTCACGTCGCACTCGGCCGCGATCCGTGCGACCCCGTCGAGCAGCGCCGCCAACGCCGCCCGGGGCACCGCCACGTCGTCGATGACCATCCCACCGTTGCCGTCGGGGAACGACTCCCTGGCGAACTTCTCCATCGCCGCGTGCCCCAGCCGGCGGGCCTGCAACAGGGCCGCCGCCTCCACGGCGTCCGTGGCCGTGTGGATCTCGTCGGCGCCGGCCGCCTCGCACAGCTCGGCGAGCCGCGCCAGGTCCCCTGCGGCCTGGGGCCCGGTGTCCGCCGACGCCAGCAGCAGCGCCTCGACGTCGGTACGCAGGCCCATCGGCCGGTACGCCTCGATCGCCCGCAGGTACGTGCGGTCGATCAGTTCCAGCAGGCTCGGGGTGAGCCCCTGTTCGGCGATCCGGGCGACCGCCCGGCCCGCGGCGGCGGTGGTGGGGAAGACCGCCACCATGGTCAGCGACTCCGGCGGCGCCGGCCGCAGCGCCACCGTCACCTCCGTGATCACACCGAGCGTGCCCTCGGAACCCACGAAGAGCCGCGTCAGGTCGTAACCCGCAACCCCCTTGGCGGTACGCCGACCCGTACGCAACACCTCACCCGAGGCCAGCACCACCTCCAGACCCAACACGTACTCGGTCGTGACCCCGTACTTCACGCAGCACATACCACCCGCGTTGGTGGACACGTTGCCACCAATCGTCGACATCTCCCACGATCCCGGATCCGGCGGATACCACAACCCCTGTTTCGCCACCGCCGCCGACAACGCCGCGTTCACCACACCCGGCTGCACCACCGCGATCCGGCTCACCGCATCGATCTCCAGCACGGCATCCATCGCCACCATGCTCACCACCACCGCACCGTCGACCGCGTTCGCCGCACCCGCCAACCCCGTACGCGCCCCCTGCGGCACCACCGGCACCCCGTACCGCCCCGCGACCCTCACCACCTCGACCACATCGGCCGTCCGGGGTGGACGGACGACCACCAGGGGCATCCCCGCATCGCACAGATCGGCCTCGTCCTTTCGGTGCAGCCGGAGCAGGTCGGGGTCGGTCAGTACGGCGTCGTCGCCGAGCGCCGCCCGCAGGTCGTTGACGAGGGGAGATCCAGCCATGGCAGAGAGGGTACAGATCGATGTCACCCGCTCCGAAGTGCGAAAGTTGCCGCCGCCGAGCCGCCCGCGTGGCACTGGTGGAAGGGGTGTGAGCAGGCCCGGTCGATCGATCGACAGCCGTACCGGAAGATCCTTCCGAGGTTGATCGAAGTTTGTTACCGTCTACCGCCAACGAGGGCCCCCTCCTCCAGCCACGTCCCCCGGCCTGCCACATCACCCGCTCTCCCATCCGAAGATCCGCCGCAGGACGCGCTGTCCGGCCGGACACGGTGTTGAAACCGAGACCCGTTTCAGCTCGCGTCGCGGCGCAGGATCGTTGCCCATGACAGAGGGATTGACAGAGTGAAGCGAACCGAGCTGCACATCGTGATCGGCGGAGGTATCGCGGGCTGCCTGGCCGCGATCATGCGCCGACGCGCGGGATACCGGGTCCTTCTGCTGGAGCGGGCCGAGGCCCGCTCGCCCGAGGCATACCCGATCTGCACGGGGGCCAGCAACATCGTCAGCGAGAACCACAGTGGTGCCGAGTATCCGTTCGATCCGCAGAGCGCCCGGGACTGCTTCGACGGTCGCCTGGTCAACGAACGGTTCTTCCCGGACCTGATCTTCGGCGGCAAGGACCAGAGCCGGGTCATCGCCTCCAGGGCCATGCAGGACAGCGGCACCGACATCGTCGGCCAGTGCCGGGACAACATGCGGGTCATCCAGGAGCGTTACGCCCAGCGGTGTGCCGACGACCCGGCCGACGCGTTGTTCGGCGCGCCGGACCAGATCTGCCGGGAGATCCCCACGCCGGACGGAGTCTCCGACGTCGCGGCCACCTTCGTCACTCCGCAGCGGGGCATCAACCCGGTCGTCGTCACCGCCCTCCTCGACCAGGAGCTGCGCCGGTGCGGGGTCGAGGTACGCGGTGGCGCCGAGGTGACCGACGTGAGCCGTCGGCCCGACGGCACCTACCAGGTGGAGTACGTCGAGGACGGTGACCGCAGGACGGTCGTCGGCGACCAGGTCAGTCTCTGTGCCGCCACCGAGACCCCCGCGGTGGCCCGGCGACTCAACCCCTCGCTCGGGTTGCCGCCCATCTACATGGCCCTGCGCCAGATCCTCTTCGTGCACCTGCCCGAGGGCACGTCGAGGAACTACACGTGCCTGAAGCTCGAAGACGAGTACGGCGGCATGCTCAGTCCCTTCAGCCGGGACACGGCGCTCGTCTACTACCCGCCGGCGGCCCACATCGCGGTGCACCGCGTCGATCCGACGACCTACGCGCTGCCCGACGGCTTCCGTCACTTCCTGCGCAACGGTCACCCCGAGGCGGCCGAGCGCGCCCGGTTGGCGCTCCGCCAGCTCAGCCAGTGGTATCCGGAGGTGCGGGGCGCGGAGGTGGTGTCCTCCCACCTCAAGGTGGCGATCAACACCACCGACTCGTCGCGGCTCCGTCGCAACGCCGGGGTGTTCGACGTCGCTCCCGGTTGCACCGCGACGGTCCTGCTCAAGTGGACGATGTGTGTGGTCAACGCGCAGCGCGACCTGGAGGCGGCCCTCCGGCACTCGATCGCCACCGGCAACGCGGATCGCGACGAGTACGCCGGGCTGGTCGCCCGCGCCACCGCGCCGATCGCGCCGCCGTCCGATGTGTCCGCCTGGCAGCGGCGGCTGCGGATCTTCGCGCAGAACATGGGAGTGCCGGAGCAGCTGGCGAGGCCGTTTGTGGACATCGCCGGGGCGGACGAGGGTCTGAACCGCGCCGAGCCGTCGCTCGCGTCGAGTTGACGCTGGTCACGGGAATTTCGGCTCCGAAGGCACCGCACGAGGAGCAGTCACCCGCATAGGGGGAGGCACAGGGGTTCGATTGCCTTCCCGTTGCGCGATACACGGTATTCGATGATCATAGGCCCGCGTCGGCTGGCACATATTCGTCGACGTTGGCCTGTCCTGGCGGGCTTCAGGGAGCGCTCCGCCCGGTCCCTACAAGCGAGGAGGGCACGATGACCACCGCACTCGACCTGACCGACCTCCGTCTACAGGCCGACACCACCATCGATCGGCTGATCGACGAGGCCGGTCTCACGCGACGCAACAACCGGTTCTTCGCCGGTGCGAAGGAAGCCACCTCGGTGAGCCCCGCCGGTGCGCTGCGGATCGCCGAGAAGTGGCAGCGGACCACTCAGTCGTTTATGTTCACCACCATTTCCAGCCTCGGTGCCCACGGACGACGCCTGGCTCGCGACTACACAGTGAGTCGAGAGGTACTCGGAGCGTATCAGATGGCGTACCGCGTCATCGGGGACGATCTGGACAATCGGGCGGCGGCGTTCGCGGAGGTCGCACCGGAGGGTGTGGACGGCATCCACTACCTGTGGTGGGCGGACACGATCTGCGCGCCGTTGCGGTCGGCCCTGGGCAGCACCGACGCGCCCGCCGAGTCCCCCGCGCTGGCCCGGATCCTCGACGTCATGGACGCCATGGCGGCCGAGGAACTCGGCGGCGCCGTCCAGCTCCGTGTCGTGGAGACCATCGCCCTCGACATCGCGGTCGCGTTCCGCCGCCTGTACGCCAAGGTCAGCGTGGACGGTCGCCAGGTCCTCCCCGAACAGCGCGACTACGCGTGGATCGACTCGCACATCCGGGCGGAGACGGGGCACGCCGCGTCCGTCAGCGACGACGAGGCCGGCATGAGCCACCTGGTCTCCACCCCGGCCGAGGCGCGGCACTTCGTCGCGCTCGCGGAGTCGTACGTCCCGGCGTGGGCGGACCTGCTGGACGACTTCGCCCGGGACCTGTCGTAGCGACCGACCGGGATCGGCACGGACGGCCGCCACCGACGACGCCCCTGGCACGTGCTGGCGACCGCCGGAGTCATCCGGTTTCGAGGAAAGGAGCTGCCATGCGATCGTCCCTCCCCGCAGTGGATACAGACGCTGTCGTCAACGAAGTGAACGAGCTGCGTGCCCGCTACCAGCGCGAGACCGAGCCCGGCTCGCCGGAGGCGCTGCGCCGGCTGGCCGGTTGGATCGCCGACTCGGCGACGCTCGGTGCCCGGCCCGCCGCCCGGGCACTCGTCGAGGATCTCACCGGCGGACACGAGAAGCCGCAGCTCACGGCCACGAAGCGGCACATCAACTCGCGGGCCGACAACACCCTCTTGTCCGTGTTCTCGGCCGCGTACTTCCCGACTCTCGGTCTGGACTACCTGGAGTACGAGCCCATCCCGTCCGACCCCGTACTGGTGGACCGCTACCCGAGCCCGACGATGCCGGTCAACCTGCGCCGGCACAGCGCGGGTTTCGACAGTCGGGTCGTCGTGGCGCTCTTCCCGGAGAACCACATCGACGGCCGCCAGGAACCCGATGACCTGATCTTCTACTTCATCGACAAGTTCGTCTCCCGGCACCGCCTCACCCGCCGGCTCATCGACGCCGCCATGGTTGCGGACTCGTTCCCGCTGCTGTCCAGTGTCGACGACACCGGCGTCGAGCGGGCCGCCGGTTCCTGGGTGCGGCTGCACGAGTTCCACCACCGCACGGGCAGCATGCCGATCCCGCAGTTCCTGTCGGCGAAGAGCTACAAGCCGCTGGCCGGCCTGGAGGAGATGCGGGTCGACGTCAAGTCGATGCTGGTCTGCCTCGACGACGCGGACATCGATCGTGAGCTCGCCGCGCTGACCTTCGAGTTCGTCCTGGCCGAGCGGCTGCTGCGGTACTCGGTCGAGGGGATCCCGAAGCCGAACTACGACGCGATCGCGTCGCAACTGCTCTTCAACTACCTGCGCGAGCAGGGGGGCCTGACGATCGACGAGGGGCGCATCCGGCTCCTGCCGACCCTGCCCGAGGCGCTGCGGACGCTCGTCACCGAGATCACCGAGCTGGAGGACGTCGTCCTGACCGAGGGGGTCGAGGCCGCCCGCACGGGCCTGATCGAGTTCACCCGCCGCTACACCCGGTACGACGCCGAGAAGCGCGAGTTCCTCCACGTGCCCTTCTTCGCCGAGCTCAAGGAGCGACTCGGCGTGTGAGCCGCGCCGGCCGTCCCCTCCCATCGACGTACGGCTCCGCCTCGACTCCCGCTGGAGAGTACCGACCATGACCACCGTTATGAACTCGACCGAAACCGGCATCCTCGGCACCTGCGGCATCGACGCAGACAGCCTCGCCACGGACCTCGACACCATGGCGTCGTTCCCCTACACGGACAAGTACAGCGACTTCGTCTGCGGCGCCTGGAAGAGTTGCGCGGTGTGGAACGGCACGGGCCGCGGTCTCGACGCGGGACTCAACCCCTACGAGGGCCCGGCCGTCGTCACCGACCTCGGCCAGCGCCTGCCGTACGTGCGGCATCTCGTGGGTGAGCTGTTCGACCTGTCCCTCCTGAAGTACGGCCGGCTCGCCCGGCTGACCCCCGGCAGCGCACTCGTGCCACACCGGGACTACCTCGAACTCGACACGAACCTGATCCGGATCCACCTGCCGCTGGAGACCCACGAGTCCTGCGTCAGCTCGCACAACACGACCCTGTACCACATGAACGTCGGTGAGATCTGGTTCCTCGACGCCACCCAGGCCCACAGCGCGGTCTCCGGGTGGACGAAGGACCGCACCCACCTGGTGCTCGACTTCCAGGCCGACTCGCTCGCCGCCTGCTTCACCGGCGAGGTCCAGCCGCCCAGCATCCCGAGCACGCACCAGGTCGAGCGGCTGCCGATCGACCAGGAGGAGATCGCCGCGTTCGAGCGCGCCGGGGCGCTCATGGACACCACCAACTACCGGGACTTCCTGAAGATCGCCATCAAGACGATGTTCACCCGGGACATCACCCCCGACGGCGTGTTCGACATGCTGGAGGGGGCGGCCCGGCACTCGCCCGTCGCCGCGCAGCTCGACATGATCCCCCCGATGCGGACGTACTTCCTGCTGGCCCGAGAGTCCTGAGGCGGATCATGCGACACGCCAGCGAAGTCTGTGTCGTCGTGGACGGGTACTCGACGGCCAACGCGCTCGCGCCGGCCCTCGCCGGGTACGGCCTCGGCACGGTGCACGTGCAGAGCGACCCGGACCTGCCGCAGTTCCTCCTGCGTACCGGCGTCGACCACGCCTATGTCGACACCTACCTGCACGACGGCGACGTCAACACCATCGTCGACCGGCTCGACCGGGCGGGCCTGCGCCCGCGCAGCGTCGTGGCCGGCGCCGAGACCGGTGTCGAGCTGGGCGACCAGCTGGCCGAGGCGCTCGGCGTGCCCGGCAACGACCCGGCGACGACCCGGTGCCGCCGCGACAAGCACCACATGGCACGTGCTGCGGCGGCCGGGGGCGTCGCCGTCATCCCGCACCTGAGCACCGCCTCCCGCGACGAGGCGGCGGAGTGGCTGCGCGCGGGGGGCTGGCTGGGCGACGCCGTCGTCAAGCCCCGATCGAGTTCCGGCAGCTTCGGTTTCCTGCGCTGCCGCTCCGAGGCGGACCTCGACACCGCGTTCAAGGGCTGGCTGGGCGCGCCCGACGTGTTCGGCTCCCCGATCGGGGAACTCCTCGTCCAGCCGTTCATGACCGGCGACGAGTACGCCGTCAACACCGTGTCGGCCGGGGGCGAGTACATCGTCTCGGACATCTGGCACACGAAGAAGCGCCACGAGGGCGGTACGGCGCTCTACGACCTGGAGCGGCTCGTCGATCCGCGCGACGCCGTCTTCGAGCGGTTGCACGGCTTCGTCGGGACCGTGCTCGACGCCCTGGACATCCGCGAGGGCACGGCGCACACGGAGGTCATGATGATCGCCGGTGAGCCGGTGCTCGTCGAGACCGGCGCCCGGTTCATGGGCTCGATCGACATCTCGCAACTGACCAGGGCGACGGGCACCAACACGGTGCAGCTGGTGGCCGAGACGATCGTGGCTCCGGACCGCTTCGCCGACCGGGTCCGCGAGGACTGGCGCCCCGTCCTGCGCCGGCACGCCGCCATGGTGCAGTTGCTGTCCCGCCACTCGGGGACCCTCGCCGGCTACGATCTCCGCCTGCTCCGCGAGCTGCCGTCCTTCCACGCGGTCGACACGTACCTCGTGGCCGGCGACCCGTTGCAGGTCACCGTCAACTCGTACACGACCCCGGGCCTGGTCTTCCTGGTCCACGAGAGCCCGGAGACGATCTCGGATGACTACCGCAAGCTACGCGAACTGGAGGCAGCGGGTGCCTTGTTCCTGTCGGCCTGACCGGCACACGCCGCAGCCGCCCGCCGGCGGCACCGCACGCCCCCGCCAGCGGGCCGCTAGGCGGGAGTCGGCCGCGTGAGCGCGCCGGATCGGACCGTGTCGCAGGACCCGGCAACCGACTACCTACGGGCGGTACGCGAGGGTGAGCTGCCACCGGACCTGCCGGCCCGCACGGCCGCCCGGGTGCTGGGGCCCGACATCGAGGCACAGAGCTTCCACCGGGTGATGTTCGTCGACGAGCGGGAGTTCGCGTCGTTCTACGCCGACTTCACGGTGCTGCTCGACGTCGTGGGACGGTTGCCCCACCTGCTCGCCGGTGGCGACACGGCCGCGTTCGGCGCGCTGACCGACGTGCCGGAGGTGCTGCGCCCGCTGCTGGCCGGCACCGACCTGCCCGCCCTGGTGCCGTACGGCCGCGCCGACCTGATCCACGACGGGACCGGGTTCAAGGTCCTGGAGCTGGGCCTGAGCCCCGCCGTCGGCGGTGCCGAACGCACCGCCTGGCTCCCCGCCGTCATGGCGGAGCCGGCCTTCCGGCCCTTCGCCGAGCGGCACGGACTACGACACCTCGACCCCATCACCGCCCTGCTCGACGTGCTGCGCACGGTGGAGAACACGGGCAGGGGGCAGGACGCCGAGCCCGGGCCGGCGGAGGTGCTGATGGTCGAGGCGACCGGTGCGCTCGAGGAATGGGCCGACGACTGGCGTCCCCTGGGCGAATGCCTGGAGGCGTACTCCGATCGTCCGCTGCGGACCCGCCTGGCGGAGGTCGCGGACCTGCACGAGCCGGACGGCCGCGTCGCCGACCACGTCGCCGGGGCGACCCACCTCCTGCGGCTGTTCAACCTGATGGAGCTCGCCGAGGAGCCGGATCCCGTGCTGGCCTGGCGGCGGCTGCACCCCGCGCCGGGCTCCGCCCTGCCGCCGATGGTCACCTCGCCGGTGCACGACATGTACAACAGCAAGGCGTGCCTCGCCCTGGTGTGGCTCCCCGAGGTACAGGACGCGCTGACCGACGACGAACGCGCCGCGCTGCGGCGCGTCCTCCCCGAGACGACCTACGTCGACGCGGCCACCGACCTGACCGGTTTCGTCCGCGACCGGGCGGACACCATCCTGAAACCCACCAATCTGGCCCGCGGTGAGGGCACGGTGGCCGGCTGGACGGTCGACGACGGGACGTGGCAGGCGGCGCTCGCCTCGGCGGCCGAGAGCGGCCGCCACATCCTGCAACGGAGGGTCGTCCAGCGGGCGGAGCCGGGCTTCGACACCGACGGCGTCACGGAACGGGACTGGTACGCGGTGTGGGGGATGCACTACGGGCCCGGTGGGCACACCGGCTTCACCTGCCGCCTGACCACCGTGCCGGGGACCGTCGTCCGTGGCATCGCGAACGTCCTGCTGGCACCGGTGCTGTTGCACCCGGGGGCCTGAACATCGCCGCCGGTCACGGGTAGGAGATCACCCTGAAGAAGAACTTCCGCCTGCTGTGGAGCGCCGAGACCGTCAGCCAGTTCGGCTTCGAGGTGGCGACGGTCGTCATTCCGCTGTTCGCCGTGAAGACGCTGAACGCCACGCCGGCGCAGGTCGGTTTCCTGGTGACCTGCGAGTTCCTGGGCTTCCTGCTCCTCGGGCTGCCGGCGGGCGCGTGGATCGACCGCCGGCGCGGGGAACGGGTCCTGGTGTTTTCCAGCCTGGGCCGTACGGCCGTGTTCGGGGTCGTCGCGGCACTGGCGCTGGCCGGCAACCTCACCATGCCCGCGCTGTACGCGTTGATGTTCGCGGGGAGCCTGTGCACGGTCTTCCTGGGGATCTCCTACCAGAGCGTCCTGCCGCGGATCGTCGACCGGCAGCTGCTGCCCGGCGCCAACTCGCGGGTGGAGTTCACCCTCTCGCTGGCGGAGATCACCGGCCCGGCCATCGCCGGCTTCCTGCTGGCGCTGGCCACGTCGTCGTACGTCCTCGGCGCCACGGCCGTCTGCTTCGGCATCGCCACGCTGCTGCTCAGCCGGATCCGGGTGACCGGTGCGGCGGCGGCCACGCCGGCACGCACCACCACGCTGGTCAAGGACGTACGCGACGGCATCAGGTACGTGCTGCGGGTGCCGATGTTCCGGGTGATGGCCATCCGCAGCTCGACGTACAACTTCTGCAACATCGCGACCACCACCATGTTCCTGCTGCTGCTGGCGTCCGTGCTGCGGCTGCCGTCGGCGTACATCGGGATCATCTTCTCCGGCGCCGGCGCCGGAGCGACCCTCGGCGCCCTCCTGGCGGTGCGGCTGTCCCGGCGCTTCGGCGTGGGGCCGACCGTCCTCGCCGCGTGTGTGCTGGCGGGGATCGTGTCGATTCCGCTGCCGTTCGCGCGCAGCGGTGCCTGGCTGATCGTGGCCGGCATCGGCTACGGCGTCGCCTCGGGCTGCATCGTCGTCTCCAACATCCTGCAACTGTCGGTCCGGCAGGCGCTGTGCGCGCCGGGCATGCAGGCCCGGTTGAGCGCGACGATGCGGTTCCTGGTCTGGGGCGTGATCCCGTTGGGCGCGTCGGTCGCGGGGCTGGTCGCGAACGTCATCGGCGTCCGCCAGACCCTCGCGCTCGCGATCGCCGGCGAACTCGTCTCCATCGTCCCGCTGTACTTCTCGCCGCTGCGTCGGGTGATGGAGATGCCCACCGAGCCCGAGCCCGAGCCGGCCCCGGAGCCGCAGCCCGAGGGGGCGGCGAGCGACGGGGCACGGCCGGCGGCACGGCAGCTCAGCGACTGAGCTGAGCGACCTCGTCGTCGTCCAGCGTGATGACGCCGGCGAGGTACTGGCGCGTCGATCCGCCCAGGATGACCCGGTCGCCGCGCAGCTCGCAGTTGGCGCGGATGGTCAGCGTCTTGCCGAGCCGGGGAGAGAACTGACGGGAGGTCAGGCTGGTCCTGCCCAGCACCTCCGCCCAGTAGGGGACCAGCATGCAGTGGGCCGACCCGGTGAACTGGTCCTCCGGGATCGACTGCTTGGGGCCGAAGAAGCGGGCGACGAAGTCGGAGGAGACGCCGGGGGCCGTCACGACCACCGCGCGCCGGTCGAGGGTCCCGAGCATCCGCTGGTCGGGTTCGATCGCGCGCAGGTCCTCCTCGTTGTCGTAGACCGCCATGTAGTCCATGCCGCCGTAGACGGCGGTGGGCGCGATCGACAGCCCGGCGAGCAGGGCCTCCGGCGGGTCGACCCGCTCGCGCGGCAACGCGGGGAAGGACATCGAGAACTGCCCCTCGGGCGTACGGCTGACCACGAGCGGACCCGTACGGGAGTGGAAGGTGACCTCGTCCCACTCGGGCCGCAGGTGGTGCAGCACCACGTGGGCCGCGGCGAGCGTGGCGTGCCCGCAGAGGTCGACCTCCATCGACGGGGTGAACCAGCGCAGCGCGAAACTGTCGCCCTGGTCGATGATGAACGCGGTCTCCGCGAGGTTGTTCTCCAGGCCGATCGCCTGCATCACCTCGTCGCTGAGCCACTCGTCCAGTGGGCAGACGGCGGCCGGATTGCCGAAGAACACCCGGTCGGTGAACGCGTCGACCTGGTAAAGGGGAATCTCCATCGTGCCTCCAACTGGTGTCGGTGTCGTCAGCGGGCCGCCGGCCCGATCGCCCGCACGCGCTCGATCAGCCGTCGGCGCTCGTCGGCGTCCAACGGGATGGCCCAGCCGCTGGCCGCCGACTGGTGGATGTTGACCACGGCCGAGCCCCGGTCGGCGCGGATGTTCATACCGGAGCACTCGCCGCCGAGCACGTAGAGCCCGAGCACGACGTGGTGGGGCACCGGCTCGGCGGCGGCCTCGGGGGCGAACCGGCACCCGGCGAGCTGCACGCGGCGCTGGGCGAGCCAGCCGTCGGGGCCGCGCTCGTCCAGCCGGGCGGCGATCGTGTCCGCGTCGTGGTCGGCCCCGAGCATCACGTCGTGCCCGCCGGACGAGTGCCCGAACTTGAACACGTACTCGGCCCGGTCGGCCAGCAGGCGGTCACGGTTCTCCGGGGTCACCGAGACGGTGTGGGGCACGTAGCGGGCCACCATGTCGCGTACGCCGGCGGGCAGCAGGCTGGCGAAGCGCTCCTCCCAGAACATCGCCAGCCAGCGCTTGTGCGTACGGATCTCGGCCTCGAAGAGGTTGATCACGGAGGCGCCGCTGCCGACCAGCCGGGTGATGAAGTCGTAGTCGTCGTCCATGTCCTCGTGCATGAAGCCGCGATAGACCAGGGTGCGCTTGCCGGCCGACGGCTCGAGCCACCGCTGCGGATAGTCGCCGTGGTAGACGAGGTCGACCGGCACGTCGGGCAGTCGCCGGCGCAGCGTCTCGGTCAGCAACTCGAAGCCGAAGTAGCCGACCCCGATGCGGCTCGACCAGTCGCACACCACCACCCGGTCGAAACTGCCCTCATGGAACGCCTTGGTGACGACGTCCGCGATCTGTTCCTCGGGCCGGGGCGTGTCGGCGAGCCACGGGATGTCGAGCGCCTCACCCATCACCTGGTAGCAGTCGTGGAACTCGAATCCGGAAATCGACGAGTCGACGTTGAATTCGCAGAACTGATAGCCGGACGGGGTCGGCAGCACGTCGATTCGGGCGAAGACCTGCTCGATCGACTCCAATTGTTCCCAATTGACGAAGGGCGCAATCTCGGCGGGCAGGCCGAATTCCGTCAACAACTGTTCGCGCGGCCCCGACCGGAGGAACTCGCGGAGCACCACCGTCTGCGCTTCCAGCAGGGCGCGGGCGGCCTCGGCCATCTGGTCGAACTCGTCCCGGTCGATGACGAGCGGATAGGGGATGAACCGCATCCGGGTGGCGCCGAGATCGTCCATGAAACGCCGCACCGGGGGCGCGGCGGCGACGAACGCGGACCGCGCCGGCTCGGTCTGCAGCGCGGCCACCAGCGGCTCGTTCAATTCCGCGAAATTGCAGTCCGAGTTTTGATCCCGCACCGTGAACCGCACCCCTTCGCCCGCCTCGTTATTGAATCGGATGCGAGTGTACGGCACGAGCGGCCCGGCGGGCAGGGGCGAACTCATGGTATTGATTGCGGACACGGTAAGTGTCGAACATTTCAGGGGTCGACCAATGCCGGGGTCGCCGAGTA
Organism: Micromonospora sp. NPDC049051; assembly: GCF_043197575.1. Lineage (NCBI taxonomy): Bacteria > Bacillati > Actinomycetota > Actinomycetes > Micromonosporales > Micromonosporaceae > Micromonospora > Micromonospora sp. NPDC049051. Next base: position 47,672 of record NZ_JBICTL010000001.1, read on the forward strand.
CAGTGACCGGCCGGCGGCTGGTCCCCGCTTCGTACGCGACGGTGACGACATCGGCCGACGCAATCGCGATTTCGCGCGTGTCCCGATGCCGGACACGGAACCGTCACCCGCGAATCGCCCGCGATGCCGCACCCGGAATCGGCCCGGTACGCATCCGTCATCCCCCGCAGAGACAGGATCACCGCCATGACCGCACTCCTGGACGCCGTCGCCGCGGGCGTCACCATCCACGACCTCAGCCAGCCGTTCGAGGAGGGGATGCCCTGCGCGCCGAACCACCCGGGGTTCCGCCTGGCTCTGCTACGCCGGCACGGCGACGTGGTACGCGCCGACGGCGGCTCGTCGGCCGGCGAGCTGATCATCACCGGCGGGCACGTCGGGACCCACGTCGACGCGCTGTCGCACATCTCGCAGGACGGGCTGCTGCACGGTGGCCACGACGCCGCCGAGGCGCAGTCCGGTGGCCGGTTCCGGGTGCACGGCGCCGAGACGATTCCGCCTCTCGTCCGGCGGGGGGTGCTGCTGGACGTCGCCTCTGCCCACGGCGTCGACGTCCTCCCCGGCGGGTACGGCGTCACCGCCGACGACCTCGAGCGGTGCCTGCGGCGTACGGGCGTGCGGCTGGCCGAGGGTGACGTGGCGCTGGTGCGTACCGGCTGGGCCCGGCACTGGTCGGAGCCGGCGGCCTATCTGGGTCTCGACACGGGGGTGCCCGGGGTCGACCCCTCCGGCGCGGCCTGGCTCGCGGACCACCGGGTCGCCCTGACGGGCGCGGACACCACCGCCTACGAGCAGATCCCTCCCGGCGCCGGGCTCCGCGCGCTCCCCGTCCACCGCCTGCTGCTGGTGGAGGCCGGCATCTACATCGTCGAACACCTGCGGCTGGACTCGCTGGCGGAGGCCGGCGTGAGCGAGTTCCTGTTCGTCCTCGCCCCGCTGCCGATCGTCGGCGGCACGGGCTCGCCCGTACGCCCGCTGGCCGTCGTGTGACCCGCGCCCGGCCGCCTCGCGCCATCCCCGTCGTCGCTCGGGCGCGTAGTCTCGGCCGGTGATCGAGATGCCGCTCACCGCTCGGCAATGGCGTCGCCGGGCGGCGGTCGCCGCTGCTGTCGCCTTCGCGGTGGCCTGCATAGCCGCGCCGATCAGGCAGGCGGTGACGAGGGCGATCGAGGCGGGGCGGGGCGAGGGGACGCCCGCTGCGGCGGCCGAGGCGTACCTCCTGGCGGTCTTCCAGCCTGACGACAGCCCCGACATCAACCGGTGCCTGTGCGGCGACAATCGGGACGAGCTGTTCCGGCAGGCTCGCGACCTGCGCAAACAGGTCGCGTCGCAGGCCACCTTCGGCGTACGGGTCGAGACGACCAACTGGCACACCGACTCGGACGGCACGGTCTCCGCGATGGTGGACCTCCGGTTCACGGAGATCGACCCGACGGGAAACGTCACCCTCACCGGCGCCACCCACCGATGGCGCTTCCACACGACGGAAGAGGGTGGCCTCGGCGGCGGCTGGAAGGTCTGCCGCGTCGAGGCGCCGCCGCTGTGCGGCACCTACCTCCGCTGCTGACTTCCACCATTGCGACGGAGGCCCGCTGACCGCTGGTCAGGCTGCCGGTGCGCCGGGGCCAGGGCCGACTCCACGCCGGGGCCACCGTGGACGGTCAGGCCCCGGCCTCCTTGATCAGGTCCGGTGTGTAGCCGAAGAGGCCGGGAAGCCCGCCGGTGTGCAGGAACACCACGGTCTCCGTCGCGGCGATGTCGCCCGCGCGTACGGAGTCGATGAGCGCCGCCGCGGCCTTGCCCGTGTAGACGGGGTCGAGGGTGATGCCCTCCGTGCGCCCGAACAGGCGGATCGCCTCCCATACCGCCGGTGAGGGCAGTCCGTAACCGAAGCCCAGCGCTCTCTCGGTCACGTGGACGCGGGTCAGTGCCGGCGCCGGGACGCCGAGCATCGCGGCCGTCTCGCCGACGAGCTCATGGATGCTGGCTGACGCGTCTGCCGCCGGCTCGGACACCGAGGCGGCGTCGATCCGCACCGGCCAGTCCAGCAGGGTCGCACCGATGGCCAGGCCGGCAGCGGTGCCCGCACTCCCCACCGGCAGGACTATCCGGTCGACATCCTCCAGCTGCTCTCTGAGCTCAGCGGCAGCGTTCAGGTAGCCGAGCACCCCGAGGGGGTTGGATCCGCCCACCGGGAGGGTGGCCGTGCGCCGGCCTTCTCCCGCTGCCTCAGCGACGATCTGCCGGTGGGTGGCAGCCGTCTCCTCATCGTGTTCGCAGACGTGGACCCGGGCGCCGTAAAGGAGATCGAGCGCCACGTTTCCCGACCGCTCGTACGCCTCGTCGGACCGTGGCGCGGTCCGGGCGGAGGATCCGGCGATGCGAGTCACCTGCCTGGTGAGGAGCAACTCGCAGCGAAGGCCGAGCCGGGCACAGGCCGCTGCGGTCTGGCGGCCGTGGTTGCTCTGCAGGCCGCCGAACGTGATGATCGTGTCAGCGCCATCAGCGACGGCGGCGCCCAGGAGGAACTCGAGTTTCCGCAACTTGTTCCCGCCGACACCCAGTCCGTTGACGTCGTCCCGCTTGATCAGGATCCGGGGTCCGCCGACCTCCTCGGTCAGGCGAGGGCACGCCTCCAGCGGGGTCGGCCAATGGCCCAGCGCGACCTTGGGAAAGCGCGACAAGTCGACGGCGGGACGGGGCATCGCTGCCTCCCTCAAGATTAAGCGTGGACTGAGGGTAAATCATGAGGCGAGCCTAACTGGATCATTGACCGGTCTCAATTGAGACGCCACAATCCACATATGGTTGTGATCGCACGGAAGAGACTGGTGAACGAAAGCCCGAACGAGCGCTTCGCCGAGGGCTACGTCTTCCCCTGGCCGGAGGCCGCGACTCCCCCTTTCGGGGCGATGACCTGCTGCATCTCGCCCGGCGAGAAGTGTGAGCCTGACCAGCACAATCAGGACGAGATCGCATTCATCTACCGAGGTCAGGGACAGATTATCGCCGGCGGGGAGGTCTGGCAAGTACGCGAGGGCGACGCGGTTTTCATTCCGCGCAATGTCGAGCACACCTTCAACAACACCGATCCCGAAGGGGATTTCGCCTTCTTCTCCGTGTGGTGGCCGTCCGTGGAGCCACAAGACGCCGTGGAAGAGGGCTGAGATGGAGAGATCGTGGGCGCTCCGGCGGTAGCTGAATACGTGCTGTCGTCGAGTGAGGTCGAGCGGATCCGGAGCCTGACCAGATCACTCGAGGGCGGGAGCATCGACGATGGACGGTTCCTCGCCCGGGCCGCGGTCCGGGCCGACGAGCTTCCCCGTGGCCTCCGTACGTTTCTCGAGGACTTCCGGGTCACCGAAAGTTCCCCTGCCTGTCGCGTCAGAGGGCTGCCGGTCGAAGCTGAGCGCATGGGCCCGACGCCTGTGGTCTCCAGCCGTCAGCGGGTGAAGGCCGCCAGCGAGACCCGGGCGGAGCTCGTCGCCGTACTGCTGAGTTCATGCCTCGGCGACGTCTTCGGCTGGCGCTTGCAGCACGACGGTTCCCTGATCCACGACCTGGCGCCGCGGCTCGAGCACGAGGACACCGGGCTCGGCACCGGCAGCCGACAGGCGATCAACTGGCACACGGAGGACGCGTTCCACCCTTGCCGGGCGGACCACGTCGGCCTCCTGTGCGTCCGCAATCCCGCCGAGGTGCCCACGACCGTCGGGTTTCTCGACAGCAGCCTGCTGAGCGACCGCGACCGGCAGCTACTTTCCCAGCCGGTGTTCACGTTCAGGCCCGACCCGTCCTATTTCGTCTCCGGCGCTGAGCCCCTTCCCCGGCCGGACAGGGGAAGCATCCTGTTCGGCGATCCGGCCGATCCGTACCTGCGATTCGACCAGGACTACATCGACCTGCCGGCTGGCGTCGAGGGGATCGGGGATGCGATTGAATCTCTGCGCCGCGCGATCGAGGTGAACCTGATCGACCTCCCTCTTCACTCCGGGGACATCCTGTTTCTCGACAACCGGCGGGCCGTCCATGGCCGGGCGTCATTCGAGGCGACATATGCCGGAACCGACAGATGGCTCAAGCGCGTCAACATCACCCTGGATCTCAAGCGGTCACGGCATCTCCGTGGCTCGGCCATCGATCGCGTGATCCGCGTCTGATCCACTTCAGCCGAGGTCGTCCAACTGCTTCTGGACCCGGTCCGCGTCGACCGGGCGCCCTTTCCCGCGGTACAACCGGATCGCCTGGGCCCAGACCTCGCGGGCCTGGTCGGCGCGGCCGGCCGCGGCATGGACCTGACCGAGCCGATCAAGGGCGTTCGCCTGGTAGTAGACGCTGTTCAGCCCTCGGAAAAGGGCGAGCGCCGCGTGATAGTGCGTGAGCGCGTCATCCGGCCGCCCGGTGTGCTGAGCGACATATCCCAGACTGGCCAGGGTGTTTGCCTCACCCACGCGGTAGTCGTGCTGTCGGCACAACGCCAGCGCCGCCTCGCAGTGCGCCTGGGCCTGGGCATAGTCGCCAAGCCGTGCCTCGAACCAGCCGACGGCGTTGAGCATCGCCGCTTCCCGTACCCGCAGGCCCAGCTCCCTGTAGAGCTGGAGCGCCTTCGTGGCGTGCCGGTGCGCGGCCTGGTCCTTGCCGGCCCGCCCGTTGGCCCACGTGAGGATCCGGTGCGCGTGTGCCTGGGCGGACAGGTCGCCAGCGTCCTGTGCCACCTGGAGAGAGCGCGTGAGCTGTGCGAGTGCCTCTTCGTGATCGTCCAGGTTGAGGTTGGCGTCGCCGAGCAGCCGGTGGGCCAGGGAGATGACGGCGGGATCGCCGACCTGCCGGGCCGACTCCAGGCCGGTCTGCCAGACCGCACGCCACTCCCGAAGGTGGCCGCGCCGGTAGTGGAAGGTGTCCATGCACCACGCCAGCTGCCATGCGAGGTCGTGCATGCCGAGCTCGGCCGCGAGCTGCTGCGCGGCCATCAGGTTCGCGTGCTCGGCCTCGAGCCACGCCACTGCCTCGGCCGGGTCGGCCAGCGGCAGCGGATGGCAGCCGGGGGCCGGCGCGTCGATCCCGACCGGATGCCGGTGCGGGTCGAGCAGCCGCTCGGCGCGGTGGGCCGTGTGCCGGTAGAAGTCGATCACCCGGCGGAGCGCCTCTTCGCGGTTGCTGTCGGACAGGTGCTCCCGAGCCTGTTTGGTCGCGTAGAGCCGGAGCAGGTCGTGCATGCGGTAACGGCCAGCGACCTGCTGCTCGACGAGATGGGCGGTTTCCAGCTCCCGCAGCAGGAGCCTCGCCCGCGCCGGCGGCAGCCCGGCCAGCTCCGCCGCGGCCGCCAGGCCGATGTCCGGCCCGGGAGCCAGCCCGATCAGCCCGAACATCTCGGCTGCGGGGTCGGTCAGTGCCTGGTAGGACCAGGAGAAGACGGACTCGAGATGCAACGGGATCTCACCGGCGTCGAAGCCCTCGAGCCGGGTTCGCAGGTCGGCCAGCTCATCGGCCAGCCCCGACAGTGGGAGGGCTGGATGGGCGATCACGCGGGCGGCCACGATGCTCAGCGCGAGGGGCAACCCGCCACACATGGCGAGCAGGACCGCGACGGCTTCCGGCTCAGCTCTGAGCCGCTCCTCCCCGAGGTGGTTGGCGAGCAACTGACGCGCCTCCGGCTCGGAGAGGGGCGCCAGGTCCACAAGCTGGGCACCGTGCTGTGTCGCCAGGCCTGCCAGCCGGCGCCGGCTGGTGATCAACACCGTGCAGCCGGGCCCGCCGGGCAGCAGCGGTACGACCTGCGCGGGGTCGCGCGCGTTGTCGAGCACGATCAGCATGCGCCGGTCCTCCACCAGGCTGCGGTAGAGACCGATCTGGGTGTCGAGGTCGGGGGGAAGCTTCGTCGGATCCTCGCCGAGCGCGTACAGGAAACCGCGGACGGCCTCGGCGACGGACATCGGCTCGCCGGTCGGCGCGAATCCCCGCAGGTCGACCAGGAGCTGGCCGTCCGGGAAGCGGTCGAGGTGCTGCCTGGCCCAGCGCAACGCCAGCGAGGTCTTTCCGATCCCGCCCGCCCCGCCGATCGCCGAGATCACCACGGTCATGCCAGCTCGCGTGGCGTGGTCCAGAGCGTCGGTCAGCATCGCCAGCTCAGCCGACCGGCCGGCGAACCGCTGCGGCGCGGACGGTAGCTGCCTGGGGATCGTCCGCCTCTGGGCACTTTCCACGGCAGGGGACGCGTCGCCGGTGCGCGCCGGAGCAAACTCCGCCTCCGCGACCTTGATCCGCCGGAATCCCTGAAGGAGCAGCCATCCGCCAATGCTCGCTGCGACGCTGACCGCACCAGCCTGCCGGATCGCCTCCGTGACGTCGCGACTCAACGCAAACTGAAGGTGGCCGTCGATCCAGGCCAATGCCTCATCGAGCCACGCCTTTGCCACGACATATGTCAACCAGAAGGCACCGGCCGCAACGACCAGCACCACCAGCCGTGACCACACCCACCACCCGGCTCTGGACCGCCGCATCTTCCGCCCCCTCGGCCCGGCCGATCGACACAACGTCGCCAATAGATGCTGTCCGAACCAAACGATGATGTCGAGCCCTCGACGGAAAGGCGCTCCTGAATGTCCGGAAGCAGATCCAGCCGCGCGACGCGGAATAACGATCAAGTCGCCCTGCACTCAGCGGGTCGGCGAGGATCGGAGCGACACAGCCTTCCGCTGGAAGCCACCGCCTCGATGGAGGTCGACGTTGAGAAGGTGCCACGTGCCATATTGACGGCAACGCCTCTCGGCCAAAAATCCTGGTCAAGAGGCGTTGTGGTGTCGAGTGGCGGAGGGTGTGGGATTCGAACCCACGAAGACATCGCTGCCTTACCGGTTTTCAAGACCAGCGCCATCGGCCACTAGGCGAACCCTCCCGGTCCGCGCCCCCGTGGGGTGCGCGACGTGCCTAGTCTGCCACGCTCCCGCTGCGGGCGAGCGGGCACCGCGCCCGTGCTGAGATGATCGACGGTGTGTGGCAGGTCCCGTCGGTGGTGCTGATCAGCGGAATCATGGCCGCCGGAAAGTCCACTGTGGCCGAGGCGCTGGCCCGGCGGCTGCCCCGCGCGGTGCACCTGCGCGGCGACGTCTTCCGGCGGATGGTGGTGAGCGGCCGGGCGGAGATGACCGCCGAGCCGTCGGCGGAGGCCTGGCAGCAACTGCGGCTGCGCTACGACCTCGCCGCGTCGACGGCGGACCGCTACGCCGCCGCCGGCTTCACCGTGGTGCTCCAGGACGTCGTCCTCGGCGCGGAGCTGCCGGCGATGGTCGACCGGATCCGGCACCGGCCGCTGGCGGTCGTGGTGCTCGCGCCGAGCCCCGAGGTCGTCGCCGCCCGCGAACAGGCGCGGGAGAAGAAAGGGTACGGGGACTGGCCGGTCGCCGCGCTCGACGCGGACTTCCGGGCGCAGACGCCCCGGATCGGGCTGTGGCTGGACAGCTCGGCGCTGACCCCGGCCCGGACGGTGGACGAAATCCTGGCCCGGGCGTGGACCGACGGACGGGTGGGGTAGACACGGAACATGCGCGCGATGACTGTCCCGGAGCCCGGCGGACCCGACGCACTGGTCTGGAGCGAGGTGCCCGATCCGGAGCCCGGGCCGGGCGAGGTGATCGTCGACGTACGGGCCAGCGCGGTGAACCGGGCCGACCTGCTGCAACGGCAGGGGCACTACCCGCCGCCGCCGGGCGCGCCCGCGTACCCCGGGCTGGAATGCTCCGGGGTGATCAGCGCGATCGGGCCCGACGTGGCCGGCTGGGAGGTGGGCCGGGAGGTCTGCGCGCTGCTGTCCGGCGGCGGCTACGCGGAGCGGGTGGCGGTGCCGGCCGGGCAGCTGCTGCCGGTGCCGGCCGGCGTCGACCTGGTCGACGCCGCGGCGCTGCCCGAGGTCGCCTGCACGGTCTGGTCCAACGTCGTGCACCTGGCCCGGCTCGGCAAGGGCGAGACGCTGCTGCTGCACGGCGGCGGCAGCGGGATCGGGACGTTCGCGATCCAGCTCGCGGTCGCGCTCGGCGCCACCGTGGCGGTCACCGCCCGTTCCGGAAAGCACGAGCGGCTGCGTGAGCTGGGCGCGGCGCACACGATCGACTACCGCGAGCAGGACTTCGTCGAGGAGATCCGCCGGGTCACCGGCGGCCGGGGCGCGGACGTCATCCTCGACATCATGGGCGCCGCCTACCTGCCCAGGAACGTGGCGGCGCTGGCCACGGGCGGCCGGCTGGTGGTGATCGGCATGCAGGGCGGCCGCAAGGGCGAGCTGGACCTGGGGGCGCTGCTGGCCAAGCGGGGCACGATCGCGGCCACCGCGCTGCGGTCCCGCCCGCTGGACGAGAAGGCGGAGATCGTACGCGGCGTGCGCGAGCAGGTGTGGCCGCTGGTCGAGTCGGGGGCGATCCGGCCGGTCGTGGACCGGCGGGTGCCGATGACCGAGGCGGCGCGGGCGCACCGGCTGGTCGAGTCGAACGACCACGTCGGCAAGGTGCTGCTCACCACCGGCTGACGCGCGGTCTCGCCCGGGGTCAGGACGCCGGCGTCGGGTCCGCGACCTCGCGGGGGAGCACGAGGCGGGCGCCGGGGCCCTCGCCGGAGAGCGAGTCGCCGGGGTTGTAGAGCGTGCAGCGTTGCAGGGACAGGCAGCCGCAGCCGATGCAGCCGTCCAGGTCGTCGCGGAGCTTGGTCATCAGCCGGATCTTCTCGTTGAGCCGCTCCCGCCAGGTCGCGGAGAGCCGCGCCCAGTCCTCCGCGTTCGGCGTACGGGAGGCGGGCAGGGAGTCCAGCGCCTCCCGGATCTCCTCGAGCGAGATGCCGACCTGCTGAGCGATCCGGACGAACGCCACCCGGCGCAGCTCGGTACGCGCGTAGCGGCGCTGGTTGCCGCCCGTACGCTCCGCCCGGATGAGCCCGAGCCGCTCGTAGTAGCGCAGCGCCGAGGGTGCCACGCCGCTGCGGTGGGAGAGCTGGCCGATGGTGAGGGACTCGTGCATCACGTCGCCTTGAGTTGAAGCGGACTTCAACTTGCAGGCTAGCGGCATGACCACGACCACCGCCAGCGCGGGTCCGGCCCCATTCGCCGCGCCACCCGCCGACCCGGCCGCCGCGCCACCCCGTCACCCGACCGCTCCGCCGCTGCCGGCACCCGTCGCGCCGCGGTACGAGCGGATCCGCGCGGGCCGCGAGTTCGGCGCGAACGTCCGCTCCACGGTCGACGTGCTCTGGGTCCTCTACGACCGGGTACTCCGGGTCACCCCGGAGACCGTCGACGACCCCGGGCGGGACCGGTTCCTGCTCTCCAAGGGGCACGCCGTCGCCGGCTACTACGCCGTGCTCGCCGCCAAGGGGTTCGTCCCCGCCGACTGGCTCGACGACCAGGGCGGGCCCGACAGCCGGCTCGGCGACCACCCCGACCGGGTGCTGGTGCCCGGGGTCGAGATCGGCTCCGGCTCGCTGGGCCACGGGCTCGGCCTCGGCGTCGGCACCGCGCTCGGGCTGCGCGCCCAGGGCCTGCTGACGCCCCGGGTGTACGTGCTGCTCGGCGACGCCGAGCTGGACGAGGGCTCCAACCACGAGGCGATCGCGTACGCGGGGGCGTCCGGGCTGGGCAGCCTGACCGCGATCGTCGTCGACAACGGCTCCGCCACGCACGGCTGGCCGGGCGGCGCGGCGAGCCGGTTCACCGTCAACGGCTGGACCGCCACCACCGTCGACGGGCACGACCACGACGCCCTGCACACCGCCCTGACCGGGCACGACAACCATCGGCCGCACGTCGTCGTCGCGGTCGTCGACCAGGGGGAGTGACCGTGCGGGACCGCTTCATCGAGACCACCACCGCGCTGCTGGCGGAGGATCCGCGTACGGCCCTGGTGCTGGCGGACATCTCCGCCGACGCGTTCACCCCGGCCGCGTACCGGCACCCGGACCGGGTGCTCAACGTCGGGATCCGGGAACAACTGCTCCTGGGCGTCGCCGGCGGGCTCGCGCTGACCGGGCTCCGGCCGATCGCGCACAGCTACGCCCCGTTCCTCGTCGAGCGGGCGTACGAGCAGATCAAGCTCGACCTGGACCACCAGGGCGTCAGCGCGGTGCTGGTCAGCGTCGGCGCGTCGTACGACCGGGCGGCGGCGGGCCGGACCCACCTGTCCCCGGCCGACGTATCGCTCGTCGACACCCTGCACGGCTGGACCGTGCACGTTCCCGGTCACCCCGACGAGGTTCCGGCGCTGCTGCGGGACGCGGTGGCCGCGGACGGCTCGGCGTACCTGCGGCTGTCCACGCTGCACAACGCCCGGCCGTACGGTGGCGACGGCGCCCTGCGGATGCTCCGGGACGCGGGCCCGGGCGCGCCGCTGCTGGTCGCCGTGGGGCCGGTGCTCGACGCGGCGCTGGCGGCGGTGGCCGACCTCGGGGTGAGCGTGGCCTACACCCACCGGCCGCGGCCGTTCGACACGGCGGGGCTGCGGGCGCTGGCCGGCGACGCGGTGATCCTGGTGGAGCCCTACCTGGCCGGAACCTCGGCCCGGGTCGTGTCGGCGGCGCTGGCCGACCGGCCACACCGGCTGCTGGCGCTCGGCGTGGGACGCGAGGAGTTGCGCCGCTACGGCTCCGCCGAGGACCACACCCGCTGGCACGGGCTGGACGCCGCCGGGCTGCGCCGCTCGGTCGCCGGGTTCCTGGAAACGGCTCCGGTGCCGGCCGGCCGCTGAGTCACACCGGCCAGCGACCAGCGGCGGGAGGTGCTGGTCGCGACGAACGGGAACCGGGGCGGCGGGGCCGTCCCGCGTGGCGACGCGGAAGGGTCAGTGCGTCGGGGTGCCGAGGGGACGGCGGCGGGTGCGCTCGCGGCCGAGGATCCAGATCGCCTCGACGCCGTCCTTCCAGGTGATCTTCTTACCCTCCTCGCGGCCCCGCGCCCGGTAGCTGATCGGGACCTCGTAGGGGCGGATGCGTCGACGCAACAGCTTGCCCGTGACCTCGGCCTCCATGCCGAAGCCGCGGGAGCGGACGTCGAGCGAGCGGTAGAGCGCGACCGGCATCAGCTTGAAGCAGGTCTCCAGGTCGCCGATGTAGGAGTTGAACAGCACGTTCGCGGCCATCGTGACGCCCTTGTTGCCCATCACGTACCAGAAGCTGTAGGCGCTGTGGCTGCCGAAGGTGCGGTTGCCGTAGACCACCGTGGCCCGCCCGTCGAGCACCGGGTCGAGCAGCTTCGGGATGTCCATCGGGTCGTATTCCAGGTCGGCGTCGAGAATGACCATGTAGTCGCCCTCGGCGTTGTCGACCGCCGTCTTGATGGCGGCGCCCTTGCCGGCGTTGCGCTGGTGGGTGATGACCCGCAGGCGCGCGTCGTCGGCCCGACCGAGGATCTCACCGGTGCCGTCCCGGCTGCCGTCGTCGACCACGACCAGCTCGATCTCACACGGGTAGTCGACCGCCAATGCCTGCTTGAGGGCATCCGCGATGCGTTCTTCCTCGTTGTAGACCGGCATGAGGATCGAGAGCTTCACGGGAGTCTCCACGGTGGGGACGATATGTCGGCCCTAGCCTAGCCTTAAGGCCGCCGGCCCGGTGTTCAGCACTGCGAGCATCGGGCGCGGCGACCTCAGGTTCATGGTGTTTACTGCCGCCATGTCGGCAGTCGGCTACCCGCTCGTCCTTGTGCCGGTCGCCGCAGTCGGGCTGCTCGCGATCGCGCTCCGGCCGGTCACGCGTCCGACCGTGGGCCGCCGTCGACTCGCGCTGCTCCGGGCGGCTCTGGGCACCGGCGCGTTCGCGGTGCTCACCGTGGAAGCACTGGGTGCCGCGCGGCTGCTCACCCTGCCGGCGTTCGCCGTGGCCTGGCTGTTGTTCCTCTCCGGCGCGGCCGTCGCCGCCGGCCGGCGCCGCCGCCGGGACGCCGCGCGCGCCCTTGTCCGGGCCGACGCGGTCGAGGTTCTCGCCGCGCCGGAGCCGGCGCTGGTCGGCGCGAACGCCGGCCCGGCCGCCGGCACTCCGCTGCCTCCGCCCCCTGCGCCGCCGGCCGCCGCCGGTCGCGTCGCCTCCCGCCGCGCCGGCTGGTCGGCCACGCTCGCCCAGGCCTGGCGTACGGCGGGTCGCGGCGAGCGGCTGCTCGCCGGCACGGTCGGCGGGCTGCTGCTCGTCGAGTTGCTGATCGCCTTGCTGGCCGAGCCCAACAACTTCGACTCGCAGACGTACCACCTGCCCAAGGTCGAGCAGTGGGTGGCCCAGGGCAGCCTGGAGTTCTGGCCGACGGCCATCCACCGGCAGGTGACCATCCCGCCCGGCGCCGAGTACCTGCTGCTGCACCTGCGCCTGTTCACCGGCGGGGACGCGCTGCACAACCTGGTGCAGTGGGCGGCCGGGGTCGGCGTACTGCTGGCGGCGACCCGGATCACCGCGCAGCTCGGCGGCGGGCGGCGGGCCCAGTTGCTCACCGCGTTCGTGCTCGCCACCACCCCGATGGTGGCGCTCCAGGCGACCAGCACCCAGACGGACCTGGTCTGCGCCGCCTGGGTGGCCTGCGTGGCCACGGTGGCGCTGGACGGGCTGCACCGACGCGCCGACGTCGGGGCGATACTGACGCTGGGCGCGGCCACCGGGCTGACCGCGCTGACCAAGACCAGTGGGCTGGCCGCCGTCGGTCCACTGCTGCTGCTCTGGGGGCTGGCCCAGCTCCGGCTGGCCCGCACCGCTTATTCCCGGTCCCGGCGGCAGGTGCGCCGGACGGTCGCCGGATCGGCGCTGATCCTGCTCGTCGCGGTGGTGGTGGTCGGGCCGTTCCTCGCTCGGGTGACCGCCGAGTTCGGACACCCGCTCGGGCCGCCCCGACTGCGCGAGTCCATCCCGATGGAACGGCACGACCCGCCGTCGCTGGTGGTCAACGCGCTGCGGATCGCGCACACCGCGTTCGACACGCCGCTCGCGCCGCTGCGCCGGGCAGGCGCCGAGGCGATCATTGGCGGCGCCGGATTGCTCAGGGTGGACCCGCAGGACCGGGCCACCACCTTCGGGCAGGAACGGTTCCCGGTGCCGTCCTGGTACCCCGACGAGGACCGGGTGGCCTTCCCGCTGGCCGGGGCGCTGGCGGCGATCGGGGCGGCGGTCGCGCTGACCCGGCCCGGCCGGATCAGCCCGACGCGGGCGGGGCCGCTGCGCGCGTACGCGGTGGTCGTGGTGGCGGCCGTGCTGCTGCACACCGCCATGATCAAGTGGCAGCCGTGGGGCAACCGCCTGCTGCTCTACGCGCTGACGCTGGCCGTACCGCTGGCGGGCCTCTGGCTGGACGCGCTGTTCCGGCGCGCTGCCGGCGGCGTGGGTGGCCGGCGGCCGGTGGCCGCCGGGCTCGCGGTGACCGTGCTGGCCACCTGCGCGCTGGCCGGGGTGCTGGCCGTGTCGTACGGCTTCCCGCGCCGGCTGGTCGGGGCGGGCTCGGTCTTCACCACCACCGAATGGGACACGCGTTTCCTGCGTCGCCCCCAGTGGACGGAGGAGTTCCGGTGGGCCGCCGACGCGGTACGCGCGACGGGCGCCCGCCGGATCGGCCTGGTGCAGCAGAACGACAACTGGGAGTACCCCTGGTGGCTGCTGCTGCGCGACGCGGGCGGACGCCCGCCGGAGCTGGTGGCGCTCCAGTCGGTGCTGCCGGAACGCCCGCCGGCCCACCCGGCCTCGGTCGACGCCATCGTGTGCACGGGCAGCCGGACGGCGTGCACGGCGCTGGTGCCGCCGGACTGGCGCGTGCAGTTCCGGAGCTACGTGGGCTACGCCCTCCCGCCCGGGAGCTGACCGCGCCGCAGGGCGACGCCGAGTGTGGCTGTGGGGTGGTTGACCGACCCGGCCGAGGCCCTTCCGGTCGCCCCGGCGACACCTCACGCCGCCCCGGTTTGCCCGGATCGCCCGGTTCTTCACTCTGCGGCAACGATTCCGAGACGCATTCACATGCATCGAAGCCGGCGCTACCTTCTGGTGACTCGATCGACGTCCCGCGATCGAGCCGAAAGGAGTGGGTCGATGCTTGGTTCCTCTGCCAGGCGCGAACGCGCCCGACGACGGGTGTTCACCGTCGTCGCCGCCGCCGCGCTCGTCCTGCCGATGCTCGCCGGAACAGCCTCCCCCGCCACCGCGGCCGACCGCCCGGCCATCCAGCCACTCGCCGCCAACCTGGAGGCGATCCGCGCCAGCGAGGCCACCGCGCTCTACGGCGCGCCCGGCATCCGCCCCATCGAACAGCGCCGCACCGCGCTGATCACCATGGGTGACAGCCAGATCTCCGGTGAGGGGGTCGGCAACTACATCCCCGGCACCCACCAACCCGGCAACTGGTGCGACCGCTCGTACGACCAGGCGGTCTTCCGCACCGGGATCACCGCCAACGAGAAGTACAACATCGCCTGCTCCGGGGCGACCCCGTGGAACCTGATCCGGGGCGGGCCGACCCAGCACAACGAGCTCAACCAGGGCGACCACCTGGCCATCAAGGCGCGCAACACGCACATCAAGCTGATCTGGGTGGTGGTCGGCGCCAACGGCGAGGGCACGATCCAGTTCGGCCCGGTCGCCACCGACTGTGCCGTCAGCCGGGTCTTCCTCCAGGGCGCGTGCTACCCCACCTACACCGACCAGTGGGCCGTCCGCACGGACGGCAGCCGGCAGGCGGTCCAGGACGCGCTCACCGACATCCGGCGGACCATGACCGGGGCCGGCTACCTGCAGTCCGACTACGAGCTGGTCTTCATGTCGTACCCGAGCCCCTTCGGCCCCGACGTGGAGGACAATCCGAACTTCCCCGGCTGGTACGCCGGCGGATGCCTCACCTACCTGGCCGACTCCGCGTTCGGGCGGAACAAGGCGGTGCCGCTGTTCGAGAAGTCGCTGCGCGCGGCGGCGGCCAACACCGGCACCCGCTACCTGGACGCCAGCCGGCTCTTCCACGGCCACGAGGTGTGCACCGACAGCACCTCCGTACGCGGGCTGCACATCGAGGTCGGCGTCTGGGACGAGAACGCGGCGCGGCAGTCGTTCCACCCGAACTACCGGGGACACGGCATGTTCGCCCAGTGCATCACCCAGTTCTTCAACTCCGGGCAACAGCGCGGCACCTGCGTCGACCCGGCCAGCACCGGCAACGGCGTGCTCTACCCCGGACTCCTCGAGTTCAAGCAGCTGCGCAACGCCGCCACCGGCACCTGCGTCGACGGCAAGGGCTACGACTCACGCAACGGCACCCCACAGCAGTCGTACGGCTGCCACGGCGGGCGTAACCAGGGCTTCTGGTACGACGCGACCCGTCAGTCGGTGCACTCGGAGCTGTCCCACGACCGCTGCCTCGACGTCTCGGGTGGTTCACTGAGCGCCGGTACGGCGGTGAACATCCACGACTGCCACGGCGGCGCCAACCAGAAGTTCGTGTTCGCCGGCAACCAGATCCGGACGGCCGGCAACAGCGGCCTCTGCCTGGCGTTCGACAGCCCGGCGTCGGGCACCCCCCGGCTGCGCCTGGCCGCCTGCTCCACCAGCACCCGGCAGCAGTGGTCCTTCGAGTCGCGCAACTTCGCCAACCCGGTGGGCTACGGGCACGACGACTTCATCGGCTCCCGCGTCTACTGAACCCGGCTCTTCTCGTGAGCGGTGCCGCCCCTCCCCGGGCGGCACCGCTCACGCCGGCGGCCCGCGTGACGGAGCACCCGCCGCGGGTGTCACAGGCCGCCGTCGCGTACGCCTGGCAACAGGACCTCCAGGCGCAGGCCGCCACGGTCGAGAGCGGTCGCGGTGATGGTGCCGCCGTGCGCCTGGGTGATCGATCGTGCGATGGCCAGCCCGAGCCCGGCGCCTCCGCTGTGCGCGATCCGGTCAGCCGCCAGCCGCTTCAACGGCTCGAACAGGCCGGTCACGGCGTCCGCGGGCACGATCTGCCCGGTGTTGACGACGAGCGCGGGAGATTCGCCAACCGTGACGTGAACGGTGCCCTGGGCGTGGTTGTACTTGATCGCGTTCTGCACGAGATTCGTCACCAGTCGCTCCAGCAGGACCTGTTCGCCCTCGACGATCCGTGGTCGAAGCTCGCTGGTGAGCTGCACGGCGTGGGTGTCCGCCGTGGCCTGGTGCGCGGCGATGACGGAGGCCGCGATCTGATCGAGGCGTTGCGGCAGCCGTGACACCAACCCGTGGTCCGCCTCGCTGAGCGCGAGCAGCCCTTCGACGAGCCGCTCGTTGCGCTCGTTGGTCTTCAGCAACTGGGTGGCGAGCAGCGTGAGCTGTTCGCCCGTGAGCGGCTGTGCCATGCCGACCTCGATCAGCGTCCGCTGCACCGCGAGCGGGGTGCGCAGCTCGTGGGAGGCGTTGGCGGCGAATCGGCGCTGTCCCTCGTAGCCGGTCGAGATGCGGTCCATCATGTCGTCGATCGCCCGGCACAGCGCCGCAAACTCGTCGTTGCGGCCGCTGACGACACCGGTGCGGTAACCCAGGTTCTGCGGGCCGATCCGAGCGACGACCGGGACGAGGTCGCGTACCGGCCGTAGCGCCCAGGAAACGGGCCGTAGCAGCAGGAGCAGTGCGACCACGGCAAGTGCGGCGATAGCGTCCGGCAACAGCCAGTGCGCCTCCTCCCTGATCTTCACGCACACGGCGTGGTCCGGGCACGCGGCCTTCAGCCCGAGGTAGAACCAGGTGAACAGACTCTGACCGAGGATCCGTACGGCGTAACCGGCGGCGAACGCCGCCACGCAGACGACCAGGAGCCGTCGGCGGGGAGTCTGCAGGTTCATGCCGCTCCCGCGCCGACCCGGTAGCCGGCACCGCGCACCGTGTGGATCAACGGCGGGTCGCCGATCTTCCGGCGCAGCGTCATGACGGTGACCCGCACAACGTGGGTGAACGGGTTGACGTGTTCGTCCCAGGCGTGTTCCAGCAGTTCCTCGCTGCTCACCACCTGCCCGACGTGCCGCATGAGCACGTGCAGGACGGCGAATTCCTTGTGGGTCAGGGCGAGGACCCGCCCGTCGCGCAGCGCGACATGACGGCCGACGTCGACGACGAGACCGTCGTGTTCGAGTATCGGCGCCACCGCCGGTGCCGATCGTCGCCCGAGCGCCTGGATCCGGGCGACCAGTTCGGCGAAGGCGAACGGCTTGGCGAGGTAGTCGTCGGCGCCGATGTTGAGGCCCTCCACCCGGTCGCGGATGCCGCCAGCGGCGGTGAGCATCAACACCCGCGTCGTCCGCTGGGACCGCACGATCCAGCGGCAGATCTCGTCGCCGGTACGGCCAGGCATGTCGCGGTCGAGGACGGCGACGTCGTAGCTGTTCACACTCAGCCGTTCGACGGCGCCGTGGCCGTCGTAGCTGACGTCGACCGCCATCGACTGCTGCCGCAGTCCGGTCGCGACCATGTCGGCCAACAGCCGCTCGTCGTCCGCCACGAGTATCCGCACCGGAACTCCCTTCCAGATATCGCCTCGGAGCATGCCAGGGCGTAGGTAAAGGTTCCGTCAGCCGTTCGCTCACGGCCGGCCTACGTGCCTGTCGGCAGACTCCATGGCCGTGGTCGGACCGTTGGTGCGGCCGGACCACGTGCTCGGTGATGCCGGGCGACGTGTCGACGAAAGGGACAAGCATGACGACAGCACGAAGTCGACTGCTACGAGCGGCCCTGGCGCCGGTTGTCGGGATCGGACTGGTGCTCGGCTGCGTTGCCTGCTCGACCGGGGCGGAATCCTCGGCCGGGTCCGGTGCCGGGCAGTGGCAGGACTACGACCGGAAGATGGAGTCGTGGCTGGGGTGCCTGCGTGCGAACGGGATGCCCGACGCGAAGTACGCCGGACACCACAGCTCCGCGATGAACGCGAAGATGGAAATCGACGGAATCCCGAGCGGCGCTATCGACAGCCACGCCGCCTGGGCCCAGTGCCGGGCACAACAGCCGGCCGAGGCCGACCGGCCCGAACCATATCTGAAGTACGAGATGTCTCCCGAGGAGCTCAAGAACCTGCGGGCCATCGCCAGGTGTGTCCGGGAGCGCGGTTTCGCCGACTACCCCGATCCGAATCCGAATCCGGAGTACCAGACGCCGGGCAGGTACAACTCCCTCAAGAAACTGCCCGAGGTGGAGAAGGCCTACAAGGATTGCGTCAAGGAGTTGGGCATCCCGATGCCGGATGGCGGATGACCGGGCCGCGTCCGGTTCCGCGCCTGCTCCGGCGGGCGGCGCTGGTGGCACTGGCGGTGGCGGTCGTCGGCGGGGCCGCCACCACGGCGATCGGCCTCGGTGGGAACACCGGGAGTTCCGGCCAGCACCCGGCGCCCGCGAACACGACCACCCTCATCCGCAAGACCCTCGTCGACCAGACGGTCGTCACCGGCCGCATCTCGTACGGCAACCCGACACCGGTGATCTCGCAGGCGTCCGGCACCGTCACGTGGCTGCCGACACCAGGAGCCATGGTGTCGAGGGGAGAGGCGCTGCTGCGGATCGACGACCGGCCACTGGTGCTGCTCTACGGGGCGCTGCCGATGTATCGCCAGCTCACGATCGGAACCAGGGGCGAGGACGTCAAGCAGTTCACGCAGAACCTCAATGCGCTCGGATACACGGGTTTCACCGTCGACACCGAGTTCACCGCCGCGACGGCGAGGGCCGTCAAACGCTGGCAGGCGGCCCTGGAACGCGACGAGACGGGCACCGTGGAGGTTGCGGACGTGATCTATGCCGAAGGCCGGGTGCGGATCGCGACGCAGTCGGTACGAGTTGGCGCCACGGCCACGGGCGAGGTGCTGACGGTCACCAGCACCACCCGGGTCGTCACCGCCGACGTCGCGCTGAGGGACCAACGCCTGGCCCGGGTGCGCAACGCCGTCACCGTTCGCCTGCCTGGCGGCAGGGAGGTGCCGGGCAGGGTCACGGTTGTCGGAGCCGAGTCGGATCCGGCTGACGCGGCCGCCAGCGGGAACGCGGACACTCAGCGGATCCCGGTGGTGGTGAGCGTCGCGGACAAGGCAGCGCTGGACCTGCCCGACGACACGGAGGTGACCGTACGGTACGTCGCGCAGACGCGCGTCAACGTCCTGACGGTGTCCGTGGGGGCACTGCTGGCGATCCCCGACGGCGGGTACGGACTGGAGATCCGCGACGGTGCCGAACGGCGGGTGGTGCCGGTGAGGACCGGTCTGTTCGCCGAAGGGCAGGTCGAGGTCAGCGGCGACGGCCTCGTTGCGGGAACGGTCGTGGGAGTAGCCGCATGAGCACAAGCCCCGTGGTCGTCCTGGAGGACGTCGTCCGTGAATATCCCGGCGGTGTCCGTGCCGTGGCCGGCGTGTCCCTGGTGATCGAGCGCGGCGAGGCGGTGGCCGTCGTGGGCCGCTCGGGCTCGGGGAAGTCGTCGTTGTTGAACCTCATCGGGACGCTGGACCGGCCGACCAGCGGACGGGTGGACATAGCCGGGCACTCCGTCACCGACCTCACCGACCGGCAACTGTCGGCGCTGCGGGCCAGCACCATCGGCTTCGTGTTCCAGCAGTTCCACCTCACCCCTGGTCAGCCGGTCTGCGAAGCGGTCGCCGACGGGCTGCTCTATGCCGGGGTGGGCCTACGCGAACGGCGTAGGCGGGCCGCCCAGGCGCTGGAGCGGGTGGGGCTCGACCACCGACTGCATCACCGCCCGCACGAGTTGTCGGGCGGGGAACAGCAACGTGCCGCCATCGCCCGTGCCCTGATCGGCGCGCCACGACTGTTGCTGGCCGACGAGCCGACCGGCAACCTCGACTCCGTCTCCGGCGCCACGGTCATGGAACTGCTGCGGGACCTCAACACCACCGGAACCACTGTCGTGGTCATCACCCATGACCACGAGGTCGCCATGGCCCTGCCCCGACAGGTGGAGATCGCCGACGGCCTCGTGGTGGCCGACACGCTCCTCTGCTCGAACGCGGTCGCGCCACCTCGCGCCGTCGCCGGGTGGGGCGACGGCCAGCCGGACGGGGGCACCGCATGACGGCGCGACGGAACGGGCCGCGGCCGGCCCGGCTCGGACCGGGCGATGTGGTGCGCGTCGGGGCCGCCGGCCTACGCGCGAGGAGGTTACGGGTCGTGCTGTCCGCGCTCGGCATCGCCATCGGCATCGCCGCGATGATCAGCGTGGTCGGCATCTCCTCCTCCAGCCGCGCCGACCTCGACCACCGGCTGGCCGAGCTCGGCACCAACATGCTCACCGCCACGCCGGGGAAGACCGAGTACGGCACGACCGCCACGCTGCCGGAGACCGCCGTTCCCATGGTGGCCCGGATGGACGCCGTCGAGTCCGTCTCGGCCGTGGGCGTCCTGCCGGAGACATCGGTCTACCGCAACGAACTCGTACCGGCCGAGGAGACCAACAGCATCGGCGTCTACGCGACCCTCCTCAACCTGCCCGACACCCTTCGCGCCACGATGGCGGCCGGACACTGGCTCACCGAGCCGAGCGTCCAGTTCCCCACCGTCGTGCTCGGCGCCGAGGCCGCCCAGAACCTCGGCTTCGACGAGATCACCGGGCAGAGTCAGGTCGTCGTCGGTCGCCAACGGTTCACCGTCGTCGGCATCCTCGCGCCGGCGCCGCTGGCTCCGGAGCTCGACCTCGCCGCGTTGATCGGGTGGTCCGTCGCTGTCCGGGACCTCGGCTTCAACGGTCATCCCACCAGCGTCTACACCCGGATACGATCCGACGCCGTGGCGGCGGTCCGTACGCTACTCGGCCGGACCGTCAACCCGGCCGCGCCGTACGAGGTGCGCGTCTCCCGCCCGTCCGACGCGCTGGCCGCCCAGGCCGCGACCGACCAGACGTTCCAGAACCTGATGATCGGGCTCGGTGCGGTCGCGGTGCTGGTCGGAGCCATCGGGGTCGCCAACACCATGGTGATCTCCGTCCTGGAACGCCGGACCGAGATCGGCCTACGCCGCGCGCTCGGCGCCACCCGTGGGCAGGTGCGATTGCAGTTCCTGGTCGAGTCGCTGCTGTTGTCGGCGATCGGAGGTGCCGGAGGTGTGCTGTTCGGCATCATCGCCACCAGCGTCTACGCCGCGACCAGGCAGTGGATGGTCGTCGTACCCCCGTGGGCGACCGCTGGCGGGATGGCGGCCACCCTCGCCGTGGGGACCGTAGCCGGCCTGTACCCGGCCATGCGCGCGGCCCGGATGACGCCGACCCAGGCCCTCACCGGCAGCTGAGTGGTCAGCGCACCACGGCGGGACGGAAGGCGACGGGCCGCGCGGCCGGCGGGATGTCGCCGATCGTGGCGACGAGCCGCTCCCGGGGTGTCCGCAGCCGGGTCCGGAAGGCGTGGTTGAGCAGCGCGTCGAGCTGCCACACCTGCTTCGGGTGGCGGGTACGGATGAGGAAGCGCTCGCGGATCCCGTCGATCGCCGTGGCCGCCAGCTCGACCGACTGCAGGCGCGGATCGGGGCTCCAGGTGACGTTGCTGAGTTCCCGCAACTCCGTGTTGAGGTGCAGGCGCAGCCGGTGCAGCACGCGGGTCTGCTGCGTGACGACCAGCCGGCGGTGGGTCAGCAGGAGGAGGTACTCGCCGGCCATCGGGCGGTCCGGTCGGGCGCACCGGGTGACGAGAATGGTGGCGTCGCCGGAGCCGACGCAGCGCCGGAAGACCGGCATGTGGCGGGTGACGGTCTGCACCGCCAGCCCGGCCTCGGAGGCGGCCGGGAGGAACGTTCGGGAGAAGACGTCCATGCCCTGCCCAACGACGGCGGCATGGTAGTGACATGGGTCACGCGCAAATTGCAGAACTTCCACGGCCGCCCGTCGCACCGCCTGTGCGGCTCCCGGGCCCCGGCGGCCCGCCGGGGCCGGCCACCGCTCAGACCGGGTCGGGCGCGAACAGCTCCTGGAGCCAGCCGGGCACCGCGGCGGCGTACTCCGCCCGGCCCGGGTCGGCGCCCCGCAGGGCGCGGCGCCAGGAGAGCGCCCGGCTGACCCGGGTGACGCGTACGGCCAGGCGGGCCGCCTCCCGCAGCGTCGCCGGATCGTGCCCCTCCGACCACGGCTCCAGGTAGGCGTCGCGGAGCCGGGCCAGCGCCGGATCGCCCTCGGGCAGCCCGAACGCGTCCGCGACCGAGTTCAACGTCACCAGCAGGGTGCCGAACGGATGCGCCACCGAGGCGTCGCCCCAGTCGAAGAAGCGGTACCCGGCGCCGGCCACGAAGACGTTGCCGTCGTGCAGGTCGTCGTGCTGGACGGTCGGCGCGACGCCCGATCCGGCCAGCCGCCGGCAGTCCTCGGCGAACGCGGGCCGGTGGGCGCGCAGCCGCTCGTGCGCCTCGGCGGTGAGCCCGTCCTCCGTCCCGGACAGCAGCGACTCCTCGTCCTCCAGCAGCGCCTCGAACAGCTCCGGCAGCGCCTCGGGCCGGTGGTCGGGCACGCCGAGGGCGAGCAGTTCGCCGGCTGCGGGCGCGACCGCGCGCTGGAGTTCGGCGTACTCGGGCAGGACCTGCTCCCAGCGGGCCAGCAGGCTCCGGTCGCCGCCCAGCGCGTCGCGCAGCGTCCGGCCGCCGTCGGGCAGCAGGGACCAGCCCCGGTCGGCGTCCACGGCGAGCGGGTCGAGCACCCGGCCGGGGGCGAGCCGGGCCAGCGCGGCCAGCAGCGCGGCCTCGTAACGGGTGCCGGGGTTGTTCGCCTTGAACCAGACGTCTCCGCCGTCGGTGGGCACCCGCCAGACCAGCGACCAGGGCCGGACCCGGGGCTCGACCGGCCCGACGATCCGGCGGCCGTGCCGACCGAGTCGCTCGCCGATCCAGTCGAGCGCGGCGTCCCGCCAGCCCGGGTCGGCCCAGCCGGCGCGTGGCGTGCTGGCCCGGTCGTCGGGCTGCGTGGCGGCGTCTGTCACGCCGGGCAACGTAGCCGCCGACCGGGCCGTCGGGCCATGGGTTTTCCGCCGCCCTACAGCAGCTCGACGATCGTGGCGTTGGCCATGCCGCCGCCCTCGCACATCGTCTGGAGGCCGTAGCGGATGTCGTTGTCCCGCATGTGGGCGAGCATGGTGGTCATGATCCGGGCGCCGGAGCCGCCGAGCGGGTGGCCGAGGGCGATCGCACCGCCGCGCGGGTTCAGCCGCTCCGGGTCCGCCTCGGTCTCCGCCAGCCAGGCCAGCGGCACCGGGGCGAACGCCTCGTTGACCTCGTACACCCCGATCTCCTCGATGCCCAGCCCCGCGCGGCGCAGCGCCTTCGCGGTGGCCGGGATGGGCGCGGTCAGCATGGTCACCGGGTCGTCGGCGGCCACGACGGCGGTGTGCACCCGGGCCAACGGGCGCAGGCCGTGCCGGCTGGCCCACTCGCTGGTGGTGACCGCGAGCGCCGCCGCGCCGTCGGAGATCTGCGACGCGGAGCCGGCGGTGACGACGCCGTCGGGGCGGAACGGGGTCGCCAGCTCGCCGAGCTTCTCCAGCGAGGTGTCCCGCCGGATGCCCTCGTCGGCGGTGAACTTGCCGCCGTCGGCCAGGGCGACCGGGGCGATCTCGGCGTCGAAGGCGCCGGCGTCCTGCGCGGCGGCGGCCTTCTCGTGGCTGGCGAGGGCGAACTCGTCGAGCTGGGCGCGGGAGAGGCGCCAGCGCTCGGCGATCAGCTCCGCCCCGACGCCCTGGTTGAACGGCAGCGGTGCGTCGTCGGCGAAGCCCTCGACGCCCCGGTAGCGGTCGCGCAGCTGGTCGCTGAACGGCGACCCGCCCGCCACGCTGGCGCCCATCGCGACCCGGGTCATCGACTCGACGCCACCGGCGACGACCAGGTCGGCCTGGCCGGAGAGGACGGTGGCGGCGGCGAAGTGCAGGGCCTGCTGGCTGGAGCCGCACTGCCGGTCGAGCGTGGTGCCGGGCACCGACTCGGGCCAGCCGGCGGCCAGCACGGCGTTGCGGGCGACGTTCCACGACTGGTCGCCGACCTGGGAGACGCAGCCCCAGACCACGTCGTCGACCTGCGCCGGGTCGATGCCGGTGCGCTCGGCGAGGGCGCGCAGCACGTGCGCCGAGAGGTCGACCGGGTGCACGGCCGCCAGGCTGCCCTTACGCCGTCCCACCGGGGTGCGTACCGCGCCGACGATGACTGCGTCACTCATGACTACTCCCCGGTAACATAGGCTGGCCCCGATCCTACGTCCTCGGCGGGCCCGGCGTCCTCCCCCGTGCCCTGGCATGCTGAACGGATGCCTCCACACCCGGCACCGACCCGGCAGTGGCGGGTGCCGCCAGCCCTACCGGCGCTCAAGCTGACCGGCGCGGTCGCACTGTTGGCGCTGGCGCTGCTCCTCGACGGGGGCGACCGGATCCGGTTGGCGCTGGCCGTACTCACGGCCGTCGCGCTCGCCGGCTGGGCGGCGCGTGACCTTCTCGCGCCGGTCCGGCTCGCGGTCGACCCGGACGGGATAACGGTCGTCCAGGGCTTCGCGGGGCGCCGGCGGCTGCCCTGGTCGGCCATCGAGAAGGTGACCGTGGACCGCCGCGCGCGGCGGGGCCTGACCGGCGAACTGCTGGAGATCGACGCGGGAGACTCGCTGCACCTCCTCGGCCGCCACGAACTCGGCGCGCACCCCGCCGAGGTGGCCGAGGCCCTGCACGAGGCCCGCCCGCGCTGAGCGACGCGCGCCCGGCGTCGCCCCGGGCGGCCCGCCACAGGCCAGGTGGCGACGCTGGGCCCGCCCCGAATCACCACCGGCGCCCCGTCCCGGCCCACCCGCAGCCCGGCCCACGCGCGCCCGGCCCGGCCGTGCGGGGACCCGGAGCCGGGCCGGAGGTCAGCCGCCGACGATGGCCGCGGTGCGGACCAGGGCCAGGCCGATCAGCGCCAGCACGATCAGCGCGCCGCCCGCGAACTGCACCAGCGTCCGGCGCGACCGCGGAGCGTACGCGAACACGAGCGCCAGCAGCCCGCCGACCACCAGGCCGCCCAGGTGCCCCGGGATCGAGATGCCCGGCACCGTGAACGTGAAGACCAGGTTGATCACCAGGATGGGCAGCACCTGGGAGATGTCCCGCCCCATCTTCCGTTCGATGACCACCAGCGCCGCGAACAGGCCGAAGATCGACGTGGAGGCACCGGCGGTGAGCTGGTTCTCCGCGCTGAACAGGTAGGCGGCGACGTTCCCGCCCAACCCGGCGACCAGATAGAGCGCCAGGAAGCGCAGCGGCCCGAGGCTGGCCTCCAGCGACCGCCCCAGCACCCACAGGGCCCACATGTTCAGCAGCAGGTGGACCACGCCGTAGTGCAGGAACATCGCGGTGACCAGGCGGTACCACTCGCCCTCGGCGATGCCGCCGACCGTGCCGTCGGGGAAGAGCGCGCCGCCGAGCACCGCGCCCCAGTCGGTCAGCGGGGTGCTGCCGCCCATCAGGCCGCCGAAGCCGGAGCCGCCGACCGCCGCGTCCCCGCCCCGGTCGGAGGCGATCGAGAGCAGCATCATCAGCACGTTGAGCGCGATCAGCGCCCTGGTGACGTAGCCGTGCCGGCCGGCGGTACCGCCACCGAAGGCGGTACGCGCCGGCCGGACGCTACGTCGTCCCTCCGCCACACACTCCGGGCACTGGAACCCGACCGACGCCTCCCGCATGCAGTCCGGGCAGATCGACCGGTCGCAGCGGGTGCAGCGGACGTACGTCTCCCGGCCGGGGTGCCGGTAGCAGACCGGGGTGGTGGGTGGCGATTCGCTCACCACGTTCGCCCGCCGTCGCGGATCACGCGGACCACCAACCGTTCCCGGCCCTCGGAGCGCTCAGTCATGTCGGCAAAGGTACCTCGCGGACCGCTTGGACAGCGGACCGCTGAGACGGCGGTGCGCTCAGGCAGCGGACCGCTCGATCTCGACCCGCTCGATGACGACGTCCTGCAGCGGCCGGTCGTTCGGGCCGGTCGGGGTGTTGGCGATCGCGTCGACGACCTTCGCGGACTGCTCGTCGGCCACCTTCCCGAAGATGGTGTGCCGGTTGTTCAGGTGCGGCGTCGGCGACACGGTGATGAAGAACTGCGAGCCGTTCGTGCCCGGCCCGGCGTTCGCCATCGCCAGCAGGTACGGCTGGTCGAAGCGCAGCTCGGGGTGAAACTCGTCACCGAACTTGTAGCCCGGGCCACCACGGCCGGTGCCGGTCGGGTCGCCCATCTGGATCATGAAGCCGCTGATCACCCGGTGCGAGATG
Organism: Micromonospora sp. NPDC049051; assembly: GCF_043197575.1. Taxonomy (NCBI): domain Bacteria; kingdom Bacillati; phylum Actinomycetota; class Actinomycetes; order Micromonosporales; family Micromonosporaceae; genus Micromonospora; species Micromonospora sp. NPDC049051. The sequence continues at coordinate 73,849 of NZ_JBICTL010000001.1, forward strand.
GTGCCGTCGTAGTACGGCCCCTTGCCCGGCTGACCGGTGCGCGGGTCGGTGTACTCGCGGGTGCCCTCCGCCAGTTCGACGAAGTTCCGCACGGTCTTCGGGGCGTGGTTGCCGAAGAGCTCCAGCCGGATCGGGCCAGCGTTGGTGTGCAAGGTGGCGTAGACAGCCTCGGCCACGGGTACTCCTCACTCGTTGGTCAGTTCCATGCGGATCCTCCCATGTGCCCGATCTGGCAGTGCGGAGGCATCCGAAGGTGGAGGATGACGAAGGAACAACTCCCAGGAGGTGGGACCGTGTTTGGAATCGGGCGGCGTAAGACTCAGGGACAGCTGGCCAAGGTGGAGCTGAACCAGGGCCTCGGTCACCTGAGGCAGGCCGCGACGTACGCCGCGAAGGGTGCCGGTGCCACCGTCGCCCCGCGGGTCCAGGCGGCCCGGGGCGCCGTCGCGCCGACCGCCGTCATGGTGCGCGACCGCGCGTCCAGCGGCCTCGCGTCCACCGTCGCCGCGCTCGCGCCGCTGGCCCTGGCCGTCCGTAAGGCGCAGGCCGAGGCGGCGGGCAAGGCGGTCACCGGCAGGAAGGCCGTCGCAGCCAAGCAGGCCGCGGCCACCAGGAAGGTCAAGGCGAAGAACATGAAGGCTGCCCGGAAGAAGAACTCCCGGCGGGGCGGGTCCATGATGACCGGCCTGCTCGCGGCCGGCGCGGTGGCCGGGGTCGCCGCGATGGCGATGCGGCGGCGCCGGGAGCAGCAGGAGTGGGCCGAGTACGACCCGACCCGCACGCTGGAGCCGATGCGCGACGAGGTCGAGACCATGGAGATCCGCACCCCGGACGCCTCGACGAAGCCGAGCGGCCCGGGCGTGGCCGGCGGCCCGACCGGCGCCGGCAGCTCGGCGGTGGCCGGCGGCGACAGCGCCTCCACCACCACCCCGGGCAAGCAGCCGGCGGTCCACCCGACGGACAAGGTCCCGTCGGTGGCCGAGGGCGCCAAGGACACCTCGGGCCGTCCGGCGGACGACCTGACCCAGGCGCTCGGCAAGGGCGGCGCCAAGGCCAACAGCCGCCGCTGACAGCTCTGTCGGTCCCGGAAAGCGCCGGCGAAGCGGCTCCCCGCCGCACCGCCGGCGCTTCCGCGTGCGGCGACTGCGGGTCCGGCGCTCGCCCGGCCGGCGGTTCCGCGGCCGGCGGCGGGCGGTGGGCGGCGGGCGGCGGGCGTCAGAGCCAGCCGTTGCGGCGGAACCAGCGGTAGAGGGCCAGCGAGATGGCCAGCATCAGGGCGAGGACGACCGGATAGCCGTACGTCATCCGCAACTCCGGCATGACCTCGAAGTTCATCCCGTAGATGCCGGCGATGGCGGTCCAGACGGCGGCGATGGCGGCCCACGCGGCGATCTTGCGCATGTCGTTGTTCTGGTCCACGGTGACCTGGGCCAGCCGCGCCTGGAGGATGGAGTTGAGCAGGTCGTCGTAGGAATTGACCTGCTCGACCGTACGGCTGAGGTGGTCCTGCACGTCGCGGAAGTAGCGGCGGATCTCCTTGGGCACGTCGCGGTTCATCTGCGCGGTGAGCGTCATCATCGGGCGCTGCAACGGCATCACGGCCCGCTTGAACTCCACCAGTTCCCGCTTCATCTGGTAGATCCGCTGGATCCGACCGCTGGACTGCCGGTCGAAGACGTCGGCCTCCAGCGTGTCGAGGTCGTCCTCCAGCCGGTCGGCCACCTCCAGGTAGAGGTCCACCACCCGGTCGGTGACCGCGTACGCCACCGCCCAGGGCCCCTGGAGCAGCAGGTCCTGCTTCGTCTCCAGGTCGGCGCGGACGGGAGCCAGCCGGCAGGCGTCCCCGTGCCGGACGCTGACCAGGAAGTTCGGGCCGATGAAGAGCAGCACCTGGCCGGTCTCGACGACCTCGGAGTGCTCGGTCAGCTCGGCGTGCTCGCAGTACCGGGCGGTCCGCAGCACCAGGAAGCTGACCTCACCGAACTGTTCCAGCTTGGGGCGCTGCTGCGCCTTCACCGCGTCCTCGACGGCCAGCTCGTGCAGCCCGTAGGTGGCGGCGATGGCGGTCATCTCGGCCAGCTCCGGCTCGTGCAGGCCGAGCCAGACGAAGCCATGTTCCTCGCGGCGGGCCGCGGCGAGCGCCTCGGCGTACCGCCAGTCGCCGGGCTGCCGGCGGCCGTCCACGTAGAGGGCGCAGTCGACCACCGCGCTGCGCTCGGGGCCGGCCGGCGAGGAGACCTGCTGCGGATTGTCGGAGTTGAGCCGGCGGGTCATCGCCCGCACCGGCGCCACCCAGTCCCGGGGCCTCAGCACCCGCCCGCCGTTCGGCGCGGTCGTCCGCCCCTGCTGTTCCCGGTCCGTCATCACGCCCCTCCCACGCGCTGCCGCGGGTGAACAGTACGCCGCGCGGCGATGATCACCGCCGGTGACGATCGGCGGAGGGTGGCGCCGGGCGGGCCGGGTCGCATCAGGGGGGTGAGGGGACGACACGGCCCACCCGGCGCCCTTTGGGGGCGGGGGTTGTGCTGGTCGCGCCGCCCCACGTGTCGCTGGCCGAGCCGGCGGGGAATCAGGCACCGGTGCGGCGGGGCCGGCACCGGGCGGTGAGTTCCACTACACGTGGTGAGTGACGCTCGCAGCATTGTGAGCCGCCGGCCGCCCCGGCGGGAGACCCGGGGCGGCCACGATCGCGCAACTGTCAGAAATCTGACAGAAATTCAGCTACGGACGGCCGCCATGGCCTCCGCCAGGCGCCGCACCCCCTCGTCGATCCGGTCCGCGGTCACGGCCGAGTACGCCAACCGCAGGGCGTGCCGCCCGCCGTCGACGACGAAGTCGCTGCCCTTGACCACGGCGACCCCGCGCTCGGCGGCGGCCGGCGCGAGCCGGTCGACCTCCACGTCCTCGGGCAGCTCGACCCAGAGGAAGTAGCCGCCGTCGGGCTCCACGAAGCGGGCCTCCGGGATGTGCCGGCGCAGGGACTCGGCCAGCACCCGGGCGCGCTCGCCCAGCGCCGCGCGTACGGTCTCGATCGAGCGCTCGATGTCGCCCGAGACGCAGAACTGGTGCACGATCGCCTCGGAGACCATGCCGGGCGAGATGTAGAGGTTGGTCGCCTTCTTCGCGATGTCGCCGATCAGGTCCGCGGGGCCGACCAGGTAGCCGACCCGTACGCCGGGGCAGACCGTCTTGGTGAAGCTGGAGGCGTGCACCACCACGTCGCGGGTGTCCATCGAGAGCATCGACGGCAGCGCCTCGCCCCGGAACCGGATGTCGGCGTACGGGTCGTCCTCGAAGATCGTGAACCCGTACTCGGCGGCGAGATCGAGCAGTTCCCGGCGCTTCTCCAGGCTCAGCGTCACGCCGGCCGGGTTCTGGTAGTTCGGGATGACGTGCGCCAGCCGGGGGCGTACCCCCGACTCCAGCAGCTTGCGCAGCTCGGCGGTGTCGAGCCCGTCCGGCTGGATGGTGACGCCGTGCAGCTCGCTGCCCATCCGCTGGAGGTTCAGCAGGGTGCGGTCGTAGGTCGGGCGTTCCACCACCACCGCGTCGCCGGGGCGGACCAGGTGGTCGAAGAGGAACGCGTCCGCCTGCAACGACCCGTTGGTGATCAGCACCTGGTCGGCGGAGACCCCGTGCTTCTCGGCGATCCACTTCCGCAGCGGAAGGTAGCCGACGGAGGTGCCGTAGGCGGTCACCCCGGCAGGATCGGCGTCGAACGCGCGGACGGCGGCGGCCTTGAGCCCCTCGACATCGACGATGTCCAGCGAGGGAGCGCCACGGGCGAAGGAGATCAGCTGCTCGGCAGTCATGGCTGTTCAGCGTACGGAAGGCGACGGGGTGTGTGCGCCAGGCACGGCGATGTCCGCATCCTGAGCCACCGGGACGGGTGACCGGCATCCACCGGTCGCCGACAGGTCAGACCGGAAGGCCGAGCGGGTCGTGCTGCGCCTCCCGGGAGAGCCCGTCCACGTGCAGACCGAGCGCCGCGATGAGCTGCCCCCAGTCGAAGTAGGAACGCCAGGCCGCGATCCGGCCGCGCCGGACCCGGACGACGTCCACCACGTCCCAGCTCACCAGCCGGCCGGTCGGCGCGACGGTCCCGAACGGGGTGTGCAGCACACCGGTGTGGGTGCCCGTGAGCCGCTGCTCGACGGCCGCGCCACCGGCCGTCTGCACCGACCCGATCGGGTCGACGGAGAGGTCCGGGAAGGCCCCCGTCCAGGTGCGCAGCAGGGCGGGCAGCTCGATCGGGCGCACCGTGACGCCGGGCATGGAATAGAAGGCGTCGGCCGCGTAGAGGTCCGGCAGCCGGGCCACGTCCCGCCGCAGGAGCATCGCGTACTGCTGCTCGACCAGCCGATCCGCGCCACGCATGAGGACCTCCGTCGCGGATCACGGCCCGTCCGTGTCCGTACGGAATCCTTACCCGTCGATCGCCCCGCCACACCCGCGACGTGGACGGCGTCGAGCGACCGGCCCCCGGGACGAACCTGCTGGACGGGTCAGCTCGCCTCGGCCATCCGGCTCTCCGCCCAGACCCGCATGATGTCCCGGACGGAGATCACCCCGGCCACCTCGCGCCCGTCGAGCACCACCAGGTGCCGGAACCCGCCCCGGGCCATGGCCGCGGCCGCCTCCTCCACCGTCCACTCCGGCCCGGCGTAGACCACGTCCCAGGTCAGGTGCGAGCCCGTCCGCTCGACGTCGCAGTCCAGATCGGCGCCGATGGCCTTGAGCACGTCGCGTTCCGTCATGATGCCGACGCCCTCGGAGTCCGGGTCGATCACGACCGCCGACCCGACACCGCGGGCCGACATCATCCGGGCCGCCTGGCGGAGCGTGTGCTCCGGGCCGACCACGAGAACCTCGCTGGACATCGCTTCCCGAACCTGCATCACGCATCACCCCTGTGGGACGGTGGCACCCGGTAAGGGAACATGGTGCGCACAGACGCTGCCCGGCGACAAGAGCGGGCGTCGCCGGGGAGCGCCCCGGCTCGCTACTGTCGTGGCGTGTCCACCGAGCCACTACGCTGCGCCTGCGCGCTGATCTTCGACGAAGACGGCCGACTCTTCGTCCAGCGTCGGTCTCCTCACCGGCGCATCTTTCCCAACTGCTGGGACGTCGTCGGCGGTCACCTGGAACCGGGCGAGGACTGGCTGGACGCGCTGCGCCGGGAGGTGACCGAGGAGACCGGCTGGACGGTGTCGCACGTGCTCGGTTACGTCGGGGAGTACCGCTACGTCGCCGACGACGGCCTGGCGCGCATCGAACGCGACTGGCTCGTCCGGGTCGACGGCGACCTGACCCGACCGACGCTGGAGGTGGGCAGGCACACCGAGTTCCGCTGGCTCGCCGCCGACGAGCTCGACCTGCTCGACGAGAACCGCGACGTCAACGACGGCCTCATCCGGCGGATCGCCGACGAAGGCTTCGCCGCCCTGCGTTCGATCGGTCTGTGAACGACACCGTCGAGCTGGCGCCGCACCGGTTCGCCGGCCTGGTCGCCCCCGCGGTGGACCGGGCGTTCGTCGCCGGCATCCTCGCCGGCCGCGACGGCGGCGCCGCCGAGCTGAGCCAGCGGTACGGCGGCCCGGCGGCCACCAGCTTCCTGCTGGAGTTCCGCACCCGCCTCGCGGTGCCGGGCGGGACGGTCGACGAGACCGGCTTCGCGGCAGTCACCCGCTACCGGGACCCGGTCGAGTGCCGGCGGGCCCTGGACAAGCAGGTGGCGTACGGGATGATCCACCGGAGCGCCGACGGGGAACTCTCCGCCACGGAGCGCGGGACGGCCTTCCTCGCCGAGCTGTGGCAGGTGCACGCGGAGGTCACCGAGGAACTCTGGGCGGGGCACGAGGACCGGGTGCTGCGGCTGGTGGAGGCGTTCGGCCGGGTGCTCACGTGCGCGCTGGTGCTGGCCGACGAGCAGGAGGCGGAGGCGGCGGGGGCGGCGTTCGCCGCCACGGCACCGCCGTACGAGCCGGACGGCACCCCGCCCGGCGTGCTGCTGCTGAACCGGCTCGGCACGATGCGCTACCACCGGGCCGACGCGCACGCCGCCGCGTGCGACGCCGCCGGGCACAGCGCGGCGAGCGCCACCGCCCTGCCGCCCGGCCCGGAACAGCTCGCCATCGAGTTGGAGACCGACCGGCGGGCCGCCGGCCCGTACGCCGTACTGACCGCCGAGGAGCGACTGGGGGTGCTGGCGGACCTGGCGGCGCTGCCCGGCTGACCCGGTTGACCGCAGCGGTGCCGCCGCGCGGGGCTATCCTCCAGCGGTGACCGGGACTCGTACGACGGAGGACGCCTCAATGATCGGGATGGTGCTCGCAGCCGGGGCGGGGCGCCGGCTGCGCCCGTACACCGACACCCTGCCCAAGGCGCTGGTGCCGGTCGACGGCGACACCACCATCCTGGACATCTCGCTGCGCAACCTGGCCGAGGTGGGGCTCACCGACGTCGTGATCGTGGTCGGCTACGCCGCCGACGCGGTCGTCTCCCGGCAGGCCGACCTGGAGAAGCGGTACGGCGTCACGATCACCCTCGTGCACAACGACAAGGCCGAGGAGTGGAACAACGCCTACTCGCTCTGGCTGGCCCGGGAGCACTTCTCGCGGGGTGTGCTGCTGGTCAACGGCGACACCGTGCACCCGGTGAGCGTGGAGAAGACGCTGCTGGCCGAGCGTGGCCCCGGCATCCTGCTGGCCGTCGACACGATCAAGCCGCTGGCCGAGGAGGAGATGAAGACCACCTTCGACGCCGCCGGCCAGCTCACCCGGATCACCAAGCTGATGAACCCGGGCGACGCGTACGGGGAGTACATCGGCGCGACGCTGATCGAACCGCAGGTGGCCGACGCCCTCGCCGACGCGCTGGAGGCGACGTGGCGGCGTGACCCGAACCTCTACTACGAGGACGGCTACCAGGAGTTCGCCGACCGCGGCGGGGAGGTCCGGGCGGCGCCGATCGGCGACGTCTCCTGGGTCGAGGTCGACAACCACGCCGACCTGGCCCGGGCGCGGGAGATCGCGTGCCGCTACTAGCCCGTACGGTCAACACCCCGCTCGTGATCGAGGTGCGGCGGGGCGCGGTGGCCGACCTCGGGGCGGTGCTGGCCGACCGGCGGATCTCGTCCGGCGGGGACGTGGCCGTCGTGGTCGGCCCCGGCCAGGGCGAACGGATCGTCGAGCTGTGCCGGCCGTCGCTCGGCGCGGCCGACGTCTTCACGGTCGTCGGCGGCACCATCGACGCGGCGAACGACCTCGGTGACCGGCTGCGCCGTCGTCACTACGACGCCGTGGTGGGCATCGGCGGCGGCAAGACCATCGACACCGCCAAGTACGCCGCCACCCGCTACGGGATCCCGATGGTGACGGTGGCGACCAGCCTGGCGAACGACGGCATCGCCTCCCCGACCGCCTCGCTCGACCACGAGGGGGGCAAGGGCTCCTACGGGGTGCACATCCCGATTGCGGTGATCGTCGACCTCGACTTCGTGGAGAACGGCCCGGACCGGCAGACCCAGGCCGGCATCGGCGACGCGGTGAGCAACCTGAACGCCTGCGCCGACTGGGAACTCGCCCACGAGGTACGCGGCGAGCCCATCGACGGGCTGGCGGTGACGCTGGCCCGCACGGGTGCGGAGGCGCTGCTCAACCACCCCGGCAAGATCACCGACGACGCCTTCCTCACCACGCTGGCCGAGGCGCTGATCATGGGCGGCATCGCCAGCTCGGTGTGCGGGTCGTCGCGCCCCGCCAGCGGCGGTGACCACGAGATCTCCCACGCGATCGACCGGCTCCATCCCGGCACGGCCGCCCACGGCGAGCAGGTGGGGCTCGGTGCCCTCTTCTGCACGTTCCTGCGCGGCGACACCGACCGGTTCGGCCGGCTCGCCCGCTGCCTGCACCGGCACGGTCTCGCCACCACACCGGCCGACCTGGGCCTGAGCGACGAGCAGTTCGTCGATGCCGTGCAGTTCGCGCCCCGGACCCGGCCGGACCGCTACACGATCCTCGAACACCTGGCGATGTCGCCTACCGAGACGCGGGAGCGGCTGGCAGACTACGCCGGTGCAATCCGCGACCACCGTGGCTGAACCCCGTCCCACCGTCGCCGACTTCCATCGGGTGAACCGGGGCGGCGGCCTGTTCAGCGAATCGATCAGCCAGTGGCTGGGCGCGGTCTTCGCGCTCGTCGCCCAGCGCCTCGGGCTGCGCCCGACCGCGCTGACCATCGCCAACCTGGTGCTCGGCCTGGCCACCTCCGTCACCGTGGTCGCACTCGCCGGGCGGGTCGCCGCCGGCGACGTACCGGCCTGGGCGGTCGGGCTGCTCGCGCTGGTCGGTTGGCAGGTGGCGTACGCCCTGGACTGTGCCGACGGTCAGCTCGCCCGGGTGACCGGGCAGGGCAGCGCCGCCGGTGCCCGGGTCGACGTGCTCGCCGACGTGGCCGCCCAGATCGCCCTGGTCGCCGCCCTGTCCGCGACGGCGGTGGCGCAGGAGCCGTCGACGCCGAGCTGGCTGGTCGCGATCTTCGCCGGCACCTGGATGGTCAACCTGGTCACGTCGGTGATGCAGGCCGGCCCGAACGCCGCCAGCATGGTCACCTCGACCTCGCTGCCCGTACGCCTCGTGAAGCTCGTCCGCGACTACGGCGCGGTCATCTTCGCGGCCGGCCTGGTGCTGGCCTTCGCCCCCGCCCTGGTCCTCTGGGTGATCGTGGCGTTCACGATCGTCAACGGCGGTTTCCTGCTCGCCAGCATCGCCTTCTCGGCCCGCGCCTCCCTCCGCTGAGCTGCCACGGCGGGGGACGGCTCCGGACGGACGGCTTTGCGCTGATGGCGGTGCTGCCGCAGGCAGCGTCACTGCCGGTTATGGCCGTCGGCGTTCTTCTGCCACTCGCGGCCACCGAGAGAAAGCGCCCCGGCTCCGAAAAGAATGTGCCCCGTCACGCAGCCTTGAACGGGTGATCCGTGCTCCGTGGGGCGATGGTGCTCGCCGGGCCGGTCGCGGGCGAAAGGGTCGTACGGACGCTGTCGAGCTGAGTCGTCTGTGACATCAGGCGGTCGCCTCCGGGCCGCCGCTGTGCCACCACCGGCGGTGAGTCGTCTACGACATCAGCTCGACAGTGTTCCGCCCACGGATCCTCCGCCCGTCAGCGGATGCGGGTGCCGACCGGCGACGGAGGCGGGGTCTTCCCATCCGCTGACCTGGATCGCCTGATCACGATCATCAACTCCGTCCGGGACACCGCCGCCCCGGCCAACGAGGTGGCCTAGCGGGGCGGGGCAGGCTCCGTCGGCCAGCGGTTGGCAGGCGCAAGGCGAGGCAGGCGTAAGGCGAGGCGGGGGGGCCGGGGCTCAGCGGGGTGAGGCGGGGGCCGAGACGCCCGCGTAGATGTCGAGGAGGCGCTTGGTGACCACGTCGGGGTGGAACGTGCGCTCGTAGCGCAGCCGGGCGGCCGGGGCCAGCGCCGCCGCGCCGGTGCGGGCCACCGGGAGGGCGGCGGCCATGGCGGCCGGCTCCGGGGGCACCACCCAGCCCGCCTCGCCCGCCTCCACACCGGTGGGCAGCGCGACGCGGCCCTCCCCCGGGGCGGCCGTGGTGACGGCGGCCGGGCCGGTGCCGGCGGGTTCGCGGGGGGCGTCGGCGCCGAGCAGGTACGGGATGCCGCCGAGCGCGGTGCCGAGCACCGGCCGGCCGGCGGCCAGCGCCTCGATGATCACGGTGGGCAGCACGTCGTGCCAGGTGGAGGCGGCCACGATGACCGCGCTGGCCTCGATCGCGGCGCGTACTCCGGCGCGGTCCAGCGGCCCGAGGTAGGTCACGTCGGCGCGCTCGGCGGCGGCGGCCTCGGCCAGCGGGCGCAGTTCCCCGTCCCCGGCGATGCGCAGCGGGCCGAGCGCGCCGTCCGGGTGCCGCCGCCAGGCGTCCAGCAGCAGGTCCAGCCCCTTCTCGGGGGAGAGCCGGGCCATGTAGAGGAAGCCGTCGCCGAGCGGCGCGGGCGCCCCCGGGTCGGGGATGCCGTTGGGCTTCACCACGATCCGCTCGGCCGGGATGCCGTAGTCGCGCAGGTGGTCGGCGACCGCCGAGGTGAGCGCGACGAACCGGTCCACCGAGCGCCAGGTGCCCCGGTGCACGGCCAGCGTGGTCGCCATCAGGGCGCTCTGCGCCCGCGAGCCCCGGTAGCAGCGGTGCACGATCGCCGGCACCCCCAGGGCCCGGCCCCGGCAGTCCTGGCAGATCATCCCGTCGCGGAAGTAGAGCCCCGAGGAGCAGACCTGGCGGTAGTTGTGCACCGTCTGCACCACCGGCACGCCGTGCCGGTGCGCGGTCCGCACGATCCACGGCGAGATCAGGGGGTACGGGTTGTGCAGGTGCAGCACGTCCGGCCGGTGCTCGGCGATCAGCCGGCTCAGGTCCTCCTGCGCGCGGGGCGCCCAGATCGGCGAGATCGGCAGCAGCGCCTTGGCCGACTTCGACATCGACGGGATCTCGTCCGAGCTGCGGATGAACGGCAGCACCTCCACTCCGGCCGAGGTGAGCTGCGCGATCTCCACGTCGACGATCGTGTTCTCACCGGAGGGCTGAGCCTCCCGGTACCGGTTGTGCGCCACCACGATTCTCACGGAGCTTGCCTTTCGTTCGCGATTGCGGGACTCGCAAGCTCATTCCTCACGCTCACGGGAAAGAAGGCTACCGTTGGCTGGTGCCCGAACTACCGGAGGTTGAGGCGCTCGCGGGTTACCTGCGTGAGCGCGCGGTGGGGCGGCGCGTCGACCGGTTGGAGGTCGCCGCGATCAGCGCCCTGAAGACGTACGACCCGGCGCCCACCGCCGCCGTCGGGCGGACCGTGACGGACGCCCGCCGGCACGGCAAGTTCCTCGACGTGGTGCTCGACGGCGAGCTGCACCTGGTGGTCCACCTGGCCCGGGCGGGCTGGCTGCACTACCGGGAGGCGTTTCCCTCCGCCGCCCCGCTGCGCCCCGGCAAGGGACCGATCGCCCTGCGGGTGCGCCTCGACGACGGCTCGGGCTTCGACCTGACCGAGGCCGGCACCCAGAAGAGCCTCGCCGGCTACCTGGTCACCGACCCGGCGACGGTGCCCGGGGTGGCCCGGCTCGGCCCCGACGCACTCGCCGCCGACCTGGCCACCTTCGCCGAGCGGATGCGCAGCCGCAAGGGCCAGGTCAAGGGGGTGCTCACCGACCAGACGGTGCTGGCCGGGGTCGGCAACGCGTACTCCGACGAGATCCTGCACGCGGCGAAGCTGTCGCCGTTCGCGCTGACCCACCGGCTGACCGACGAGCAGTTGGCGACCCTGCACGCGGCGACGCGGCAGGTGCTCGGCGACGCGGTACGCCGGTCGGTGGGCCAGAAGGCGGCCGAGCTGAAGGGCGAGAAGCGCTCCGGACTGAAGGTGCACGCCCGGACGGGGCTGCCCTGCCCGGTTTGCGGCGACACCGTCCGCGAGGTCTCGTTCGCCGATTCAAGCCTCCAGTACTGCCCGACGTGCCAGACCGGCGGCAAGCCGCTCGCTGACCGTCGGCTGTCGCGACTCGTACGGTGAGTGACGACACTGCCGACTACGCAACGGAATCGGCCATCCCGCGTCGAAGGTCTGAGTTGCGGCTCTACCGGGCCCGCCATCCATCGGTATAGTGGCTCGGTCCCCGGCTTCTGAAATGGCGCGGAGCCGGCCAGACGCCCGGCGGCACCACACCGGCGCATTGTCCCTCGGGGCAACGCGCAGGCTGGCGCCCGCGTGGGAGACTGGGACGGTGGGCGACCGGGCCCTCACGGTGAGTGAGCGGCGCGTGTCATGCGGGAGGACATGGGTGAGGTGACGACAAGCCTCCAGCGCCCGGGAACCAACACAGGCCGGAGCAAACTCGTGCGGCACGTCGACAGCTTCGAGATCCAGCCGCCAACACCGCCGTCCCACAACGGCGTACCCCGGTCCGCGTGGGCCCGGGCCCGCCGTCGCGTGTCACGCTGGCACCGCCCCTACATCACCCTGCTGCTGCTGCTCGACTTCGCAGCCGCCGCGGTCGCCAGCCTGATCGCCATCGAGACGTTCGACCAGTCGCGGGCGGGCTTCTACAACGCCGAGCAGGACCCGACGTGGTTCCACACGGTGGCGTTCCTGCTCCTGCCGCTCGGCTGGCTCGTCAGCCTCTGGGCCAACCGGGCCTACGACCGGCGCTACCTGGGCCTGGGTCCGGACGAGTACAAGCGGGTGATCCGGGCCAGCGTCGCCGTCACCGCGACGGTCTCCTTCCTCGCCTTCGCCACCAAGACCGACCTGTCCCGCTACACGGTCGGCACCGCCCTGCTCGCGGCGATGCTGCTGATCCTGCTGAACCGCATCCTCTGCCGCTTCGTGCTGCACGTGGTCCGCCGCAACATCAGCCAGGCCGGTCACCGGATGGTGCTGATCGGCACCCTGCCGGAGTGCCTGGAGGTCTACACGGCGGTCACCCGCAACCCGGCCGCGGGGCTGATGCCGGTCGCCATCCACATCACCGACGGCTATGCGGCGGCCAAGGGCATCGAGACCCCGGTCCCCGTGTACGCGGGCCGTGACGTCCTCGCCCTGGTCCGGGAGGTCGGCGGGGACACGATCGCCGTCTGCGGCTCGGCGAGTTCGGAGCCGGGCGAGCTGCGCCGGCTGGCCTGGCAACTGGAAGGCTCCGGCGTCGACCTGGTCGTCGCGCCGCAGCTCACCGACATCGCCGGCCCCCGGGTGCACATCCGCCCCATCGAGGGCCTGCCGCTGCTGCACGTCGAGGAGCCGACCCTCTCCGGGCCGGCGCTGCTGGCCAAGAACCTGATGGACCGGGTGGCCGCCGGGGTCGGCCTGCTGCTCCTGGCCCCTGTCTTCCTGGCCATCGCGGTCGCGATCCGGCTCTCCGACCCCGGCCCGGTCTTCTTCCGCCAGCCACGGGTGGGCCACGAGGGCCGCACCTTCCGGGTCTGGAAGTTCCGCACCATGTACGTGGACGCGGAGGACCGGCTCGCCAGCCTCGTCGACCGTAACGAGACCGACGGCATGCTGTTCAAGATGAAGCAGGATCCCCGGGTCTTCCCGGTGGGCCGCTTCCTGCGGGCCTCGTCGCTGGACGAGCTGCCGCAGTTGATCAACGTGCTGAAGGGCGAGATGTCGCTGGTCGGGCCGCGTCCGCTGCCCGCCGACGACGGCGACTTCCTCGGCGACGTACGCCGCCGGCTGCTGGTCCGGCCGGGCATGACCGGGCTGTGGCAGGTCTCCGGCCGCTCCGACCTGTCCTGGGACGAGGCGGTCCGGCTGGACCTCTACTACGTCGACAACTGGTCGCTCGCGTACGACCTGAGCATCCTGTGGCGCACCGTCGGCGTGGTGCTCGCCCGCAAGGGCGCGTACTGACCCTTGGCCTGAGCGCCGGCAGGGGCCAGGATCGCAGCGTGGGTGGCAACCTCTCGGGCGTCTTCGGCGTCGTCTCGCTGCTCGCCGCGCTGGGGGCGGCCCTGTTCGCGGTGGTCCGGCTGCGCGCGCGGCGGGGCATCGCCACGGCCACCCAACGGGCCACGTACGAGGTGCTGCACACCGCCGGGCTGGCCGCCGAGCCGCTGCGCGCGGGCCTGACCGCCGCGAACGCGGCGAAGGCCGTACGCCATCTGCGGGCGCTGGTGGGGGCGGCCGGGCTGGCGCTGACGGACCGGGAGGGCGTGCTCGCCCTGGACGGGCGGGGCGGGCACCACGAGGCGCAACTGGTCGCGGCGGCCGGGCGGGCGGTGGCGTCCGGCCGCTCGACCGTCCTCGGCGATCCGGAGCTGCACTGCGACCGGGTGGACTGCCCGGTGCGCGGCGCGGTCGTCGCCCCGCTGACCGGCCCCGACGGGCGCACCGTCGGCGCGCTGGTCGCGGTCGCCGACGGCCAGCCGGCCCCGGGCCTGGTCCAGGCCACCCTGGAGACGGCGCACTGGGCCGGCAACCAGCTCGCCCTGGCCGAGCTGGACTCCTCGCGGGAGCGGCTGGCCCGCGCCGAGGTACGCGCGCTGCGCGCCCAGATCAGCCCGCACTTCATCTACAACGCGCTGACCGCGATCGGCTCGTTCGTGCGCACCGACCCGGACCGGGCCCGCGAGCTGATCCTGGAGTTCGCCGAGTTCACCCGGTACTCGTTCCGGGCGCACGGCGAGTTCACCACGCTGGCCGAGGAGCTGCGCTCGATCGACCGCTACCTGATCATCGAGCGGGCCCGGTTCGGCGACCGGCTCCAGGTGCGCCTCCAGATCGCCCCCGAGGTGCTGCCCGTGACCCTGCCGTTCCTCTGCCTGCAACCGCTGGTCGAGAACGCCGTCCGGCACGGGTTGTCCCGCAAGCCGGGCACGGGCATGGTGAGCATCGAGGCCCGCGACGCGGGCACCGAGTGCCACATCACCGTGGAGGACGACGGAGTGGGGATGGATCCGAGCACGCTGACCGCCGGCATCGCCGAGCTGGCCGGCGCCGCCGGGGACCCGGGCGACGCCGCGCTGGCCGGCGTCGGAGACGACCCGGGCCAGCACGTCGGGCTCTCCAACGTCGACGAGCGGCTCCGGTCGGTGTTCGGCGACGGCTTCGGCCTCGTCGTCGAGACGGGCCTCGGTTCGGGTACGAAGGTGAGCATGCGGGTGCCGAAGTTCCACCCCGGCGTACGAGCGGGTTCGTGAGCGCGGCCGGGTTCCTGCGGGTGCTGGCGGTCGACGACGAGCCGCCGGCGCTGGACGAGTTGGCGTACCACCTGCGGGCCGACCCCCGGGTGGCCCGGCTGCACACGGCGGGCGACGCGACGGAGGCGCTACGGCTGCTCCGCGACGGCGACGTGGACGTGGTCTTCCTCGACATCCGGATGCCCGGGCTGGACGGCATGGAACTGGCCCGGGTGCTGCGCCGCTTCGCCCGGCCGCCGGCGATCGTCTTCGTGACCGCGTACGACGACGGGGCGGTGGACGCGTTCGACCTGGGCGCCACCGACTACGTCCGCAAGCCCGTACGCGCCGAACGGCTCGCCGAGTCCCTGCGCCGGGTGATCGGCGCGCGGGTGGTGCCGTCGCACCCGGCGGCGCTGGCCCGCGCGGAGGAGGACCCGACCATCCCCATCGAACTGGCGGGCACCACCCGGATGCTGCCCCGCTCGGCGGTGCGCTGGGTGGAGGCGCAGGGCGACTACGCCCGCCTGCACACGGCCGACGGGTCGCACCTCGTCCGGGTGTCCCTGGCGACCCTCGCGGAACGCTGGGCGGACGCCGGGTTCGTCCGGATCCACCGCTCCTACCTGGTGCAGCTCAAGCTGATCGCCGAGCTGCGGCTGGTCAACTCCGGCTACGTCGTGCTGGTCGACTCGGCGGAGCTGCCGGTCAGCCGCCGGCACACCCGCGAGCTGAAGGACAAGCTGGTCCGCGCGGCGAAGCAGGACTGGAACCGCTGACCCGACCCGCGCGGGGCACTACTCCCAGCTGGCACCCTGTCGAGCTGCCCCATGCGTGAGACCAGAGGCGTCACCCGCTCCCCGCCATCACCACGAGGCAGGGCGCGGACTCTCCTGGTCCCGTGGACGGGGCAGCTCGACAGCGGCTCAGCTTGGGGTCGTGGGGCCCTGTCGACTTGGTGCCACGGGAGGCCCGCCGCCTGCGGCGGTGACGCGAGCATCGTCGGACTCGACACCACCAGCGCCGCCGTCCGCAGCGGCGAACACCGCCTGACGATCAGGACGCCATGGACCTCACCGGGCCGGCTTAAGGTCCATGGCCTCCTGATCGCGGTTGGGCTTGGCGTTTTCCGGCCCGGTGCGGCGCCCCATCAAGGCGGGAATGTCCGGTTAAGCCGACCCCGGGCCGCACTGTTCAGGCCAGCGCCTCGGTGGCTTGCCCTCAAATTCTTTTCGAGGCCGGGAATACGTGCACCATGTCGTACGCTGTACGGTACTCCGTACGACAAAGGAGGCCGCCTTGTTCGACGCCGCGACCGAATTCGACCGTCAGCTCGACCGGCTCGTGGGGCTGGGCTACCCGGCCCTCGCCGAGCTGACCGGGGACGCCTTCCGTGACCTGGTCGCGCCGCTGCGCGCGGCGGCCATCGCCGGCTCGGCCGGCCTGCCCGCCCCGACCGAGGCGCGGGTGCCCTTCCTGCTGGTGACCACCCGTGAGCTGGTGCCCGTCGAGGAGCGCGTCGCGCTCACCACGCTGGCCGGCAAGCGGAAGCCCGGGATCGTCGACCGGCACTACGCCGAGAACGACCTGCCGAAGTTCGACCCGATCAAGGAGTTGGAGGTGCCGGCCGGCCCGGCGTACCTGCTCTTCGACGTCGACCGGGGCGAGGAGACGCTGAACCTGGCCCCCGCCGCCGCCATGGAGGTGATCACCGGCCAGGGCCGGCTGCCGCTCACCATCGACGAGGGCCTCGCCTTCGTCACCCTGTACCCGGAGACGCTGGCCAAGAACAAGTGCTTCTCGCTGGTCGGCTCCCGCTGCGGCGACAAGCGGGTACCCGCGCTCTGGATCAGCCAGAACGCGCCGAAGCTCGGCTGGTGCTGGTACGGCAACCCGCACACGTGGCTCGGCTCCGCCTCCGCCCGCCCGGAGCGCGTCGGCCTGGAACACGTCAACGCGGAGTAAATGCCGGGGCGGGGTGGCAGGCAATCGGTCGCCCACCCCAGGGTTCCCACAGAGTTATCCACAGGGGTGAGCAGTTCTCCACAAGTTGTCCACAGGGCGGTGCGCGGAGTCCACAGGGCGGTGCGGCGGGCCGGACGCGGGCCGGCCCGCCGCCCACGTGGGCCCTTGACAATCGCGGCGATCGGGCGAGACTGCCGGGGTGGCTGCTGCCGACGATCCCGTCCCCGTGCCCCGGCAGGGCGGGTCCGGGGCGTCCGAGCACGCGAGCCAGCCGGAGGGCTCGGTGCAGGCTCCGGTCGTCCAGCCCCGGACGCGGATCGTGCTGGCCGAGGTGTCCCGCCGGGAGGACCGGACGGAACGCACCCGTGCCGAACTGGCCGAGCAGACCCGGGTCGGCGACGCGCTCGTCCGGGGGCTGGTCCGGGCCCAGTTCGCGCTGGCCCTGCGGCTCTCCCTGGTGGTGGCGATCGGGCTCGGCGGGCTGCCGTGGCTCTTCGCCGTCGCGCCCGCCGTGGGTCGGGTGACCGTACTGGGCGTCAACCTGCCCTGGCTGCTGCTCGGGGTGGCGTCGTTCCCGTTCCTGATCGCCGTCGGCTGGGCGTACGTGCGGTTGGCCGAACGCAACGAGCAGGACTTCACCGACCTGGTCCAGCGGCCGGAGCGCTGAGGTGGGCAACGGCTTCGTCGTACCGGCGATCGTGGCGGTCACCCTGGTCACCGTCGGCATCGGCTTCTACGGGCTGCGGCTGGCGCGGACCACCTCCGACTTCCTGGTCGCCTCGCGGGCGATCAGCCCGACCTGGAACGCCGCCGCGATCGGCGGGGAGTACCTGTCGGCGGCGAGCTTCCTCGGCGTCGCCGGGCTGATCCTCAAGTACGGCGTCGACGTGCTCTGGTATCCCGTCGGCTTCGCCGCCGGCTATCTCGCCCTGCTGCTCTTCGTGGCCGCGCCGCTGCGCCGTTCCGGCGCGTTCACCCTGCCCGATTTCTGCGAGCTGCGGCTCGGGTCGCGCCGGCTGCGCGTCCTGGCCACCGTCTTCGTGATCTTCATCGGCTGGCTCTACCTGGTGCCGCAGCTCCAGGGGGCGGGGCTGACGCTGGCCACGGTGACCGGCTCGCCGTACCCGTTGGGGGCCCTGCTGGTGGCCGTGGTGGTCACCGCGAACGTCGCGCTCGGCGGCATGCGCGCGATCACCTTCGTGCAGGCCTTCCAATACTGGCTGAAGCTGACCGCGCTGGCCGTACCGGCGATCTTCCTGGCGTTGCAGTGGCAGGCCGACGCCCGGCCGGCGGTGACCCCGCCCGACGGGCCGACGTTCCGGACCGCGACCACCGTCGTGGTCGAGCACCGCGCGACCCTCACCCTCCCCGACGGCCGGATCCAGGAGGTACGCCCCGGCGACGAGCTGTCCTTCGCCGCCGGCGAGCCGGTGCCGGAGGTCTCCGGGGTGGCCACGAAAGCCGCCGACTGGCTGCTGCCCAGCACCGCCGGGGACGACGACCGGGGTTTGTTCGCCACGTACTCGCTGATCCTGGCCACGTTCCTCGGCACCATGGGCCTGCCGCACGTGCTGGTGCGGTTCTACACCAACCCCGACGGCGCCGCCGCCCGCCGCACCACGCTGGTGGTGCTCGCCATGGTCGGCGCGTTCTACCTGCTGCCCACCATCTACGGCGTGCTCGGCCGGATCTACACCCCGCAACTGCTGGTGACCGGGCAGACCGACGCGGTGGTGGTGCTGCTGCCCGGCGCCGCGCTCGGCGACGGCGCCACCGGCCGGCTGCTCGCCGCGCTCGTCGCGGCCGGCGCGTTCGCGGCGTTCCTGTCCACCTCGTCGGGGCTGCTCACCAGCGTCGCCGGGGTGATCTCGACGGACGTGCTGGGGCGCGGCTCGGTACGCGGCTTCCGGCTCGCCACGGTGATCGCCGGGGCCGTGCCGACGGTCCTCGCGCTCAACCTCGCCGGGCTGGACGTGTCGCAGGTCGTGGGGCTGGCCTTCGCGGTCGCCGCCTCCAGCTTCTGTCCCCTGCTGGTGCTCGGCATCTGGTGGCGGGGCCTGACCGACCTGGGTGCCGCCGCCGGAATCCTGGTCGGCGGCGGCGCCGCGGTCGGGGCGGTACTGGTCACGGTGCTGGGGCCGCCGCTGTCCGGTTGGCCGGCCACGCTCACCGCGCAGCCGGCCGCCTGGACGGTGCCGCTCGCCTTCACCGTGATGGTGGCGGTCTCGGTGGCGACCCGGCGCCGGGCGCCGGCCGACGTCGGGGCGACGATGCTCCGCCTGCACGCCCCGGAGGCGCTGCGCCTGTGAGGAAGGGCACCCTGCTGACGCCTCCGGTAGGGCCCTCCCCCTCGGGCGGGCCGGCCGTCGCGCGGACGCCGGCGGGTACGCCTCGGGGATGACCCGGGGGATCATCCTGCGGCCGGAGCAGCCGCTGGTCCAGGCCGGATACGGTCGGAGCATGACTGCTGAGCACCCGGCGCTCGCCCTGCGTGGCCTGGCGAAACAGTTCGACGGCAAGGTCGCGGTGGCCGGTGTCGACCTCGACGTGCCGGCCGGTTCGTTCTACGGCCTGCTCGGCCCGAACGGCGCGGGGAAGACCACCACCCTGTCGATGGCGGTGGGGCTGCTCCGGCCCGACGCCGGCAGCGCCCGGGTGCTCGGTCACGACGTCTGGGCCGACCCGGTCCGGGCGAAGCAGCTGCTCGGCGTGATGCCCGACGGCGTACGGCTCTTCGACCGGCTCAGCGGCGCGGAGCTGCTCGCGTACCACGGGCTGCTGCGGGGGATGGACCCGGCGGTGGTCGACCAGCGGGCGGCGGAGCTGCTGGACGTGCTCGCGCTCGGCGACGCCGGCCGGACCCTGG
This sequence comes from Micromonospora sp. NPDC049051, assembly GCF_043197575.1. Classification (NCBI taxonomy): domain Bacteria; kingdom Bacillati; phylum Actinomycetota; class Actinomycetes; order Micromonosporales; family Micromonosporaceae; genus Micromonospora; species Micromonospora sp. NPDC049051. The sequence continues at coordinate 93,358 of NZ_JBICTL010000001.1, forward strand.
TGGTCGACTACTCGGCGGGCATGAAGAAGAAGATCGGCCTGGCCTGCGCGCTGCTGCACGGGCCCCGGCTGCTGGTGCTGGACGAGCCCTTCGAGGCGGTCGACCCGGTTTCGGCCGCGCTGATCCGGGACATCCTGCACCGGTACGTGACGGGGGGCGGCACGGTCGTCTTCTCCAGCCACGTGATGGAGGTCGTCGAGCGACTCTGCTCGCACGTGGCGATCCTGGCGGCGGGCACGATCAAGCGGGTCGGCCCCATCGACGAGGTACGCGGCGGCCGTTCGCTGGAGCAGGTCTTCGTCGAGGTGGTCGGCGGCCGTACGGCTACCGGCGAGGAGTTGGCGTGGCTGTCGCGGTGACCGGACCGACCGTCGCCGCCCCGCCCGTCCGGCGCGTCTCGGCCCGCCACTTCGTGCAGCTCAAGCTGCGGGTGATGGGCAACAACTTCCGGGGCCAGGGCTGGCGGGTCGCCCTCTTCGTGGGCGGCGCGGTGGCCGGGCTCTGGTTCGGCGGCACCGGCTTCTTCCTCTTCGCCGCGCCCGGCCTGGCCGACGAGAGCCGCTTCGCGCTGATGGTCGCCTCCTTCGGCGGAGGCCTGGCGGTGCTCGGCTGGCTGCTGCTGCCGCTCGTCTTCTTCGGGGTGGACGAGACGCTCGACCCGGCGAGGTTCGCGCTGCTGCCGCTGCCCCGCCGCACGCTCGTCACCGGGCTGTTCGCCGCCGCGTTCGTCAGCGTCCCGACGATCGCGGTGCTGCTGGCGCTGTGCGGGCTGGTGGTCACCGCCGGAGCGCTGGGCGGCTGGTCCGCCGCCGCCGTCGCCCTCGTCGGGGTGGTCGCCGGGCTGCTGCTCTGCGTGGCGGCGGCACGTGCGGTGACCAGCGCCTTCGCCACCGCGCTGCGGTCCCGCCGGGTACGCGACCTGGCCGCCGTGCTGCTCGCCGTACTCGCCGCGCTGATCGGGCCGTTGCAACTGCTGGGCGTCGCCGCGCTCTCCGACACCGACTGGGACCGCCTCCAGGGGGTGGCCGAGGTGGTCGGCTGGACGCCGTTCGGCGCCCCCTGGACGGCCGGCATCGACGTGGCCGAGGGCCGCGTCTGGGCCGCGCCGGTGAAGCTGCTGATCACGGCGGCGACGATCGTCGCGCTGCTGGCCTGGTGGTCCCGCTCGCTCGAGTCGGCGATGGTGGGCGCGGCGAGTGCCGGGCCGGCCCGCGCCCAGCGCGGCACGACCGGCGGGGCGGTCGCCCAGCTCTTCCCGAGGGTCGCCGGCTGGGCGCGGCGGGACCGGTTCGGCGCCCTCGTCGCCAGGGAGGCCCGCTACTGGTGGCGGGACGCCCGACGCCGGGCCAACCTGATCACCGTCGCGGTCGTCGGTCTCTTCGTGCCGGTCATGGTCAATGTGGGCGGCTCGGGCTTCACCGTCGACGGCGCTGAGGGGTTCACGGTCAGTCCCGACTCGTCCCCGCTGCTGTCCAGCCTGTCGATGCTCTTCGTCGGGCTGCTCGCCGCCGTCACCCTGGCCAACCAGTTCGGCTTCGACGGCAGCGCGTACGCGGCGAACGTGGTGGCGGGCGTCTCCGGCGGGCAGGAGCTGCGCGCCCGGATGGCCGCCTTCTCGATCTACGTACTGCCGATGCTGGCGGTGATCTCCGTGGTCGTCGCGGTGCTCGTCGGCGAGCCGGGCTGGATCGGGCTGATGGCGGGCACCCTGCTCGCCACGTACGGCGCGGGGCTGGCGGTGAACTGCTTCGTCTCGGTGCTCGGGGCGTACTCGCTGCCGGAGACGAGCAACCCGTTCGCGTTGAACAGTGGCGCCGGGATCGCGAAGGGCTTCCTGACCCTGCTGGCGATGCTCGCCACGGCGGTGGCGGCGGTGCCGATGGTGGTGGCCGCGGCACTCCTCGGCGACGCCTGGCTCTGGCTGGCTCTGCCGGTCGGGGCGGCGTACGGCCTGGGGGCGGCGCTGCTCGGCGCGTACCTGGCCGGCGACGTGCTGGACCGCCGGATGCCGGAGCTGCTCGCCACGGTGACCCCGCGCCGCTGAGCGCCGCCGCCGTTCCTCCTCGGCGCGGCGGGTCTTTGCGGCTGGGGGCAGAATGGCCTGATGCCCGTCGTCGAAGCGGTGGTCACCGTGCCGGTCCCGCCCGAGCTGGCCTTCGCGGTCTCCCAGACCACGGCACCCGTGCGCTACCGCTGGGACCCGTTCGTCCGGGAGCAGCACTTCACCGACGGGGCGACCCGCCCCGGCAAGGGGGTGCGGACCTTCACCCGCTCCCGGCACGGCCTGGCGATGGTCAGCGAGTACGTCTCCTGGGCCCCGCCGAGCCACGTGGGCATGAAGATGGTGCGCGGGCCGTGGTTCTTCGAGATGTTCGCGGGTGGGTGGCGGTTCGCGCCCGCCCCGGAGCCCGGCCACACGCTCGCCACCTGGCGTTACAGCTTCCGCTGCCGGCCGGCGTTCCTCCGCCCGGTCGCGGAGCGGATCGGCTCCTGGCTGCTCGGCCGCGACATCCGCCGCCGGATCGCCGGGTACGCCGCCGGCTGCGCGGACCCGGAGGTGCTGGCCGCCGCCCGCCGGTCACTGACCCCCGACGACTGACCCTCGGGCGTACGCCCAGCCCTGACGGCGGCGCGACCGAGTTCCGGGATCCTGGTAGGGAACGGCCCTTCGAGGGGCCGAAATCGTCCAAGATCTCAAGCGGCGGTCCGGGCCCGTCGGGGGCGGGGCAGGACGGACAATGTTTCACGTGAATCATGAGCCGGGCGCCGAGATCCACCACATCGACCCGTTCGCCGTGCCCGCTGACCAGCGCTCGCCCGTACGCCGGCTGCGGGGTCGGCTGGCGTCGCCGGTGACGCTCTGGACGGCGCCCGAGCCGGCGGGCCTGACGGTCTCCTCCACGCTGGTCGCGGAGGGCGAGCCGGACCGGCTGCTCGGCCTGGTCGACCCCGAGTCCGACGTGTGGGCGGCGATCGAGTCCGCCGGCCGCTTCGCGGTGGCCCCGCTCGGCCCGGCGCACCGGCAGCTCGCCGACCGGTTCGCGGGCCTCTTCCCGTCTCCCGGCGGACTGTTCGCCACCGGGGCGTGGACCGACACCCCCTACGGTCCGGTGCCGGCCGACGTCGGCGGCTGGGCGGGGTGCCGGCTCGACAACGCCCGCGAGTACGGCTGGGGCCTGCTGGTGGAGGCCACCATCGAGGTGGTCGAGCTGACCGGCGAGACGGACCCGCTGCTGCACTACCGGGGCCGCTACCGCGAGCTGACCTGACGACGGCGACCGTTCGGCCGGGCCGACGCCGCACCGCTGACCGGTGAACGGAGTGAGCTGGGTCACTCGGCGCAGCCACCGTGCCGTTCGGCGCAGCCACCGACCGGCGTCGATCACGCCCTTCCCCGGCGGGGAGCGCGCTTTCTACCGTGCGCGAAACTCCCCACGCCCCGTGAAGGTGGTGATCCACAAATGTCCACGGACACACCCGCGTCCACGCCCGCCTCGGCGGCGGACCGGTACGTCGCCGTACAGCGATCGGACGAGTTCGCCGGGTTGCGGCGTACGCTGCGCGGCTTCATCTTCCCGATGACCGTCGCGTTCTTCCTGTGGTACGCGCTCTACGTGATCCTGTCCGCGTACGCGCGGGACTTCATGGGCACGAAGCTCTTCGGCAGCAACATCAACGTCGCCCTCGTCTTCGGCCTGCTCCAGTTCGTCTCCACCTTCCTCATCGCCTGGCTCTACTCCCGGTTCGCCGACCGGAAGATCGACCCGGTCGCCGACCGGATCCGCGCCGAGATCGGGGAGGTGGGCCATGAACACGGTCCTCGCGGCTGAGGCGGGCAGCACCACCGCCCGCAACCTCACCATCACGCTCTTCCTGATCTTCGTGGCGGTGACGCTGGCCATCACCATCTGGGCCAGCCGGCAGACCAAGACGGCCACCGACTTCTACGCGGGCGGCCGGTCCTTCTCCGGTTTCCAGAACGGCATGGCCATCGGCGGCGACTACATGTCGGCCGCCTCGTTCCTCGGCATCGCCGGCATCATCGCCCTCTACGGCTACGACGGCTTCCTCTACTCGATCGGCTTCCTGGTCGCCTGGCTGGTGGCGCTGCTGCTGGTCGCGGAACTGCTGCGCAACTCCGGCCGGTACACGATGGCCGACGTACTGGCCTTCCGGATGCGTCAGCGCCCGGTGCGGACCGCCGCGGCGGTCTCCACCATCACGGTGTCGATCTTCTACCTGCTGGCGCAGATGGTCGGCGCGGGCGCGCTGGTCGCCCTGCTGCTCGGCATCAAGCCGGGTACGACCTTCCTCGGCATGGACGCCGACACCGCCAAGGTCGCCACCATCATCATGGTCGGCGCCCTCATGATCGTGTACGTCACGGTGGGCGGCATGAAGGGCACCACCTACGTGCAGATCGTCAAGGCGTTCCTGCTGATGGGCGGCGCCCTGGTGATGACGCTGCTGGTGCTGGCGAAGTACAAGTTCAACCTGTCGTCGCTGCTCGGCGACGCCGCCGCCTCCTCGGGCAAGGGCAGCGCCTTCCTCGAACCGGGGCTGCGCTACGGCGTCGAGGTCGCCGGCAACGCGACACAGACCTTCTACAACAAGGTGGACCTGTTGTCGCTCGGCATCGCGCTGGTGCTCGGCACGGCCGGCCTGCCGCACATCCTGATCCGCTTCTACACAGTGCCGACGGCGAAGGCGGCCCGCAAGAGCGTGCTCTGGGCGATCGGCATCATCGGCACCTTCTACCTGCTCACCCTGGCCCTCGGCTTCGGCGCGGCGGCCCTGGTCGGCGGCGAGGCGATCACCGCGCAGGACAAGGCCGGCAACACGGCCGCGCCGCAACTCGCCGAGGCGCTCGGCATCGACTTCCTCGGCGGCGATCTCGGTGGCGCCACCCTGCTCGCGATCATCGCGGCGGTCGCCTTCGCCACGATCCTGGCCGTGGTGGCCGGCCTGACCCTGGCCTCCTCGTCCAGCCTGGCGCACGACTTCTACGCCAACGTGATCAAGGACGGGAAGGCGTCCGAGCGGCAGGAGGTCCGGGTCGCCCGGGTCTCCGCCCTGGTGATCGGCGCGATCTCGATCGTGCTGTCGATCTACGCGCAGAACCTGAACGTGGCCTTCCTGGTGGCGTTGGCCTTCGCGGTGGCCGCCTCGGGCAACCTGCCGGCGATCCTCTACAGCCTGTTCTGGCGGCGGTTCAACACCTCGGGCGCGGTGTGGGCCATCTACGGTGGCCTGCTCTCCGCCGTCCTGCTGGTGTTCTTCTCGCCGGTGGTCTCCGGGGCACCCACCTCGATGTTCCCCGACCATGACTGGCAGTGGTTCCCGCTGTCCAACCCGGGCATCCTGTCCATCCCGTTCGGCTTCCTGTGCGGCTGGATCGGCACCGTGATCTCCAAGGAGCACGACGAGGAGAAGTACGCCGAACTGGAGGTGCGCTCCGTCACCGGCGCCGGCGCCCACTGACGGCCGGCAGCGCGCGGAAGGGGCCCTCGCCGACAGGGCCCCTTCCTTGCGCCGGGGCGGCTCCGGCACTGGGTAGGCTGACCGGCATGAACGCTGTCGCCCGTTTCGGACCCGGTCACCGCATCCTCGTCGCGGGCGGCGCCGGCTTCGTACCGTCACACCTGGTGGACGCCCTGATCGACCGCGGCTGCACCGTGGTCGCGCTCGACAACTTCGTCACCGGGTCGAAGGAGAACGTCGCCCACCTGCTGGACGAACCGCGCTTCACCCTGGTCGAGGCCGACATCTCCGACGGCCTGCCGGCCCACCCGGCGCTGGCCGAGCGCTTCGACGCCATCCTGCACATGGCCTCGCCGGCGAGCCCGACCGACTTCGAGAAGCTGCCGGTGGAGATCCTCAAGGTCGGCTCGGTGGCCACGCTGCACCTGCTGGACCGCGCGGTCGCCGACGGCGCCCGCTTCCTGATGGCCTCCACCTCCGAGGCGTACGGGGACCCGAAGGAGCACCCGCAGCGCGAGTCGTACTGGGGCAACGTCAACCCGATCGGCATCCGCAGCGTCTACGACGAGGCGAAGCGCTTCTCCGAGGCGGCCACGATGGCCTACCACCGCAGCCGGGGGCTGGACACGGCCATCGTCCGGATCTTCAACACGTACGGCCCGCGGATGCGTCCGGACGACGGCCGGGCCATCCCGACCTTCATCTCCCAGGCGCTGCGCGACGAGCCGATCACCGTGCACGGCACCGGCAACCAGACGCGCTCGATCTGCTACGTCTCGGACCTGGTGCGCGGCATCCTGCTGCTGCTCGACTCGCGCGAGACGGGACCGATCAACTGCGGCACCGAGCACGAGATGAGCATGCGGGAGCTGGCCGAGACGATCGTGTCGCTGGCCGGGAGCGCCTCCCAGGTGACGTACATCACCCGCAGCGCGGACGACCCGGAGATGCGCCGGCCGGACCTGACCCTCGCCCGCGAGCTGCTCGGATACGAGCCGACCGTGACGCCCGAGGACGGCCTCCGGCGCACGATCGAGTACTTCCGCGAGCACACGGCCTAGCGGACGCGGCCCGCCGCCGTACGCCGCCGGTGGCGCTTCAGGGCGATGGTGGCCGGGCGTACGTACCCTGAGTTACATGTCAGCGACCACGCCCGCCGGAGTTCCCCTCCCGCATCTGCACCGCAGCGCCGGGCGCGCCTCGGTGCCCGGCTCCGGCCGGGACGCCGGACGCGCCCGGCCCGCCGAGGCCCGTTGGTCCCCGTCCCCGGACGAGCCACGGGCCGGCGGCCCGGGCGGACCTCTGGGCCCGGGCGGCCCCGGCGGCACGACCGGACCGGGCGGGCCCGGCCGGCGCGGCGCACGCCCCCGGTGGGGCCGCATCGCCCTGGTGGCCGGCGTGGCCGTGCTGGTGCTCGCGCTGCTCGGCGGGATCGGCGCCTGGGTCTACGCCCGCGGCCTCGACGACGACCTGGCCCGCACCGACCCGTTCTCCGAGATCACGGGTGGTCGGCCGGCCAAGGCGGTGGACGGCGCACTGAACATCCTGCTGGTCGGCAGCGACTCCCGGGACCCGGACGCCCCGGTGGACAAGTCCAGCAAGTGGCGGGCCGACACGATCATCGTGATGCACATCCCGTCCGACCACCAGAAGGCCTACCTGGTCTCCATCCCCCGCGACCTCTACGTGCCGATCCCGGAGAGCGCCAACGCGGACTGCGGCTCCGGGCAGCGGGGGAAGATCAACGCGGCCTTCGCCTTCGGTGGGCTGCCGCTGGCCGTCCGGACGGTGGAGTGCTTCACCGACGTGCGGCTCGACCACGTGATGGCGATCGACTTCGCCGGCTTCAAGCAGGTCACCGACGCCCTCGGCGGCGTCGACCTGAAGGTGGAGCGGACCATCACCTCGATCCACAAGCCGTACCGGACGTTCACCAAGGGCACCAACCACATGGACGGCGCCGAGGCGCTGGACTGGATCCGGCAGCGCAAGCAGTTCCCGGACGGCGACTTCGCCCGGATGCGGCACCAGCAGGAGTTCCTCCGCGCCCTGATGGACAAGGCGGCCAGCACGGACACGCTGTCCAACCCGAAGAAGCTGAACGACTTCCTCAAGTCGGTCACCGCCGCGGTGACCGTCGACCAGGGCTTCTCGCTGGTCGACATGGGGGTCCAGTTCCGCAACCTGCGCGGCGAGAACCTCACCTTCGTGACCAGCCCGCACGTGGGCAGCCAGACGATCAACGGCGAGTCGGTGGTGGTCTCCGACAAGGAGAAGGCCCTGGCCATGTACAAGGCCATGTCGGCCGACACCATGACGGCCTGGGTCGAGGCCAACCAGAAGAAGAAGGACGGCACCGGAAACTGACCAGCTCCGCCCGGCCGGCCCTCCCGTGATCGACAGGCGTCGTCACGACTCGGGGGGCCGGCCGGACGCTTCCTGTGAGCCAACCGCCAATCGGCCGTATCGATCTGACCGTTCGGTCAGTTTCCCTGGATGACGGCCGAACGAACGGTATTTGACGGCCGGACGACCTCGCCAGGACGGGAAAGCGTCCGTAAAGTGATCCCGCCCCCTGAGACAACGCGAGCTGGAGCACGCATGCCGGTTCAGACCAGCCGTCGCCCTCCGGCGCTGGAGCCCTCCCGTGGCCCGGTCCGGGCCTCCACGAGCATCCCGAAGCAGCCCGTCAAGGGCGGCAAGGTCGGTGGCGGGTCCGCGAAGAAGCGGTCGCGCCGCAAGGACCCGCTCTGGGCCCGACTCACCCTGATCTTCGGCGCCGTGCTGATGGTGGCCAGCGGCGCGGCCATCGTGGGCAGCAAGGCCCTGATCAGCAGCGCCACCGGGAACATCGCGCAGCGCAACCTGCTCGGCGACGCGGGCAAGACCGACGCCGAGGGCGGTGCCAGCCTGGACGGCCCGATCGACATGCTGCTGCTCGGCGTGGACGCCCGGGAGCGGTGGGCCGCCGACGACGTACGGGCGGACAGCATCATCGTGCTGCACATCCCGGCGACGCACGACCAGGCGTACCTGATCTCGATCCCCCGGGACACCGAGGCCCACATCCCGGCCTTCAAGAAGAGCGGCTACTCGGGCGGCACCGACAAGATCAACGCGGCGTTCCAGGCCGGCGCCCGCAACGGCGGCGGCTGGGAGGGCGGCGCGCAGCTGATGGCGCAGACGATCAAGAAGATGACCGGGATCAGCTTCGACGGCGCGGCCATCATCAACTTCGGCGGCTTCAAGAACGTCATCGACGCCCTCGGCACCGTGCGCATCTGCGTGAAGCAGGAGGTCGAGTCGATCCACATGTCGTACGTGGACGGCAAGCCGATGTGGAACGCGGACGCGAAGAAGACCGGCAAGCGGATGACGCCCGTGCTGCACAAGAAGGGCTGCCGCGAGATGGAGGGCTGGGCGGCGCTGGACTACTCCCGGCAGCGCAAGAGCCTCAAGAACGGCGACTACGACCGGCAGCAGAACCAGCAGCAGCTCATCAAGGCGATGGCGAAGAAGGCCACCCAGGACGGGACGCTGACCAACCCGATCAAGCTGAACAAGCTCATCGACGCGGCCGGTAAGGCGTTCACCCTGGACACCGGCGGCGTGCCGGTCGCCGACTTCGTCTTCACCATGCGCGGGGTGACCGGCAACGACCTGGTGATGCTGAAGACGAACGGCGGCACCTTCCACAGCGACGGCACCCGGGAGACGCTCAGCGAGCAGACGATGGACATGTTCCGCGCGGTGAAACAGGACAAGCTGGCCGAGTTCGTCTTCGCCAACCCCGAGGTGGTCTCGAACCGCGAGTAGCCGCCGGGTGCCGCGGTCCGCGCGGCCGGGCCGCCCGGGTGTCCCGGCGGACCGGGATACCGGCCCAGGCCGCGCAATGTCGCCGAAGCGGCCCGGGGCACCCGGCTCGCCTCGTAGCCTGACGTGAGAGAGATTCACGTACGGGTCGCGGGGAGGCGTCACGTCCAGATCGGCGGGCGACGGTCGGGGCCGGGCCGGGGCCGGCACCCGGACCGCCCGGCCGCGCCGCGTCCGCTGGCCCCGGCTGCTGCTCGGCCTGGGGCTGGCCTTGGTGCTGCTGGCCGGGCTCGCCGTGGTGGGACTGCACACCCTCACCGACCGCTACGAGCGCAGCGTCGTGCGGGAGCAGTTGCTCGACCCCACCGCCCGCCGGAACCGCACCGACCCGGACGGGCCGCTGAACTACCTGCTCGTGGGGACGGACCGGTGGCAGAGCGGCAGCGCGGCGGACCGGCGCTCGGACACCATCCTCATCGTGCACGTCCCGGCGGGCGGGCGCGAGGCGTACCTGGTTTCCGTCCCCCGGGACCTGCTCGTCGCCATCCCCGCCGGCAACGGCTACGGCGGCGGCCAGGACAAGATCAACGCGGCGTACGAGCACGGCGGGGGCGGTCAGCCGGGCACCCGGCTGTTGTCGGCCACCCTGACCCGGTTGACCGGCATCCGCTTCGACGGCGCGGCCCTGATCGACTTCTCCGGTTTCCGCAAGGTCATCGACCTGCTCGGCGGCGTACGCATGTGCGTCGACACCGAGGTCCGCTCGATCCACACCGGCCGCGTCTTCCCGCCCGGCTGCCAGCAGATGGACGGCGGTGAGGCGCTGGACTACGTCCGGCAGCGCTACGACCTGCCGGGTGGCGACTACGACCGGCAGACCCATCAGCAGCAACTGCTCCGGGCCGTGCTGGAGCGCACGAGTGAGACGTCGCTGCGGACCAACCCGGTCAAGCTCGACCAGGTGATCCGCGCGGTGGGCGGCTCGTTGACCGTGGACACCAACGGCGTACCGCTGGAGGACCTCGTCCTGGCGCTGCGCGACCTGCCGGCCGACGCGCTGCGCGGCGTGCAGGTCCCCTCCCACCCCCAGACCATCGACCAGGTGTCGTACGTGGTCCTCGACAACGGCGGGAACGGCCTCTTCGAGGCGGTACGCGGCACCCGGGTGCCGGACTGGGCGCGGGCCAACCCGCGCTGGATCACCCGACTGTGACGCCGGGGGCCGGCCCGCCGTCGGCCGACCGGGCGAGGATCTAGGCTTGGCCCGTGTTCGGATCCCAGGTTCCCTCCGTGACCGTGACCGAGATCGCCGCCGACGCGTACCTGCTCGACGTCCGGGAGGACGACGAGTGGAACGCCGGCCACGCCCCCGGCGCGCACCACCTGCCGATGATGGAGCTGCCGGCCCGCATCGCCGAGGTGCCGACCGACCGCGACGTCGCCGTCATCTGCCGCTCCGGCGGGCGCTCCGCGCAGGTCGTCGCCTACCTGCTGCGCAACGGCTGGGACCAGGTGCGCAACGTCGAGGGCGGGATGGGTGAGTGGGCCGCCGCCGGGCGAGAAGTCGTCGGCGAGGACGGGCAGCCGGGCCGGGTCCTCTAGGGCGGGCGGAAGGAATGGACGCCCCGCTCGTCTTCGCGCACCGCGGTTCCTCCCACGACCTGCCCGAGCACACCCTCGCCGCCTACCTACGGGCCCTCGACGAGGGCGCTGACGGGCTGGAGTGCGACGTCCGGCTGACCCGGGACGGGCACCTGGTGTGCGTACACGACCGCCGGCTCGACCGCACCAGCAACGGCCAGGGACTGGTCAGCGCCCGTACCCTCGCCGAGCTGGAGGCGCTGGACTTCGGCTCCTGGCACCCCGGCTGCGTACCGGCCGACGGCGACGAGGTGCTCGACGAGTCGCACACCCGGCTGCTCACCCTCGAGCGGCTGCTGGAGGCGGTGCTGGCCGCCGGCAGGCCGGTGCGGCTGCTGGTGGAGACCAAGCACCCCTCCCGCTACGGCGGGAACGTCGAGCGCCGGCTCGTCGCGCTGCTGCGCCGGTTCGGCCTGACCGAGCCGAAACCGGACGATCCGGTACGGGTCACCGTCATGTCGTTCTCCCCGCTGGCCGTACGCCGGCTCCGGGGGCTGGCCCCCGCGCTGCCCACGGTGCTGCTGCTGGAGGTGCTGCCGCGCTGGCTGCCGCTGGGGCGGCTGCCGTTCGGCACCCCGATCGCCGGCCCCGGCGTCGCCCTGGTGCGCGCCCGGCCGCAGCTGGTGCCCGCGCTGCGGGCGGCGGGCAGCCAGGTCTACGTGTGGACCGTCAACGAGCCGGCCGACCTGGACCTCGTCCTGGCTGCCGAGGTGGACGGCATCATCACCGACCGGCCGGCGCAGACGCTCGCCCGGCTGGGCCGCTGACCGGGGTGGCGCCGGTGCGGGACCGGGTCGGGCAGGGGTGTCCCGGGCCCGGCCGGCGGGGCACACTCGGAGCATGCCGGAGCGTCCCGACCTCTCCGCTCTCATCGCCGGCCACACCACGGTGATCGAAATGATCAACTCCGGTGGCTCCGGCCTCCCGGTGCTCACCCACCTGCTCAGCGTGGCCCGGTCGGCGCTCGGCGCGGCGGGCGTGGCGTTCGTCGAGTTCGCGCCGACCGGCGGCCGGGTGATCGCCGCGACCGGCGCGGCCGAGTGGGCCGTCGGCCACCCCGTGCCGGCCGACGACCCCGCCACCGTCTGCCTGCTCTCCGGCGCCCGCGTACGCCAGGTCCGCACGGACGAACTCACCGGCAGGCTCTGCGGTGAGCTCGCCGAGCGGGGCCTGCTGCGGATGGTGGTCTCCCGCGCGGAGATCGGCGGGCTGACGGTCGGCAGCCTGCACGTGCTCTACCCCGACGGCCACGACCGGCTGGACGTCGAGCAGCACGCCGTCGTGGGCTACGTGGCCGCCTGCATCGCCCACATGTACGGCGACCAGACCGGGCTGCCCGTGCACGGCGACGGGCCGGTGGTGGCGGCGCTGGCGGACGGCCTGGCCGTGGTCGACCGGGACGGGCACGTCCGGCTCTGGAACCCGGCCGCCGCGCGGGTCACCGGCCGTTCCACGGACCAGGCGATCAACCGGCCGCTGCCCTTCCCGCTGCCCCCCTGCGGGCAGGTGCGCGACCACCGGCTGCCCGACGGACGCTGGCTCCGGATCACCTCCGGCGAGCTGCCCGGCCCCGGCACCCTGCGGGTGGTCACCTTCCGGGACATCACCGACCAGCAGCGCCGCGACCACGACCGGGATCTCTTCGTCGCGGTGACCAGCCACGAGCTGCGTACGCCGGTGACCGTCATCAAGGGCTACGCGGACACGCTCACCGACCACTGGGAGTCGTTGACCGAGACCGACCGGCGGCAGGCGGCCCGGGTGATCGGGCAACGCGCCAACGAACTGGCCCGACTGGTGGACCGGCTGCTCTCCTCCGCCGCCGAGGCGGGGCCGGGCGACGAGCCTCCCGCCCCGTACGACCTGGGCGACGCGCTGCGCACGGCGGCTGGCGACCTGCCGGCGGAGCTGCGGCAGCGGCTCGTCCTGCGCGTTCCCGCCGACCTGCCCAAGGCGCTCGGCCACCGGCTGAGCCTGGCCACCGTGCTCACGGAGCTGTGCACGAACGCCGGCAAGTACTCGGCGCCGGACTCGCCCATCGAGATCACCGCCGCGGCGGACGGGTCGACCGTCTCCTTCCAGGTCGGCGACCGGGGCGTCGGCATCCGACCGGAGCACGCGGAGCGGGCCTTCGACCGGTTCTGGCAGGGCGAGTCGGGCGACCGCCGCCGCTATCCCGGCGCCGGGCTCGGCCTCTATCTCGTCCGACGGATCGTTGAACAGCAGAATGGATGGGTATCCCTACGACCGAGGGCCGGTGGCGGTACGGTCGCAGAGGTGCGGCTGCCCCGCGGGTGACCGGCGGGCCGCGGGGGGCGGGAAGGGAAAAGGGTGTCGACGGGAGCTGCCGATCGGGCGTGGTGCGTGGTGGTGCCCCACCACGCCGCTGGAGCACGGCTGGCACGGCGCCGACTCGCCGAGGAGCTGACCGACGTCGTACCCCCGCCGCTGCTGGCCGACCTCGTCGCGGTCCTGGCCGAGCTGGTGGGCAACGCCGTCCGGCACGCCGACCCCCTGCCCGGCGGGGTGGTCCGGGTGGCCTGGCGGCTGCGCGCCTCGGTCGGCGGGCAACAGGTGCAGCTCCGGGTGACCGACGGTGGCGCCGCCGCGGGCCCGACGATGCGGATCGCCGACCACGACGCCGTCGACGGGCGGGGGCTGCACATCGTCTCGGGGCTGGCCGACCGCTGGGGCGTCGAGCGTGACGGCCTGGGCCAGAGCGTGTGGGCCGAGTTCGACCCGGTGGAAATCACCCGGTCGGACCTGGCCGTGGCCGGCTGAGCGACCGCGAGGGCGGGTCCTGCCCCCGCCGGGTACCCGGGGGCTCTAGGCTGTCTCGCCGTGAGCAAGCGTCGAAAGAGCCAGCGGGCCGCCGAAGCCACCCCCAAGCGGGAGAAGGTACGGGACATCTTCGTGCCCCGACCGTTCGAGGGGCTGGCCGACGAGCCGGAGTGGATCGCCCTACGGGAACTGGTGCCGGCCGCCTCGGCGCCCTTGCGGCTGGCCCCCGCCCTGGTCGAGGAGTTCGGCGACCGGGAGGTCGTCCTCGCCACCGTGCTGCCGATGGCCAGCCCGGCCATGACCAAGCCGGACGGGCGGGTCCTCATCGGGCTCCAGCGTCACCTCCAGTCGGGCGACGTCTCCCGGGACCTGGCGGAGGCGCTGCTCTGCGCGCTGCGGACCGAGCCGGGCCGCCCGGTGCCCGTACCGCCGCTGCCCGGCCCCGGCCCCCGGTTGCAGGACGTCCTCGTCGACGGCCCGCTGGAGGTCAGCATGCACGACGGGTTCGACTTCTGGCTCGACCCGGGCGCCGGCGACGACCCCAACGTGCAGGCGTCCCTGGAGCGGGCGAACGCCGCGATCTACCCGACGGTCCGGCTCGCCGCCGCCCGCGCCGCGTACTGGTGCCAGGTGCCGGAGAAGGCGCACGTGCGCTGGGTGCTGCCCGACGACGAGGACGCCGCGCTGGACGCGCTGGCCCGGCTGAGTGTGGCCGGCACGCTGGTCCTGGGCGAGAACACCCGCTTCGCGGGCATGTTCCGGGCCCACGGCCGGCTGGTGCCCGTCTGGGACCTGCCGGAGGACGTCCCGGCCGCCGACTGGGAGCAGCCGGTCGCCGACTTCGCCAAGCGGTACGCGGAGGCGCTCGCCGAGCCCGCCCCGCTGGACGCCGCCGGCCGGCGGGCCCGCCACGGCCTGCTCGGCCGCCAGCTCACCCTGCGGTGAGCCTGCCCGGTCGCCACCGCACGCTGCGGTGAACCCGCGCGACCGCCAGCTCACCCCGCGCTGAGCCTGGCGGTCGCCGGCGTGCCGAGCGGCTCGCGCACCAGCGGGCAGGACATGCAGCGCGGGCCGCCCCGGCCGGAGCCCAGCTCGGAGCTGGCGATCGGGATCACCTCGATGCCGGCCCGCTCGAGCTGCGCGTTGGTCTCCGTGTTGCGCTCGTAGCCCACGCAGAGCCGGGGCGCGATGGCCAGGGTGTTGTTGCCGTCGTCCCACTGCTCGCGTTCGGCGGTGACCGGGTCCAGGCCGGTGTCGATGACCCGGAGCTGCGGCAGGTCCATGGCGTCGGCGGCGGCCCGCAGGAACGGCGCCGGGCCGTCCACCCGCGGGTCCTCGCCGTCCACCCCGGCGATGACCGTGTACGCCGACAGGGTGTGGGCGATGTTCGGGTACATCAGCACGGCGTCGACGTCCACCATCGTGCAGACGGTGTCCAGGTGCATGGTCGCCCGTTCCTGGGCGATCGGGACGGCGAGGATGGTGTGCGCGAGCCCGGCGGCGAAGACCTGCCGGGCGAGGCGTTCCGCGCCGGCGGGGGTGGTCCGCTCGCCCACGCCGACGGCCAGCACCCCGGGCGCGAGGAGCAGCACGTCGCCGCCCTCCAGGTGCTCCAGGCCGGGCTGGTAGACGAACTCGGTGCCCGCGAAGCGCGGGTGGTGCCGGTAGATGGCGTCGGTCAGCGTGGTCTCCCGCCGCCGCGCCGGCATCGCCAGGCTGGTGACCCCGACCCGGTCGCCGACCCAGAACGAGGAGTCCCGGGTGAACAGCAGGTTGGGCAGCGGGTCGATGACGAAGTCGTGCCGGTCCATCAGGGTGTAGACGAGGCCACCCGGCCGCTCCCGGCTGACCCGCAGCTCCTCGTGGGCCAGCCCGGCGATGAGCACGTCGGCGAGCGCGACGGGATCGAGGTACGCGAGGTGGTCGGCGACCCGGGCGCGCAACGAGTCGCCGAGCCGGGGCGAGCGGAGCACCCCCTCGGTGAGTTCGGCCCGCGCGTCGGCGACGGCGAGCGTCTCGGCGAGGAGGGTGGCGAGATACAGCACCTCGACCCCGCGCTCGCGCAGGGCGGCGGCGAAGGCGTCGTGCTCCTCCTGGGCCCGTCCAACCCATGGGATGGCGTCGAAGAGAAGTGAGTCGTTGTTCCGGGGGGTGAGCCGGGCGAGCTCAGGGCCGGGACGGTGCAGCAGGACCGTCCCGAGCCGACCGACTTCGCTGTCCACGTAGTGGGTCACCCTCGCAGCGTAGGGCAGGGTTTGGCGGCATCCGATAAAACAGGGGTGGATGAATATGGCATTCATCCGCACTCACTCCGGCGTTCCAACTTGCCGACACGGGGGACTGGCAACGTAGGGTAGTGAGGACATAACTTCGAGGGACCTTTTGCCGGAGGTCGCGATGACTGTCTTTCCCGCTCGTCGAGCCGTACCGTCCGCCAGGGCACTGCCGCCCGTGGCGGTGCCGCACCCCCGCGTGGAGCCGCCGGGAGCGCTCGCACCCGTCCGTCCGTCCCCGTTGGAGTGGGCCCGCCGCCGTCGGGCGGAGCGGGGCGCACGCCGGCTGGAAGCGGCCGGAGCCCGGGCGCTCGGCCGGCTCGACCATCTCGGGCCCGCGTGGCACGTCATCGAGTGGCCCCGCACGGACGCCTCAGACCTCCTGCTCGACCACGAGCGCGACGACCGCGCCGGTTTCCTCGCCATCGGTCCCAGCGGGCTCTTCGCGGTCACCATCGCCGACCACGGCCGTGCCCGGGTGCTGGTGGCCGGAGACGTGGTCCAAATCAACGGCAAGCGGCCGCCCTACGTGGCCGAGGCCCGCCGCGACGCCAAGCGCGCCAGCAAGGCCCTCTCCGACGCGGTGGGGCTGCCGATCCCGGTGTCGCCGGTGCTGACCTTCGTCGGCTCGGGTGTCATCAGCGTCTAC
Source organism: Micromonospora sp. NPDC049051 (assembly GCF_043197575.1). Classification (NCBI taxonomy): domain Bacteria; kingdom Bacillati; phylum Actinomycetota; class Actinomycetes; order Micromonosporales; family Micromonosporaceae; genus Micromonospora; species Micromonospora sp. NPDC049051. The sequence goes on from NZ_JBICTL010000001.1 coordinate 109,996, forward strand.
GGCCTGCCGAAGGACTGCCTCATGGCCACCCATCGCGAGCTGGACCGCCTGCTCGTCGCCGGGGGGAGCCGGATCAGCCCGGCCACGGCCGAGAAGCTCTCCCGGGTCGCGCAGCACCCGGACACCTGGATGAACGGCGCCTACCGTCCGGCCGCGGACTACCGGTGGTACGAGGGCGGCCGAACGGCCGCTGACAAGCCGGCCAACCGACGGTAACGTCACCGGCGACGCCACGCACCCGGGGCGCCGGTCGGCACCCGTCGGTCGCGCCGTCGCCGGCCGCCTGGTCAGGGCACTCCCTCACCCGCTGGCGGCCCGGCGACCCCGCGCGGTCGGCATCACCCGCGACGACCGGCTAGCGTGGACGGACGGTCGGTGTACATAGGAGGCGCGGTGGCCCACGTCGAACTCTCGCTCTCTGACGTGTTCGCGCCTGCGGCGGGGACATCGACAGAGCAGCAGTTCGACAACCTCGGTCGGTGGTCGTCGACCGTCTCCCACGCCGACGAGCCGTGCCTGCTCATCGACGCCGGGACGAGGGTCGTCGCCGTCTCCGCCACCGGTTGCGAGCTGCTCTGCCTGGGCGAGCCCGAAGACGTGACCGGGCTGCCGCTGCTCGACGGCGGGCTACGGCTGCTCGACTTCACCGCCAACCGCTGCGAGCTGACCGAGCCCGAGATCGACAAGATCCCGCCGCTGCTGGCCATCTCGTCCGGGCGGCTGGCCCGCGGGCTGCTCCGGGTCCAGGGGGCGTCGGCCGACGCGCCGGACTCGACCGTCGACGCGATCTCCACCCCGGTGTTCACCGGCGGGACGGTCACCGGTTCGCTCACGTTCTTCTCCCCGGTCTGACCAGCGGCGGGATGTGGCGTTCGCCGCATGCGGCGAATCTGGGGCGGGCCCGTTCCGAGGCCGTAAGGTGCCCTCATGCTCGATATCGCTCTGCTGCCGGGGCAGTACGCCGTGTGCCGCCTGGCCGCCGGCTCCGCCCTGCCGCCCGAGTTGTCGGGCGGGCTGGGCGACGGCGACGTGGTCACGGTGAGCTGGACGGCCGACGGGATCTCGCTGATCTGCCCCGCCGAGCGGGCGCCCGAGCAGGCCGTCACCGAGACCGCCTGGCGCTGCCTGCGGGTCGCCGGGCCGCTCGACCTGGCGGTCAGCGGCACCCTCGCCGCGCTGGTCGACCCGCTCGCCGCGGCCCGGGTCAGCGTGGTCGCCTTCTCCACCTACGACACCGACTACCTGTTGGTTCCCGCCGTACGGCTCGGCGAGGCGACGGCCGCCCTGGAGCGCGCCGGCCATCGCGTCCTCGGCTGATCTTCACCGGACGCCCGGTTCCTCCTAGGATGGGCTCGGCCTCCCGGCCGCAGTGACGCTTCCCGATGTCCCGAGGATCGGCCGTGCCGCCCACCCCCTCGCCCCGCGACACTCCCGCCCGACCGCCCGGCTCCGCCGCCGGCCCCGGAGCGGGTCGGCCGCGCGCCCGCACCGACCGGCAGCCGGGGTCACCCCGACCGGCCGTCGACGCGTCGTGCCCGGCCCCGCCCTCCCGGCGTCCGGATGCACGCGGGTCAGCACCAGCAGGTCCACCGCCCTCGTACGCCCGCCGGCTCGCGGCCGTCGCGCTGCTGGCCGCGCTGCCGCTGGCCGGTTGCGGTACCCCTCCGGAACTGCGCGACCCCGCCCCGACCGCCGTCCCGACCCGCACCGCCGTCCCCGCCCCGCCCAGCGCCGTACCGACGCCTGCGCCCACCACCGGCCTGCCCGGCCCCGGGGCGGTCACCCCCACCCTCGACCCTGGCCTGGTCGCGGTCCCCTGCCCTGACGGCCCCTCGGGGGCACGGATCGTGGGTCTGGTGCGCGGTCGGGGCGGCGTGTTGCCGAACGGCGCCCGGGTCCGGGTGCGTACCGGGCCGCTCTGCGCCGGGGACTGGCACTACACGGTGCTCGACGTGACCGGGCACGAGACGCTCCAGGTGATCACGCAGGGCCGGCCGGGCGCTCCGCGGCTGGTCACCGCCGGTACCGACGTCTGCACCGCCGAGGTCCGCGCCGCCGGGCCGCCCGGGATCCGGACGCGCGTCTGCGACGCCGGGTCGCTGGGCGTACCGGGTGCGTAGGCTGTCGCCATGCCGGGAACACCGCCGACGCGCTTCGTCTTCCTCGGACCGGAGGGCACCTTCGCCGAGCAGGCGCTGAACAGCATCCACGCCGCCGAGCGGGGCAGCCGCACGCCGGCCCGCAGCGTGCCGGAGGCGCTGGAGAGCGTACGGGCCGGGGAGGCGGACGCAGCCCTGGTGCCGCTGGAGAACTCGATCGGCGGCGCGGTCGGGGTGACCCTGGACGAACTCGCCGAGGGCGAACCCCTGGTGATCACCCGCGAGGTGGTCCTGCCGGTCGATTTCGTGCTCGCCGCGCGGCCCGGGACGACGCTCCCGCGCGTACGCAGCGTCGCCGCCCATCCGCAGGCGTCCACCCAGTGCCGGGGCTGGCTGCGCGCGCACCTGCCCGACGCGGTCGTCGTCGACGTGCTCTCCAACGGCGCGGCCGCCGCCGGAGCCGCCACCGGCGAGTACGACGCGGCGATCTGCGCCCCGATCGGGGCCGGGCGGCACCGGCTCGACGTACTCGCCGACAAGATCGCCGACCATCCGGACGCGGTGACCCGTTTCGTGCTGGTGTCCCGCCCCGGGCCGCCCCCGCCGCCGACCGGCGACGACGTGACGTCCCTGGCGGTCTACATCGCGCACGACCGGGTGGGCGCGCTGCTGTCGGTGCTCATGGAGTTGGCCGTCCGCGGGGTCAACATGAGCCGGATCGAGTCCCGCCCGACAGGCGAGGCGCTCGGCCGGTACGTCTTCTTCCTCGACTGCACCGGGCACGTGGCCGACGTACGGCTCGGTGAGGCGTTGCAGGGGCTGCGCCGGGTCTGCGCCGACGTGCGGTTCCTGGGCTCGTACCCCCGGCACCGCTTCCCGGGGACGGGAGAGCGGCCGATCCCGGCACCGCCCGGCCTCTCGGACACCGACTACGCCGACGCCGCCGCCTGGCTGGCCCGCCTGCGCGCCGGCGACCTCAACTGACGGCGCTGCCGCTCGACGGCGCGCTCGTGCCCGCGACGAGAACCGCCCCCGACCGGCGTCGGATCCGGCGGGACCGGTCGACGCGCAGCGGGGGCGGTGCGGGCGGTACGGGTCAGCTGAGCAGGCCGCCGAGGAGGCCGCCCTGCTGCTCCTGGCTGCCGCTGCCCATGACGGGGGGCTCCTCGGAGGGCTGGACGACGACGAAGCCCTGCCCGGCGAAGCTCATCGTGAAGGCCTCGCCGGTGCGCCGGCCCAGCAGCGTGCCGAGACCGAACTGCTCGGCGCGGTGGTAGCCGGTCTGGAGGTTGGCCGACCAGCAGACCACCGCCTGCGGGTCGACGTAGGTGGGGGCGTCGACGCTGAGCACCACCGGGGTGCCCTTGGTGGTGATGGCGATCCGGCCGTGACCGGTGAAGACGCAGTTGAACAGGCCCGACGAGGAGGCCATGCCGGCCCCGTTGACCATCCGGATGTCGTACTGGAGGGTGGTGTCGAAGGCCAGCACGCTGGAGCCGTTGATGGAGAGCGCGTCGCCGGGCTCCAGGTCGATGACGTGCACGTCCTTGGCGAAGTCGGCGAGGAAGACGTCGCCCCGGCCCGTGACCTTCATCAGCGGGACGCCCTCGCCGGTCAGCTTCTGCTTGAGGAAGTTGCCGAGCCCGCCGGAGCCGAGCGCCTGGAACTGCACCTGCCCCTGGTAGGCGACCATCGACCCGACCCGGGCCATCGCCTCGCCGTTGAGCCCGATCTTCAACATCTTGGAGTTCTGCAGCCGCATGCCGGGCTGCGCGGACTCCTTCTCAAGGTTCTCCGCCGAGAACAGCTCGCTGCGCATGGAAGTGCCTCCTGGGTTCGTGATGCCTGGTCCGACCGTAGGTGACGGTGGCAACCGCCGACCACCGACCACCGACCGACGTCAGATGGCCGAGCGGGTGCGATCCTGCCGCTCGGCGTGCGCCGCCGCGTCCTCGATCAGCCGGGCCAGCCGGACCGGGTCGGCCAGCGCCGTGACATGGCCGGTGCGCGGCAGCCGGACCAACCGGCCGTCGCGGCAGGCGGCCAGGTATGCCCGCTCGTCGGCCCGGAACGGGTCCCGGTCGCCGTTGACCAGCCAGACCGGGCCGGGATAACCGGCCAGGGCGCCGAGCTGGTCGTGGCCGGCGACCGCCGTGACCACCGCGGGCAGCACCTCACTGGTCAGACCGCCGGCGAGGACGGCGTCCGCCGCCGGGGGCGGCAGGGCGCGACGGAAGGCGTACGCGCTGAACTGGTTCGCCTGCGCCGGGAAGCGCGCGGCGAGCGCGGCCGCCGCGCGGTACAGCCGGGCGAGGTGCGTGGACCGGGCGGTGCAGCCGATCGCGACCAGCCCGGCCACCCGCGCGGGGTAACGGCCGGCGGCGGCGATGCCGACGAAACCGCCGAGCGACAGGCCGGCGAGCAGCGCCCGCCCGCCGACGTGGTCGACAGCGTCGGCGACCGCCTCGGTCGCGGCGGCCATGGCGAATGTCTCGCCGCGGCGGCTGCCGTGGCCCGGCAGGTCGACCGCGAACGCGGGCCGGTCGAGGCGGCCGACCACCGGGTCCCACATGGTGCGGCTGACGCGGATGCCATGGACGAGGAGGACGGGCAGGGCCATCTGCGCTCCTTCAGAGAAAACGCAACGGTTCGTTGCACTCCAGTAGAACACAACGCAACGGTGCGTTGCTATTGTGGCCGTCATGGCACCGCGCAGACAGCAGGAGATCTTCGACAGCACGCTGGCCCTCCTCGCCGAGAAGGGCTACGACGGGCTCACCGTCGAGGCGGTGGCCGAACGTGCCGGGGTGAACAAGACGACGATCTACCGGTGGTGGCCGTCGAAGGCGGCCCTTCTGGCGGACGCGCTGGTCGAAGCGCCGCTGCTCGACCTCGCCACCCCGGACACCGGCTCCCTGCGCGGCGACCTGACGGCGGTCGTCGGCGCCATCGTCGCGCTGCTCACCACGCCGCCGGCCTCGGACGTCGCGGTCGCGGCGCTCGCCGCCTCCGCCCACCGGGCCGAACTGGCGTCGGCCACCCAGCGGTTCTTCGCCGACCGGCTGGCCCGCGAACGTCCCATCTTCGAGCGGGCCGCCCGCCGGGGCGAACTGGCCGCCGACGCCGACCCCATGACGATCATGGACGCGCTCGCCGGAGCCGTCTGGTGCCGCGCGGTGTTCCGGGAGCGTCCGGTCGACGACGCCTTCGTCGACCGCACCGTGGCCATGGTCCTGCGCGGCGTGTCCGGCTGACCGGCGGCGCGTGCAGCTGGTGAACCGTCGCCGCCGGAACGCTGGTACCTGAGGGGCGTGCGGGCACCTGTGGTATCGGGGCGAGCGGACCTCTAGCCCCAGCCCAACTCGTGCAGGCGGGCGTCGTCGATGCCGAAGTGGTGGGCGATCTCGTGCACCACCGTCACCGCCACCTCGTCGACGACGTCCTCGTCGTCGTCGCAGATGCGCAGGATGGGGTTGCGGTAGATGAGGATGCGGTCCGGCAGCACGCCGGCGTAGTCCCAGCCGCGCTCGGTGAGGGCGTGCCCCTCGTAGAGGCCGAGCAGGTCCTCACCGGGGGGCGGGTCGTCCTCCACCAGGACCACGACGTTGCTCATCAGGGCGAGGAGTTCCTCGGGCACCTCGTCGAGCGCGTCGCCGACCAGCTCCTCGAAGCGCTCGCGACTCATCTCCACCGGCACCCCGCCCATTCTGCCTGACGGCACGCACCGCCGGCGCGGAGCGAGACCGGCGGGCGGCCCGCGTACCGGCCGCGCGGGTCGGGCCGCCACGGCGCACACGGCTGGCGTGGCGGCCGACGACCGCTGCGGGACGGCCGGGAAGCGAGGTGCTACGGCCAGGAGGTGAGTGGGACGGTCAGGAGGCGAGGCGGGCGGTCAGGCTGATCTGCGCGCCCGGGGCGAGCAGCCGGGAGATCGGGCAGTTCTCCTTGGCCGTCTCCGCGAGCTTGGTGAACTGGGCCTCGTCGATGCCGGGCACCTGGCCGACGGTCTCCAGCTCGATCCGGGTCACCGTCATTCCGGCGTCGGTCTTGTCGAGGTGGACCTTGGCGGTGGTCTCCACGGAGGTGGGCGGCGAGCCGGCCTCGGCGAGCGCCTTGGAGAACGCCATCGAGAAGCAGCCGGCGTGAGCGGCACCGATGAGCTCCTCGGGGTTGGTGCCCTCACCCTCCTCGAAGCGGGACTTGAAGGAGTAGTTCCCCTCCAGCCCGCCCTTGCCGGTGCGGATCGTGCCGGACCCCTCGGTGAGGTTGCCCTGCCACTGTGCGGAAGCGGTACGGATAGGCATACGTCCGACGCTAGCCCAACCGCGACCGGCCGGCGACCGTTCGCGCTCCGGGTCACCGGGTGCGTACTGTGTCATGATTCGGGGCAGGCCCGCGAACGCGGAAGGGTGGCCGATGTCCCAGGAATCCCCCATTCCCCGGCAGGAACACCGGTCCGACGGTGCGACCGTCCTGGAGTGGGGCACGACGGAGCCGATCGGGTCGGGCCGGTTCGGGCGTACGTTCTCCGGCCTGGGCCGGGACCGCCGGATCCCCGTGCTGCTCGCGGCGCTCGGCGCGGTGGCCGCTCTCGCGTCGATGCTCGGCGAGTGGCAGGTGATGACCCTGCCGAACGCCGGCCCGCAGGGCAACACGCCGCTGCGGGTGCCGGGCGGGGTGTCCGACATCGGCGGCTTCGGGGTGGGTTACCTGGTCGGGCTGTTCGCCCTGGTCTGCGCCGTGGTGCTCGCGCTGCGCGGCACCCGCCCGGTGCGCTCCAACGCCCGGCTCGCCGGGCTGGCCCTGGCCGGGGCACTGCTGGGGCTGCTGGTCGCGACCGCCGCCTCGCTGGACGAGGCCGGCCAGCGGGTCTTCTTCTACTCCACCGACGACGGGTTCCGGGTCGAGTACGGCCGGGGTCTGGTGATGGCGTTCCTGGCCTGCGTCCTCTTCGCGGCGGCGTTGAAGCTGGCCCCGGCCGGCGCGCCCCCGCTCCCCGGGAACGCGGACGACGGGCCCGGGACGGAGGACGAGCGCGGGGCGGACGACGGGCGCGGGGCGGACGAGGCCGAACCGGTGGGTTGGCGCCGGCGCGGCCGCAGGTCGCGGGACGCGGCGGACGATGTGCCGCCCGCGCCGGCCGACCTCACCGTCGGGCCGGCCATCCCCTTCGCCCGCCCCGAACCCCGGAACTGACCCGGCCACCAGCCCTGCGCAGGGGTCCCCGGACGGGGGCACCGGTGGGCCGTCGTCCGTTGGCACAGCATTCGCCGGAACGCCATGGCCGGTGCCCCTCGCGCGAGGTACGTTTGCTGCCCGCCGTCACTAGGGTCGAGGCACCGAGGACCGCGACGGCTGGCTGCGACGGCGGCGGGCGAAGGAGGAACGATGACCCGCCCGGGGCTGCCCAAGCTGATCGCCACGGATCTCGACGGGACGCTCGTCCGCAGTAACGAGACCGTGTCCGCGTACACCCATGAGGTGCTCGACCGGGTGCGGGCCGCCGGGATCCCGGTGGTCGGCGCGACCGGTCGCGGCCCCCGGCTGGCCGAACTGACCCGCAACGACATCCGCGCCGCGGACTTCCTGGTGATGGCCGGCGGCGGCCGGGTGGTCGACCAGAGCGACCCGGCCGGGCCGGTGGTGCTGCGCGACGAGCGCCTCCCCGCCGAGGTGCTGGCCACGCTGCTGACCAGCCTGGAGGCGGCCGTCGGGCCGCTGACCGTGATGGTCGAGGCGTCGGACGAGCACGACGCGCCGCTCTGGGGCGACTACCACCCGAGCTGGCCCTACCAGGACGCGTTCGAGGCGCGCACCCGCGCCGAGTGCCTCTCCCACGACGTGATCAAGGCGTTCGTCCGGACCGCCGATCACCACGTCGACGAACTGCTCGCGGTCGCCCGGCAGATCGTCCCACCGGAGGTGGCCACGCTCACCCAGGCCGGGCTGGGCTTCGTCGAGATCTGCCCGCCGGGGGTGGACAAGTCCACCGGGCTGACCGTGGTGGCGCAGCGGCTGGGCGTCGACCCGGCCGAGGTGCTGGTCTTCGGCGATATGCCCAACGACCTGCCGATGTTCGAGTGGGCCGGCTGGGCCCGGGTCGCGGTCTCCAACGCCCACCCGACGGTCCGCGCCGCCGCGGACGAGGTGACCCTGCGCAACGACGACGACGGGGTGGCGGTGTATCTCGATCGGCTACTGTCCCGCTGATGGAAGAGGCACCACGGCTGATAGCCACCGACATCGACGGCACCCTGCTGCGGGACGACCGCACACTGAGCCCGCACACCGCCGGGGTGCTGGCCCGGCTGTCCGCGGAGGGCACGCCGGTCGTGCTGGTCACCGGCCGTCCCATCCGCTGGCTGAAGATGGTGTACGAGCAGCTCGCCGAGCCGCTGCCGGCCATCTGCGCCAACGGGGCGGTGGTCTACGACCCCGTCGCCGACGAGGTGCTGCGGGCCGACCCGCTCGCCCCGCAGCTCCTCGCCGAGGTGGCCCGACGGCTGCGCGCCGAGGTGCCCGAGGTCAGCTTCGCGGTGGAGATCGTCGACAGCCGGCAGATGCGGCACGAGGCGCACTACCCGCTGCGCTGGGACGCGGACCACGGCGCGATCCGGGCGGTCGAGACCCCGGAGGAGCTGCTGGCGGCACCTGCGGTCAAGCTGCTGGCCCGGGCGGTCGACCAGGATCCGGACGCCTTCGTCGCGCTGGTGGCGGGGGCGTTGGAGGGGCTGGCCGAGGCGACCCACTCGTCGTACTCGGGGCTGGTGGAGATCTCCGCCGCCGGCGTGACCAAGGCGGCCGGGCTGGCGTGGTACTGCGCCCGGCTCGGCATCGACGCCCGCGACGTGCTCGCCTTCGGTGACATGCCCAACGACGTGCCGATGCTGACCTGGGCGGGGCGAGGGGTGGCCGTGGCGAACGCGCACCGCGCCGTCCTGGAGATCGCCGACGAGGTGACGGCGGCGAACTCGGCGGACGGCGTGGCGGCGTACCTGGAGAAGGTCTTCGGGGCGGGGTGAGCGGTCGGCCCCTGGCCGCCCCCGTGGATCAGAGGTACTGGCCGGTGCTGTGCCCCTCGACGCCCTGCGGCGGCTGACCCATGCCCGGCATGCCCGGCAGCATGCCGCCGGGGCCGCTGGGCAGCGCCTGCCGGCCCGAGCGCATCTGCTCCAACTGCACGCGGGCGGCCATCTGCTGCGCCACCAGGGCCGCCTGGATGCCGTGGAACAGGCCCTCCAGCCAGCCGACGAGCTGGGCGTGCGCGATGCGCAGCTCGCCCTCGCTGGGCGCCTTCTCCTCGGTGAAGGGCAGCGAGATGCGCTCCAGTTCCTCGCGCAGCTCGGGGGCGAGGCCCTCCTTCAGCTCGACGATCGACCGCTCGTGGATCTCCCGCATCCGGTGCCGGCTGGCGTCGTCGAGCGGGGCGGCCTTGACCTCCTCCAGCAGCTGTTTGATCATGCTGCCGATCCGCATCACCTTGGCCGGCTGCTCGACCAGTCGGGTCGGGTCCTCGCCGTGTGCCTCGTCGGTCTGCACGGTGCCGACGGGCCGCCCGTCCGGGCCGACCACCACCACCGTTCCGGAGCGACCGGTGCCATCCTGGCCCGGCTCGTCGTTCTGTCCAGCGGAGTGCGCTTCGGTCATGGGAACCATCTTTACCCAGTCGCCAGCGCCCATGCGCCCCGGGACCGATCCCCGACCTCGGATCCGCGCGTGATCCGCGCTACGGTCGCGCCATGCCCGCCGACCCACGCGACGTGCTCAGCCGGCCCGCTCCGGCCCCTGACGCCACCGTCTCCTACGGCGACCATCCGGACCAGGTCGCCGACCTGCGTGTCCCCGCCGGGTCGGGCCCGGCACGGCGGCTGGTCGTGGTGGTGCACGGCGGCTTCTGGCGGGCCGAGTACGACCGCCGGCACACCGACTGGTTGGCCACCGCGCTGGCCGCGCTGGGCCATCCGGTGGCCCAGGTGGAGTACCGGCGGACGGGGCAGCCGGGGGGCGGCTGGCCCACCACGCTGACCGACGTGCTGACCGGCGTGACGGAGCTGCCCCGGCTCGCGGCCGAGGCGCTGCCCGGCCGGGTCGCCGCCGGACCGCCGCTGCTGGTGGGCCACTCGGCGGGGGGACACCTGGCGTTGTACGTGGCGGCGTACGCCCCGGCCGCCGTCGGTGGGGTGCTGGCGCTGGCCCCGGTGTCGGACCTCGCGGAGGCGTACCGGCTGGATCTCGACGAGGGGGCGGTGGCCGCGCTGCTGGGCGGCGGGCCGGCGGACGTCCCCGCGCGCTACGCCGAGGCCGACCCACGCCAGTCAGTACCAACATCAACACGCACAGTAGTCGTTCACGGTGCACTGGATCAACAGGTGCCGATCACGATGAGCCGGGAGTACGTGGCCGCCAGCCGCGCCGCAGGCGGCGATATATCCCTTGTCGAGCTGCCAGAATGCGAGCATTTCGGGCTCATCGATCCGGAGTCGGCGACGTGGCCGCAGATCACGGCCGCTTTCCGATCTTTGGGAGAAGATCGCTAAGCATTGACGCAGCGTCGCTGACCGGGTAGAACGCCGAGGGGGCGCGATCCGCCCTGCATGCTCCCCCGGAAGGAAACTCGGTGTCGCAGATGAACCGCAGGCAGGCCCTGCAACTGCTGGCCGCTCTCGGTACGGCTGGACTGGTCGCCGGGTGCGGCACCGACGACGCCGGAGACTCGGCCAGGGCGGGGAGCCCGATCAAGATCGGCCTCGTGGCGCCCACCAGCGGCGGCCTCAAGGCCATCGGTGACGAGATCACCAACGGCTTCCAGCTCTTCCTCGACCTGAACGACGAACTGCTGGGCGGGCACCCCACCACCCTGCTCACGGCCGACGAGGGCGAGAGCGTCAAGACCGGCAAGGCCGCCGTCGAAGGGCTGCTCAAGCAGGGCGTACTCGCCCTCACCGGCGTGGTCGACGCCAACGTCATGTCGGGTATCCGGGACACCGTCGAGCAGGCCCGGGTGCCCCTGATCGGCTCCAACGCCTCGCCGTCCAGCCTCCAGAGCGTCGTCTACATCTGGCGGACGTCGTACGTGCTGGACGAGGCGGGTCGGGCGCTGGGCCGCTACCTGCGCGAGCAGCTGGAACCGTCGGCGCGGCTGGCGATCATCGTGCCGGACAGCGTCGCCGCGCAGGACGTCGTGCGGGGCTTCCGGCAGGAGTTCGGCGAGTCCGACCCCCGGATCAAGGACGCGATGGTCACCACGGAGGACCACACCAACCCGTCGAAGTCCGCGTACCGGGCCGACATCCGCAGCGCGCTGAGCCGGAACCCGTCGGCGGTGTTCTGCTTCTTCGCCGGGCCGGCAGCGGTCGAGTTCATCAAGCAGCTGCGCATCGAGGGGTACGACGGCAAGGTCTACGCCCCCGGCTTCCTCACCGAGGGGGCGGTGCTGAGCAGCGTCAAGGCCGAGGACGCGCTGGGCATCCAGACGTCGCTGAACTACTCGTCCGACCTGAACAACACGGCCAACCGCCGGTTCGCCTCCGCGTACCGCAAGAAGCACGGCACCTCGCCCACCACGTACGCGATGGCCTCGTACGACGCCGCGCAGGTGCTCGACCAGGCGATCCGGATCGCCGGCGGTTCGCCGACCCCGCAGCAGGTCAACCTGGCGCTCGGCAAGATCGGCCAGATCGACAGCCCGCGCGGGTTGTGGCAGTTCAACCAGCCGCGTACGCCGCAGCAGAAGTGGTACCTGCGCGAGGTCCAGCTCGACGGCCAGGTCCTGTCGAACGTCCTGGTAACCGAACTGGCCACCCTCGGCTAACCCCACCCTCCCCACTCCCGGCCCGCCCCTCGCGCTCCGCCCCCGCGGCGGGCGCGGGAGCGCGGGGGCGCGAGGTGGGTGGGGTCAGGGGCGGAGTTCGGCGATGCAGCACTTCACGCTGCCGCCGCCCTTCTTCAGCTCGGCCAACTCGACCGGTACGGGGTGGTAGCCGGCCGCCTTCAGTTTCCCGGCCAGCCGGGTCGCCTCGCTGTTGAGCACCACGTTGAGCCCGTCGCTGACCAGGTTCAGGCCGAAGGCCAGGGCGTCCTCGGCGTCGGCGACCACCGCGTCCGGGAAGAGCTGCGTGAGCACCCGCTGGCTGGCGGCGGAGAAGGCGCCCGGGTAGTAGACGACGTTCTCGTCGTCGATCGAGGCGAGCGCGACGTCCAGGTGGTAGAAGCGCGGGTCGACCAGACGCAGCGACACCACGGGCCGCCCCAGCGCCTCCTGCGCCTCGGCGTGCGCCGGCAGTTCGGTGCGGAAGCCGTGCCCGGCGAGGATCAGCCCGCCGTGCGCCTCCGGCAGGTACGCGAAGTCACCCTCGCCCTCGTTGGTCTCGATCGGGGCGATGAACCGCCAGTCCCGCGACTCGTAGAACGCCCGGTGCGCGGCGGCCTCGGCGGCCCGCTGCTCGTGCTTGAACTGCGCGCCGTACACCGTGCCGTCGACCACGAACGCGCCGTTGGCGGCGTAGACCATGTCGGGCAGGCCCCGCTCGGGGGTCAGCAGGTGCACCTCGTGGCCGAGACCGACCAGGGTCTCCCGCAGTCGGTCCCACTGCTTGACGGCAAGCTCGGAGTCGACGGGGGTGGTCACGTCCATCCACGGATTGATCGCGTACTCGACCGCGAAGTGCTCGGGCGAGCACATGAGATATGTCCGCTTTCGCGCGACTCGCTGCTGGTTCACGATGACCAAGGGTAGGTACGCTCGAACTTTGGTAACAGCCACAACCATTGCTTCCCAGAGGCGGAACGTTGCAGATAGACGCCGTTGACCAGCGGATCATTGCGTTGCTCGTCGCGGATGCCCGCGCCTCGTACGCCGACATCGGCCAGCGGGTGTCGCTCTCCGCTCCGGCGGTCAAACGACGGGTGGACCGGCTGCGGTCCGCCGGCGTGATCCGGGGCTTCACCGCCATCGTCGACCCCGCCGCCGTCGGCTGGACCACCGAGGCGTTCGTCGAGCTGTTCTGCGCCGGGCGGACCACCCCGGCCCAGATCGGGGTGGCGACCCGCCGGCACCCCGAGGTGGTCGGCGCGTACACCGTCTCGGGCGAGGCCGACGCGCTCGTACACCTGCGGGCCGCCGACATCGCGCACCTGGAGGCGGCGTTGGAGCGGCTGCGGGCCGAGCCGTTCGTGACCTCGACCCGGAGCACCATCGTGCTCTCCCGGCTCGTCGAGTCCCCCGGCGTCGGCCCCTCCCCCCGCTGACCCCCAGCCGGGCCGCCGGCGCGGGCAGACGCGGGAGAGGCGGCGCGGGCAGGCCGCGTGTCGAACGGCGCGGAAGGCCGGAGACGGGCCGGAACCTCCCGGCGGGCGGGTGCGTCGAACCGGCCATGACACGGGGAGCCCCCATCTTCGCGGTCGGCACGCTGGCCGCGCTCACCCTGCTCGGCGGCAGCGCGTTCCCGGCGGCACCGCCCGGCCCACCGGCCCCGCGGCAGCCGACGGCCGCGCCCCTGCTCGTCTCCTACGACTCCTGCGCCCAGGCGCTGGCCGGGCTGCGCGCCGCCGCCGGGGCCTCCGTCGGTCCGTGGGGCTTCGGCGGGAACGGCTGGCGTACCGGGGCGGCCTTCGGCGACGTCGCCAAGGACGCGACCGGGGCCCGGGCGATGCCCCAGTCCGCCCAGCCCGCCCCGGAGCACTCCACGACCAACGTGCACGAGGCCGGCGCGGACGAACCGGACCTCGTCAAGACCGACGGACGGCGGATCGTGACCGTCACCCGGGGCGTGCTGCGGGTGGTGGATCCGGCCGCCCGGCGGGAGACGGGCCGCCTCGACCTGACGCGGTCGACGCCCGAGCTGCGGTGGGGGGAGCAGGCCAGCCTGCTCTTGCACGGCGACCGGGCGCTGGTGCTGACCCGCACGGGCGTGGAACTCCAGCGGGCGACCCGCGAGGCACGGCCGGGCACCGCGCCGCGCCTGATCCTGGTCGACCTCGCGGGTGCGCCACGGGTGCTCGGCACCTACCGGATGGACGGCAGCCTCGTCGACGCCCGGCAGACCGGGTCCACCGCGCGGGTCGTGGTCCGCACGCACCCTCGGCTGGTCTTCCCGTACGCCGAACGGGGCACCGACGCGGCGCGGACCGCCGCCAACCGGGCGGTGATCGCCAGCGCCGGGGTCGAGGCGTGGCTGCCGGCGTACGAGTGGACCGACGGGGCGCAGCGACACGTCGGCCGGGTCGGCTGCGAGCGGCTGAGCCGTCCTCCCGCCTGGTCCGGCACGTCCATGCTGACCGTGTTGAGCTTCGACCTCGCCGGCGACCGCCTCGGCGACGGCGACCCGGTCAGCGTCGCCGCCGACGCCACCACCGTCTACGGCACCGGGACGAGCCTCTACCTCGCCGGAGAGCGGTCGGGCTCGACTCGACCCGGCTCCGGCCGCGTGGGCGACTGGCCGCCGGAGCCGCCGGTCACCGAGATCCACGGCTTCGACACCAGCGGGCCCGGGCGCCCCCGGTACGTGGCCTCCGGCAGCGTCCCCGGTTCACTCGTCAACCAGTACGCGCTCTCGGAGTGGCAGGGGCACCTGCGGGTCGCCACCACCACCGGCGACGCCTGGGGCACCCGGCCGACCTCGGAGTCCGCCGTGTACGTGCTGCGCCCCGACGGCAACTCGCTGGTCCGCACGGGCGCGGTCACCGGCCTCGGCCCCGGCGAGCGGATCTACTCCGTACGCTTCCTCGGCGGCTCCGCGTACGTGGTCACGTTCCGGCTCACCGACCCGCTCTACGCGGTCGACCTGACCGACCCGACTGCGCCCCGGGTCACCGGCGAACTGAAGATCACCGGGTACTCGGCGTACCTGCACCCGCTGCCGGAGGGCCGGCTGCTCGGGGTGGGCCAGGAGGCCGACCGGCGGGGACGCGCGCAGGGGCTCCAGGTCTCCCTGTTCGACGTCCGTGATCCGGCCCGTCCGACCCGGCTCGACCAGTGGCACGTGCCGAGGGCGTACTCCGCGTTGGAGCACGACACGCACGCCTTCCTGCACCACCCGGAGACGGGCCTGGTCGCCCTGCCGGTCGGCGAGGACGTACGCCTGCTGCGGGTGTCCGGGACCGACATCGGCGAGGTCGGCACGGTCTCGCACGCCGGCCGGGCGGGCCCGGTCCTCCGGTCGTTGCTGGTCGGGGACGTGCTCTGGACCGTCTCCGACGCCGGCCTGCGGGCCACCGACCCGGCCACCGCCCGGAGCCTCGACTGGCTGCCGGTGACCTGATCATCCCTCCCTCGGCGGGTGGGGCCCGGTTCTCGGGGTTTCCGGGCCCCACCCCGCCACCACCGGCACGGCTCGGCGAGGCCACGGCCCGGACGTCCGGGCCCGCTTGAGCTTCTTGCGCGACGGGATCTCGTCGGCGGTGGTGCGGGGTGGATCAGAGGTACATGCCGGTGCGGTGTTCGCCCTGGTCCCGCTTGACCGGCTTGTCGCCCTCGCCGAAGAACCGCTTCCCACCGAACTCGCCGTGCAGGCGGTCGTCCAGCTCGTCCGCGAGGCCGGTCATCACCTGGACCGCGAGCATGAGGTGGGTGGCCTGGAAGTTGCGGCCGAAGACGGGGATGGACGCCCACACGGTGTCGTCGGCGCAGTAGAGCCGGCCGATGGGCATCCGGTTGGTCAGCTCGGAGAGCTTGACGTAGAGCCGCTCGGTCGGCTCGACCTCGGTCAGCACGGGGGAGAAGACGTCCACCAGCGGCGGGTTGTCGCGGACCCGGACGAAGACCATCGCCGAGCCGGCGCGGATGTTGATGTCGCCGTCGGAGTCGATCTGCAACCGCTCGGAGTCCGACTTGAGCATGGTCGAGACGACGGTGCGGACCTGCTCGGCGAGCACGGCCACGTCCTGCTCGGGCGCCTGGGCGGCGGCGGCCGCCGCGAGCGCCTCGTCGAGGTCGGCCTCGACGTTGCGGTCGGGGCCGAACTCGCTGCGCGCGGTGCCCAGCGGCTCCACCGGCAGCGGGTCGCCCTCGGCGTCGTGGATGAGGTAGACGAGGAAGGCGGGGTGCGGGGCGCCGTAGACGTCGCGCAGCGTACGGGTCAGCAGGGCCGCCAGCCGGGTGGCCTCGGCGGTGCCGCTGTCCAGCCCGAAGGACTCGCCGGAGCCCTCCACCACGCCGGGCGGCGACCAGCCGAGCGCGATCATGTCCGCCACGGCGGCCCGGTCCAGCCGGTAGCCGTCCGGCAGGGTGGCGTTGCCGACCGCGCGGGCGGCCAGCCGGCCCCCCTCGCCGACATCGATGCTGACGGAGTAGACCGCGTCGCCGGTGCCGGATGCCGTCGGGTCGAGGGTCAGCTCGACGTGCGTGCCCGTGGGCAACGCCGCCAACCGACCGGCGAGTGCGTGCGCGAACTCGTGCCAGGCCTGGGTGACCTTGGCCCGCAGGTCGGCCGTGCTGGGCTCGTCGAGCAGGATCGGCTCGTGGTGCGCCGGCAGGCTGCCGGGCGAGTCGTCGCCCGGCGCCGAGGGGTGGTCCGCCGTCATGATCGCCTCCGTCCGTCGAGGTCACCCTACCCACGGAACGTGGGAGACGAATCAGCCCGACCGTGATCGGACAGCGGAGGTCAGCCCGGCGTCCCGTCCGGGCGTTCGGCGCCGAGCCCGACCGGCCAGGAGGCGGCCAGCGCGCTGAGCCGGGCAGCCGCGCCCGCCGGGTCCGCGCCCCGCCCGACCGCGAGCCCGAGGAGGTACGCCGTGACGGGCGCGCCCGGCCGCAGCACCTGGTGGGCCACGTCCCTGGCCAGGTCGAGCACGGCCGGCACCGGCACCTGGGCGGGGTCGAGGTCCAGCTCGGCGCAGGCCGCCGTCACCCAGTCGTCCATGACCGTCATCGCGCCCACTCCTCCGCCCGGCGTACGTCCTTGTCAGTGTCGCAGTCGAACCAGGGCGGCGGGCCGGCACCGACCCACGGCACCTCGCGCACCCGCAGGCCGGCGAGCAGCGCCCGCATCGACGCCCCGGCGAGCGGCGCGGCGCCCCTGCCGGCCGGCCCGTCGGCGCGCTCGACGCCTCCGTCGGTCGACCCGTCGGCGCGCTCGGTGACGAGGCGGTCCAGGGCTGCGCGCAGTGGCTCCAGCCGCCACACGCCGCAGAGGGGCTGCCGTCGGCCGGCACCGTCGACGTAACAGGCGCCGTCGTGGCCGGCGTGGAGCTGAGCGAGCAACTCCCCGACCGCCGGGCGGGTGAGCAGGGGCAGGTCGGCGGCCAGCAGTGCGACCACCGGCGTACCGGGGCCGAGCAGGGCCACCCCGGCCGCCGCGGCGGCGACGGGGCCGCCGCCCGGCGGTTCCTCCCGGATCACCCGCACCCCGGCAGGCGCCGGTCCGGGCGGGCCGACCAGGATGCGCGGCGCGGCGTCGGCGACGGCGGCCAGCACGCGCTCCCGCATGGGCAGGCCGCCGACCGTACGGGCGGGCTTGTCGACGCCCCCCATCCGGCGCGCGGCCCCGCCCGCCAGCACCACCGCCGCGTACGCGTCCACCCGGCCACGGTAGCCGCCGGACGCCTCGGCGGGACACGAGTGCCGGGGCGCCGACCGGGACGGGCACCTGACGCGGGTGGGGCTGTGGCGTCGGGCGGCGGCCGGCCCCGGAGGTGGGACGGCACTGTGGACGGCCCCCGATAGGGTCTGGTCCGGTAACCCGGCTCTACCGAGCGACGAGGCTCGACGAGCGGCGGTGGACAGGGACGACGAGAACCTCCACCGGTGACACCCTCTGCCTTCGACGGGTCGAGGTGAAGAAAGGGAACAACGATGGCGAAGACTCTGCGTCGCCCGCGCGTCCGCAGCCTCATCGCGGTAGCCGCCGTGGCCGGCGGTGGCGTGCTCGGCCTTGCCGCGCCCGCCCACGCGGACTACACCAGCCCGCTCTACTCGACGCTGAAGGCGTGCAACGCCGCACGGCCGTCGTACGTCAGCTCGTGGACCTCTCCAGGGCCGTGCTACAAGATGTACAACTGGGACGGCACGAAGCACATCGGCTACTCGTTCCTCGTGAGGACCAGGGCCTGACGACGTTTCGCAGGACCGGCCGTTAGGGCGTCGTCGTGTCGCCCTCACGGCCGTGCTCGATGGGCCGGGTCAGAGCTCACCCGGCTGTCGGCCGTCCCCGCGCGGTGCCCCGGCCCGGGGGTGGAGGATGGCGGGATGGGACGGGCTACTGACCGGCGCGGCGTGCTCCGCATCGACCTCGACGCGCCCACCGGCCGCACCTCGGTGCGCCGGCAGGACAGCCTGGCCGTCGAGGAGCCGCTGGAAATCCGGGTCGGTGCGGCCGGTCCCGGCCGGCGACGGCCGCTCGCGGTGACCATGCGTACGCCCGGCGACGACCTCGACCTGGCGATCGGCTTCCTGCTGACCGAGGGACTGATCCGCTCCGCCGACGACGTACGTACCGCCCAGCTCTGCGCCGGCGCGGAGACGCCCAACACGTACAACGTGGTGGACGTGGTGCTGGCCCCCGGCGTGCCCGAACCCGCCGTCGACCCGGCCCGGAACTTCTACACCACCAGCTCCTGCGGCGTGTGCGGCAAGGCGAGCATCGACGCCGTGCGTACCCGATCGGTCTTCGCGGTGGACGACGACCCGCTGACCGTGCCGGCGGCTGTCCTGACCGCGCTGCCGGACCGGATGCGCGCGGCGCAGCGCGGCTTCGACCGCACGGGCGGCCTGCACGCGGCGGGCCTCTTCACCGCCGACGGCGACCTGGTGGTGCTGCGCGAGGACGTCGGCCGGCACAACGCCGTCGACAAGGTGGTCGGCTGGGCGGTACGCGAGCGGCGGTTGCCGCTGGTCGGGCACGTCCTGCTGGTTTCCGGGCGGGCGAGCTTCGAGCTGACCCAGAAGGCCTGGATGGCGGGGTTGCCCCTGCTCGCGGCGGTCTCCGCGCCGAGCAGCCTGGCGGTGGAGCTGGCCGAGGAGGCCGGGCTGACGTTGGTCGGCTTCCTACGCGGCCACGCTATGAACGTCTACGCCCGCCCCGACCGGATCGACGTCACCGTCCCGTCGCGTGATGCTGTGCCATCGGCTGATCACACAGGGTGTTGATCGGACTTATGGTTGACGCCGGTAAGCGACCGTCGTCACAGGGGAGAACCATCGTGCGCCGCATCAGGACCGCCACCGTACTGCTCGGCCTGCCACTGTTCGTGTTGCTGGGGGCAACGCCGGCGAGCGCGGCGAGCACCACCGACGTCACGTCCGCGACCCTGGTCGCCCGGGGCGTCGCCGTGGACGTCACCGTCTCCGTGACGTGCCCGGCCGGCATGTCCGGCTCCTTCGAGCTGAACGTCAGGCAGCGCTCGGGCAACAGGATCGCGTACGGGTCCGGTTGGGCCCCACTCTCGTGCACGGGCCAGCCGCAGGCGGTGCCGGTCCGGGTGCTCGCGCAGCACGACGGCGCCATCTTCCGTACCGGCGAGGCGCTGTTCACCGGCGGCACCGAACTGTGCAACGAGGACACCTGCGAGTACGGGCAGATCGACGACACGGCCCGGGTCACTCGCTGAGCCTGGCGGGCCACTCCTCACGGACCCGGTCGGGCAGGCGCGCGACGCACCGTCGCGCTGCGC
Source organism: Micromonospora sp. NPDC049051 (assembly GCF_043197575.1). Classification (NCBI taxonomy): domain Bacteria; kingdom Bacillati; phylum Actinomycetota; class Actinomycetes; order Micromonosporales; family Micromonosporaceae; genus Micromonospora; species Micromonospora sp. NPDC049051. The sequence continues at coordinate 129,702 of NZ_JBICTL010000001.1, forward strand.
CTCACCGGCCGGGTCCGCCGAGCAGGTCACAACCTGTTCCACGTGTCGAACAGCCCCAACCGGACCGCGGCGTCCCGCGCCAGCAGGAAGCCTGCGATGCCGAGGATCCAGCCGAGCATGCTGCCGGAGGTCCGCATGATCCAGGCGTTGAGCCGGGCCAGCACCGGCTCGACCAGTCTCGGCAGGGCCACCCGGGCCGCCAGCAGCAGCACCGCCGGCAGGACCATGACCAGGCAGTAGCCGGCCAGCAGCCCCACCATCTGCCCCGCACCGAGCCCCGAGGTGGTCAGCAGACCGACCGCGCCGAGGTACGGCAGCATCGTCGCCACCTCCGCGAGCGCGGCGAGCAGCGCCAGCCCCACCAGCCACCGCGCCGAGGAGTCGCCGGCGGTGGCCCGGTCCCGCCAGCGCAGCACCCCGCCGCTGCGCGGACGCCGCTTGCTGTCGTAGCGGAAGCTGAGCGCGAACAGCCCGACCCCGAGGACGAGCTGCGCCCAGAGCACCGGTCGGTTGTCCATCGCCCCGCCGAGGACGTCGGCCAGCCGGCTACCGCCGAGGGCGAGCAGCAGCCCGACGCCGAAGTAGAAGACGGCGATCGTGCCGAGGTAGACGAGGATCCGTCGGGCGTTGACCGGCCCGGGCGCGAGCAGCAGCCAGACGGGGATGAAGAGCGTGCCGATGCTCGTGCTGTCGACCAGGGCCAGGCCGGCGAGCGACAGCAGCAGTCCTACGCTCATGCGGGTCTTTCACCGGGTGAGGGCACGCGACCATTCTGCAACGGCGCGTCGACTCGCCCCACGCAGTAACCTCCGCCAGACCCTCCTGAGGGAAGCGCCGAGCCGTACCGATGCCGACGGTGGCGTCAGCGTGGACGGGCCCAGGCGGTGAAGCGGGCGGTCAGGTCGGCCGGCGTCGCCGCGTGTTCCAGCGTGGCGAGCTGTTCGCCCGCCTCGGCCTGGAGCGCCGCCAGGTGGATCAGCAGGGCGGACCGGTCCGTCCGGTATTCGGCGAGCAGCCGCAGCTTGGCCGGCGAACACGGCCAGGCGATGCCGCAGGCCGCGCAGCGCCAGGTGGGGCGGGTGGGCAGGTGGGCGCGGCGACGGCTCATGCCGAGACCTCCTGGCGGGGAACCGACCGGCGGGCACGCGCCGCAAGGACCGGAGCTGCGGTACGCCAGCGCACCCCCTCGCACCACACGTAGAGCGAGCGCCGGTCCACGGCGTCGCCGCGTGCGTCCAGTTGGTAGACGTCGACCCAGCACCAACCGTGGTACGTGTGCCAGTCGGTCAGGACGCGGATCACGCGCACGAAGATCGGGCGGACGAACTGCGGGCTCGCGGACCGGGTCAGGTACAGGATGTCGCCCGACCTGATCTGCCGCTGGTTCACCGGACCGGCTTCACGTTGCGGCCGGCGACCCAGCGGGACACGGGAGCGAGGTTGATCCGGCCCGGCCCCCGATATGGCGGGACGAAGGGGCCGATCGGCCCCGGCACGACCGGGCGGGCCGGCGGTGTCGTCGGAGCGGGCTCCGGCTCCGGCTTCGGGTCCGGCGATGGCTGGCGCTCCGGCAAGGTCTTCCCCCTCGTCCGTCGGGTATGGATGAGGGGGCCACCACGGATGCTCGCCCTGCGGCGACCCCCTCGCGACGCGACCGGCGGGCCTCGGGATGCCTCCACCGGCTCGCGTCGTCTACAAAGCACCCTGCCGAGGGTTGCCAGCCGATCACACTACGTAGCAGTCTGTACCGGAGACATTCGGGACGTTCGGGCTAGGAGCAGGGATGAACCGGGCGGTGCAGGTAGCAATGGCGAAGGCTGGTGAGACTGCGGAGAGCCTCGCAGCTCAGGTCGGCGTCGATCCGAAGACGGCGGCACGGTGGGTGAGCCAGGGACGAATCCCGCAGACCCGTCATCGTGCGCGGGTGGCCGAGATTCTGAACAAGGACATAGAGGAACTCTGGCCGGACGCACTGAAGCGCCGCGAACCAGCCTGGTTCCAGCCATGGACGGACATCGAGCGCGAGGCAGCCGGGCTGCGCTGCTATGAATCCACCGTCATTCCCGGACTCCTTCAGACCGAAGACTACGCCCGTGCGGTGCTCGCGAGCGGCCCTCTCATTGCCGACGCAGACGGCTACGTCGAGACACGGCTACGACGTCAGGCAGCGGTATTCGAGCGACCCCGCCCGCCTCTGGCGGTCTTCGTGATCGATGAGGCCGCGTTGCGGCGAGGTGCGAGAGCAGTCATGCTGCCTCAACTCGACCACCTTGCCGAGATGGCTCAGCGGCCTAACGTCATGGTGCATGTCCTGCCGCTGGATGCGGGCCTCCACCCCGGGCAGGCCGGGCCGTTCGTGATTGCCACGACGAAGGACGGCGAGGATGTCGGCTACCTCGATGATCAGGCGACCGGCCGCATCACTAATGACGTTGCTCCACTCTGGGCCGTCTGGGATACCGTGAGATCACTCGCGCTTCCGCGAAACCAATCCATCGACTTCCTAGAGGCAAGATCATGGCTGACCTGACCGGCGCGCAGTGGCGCAAGACCACCCGCAGCAGCTCGAACGGCGGCAACTGTGTCGAGGTCGCCGACAATCTTCCCGGCGTTGTCGGCGTACGAGACTCGAAGGACCCGGCCGGCCCGGCGCTCACCTTCGCGCCGGCGGTGTGGCGCGCGTTCGTCGCCAAGCTGACCGAGCCGGCCTGATCGTCCGGGGCGCATACCAGGCTGGCGGGCCGTGGAGACGTAGGGCTGTAGTCGGAGAGATGCGGCGTCTCAATCGGGCGTGCCGAATTGCAGCCAGACGCGGATCCGCTCGGTGACCTCGTCGCGTCCGCCGAGGGCGTCACGTACCTCGGCCGTGAACGCGGCGCGGCCCTGTGCGGAGGGCAGCCGGTCGGCCGACAGGGCGGAGAAGACGCCGCCGACCATGTCATCGACGGTGAGCGCCGCGTCGTACTGCACCGACGACTCCGTGTACCGGAAGCCGGCGCGCACGAGGGCCTCCTGGTTGAGTAGGCGGCCCGCCTCGTCGGTTTGGCAGTTGGCTGTCACGGGGTGCCCGAGCAGCCGTTCCAGGCATTCGCGCAGTGCCCCGGACCATTCGGCGTCCTGCAACCACAGCGGTGCTCCGTTGGTGACCACGGCGACGCCACCGCCGGGACGCAGCAGCGGCCGGACGGCCCTGAACAGCGCGTCGCGGTCCATGAAGTGGATCGCGACAGCGGCGGTCAGCGCGCCGATCGTCCGCTCGCCGAGTAGCCGACCCAGCGCGGGCAGGTCGCTGTCAGCACCGAGCAGCCAGGTGGTGTTGCCCGCTGCGGCGTCGAGGGCGGCCTGGCGGGCCAGGGCCAGCATGTCCGGCTCCGGGTCCACGCCGACCACGGCCCCGACCCGGGCGGCGAGCGGGAGGCTCAACTGGCCGGTGCCGCAGCCGAGGTCGACCACCGTGTCGTCGGCACCGAGGCCGAACGCTTCGACAAGGGCGTCGAGCACCTCGGGCGGGTAACCCCGCCGGTGCCTCGCGTAGTACGTCGCCACCTCGCCGCTGAAGCTCGCTTTCATTTCGACAGCCTGCCCGCAGCACGGATCGGGAAGCGAGCCATTCTGCTCAGGGCATGGTCGACGTGCTGCTGCTCACGCAAACCCACCGCGAGTCCATGGGCTGGCCGACACGGCACTAGATCGGGAAGCGGCCTCGGTGGACCTGCCAGTGGCGGCCGGCTCTCAGGTGGTCGACGATCGCGCGCTGGAGCACGGTGCGGCGCGGCAACTGGTCGAGCGGCGTGGTCAGGGTACGGAACACGAACCGCAGCACCTCGACGTCGCCGTCCAACCCGTCCGGCTCCTCGTAGGGCTCCAGCTCGAACCTGCGCTGGAACCGGACGATGTTGGAGTCCTCGGGCAGGTACTCCAGTAGCTGCGGGTCGAGCAGCCACGAGCTGCAGGAGAACGCCGTGTAGCGTTCGTCGGGAAAGTGGCGGGGGAAGAACGCGCGGGCCTCGTCGAGCGACGCCTCGACCGCCTCCGGGGTCATCGGCCCGGACTCGGGGATGTGCAGGGCGATCGCGGTGCCGCCGCGCTGGTGCTGCAACCGGCCCAGCTCGTAGAGGCCGCCGCGTGCGTGCAGCGTCAGCCAGCTCTGCATGACCGGCCAGCCCTCGCGGTGCATCCGCCGGTCGATCGCGAGGTTGCGGCCCAGGTCGGCGAGGGTCGCCCACGAGACGGTGTCGGGGATGCCGTGCTCGCGGTGGTACGCCCGGACAACGTCGACCAGGGCCAGGTACGCGTACACGTAGAGGTGCCGCCAGGCGGGGCCCCGCTCGCGTGGCAGCTCCGGGCCGGGCGGCAGCCAGCCGTGGCCCCCGAGGTCGGCGCGGACCAGGGCGATCGAGCGGTCGAGCAGCCAGCGCAGCTCGGGCGTCCACAGTGTCGAGTCGAGGTCGGGCCAGCCCGCCATGATCTCGGCGGCGTCGTCCGGCCGTACCGCGAGCCGAGCGAGGATCGCGGGCGCGTCGGCCTTGACGGGCAGCGGAGCCGACGGCCGGTCACCGGCGAGCCGGCGTACGCGGTCGATGTCCTCGACGGGTACCCCGAGCCGGGCGGCCGTGTCGTCCAGGTCCACGCGGGCGACCCTACCGGCCGGCGGGGTCTGCCACTGGCCCGTACCGCGCTCGGATCAGACCGGACTGACGATCCACGACGATGAATCGCGGGAGGGCCTACGGGTGCCGGCGCGCGAACAGGATCCCGCCGAGCTTGCTCTCCGGCGAGGTCACGATCGTCTCCGCCACCACGGTTAACCCGGCGGCCCGCAGCCAGACCGCCAGCTTTTCGGGCCGGCGGCGGTGGACGTGGACCTTCATGGGATGACCCCCGTAGCCCTCGGTCTTCAGTCGGGATTCGTCGCCGACATGGAAGCCGAGCAGCAGGAGACCCCCTGGGCGCAGTACCCGCCGGAAGTGCGCGAAGACCGGGCCGACCTCCTCGTCGGGGACGTGGATGAGCGAGTACCAGGCCACCACGCCGTCGACCGAAGCGTCAGCGAGCGCGAGATCGGTCATCGAGCCCACCTCGAACCGCAGATGGGGATGGTCCCGGCGGGCTATCTGGACCATCGCGGGGGAGAGATCGATCCCGAAGGCGTCGAGGCCGTGCTCGTGGAGATGGGCGGTGACGCGTCCGGGCCCGCAGCCGATGTCGGCAACGGGGCCTCCGCCTGCGGCCAGCACCAGTTCGGCGAACGACGCCAGGGCCGCTCGTTCGTGCGGCGCGTCGGCCAGGAGGTCGCGAACCAGTTCCGCATAGCTGGCGGCGACGGTGTCGTAGGAGTCCCTGGTGTCCGCCAACCAGCCCGCATCGTTCACGCCCGACACGTTAGAGCTGTCGGGCTCGGTTCGTCGGCAGGCCGCGCCCGGCACCTCACTCTTACCGCCGGCACCGCCCGACCATCGTGAGCTGGCTGCCGCGCGGCGGAATCGCTATCACCACCGCGGGTCGGATTCGTCGCCGGCCTCACCAGCCTTAGCAGCCGTTTGGGGGTCACTCAGATCAGCGGTTGCTGAAAACGGCGGGAGATGGGTAGGAGGTCCGGTTCACCGAACTTCTCCACCAGCGCCGCAAACCGGGCCACCTTGTCCGCACCGAACCGCCGAACGGTCGCGGCGTAGGACGCCGTGGTCACGAGCGTGGGCGGCGTCGTCTTACTGTGGAACTTGTCCGCGTACATCACGAGTTGCTCCTCCACAGTGTCGGCCGTGTAGTCGTTCACAGGTAATGGCAGACGCTGCCGCAGCACGTCCTCCTGAGTCAGGCCTACGCCAGTGTGATGGGAACAGAATCTGCTGATCAGCTCAGGGAAACCGAGATCGCGTAGTAACGCATGGCCGAGGATTCCATGACGGATGTAGTTCTCGTGATCGAGCTGCCCCGTCGCGTCGTACAGACGGTAGACGCCTATGTCATGCAAGAGGCTTCCCGCACGTACCAGAGCGACGCTCAGGGCCGAGCGGTTCCTGTCGAGCAGTTGCTCCGCCACGGCGCAGACGATCTGGCAATGGGTGTAGACGAGCAGGAAAGCTTCCTCAGTCGGCGCGTACCGCTCGTGCAGCGCACGGATCTGCTCGTCGGTCGGGATGACCACCTTCTGCTCGACTGTCAAGCGCCTACCTCTGCTTCGCAGAACCACTACCAGTAACCCCAGCTCCGGCCGCTGGCAGCGCCGCCTGTCAAAACACCTGCCCGACCGTGACTTTGATGCGCTGGGGATAGCTGTCAACGACGATGTACCAGTGGTCGTCGTACGGCACTTCCAGGACCACGGGGCTCAGGTCATAGAAGCCGCCGAAGAACTCGTACTCGTCGCCGTCGAGGTACGCCTGGTACTCGTCGCCGTCCATCAGGCAGACCCGGGCGGTCGAGCCACGCAGCTCCACCTCGAACATGGCGCCGCCCGCGTACGTACCGAGGTTCCAGTAGAGGTGTTCCACACGCAATGTGTACTGGATGACCACGCCTCGCAGGAAGACTGCCGGGCGAGCATCCGAGCGGACTCCGGGGAAAGATGAGAAGCAACAAGCGGGCCGGTCGGTGGGCTGCAACCGAAGCATTAGGGCGTTCCCCAGATTGCGGCAATTCGGGCATCGAACAGGGTTGGCGACCGAACGGCGGGCTGCTCCGGTCATGTTCGATCGCCCACGTCATGCTGATCGGGTGATCACCAACGGTGAACCCCACCCGCCACAGGCCCAGCTGGACTGGCGCAGCCGGCTGTCCGGAGTGCTCCTCGGCGCAGCCGGCGGCATGGGTATCAACGTCCTGAGCAACGACGTCGGCTACCGGGGCGTCGCCGCCGTCACCGCCGCCGGCGCGGTCCTGTCCGCCGTCGCCTCGCTGCGCCGGCTGCCCCCACAGGCGCCCCTGGTCCGCCACACCACCCGGACCCTGCTCGCCCTCGCCCTGACCGCCACCATCGTCGCCGCCATCAGCCCGGCGCCCTGGACCGCCTACGCCACCCTGACCGCCATCGCCCTGACCATCACCGCCCTCCTCACCACCAACACCACCGACATCGCCCTCAACCTGCTTCTCAGCGCAGCGGTCATCGGCCTCGGGGTGGCGGCCGTCGGCCTCGGCGTCGCGATCCTGATCGACGGCCGCATCCTGGTTGGCGCAGCGATCATCGGCTTCGGGGTGGCGACCATCGGCCTCGGCGTCGCGCCCATGGTGGGTGTAGCGCTCATCGGCCTCGGGGTGGCGAGCATCGGCGTCGGCGTCGCGATCCTGGTCAACAGCGACGTCCTGATCGGCGCAGCGACCATCAGCGCCGGGGTGGCGAGCATCGGCCTCGGCGTCGCGATCCTGGTCAACAGCCGCATCCTGCTCGGCACAGCGGGCACCAGCGCCGGGGTGGCGGCCATCGGCCTCGGCATCGCGATCCTGGTCGACGATGGCGTCCTGATCGGCGCAGCGACCCTCGGCCTCGGGGTGGCGATCATCGGCCTCGGCGTCGCGATCCTGGTCAACAGCCGCATCCTGCTCGGCGCAGCGGGCACCAGCGCCGGGGTGGCGGCCATCGGCCTCGGCGTCGCGATCCTGGTCGACAGCGGCATCCAGATCGGGGCTGCCCTTCCCGCCGCAGCGGCCGTCGGCACCGGGGTAGCGGTCATCGGCGGCGGCATCGTGACGCTGGTTCGGGGTACTGGTCTCACCACAAGGCTGCAAAAGTGGGGCACAGCCCTGACACAGGAACCGCCGAACAGGTAGAGGAGGCGTCCGGCATCTAGCTCGTAGCGTCAGCCCGTCGGGCAACAGGAAGGCCCCGTCGCGATGGACGAGGCCCGGCCAGGAACGATCGGGTGAGACGGAGGCGCCCCGTCGGTGGTTGACTGCCCGCATGGAGCTGAGCGTCGGCGAGCAGCAGCTTCCCGCGACCCTGCACCTGCCGGCCGGGCCGCCTCGGGGTGCCCTCGCCGTGTTGCACGGCTCCCACGCCGGCAGCCGGTCGTACTTCCTCTACGAGCACCTTGCCCGGCTGCTCCCACCGGCCGGAATCGCCGTGCTGCGCTTCGACCGGCGCCCCCGGATCGACGGACGCGACGTGCCGCTGAGCGCCCAGGCCGACGACGCGGCGGCGGCCCTGAACGTGCTCCGCCGGCAGGTCGGTGACGTCCCGGTCGGGCTGTGGGGGTTCAGCCAGGGGGCCTGGGCGGCGGCGCTGACCGCCAGCCGCCACCGGGTCGACTTCCTCGCGCTCGTCGGGTGCAGCGGGGTCAGCCCGGCGCGGCAGATGCGGTACGGCACCGCCGAGCAGCTGCGCCGCCACGGGTACGGCGACGCCGACCTCGCCGAGCTGGACCGGCTGCGTGGCGTCGCGGAGGCGTACCTGCGCGGCGGGCTGTCCCGGGCGGTGGCGCAGGCGGAGCTGGACGCCGCGTTCGAGCGCCCCTGGTTTCCGCTGGCGTTCCTGCCGCGCGAGGTGCCGGAGCCCGGCGCCTGGACCGACCTGGACTTCGACCCGGAGCCGGTCCTCGCGGCGCTGTCCTGCCCGGTGCTGCTCTGCTACGGCGAGACCGACGCCTGGATCCCGATCGAGGAGAGCCTGGCGGTGTGGCACCGGGCTGCCCGCGCCGCGGAGCTGACCGTCGCCCGGCTGACCGGCTGCGACCACGCGCCCACCCTTCCCGGGTTTGAGGGCCTGGCCGGCGTCAGCCCGCAGTACGAACAGGTCCTGCTCTCCTGGCTGGACCGACGTGTCTCCTGCCCGAAGCGCCCGTAAACCCTCGCGGTATTCGCCCGTAAACCCTCGCGGTAGTTTCGCCGACCGTACTTGATGGACGGTTTGCGGCCATGGTCGACTACGCGTCATGCGCAGGTTGCTGCCTTCAATCTTCGTCCTCATTCTCGGTGCCGCTGGTGTTGTCGCGGGCGTCACGAGTCCGCTCTGGGGGCACGTACGCAAGGCCGGCACCCAGCAGCACAGCTACGTCTCCGAATCGTTCCTGCGCAGCAACGGCTGGATCCTGCCGCGCCCGCCCGCTTCCTATCAGTGCTGACCGAGCCGCAGGAAAAGGACCCCGTAGAAAACGCCTCGTTGCCCGTTGGGTGCAATTCCTGCTACGAATACCGGGTTTTCCCGGGGCACCCGGTCCGGGTACGTCAGGGGGATCTCCCCGATGCCTCCGGCCGGCACGGACGACAGGCTCGACGTCATGAAGATCATGAATAGCCGAACTGCGCTCGTCGCGACGGCGCTCGCCACCGTGCTGACCGTCGTGACCCCCGGCGCGGTCACCGCCGCTCCTCCGGCCCGCCCCACCGCCGACTGCCACCCCGGCACCCTCGACCCCGGCCCGCTCCGGCAGGCGATCGCCGAATTGCCCAACTCCGACGCCACCAGCGCCCAGGTCCGGATCAGCACCCCGGACGGCTGCTGGACCGGCACCACCGGCGTCCGGGACCTGCGCAGCCAGGCTCCCGTGCCGCCGCACGCACGGTTCCGGATCGGCAGCGTCACCAAGGTCTTCACCGCCGCGCTGGTGCTGCAACTGGTCGCCGAGGGCCGCATCCACCTGGCCGATCCGGTGCAGCGGCACCTGCCCGGGCTGCTGCCCGCCGACTACCCGACCGTCACCGTCCGCCAGTTGCTCGACCACACCAACGGCATCCCCAGCCCGAGCATGCCGGACGGGATCGAGTGGCAGCTCGCCCACCGGTACGACCGGTGGACCCCGGAGCAGATTGTGCGGCTCGGCCTGCGCAACCCCCGGGAGTTCGAACCCGGGACGAGGCAGCACTACACCAACATGGGCTACATCGTCGCCGGCCTGCTGGTGGAGAAGGTCACCGGCCACCCGTACGCGCGGGAGCTGGATCGGCGGATCGCCCGCCCGCTCGGCCTGCGGGACACGTACGCCCCCGGCGACGACCCACGCATCCTCGGTCCGCACGCACACGGATACCAGGCCGTCGTGCGCGACGGAGCCACCGAGCTGGTGGACGCGACGACGTGGAGCCAGACCTTCACCCCGGCCTCCGGCAACGTCATCTCCAGCCTCGACGACCTGGACACGTTCGTCACCGCGCTCTTCGCCGGCCGGGTCGTGCCCCCGGCCCAGCTGGCCGAGATGTTCACCCTGCCCGCGGTCCCCGACGTCTCCGGCGGCCCGGCCCGGTACAGCGTCGGGCTCACCGCGTTCCCGCTGCCCGGGGGCGAACTCCTGTGGATCAAGACGGGCTCCCGGTTCGGGTACCTGACCGGCGTGGCGTCCACCCGCGACGGCCGGTTCCGGATGCAGTACTCGATCACCGGGACCGACGCCAAGGGTCAGGAACTCGGCCGTACCGCTCAGGCGGTCATCGGCGCCGCGCTCGGGATGCTCTGACAGGGGTCAGCGAGGGCCGCGTCGGCGGCGCCGGCGGCGGAGCACTCCGGGCGTTCCCACCGCCGGCCAGCCGTCCAGCTCGGAGGGCGGCACGCCCCGGCGCAGCAGGTCGTCGAGGAGCAGCGCCATCGAGTGGCCGGGGTGCTCGGCCAGGGCGCGTTCGAGGGCCACCGCCGCCAACGCGCCCTGCCCCGCCCGCCACGCCGCGAACGCCAGCAGCGCGGCCGGCACGGCGATCAGCTCCGGTTCGGCCCGGCGCAGCACGTCGGTCCAGAGCGCGATGTCCGCGTCCCGGCCGTCGGTGCGTTCCCAGGCGTGGTCGCGTACCGGCACGTGGGTCAGCAGCAGGCTCAGCCAGGCCACCTCGCTGTCGGTGAGCGCCCCGCCCCGCCGGTACCGGCGCTGTGCGCTGCGTACGGCGGCAGCCCCGGCGGAGCGGACCGCCCGCTCGCCGCGCGGGTCGGCCGTCGGCGCCCGGTCCGACAGCTCCGCCAGCCGTCGCCCTGCACGGGCGGTGGCCTCGCGTACGGCCGTCCGGGCCGGACCGGTCACCGGGGCGACCTGCGCGACGAGGGCGTCCCGGTCGGGCAGGGCGACCTGGCCGGCGAAGACGGCCGCCGCGCTGACCTCGCTGGCGGCGACGTCGTAGGGCTTGCCGTCGGGCGGGCAGCACTCCGGCTCCACGCACAGGTACGACCAGTAGCGGCCGTCGGTGACCCGGAGGGCGTCGAGCACGGCCAGCCCGGCGGCGCTCAGCGCGGCGCGCACGGCGTCGACCGCCGGGGTGACCAGGTGTGCCGGGCCGTATCCCAGCACGGTGGCGGTCTCGGCGTCCTGCCGGGCGACGACGCCCGCGAGATGGCCGGCAGGGTCGCGCGGGTCGGCGAGATCGGGCAGGTCGGCGCGGGCGGCGAAGGTGATCCGGCGGCCCCGCATCGCCACCACGACGACGCTGCGGGTCGGGTGGAAGCCGAGCAGGTAGGGCACGGCGGCGATGAGGTCGGCGGGGGAACGGACGGCGAGGCGGAGGCGGTCGGTGGGGGTCATGGCTGGCAGCCTGCGGCGCGCGTGGACCGGTCGACGTCCCCTGTGGACGACACTCGGGTTATCCACAGTCACCGAACGTATTCGGCCAGGTCGGCGGCTTACGCCCCGGCGCGGGCGGGGTACTCGGGCCGGGCCGCCACCAGGGACGCCAGCTCGCTGCGGGAGCCGACGCCCAGCTTGGGATACGCCTTGTAGAGGTGGTAGCCGACCGTACGGGGGCTCAGGAAGAGCTGCGCCCCGATCTCCCGGTTGCTCAGCCCCCGGGCCGCCAGCTGCACCACCTGGTGTTCCTGCGGGGTCAGCCGCTGCACGGCACCCGTGTCGGCGGCCCGGACGCTCTCCCCGGCGGCGCGCAGCTCGGCGCGCGCCCGCGCGCTCCAGGGCTGGGCCTGGAGCCGGTCGAAGATCTCCAGCGCCGAGTGCAGCACGATCCGCGCCTCGCTGATCCGGCGTGCCCGGCGCAGCCACTCGCCGTACAGCAGTTCCGTGCGGGCCCGCTCGAACGGCGGGCCGCCCTGCTGGTGCAGCGCCACCGCCTGGGCGTACCGGTCGTCGGCGTTGCCGTCCAGCAGCGCCTGGCAGCGCAGTGCGATCGCCCGCGTCCACGGCTGCCGGACGCGCCCGGCCCATTCGGCGTACTGCCGGGCGGCCGAGAGCCCGTCCGCCGGCCGGTCCACCCGGGTCGCGGCCTCCACCAGGTCGGGAAGGCTGACCATCGCGCCGCCCCGGTGCCGGGCGCCCAGCATGCCGGAGAGCCGGCCGAAGGCCGCCTCGTACCGGCCGAGGCCCAGGTCGAGCAGGCTCAGCGCACCCGCCGCGTGGATGTTGCCCGGCGTGACGCCCCGGGCGATGGGTTCCGCCGTCAGCTCGACGCACCGCTGTTCCGCACCCCGGATGGCGGCCAGGGAGGCGAGCACGGTGGTCAGGGTGACGGCGTGCCGGCGCTGCCCGGTGTCGGCGGCGATCCGTAGCCCCTCCGTCGCGTTGGCCTCCGCGTCGTCGTGTCGGCCCCGCATGAGCTGGGCGCAGGCGAGCAGCGGCAGCACCGAGGCCAGCAGGCCGGCGGCACCCTGTTGACGGGCCACGGCGGCCAGCCGCGCCGCGATGTCGTCCGCGCTGTCGAAATCGGCCAGCATGATGTGCCACCACCCGATGTCGAGCAGTTCGAGGTGCCTGTCGCACCCGGTCGTCTCCTCGACCAGCACCCGCAGCGGTGCGACGGAGGCGTCGGTGAGGGCGTTCTGCGCGGCGAACGCGCGGGACAGCGCGGCGACGAGGTGGGCGCTGGGCACGCCGAGTTCCTCGGCCCGGGCCGCGGTGCGGTCCAGCGCACCGAAGTCACCGGCGTGGGCGGCCGCCCGGCCGGCGCGGAAGAGCAGGTGACCCGCCAGGCTCGGAGCGAGGTCGGCCACCGCGACTGCGGCGTCGGAGAGCAGGCGGTGGGCCTCCCTGGGGCGGTCCCGCGAGTCCAGCACGGCGGCGCGGACCAGGGCGATGTCGGCCAGTTGCAGGGGGTGGGTGACGTGGTCGGCGGCCTGGTCGGCCAGCGTCGCGGCCCGATCCAGTTGGCCGGTGTCGGCCGCCGCCTCCGCCGCGACGGTCAGCCGCCGCCCGCGCCGGGCCCGGTCGGCGGTGAGTTCGGCGGCCCGCTCGTACATGGCCGAGACGGCGGCGCTTCCCCGGACCGCCCCGGTCGAGGCCGCGGTCTCCAGGGCGACCGCCGCCTCCTCGTCCGGCCCGGTGGCCATCGCCGACCGGTGCCAGGCGTACGAGCAGACGTCGCCCCGGGCCGCGTAGACCTCCGCCAACGCCTCGTGCGCCGCCAGCCGGCTGCCGGCCTCCGAGGTCTCCCGCAGCGCCGAGAACAACAGCGGATGGCGCAACACGAGCCGGCCCTCCACCAGCCGTACGAGCTGCGCCTGCTCGGCGGGGGCCAGGTCGTCACGGGTGCAGCCGAGGCGCTCGGCGGCCGGGAACACCACGGAGGCGTCGGCGGAGGACGCGGCGACGACGAGCAGCCGCCGGGTCGCCTCGGGCAGCCGCCGCACCCGTTCGGCGAAGACCTCGTGGAGTCGCTGGAAACGCGAGGACGGCACCCGGCGTGGCTCGCCGTCGACCGGCAGCTCCAGCAGGGCGAGCGGGTTGCCCTGCGCCTCGGTGAGCAGGTCGGGCCGGAGATGACCGGGCACCGGATCCGACCGCTGCGCCAGCACCTCGGCGGCGGCCGACTCGGCCAGCGGCCCGATCGGCAGCTCCGGCAGACCGGCCCGGTCGAACGGGGACGGTTCGTCGGTGCGGACCGCCACGATCACCGCGATGGCCTCGGCGTCGAGCCGCCGTACGGCGAAGATCAGCGCCTCCGCCGAGGCCGGGTCGAGCCAGTGCGCGTCGTCGACCAGGCAGAGCAGCGGGCGTTCCTCGGCCAGCTCGGCCAGCAGGGTCAGTACGGCCAGCCCGACGAGGTAGCGGTCGACGTCGCCGCCGGTCTCCTGACCGAGCGCCACCCGCAACGCCCGGGCCTGCGGGGCGGGCAGGGCGTCGAGCCGGCCGGTCTGGCGGCCCAGCAGCAGGTGCAGCCCGGAGAAGGGAAAGCCCGTCTCCGACTCGGTGCCGTCGGTGCGCAGCACCCGCATGTCGTCGGCGCGGGCGGCGGCGTCGTCGAGCAGCGCCGACTTGCCGATGCCGGCCTCCCCGCGCAGGACGAGCACACCGCTGCGCCCGGCCCGCGCCTGCCCGAGCATGGCGTCGATCCGGGCGGTCTCCTCGCTTCGGCCGTGCAGCACGGGGGTCAAGGCTACGCGCCCACCGGGCCCGTCGAGACGTACCGCGCCCCCGCAGGGCGCTCCCGGGCGCAGCCGGCGCGAACCTCAGGCCGCGTACGGGATGCGCTCCCGGGCGTCCCGCAGGGCCCACCCCCACCAGCCGAGCTGGTCCAGCACGGTCTTGGCGGCGTTGTTGCAGCCCTGCGGCTCCACCGGCGTCCCCGACTCGTCGAACCGCTCCCAGCAGCTGTGGAAGCTCACGGTGTCCCGTACGGTCGTCGCGTGCAACTCGGCGAACACCAGCCGCAGGTGCTCCACCGCACGTAGGCCGCCGGAGACCCCGCCGTAGGAGACGAAACCGACGGGCTTGGCGCGCCACTCGTCGCGGTACCAGTCGATCGCGATCTTGACCGAGGCCGGGTAGCTGTGGTTGTACTCCGGCGTCACCACCACGAAGGCGTCGGCGGCGGCCAGCCGTGGCGCTAGCGCCTCCACCGCCGCCGGCCGCGGGGCGCCGAACCCGCCGAGCGACGGCGGCAGGTCGACCTCGGTCAGGTCGACCACGTCGATCTCGAAGCCGTCGTGCCGGCGCGCCTGGTCGACGAACCACTCGGCCACCACCGGGCCGAAGCGGCCCTGCCGGGTGCTGCCGACGATGACGGCGAGCCGCAGTCTCTGCGTGGTCATGGTGCTCTCCTGGGTGCTCGGGGTGGATGTGCCGACCACGCTAGGCAGCCGGCGGGGCCCCGCCATCTGTCAACTGACCGGTCGCCGGGCCCGGCCCCGCGCCGGTGGCCGCTACGGTCGTTCGACAGATGCCCGGCGAGGGTCCGCGTCCCTACCGTCGGTGCCCATGACCGCCGCACCCGCACCGCAGCCGTCGACCCCGGTCGTGCACACCCGCTGGGCGCCGGTCGTGGCGGTCGCCCTCGCCATGCTCGTGGCGACCTCCGAGATGAGCATGGCCGGCGTCGTGCTGCCCTCGATCGGCGCCGACCTGGGCGCCGACCCGGCCGCCACCACCTGGGTGCTGCTCGCGTACGCGCTGCCGATGGCCGCGATCGCCATCCCGGCGGGCCGCTGGGCCGACCGGGCGGATGCCCGGCTGATCTTCGCCGTGTCCATGGCCGGTGTCGGGGTCACCAGCGTGTTCGCCGCCTGCGCACCGGCGCTGTGGGTGCTGCTGGCCGTACGGCTGCTCCAGGGCGTCGCGGGCGGTCTGACGCTGGCGGTCTACCTGCCGGTGATCGCCGCGACCGTGCGGGCGGACCAGCGGGCCCGCGCGATCAGCGCGGTGGTGACCATCATGACCATCGGCGGAATGGCCGGCACCTCGTTGGGCGGGCTGGTGGCCGGCACCTCCGGTTGGCGCGCGGTGTTCCTGCTGAAGCTGCCCCTCGTCGCGGGCGCGCTCTGGCTGGGCCTGTGGGCGCTGCCCCGCGACGGCCGGGGTCTGCCCGTCCCCGGGCTGCCGCTGCTGCGCGAGGCGGTGCTGCTGGGCGGCATGGTCGCCGCGGTGCTCGTCGCCGTCGATGAGATCGTCACCCGGCCGGTGGTGGCGGCAGGGCTCGGCGCGCTGGCCGTGGGGCTGGGCGTGACCTGGGCGCGGTTGCCCGCCTCACGGCCGGTCATCGCGCTGGTCCGCGCCCGCCGTTTCGGGTTCACCGCCCTCGGGCTGTTCCTGGTGTGCTTCAACGTCGCGCTGACGGTCTTCCTCCTGCCGTACTTCCTCGCCGACGTGCTGCACAAGGGACCTGAGGTGGCCGGGATGCTGCTGCTGGTCCAGATCGGCGCCATGACGGTCACCTCGCCCGTCGCCGGCTGGCTCGCCGACCGGGTCGGCGCGCTGCCGGCGGCGGCGACGGGCGCCGCGCTGACGGCCGGGGCGACGCTGCTGCCGGTCACGCTCTCCGCCGACTCCGGGCTGGCGCACCTCGCCTGGCAGGTCGCGTTGGTCGGCGTCGGATTCGGCCTGTTCAACACCCCGGTCATCGCGGCGGTCATGGCGGCGGCGCCCGCCGGCTCGACGGGTGCCGCCGGCGGCGTCGGCGGCACCGTACGGATGATCGCGACGACGCTCGCGCCGGCGGTCGCCGCGCTGTGCTGGACCGCCGCCGGGGGCGGGCTGGCCGGCTTCCGTACCGCCCTGGTGGTGCTCACGGTGGTCCAGGCCGCCGGGATGCTGGCGCTGCTGGCCGCCCGGCGCGGGCGCGCCGCCGTGTCCGTGGCCGACGGCGGCTGAGGTCGCGTGGGGTGCGGTGACGCCGGCCGGCGGGACCGTCGACGCCACCGCGAACCGGTCAGAGACCGATGCTGGCCTGCGGCCCGGCGTGGGTACGCAGCATCGCCGGGATGTCCGCGGCGTTGTGCAGGGTGTACGAGTAGAAGCTGCTCGGGTTGAACGCCGAGCCCTTCGACTTGCGGGCGGCGGCAACGGGTTCAAGCTCGGCGGCGGCGACCCCGCCCCCGAGGTGCGGCACCGGGTGACCCGGAGCGCGGCCCGGGACAACGCCGGTTATCGGCTTCACGTCGAGACGTTGCGGAAGAACTATCCACCAATTGCGCGAATGTGTCCGATCAGACTGCTGAGCTTGTCGAACCTCTCGCCGTCCGCCTGCACCCCGGGTAGAGGTTTGTCGTTCTCGCCGTGCTCGCCGAGCGGGTTCACGACTGCTGCGTCTCCCTGCGCGAACATCGCGTGCATGTGCAGCGGAGCGTACAGGGCCGGATCTGCAGGGTCGGTGTTCTCGGTGACTTCGGGCTTCGTGACCGGCCTCTTGTTCCCCTGCCACTCGAGGAACCATACGGCGCTTCCCTGTGGAAGACTCGACTGCAGCTCTGCCAACTGCTTCGCAGCGCTCTGGGGTTCCCCCAGTGGAAACTCCACGACAATCTTTCCTATCAGTTCCGGCTGCAGACTGCCGTTGATCGTCTCCGAGACACCGAGACTGAGGCCAACGGTTTGCAGATCACCCATGACCCGTAGAAGCTTGACGTCGGTGATGGTTGCGACGACCACCGCATCGGCATTGCCGGTAGCGGCTCGGACGTCCGCCGGAGGCGCGACGAGCATCGCCCCGTCGAGCCGCAGGCTGTCGTAGAATTTTTCGTCCCCAGGGTGATACCGGTCAACGCTCGTTATAGCACCTGGTGCTGGCTCGTTCTGTATCTGCGCACCCCTGTCCCCGGCGCCCGGCTGACTTGCACAACCAGAACCCGCGATGACAATTACGCTGAGACCTGCGGTGATCCTTGTTCTCCACGTCGAGTTCATGAGCGTCCCCTAATCGTCAGTACTGAGCATTGATGTGCGCGCGATCGTGTCCATCGTAAGTGGCGCCACCGTTATCGCCGGCGTAGATCCACATGCAACTCGCGGTGGTGTCGCTCCTGTGGCGGAGGCCAACACTGTGGCCGAGTTCATGACATGCGACGTTCTGCCGCTGGGCCGCAGTGTCGAATACGCCGTTGTCGGACACCCAGTAATACACGTTGAACCTGAAATGCCCCGCGACATGGTGTGGGCGGCAGCCGCACGGCCGGCGGGAGGCGTTACCTTGCGCAGATGGATCTGGCGTACCTACGGGCGCACCCGGAGCACCTGCCGACCTTCCTGACCCACCAGCGGATCCGGGAGACGCCGGTCGCCGGCGGCGACATCTGCGCGGCGTCGAGGCTCACGCTGGACGACGGGCACTCGGTCTTCGCCAAGAGCTGGCCGGAGAGCGCCGGCAGGCCCGCGCCCGAGGGCTTCTTCGCCGCCGAGGCGGCCGGTCTGCGCTGGCTCGGCGAGGCGGGCGCCGTGGCCGTACCGGAGGTGATCGTGGCGCTGCCCGGGCTGCTCGCGCTGGAGTGGGTCGACCCCGGCGAGCCGACGCCCGAGGCGGCCGAGCGGTTCGGCCGGGAGTTGGCGGGGCTGCACCGGGCCGGGGCGTCGGCCTTCGGCGCCGGGTGGACCGGGTTCATCGGGGCGCTGCCGGCGGACAACACGCCCGACCACGGCCCCTGGTCGGCCTGGTTCGCCCGGGCGCGGCTCACGCCGTACCTCCGGACGGCGGTCGACGGCGGCGCGCTCACCGGCAGCGAGGCCCGCCTGGTCGAGCAGGTCGTCGAGCGGATCGGCGAGTTCGGCGGGGACGAGCCGCCGGCGCGGATCCACGGGGACCTCTGGCCGGGCAACGTCCTCTGGGGCGCGGACGACCGGGTCTGGGTGGTCGACCCGGCGGCGCACGGCGGGCACCGCGAGACGGACCTGGCGCAGCTCGCGCTCTTCGGCGGCGCGCCGCACCTCGACCGGATCCGCTCCGCGTACGCCGAGCAGTGGCCGCTGGCCGACGGGTGGCGCGAGCGGGTGCCGCTGCACCAGCTGCACCTGATGCTGGTGCACGCCGCGCTGTTCGGCGGGGCGTACCGCGATGCGGTGGCCCGCACCGCCCGGTCGGCCCTGGCCGGGCTCGGGCGAGCTACCGTCGACGGGTGACCGCCGCCCCGCCGACCGACGGCGCCCTCGCCGACCGGTACGGCCGCGTCGCCCGGGACCTGCGGGTCTCCCTCACCGACAAGTGCAACCTGCGCTGCACCTACTGCATGCCGGCCGAAGGGCTGGCGTGGCTGCCCGGCCCGCAACTGCTCGGCGACGCCGAGGTCGTCCGGCTGGTCGGCGTCGCGGTGCGCCTGCTCGGCGTGACCGAGGTGCGGTTCACCGGTGGGGAGCCGCTGATCCGGCCCGGCCTGGTCGGCATCGTGGCCGCCGTGGCGGCGCTGGAGCCGCGTCCCCGGATCTCGCTGACCACCAACGGCATCGGGCTGGACCGGCTCGCCCCCGCGTTGCGCGCCGCCGGGTTGGACCGGGTGAACGTGTCGCTCGACACGCTGGACCCGGGGCGGTTCACGCGGCTGACCCGGCGCCCGCGCCTGGCGGACGTGCTGGCCGGGTTGGCCGGGGCGGCCGCCGCCGGCCTCACCCCCGTCAAGATCAACGCGGTGCTGATGCGCGGTGTAAACGACGACGAGGCCCCCGAGCTGCTCCGCTTCGCCCTCGCCCACGGCTACGAGCTGCGGTTCATCGAGCAGATGCCGCTGGACGCCCAGCACGGCTGGGACCGCGACAGCATGGTCACCGCCGACGGGATCCTGGCCTCCCTGCGCGGCACGTACGACCTGGCACCCGACCCGGCGGAGCGCGGCGCGGCACCGGCCGAGACCTGGCTGGTCGACGGCGGCCCCGCCCGGGTCGGCGTGATCGCCAGCGTCACCCGGCCCTTCTGCGGCGACTGCGACCGCACCCGGCTCACCGCCGACGGGCAGGTACGCGCGTGCCTCTTCGCCACCGAGGAGTCCGACCTGCGCGGCGCCCTGCGGGCCGGGGCCGACGACGACGAGCTGGCCCGGCGCTGGCGGGCCGCGATGTGGGGCAAACGGGCCGGGCACGGCATCGACGACCCGGCCTTCCTCCAGCCCGCCCGGCCGATGTCCGCGATCGGAGGCTGACCCGTGGCAGCATCGACACCCCCGGCCCGTGGTGCCGGGCAGGCGACCGGCTCCGGGCCGGCGGCTGACGCCGGAACGACGTTGACCGTCCGCTACTTCGCGGGGGCGCGGGCCGCCGCCGGCAGGTCCGAGGAGCCCGCATCCGCCGGCCGGTCCCTGGACGAAATCGTCGTGGAACTGACCGACCGGCACGGCGCGCGGCTCGCCGCCGTCCTGACGGTGGCGAGTTTCCTCGTCGACGGCGTGACCTGTCATGATCGGCGGGCACCGCTACCGGCCGGGGCCACGATCGACGTCCTGCCGCCCTTCGCGGGCGGCTGAGGGAGAGGCGCACACATGCTGGCGGCACTGGCGTTCGTCGCCACCATCGCACTGATCACCGGCCTGATCCACCTCTACCTGTGGAAGCGCCTGGTCCGGGACACCACCGTCCCCGGGCGCTGGCGGCGGATCGGCGGGGTCACCGCCCTGGTGCTCGCGCTGCTCGTACCGGCGACCATGGCCGGCACCCAGGCGGGCCTCTACTGGCTCGCGTGGCCGGGCTACCTCTGGCTCGCCATCATGTTCTATCTGCTCGTCCTGCTCGTGGCGCTGGAAGTGCCGATGGCGGTGGCGAAGCTCGTGCTGCGTCGCCGGGTCGCCGCCGCGGAGCCCACGGCCGCCGCGCCGGAGCCCGCCATGGTCCCCGCCGCGGAGCCCGCCGCGCCCGAGCCCGCCGTGGGGGTCGCGGCCGGCCCGCCGACGGCCGGCGCCGTCGGGCAGCCCGACCACGACCCGGCCCGCCGGCTGCTGCTGACCCGTGGCGCGGCGATCTTCGCCGGGCTCACCGCCACCGGCCTGACCGGGTACGGCATCCGCACCGCCCTCGGCCCGCCGCAGCTCGACCGGGTGCAGATCCCGCTCGCCAAGCTCCCCCGGAGCATGGACGGCCTGCGGATCGCCACCGTCTCCGACATCCACCTCGGCCCGCTGCGGGGACGCGCGCACACCGAGCGGATCGTCGCCGCGATCAACCGCCTCGACGCCGACATCGTCGCCGTCGTCGGCGACCTGGTCGACGGCTCGGTCGCCGAACTGGGCGAGGCCGCCGAGCCGCTGCGCGGCCTGCGCTCCCGGCACGGCAGCTACTTCGTCACCGGCAACCACGAGTACTACTCGGGGGTCGAGGAGTGGGTCCAGGAGCTGGACCGGCTCGGCCTGCGGGTCATGCAGAACGAGCGGACGGAGATCCAGGCCCGGGGCGGCGTGCTCGACCTGGCCGGGGTCAACGACGTCACCGCCTCCGGCACCGGCCTGGCGGCCCCGGCGGACTACGCGGCGGCCCTCGGCGACCGCGACCCGAGCAGGCCGGTGGTGCTGCTCGCCCACCAGCCGGTCGCCGCCGTGGAGGCGGCGAAGTTCGGCGTCGACCTCCAGCTCTCCGGGCACACCCACGGCGGCCAGATGGTGCCGTTCAACCTGCTCGTGAAGCTCCAGCAGCCGGTGGTCTCCGGGCTCGGCGAGGTCGACGGCACCAAGGTCTACGTCACCAACGGCGCCGGATTCTGGGGCCCGCCGGTCCGCGTCGGCGCCGAACCACAGATCACCCTGGTGGAGCTGCGCTCCCGCTGAGCCCATAGCGCGGGCGGCCGGTGTTGTCCAGCACCGGATGCTCAGGTCACGGGTGTGCGTGGCGACAGGTGGGTATTGGCGCGGGCGTGACAGGATGCGGCGTGCCTCCGTTCAGTCCCGCACCCCCCGGCGGCCCTTCGCCGTTCGTCGCGGATCTGCACATCCACTCGAAGTACTCGCGCGCGTGCAGCCGTGACCTCACCCTGCCCAACCTCGGCTGGTGGGCGCGGCGCAAGGGCATCGGGGTGCTCGGCACCGGCGACTTCACCCACCCCGCCTGGTACGACCACCTCCGCGAGACGCTGCACCCGGCGGAGCCCGGCCTGCACCGGCTCAGCCCGGAGGCGGAGCGCGACATCGCCCGCCGGCTGCCGCCCCGCCTGGCGAGCGAGGCGGAGGCGAACCCGGTCCGGTTCATGCTCAGCGTGGAGATCTCCACGATCTACAAGCGAGACGACCGCACCCGCAAGGTGCACCACCTGATCTACCTGCCCGACCTGGACGCGGTGGCCCGGTTCAACACCGCGCTCGGGCGGATCGGCAACCTCGGCTCGGACGGCCGGCCCATCCTCGGTCTGGACTCCCGGGACCTGCTGGAGATCACGCTGGAGGCCAGCGCCGACGGCTACCTGGTGCCGGCGCACATCTGGACCCCGTGGTTCTCCGCGCTGGGCTCCAAGTCGGGCTTCGACGCGATCGCCGACTGCTACGCCGACCTCGCCGAGCACATCTTCGCGGTGGAGACCGGCCTCTCCTCCGACCCCGAGATGAACTGGCGCGTCGGCAGCCTGGACGGCTACCGGCTGGTCTCCAACTCGGACGCACACTCGCCGCCGGCGCTGGCCCGGGAGGCCACCGTCTTCGCCACCGCCCGCGACTACTTCGCCATCCGGGACGCGCTGCGTACCGGTGACGGGCTCGCCGGGACCATCGAGTTCTTCCCCGAGGAGGGCAAGTACCACGCGGACGGGCACCGCCTCTGCGGGGTCAACTGGTCGCCCGAGCAGACCCGGGCCGCCGGTGGCCGCTGCCCGGAGTGCGGCAAGCCGCTGACCGTCGGCGTACTCAGCCGGGTCGAGGAGCTGGCCGACCGGCCGTCGGGGCAGCGCCCCGCGCACGCCCGCGACGTCACCCACCTGGTGCCGCTGGCCGAGATCCTCGGCGAGCTGAACAAGGTGGGTGCCCGGTCCAAGAAGGTCGAAGGAAAACTCAACGAGCTGGTCGCGGCGCTCGGCCCGGAGCTGGAGATCCTCACCACCACGCCGCTCGACGAGATCGGCCGGGTCGGCGGGGAACTGCTCGCCGAGGGCATCGGCCGGCTGCGCCGGGGCGACGTGCGCCGGGTCCCCGGCTACGACGGCGAGTACGGCGTCATCACCCTCTTCGACCCGGCCGAGCTGGGCGGCAACGCGGGTGCGGCGCAGGAGACCCTCTTCGACGTACCCGTGCCGGCGCAGCGCACCCCGGCGGAGCCGGCGCCGAAGCCCCGCGCCAAGCGCCCGGCGGCGGCGAAGGCCGAGCCGAAGCGCAAGGCCGCGCCGCCCGCGCCGCCGCCCCCGATCGCGCCGACGCCCTCACCGCACGAGCCGTTCGAGCCGATGCTCGCCGGCATGGAGGAGGTCGGCACGGGCCTGCTGGACCGGCTGGACGCCATGCAGCGGGTGGCCGCCTCGGCGCCGGGCGGGCCGCTGCTCATCGTCGCCGGGCCGGGCACCGGCAAGACCCGGACGCTGACCCACCGGATCGCCTACCTCTGCGCGGAGCTGAACGTCTTCCCCGAGCAGTGCCTGGCGATCACCTTCACCCGGCGGGCCGCCGAGGAGCTGCGGCACCGCCTCGACGGGCTGCTCGGGCCGGTCGCCGAGGACGTCACCGTCGGCACCTTCCACTCGCTGGGTCTGACGATCCTGCGGGAGAACGCCGACGCCGTCGGCCTGCCGGCGGACTTCCGGATCGCCGACGACGCCCAGCGGGCGGAGGCCCGCGCCGAGGCGGGCGACGACGACGCGGCCTACGCGGCGCTGCTGCGCAAGCAGGACCTGGTGGACCTCGACGAGCTGCTGACCCTGCCGGTCGCGCTGCTGAAGGCCGACCGGAAGCTGGTGCAGCGGTACCGGGAGCGCTGGCGGTGGATCTTCGTCGACGAGTACCAGGACGTCGACGAGGTGCAGTACGAGCTGCTGCGCCTGCTCAGCCCCGCCGACGGCAACCTCTGCGCGATCGGCGACCCGGACCAGGCGATCTATTCCTTCCGGGGCGCCGACGTCGGCTACTTCCTGCGCTTCTCGCAGGACTTCACCGACGCCCGGCTGGTCCGGCTGAACCGCAACTACCGCTCGTCGGCGCCGATCCTGGCCGCCGCCGTACAGGCCATCGCGCCGTCGTCGCTGGTACGTGGCCGCCGGCTCGACCCGGCCCGGCTCGACCCGGAGGCCCCGCTGGTGGGTCGCTACCCGGCGGCGTCCGTCGCCGACGAGGCCGACTTCGTCGTACGCACCATCGACGAGCTGGTCGGCGGGCTGTCGCACCGGTCCCTCGACTCGGGGCGGATCGACGGCCGGTCCACCTCGCTCTCCTTCTCCGACATCGCGGTGCTCTACCGCACCGACGCGCAGGCCGCCCCGATCGTGGACGCGCTGGCACGGGCGAACATCCCGGTGCAGAAGCGCTCGCACGACCGGCTGCGGGACCGGCCCGGGGTGGCCGCCATCGCGCGCGAGCTGCGCCACGCGGACGGGCTCGACGGTTCGCTCGCCGCCCGCGTCCGGCTGGCCGGTCAGGTGCTGGCGGAGCGCTTCGCCGTGCCCACGCTGGACGGCGCCGGTGCCGTACGCCCGGAGGACGTCCGCTCGGCCGTCGACCTGCTCACCCCGCTGGCCCGCCGCTGCGGCGACGACCTGCCGCTGTTCCTCTCCCAGCTCGCCACCGGGGCGGAGGTGGACGCGCTCGACCCCCGCGCCGAGGCGGTCACTCTGCTCACCCTGCACGCCGCCAAGGGGCTGGAGTTCCCGGTGGTCTTCCTGGTCGGTGCCGAGGACGGCCTGCTCCCGCTGCGCTGGCCCGGCAGCACGCCCGACTCCGACGCGATCGCCGAGGAGCGGCGGCTCTTCTTCGTCGGGCTGACCCGGGCCCAGGACCGGCTCTACGTGACCCACGCCGCCCGCCGCAGCCGGCACGGCACGGAACGCGAGTGCGCCCCGTCGCCGTTCCTCGACGTCATCGACCCGGGCCTCTTCGAACGCTTCGGCGAGACCGAGCCCCGCCGCCCCCGCGACCGCCAGCTCCGCCTCATCTGATCCCGCCGGCTCCACCGCCCCGCCTGACGCGCGACACAGCGTCCGGCGGTCAGGGCGCGGCCGGCCAGGCGCGGGGTGGGCCTGCCCGTGCGGCCTAACTGTCGATGCGGCGTACGCGGTCAGCGCGGCTCAGGCGGTGAGGGCGGCCAGCCAGGCGCCGGTGAGCAGGGCCGGGCCGAGCGGAAGCGGCGTGTCGCGGCGCACCCTGCCTGCGGCCAGCAGGACGAGCACCACCACACCGTGGAGCAGGTGCGGCAGGAGCAGCCCGAGCGCCAGGGTCGGCCCGCCGAGCCAACCGAGCGGCAGGCCGAGGACGGCAGCGAGTTTCACGTCGCCGAAGCCCAGCCGGGAACCGGGCAGCAACGCCAGCAGCACGTGGCAGGCGAAGCAGAGCACGGCCCCGGCCATGGCGCCGAGCAGGTGCCCGGGGTTGCCGGACGTTGCCGCCACGCCGGCCAGGCCGCCGGCGGCGACCAGCCCGGCGGTGCCCACCAGCGGGTCGGGCAGCCGCAGGCAGGCCAGGTCGACCAGGGCGAGCACCTGCCCGACGGCCGCCAGCGCGAGGAGGACCGGCAGGGCGGGGTCGGCCCCCAGGGTCGCGGCGAGCCCGGCGAACACCAGGGCTCCCGCGGACGCGCCCCACGCGGCCTCGACGACGCGTACGACGGACGGCCCGGCATCCCCGTCTCGCACCACGGCTGGCGCCTTGTCCGCGTCTCGCGCCACGGCTGGCGTGTCCTCCGCGTGCGGAACCGTGCCCGGCACTGTCCCGGTGCCGGCGGCGTGATCTCGGGCCGGATCTCGTTCGCGCGACGCGGGCGGGGCGGTGAAGTGACGGGCGGCCCGGGGCGCGGCGAGGCCGCTCAGGGCACCGAGCAGCGCCACGCATGCCAGCAGCCCGGTCGACACGGGCGGACGCTACCGGCGCGACGGCTCCGGCGCGGTACCCCGGGCGGGACGTCGCGGTCTCTCGGTGCTCACCACGAGGGCCACGCCGGCGAGGATGACCGCGCCGCCGAGCACCACCCGCGCGGTGACCGGCTCGGCGACGAACAACGCGCCGAGCGTCACCGCGACCACCGGGTTGACGTACGCGTACGTGGAGGCCAGCGAGATCGGGGCGTTGTGCAGCAGCCAGACGTACGCGGTGAAGGCCACCAGCGAGCCGGCCACCGTCAGGTACGCGAGCGCGAGCCACGACCGGGTGGTCACGGCGCCCAGGTCGAAGCCGCGCAACTCGCCACGGCCCACGGCGAGGACGGCGAGTGCGACCGCCCCGGCGAGCATCTCGTAGACGGTGGCGACGAACGGGTCGGCGGGCATCCGGATGCGCCCGGAGATGAAGGAGCCGATCGACCAGCAGGTGGCCGCGGCGACCACGGTCAGCGCCCCGGTGAGCGGTACGGCGCCCGCCCCTCCGGTCGGCAGCACCAACAGCACCAGGCCGACGAAGCCCACCGTCACCCCGGCCAGCGTCCACGACCGGGGGCGGTCGCCGGTGACCGTACGCAGCAGCACCACCAGCAGCGGAACGGTGGCCACCAGCAGCGCGGCGATCCCGGAGGGCACCGCGACTCCCGCCGGACCGGACTGGGCGAGCACCACGAGCCCGTTGCCGCAGGCCAGCAGGAGCACCCCGACCAGTGCCGTCGAGGCGAGCTGCCGCCGGTCGACCCGCAGCGCGCCGCGCCCCCGCCGCACCCGCAGCACGATCGCCAGCACCAGGGCGGCGGCGGCGAACCGGGCAGCCGCCGATGTGAGCGGCGGCATGGACTCCACGGCGATCCGGATGCCCAGATAGGTGGAGCCCCAGAGGACATAGACCAGCAGCAACGCGGTCCAGAGCAGTGCCGGCCCGGCGGCAGCCGTACGACCCGCCCCGGCGACCGGTCCGGTTCCGGTCCCGGCCGCGGTCGGCGGCGGTGCGCTCGGTGGAGGTGGGCTCATCGGTGGACACGCTACGGTGACGGGGGCGTCGGCGTCCCTCGTTGGTGGCCGGCCTCTCACCACTCGCACGGGAGGCGTGCATGGCGAACTACGGACCACCGGGTCACGGGGACCCGGACCCGTGGCACGGGCGGCGCCCCGATCAGCCGTACGGCCCGTCGGACGGGTCCTGGCCGGACGCCTGGGGTGACCCGTACGCGGGAGGTCCCGGCCCGCCCCCGCAGCGCCGACGCGGACGGGCGGCCCCGGTCGTCGCGGTGCTCGCCACGGTGGTGCTGCTGGTCCTGGTCGGCGGGGCAGCGGTGCTCTACCTGCTCGACCAGGACGACGAGACGCCCGTCGCCACGCCGACCGGATCCGCGCCCGTGGCGAAGGCCGACCCGTCGGACGCGCCGGCCAGCGCGACGGCCCCCGCACCGATCACGCCCGCCCCCGACTCCTCGGCCGACCCGCGCTTCGTCAAGGCCGGCCAGTGCGTCCGTAACGAC
Organism: Micromonospora sp. NPDC049051; assembly: GCF_043197575.1. Lineage (NCBI taxonomy): Bacteria > Bacillati > Actinomycetota > Actinomycetes > Micromonosporales > Micromonosporaceae > Micromonospora > Micromonospora sp. NPDC049051. The sequence continues at coordinate 156,731 of NZ_JBICTL010000001.1, forward strand.
GGCCCGGCCGGTGGCAAGCCCAAGCTGCTGATCAGCGACTGCGCCCCGCAGACGTACGAGGTGCTGCGCCGGATCGACGGCGCGACCAGCGGCGAGAAGGACGCGGCGGCGAAGTGCGCCAAGGTTGACGGCTACACCAACTGGTACTTCTTCGACAGCGAGCTGGACACCCTCGACTTCGTGCTCTGCCTGAAGCAGCGCTAGGCCAGCGCGCTGCGCCGCAGCGCTGAGCCGCAGCGTCCCCTGAGCGACCAACCCCTGAACCACCGCGCCCCTGGGCGACCGCACCCCTGAGGAAGAGATGACGACCTACGGATCACCCGCGCAGCCGGACGACCCCTACCAGCGCCAGCCCGGCACTCCGGGCGGCCCGCCCCCCATCGACCCGACGCTGCCCGAGTGGGGCCAGCCGCCGGCCGCCGGCCAGTGGGGCCAGCAGTCCGGGGGCGAACCGCAGTGGGGTCAGCCGCCGTCCCGTGGTGAAGCGCCGGCCGCCCCGCAGTGGGGCCAGCCGGACCCGATGTGGAACCAGTCCCCGCCGCCGCCGGCCCAGGATCCGGGCTACCCTCCGCCGAGTTCCGGAGCCGGCTACCCGCCGCCCACGTCGGGGGCCGGCTACCCGCCGCCGCCCACGTCCGGGGCCGGCTACCCGCCGCCGCCGACCTCCGGGGCCGGGGCCGGGTACCCGCCGGCCGGGGTCCACGGAAGCTACCCGCCGGCCGGGCCGGGGCCCGCGCCGACGCCCGGCGGCCAGTGGGGTGCCCCGCCGCCGCCGTTGCCGGGCGGGTACGGGATGCCCCCGGCCGCCCCGCCGGCCAAAGGCGGCGGCGGCAAGATCGCGCTGGTCATCGGCCTGGTGGTGGTGCTCCTGCTCTGCCCGTGCCTCGGCCTCGCCGGCTGGGCGTTCTGGCAGTCCGACGACGAGGACCCGATCGCGACCCCGACGATGAGTGCTCCCGCCAAGCCGACGGTCGAGCCGACCACCGAGCCGACGGACGAGCCCACCCCGGCACCCACCTCCGCCCGTCCGAGCCCCACCAGGGCCGAGTTCGCCAAGGGCGACTGCGTGGTCAACGACGGTACGGCCAGCGACGCCGAGCTGCGGAAGGTGCCCTGCGGCCCCAACACGTACGAGGTGCTGCTGCGGATCCCCGGTACGGCGAACGGCAACCTCTGCAAGACCCGGGCTCCGGAGGCGACCGCGAACTACACGCACAACAACTCGCTGGACTTCCTCGACTACGTGCTCTGCCTGAAGAAGCGCTGATTGCCGAAACTAGGGCTGTCTAGCATCCACGCTAGACAGCCCTAGTTTTGCGTCGAGACTCCTCCCGAGGGCCCGACACGCCGGTTGCCCCCTCTACGCATGTCTAGTCCCGCAGCTAGACGGCCCGATACTGTGCGATGCGTGGATCCGGTCCGCAACCCGTACGCGCCGGGCGCCGGCCAGCGTCCCCCCGAACTCGCCGGGCGGGGGCGCGAGCTGGACGTCTTCGACGTCGTGCTGGAGCGCATCGCCCGGGGCCGGCCCGAACGCAGCCTGATGCTCACCGGCCTGCGCGGGGTCGGCAAGACCGTGCTGCTCAACACCCTCCGCTCCCAGGCGATCAACCACCTCTGGGGCAGCGGAAAGATCGAGGCGCGCCCGGACCAGTCGCTGCGTCGCCCGATCGCCGCCGCGCTGCACATGGCCGTCCGGGAGCTGGCACCCCGGCACCGCGCGCCCGACCGGATCGACGCCTTCCTCGGCGTACTCAAGGCGTTCGCCCAGCGGACCGCGCCGACCGGTCGCGGCAACGCCGCCCCGAAGCTGCGCGACCGGTGGCAGCCCGGTATCGACGTGCCCGCCGCCAGCGGCCGCGCCGACTCCGGCGACATCGAGATCGACCTGGTGGAGCTGCTCACCGACGCCGCGGCGGTGGCCGCCGACGTCGGCACCGGCATCGCGGTCTTCATCGACGAGATGCAGGACCTCGGCCCGGAGGACGTCTCCGCGCTCTGCGCCGCCTGCCACGAGCTGTCCCAGCTCGGCGCGCCGCTGATCGTGGTCGGCGCCGGGCTGCCGCACCTGCCGGCCGTGCTCAGCGCGGCCAAGTCGTACTCCGAGCGGCTCTTCCGTTACCAGCGCATCGACCGGCTCGACCGGATCGCCGCCGACCAGGCGCTCTGCGCGCCGGCCGAGCGCGAGGAGGTCGAGTACGAGCAGAAGGCGCTCGACCTGCTCTACGAGAAGTCCGGCGGCTATCCCTACTTCGTCCAGGCGTACGGGAAGGCGACCTGGGACCACGCGCCCCGCTCGCCGATCACCGCCGCCGACGTACGGGTCGCCGCGCCCGAGGCCGAGGCCGAGCTGGCGGTGGGCTTCTTCGGCTCCCGCTTCGAACGGGCCACCCCCGCCGAGCGCGAATACATGCGGGCCATGGCCACCCTGTCCCTGGTGGAGGGCGAGACCGACGGCGGGGGCCGCGACGACATGGACGCCGCCGTACCGACGGCGGAGATCGCCCGGTCCCTGGGGCGCAAGCCGGCCAGCCTCTCCCCGGCCCGGGACGCGCTGATCAAGAAGGGCCTGATCTACTCCGGGGAACGCGGCACGGTCGCCTTCACCGTCCCCCACTTCGGCCGCTACCTGCGTACCCAACCGGCCTGACCGGCCACCACGGGCCGCGACGGGCGCACACCCGATGAGCGCGGCGCGGGACGGCCGGGTCCGGCGCGGCGCGGGCTTCGCGCGTGGGATCAGGCCGGCGTCAGACCTTGGACCAGGGCGGTGGGAAGATCACCTCACCGCGCGGCGGTGGCCCCTCGCCGCTCGTGGACGGCGGCAGCACCAGCGCCTGCCACGGGTCGCCCAGGCCCGACCAGGGACTGCTCAGGCCCAACCGGTCGGCCCGCCCGAAGCCGAACCGGTGGTAGTAGGCCGGGTCACCCAGCACCACCACCAGCCGTTCGCCCAGCTCGGTGGCCGCCTCGACGGCGGCCTGCACCACCGCCGCGCCCAGCCCGATCCGCCGCCGGTGCGGCGCGACCGCCACCGGGCCGAGCGCCAGGGCCGGCGCGGTGTGGTCGTCGGACTTCACCCGCACCCTGGAGAGCAGGGCGTAACCGACGACCTCGCCGCCGTACTCGGCGACCATCGCCAGCTCCGGCAGCCAGGCGTCGCTGCCGCGCAACTCCTCGACCAGCCCGACCTCGGGCGGCGTGGCCACGTCGGGGCGGGCGAACGCGGCGGCCAGCACCCGCCGGACCGCGCCGATGTCGGCCGGGTCCTCGGGTCGCAGCCGCAGCGTCGTCACGCGGGGCACGTTACCCCTCACTGGCGGTCCATCAGCGACGGTCGCTCGGATCGGCGTGGCGTGGCGTGCACCGCCGCCGATCCGGATCGGCGGTTGCGGGGGTAGCCGGGCCGGCGACGGGGTATGACTGACCCATGAAACCCGTACGTTCCCTCGCCCGCGCCATGCTGAGCGGCATCTTCGTGGTCAGCGGGTTCACGAATCTCCGCAACCCCGGGCAGCTCGTCCCGGCCGCGAAGCCCGTGACGGACCGGGTGACGCCGCTGTTGGAGAAGGCCGACCCCCGCATCCCGACCGACACCGAGACGCTGATCCGCATCAACGCGGCGGTGCAGGTGGGCGCCGGGCTGATGCTCGCCACCGGTCGGTTCGCCCGGCCTGCGGCGCTCGTCCTCGCCGGCACGCTGGTCCCGGTGACCCTCGCCGGGCATCCCTTCTGGAACAACGACGACCCGGCGGCGCGGCGCGCCAACCAGGTCCACTTCCTGAAGAACCTCGGCCTCTTCGGCGGGCTGCTGCTCGCCGCCGCGGACACCGGCGGCAGGCCGGGACTGCGCTGGCGGACCGGACACCGGATCGGCCACTCCCGACGTTCCGTGCAGCGAGCCGTCCGTACCGCCCGCAGGGAGGCCCGGATCGCCGTACGATCAGCAGCGACGGCCCGACGACTGCCCGGCTGACCTGCGTCGATACCTTCCCCCGGCCGACCCCTCACGCGTCAACACCGCGAATCACCTGAACCACCCGACAGGCGTTAACGCGGTGGAAATGTCAAAAACTTGTGTGGGATCGGACACGGTCGCATAACGCGGGAGGCATTAACGTGAGGCGCCGTTCTAGGCTCCGTGCAGGACCTGGACGGGTAGGACGACCTTGGTACGGGGGTGGCCACGCCATGCCGGCGACCGTCGGAAGACGGGTGGACCGCCTCGCCCCAGTCCGTCGCGTAACGCGTGGGATCGATCGTAGGACAGTCGTACGGGCTGGCATCGTGGCCGCCGTCGCCTATGCCGCATGGCTCGCCATCGGTGCCTTCGGGCGGCCGTACAACTTCTTCGACATGAAGATCTACCACGGCGCGGTGGTGTGGTGGGCGAGCGGTCACGAGCTCTACGAGTTCATCGCACCCGGCACCACCCTGGGCTTCACCTACCCGCCGTTCGGCGGCCTGGTGATGCTGCCGATGGCGCACCTGCCGGTCGAGCTGGCCGGGATGGTCAACGCCCTCGCGAGCATCGCCGCCCTGGCCATCGTGCTGGCCGGGCTGCTCCGCCCGATCGTCGACCGGCTCGGCTGGCCCCTGTGGTTCACCGTGGGGATCGCGACGCCGCTGGCGGTCGCCGTCGAGCCGGCCCGGGAGACCCTCGGCTACGGCCAGGTGAACCTGCTCCTCTTCGCGCTGATCATGGCCGACCTGATCGGCCTCCGCTGGCGGTCCCGCCGGGGCACCCACATCGCGCCCAGCGACGGCCTGCTGCTGCGCTTCGTCTACAGCGGCGCCTGGGCCGGCGTCGGCATCGGCCTGGCCACCGCGGTCAAGCTCACCCCGGCGCTGTTCATCGCCTACCTGGTCATCACCCGACAGTGGCGGGCCGCGACCACCGCGATCGGCACCGCGATCGCCGTGACGGTCGGTTCCTTCGCGGTCGTCGGCACGGAGTCCCGGGCCTACTTCGGCGGCGTACTCTGGCAGACCGAGCGGGTCGGGGCCGCCGACATGACGCCCAACCAGTCGTTGGCGGGGCTGCTGGCCCGGCTGTACGACTCGATCGAGACGCCCGGCCTGCTCTGGCTGGCGTTCTCGGTGCTGATGCTGGCGCTCGGCCTCTCCCGGGCCGTCAACGCCCGCGCCGACGGCGACGAGCTGACCGCGTTCACGCTGGTCGGTCTCACCGCCAACGTGATCAGCCCGATCTCCTGGACGCACCACCTGGTCTGGGTGATCCCCGCGATCATCGTGCTGGCCGACGCGGCCGTACGCCGTCGCGACGCCAGCCGCGGGCCGGCGCTGCGAACCGGCCAGGGCGGGTACGGCGGACCGCCGGGGGTGACCGGGCTGCGCTCGCCGATCTGGTACCCGACGTTGACCGGGCTCCGGCACGGCGGCGCCGCGATCGGGCTCTACCTGCTCTTCCTGATCTCCCCGATCTGGCCGTACGAGCACCAGCTCCCCGAGGTGTCGCACTACCAGGACGGCCTCTTCGGCGCCCTGATGGAGAACTCGCTGGCGCTGGCCCTGATCCTGCTGGTCGCCGCGCTGCCGTGGCGCCCCGGCGCCGAGCCGGCCTTCTACGCCGACCGGTTCGGCCGCCAGGCCATGACGGGCGTCCGCCGCTGACGGGGTGGAGCCGAGCCGCCCCGCTCAGGGGCAGTTCACCCACTCCTCGGTGCCGTCGGCGAAGACCTGCCGCTTCCAGATCGGCAGCCGCGCCTTGGCCTCGTCGACCAGCCGCGCGCAGGCCGCGAACGCGGCGGCCCGGTGGGCGGTGCTGACGGCCGCCACCAGGGCCACGTCGCCGATGGCGAGGGGACCGACCCGGTGCGACACCGCGACCGCGTACACGTCGGGATCGGCGGCGATCTCGACCGCGACCTCGCGCAGGATCCGCCCGGCGCTCGGGTGGCCCTCGTACTCCAGGCTGGTCACCGCGCGACCGTGGTCGTGGTCGCGGACCACCCCCTGGAACGAGACCACCGCGCCGGCCCGGCGGTCCGCGACCGCCGCCTCGTGCGCGGCGAGGTCGAGCGGGCGGTCGGTGACCTCGCCGAACGTCCTCGGGCGACGGTCCGCCGCGTCGGTGGTCGGCGCGGTCACCACGCACGCTCCCCCGGCAGCAGCGGCAGCGGTACGACCGGCACCCGGTCGCCGGGCTCGCCGGAGCTGCCGGGTCGGATGACGGCGAACCCGTCGGCGCCGGCCAGCCCGCGCAGCATCGCGGAGCCGACGTGCCGAACGGGGTGCGCGGTGCCGGCGACCCGGTCCACCCGTACCAGCGCCAGATGGGTGTACGCGCCCCGCCCGCGTACCGGCTCGGCGAGCGTGGCGTGCGGCAGCACCGGCATCGAACGGCCCGTCAGGCCGGCCAGCAGCGGGGCGACCAGCGAGACCAGGGCGACGATGGCGGACTGCGGGTTGCCGGGCAGCCCGGCGACGAACCGGACCCGGCCGTCGGCGTCGGCCAGCCGCGCCAGCAGCATCGGAAACCCGGGGCGCACCGCCACCGTGTTGACCACGTAGTCGGCACCGAGCGCCTCCAGCGTCGGATGCAGGTGGTCGACCGGTCCGTGCATCGTGCCGCCGGTGGTGCACACCAGGTCGGCGGTGCCCAGCGCGGCGCGCAGCGCCGCCACGTGCGCGGGGAGGGTGTCCGCCACCGGTCCCACCACGTCCGAGGGGCGCACCAGGCAGCCGTAGCGGCGCAACCAGGCCGGCACCGCCGGCCCGAGCGCGTCGCGTACCCGGCCGGCGCCGGGCGGGCCGGCGGTCAGCAGCTCGTCGCCGAAGACCAGCAGCGCGGCGCGGGGCTGCCGTCGCACCAGCAGACGGTCGTGCCCGCAGGAGGCGGCCAGGCCGATCAGCGCCGGATCCACCGGGGTGCCGGCGGCGACGAGTTCCTCCCCGGCGTACGCCTCCTCGCCCGGCTCGCGCCACTCCGGCGCCGGGCGCGGCGTGCCGTCGACCAGCCCCTCCGGCGTACGGCGGGACTCCTCCACCCGCAGCACGGCCGTGGTGCCCTCCGGCACCATCGCGCCGGTGGCGATCTCGACGGTCGTCCCGTCGTCGGTCAGCGGGGCGGGGGTGCCGCCCGCCAGCACCCGCCCGACCGGCCGCCACGGCCCGGCGCCCCGCACCGCCCAGCCGTCGACGCTGGAGGTGGGGAAGGCGGGCAGGTCCGTACGGGTGGTCAGCGGCTCGGCGAGGGTGTGCCCGTCGATCTCGGCGAGCGGCCGGCTGACGGCGGTGAGCGCGGCGGCCAGACCGACGGCGTACACCCGGGACCGGGCCTCCTCCCAGCCGGCGGGCGGGGGCGCGCTGACCGGCTCGGCGGCCGGTGCGGTTTCCGTGCTCACCGGCCGAGCCTAACGGTGCGGTACGCCGGTCGCGCCGTCAGCGGCCCCGCGCCCACCGGTCGGTCCGCCCGCACCCACCGGTCGGTCCGTCCGCGTCCGTCGTCAGTGGTCGCCGCCGCGGAGCTGGTCGACGGCGTGGGCGAGGATCGGCGCGAGCACGGCGAGGCCGTCCCTGGCTCCGCCGGTCGAACCGGGCAGGTTGACCACCAGCATCCGGCCGACCACGCCGGCGAGCCCCCGGGAGAGCGCGGCGGCGGGCACCTTGTCGCGGCTGTGCGCCCGGATCGCCTCGGCGATGCCGGGGACCTCGTGGTCGAGCAGCGCCCGGGTCACCTCGGGCGTACGGTCCGACGGGTTGATCCCCGTGCCGCCGCTGGTCAGCACGACGTCGATCCCGTCGGCCAGGGCGGCGCGCAGCGCCTCCCCCACGGGCTCGCCGTCGGGCACCACCACCGGCCCGTCCACCTCGCAGCCGAGGTCGCGCAGGCCGGCGACGAGCAGGGGGCCGCTGGTGTCCGCGTACACCCCGGCGGCGGCCCGGTTGGACGCCACCACCACGCGGGCCCGGATCACGGCCGCTCCTCCGGCCGGACCCACAAGCCGGTCTTGCCGCCCTCCTTGCGCAGCACCCGGACCGCGTCGACGCTGGCCGCCGGGTCGACCGCCTTGACCATGTCGACCAGCGCCAGCCCGGCGACGGCCACCGCCGTCAGCGCCTCCATCTCCACGCCGGTGCGGTCCGCCGTCCGCGCGGTGGCGGTGATCTCGACGGTGTCGTCGGTGAGCGCCAGGTCGACCGTGACGCCGTGCAGGGCGATGGGGTGGCAGAGCGGGATCAGGTCGGGGGTGCGCTTCGCGCCCATGATGCCGGCGAGGCGGCCGACCGCCAGCGCGTCGCCCTTGGGCAGCCCGTCGCGGCGCAGCAGCTCGACGACCTCGGACGTGGTGCGGAGCCGGCCGGCGGCGACGGCCAGGCGGCCGGTGACCGCCTTCGCGGAGACGTCGACCATGCGGGCCGCGCCCGCCGGATCGACGTGGGTGAGCTGCGCGGGATCGGTCACGGTCGCGAGCCTATCTTTCCGGTACGCCACGCTGTCGTGAATTGGACGCAAGTAGGAACGCGTTTCGGCCCGCCGCCCCACGAACCGTTTCCATCCCGCTTCCGGGTGTGACGCGATAGCGGTCCCCGTACGGCGGTGGACCGGGATGCCGTGCCGCAACGGTGTGCCGGCATAGGCTCTCCGCCGCCCCGGAAAGCGATCATCACCATCGAGGGGAATTGGCCCGGCGACCGGCCGGCCGGAGCGACAGGGAGCAAGGTACGGAGTGCATCTTGCCGCGTCATTTCCGTGACGTCGCCGGGTTCGCCCGCGCGTCGTCGGCGCTCACGGAACCGGTTGGCGGATCGCGCGTACCGGCGCGGAAGCGGTGGACCCGGCCACTCGGCGGGCCCGGGTCGCGCCCCACGGCCCCGGTGCCGAAGCTGTCGGCCGTGCAAACTGCACCGTCGTGTCCGATACCCACGCGGCCATCGACGGTTCATTATCTAGCGTTAACGGAAGACGACAGAAACACAGCACTGAGTTCCCACGCAGAAGCAGAAAGTCACGTCACGGGGCACGGTTCTCATCCATTGCCCATAGTCACATATATCCCTCCATAATTGCCCGAACCGCACTTAGGCTGTCGGCGGCGCGGAACACCGCCGCGCAAGGGCCAACGCGAAACCGGGGAGGGTAGCGATGTCGGCACACGAGTGGAACTGAGCATTGTGGCTGGCGCGTGACCGCGGGTAATCTTGGCCTGCTTAGCAAGGGAGAGCAGTCGGGGCGCGGTGACACGACCGGACGTGGGCAAGACAGAGGCCGAGCGGCGGCTGACGCTGCACGTCGGCCTCGTCTGCGTTGTGGCGGCCTTCGCGGCCGCCCTGTGTCTCCGCGAGTTGACCAAGCTCGACTGGTCCCGCAACCACCTCACCCTCTCGGTCACTCTGATCTGTCTCGCCCTCCTCGCGATGACGATCAAGTGGCGGATCCGGATCCGTGCGACGGTGCACGCGATCTCCTGGAGCGAGACGGCGATCATCCTGAGCCTGGCGGTCGCACCGACCCCGCTGGTGATCCTGGCCACCGGCATCGGCGTGGCGATCGCCCAGTACCTCGCCAAGCTCCCGCCGTTGAAGGCCGCCTTCGGAGTGGCCAAGACCATGCTGCTCGCGGTGGGCGGCGGGGCGGCCCTGCACGCGGCCGGCGCGTCTCCACCGGTCGACGACCTCTGGCCGGCCCTCGGCCCGCTCGCGCTCGCCTACGCCGTCACGGTGGTCCTCGACGAACTGCTGACCCTCCCGGTCATCGCACTCGCCACCGGCACCCGGCTCCGGCGACTCTTCCGCGACGACCTCGGACTGCGGCTGACGAGCGCGCTGGCGCGTTTCGTCCTCATCGTCACCACGCTGTTCATCCTCCACGCGGACGCCCGGCTCCTGCTGGCGGTGCCGCCCCTCGTACTCAGCCTCCACCTGCTCTACTCCAACCGCGTCAAGGCCCGCACCGAACAGCAGGCGTGGCAGCGCCTGGCCCGCACCACCGACGCGCTCAACGTGGTCGACCTGGACAAGGTCCTCACCACCGCGGTCACCCAGGCCGCCGAACTGTTCTCCGCCGACGAGGTGGAGATCGAACTGCGCGACGGCGGCCGGACCGTGCGCGGTGGCGCGGTCGCCATCACCCACGACGGGCCGGCCGGCGAGCCGACCTCCGTCGACGGCACCGTGATCCCCGCCGCGCTCGAAGGGCACGACCGCACCGTCGACGTGGGCGTACTGCGACTGCGCTTCCGCGGGCCCGTGCAGCTCTCCGAGCGGGAGGAGTACACGCTGCGCACCTTCGCCTCGGCGCTCTGCACCGCCGTACGCAACGCGCAGGCGTACGCCGAACTGGCCCGGGTCGCCGACGAACACGCGTACGCCGCCACCCACGACGCCCTGACCGGGCTGGCCAACCGCCGGCACCTGCTCGACCAGGGCAGCGAACACCTCAACACCCGGCACGCCGACGGAGTGACCGCGCTGGTCCTGATCGACCTCAACCACTTCAAGGAGGTCAACGACACGCTCGGGCACGCCGCCGGGGACCAGGTGCTGATACAGGTCGCCGAGCGGCTACGCGACGCCGCCCAGGACGGCGACCTGGTGGCCCGGCTCGGCGGCGACGAGTTCGCCGTACTCCTGCGGGGTCTGCCGGCCCCGGCGGTGGCCGCGCACCGCGCGGAGAGCCTGCTCGCCGCGCTGCACGAGCCCTTCGACCTGGACGGCATGCGGATCAGCGTCGAGGCGAGCGGCGGAATCGCCGCCGCACCCGCCACCGGAGGCATGCCCGAACTGCTGCGCCGCGCCGACGTGGCGATGTACCAGGCCAAACGGGCCGGCCAGCGCATCTCGACGTACGCCCCGACCCGGGACACCGCCGACCTCGGCCGGCTCACCCTCGGCGGCGAACTGCCACGCGCCGTCGCCGACCACGAGTTCACCGTCAACTTCCAGCCCATCGTCGACCTCGGCAGCGGCCGGGTCACCGGCGCGGAGGCCCTCGCCCGCTGGCACCACCCCACCCACGGGATGATCGACCCGCTGCGCTTCCTGGAGGCCGTCGAACGCTCGGGCCTGCTCCCCGCCTTCGCCGAGGCGATCCTCGACCAGGCCCTGATCGCGGCGGGCAACTGGCGCGACGCCGGCTTCGACGTACCCGTCGCGGTCAACGTGTCGCCGCGCAGCCTCCTCGACGCCCGGTTCCCCGGCTCCGTGCTGGCCCGGCTACGCGCCCACGACCTGCCCCCCGACCGGCTGGTGCTGGAGCTGACCGAGACCCTCACCCTCAGCCAGCTCGACGTCGTCGACCGGGTGCTCAGCCGCCTGCGCGACGAGGGGGTACGGCTCGCCCTCGACGACTTCGGCACCGGCTACTCCTCCCTGTCGCTGCTCTCCCGCATCCCCGTGCACGAGCTGAAGATCGACCGCAGCTTCGTGACCGCCATGGAGAGCTCCGCCGAGGCCGCCGCCGTCATCCGCTCCACCCTCGACCTGGGTCGCAGCCTCGGGCTCGACGTGGTCGCCGAGGGCGTGGAGAGCGAACCCCAGCGCCGTGCCCTCTGGGAACTGGGCTGCACCGCCGGCCAGGGGCACCTCTTCGCCCGGCCCGTGCCCGCCGGCACGCTCCTCGCGACCTTCCGGCGCGGCTCCGGAGGCAGCCCCGGCACACTCGCGCCCCCGCTGCACGACGCGGGAGCCGTCATCCGGCTCGCCCCGGGCCGCCGCCAAGCCGGACGCGGGCGCAACGACCGCCACCTGCCCGCCTGACACGGCGACGCGCACCTGCTGCCAGACTGGCCGGCGTGACCGCCGCCCCGACCGCCCGCCGCCGCGGCTGGCAACGCCTCGACTCCGCCGCCGGCGGCCTCGCCCTCGACCTCACCCTCTACGCCGCCTCCGCGACCTTCGCCGCGGTCACCGCGGCCACGTCCACCCTGGTCCCGCACCGCGCCTGGGGCGCCGTCGCCGCCGTCGGGTACCTCCTCGCGGCCCTCGCCGCGACAGGTCAGCTCCTGCTCCGGCGGCGCGCCCCCGGATCACCGCTGACCGGGCTGCGGGCACGCTGGGCGGTCACCGGCTTCGCCTGGACCACCACCGCCCTGCTGCCCCTGGCCTGGCAGAGCATCCAACGCTCCGGCGGACGCACCGACCGGGCGCAGGAGGAGGTGCTCGTCGTCGAGGAGTCCGGCCGGCGGCTGGTCGACACCGGCACCCCCTACCTCGGGCACGACGCGATCGCCGCCCTGCCGCCCGGCGAACAACTGCTCGGCTACACCCCGTACCAGCCGGGAATGGCCCTGTTCGGGCTGCCCCGCGCCGCCGTCGACACCTGGCTGACCGACGCCCGCGTCTGGTTCGCCGTCGGCACCGCGCTGGCCCTCGCCCTGGCGGTCCGCGCCCTCACCCGCCGCACCGACCGGCCCACCGACCACCGCACCGGCGCCGCCGTGCTGCGCGGCGTACAGGCCGCCACCGTCCTCCCCGTCTGCGCCCTCACCCTGGCCACCGGCGGCGACGACCTGCCCGTACTCGCGCTCTGCCTGCTCGCCCTCGCCCTCGCCGCCACCGACCGGCCGGGTCGGGCCGGCCTCGCGGTCGGCCTGGCCGGGGCGCTGAAGCTCTTCGCGTGGCCGGTCGCCCTCGTACTGATCATCTGGGGTCTGACCCGGCGGGCCGGCCTGCGGGTCGCCGCCGGCGCGATCGGCCTGCCCGCCGCCGCGCTGCTGCCGGCCCTGCTCGTCGACCGCGACGCGCTGGTCGAGAACGTGCTCCGCTTCCCGCTCGGGCACGGCCTGGTCACCAGCCCCGCACAGTCGCCGTTCCCCGGCCACCTGATCGCCACCACCCTGCCCGCCGGCCGCGCCGTCGCCGCCGCGCTGCTCCTCGCCGCCGGGCTGGCCATCGCCGTCCGGCTCGCCCGCCGACCGCCCCGCACCGCCGTCACCGCCGCCCTGATCTGCGGGTACGGTCTGCTCGCCGCGATCCTGCTGATGCCCTCGACCCGCTTCGGCTACCTGCTCTACCCACTCGCCCTCCTGGCCTGGGCCCCCGCCCTGTGTCACCCCGGTTCCGGCATCTGGCGGGCGGAGGCCGGCGACACGGCGTAGACCTGAGGCATGACCACCTACCGCGACCGCGAAGAGGCGGGCCGGATCCTCGCCGAACGGCTCACCGCGCTCATCGGTGAACCCGACGTCATCGTGCTCGGGCTGGTACGCGGCGGTGTGCCCGTGGCCCGAGTGGTCGCCGAACGTCTCGGCGCACCTCTGGACGTGCTGGTCGTCCGCAAACTCGGCATGCCGGCAGCGCCCGAGGTGGCCTTCGGCGCGCTCGGCCCCGACGGCGTGCGGGTCCTCAACGACGTCGTGGCCAGCCGGCTCACGGAGGGCGACGTCGCCGAGGTCGTCCACCGCGAGCAGACCGAACTGGAGCGACGCGAGCGGCTCTACCGCGCCGGCCGGCCGCCGCTCGACCTGACCGGGCGCATCGCCCTGATCGTCGACGACGGACTGGCCACCGGGGCCAGCGCCCGCGCCGCCGTCCAGGTCGCCCGCCACCTCGGCGCCCGCCGGGTCGTGGTCGCCGTCCCGGTCGGCTCGCAGGAGGCGTACGAGATGCTGGCCGCCGAGGCCGACCAGGTCGTCTGCGCCCAGCATCCGCCCGAGTTCATGGCGGTGAGCGCCTACTACGAGGACTTCCACGAGGTGTCGGACTCCGAAGTCGCGGAAGCGCTGACAGCGACCGCATGACCGGACCGGGTACGGTCGGAGGATGAGCCTGACCTGTCCCAAGTGCCACGGAGAAATGCGCCAGTACGAGCGCAGCGGCGTCGTCATCGACCAGTGCGGCGAGTGCCGGGGAATCTTCCTCGACCGCGGCGAGCTGGAGAAGCTGTTCGAGGCGGAGGCCAACTGGAACCGCCAGCAGGCCCCGGCGGCCCCGGCGCAGCCCGCCCAGCAGCACGGTGGCCACCCCGGCCAGCCGAGCCACCAGCAGGGCGGTTACGCGCCTCCGCCGCCCCCGCCGCCGCCCGCCCCCGCCCCGCACCAGCCGGGCTACGGCGCCGTCCCGCCGCCGCCCCCGCCCGCGCACGGCTACCCGCCGGCCCCCGCCTACGGCCAGCAGCACTACGGCTACCACGGGCACTACAAGCGCAAGAAGCACAAGAGCTTCCTGGACGAGATGTTCGGCTGAGCCACTCCCGTCGACCGGGCCGGCGCCTCGACCGGCCCGGTCACCCGTGGTCGCACACCACCCGCCGCCACCGTTCGCCGTGCCGACCGGCGGTGGCCGTGCGACGCTGCCCTCCATGACGCCGCACACGCTGCACCACCCGCTGGCGCAGGCGTACGACGGGATCACCCGGGTCGTCGCGGACCTCGACGACGCCGACCTGCAACGGCCCACCCGGTGCCGGGGCTGGCTCGTCGCGGACCTGCTGTTCCACGTGCTCTGCGACGCCCAGCGGGCGCTGGTCGCGCTGGCCAGTCCCACCGACGGCCCGCCCGACGTGGACGACGTGAGCTACTGGCGCGGGTTCCCGCCCGACGGGGACGACGCGCGGCACGCCTGGTGGGCCCGCCGCTCCGCCGCCGCCTTCGACCGCCCCCACGGGATCGTCCGGCTCTGGGCCGACACCGCCCCCGCCGCCGTACGCGCCGCGAGCGTGGCCGATCCCGACGGCCACGTCACCACGCAGGGGCACGTGCTGCGGGTGCCGGACCTGCTCGCCACTCTCACCACCGAGGCCGTCGTGCACCACCTGGACCTGGTCCTCGACCTGCCGGGAGCACCCCTGCCCGGAGCGCTCGCGACCGGCGTCGCCGTGACCACCATGGACGGTCTGCTGAGTGACGACGCCGTACGACCGGCCGCGTGGAGCGACGCGGAGTACCTGCTCAAGGCCACCGGACGAATGCCGCTCACCGACCGCGACCAGCTCGAACTCGGCGAGGTCGCCGGCTGGTTCCCGCTGCTGGGCTGACCCGTTCCCGCGCTGCTGGCCGACCGGCGCGACCGGCCTCAGACGATGGCCATGTCCACGAAGCGCGACAGGTGGAGCTGCGCGGCCACCGTCACCGTGTCGGTCGGACCATTTCTGTGCTTGGCGACAATGAAATCCGCTTCCCCGGCCCGCGGCGATTCCTTGTCATAGTAGTCGTCGCGGTGCAAAAGGATGACAACGTCGGCATCCTGCTCGATCGAGCCAGATTCGCGCAAATCGGACAACTGCGGTCGCTTGTCGGTACGCTGCTCCGGGCCACGGTTCAGCTGACTCACCGCGATCACCGGACACTCGACCTCCTTGGCGAGCAGCTTCAGGCCACGGGACAGGTCCGCGACCTCCTGCTGCCGACTCTCGGTGCGCTTCGGGGAGGTCATCAGCTGGAGATAGTCGACCACGATCAGCTTGAGGTCGTGGCGCTGCTTGAGCCGGCGCGCCTTGGCCCGGATCTCCATCAGGTTCATGCTCGGCGTGTCGTCGACGAAGAGCGGGGCCTCGCTGATCTCTCCCATGCAGCGGGCGAGCTTGGTCCAGTCGTCGTCGGAGAGCTGGCCGCTACGCAGGACGTGCAGCGGCACCCGCGCCTCGGCCGACAGCAGCCGCATGACGATCTCGACCTTGCTCATTTCCAGCGAGAAGATCGCCGATGCCTGATTAGCCCGAATTGCAGCATTCCGCGCGAAATCCATACTTGCGGTCGATTTGCCCAAGCCAGGGCGTCCGGCGACGATCACAAGTTGCCCGGCGTGCAGGCCGTTGAGCAGGCGGTCCAGGTCGGTGAAGCCGGTGGGTACGCCGGTCATCACGCCGCCCTGGGCGCCCACGGCCTCGATCTCGTCCAGGGTCGGCTGGAGCATGTCGGCGAGCACGGCGAAGTCCTCGCTGACGCGCCGCTCCGTGACGTCGTAGACCGCCTGCTGGGCGAGGTCCACGATGTCGTCGACGTCGCGGCTGCCGCCCTGCCCCGTGCCGTAGCCGAGTTGCACGATCTTCGTGCCCGCCTCGACCAGACGCCGCAGGACCGCCCGCTCGCTGACGATGCGGGCGTAGTACGCCGCGTTCGCGGCGGTCGGCACGCTCGCGATCAGCGTGTGCAGGTAGGGGGCGCCGCCGATGCGGACGAGGTCACCGGAGTCGGCCAGGGCCGCCGCCACGGTGATGGAGTCGGCCGGCTCGCCCCGACCGTAGATCTCCAGGATGGTGTCGAAGATGGTGGCGTGCACCGGCCGGTAGAAGTCGTTGGTCTTGAGGATCTCGACGACGTCGGCGATGGCGTCCTTGGACAGCAGCATGCCGCCGAGGACGCACTGCTCGGCTGCGACGTCCTGCGGTGGGGTCTTGTCGAACTGGCCGTCGCGCTGCGGCGGCGGGGACGCCTGCCCCCCGCCCGATCGCGAGTCCGCCCGCATGTCGTCGGTGACCGACACGGGTTCCCCCTCCACAGCGTCGGATCCGGATTGAGCCCTACCACCAGGTACGACAACCTCGACCTGCCGGTCGATCGGGGGCATCGTACGGCCGGTCGGGGGCCAACCATACGGAACCCGAGGTCAGCCCCTCAAGCACGCCGGTGGACGAGCCTCGGGACAACCTGTGGACGCCGGTGGAGAACATGTGCGCAGGGTGTGCACAGCCTGTGGACAACGACTGGGGAATTCTCCAGCGCACGCCTCTGAGCTGCACAAACGCAATCCCCAGCCTGTGGACAGAAAGTTTTCGGTCGAACTACGGGATCGAACGTCCCGTACTATCTCCAGCGAACGGCTACACCTGAACGGCGGGTTGCGCCATCGGTTGAGAAGGGTCACGCTCCGGCCGTGAGTAACCGGGACTGGGGACGCGGAGAGGATGGTCCGCGCGGGCGACCGGTCGCCCCCTGGGACGACCCCGCCGATCCGTCACCGGTCGATCCCCGGGAGCGCGGCTCCGACCGGCACGGTACGCCGAGTCGGCGTCGGGCCGTCGAGCGCGGCCAGCGGGAGCCGGTTGACAGCTACCTGCCGCGTTGGGCGCTGGAGTCGGGAGTCCGCAGCGCGGACGGCGGGGGCCGGCACGCCGCTCCCGACGACGAGGAGCAGGTCGAGGTCGCCTGGCCGCCTTCCGGTGCCGCCTGGCGGACCACCGAGACCACGAGCAGTTGGCGTCGGGTCAGCGAGACGAACTGGGCTGAGGACCCGGCGGTCGGCACCGGTGGCGACTCGGAGCACACCGGGGAGTGGACGTTCGACGACCTGCGGGAGCCGGGCTACTCCGGGCGGCGGCGGGCTGCGGACGACCCCGTGTCGGGAGCAGTGCCGCCGAGCCGGCCGAGGCGCCTGCCGTCGGAGCGACCCCAGGTCGTCTGGTCGGGGCTGGAGGAGGGGCAGGCGGCGGAGTCCGTGCCGCGTCGGGAGGGCCGCCGGGGCCGGCGGGCGGCGGAGGACCCACCTGCCGTCGATCCGTGGGACCGGGAGTCGCAGCCCGCCGCGTCCGAGATCCCGCCCGCCCGTCTTCCGACCGTGGACGCCTGGGACGCGTCAGGGGTGCACGCGTGGCGGCCGGCTGGTGAGGTCGACCGCTGGGAGCACTCCGGCAGGTGGGAGCGCACCGACGGAACCGGCCGGTGGGGCCAGCCGGACGACACCGGGCAGTGGGACCGGCCGGACGGCCCCGGGCCGTGGGATCGGTACGCCGACGGTGTCGCGGGGGAGCGGGCCGCGCCGGGCTCCGGCGGAGGTCCCGCGGAGGGCTGGTCCTGGGCCGGGCGGGACGACGGGAGCGAGGGTTTCTGGTCGGGCACCCGGCTGGCGGGCGACGATCCCCGGTGGGCGGATCCGTCGGTGTCGGCGCCCCGGTCACCGGTGGTGCCCTACACCGCGCCGCGTCCGAGGCCGAGTCGCCGGGTGGCGGAGCCGGTCGGCGACGCGGCGGCCGTACGACGTCGGGCCGGGGCGGAGGGTTGGGGCCGTCGTATCGAGGACGACCTGCTCGATCCCGATCAGGGTGGCCCGTGGCTGCCGCTGCTCTACACGTTCGGCTGCTATCTGGTGCCGGCGGTGCTCGTCTTCGTGTGGCTGCTGACGCTGGACGCTCAGGTGCCGGCGGGGTGCGTCACGGACATCACCGGAGGGGGTTGCGACTCGCCCCGGTCGCGAGCGTTGGGCTCGCTGGCGGCGGGTCTGCCGCGCTTCGGGCTGGCGCTGGCGAGCAGTCTGGTCGTGGCGCTGCTGCTGCGCCGGGTCGGGACGACATGGCGTTCGGCCAGCGTCGCGCTGGCGGCGGCCGTGGTCGGCGGCGGCCTCTCGACGGTGATGATCAGCGCGTTCACCGGTCAGCCGATCGGCTGAGGGCGGCCTGCCAGGCGGTGGCCGCCGCCGGGTCGGGCCGCGGGTGTGCGAGGCCGCCGAGAATCCGCCCGGCGGTCGTGTCGTACGGCTGGTTGCGCGCGGATGAGACCGGGTTGTCGTTCGGGGTGCGGGAGGCCGAAGACCTGACGTGTCCCGGCGGACGATTCAGCTCGACAGGGGGCGAACCAGAGGCGGGACGGTTCCGCAGCGCGACAGGGCCCGCACCTGGTCGGTGCGGGCCCTGTCGATGGTGCTGGGTGAGGTGTCAGCCCTGGACGACGTTGAGGTCGAACTTGGCGGTCACCTCGGGGTGCAGCTTGATCTGCACGGGGTAGGAGCCGGTCGACTTGATGGGACCGGACACCTCCAGCCGACGACGGTCGAGGGTCGGACCACCGGCGGCCTTGACCGCTTCGACGATCTCGGCCGGGGTGACCGAGCCGAAGAGCCGCCCGCCGTCGCCGGCGCGGGCCTTCAGGTTGACCTTGAGGCCCTCGAGCTGGCCCTTGACCTCGTTGGCGTGGCCGAGGTCGCGGATCTCCCGGGCCGAACGGGCCCGCTGGATGACCGTGACCTGCTTCTCCGCACCCTTGGTCCAGGCGATCGCGAAGCCCTGCGGCAGCAGGTAGTTACGGCCGTAGCCGTTCTTGACCTCGACGATGTCGCCCGGGGCACCGAGGCCGGACACCTCCTGAGTCAGGATGATCTTCATTTCGGTGCCTCCTCTCAGCGCGCCGTGGCCGTGTACGGCAGGAGCGCCATCTCACGGGCGTTCTTGACCGCACGGGCGATCTGCCGCTGCTGCTGCGAGGTCACGCCGGTCACCCGCCGAGCGCGGATCTTGCCGCGGTCGGAGATGAACTTGCGCAGCAGCGCGGTGTCCTTGTAATCGATGTAGGTGATCCCGTCCTTGTCGAGCGGGTTCACCTTCTTCTTCGGCTTGCGAAGTGCAGCGGCCTTGGCCATTGCTCGTGCTCCTGGTTTGCGATCGCGGGCGCTCGGCGCCATTAGAACGGGGGCTCCTCGTCGAAGTTGCCGCCACCCGAACCACCGCGCGAGGGTGCCGGTGCAGCCGAGGCCCAGGGGTCGTCGAAGTTGCCTCCGCCGCCGCCCTGGCCACCTCCACCACCGCCGCCGAAGCCGCCGCCACCGCCGCCGGAGCGGGACATCTTCTGCACCTTCGCCGTGGCGTAGCGCAGCGACGGGCCGATCTCGTCGACCTCGAGCTCGATGACGGTGCGCTTCTCGCCCTCGCGCGTCTCGTACGACCGCTGACGCAGCCGGCCCGAGACGATCACGCGGGCGCCCCGCTGGAGCGACTCGGCGACGTGCTCCGCCGCCTGCCGCCACACGGTGCAAGCCAGGAAGAGCGGCTCGCCGTCCTTCCACTCGCCGGAGGCCTTGTCCATGAACCGGGGCGTCGAAGCGACCCGGAACTTGGCGACCGCCGCACCGGAGGGGGTGAACCGCAACTCGGGGTCATCGGTCAGGTTGCCGATGACCGTGATGGTGGTGTCTCCTGCCATGACCATCTCCTCGCGCACTCATCAGTTCCGCCGTACAGGCTCTCAGAGCCCTCCGACAGTGCCGATGAGGCTGATCCGGGTGAACCGGGTTGAATGCTTTAGCGCATCTCCGGCCGGATGACCTTGGTGCGCAGCACGGACTCGTTGAGCCGCAGCTGACGGTCCAGCTCGGCCACCGCTGCGGGCGTCGCCTGCAGGTCGATGACGGCGTAGATGCCTTCGGCCTTCTTGTTGATCTCGTACGCGAGGCGCCGGCGGCCCCACACGTCGGTCTTCTCCACCGAGCCACCCGCGGTCCGGATCACGTTCAGGTACGTGTCGAGCGACGGGGCGACGGTGCGCTCCTCGAGGCTGGGGTCGAGGATCACCATGACTTCGTAATGACGCAAGACGTGCTCACCTCCTGTGGGCTAAGCGGCCACGGTCCTTCCGTGGCAGGAGGTCGTGCGTCGTGGCCCGCACCGGTTGCGGGGGAACCCGGCCGGACGCGGACAACCGGACCAGGATAGCCGGTCCCGACGATCATGCCCGAGGTGCCCGGCGGGCCGATCCCGCCCGACGAGGCGACGGGGGCCCGCGTCGACGTCGGTGTCGATGCGAGCCCCCGTGCACGAGGCCGCGGGGCGTCCCGTCCGCATTCCTTGGGTGGGACCTGGGGAGGAACGACCACACCGATGAGGTTGGACCGGGGACGCCCCGCGGAGCTTTATCGTGTTGTTACCTGACGTTACAACGGCTCTTGCCCCTTGTCGGGGGAAATGGCGGAATTCTCCGACAAATTTCCCGTTGAGCCCGTTCCGTCAGGGCAGGCCCCCGCCCCGCCGGGCCGCGCGACGGGGGTGCCCCTGCTCTCGGGCGATTCACGCATGCCATGCGACCCGTGCTCCGCCAGGCGACCAGCGGCCGTTTCCAGTCGGGCTGCGCCAACCGTGGATCCCACTCGCATCAACGACGGCCGACGGCGGGAGGTGACGCGTGGGGGCGGCGCGTCCGCCACCGCCGTCAACCCGGCTGTCAGCGATGCGACGTAGGCTCCCGTGCATGCGTATCGGAGCCCACGTCGATTCGACCGACCCGATGGCGGAGGCGACCGCCCGAGGGGCCGAGGCCGTGCAGTTCTTCCTCTCCGACCCGCAGGGGTGGAAGGCACCGAAGCCACGGGAGGACGCGGACCGGCTGCGGGCCGCGGACGTCGACCTCTACGTGCACGCGCCGTACGTCATCAACGTCGCCACCCTGAACAACCGGATCCGGATCCCCAGCCGCAAGCTGCTGCTCGGGCACGCCCAGGCGGCCACCGCCGTCGGCGCGAAGGGGCTGATCGTGCACGGTGGGCACGTCAACGCCGGCGACGACCTCGCCGTGGGCTTCGACAACTGGCGCAAGACTTTCGCGTACGCGGCGGACTCCGGCGGCTTCGGCGTGCCCGTCCTGATCGAGAACACGGCCGGCGGCGACAACGCCTGCGCCCGGCGACTCGACGCGCTCGCCCGGCTCTGGGACGCCCTCGGCGACTACGAGGTGGGCTTCTGCCTGGACACCTGCCACGCCCACGCCGGCGGCGAGGAACTGCTCGGGCTGGTCGACCGGGTCAAGGCGATCACCGGGCGGATCGACCTGGTGCACGCCAACAACTCCAAGGGCGCGTTCAACTCCGGCCAGGACCGGCACGACAACCTCGACGGCGGGACGATCGACCCGGAGCTGCTGGTGGCGGTGATCCGCGCGGCCGACGCACCCGTCATCGTCGAGACCCCGGGCGGGGTCGACGGTCAGGGCGCCGACATCACCTTCCTGCGTGACCGGCTGGGCGCGGGGAGCCCGGCGGCATGACGACCGAGCAGTCCGCCACCGGCAGTTCCCGTGGCGACGCCCCCGCCGATCCGACGGGGAAGACCGACCCGGCCGGGAAGACCGACCCGGCCGGGAAGACCGAGCTGACCGGGAAGGCCGACGCGACGGACACCGGGAACGGCAAGGCCGAGAAGGCCGACCCGACCAAGACCGGGGACGGCAAAGCCAAGCTCGGGAACGGCCAGGCCGAGACCAAGCTCGGGAACGGCAAAGCCGAGGTCGGGAACGACCAAGCCGAGGCCAAGCTCGGGAACGGCAAAGCCGAGGCCAAGAACGGCAAGGCCGAAGCCGGAGCGGGCGGGGCCGGCAAGGACGACGCCGAGGCGGGCGCAGCCGGCAGGACCGAAACCACGTCGGACGCGACCGGCAGGACGGAGACCAAGGCGGGCGCAGCCGGTACGACCGGGACCGGCACCGAGGGCACGACGAAGGCCGGCGAAAAGGCAGGCGAAAAGGCCGACGACAAGGATGCCGACGGCGCCGACGAGGACGGGGGCGGCAAGGAGGCGAAGCCGGACCGGTGGAAGGCCTTCGCGTCCGCCCCCGAACCGGTGCCCTCCTGGCTGGGACGCGTCGTACGGGCCGGGACCCGGGCAACCGGCCGCCTGCTGGTGCACGAGTGGACGCTCGCGTCGCTCGCCTCGCTGGCGTTGGCCGTACTGCTGACCTGGCCGACGCTGCGCTACCCGCGTCACACCCTGCCGCAGGACTACTGGGACCCCAGCCTCCAGGCGTGGCAGATGGCCTGGTCGGGGCACATCCTGTTGACCAACCCGGCACAGCTGTGGCAGTCGAACACCTTCTTCCCCGAGCCCTGGAGCTTCGCCTTCTCCGACACCCTGCTCGGGTACGCGCCGGCGGGCATGATCGGCACCGGCCCCGAGGCCGCCGTGCTCCGCTACAACATCATGTTCGTGCTGGCCCACGCGCTCGCCACGCTCGGGGCGTACGCGCTGGCCCGGCAGCTCGGCGCGGGCCGGATCGGTTCCGCGGTGGCCGGGGTGAGCTTCGCGTACGCGCCCTGGCTGCTGGCCCAGGCCGGGCACCTGCACGTGATCTCGAACGGTGGCATCCCGCTGGCGTTGGCCATGCTCGCCCGGGGCCACGGCTGGTCGCTGCGGCACGGGTACCGGCCCGAGCGTCGGCACGACGGCTGGGTCTACACCGGCTGGTTGGTCGCGGCCTGGCAACTCAGTCTGGGCTTCGGCATCGGGTTGCCGTTCGCGTACTTCCTGGCCGGGACCGTGCTGGTCGCGGCCGTGACCTGGTTCCTGCGGCGGTGGGTGGTGCGGCCGGTCAAGCGCCCGTTCGGCCGGCGGCTGCTGATCGCGGACCTGGTGGGCGGCCTGCTCTTCGCCGGCGTCGGCGTGCTGCTGGCCATCCCGTTCTTCACGGTGGCGGAGGCGCACCCGAACGCGAAGCGCTCCATCGGCGACATCGACATCTTCTCCCCGCCGGCGAGTGGCTTCTTCACCGCGCCGGCCGAGTCGCGGGTCTGGGGTGGGCTGCACGAGGGGGCGCGGGCGCTGCTGCCATGGCACCCGGAGATGACCCTGCTGCCCGGCTTCGTGCTCTACGCGCTCGCCGCCGGCGGGCTGTTCTTCTCCGTGTGGAAGTTGCGCCACCGGCTGCTGCTGCTCGCCGGGGTGGTGGTGACGATGGTGCTCGCCATGGGCACCCGGTTCTTCGACGGCACCTTCACCTACGTGCCGCTGTTCGAGTACGTGCCGGGCTGGAACGGCCTGCGTACGCCGGGCCGGCTGATGCTCTGGACGACGCTGCTGCTCGGGCTGCTCGCGGCGGGGGCGGTCAGCGCGTTCGCCGCCCGGGTCCGGGAGATCTCCGCCGAGCGGATCCCCTCCTGGCCGAGCCCGTGGCTGCGGCTGGCCACCCTGCTGCCGCTGGTGCTGGTGATCGGCGAGGGGCTGAACTCCACCCCGCACCCGATCGTGCCGCCCCAGCCGGCCGCGATGCGGACCGTGGAGGGGCCGCTGCTGGTGCTGCCCAGCAACCAGAGCCTCGACCAGCCGGTGATGCTGTGGTCCACCAGCAGGTTCCAGGACGTGGTGAACGGGGGCAGCGGTTTCACCCCGAGCCAGCTCGACGACGTACGCCGGGTGACGCTCGCCTTCCCCGACCAGGCCAGCGTCGACTACCTGCGCGTCCTCGGGGTCCGCAACGTGCTGCTGATGCGCGACCACATCGCCGGCACGCCCTGGGAGATCACCGTCGACGCGCCGGTCGACGGGCTGGGCATCACGCGGGAGGAAATAGGGAACACCGTGCTTTATCGCTTGTGACATTCGTCACGATCACATTAACCCGAAGCATCCCCCGGTGAAGACATCGAGTCTCTTGACTTGCCGGTGTTTTGCTGACACAGTCGCGTGACTACGCCAGTACGGGGGTGCATATGGTGCAGTTCAAAATTCTCGGCCCATTGGCGATTTCCAGTGGGGACACCTTTGTCCCGCTCTCCAGCCCACGCCAACGGAAACTCCTGGCCGCCCTACTCATCAGCAACAACGCCGCCGTGTCGGTGGACCGACTGATCGATGTCATCTGGCCGGGCGATCCACCGGCCACGGCTCGTCAACAGGTGCAGAACTGCATCGGTTCACTCAATTCTCGACTAATTGAATACGGGCATCCGCGGACCGTACTGAGATACGGTTCCCAATACATTCTGGAACTGGACGAAAGCTCGGTGGACGAGCGCCTTTTCTGCGCCGAATACAAGGCGGCGGCGCAGACCGCGCAGACCGGCGACCACGCCCGGGCGATCGAGCGCCTCCGGGATGCGTTGGCGCTCTGGCGCGGTGGCGCCATGGAGGACATCGACTCCGAGCGCCTCGCCGGTGAGGTCGTCCGGCTGGAGGAGGTACGGGTCCGGGCCCTGGAACAACTGGTCGACTGGGAGTTCCGTCAGGGCCGGTACGCGGAGCTGATCCCTGATCTGAGCCTGTGGACGCAGATCTATCCCTACAACGAGTTCCTGCACTCCTGCCTGGCCCAGGCACTGCACCACGCGTCCCGGACGGCCGAAGCGCTGGAGGTGCTCCGCCGACTCGGGCAGCGGTTGGAGCAGGAACTGGGGCTCGGCCCGGGTCCCGCCCTGCTCCGGTTGGAGACACAGTTGCGGGCTCCGGCACACGACGCCCACCCGAGCGAGACGGCGGACCTGCCCACGCTCAAGGCGATCCAGGCCGCGCTCGTCGACCTGTCCCAGGCGGTACAGACTCTGATCAACGATGCGGGCACCAAGGGCTCGGCGGAGATCGTCGCGGCGAAGGGGCGCATTCCCTGACGCCCGGCTGACAACGCGCCCCGCCGGACGACGGGCAGGCACGACGCGCGCCGATCCCGGACCGGCCCGGGGAGCGCCGGAGGAGGCTCTGACGCGTCAGAGCCTCCTCCGGCACCGGGTCATTCTCGTTCCTCCGGATCCGCTTCCCGCGCGTCCACGCCCGCAAAGAGCTTGCGGACCCCGGAGAGGACCGCCAACAGCGCGACCGTCAACAGGCCGAACAGCCCGTTCAGCCACCAGTCGACCATGGTGGCGGAGAAGCACAGGTTCCCCGGCGTGCAGTCGGTGTCGCCGAGCTCGAACCGGCCAGCGACGAATCCGGCGGGAAGGCAGAGCAGAGCGACGCAGCCGCCCAGGCCGAAGAACCAGCCGGACACCCGGTGGGCGAGGGCCAGGCCGAGCCAGGTCGCGAGGAGCAACGCCGGCAGGATCACGTCGACGGCGCCCACACCGGCCACATCCATGTCAGTCCTTCCGTCACCGCCCCCTCACCCGGTCCGGCGTGTGGTCCCGGCTCATTCCCAGACCGCGTCCGACCGGGTCAGGGACTCCCGACCGGTACGCCGCTGGGCAGCCCCAGCGGCGGTGGAGATCAGTTCGACCACCGGATGCTTGATCGTGCTCAGCGCACCAGCCGGCGTCAACGTCGACACCCGGAACACGACATCCAGGACATCGTCCGGCCCCAACGGCACCGCCGCCCGCCAGGCGACGTGATAGACGGAGGAGTGGCGTGTCGTCGCCTGCGGGCGTACCGCGCCGGGACGGCTCCGGTCGTTGAGCCTGACCGAGGCGACCTGGATGTCGGCGACCACCTGGGGATCGACCGAGATGCCGAACACCGTCGACGATGGAGACCTACCGGGCCCGACGCCGCGCAGGGTGACCCGGACCGGGTAGTCGTAGCGGAACCGGTCGCCGTCGCCCCAGGTCTTCCGGCCCCACGCCCCGGACAGCTCGATCCCCCAGGGGCGAGCGGGCCCCCCGAAGGACGAGGGACGGGCCGGCTGGAGGCTACGCCGGGAGCTGCTCCCCAGTTTGGCGCTGGCCTCCGCGGGATCGCGGACGAGGTCCTGGGGGTACCGGAGCGGATGCGCGGTGCCCATCACCGCCACCAGGTCACCGGCGGCCGGTACCGTCTCGGTGAGTTCGACCACACAGGAGCGCAGCCCGGTGGCAGGGTCCGTGCTCGTGGTGCTGCCGGCGGCGACGACCCGCCCGTCGAGCGTCATGACTGCCGGTTGCGCGGGGGCGTAGACGCGTGGATCGAACGTCACGGTGATCCGGGTGCCCGCCGGCAGCGGCGTCTTGCGGACCACCTTGACCGCGAGTTGCCGGGGGCACACCGCGGGGGCCGCACCGTCCCCCGAGAGGACGCGGACCGGCTGGCCGCCGACCGGTTCCAGGACGGGTACGGAGCTGGCGGCCGACGCCGGAGCCATCGGTACACCCAGTTCAATGACACCCACGCCGAGCGAGAACCCGGCGATCGTCAGGGCCTGCCGGCGGGACAGCTGGGGCATCGTCACGAGAATCTCCTTCTGGCAGCGGCGGCACCGGGCTCAGCTGACACCGGCATAGTTCTTGACGACATCGACGAACGCCCTGGCCGTGCCCTTGCGGGCCTCCTCGGGCACCAGGGTGGGGTGCAGGTAGTTGTCGCTGAACTGCTCGACCCAGAACGCGTCCCGGATCGGCCCCGTACTGGTGTCCACGATCAGTCCGAACATGCGGTTGCAGGCCGCGTCGGCGATGCTCGCGGACGATTTGAACCGGCGCGCGTAGAAGTTCGCGAAGCGTGCCTCCGCGGCCGCGGGTGTCGCGTACCAGTTCTGGAAGAGCGTGGAGAGCGGCACCTGCGGATTGGCCCGGCTCTGGTGCCCGAGCACCAACGCGTCCACGTCGGCGAAGAGGTCGCTGAGCGTCAGGAAGGAGTTGTCCGCCCTCGTCGCGATCCGCTCCATGGCGAAGGCGTACGCCTGCGAGGCCGGGAGCCCGCTCGTCGTCCACTGACCCAGCACGCTGAGCACGTCACCGCCCCAGGAACCGAAGTCGGCGAGGTTCACCTCGGTCAGGTCCGACACCAGGTTGTGGTTGAGGATCGCCCCGAACGAAGCGCCGAAGTGGTCGATGTCCAGGTCCCACAGGTGCTTCGGATCCCGCAACGGGCGGTCGTCCGGACGCCCGGGGTAGCCCCGGACGAAGTCGATGAACCCGCTGTCCAACTCGCCGAAGACGGTGTTCGAGCCGGTGAAGGCGTACTGGTTCGATCGCATCCGAAGGAACTGGGCCACCAGCTCGGGCGCCGACCGGGCGGTGTGACCGTGGTCCTCGCGCCACTGCTTGGCGCGAGCCTCCAGCCAGATCAGCATCGTGTAGAAGCCGTCGTTGGGGTCCCGTGGGCGGGTGACGCTGTCCACCCCCAGGTCGCGGCCGGAGACGATGTTGTTGTCGATCTCCAGGGCCCCCGGGGTGCCCGCGCCCAGGACGAAGTTGCTGATCTGGTCGAACGCCCAGTTGCCCGGCAGCGGGTAGCCCAGATTGCCGCTGTAGCCGGTGGACATGCCGCTGACGAAGCTACGGGTGGTGAGGCCTTCCGCCTCGAGCCGCAGACAGGTGTTCCGGCACCCGTAGACGCCGATGGCAAAGCGGTTGCCATCGGCGGCCACCGCGTCGCGTACCCCCTTGAAGTGTGGGATCACCGCACTGGTGATTTCCTCGTCGAGGGCGTCGAAGTCGACCGAGAAGTAGATGACGGTGCCGTACGGGATGCCGAAACCGCGGGCCGCCGCGCAGGCCGCCGTACCGGCCGTGAAGCCCTGCGTGTAGTCGAAGTACTGCACGGCGTCCCCCCACTCCTGGTAGAGGGGGAAGATCGAAAGCCCGTTGTCGAAGATGAGGGCGATCTCGGAGTGCGTCAGCACCTTGTTGGTGCCCCCGGTCAGGTACCGGCCGGCGTACTTGTAGCCCGCGTTCTTCACGGTCTGGATCGTCGTGCTGTTCAACGGGTACATGCAGTCGATGGCGGTGCCTCTGCGTTCCGGGTCGCCCGTCGACACCAGCAACGACATCCAGGTCTGGTAGTCACCCTTCCCCGTCTCCGGGAGCATGCAGAACCGTTGGAAGACGCTGACGATGCGGGCGAGTTCATCGTTGAAGACGCCACCGCCCTCACCCCAACGGTTGCCGTACCGGTTGAACGCCATGGCGCACTGGAAGAGCCGGACCCAGCCCGTCGGGCCGCTGTCCTGGGAGCCGCTCTGCACGAGGGCGCTGTTCTGGAGACCGCTGCGCGTGCCCGGGCCGATGTAGCCGGTGACCTGACTGTCGGTCATGCCCAGCTGGTACTGGATGGCCAGCACGAGGGCCTGCTGGACGTTGCGGGAGAAGTGCCCGTCGCACGGGCCGATGAAGTACTGTCCCCGGCCGATGTAGGCGCCGTTGAGCCAGCGCTGGCACTCCTGGATGGCCGCGCTGCCGTTGTTGACGAGGACGTACGCGTCCATGCTCAACAGCGCCTTGAAGACCTTGGGCTCCACCCCGTTGAGCATCAGCGGCAGTTGCGGAACCGGGAGGCCCATGTTGCGCACCATCGCGGCCAGCCCGGACTGGGTGTCGAGCCCGAAGGCGCCGTTGATCTGACCGCCGCTGTAGCCCTTGCAGTAGAGGGCGGCCTCGGCGATGGTCCGCATGTTCATGTTCCCGGAGTTCTGCCCCACGGTGCCGTACGCGGTCAGTCTGGCCAGGGTGGTCGGGCCGAAGCTGTCGGACAACGCCGTGATGCCGAGTTCGTGCTGTAGCGCTCGGGTGAGCGAGTAGATGGTCTGCCATCCGGTCCGGCCGTTCTCGGTGCACCTGTTGTAACCCGGCACCCCGCCATAGGTGGCGTTCACCCACTGCTGCGCCCGGAGCACCATCTCGTCGGTCATGTGAAACTCCCTGAGTCTGTCGTGCCGATGAACGCGAGTTCGACCTGAAGGCAGACGCGCGCGACCATCCGCGCTTCCAGGAAGCGCGGGCGATCGCGCGTATCTGCCGTCACCGGTCCTTGGACTGGGAAGAAACCCCTGGCCACGCTCTGCGGTCCGGGTGATTCCCCGGCACCGACGCGGTTGGTTGCAGGCTCAGTACTTCGACGTGTACCAGGTCGTGGAGCCGGCGCTCGCCTCTGCCCGGGCCAGCAGACCCGCGTCGTTGACCATGTACGTGTAGTAGGCGCCCGCGAAGCCGCTGTACGAGGTCCGGACCGCGCCGCTCAGGTGGTAGCTGCGAACGGTCGGGTAGTAGAAGTCCGAGGAGACCCGGGCCCAGGCGGTCCGGCAGCGAGGGCTGTACCGCAGTTCGAGGTTGATGCCGCTGGTGTTGCTCGCGACGGTCTCCGCATCGTCGGCGCAGTAGTGGTAACAGGTCGAGCACCCGCTGTGGTAGATCTTGTACGTCGCGGGGTTCTTCCCGTCACACACCGATCCGCAGCCGGTCGCCGCCAGCTCGACCTCCGGGATCATGGTCGCGGTCTGCGGGTCCAACTCCTCGGCAGTCACCGTTGCCGGCTGCTCCACCGCCGAACTCGGGGCAGCTGGCGGGGCGGCGAACGCTGCCTGTGGGGCGACGACGCCGGTCAGGCCGATCGCCAGCGCAGCGCTCAGGTGGGCGAACTTCTTTCTCAACATGACGATCCTTCCGGCTCCTGTCGAACGCCCGAAGGATCCGACAGGCCGCCATCAGGACTTCATCTTCCGCCCACCGTCCGCCCACCCCCCGCCATCGGCGAGCGAGGCCGGCAGTGTCGAGCCGGCCACCGGCTCCGCCGGCTGCGGCGAGGCCGGGGCGGGTCGACGCCAGCGGGCCACCCAGGGTGCGTCCCTGGTTCCGTCGAACAGGCCGCCGTCCGGATCGTCCGGATAGGTGTTGCGGACCGCGTCCAACCCGGGGTTCAGGATCTCCCGGACCACCAGCACGCAGAGCACGACCACGGTGGTCAGGCGCAGCGTCGCCGCCAGCACGAAGACCCCCTCCGGGAAGACCGGCTTGCTGGTCGCCGCGCCGAGCAGTTCGCCGTAGAACGCCACGAAGTAGCAGACCTCGGCCAGCTGCCAGGCCAGGAAGGCACCCCACTTCGGGCGGGCGAGCACGACCAGCGGCAGCAGCCAGAGCACGAACTGCTGCGACCACACCTTGCTGAAGATCAGGAACGCGGCGACCACCAGGAACGCGAGCTGGGCGAGCCGGGGCCGGCGCGGGGCCAGCAGCCCCAGCGCGGCCACCCCGAGGCAGGCCAGCCCGAAGAGGGCGTACGACAGGTAGTTCAACGTCGGGATGTTGACGTTGAGCCACTCGAACGGCCCGAGGTCGGCGGGGTTGGCGTTGCCGAACTTCCCGTCCACGTAACGCCCGATGTACCAGAGGGTGCCCCAGTCGATGGGCCGGGTCGAGTTCAGCTCGAAGAAGCGGTCCCAGTTCTCCCGGTAGGGGATGGCGACCGGGAGGTTCACGAGGACCAGGGAGGCCAGGGCTGCGCCGAGAGCGGTGAGGCCGGCACGGAGGCGCCCGGTGCGCAGTGCCAGCACGAGGATCGGGCCGAGGATGAACAGCGGCCACATCTTGGCCGCCCCGGCGAGGCCGAGCAGGACGCCGGCCGCCAGCGGTCGGCTGCGGGCCCAGGCGAGGAGGCCGAACGCGGCCAGGCCGATGGCGAGCAGGTCCCAGTTGACCGTGGCGGTGAGCATCAGTGCGGGGGCGAGCGCGAAGAGCGCGGCGTCCCATGGTCGGCGGCGGCGCAGGGCGAGGATCACCGCCACCGTGGCGACCGCCAGCGCGCCGAGCACCAGCGCGTTCAGGTTGTAGAACCACTGGCCCTGGTTGAGCCCCGGGTCGTTCTGGCCGAGGGCGTGCACGGGCAGGCCGAGGGCCCCCATGAAGTACCCGGTGAGCACGGGATACTCGACGGGGTGGTCCTGGTAGGGCACGGCGCCCTCGTTGAGCCGTTCGGCGTAGTAGAGCGCCAGCACGTCGGTGTAGCAGAACCGGGTGTACTGCACGTTGTTCTGCCAGGCGCCGTCCTGGCAGGGCGACTTCTGCACCCAGTGCAGTGCCAGGGTCAGGCAGACCAGCGCCAGGACGATCCGGGCCGCCGTCCAGAACCTGTTCTCTCTGCCCACGGGCCGGTCCAGCGCGACGGCGTGGTCGCCCAGCGGGCCGCCGATCGCGCCGGAGACGCCCCGGACGAAGCCGTCGGAGCGGGACGGGTGGTCAGGGGCACCGGCGTCGTCGATGCCTCGCGTCGACTGCGTCCTCATGAGGGTGCATCCTGCCGTACGTCGGGCCTCCGCGTCCCCTCCCGCTCACGACACGTCCGTACGCGAAACGCCGCCGGCGGCCGGAGAAGGTGCTCCGGCCGCCGGCGGCGTTCGTCGATCAGTTGTCGTCGGGTCGGGGGGTCAGGCTCGGTAGCAGCCCGCCTCCGCCGTTCCCACCCGGCCGTGGGTCGGTCGGGGTGGTGGTTCCGCCAGGGCCGCCGGGAGGGCCACCGGGCGTGTTGCCGCCGCCGTTGTTCCCACCGCCCGGGCAGAACAGGCCGGTCGGGTCGGTGCACGGCTGACCGGGCTCAGGCGCGGGCGGCGGCGGTTCCTCGCCGTTGCCGGCCTTGTCGTCACCAATGCCGGTGACGCTCGGCAGGGACGACCTTTCCTTGCCCTTCAGCGCTTCGTCCATGTACCGCTTCCACAACTCCGCCGGGAAGCTGCTACCACCGATGTCGCTCCCGTTCTTGGCGACGATGGTCGGCTTCCTGGGGTCACGGCTGCCGATCCAGACCGCGGTGGCGACGTTGTCGTCGTAGCCGACCATCCAGGCGTGGGCGTTACGGGGAGTGCCGTTGTGCTCCCAGGTGCCGGTCTTGCCGGCCGCGTCCCGCCCGTTGTCGAGGTTGGCGTTGCTCTTCTCCGGGATCTCCTTCAGCACCGCGGTCACCTCCTGGGCGACCTCCCTCTTGATGCGCTGCTGCGGCTTGAGCTTCTCACCGGTCCCGGGAACCTGCTCCCACTTACCGGTGGACTTGTTCTGCTTCTCCACCTTGAGAACGAAGTGCGCCTTGTGGTAGACGCCGTCGTTGGCCATGGTGGCGAGCCCGTTGGCGTGGTCGAGCACGGTGATCGGGTACTGGCCGTAGCCGACGACCCGGTCGAACTTGCTCGGCGCGAGGTTCTCCGGCTTCTCCTTGACCAGGTCGTACGGCTGGGGCGGGTCAACCGTCCACATCGTGCTGACGCCGGCCTGCCGCGCCATGCCTACCACCTTGTCGGCACCGATCTTCTCGGTCACGTGGAAGAACGGCACGTTGTACGACTTGATCGTCGACTCCTCCAGCGTGCAGGACTTGCCGCAGGTGGCGTTACGGCCGGCGTTCTGCACCTTGTCCTTGAAGCCTTCCGGCCTGAAGGGCGTGGCG
Organism: Micromonospora sp. NPDC049051; assembly: GCF_043197575.1. Classification (NCBI taxonomy): domain Bacteria; kingdom Bacillati; phylum Actinomycetota; class Actinomycetes; order Micromonosporales; family Micromonosporaceae; genus Micromonospora; species Micromonospora sp. NPDC049051. Next base: position 189,150 of record NZ_JBICTL010000001.1, read on the forward strand.
TCCCAGCGCGACTTGACCGAGATGCCGGCCTCGATGGCCGCCGCCAGGGTGTAGACCTTGAACGACGAGCCCGGCGGGTGCCCACCGACGATGTCGCCGTTGGCGTTGGTGTTCTTGCCCGCGTAGTCGAAGTCGGCGCCGCTGTCACCGCCGTAGTAGGCGAGCACCCGGCCGGAGTTCGGATCGATGGACACCGCCGCCGCCATCAGGTTCTTCGGCTGCCCGTTGAGCACCGACCCCTTCCGGTCGGGTTGGGCGGCCTTCTCCAGCGCGTCCTGCATCTTGGCGTTGATCGTGGTCGTGATCCGGTATCCGCCGGAGCGCAGTTCGTCGACGCAGGTCGGTTTGCCGGGCGCGTTGGAGTCGGAGCAGATCCCCCACTGCTCCATCTCCTGGCGGACGTAGTTGACGACGTTGCCCCGTGGGCTCTTCACGCCGAACCCGTTGCCGTCCTTCTTCGGTGCCAGCACCTTCGGGTACGCGGTCGGTCGCTCCGCGGCGTTCAACCAGCCCTCCTCGACCATGCCGCCGAGCACGTAGTCCCACCGCTCCTTGGCCTGGGGGAGGTTGACCGCCGGGTCGTAGCCCTTGTGCGTCGCGCTGGACTGCGGCTGCTTGATCAGGGCCGCGAGCACTGCCCCCTCGGCGATCGTGAGCTTGCTGGCCGGCTTGCCGAAGTAGGTCTGCGCGGCCGCCTCGATGCCGTACGCGCCGCGCCCGAAGTAGATCACGTTCAGGTAGTGCTGCATGATCTCCGGCTTGGTGTACTTCTCGTTCAGCTTGGAGGCGAAGATCGCCTCCTTCACCTTCCGGGCGTACGTGTCTTCCTTGAGATTCTCGATCGCGTTGCGGGCGTACTGCTGGGTGATCGTCGAGGCGCCCTGCTTGTCGCCACCGCTGAGGTTGTTCCAGGCCGCCCGCGCGATGCCCTTGTAGTCCACGCCCGAGTGCTTGTAGAAGTTACGGTCCTCGGCCGCCGCCACCGCGTTCTCGACGTAGTCGGGAATGTCGTTGATCGTGACGAAGGTGCGGTTCTCGTTACCCAGCCGGGCCACCTGGGTCTTCTTGTCGCTGGCCAGGATCGTGGTGGAGAGCGGCAGCGGAACCTCGTCCGGGAGGACGACGTTGGTCGAGTAGTAGGTGAAGCCGACCACGCCGACCCCGGCGAGCATGATGAAGACCGCGAAGGCGGCGATCAGCATGTTCACCCGCTTGCGCTTCTTCGCCCGCGCCGCCGCGGCCGGGTCGCCCGCGCCGCGCGCACGCCGACCGGGGCCGGTCGGCCCGCCGGGCCCACCCGGGCCGCCCGCGGCCGGCGAGACGCTCGCCCGGGCCGAGGCCCGGGCGAGGACGCCGCCGACGGCTGCCGACCCGACGCTGGCCCGCCCCGCCGGGGCGGCACCCACGGCGGCGGAGCCCACCGAGGCACGCCCGGCCGACCCGCCCGCAGCCGGGGAGACCGGCACCGACGCGCGACCCGCGCCCGCCGCCCGGCCCGCGCCGGGCGCGGGCGGAACCGGCACCGACGCGCGACCCGGCCCTGCCCGACCTGTGGAGCCCACCGAGGCCGAGCCCGCAGCGGATCCGGCGCGCGGCGGGACGGCCGCCGACGCGGAGCCGTGCCTCGGCGGAACCGCCGCCGAGCCGGACGTGGGCGGAACGGCCGCCGAGCCGCCGACCGAGGCCCGCCCTCCGGCGGGCCGGGGCGCGACCGAGGCGCGGCCTGCGGGTGCAGTACCGTCCTGTGCAGCCGACCAGCCGTCCCCGCGGGCGTCACCGCCGGGGTCGCCGTGCTGGCCCGGAATCTGGGCCCGCCCGCGCGGGGAACTGGAATCGCCGTACGAGTTCATTCCTCACACCCTGCCGTCGCGGTGGGACGCAGCTGCGCCGCCACCGGTTTGCCGTGAGATGGGACACCTGTCGAGGGCGGCACGTGCGTGCCGGTCGACCAGTGCCACTTGCGAATCAATCGGGCTAATCAGACCAACGATCCGTCGGTCCTCCCAGGCGTGCGTACGCCGTTCGGGGTCGGCCGATCGAACGAAGATCACCGTTGCGCCTCTCGCCTCCGTGGGCCGCCCGCACCGCTGCCCGAGGCGGCCGTGCCGCCCACCGCGTCCTGCTCCGGCCCGCCCTCCGGGCTCCCGGTCAGCCCGTCCCGGCCGAGCAGGTACTGCTCGACGAGATGGTTCCAGTCACAGCCGAGGCACACCTCCACCACGAAGACCTGAAACTCACGCACCGTCATCGCCAGCACCGGCAACTCGGCCAGTGTCCGGGCCTGCCCGGCGGACTGCTTGAGTTCGTCGCCGTAAATGTAGTGGACGTGGGTCAGGTTCTCACTCCGGCAGATCGGACACCGCTCGTCGGTCGGCTCGCCATGGAAACGGGCCGCATTCTTCAGGTAGGGCGATGCGTCGCAGACGTCGTACGTGCCGATCCGGCCGGCGAGGAGTTCACGCAGCACTGCCCGCTTCCGGAGCGAGTAGTCGACCACCTGGCGCTGCGTACGCATGCGGAGAAGGGTACGCGGTCCGGCCGGGCGAGGCGACCACGGTGACGATGCGTGATCAGGACACCCCGGAGCGGGGAATTGCCCTGATCACGGGGATCCGCTAGCGTGCGATGTATCGGTCCGATACATCGCGGCGGTTACCGCTCCGCGTAGAGGGTACAGAGAGGATGGCCCGTGCTCGAGCTCGCCATCCTCGGCCTGCTGCAGGAAACTCCGATGCACGGCTATGAGCTGCGCAAGGAGCTGACCGCCAAGCTCGGCGCGATCAGGGCGGCGATCAGTTACGGCTCGCTCTACCCGACCCTGCGCCGGTTGCAGGCGGCGGGATGGATCGCCGAGGCCGGTGACGCGCCCGCCACCGCCGAGGAGGTTCCCGCCCTGACCAGCCGACGGGGTCGGGTGGTCTACGAAATCACCGCGGAAGGCAAGGAACGCTTCGCCCAACTGATCGCACAGACCGGGCCGGAGACGTACGACGACACGGGCTTCGGCGTGCACTTCGCGTTCTTCGCCCGGACCGACCAGGCGACCCGACTCCGCATCCTGGAGGGCCGCCGGCGAAAGATCGAGGAACGCCGCGAAGGGCTTCGTGACGTGCTCGGCCGGGCGGCCGAGCGGCTCGACGCCTACACGCTGGAACTGCAGCGCCACGGCCTGGACGCCTGTGAGCGCGAGGTCCGCTGGCTGGAGGAGCTCATCGCCAACGAGCGCTCCGGCCGTGCCCCGACGGTCCCGTCAACCGGGACGGCCGGCGGTCGACGAGAAGACAACAGCCCGCCTCCGCCTGGAGAGTCCAGGACAGAGCGGCCGTGATGAAGAAGAAGGAGGCAGACGCTATGGGCTCCGTCCGCGTCGCCATCGTCGGTGTGGGTAACTGCGCCTCGTCCCTCGTACAGGGCGTGGAGTACTACCGCAACGCCGACCCGAACGACCGCGTCCCGGGTCTCATGCACGTCACCTTCGGCGACTACCACGTCTCGGACGTGCAGTTCGTCTCGGCGTTCGACGTGGACGCCAAGAAGGTGGGCATGGACCTCGCCGAGGCGATCGTCGCCAGCGAGAACAACACCATCAAGCTCTGCGACGTGCCGCCGACGGGCGTCACCGTGCAGCGCGGTCCGACCTTCGACGGCCTGGGCCAGTACTACCGCGAGATCGTCGAGGAGTCCGACGCACAGCCGGTCGACGTGGCCCAGGCGCTGCGCGACGCGCAGGTCGACGTCGTGGTCTCGTACCTGCCGGTCGGCTCCGAGCAGGCCGACAAGTTCTACGCCCAGGCCGCGATCGACGCCGGCTGCGCGTTCGTCAACGCGCTGCCCGTCTTCATCGCCTCCGACCCGGAGTGGGCCAAGAAGTTCGAGGACGCGGGCCTGCCGATCGTCGGTGACGACATCAAGAGCCAGGTCGGCGCCACCATCGTGCACCGGGCGCTGGCGAAGCTGTTCGAGGACCGGGGCGTCGAGCTGCTGCGCACGTACCAGCTCAACTTCGGCGGCAACATGGACTTCATGAACATGCTGGAGCGCAACCGCCTAGTCTCGAAGAAGATCTCGAAGACCCAGTCGGTCACCTCGCAGATCCCCCACGAGATGAGCAAGAGCGACGTGCACATCGGCCCGTCGGACCACGTGCCGTGGCTCGACGACCGCAAGTGGGCGTACATCCGCCTGGAGGGTCGTTCCTTCGGTGACACCCCGCTCAACGCCGAGCTCAAGCTCGAGGTGTGGGACTCGCCGAACTCGGCCGGTGTCATCATCGACGCCGTCCGGGCCGCGAAGATCGCGCTGGACCGCAAGATCGGCGGCCCGATCCTGTCGGCCTCGTCGTACTTCATGAAGTCCCCGCCGGTGCAGTACGCCGACCACGACGCGCACGCCGCCGTCGAGGCGTTCATCGCCGGTGACGTCGAGCGCTGACGCGCCGACAGCAGCACCATCGAGGGCCGGGTCCGCGAGGGACCCGGCCCTCGCCGCGTCCACCCTGCCCAGCGCAACCGGGTGCCGGCGTCACACGGGGTCGAACGGTCGGCGACGTGCCGTTAGGCTGACCGCCGTGACGTCCCTTTCGCCCCGTGGGGCACGACGGGTCGTGGCGGCGGTCGCCGGCGCGGTGCTCCTTCCCGTCCTCGTCGGATGCGCGGCGCCGGGCACCGGTCCGGGCGCCACGTCGGCAGGGGACGTGGTGCCGGCAGGCGGCACAGCCCCGGCAGGCGGCACGACACCGGGTGGCGTCGTGGCACCGGGTGGCATCGCGGCACCGGGCCTGCCGGCCACCTCCACAGCGCCGGCCCAGGCCGACTGCGTCAGGAAGGGCACCCCGGCCACCCGTCCCGGGCCGGTCGCCCAGCCCGGCGGCACCGCGGCGTCGGGCTCGTCCGTTCCCCGACAGCCCCCGACCGACGAGCAGCGTCGCGCGGAGGAGTTCCGCCGCCAGCAGGCGGCCAACGACGGCTTCCGGCAGCGCGGCACGCTCGGCGAAGAGGCGGCCAGCGGCGCCCGGGCCTGCGCGGCGCAACTCAGGAGGAGTCTCAACCTGTTGACCGCCGGCGGCCGGGACCAGCCGGGGCAGGAGGCCGTACGGCGGACGGTCGAGGCGACCGGGCTGACCGAGATCACCGTGCGGGCACCGGGGCGACTCGACCTCGGCCCCGCCGGCGGGCTCGTCTTCGCGGGCTGGACCGGTCGGGCGTGCGTCTTCGGCAGCGTCCGGGCGGGCGCCGTCGTCGTGGAGATCGGCACCCGCATCGCCGACGGCGGCTGCCTACCCGCACCGAACTGACCGGGCCGCGCGGTGCGTCGCGTCAGGACCAGGCGCGCCGCAGGGCCACCCCGGCCTCCAGCTCCAGCAGCTTCACCTTGCGCTCCAGGCCACCGCCGAAGCCGACCAGCTTGCCGCCCGCGCCGACGATCCGGTGACACGGCACGAGCACCGGAATCGGGTTGCGGTTGCAGGCCACCCCGACCGCGCGGGCGGCGCCCGGGTCGCCCAGCCGCCGGGCCACCTCGCCGTAGGTGAGCGTCTCCCCGTACGGGATGAGGGTCATCTCCCGCCAGACGCCCCGCTCGAAGTCGGACCCGCCCGGCGCCGCCAGCGGCACGGTGAAGGCGAGCAGCTCGCCCGCGAAGTACGCCCGCAGCTCCGCCAACGCCTGCCGGGCCGCCTCGTCGCCCGGCTCCTCGACGGCTCCCGGGGCCCGGCCGAAGTGGGCCCGGCAGACGTTGGCCCCGTCGGTGGCGACGGAGAACTCGCCGATCGGGAAGTCGAGCACGGTCCAGCGCATCCACCGATTGTCCCCGAGGCCCCGACACCCTCCGCCCGAGCCGCCGGGGGTACGTGCGACCGGAGGCGTCGACGTGATGACGAGCGCTCCCGCTGGCCGGCCGACGCCCCAAGACGACCTTGCGGAGCAGCGATACCGTGCAGGCCGTGGCCACGGGTACGCTGATCTTCCTCATCATCGGCGGCGCGGGCGTCGCGGTCCTGGCGCTCGCCCTCTTCGGCGCCGAGCTGTTCCACTTCGGCAACCCGGACTTCGACGGTCCGGTGTCGGTCGAGGCTGTCGCCGGCTTCACCGGGGCGCTCGGTTTCGGCGCCGCGATCGTCAACGAGCTGGTCGGTGGGCGTACCCCCGGCATGATCGCGGTGGCCCTGGCCGGCGGCGTCGTCGCGGCCCTGCCCACCGCCTGGGCCGCGGCCCGGCTGAGCCGGGCGGCCCGCGACATGCGCACCGACCCCACCCCCACCCGTCACCACCTGGTCGGCGCGCTCGGCCTGGTGGTCACCCCGGTGCCCGCCGACGGCTACGGCGAGGTCCGGGTCCGGGTGGCCGGCCAGCCGGTCAAGCTCAACGCCCGCGCCGACCGACCGATCCCCGTCGGCGCCCAGATCTTCGTGGTCGAGGCGCTCAGCGAGACCAGCGTGCACGTCGAGACCTACTGAACCCCCTCATAGAAAACAGGACGGTCACATGCCCCTTCTCATCGCCATCGGCGGCGCGGTTCTCCTCGTCCTCGTCCTCGTCCTCTTCGTGCTCTCCCGGATCAAGGTCGCCGGGCCGAACGAGGCCTTCATCGTCACCGGCCGCAAGGGTCGCACCACGCAGACCGCCGACGGCGGCCGGTCGACCGACAACTCCGGGCAGAAGGTCGTGCTCGGCGCGTCCGTCTTCGTGCTGCCCGTGGTGCAGAAGCTCCAGTCGCTCGACCTGTCCAGCCGGCGCATCGACGTGGGCATCAAGGGCGCGGTCAGCAAGCAGGGCATCCGTGCCGACCTGCACGGCGTCGCGATCGTCAAGGTCGGCGGCACCGAGGACGCCATCCGGGCCGCCGCGCAGCGCTTCCTGCACCAGCAGGACGAGATCGAGGACTTCACCCGGGAGGTGCTGGCCGGCGCGCTGCGCTCGATCGTCGGCCGGCTCACCGTCGAGGAGGTCATCCGGGACCGGGCGGCGTTCGCCAGCGCGGTCGCCGAGGAGGCCGAGCACTCGATGACGAACCAGGGCCTGGTGCTGGACACCTTCCAGCTCCAGGACATCCTCGCCGAGGGCTCCTACCTGCAGGACCTGGGCCGGCCCGAGGCGGCCCGCGTGCTCAAGGACGCGGCCATCGCCGAGGCGCGGGCCCGGCAGCAGGCCGAGCAGGAGCGGCTGCTCGCCGAGGAGGCGATCGCCGAGGCCAACCGGAACCTGTCGCTGAAGCAGGCCGCCATCCAGGCGGAGATCGACGCGGCCAAGGCCAAGTCCGCCGCCGCCGGGCCGCTGGCCCAGGCCGAGCGGGACCAGGCGATCCTCTCCGAGCAGCAGAAGGTCGCCGAGCGCAACGCCGAACTCAAGCAGCGTCAGCTCGACACCGAGGTGCGCAAGCCGGCCGACGCCGCCCGCTACAAGGTGGAGCAGGAGGCCGAGGCCGCCCGCAACGCGGCCGTGCTGAACGCCGACGCGCAGCGCCAGGCCGTCATCGCCGCCGCCCAGGCGTCCGCCGAGCAGGCCCGGCTCACCGGTGAGGGCGAGCGGGCCCGCCGGGCCGCGCTGGCCGAGGCCAACGCGATCGAGGGCGCCAAGGAGGGTGAGGCCGAGCAGCGTCGCCGTTCCGCCATCGCCGAGGCGGTCGAGCGGGAGGGTGCGGCCGAGGCCGCGGCCATCCTGGCCAAGGGTCAGGCCGAGGCCGACGCGATGGCCCGCAAGGCCGAGGCCTTCGCGGCGTACGGCGAGGCCGCGGTGCTGGACCTGCTGGTCAAGGTGCTGCCGCAGGTGGTCGAGGCGGCCAGCGCCCCGATCGGCGCGATCGACAAGATGACCGTCATCTCCACCGACGGCGCCTCGTCGCTGACCAAGTCGGTGGCGGGCAACGTGGCCCAGGGGCTCCAGCTCGGCAGCGACCTGACCGGCATCGACCTCGCCGGCCTGCTGGCGAAGCTCGGGTCCGCGTCGGCGGCCACCGGCAACGGCAAGCCGCCGGTCGACGGCACGGCGGTCGAGACCCGCTGACGCCACCCGGGCAGCGGTCGGACCGCTGAGCGCGACAGGGCGCCGTCCCCACCAGGGGCGGCGCCCTTCCCGTGCGGGGCCGTGCCGCCGCTGCCGGCGTATCCCACGGCACCCGGCCGCGCTATCCGACGATGCCCTCTTCGCGGGCCCAGCGCAGCAGCTCCGCCTCGGCCTCGTCGCGGTCCAGCGGGCCGCGCTCCAGGCGCAGCTCCTTGAGGTGCTTCCAGGCCTGGCCGACCACGGGCCCCGGCGGTACGCCCAGCAGCTCCATGATGGCGTTGCCGTCCAGGTCGGGCCGGACGCGCGCCAGGTCCTCCTCGGCGGCGATCCGGGCGATCCGCTCCTCCAGCGCGTCGTAGTCGGCGGCGAGTTGGGCCGCCTTGCGCCGGTTGCGGGTGGTGCAGTCCGAGCGGGTCAGCTTGTGCAGGCGCGGCAGCAGGTCACCGGCGTCGGCGACGTAGCGGCGCACCGCCGAGTCGGTCCACTCGCCCCGGCCGTAGCCGTAGAAGCGCAGGTGCAGCGCGACCAGCGCGGTGACCTTGGAGGTGATCTCCTTGGGGTACCGCAGCGCCTTCATCCGGGCCTTGGTGAGCCGGGCGCCGACCACCTCGTGGTGGTGGAAGCTGACCCGGCCGTCCGAGCCCACCGCCTTCGTCGCCGGCTTGCCGACGTCGTGCATCAGCGCGGCCATCCGCAGGATGAAGTCCGGCCCCTCGGTCTCGTACGAGACGGCGTTGCTCACCACGGTGAGGGTGTGCTCGTAGACGTCCTTGTGCTGGGCGTGCTCGTCGATCTCCAGCTTGAGCCCGGTCAACTCCGGCAGGAAGCGCTCGGCGAGGCCGGTGTCGACCAGCAGCCGCAGCCCCGTGATCGGGTCCGCGCCGCAGAGCAGCTTGGTGAACTCGTCGCGGATCCGCTCGGCCGTGATCCGGTCCAGGTCGCGCGCCATCCGGGTCATCGCCGCGTACGCGTCGGGGTGCACCGCGAAGCGCAGTTGGGCGGCGAAGCGGGCCGCGCGCAGCATCCGCAGCGGGTCGTCGCCGAACGACTCCGCCGGGGTGCCCGGGGTGCGGATCACCTTGGCGGCGAGGTCGTCCAGCCCGCCGTGCGGATCGGTGAACCGGTGCTCGGGCAGGCTGACCGCCATCGCGTTGATGGTGAAGTCACGCCGCCGCAGGTCCTCGGCGAGGTCGGTGCCGTACTCGACGATCGGGTTGCGGCTGACCTGGTCGTACGACTCGGCGCGGAAGGTGGTGATCTCCAGCCGCAGGCCGTCGCGCTGGCATCCGATGGTGCCGAACTCCCGGCCGGTCTCCCAGATCGACTCGGCCCAGCCGCGTACGACACGCAGGGTCTCGTCGGGGTGGGCGTCGGTGCAGAAGTCGAGGTCGTCGCCGAGGCGGCCGAGCAGGGCGTCGCGTACCGAACCGCCCACCAGGTGCAGCTCGTGGCCGGCCCGGGCGAACCGGCGGCCCAGCTCGTCGGCGACCGGCGAGACTCGGAGCAGTTCGGCGACGGCGTTGCGCTGCGCGGCGGTGAGTTCGCGGCGGTCGGCGGCGTGGGGAGCGGAGGCTTCGGACATGGGAGCGCCAGACTATCGGTCCCGGCGGGGATGCGGTCCGCCGGGCGCGGGTAACGGGTGCCCGTTGACTATCGTCTGTTGCGTGCGGGCCGGGCCCCGGCCGCGACGTACCTCTCTGCCTTGGAGGCGACAAGATGAGCGGCGGTCTCTACCGCAGCGCGAACGCCGCCCAGGGCGGCGCCGCGCCCGGCCGGCCGTCGGACGGCGCCACGTTCATCTCCGCCGAGCCGCTCAACCAGCCGGCCCTGGAGTCGACCGCGCCGCCGCAGGAGCAGGTCGGCGAGGCCAGCGCCGCGACCAACAGCGCGGTGATGGCGATCGGCAGCCTCGTCAGCCGGGGTACGGGCTTCCTGCGCAACCTGGTGATCGCGGCGGCGCTCGGCGGCGCGCTGGTCGGTGACGCGTACACGACCGCGCAGATCCTGCCCGGGATGGTCTACGAGTTCCTGCTCGGCGGCGTGCTCACCAGCGTGCTGATCCCGGTGCTGGTACGCCGCCGCAAGGCCGACGCCGACGGCGGTCAGGCGTACGCCCAGCGGCTGCTCACCCTCGCGCTGCTCGCCCTCGGCGCGGCGGCCCTGCTCGCCGTCCTCTTCGCCACCCAGCTGACCACGCTCTACGGCAGCGGCGAGTCGACCGGCGACTACTCGCAGCTGGTCACGGCGCTGAGTCGCCTGATGCTGCCGATCATCTTCTTCTCCGGGCTGAGCGCGCTGATCAGCGCGGTGCTCAACACCCGGGGCCACTTCGCCGCCCCGATGTGGGCGCCGATCCTGAACAACCTCGTGGTGATCGCCACCGCCGGCCTCTACATCGCCATCTTCGGGGCGAAGATCGTCAAGCCAGGCGAGATGACCACCGGGCGGATCCTGCTGATCGGCGGCGGCACCCTGCTCGGCGTGGCGATCCAGGTGGCCGGACTGCTGCCGGCGCTGCGCAAGGTCGGCTTCCGCTGGAAGCTGCGCTTCGACTTCCGCGAGCTGGGCCTGCGCGAGCTGGGCCGCCTCGGGGCGTGGATGTTCTGCTACGTCGCGGTCAGCCAGATCGGTTTGATCGTGCTGTTCAACCTGCTGAACCAGGCCGGCCGGGAGAGCGCCGCCGGCCCGCTGATCTACAACAACGTCTTCCTGCTGCTGATGATGGCGCACGGCATCATCGCCGTCTCGATCATCACTGCGTTGATGCCCCGGATGAGCGCCGCCGCCGCCGACGGCCGGTACGCCGACCTGGCCGCCGACCTGTCCCGGGGGACCCGGATGGTGACCGCTGTGCTCGCGCCGGTCGCGGTCTGCTACGCCGTGCTCGCCACCCCGATCGCGTTCACCCTGTTCCGGGTCGGAGCCTTCAGCGCGGACAACGCCACCGCCACCTCGGTGGTACTGCTCGCCGCCGCGCTCGCCCTGGTGCCGTTCGCGGTCAGCCAGCTCTTCACGTTCGCCTTCTACGCCCTCCCGGACACCCGCACCCCGGCGCTGATCAACATTCCGGTGGTGGCGCTGCGCATCGGGGTGCAGATCGTGCTCTTCGTGGTCTTCTCGGCAAGCTTCGCCGGCGCCGGCATGATGATCGGCAACACCGTCTCCTACCTGGCTGCCGCGATCGCCTCCGCCTGGCTGCTCCGCCCCCGGGTGGGTCGCATCGGCCTCGGCGAGATCATGCGGACCGGCGGCCGGGTCCTGGTCGCGGCGCTCGGCGCGGCGGTGGTCGGCCTGATCGTGGTCAAGCTGCTGCCCGGCGACGACACGCCGAGTCGCCTGGAGGCCGTCGGGCAGCTGGTGATCGGCGGCGCGGTGATCGGCGGGACGTACCTCGGGCTGGCGATGGTCCTGCGGATCGGCGAGATCACCGAGGTCGTGGGCATGGTCCGGCGCCGGTTGGGCGGCCGCTGACCGATACCCGTCCGACGGGTGGCGCGGGCAGCGTGCGGACGGACTGCACTCTCTGTGAACGAGGATCACCAGCCTGGGGATGCGCCTGTGGATAACTCAGCGATTCACCGCTCAACCACCGAACCGGCCTGTGGATAACCAGCCGTACGGCTGAGCATGGTCGCCCGGTCGGCGGGAACCCGGCGGCGTCGGCGCGATCGCCGCACAAGCCGGCCCCTCCCTCCGGGTGCTTGCGGTCAACCTCTAGATTGGCCAGTACATGTGCCAGCAACGTGGCTGACAACGGGCGCAACCGGACAAGCCGGTCGCCTGCCGGCAGCTCGGCCCGGGAGCGGCGCGAAGATGACATGTCGGGGAGACGGCCAACCCGGGTAAGGTCGCTCTCGACGGGTACGGCAGGCGCCGACGCTCCGCGTCGACACCGGTCGGCCGGTTCCTTCGAAGGCAGAGCGGGAAGCCACATGCCCAGCAGCGCGGGTCCATCGATCGACACGATCACCGAGGGAGGACGGGTGACCCAGGTCGGCGAAGGTCAGGAGGCGGAGGAGAGCGCTCCTCAGGTCATGACCTTCGGTGCTCCCACGGCCGGTGAGATCCTCGCCGAGCGTTACGAGCTGGTCGAGCACATCAACAACGACAGCGCGGGTCGGCTGGTCTGGCGCGGGGTCGACGTCATCCTGCGCCGTCCGGTCGCGGTCGTGCTGCGCTATCCGGGTGGCGACTCGGCCACCGAGATGCTCCAGGGTGCCGTCGCGGCCAGCCGCGTCATCCACCCCAACCTGGTCGGCGTCTACGACGCGATCGACGAGGCCGAGCGGGCGTACGTGGTGCGCGAGTGGGTCGACGGGCAGTCGCTGCGCGAGCTGGTCGCCGACGGTCCGTTGGACCCGGCCCGCGCCACCACCATCGGCAACGCGGTCGCCAGCGCCCTCGCCGCCGTGCACGCCACCGGCATGGTGCACGGCAACGTCCATCCCGGCACCGTGATGATCAGCGACGACGGCCGGGTGGTGCTGGCCGACGCGCGTACCGACGGCGCCGACAGCCAGCAGAGCGACGTCCGCGCGATCGGCGGGATCCTCTACTTCGCCCTGACCGGGCACTGGCCGCACGCCGAGGCCCCGCTGCGGGGCGCCACCGCCGGCCACGGCAGGGCCGCCATCTCCGACGCCGTCCGCGACGCGGCCGGCGCGATCGCCGCCCCCCGGCAGGTCCGGGCGGGCGTGCCGGCGTACCTCGACGACCTCACCATGGACCTGCTCGACGCCGAGATCGAGCCGCCCTCGTCGGACGTGCTCGCGGCCGAGCTGGCCCGACTGGACGTGCCGGCCGACGAGCAGTTCCTGGAGAGCGCCGGCCCGCTGCGCTTCACGGCCGACACCGGCGAGGAGCCGTCGCCGCTGGCCGCCGCCGGCGGACGCAAGGTCGCGATCGGCATCGCGGGCCTGCTGGCGGTCGCCCTGGTCGGTCTGCTGATCGGCATCACCACCCTGCGGGGCGGTGACGACGACCCCCAGACCAACCCGGTCGCCGCGCCCTCGTCGAGCGCACCCGCCGGCGACGACGCCACCCCGGCCGCCGTCACGGCCGGGCCCTTGAAGATCAACGCCGCCCGGATCATCGACCCCCAGGGCGACCGCACCGAGGTCCGCAACGCCGACAAGGTCTTCGACGGCAACGAGGACGAGGGCTGGGAGACCCAGACCTACCGGGGGCGCGCCAACTTCGGCAACATCAAGCAGGGCATGGGCGTCTGGATCGACCTCGGTGGCGAGCACACGGTGAAGTCCGTGCAGGTGCTGCTGTCCGCCCGGGGCGCCTCCGCCCAGCTCTACGCCGGCACCACCGACCAGCCGTCGTCGTCCTCCGGTGACGCGCAGCTCTTCGCGGACTACAAGAAGACCGCGATCGGCCAGCCGTTCGAGGAGCACGAGGGCACCAAGATGACCTTCAACGGCTTCAACGCCGACCAGAAGTACCGCTACCTGCTGTTCTGGATCACCGAGCTGCCGCCGAGCGACGGCGGCTACAAGCTCGGCGTCCAGGAGATCACGGTCCAGGGGTCGTGAGGCGGCCACCGCGCTCCGGGCACCGCATCCACCGGACGTGGTGATGGGCGTACGCGGGGAACGGACGACCGGTGGACCGGCAGGTCCACCGGTCTCGTCGGTGCCGCCGGCCGGGGCGGCGGACCTCGATCTCCTGCACGCCCACGTCGCCGGTGACCCGCACGCCTTCACCGAGCTGTTCCACCGGCACCGGGACCGGCTCTGGGCGGTGGCCCTGCGCACGCTCGGCGACCGCGAGGAGGCCGCCGACGCCCTCCAGGACGCCCTGCTCTCCGCCCACCGGGCAGCCGGCCGGTTCCGGGGCGACTCCGCTGTCACCACCTGGCTGCACCGCATCGTCGTGAACGCCTGCCTGGACCGGGTCCGCCGCCGCCAGGCGCACCCCACGGTGCCGCTGCCGGACGGGGTACGCGACACCGAGTCCGGCACCGGGGGCATCGAGCCGGCGGCGCCCGTACAGGACCACGACACCGCGCTCGTGGTCCGGCAGGCGCTCGCCGAGCTGCCCCCCGAGCAGCGGGCGGCGCTGATCCTGGTCGACGTGCAGGGCTATCCCGTTGCGGAGGTGGCCCTGATCCTCGGCGTCGCCGAGGGGACGGTCAAGAGCCGGTGCGCCCGGGGCCGGGCCCGCCTGGCGGCGCAACTCGGCCACCTGCGCCCCCGCCCCGCCCCGCGACCGGAGGCACAGTCCGGCCCACAACGGGCGGAGCGGACCCCGGCCACGAGACAGAACGTGCCGGCCGTCACCCGAGGGAACCCGCGGTCGCCCGAGGGCGTCCCATCGGGGTCGGGACGGTCCCGGCGGGATGTCCACCAGGAGGACGCGTGACGACCGGGGGGTTCAGGGAGGTCGACCACGACCTGCTCGCCGACTACCTCGGCGGGGCGCTGGTCGGCACGCCCGAGGAGGATCTCGTCGCCCGACTCGTCGACGAGAACGAGGACTGGGCGCAGGCGTACGCGCTGCTGGCCCCGGCCGTTGCGGACGTCCGCGCGGACCTGGCCGCCTGGGGCTCCGCCGCGCCCGAGATGCCGGCCGACGTCGCCGACCGGCTCGTCGCCGCGCTGGCCCACGCCACCGCAGCCGATCCCGCGTACTCCGAGCTGAGCCGATCCGAGCCGGACCCCGCGACGCCGGACGGACCGGGGGCGGAACACGACGGGGAGCCCACCGAGGCACAGCCGGCCAAGGGACAGCCCCCGGTCAGGACGGGCACCGGTCCGCTGCCGACGCAGCCGCTCGGCGGGTCCGGTCGGCGTCCGGCCGGCGTACCCCGGTCGGAGCCGGGGCCCGGCGGGGGCACCGGGCCGGGTCGACGGCGGCGCCGCTGGACCCGGCTGGCCGGGCCGGTCGCGCTGGCCGCCGTGTCGATAGCGGCGGTCGGGCTCGGCGTCAACCAGTTCGTCAGGGACCAGCAGACGGACGGAGCCGCGGACTCGGCGTTGCCCGGCACCACGCACCGTGAGGACGCCGGCGCCACGCCCTTCCGGATCTCCGGCGAGCCGTCGGTACGCAGCGGGACGGACTACACGCCGGAGTCCCTGGCCGCCCTCGTGCCGTCGCCGAAGTCACGGCCGTTCGCCGGCGACCCGCCCGTGCAGCAGCCCGGCGTCCAGGCCGAGGGCGGGCGGGTGCCCAGCTCCGCCGTCGGGCTCGACCGGCTCACCGACCCGGCCGCGCTGGGCGCCTGCATCGGCGAGATCAAGGCCGAACACGGCCAGGGCCCGCTGGTGGTCGAGGTGGTGGACTACGCCCGCTTCCAGGGCCGACCGGCGCTGATCGTGCGGTTCACCGACGTCACGGGAGCGCACTGGGCCTGGGCGAGCGGACCGGAGTGCGGTGTGCCCGGGTCCGGCTCGGACAGCCGCTACCGCACGCGGGTAGGGTGAATTCGCGGGTCCCGGGCGTTTGACCGTTCACGTGACCTGACCCACCGGATGACCGGCTCGGGAATCCCCGGTTCGTACGATGACGTTCTGCACATCAGACTGCCGGCACCGCGAGGGGCGTCGGCATCGGATCGACATCGGTGCGCGCCGATGGCGAACAACACAATCGGGAGACGGCAGTGGACGAGGTCCGCAACCTGATCATCATCGGCTCCGGGCCAGCCGGTTACACGGCGGCGGTCTACGCGGCGCGCGCCAACCTCAAGCCGCTCATCATCGAGGGCGTGCAGTCCGGCGGTGCGCTGATGACCACCACCGAGGTGGAGAACTTCCCCGGATTCGCCGACGGCATCCTCGGTCCCGAGCTGATGGACAACATGCGCAAGCAGGCGGAACGGTTCGGGGCGGAGTTCCTCACCGACGACGTGACGCGGGTCGAGCTGAAGGACACCGGCAGCCTCGGCTCCGACGCCGTCAGCACCGTCTGGGTGGGCCAGACCGCGTACCGGGCCAGGGCCGTCATCCTCGCCACCGGCTCCGCGTGGCGTCCGCTCGGCGTACCCGGTGAGCAGGAGTACCTGGGCCACGGCGTCTCGTCCTGCGCGACCTGCGACGGCTTCTTCTTCCGCAACCAGCACATCGTGGTCGTGGGCGGCGGCGACTCGGCGATGGAGGAGGCCAGCTTCCTCACCCGGTTCGCCGACTCGGTCACCATCATCCACCGCCGGGACTCGTTCCGCGCCAGCAAGATCATGGCCGAGCGGGCGCTGAGCAACGAGAAGATCAAGGTCGAGTGGAACACCGTGGTCGAGGAGATCCTCGGCGACGACGGCAAGGTGTGCGGGGTACGGGTGCGCAACACGCACACCGGCGAGTCCAAGGTCCTCGACGTCACCGGCGTCTTCGTCGCCATCGGCCACGACCCGCGCAGCGAGCTCTTCCGGGACCAGGTGGAGCTGGACGACGAGGGCTACGTGAAGGTCGAGGCACCCAGCACCCGCACCAGCGTGCCCGGTGTCTTCGCCGCCGGCGACGTGGTGGACCACACCTACCGGCAGGCGATCACCGCCGCCGGCACGGGGTGTGCCGCCGCCCTGGACGCCGAGCGCTTCATCGCCACGCTGCAGGGCTGAACAACCGAACACATCCCCCGGAGGAGGGTCATAGTGGGAGCAACGAAGTCGGTCACCGACGCGAGTTTCGCCGCTGACGTGCTGAAGTCCGACAAGCCGGTTCTGGTGGACTTCTGGGCCGAGTGGTGCGGCCCGTGCCGCAAGGTGTCGCCGCTGCTGGAGGAGATCGCCGGCGAGATGGGCGACCAGGTCACCATCGTCAAGCTCAACATCGACGAGAACCCGGAGACCGCCCGCGCCTACCGCGTGATGTCGGTGCCGACCCTCACCGTCTTCAAGAACGGCGAGCCGGTGCAGTCGATCGCCGGCGCCAAGCCGAAGGGCGAACTCGTCAGGCTCATCGAATCGGCGCTCTGAGCAGCACCGACCCGCGTCGACCCCGTACCCGCTCCGGCGGGCACGGGGTCGACGCGTTTTCCCGACGTACCGCCCCCGGATCGCCCCGGACCGCATAACCTCAACCCGGGGCCGCCCGGCCAGCAACCGTCCGTGCAGAGGGGGTCGTGCGTGCGTCCGATCCGACCCGGTGACCGTGGACCCGCCGTCACCGAGATCCGTACGGTGCTGGCCGGTCTCGACCTCCTCGTTCCGACGGCGCCGGACGCCGACGAGTTCGACCCGCACACCGAACGGGCCGTGCGGGCCTTCCAGCAGTCCCGGGGGCTCAGCGTCGACGGTCGGGTCGGTGCGGAGACCTGGCGGGCCCTGGACGCCGCCCGCTGGCGGCTCGGCGCCCGCACGCTCTACCACGCCGTCCCGGAACCGCTCACCGGTGAGGACGTCCGCTCGCTCCAGGAACGGCTGCTGGAGATGGGGTACGACGTGGGGCGCGCGGACGCCATCTACGGCGTACGGACCGCGCGTGCGGTCGCGCAGTTCCAACGCGAGGTCGGGCTGACGCCCGACGGCTCGTGCGGCCCGCACACCACGAACGCGCTGCGCCGGCTCGGTCGCAAGGTCGTCGGAGGGCGCCCGCAGTGGCTGCGCGAGTCCGACGCCATCCGGCAGTCCGGCCCGACGCTGGTGGGCCGGACCGTCGTCATCGACCCCGGGCACGGGGGCACCGACCCGGGCGTGGTGGTGCCGGACGGGGCGCTGCGGTGGACCGAGGCGGATCTCGTGCACGACCTGGCCAGCCGGCTGGAGGGCCGGCTCGCCGCCTCCGGCGTCCGGGTGCAGCTCACCCGCGGGCCGGCCCCCGAGGAGTGCCTGCCCGACGACCGGCGGGCGGAGCTGGCCAACTCGCTCGGCGCCGACGTGTTCATCTCGCTGCACGCCGACGGGCACGCCAACCCGGAGGCGGAGGGGGTGGCGACCTATCACTACGGCACCGACAACGGGGTGACCTCGGCGACCGGGGAGCGGCTGGCCGGGCTGGTGCAGCGGGAGATCGTCGCCCGCACCGGCCTGCTCGACTGCCGCACGCACGCGAAGGCGTGGGACCTGCTCCGGCTGACCCGGATGCCGGCCGTACGCATCGAGGTCGGCTACCTCACCTCGCCCGCCGACCGGGCACGGCTGACCGATCCCCGCTTCCGCGACCGGGTGGTGGAGGCGATCGTCGCCGCCGTGCAGCGGATGTACTTCCCCATCGAGCGGGACGTCCCCACCGGCTCGATCGACGTCAGCGAACTGCGGGCGGTGGTGGCCGCCGGCACGGTGGTGGACTGAGCCTCCGCCGCTCCCGGAGTCGCCCGTTGCCGAGTCAGCCGGCGGTCGTACGGGTGGCGGGGGCCGGGCGGACCGGACGCAGCAGCGTCTCGGGACTCATCGAGCCGAGCAGCTTCTCCAACGCGTACTCGACGTCGGACTTCCAGCTCAGCGCCGTACGCAGCTCCAGCCGCAGCCTGGGGTAGCGCGGGTGCGGGCGTACCGTCTTGAAGCCCACGGAGAGGAAGAAGTCGGCCGGGGCGACGCAGGCACCGGCGGGGTCGGCCGCGTCGCCGAACTTGGCGTCGCCGAAGGCCTCGATCGCCTTGATGCCGCGCTTGGTGAGGTCCCGGGCGACGCCCTGGACCAGCATCCGCCCCAGCCCGCCGCCGGCGAAGGCGGGCACCACGTTGGCCGTCATCAGCAGCGCGGCGTCGGCGGAGACCGGAGACGTGGGGAAGGCCATCGAGCGCGGCACGTAGGCCGGTGGGGCGTACAGGACGAAGCCTGCCGGCATGCCGTCGACGTAGACGAGCTTGCCGCAGGAGCCCCACTCCAGCAGCGTCTGCGAGACCCAGGCCTCCTTCTCCAGCCCCGGGTCGCCCGCGGCGCAGGCCCGGTCCGCCGAAACCGGATCAAGCTCCCAGTAGACGCACTGCCGGCACGGACGGGGCAGGTCCTCCAGGGTGTCCAGGGTCAGACTGACCAGACGTCGCGACATTGGTGCATCCCCACACTAGGCTCGGAGGTGAGAACGGCATGGAACGACAACGCCGCCTTCCTGCCCCCCGACGAGCGATCGTACGCCGCAAACGGACGCCGCGGGAGGGGACGCGCGAATGCCCCTTCCGCCGGGACACCCGGGGCGCCGGGTCCGGGTCCGCGATGTGGACGGGGATCACCGTCACGCTGGCATCCTGGCAGGTTGCGACTAGGATCGGCACCGGCGTCCCGCGTCGCCATGGTCGCCGGTGTCCCGGGTACGCCGGGGCGGGAGCCACCCGAGCAGCCATCGAGGTGATGTCATGACCGGCACGACGCTCGACGACTACACCGACCGCTACGCCCGCCGCGTACGCGGCATGACCGCCTCGGAGATCCGCGCGCTCTTCGCGGTGGCCAGTCGGCCGGAGGTCGTCTCGCTCGCCGGAGGCGCTCCCTACATCGCGGCGCTGCCCCTCGACGCCGTCGGCGAGATGCTCGGCCGACTCGGTGCCGAGCACGGCGCCACCACCCTCCAGTACGGCATCGGCCAGGGCACCCTCGAACTGCGCGAGCGGATCTGCGAGGTGATGGCCCTCTCCGGCATCGACGCCGCCTGCGGCGCGTCCCCGGACGACGTGGTGGTCACCGTGGGCGGGCAGCAGGCCCTCGACCTGGTGGCCCGGCTCTTCCTCGATCCGGGGGACGTGGTCCTCGCCGAGGGCCCGACCTATGTCGGCGCGCTCGGGGTGTTCCAGGCCGCCCAGGCACAGGTCGCGCACGTGCCGATGGACGACGACGGGCTGATCCCGGAGGCGCTGGAGGCGGCCATCGCCGAGCAGGCGCGCGCCGGCCGGCGGGTCAAGTTCCTCTACACCATCCCGACCTACCAGAACCCGACCGGCGTGACCCTGACCGAGGAGCGGCGGGAGCGGGTCCTCGACATCTGCGAGCGGGCCGGCCTGCTCGTGGTCGAGGACGACCCGTACGGCCAGTTGGGTTTCTCCGGGGACGCGCCGGCCCCGCTGCGCGCGCGGCGCCGCGACGGGGTCTTCTACCTCAGCACCTTCTCCAAGACCTTCGCGCCCGGCCTGCGGGTCGGCTGGATCCTCGCGCCGCACGCCGTCCGCGACAAGCTGGTCATCGCCAGCGAGGCGCAGATCCTCTGCCCGAGCGGCTACGCGCAGGCCGCCGTCTCCACCTACCTCGGCACCATGCCCTGGCGGGAGCAGCTCAAGGTCTACCGCGAGGTCTACCGGGAGCGACGCGACGCGATGCTCACCGCGCTGGACGACCTGATGCCCGCCGGCACGACCTGGACGACCCCCGGCGGCGGCCTCTTCGTCTGGGCGACCCTGCCCGACGGCCTCGACTCCAAGGCGATGATGCCCCGGGCCATCGCCGCCCGGGTGGCGTACGTGCCGGGCACCGGCTTCTACGCCGACGGCACCGGCGGCGGCAACATGCGGCTCAACTTCTCCTTCCCGTCCCCGGAACGGATCCGCGAGGGCGTACGCCGACTGGCCGGCGTGATGGAGCAGGACATCGCCATGCGCCGGGTGTTCGGTGCGGTCGGCCACCCCGGTAAGCGGCGCGGGCAGGCCGGCGCGGACACGCCGGGACCCGACTTGGCATGATTCCGGCATGGTTCCCACCGCTGCCGACCGTTCCGTCGTGACCGACTCCGCCACCACCGCCGACCTGCGGGTGCTGGTGCTCGCCGGCGGGCTCTCCTACGAACGCGACGTCTCGCTGCGGTCCGGGCGCCGGGTGCTCGACGCGCTGCGCGCAGTGGGCGTGGACGCCGAGCTGCGGGACGCCGACGTGGCGCTGCTGCCGGCCCTGAACGCCGACCCGCCGGACGCCGTCGTGATCGCGCTGCACGGCGCCACCGGTGAGGACGGGTCGCTGCGCGGCGTGCTGGACCTCTGCGGCATCCCGTACGTGGGGTGCGACGCCCGCGCGTCGCGGCTCGCCTGGGACAAGCCCTCGGCCAAAGCGGTGCTCCGCGAGGCGGGCATTCCGACCCCCGACTGGGTAGCCCTTCCGCACGACCGGTTCTCCGAGCTGGGTGCCGTTGCGGTGCTCGACCGGATCGTCGAGCGGCTGGGGTTGCCGCTCATGGTGAAGCCCGCCCAGGGCGGTTCGGGGTTGGGCGCCGCCGTGGTCCGGGATGCCGCGTCCCTGCCGGCCGCGATGGTCGGCTGTTTCGCGTACGACTCGACGGCGCTGGTCGAGCGGTACGTGCCCGGCATGGACGTGGCGGTCTCCGTGGTCGACCTGGGTGACGGGCCGCGGGCCCTGCCTGCGGTGGAGATCGTGCCCCGCAACGGGGTGTACGACTACGCCGCCCGCTACACCGCCGGCCGGACGACCTGGCACACCCCCGCACGGTTGGAGCCGGCGGTGGCCGGGGCGGTCGCCGACGTCGCGCTGGCCGCGCACACCGCGCTGGGTCTGCGCGACCTGAGCCGCGTCGACCTGATCGTGGACTCCGCCGGGCGACCGCACGTGCTGGAGGTGAACGTCTCGCCGGGGATGACCGAGACCTCGCTGCTGCCGCTCGCGGTCCAGGCCGCCGGACTGGACTTCGGCCGGATGATCGGCACCCTGGTGGGCCGCGCCGCGACCCGGCGCCCCTGACCGACAGGGCTGTCCCGCCGCCACCGGCGTTCGCCGGCCCTGACGCTTCCGCACTGCCTGGCCGGCGAATGCGGGCGGGCGTCTAATCGTCCGACCGGCTGGCGTCCCCGGCGGGCACCTCGGCCGCCGGCTCCTCCGCTGGCGGGGTCTCCGCGGCGGACTCGATCACCGAGACCGGCTCACCCGCCGGCGGGTCGGCATCGGCCCGCGGATGCCCGGTGAAGCTGGACGGCGCCTGCCACTGGATGCGCGGTGGCTCCGCCAACGGCCGTCCCCCGAACTCCGCCAGCCAGGCGGCGACCATGGCGAGATTCTCTCGCCAACGTGCCTCGGAGATGGGCGGCAGGATCGAATCCCACAGGGAGAGGAAGGTCCCCCGCAGCTGGAGCTGACCGTAGGGCCGGGCGAGGAACCACATGTGCAGGTGCGCGGAGCCGTCACCCCATCGGTTCACGTGCACCCGGGCCACCCCGTCGAGGGACCGGATGGCTCGTTCCAGCCGGACGGTCATGACGCCCAGCTCGGCGGCGAGCAGGTTCGGCAGGTCGCCGAGATCCAGATGCGAGCGGCTTTCCAGGATCAGCACCATCGGCAGCCCGGTGGGGCGGTCCATGGCGCGTACCCGCCATCGCTCGCCCACCCAGATGTACGCGTCGTCAGGGGCCGTGCAGGCGGTGCACTCCCGGTGCCCCTCACCCTTGCGGGGCGGCTCGACCGGGACCGGCTCGTCGAGTTGCTTGACGCGAAGGTCGCCCTCGAAGGGAAAGGACGGCCACTGAGTGAAGTCCGGAACGGAGGGAGGGGTGTCTTGCACGACGCTGACACTAACCGTTCCGGGCACAACTGTCCCTACCCCGATCGACCGCTGCGGCGCACTCGTCCCGCCGGCGTACGGGCGATGCGAGTGGGCCCGTCCACAGGTCGTCCACAGACCGCCGAGAGCCGAACACACGCCGTCATCCACAGGCCGGCACACCGTTCCACGCGGGGTTTCACGTGAAACAGGCGACCCTGTGGATAACTCCTGTGGATAACTTTCGGGCGCGATGGCGACCCCGCCACCCGTCGCAGGCGTCGATCCCACGTACGGCCACGGGCGCAGTTGGCACCTCTCGCAGCGGCTCACGAACGGCCCCGCGACGGTCGACCACCTCGCGGGTGCTCTGCACGACGGCGACGGTGTGCCGGAGTCGACGGCTCCAACGGGTTGGCCCGCGAGACGAGATGCGGAGCCGGGGGTGACTGAAGAGGGGCGAACATGCCCGGGCGTCGAGTCGGCGGCCCTGCGCACAGCGGACCACCCGGCATAAGGTCTGTCGGCGGCCAGGTGGTGCCCCAGCGGACCGGACCACTGGCTGAGGTCTGTCGACGGAACGAGGAGACGGCCCTCCCGGCGAGAGGGCCGCCGGGACACCGGCCGGCGGGGTGGCACGTCTCGGTCTTCCTACCCCGCTCGGTCGGCTAAGCGTCGGCAGCTGGTAACACGAGCGGCGACTCGATCTGCATGACAATCGGTGGCCCGTCTTGCGAGAGGAACGGGCGAAGCCGCAGCGGCGGCAGTCGCTGGCGAGCCACGCACCGGTGGCGCTACCGGTCGCCTCTCGGCGGAACCGGGCGGTGGGAGCCCGGACGGCGGCAGCCCCGGCGAATTCTGTAGCGGTGGCAGCCCGAGCGAATCTGAAGCAGGGGGGTCCCGCGCAGCTGTAGCAGTGCTCCAGCAGTGGAGCCCCGCGAAGCTCTGGTCGGCCAACGCGGTCGCCGGCTGGTTGGAGCGGCTGCGGCTAATTGGATGGCAGCTACTGGAAGCGGTAACGGTCGCCGCTTGGCACGCGGGCAGGATGCTCACCGTGGTAATCCGCCAGCGGTGCACCTTCAGTGCGCCGGCCGTGAGTACGGACGGAGGCCGGTTTCACGTGAAACCCGTCCGTCCTCGCTCTGGGCGTCGGCCGGATTGTCGAGCAGCACCGCGACGGTGCCTCGGTTTCACGTGAAACCCCAAGTGCTTCTGAAGCCAGAGAAGCATGCTGGGGAGTGCTGCGAGATGACCGCGTGGTGGCCGGCGAGCACCCGCGCCCCTGGCTAAGCCGCTTCATGCTCACAGCCCGGATCGTCAAACAAGGCCGTCACACCGGCGTCTCCAGCTCAGCAAGAGCCACTGGCGTTTATCTGGGCGGCTCCGCATGACGCACCAGCAAGACGGAGCGGGGGCGCTCGATGAGCGTGCAGGCGCAGCCCTCTGTGTGGTCCGCAGCCTCGCCGTGGGCGGGGAACCCTCCATCCCCTCGGGGGTACTCCTGTGGACGCCGCAGAAGGGCGTACAGCAGATCGCCCGGGGCGCGGACATCTCGTGCCCCCCGGGATTCGGCGGCGGCTACGGACCCGAGCGGAATAGCGGTCGTCCATCTTCCGGGGCATTCGGGGCCGCTGGCGCCCCGCCGGTCCTCGGCTGGCTGCCTGCTTCCTTGTTGACCTCCGCCAGGAAAGAGCGCCTCGGCCTGCCGCACATGGAACGGCCGCGCGACCCGGAAGGTCGCGCGGCCGGTGGTGCTGTCGTTTCGTGCGGAGGCGGTGCGGCTGTCCCCGGGACGACCCGCAGGCAGTATGTCGGGCCCGGCCAGTTCGACCGAGGGGTTGCCCGCTCAGCTCTCCGGTTCCTCCTGCTGGCTGACGCCGATGATGTCCACGATCCGCTCCAGGTCGTCGACCGTCGCGAACTCGATCGTGATCTTTCCCTTGCTCCGGCCGATGTCCACCTTCACGCGGGTGTCGAACCGGTCGGAGAGCTTGTCGGCCAGGTCCGTCAGTGCGGGGGCGTGCGGCTTCGGGCGGCGCTTGGCCGCTTCCTTCTTGCCCGTACCGTCGCTCAGGGCCAGGGCGACGATCTCCTCGGTCGCGCGGACCGACAGACCCTCGGCGACGATCCGGAGTGCGAGCTGCTCCTGCGCCTCGGCCTCGTCGAGGCTCAACAGGGCCCGGGCGTGCCCGGCGGAGAGGACGCCTGCGGCGACCCGCTTCTGCACCGGCGCGGGCAGGTTCAGCAGCCGGATGGTGTTCGAGATCTGCGGCCGGCTCCGCCCGATCCGTCGGGCGAGTTCCTCGTGGGTGGCACCGAACTCGTCCAGCAGCTGCTGGTATGCGGCGGCTTCTTCCAGCGGGTTCAGGTTCGCCCGGTGGATGTTCTCGAGCAGCGCATCGCGGAGCATGGCGTCGTCGCGGGTGTCCCGGACGATCGCCGGGATGTGCTCACGCCCGACAGCCTGCGCGGCGCGCCAGCGCCGCTCGCCCATGACCAGTTCGTACTTCTCGTCGTCGAGCTGCCGTACGACAATCGGCTGGAGGAAGCCGACCTCCTGGATCGAGGTCTTCAGCTCCTCCAGGGCGTCCTCGTCGAACACCTGGCGAGGCTGCTTCGGGTTCGGCACGATGGTGTCGACCGGGATCTCGGCGAACCGGGCACCCGGCACGGGGCTGAGCGCGGGCTGCGGCTCAGGCTGCGCCGATGGGAGCGGACTCGCCGCGGCGGGCACCGGCTCCGTCGACGGAGCGGCGGCAGCTCCGTTCGGCGTCTCGACCGCCGCAGGCGGCTCGGCGATCGGGCCCGACTCCACCACGGTGGTCGGCGCCGGCCCGGTCGGGATGAGGGCCCCCAGGCCCCGTCCCAGACCGCCCCGAGGACGGTTCTTCATGCCACGCCTCCCAGCGACTGATCCGCACTACGCATTCCGACCCACCGGCTCCTTGACGCCACGCTCGGCGATCTCCTGGGCGGCTTCGAAGTAGCTCGTCGCCCCCCGCGATCCCGGATCGTAGGTCATCACCGACTGGCCGTAGCTGGGCGCCTCCGAGACGCGGACGTTGCGGGGGATGACCGCCTGGAGCACCTTGTCGCCGAAGTGGTTCCGCACGTCCTGCTCGACGGCGTCGGCCAGCCGGGTACGCCGGTCGTACATGGTGAGCAGGATGGTGGAGACGTCGAGCCTGGGGTTGAGGTGCTGACGGACCAGGTTGATGTTGTTGATCAGCTGGTTCAGCCCCTCCAGCGCGTAGTACTCGCACTGGATCGGGATGAGCACCTCCTGCGCGGCCACGAGCGCGTTGACCGTGAGGAGGCCGAGCGAGGGCGGGCAGTCGATGAAGACGTAGTCGAAGTGGCCCGGGTACGCCTCGATCGCCCGGGACAGCCGGGACTCGCGCGCGACGACCGACACCAGCTCGATCTCCGCGCCGGCGAGGTCGATCGTCGCCGGTACGCACCAGAGGTTGGGGATGCCCTCGACGCCCTGGGCTACCTCCTCCAGCGGCACGCTGTTGATGAGGCAGTCGTAGACGTCCGGCACGCCGGTGTGGTGCGGGACGTTCAGCCCCGTGGAGGCGTTGCCCTGCGGGTCCAGGTCGACCACCAGCACCCGGTTACCGTGCAGGGCGAGTGCCACCGCAAGGTTCACCGTCGTCGTGGTCTTTCCTACGCCGCCCTTCTGGTTCGCGACGCACATCACCCGGGTCCGTTCCGGCCGAGGCATCATCACCTCGCCACTCGGATTAAGGATCTGCACGGCGCGCATCGCCTCCATAGCCAACGGTGGGTCATCCTCTTCGCGCGTCGGGGTTTCACGTGAAACGTACGCGGCCTCGGCGACAGCGGCCCCTTGGGAGCCGACCGGGGGCGCGGACATGTCGGTGACGGAAACGGGTTCGGGGGTTGCGTCCGGCACGGAGTCCGGGGTCGGCTGCTGCGGCACGGCGGACTCGAACCGGACCGAGGCTGAGGCGTTGCGCCGGATGGGAACCACCCGACCGCCCGCCGAGTTGTTGGCTCGCGGCACCTCGGGTGCGGCCCTTGGCCCGGAGGGCTCCGGCACGACCGGCTCGACGCCGCCCGGCTGTGCGGACACGTTCCGGTTGGACGGCTGGTTCGAAGGCCCGTCGGGCGGCCAGCTCAGAAATTCGGTTTCACGTGAAACGGGGTCGCCCGCTGACCCGGTCACGCGTGGATCGTCGTACCTTCCGTCGTCATGCACCTGTCATCCCTACCCGCTTCGGATGGTCGGTCCGCACCCCGTCAACTGGCCGCACGCGATCGCACCGCAGAGCGTACGGCCCGGTGGAAGCGGCGGGACCGGTGAACATCCGTTGCCGCCGCTCCACACTATCGACGCGCAGCCAGCCTACGGCTCACGGGCGCAGCCGGTCCACGTCGGGTTCTCAATCCTTCCCGTCCACCCGTACCGGTTCAACGACGCAACCGCCGGTCGGGAAGCCGGACTTCCGGCGTGGTGTCCGCGCGAGACTCAACGCCGCCGGGAGCGACCGCCCCGCGACCTCTTCGGGGCCTTCGGTCGAGCCGGCCCGACCACCCGCTCCCGCACGATCTCCACCACTGTCGTCGGCGGATCGATGACGCCCTCGCCGCAGCGGTGCACCTCGGGCTCGCCGCCGCCGAGCCGGGCGACGGTCTGCGCGTGCTCGGCCACCTCGTCGGCAGCGGACGCGCCCTTGAGCGCGATCAGCCGACCGCCGGGCACGGCCAACGGCAGGCACCACGTGGAGAGCCGGTCCAGCGGGGCGACGGCCCGCGCGGTGACCACGTCCCCGCTCAACGGGCCGACACCCGTCGAGCCGGTCGCCGCCTCGTCGGCCCGCCCCCGGAACACCCGGACCATCTTCGCCAGCCCGAGGTGCTGCACCGCCTCGATGAGGAAGGACGTGCGCCGGGCGAGCGGTTCGATCAGGGTCACCGTCAGGTCGGGTCGTGCGATTGCCAGCACCAGGCCGGGCAACCCGGCCCCGGAACCGACGTCGAGCACCGTCGCCCCGTCCGGGATCCGCTCGGCCACCGCCGCGCAGTTGAGCAGGTGCCGGTCCCAGATCCGGGGCGCCTCGCGCGGGCCGATCAGGCCGCGGACCACGCCGTCGGTGGCGAGCAGTTCGGCGTACGCGGCGGCCAGGTCGAGCCGGTCGCCGAAGAGCGCGCGCGCTGCCACGGCCAACTCCGGCGGCAGCACCGCATCGGCCGGAGACGGCCCAGCGTCGGAAGTCACAGCCGGCGAGGGCCCATTCTCTGCGGTGCCGGCCGGAGACAGCGCGCCCTCAGGGGTCGCGGTCGGGGGCAGTGCGGTGTCGGACGTCACGGCCGGGGACGGCCCGGCGTCAGGGGTCGCGTTCGTCTCGGGCCGGACAGGCGACGGCCCGGGCGGCGTACCACCCGGGCCGTCCACGGCACCGGCCGTGGTGTCGTCGTGGGTCACCCGGTCAGTCCGCCGGCCGGACGATGATGCGCCGGTTCGGCTCGACGCCCTCGGACTCGCTCTCCACGCCGCTCATCGCGTTCACCACGTCGTGCACGCACTTGCGCTCGAACGCGGACATCGGCTCCAGGCGCACGGGCTCGCCGTGCTCCTTGACTTTCTCCACGGCGTTCTTGGCGACCGCAGCAAGCTCCTTGCGGCGGGTCGCCCGGTAGCCGCCGACGTCGAGCAGCAGCCGGCTCGGGGTGCCGGTCTGCCGGAAGACGGCCAGCCGGGCGAGTTCCTGAAGCGCCTCCAGGGTGGCGCCCCGCTGGCCCACGAGGTTCTGCAGCCGACCACCGACCACCTCGACGACGGGACGACCGCCGGAGACCAGCTCGTCGATGTCGCCGTCGTAGTCGAGGATGTCGAGCAGGCCCTCGACGTAGTCCGCCGCGATCTCGCTCTGCCGGAACAGCTCGCTCTCGCCGACGGCCTTCTTCTCCTTCGGGCCCGACTCCGCGTCGGTCTCCTCGGTCTCGCCGTTCACCGCGGTCGGCTCGGTCCCCTCCTCGTCCAGGGACTCGTCGGCGCGGGGGGTGCTGGTGTCGGTCACGGTCTCATCTCCGTACTCGCTCGGCCGGACCGTCGGGTCCGCTGGTTTCCCGGGGCCGGCTGGAGGTTGCCGGTGCCCACGGGCACGTCTGTCGTACGGGCAGTGTCGCCCGTGGCCGCGCCGCGCGCGGCGGTTCCGCCCCGGCGCCGGCCGTACGGCGGCTGCGCGGTGCGGAACGGGCCGCCGTCGGTCTCCCGACGGCGGCCCGGATGTTCTCAGCCCTGCCGCTTGGCGGGGCCCTTCTTGGGGTTGACCGGCTTGGCTCCCGGCTTGGGACCGGCGACCTTCGGCGCGGCCGGCTTCGCCGGGGCCTGGGGGGCAGCCTTGGTACGCCCGAGCAGGCCGCCCGTCTTCGCCGGCTGCACCGGCTTGCGGGCCGTGGTGCCCGGCTTGCCGGTGGCGGTCGGCGGCGGCGGGAACTTCCGCAGCACCCACTGCTGCTGGGCGAGGGTGAAGAGGTTGTTGGTGACCCAGTAGATGATCACACCGATGGGGAAGATCGCTCCGGAGATGAGCAGCGACAGCGGGATGCCGTAGAGCATCAGCTTCTGGATCATCCGCTGCTGCGGGTCCTCGGCCCAACCGGTCTTCAGGATCATCTGGCGGCTGGTGAGGTAGGTGGTGCCCATCATCACCAGGACGAGGATGCCGGCGATGATCTTCACGGTGGTGCCGTTGGCGCCGAGCCGCGCCAACTCCTCGGCGGTGGAGCCGAACTTGCCGGCGATCGGGGCGGTGAAGAGCTTCGCGGACGAGGCGCTCTCGAACTGGCTGATCGTCCAGCCGTAGAGGGTCTTCCCGGCCTCGCTCTTGTCCGGGTTGAGGCGGCGGAGCACGTGGAAGAGGCCCAGGAAGACGGGGATCTGGAGGAACATCGGAAGGCAGCCCATGAGCGGGTTGGCCTTTTCCTTCCGATAGAGCTCCATCATCTCCTTCTGGAGCGTCTCCCGGTCACCCTTGTGCTTCTCCTGCAGCGCCTTCACCTGCGGCTGGAGCGCCTGCATGGCCCGCTGCGACTTGATCTGCTTGACGAAGACGGGGAAGAGGATCACCCGGACGGTGACCACCAGGAAGATGATGGCGAGGATCCAGGCCCAGTTGGTGCCGATCACCGCCGGATCCGGCACCCCGACGAAGTCCCAGGCCCCATGCCAGACCAGCAGGATCCACGAAATCGCGTAGTAGATCCAGTCGAGGCTCAATTCTCAGACTCCAGTCACATCGGCGCGGCGGCGGCCGCCCGGCTCCGGCACCGGGTCGTGTCCACCTGGGTGGAAGGGGTGGCAGCGCAACAGCCGCCGGGCCGTCAGGCCAGCTCCCCGGATCGCGCCGTGCACCGCGACCGCCTCCAGGGCGTAGGCGCTGCACGACGGGTAGAACCGACAGCGGGCCGGCAGCGCCGGACTTATCCACCGACGGTACGCGATGACGGGCCCGGTCAGCAGCCGGGCACCGATCGTCGTCGGCCGGGGCCCGGCCGGTCCGGCGGTCACCGGGACCGCCGCCCGCGGGGCGCCTTCGCCGCCGCGATCGCCGCGTCCAGATCGGCGCCGAGTCGCGGGTACGAGGCGTCGGCCGCGGCGGGCAGCGCCCGTACGACCAGGGTGGCTCCGGTGGGCAGATCCGCCAGCCGCTCACGGACAAGGTGTCGCAGGCGACGCCGGACCCGGTTGCGGACCACGGCGTTGCCGACGGCCTTGGACACGACGAAGCCGGCGCGGGCCGGCGCGGAAGGTTGCTCCGCACCACTGCTCCGCGCCGGCTCCGGCGAGGTTGCTGTCGCGGGTTCGAGGGCTGCCGGCAGGCTCAGGTGGACGACGAGCGCGCCACGACCGGCTCGTCGGCCACCCCGGACCGCTGCGGCGAAGTCAGTGCTGCGCCGCAGTCGCTGTGCGGCCGCCAGCACGACTGCCCACGTCCCCCGGACCTGCCCCGGTCGGCCTCAGGCCGACAGGCGGGCGCGGCCCTTGGAGCGACGGGTCGACAGGATGGCGCGGCCGGCACGGGTGCGCATGCGCAGCCGGAAGCCGTGGGTCTTCGCGCGCCGGCGGTTGTTCGGCTGGTAGGTGCGCTTGCTCACGTCAGGCTCTCCGTTTTCGTACGCCCCGGGCGAGGGGTCGCCGGGATCGTGTGGTGGTCCAGGCCACCTCGACGGTGGCCCCCCGATCGGTGCTGCCCGTCGGAGCGGGACCTCGGCGATGCGGGGAAGCAACCGCGGACAGCAAGCACCCATCACCCTAGCAGAGGGCGAGAGAGCAGCCGTTCCAGCCTACGCAGGGCGGCAACCACCGTCAAACACTCCCCAGCAGGGCGGACACCGGCCCTGCCCGGCGACCGATGGGGCCGTTTTCGCTCATGTCGACAAGGGTCGCCGCGCGTCGGCGGTTGATGACGCGCCGACAACGCTGTTACCGTGCCCGATTGCGGTCAGCGTCGAAAGGTCCGGTCGTTGCCGGCGGGCAAGACCGGACAAGGTAGTGAATCGTTCGGCACGGTGAACCCGCTTCAGCGCCCGTTCAGGCAGGGGGCAGGTCCGACCCGCGTCCGGCGGGCGGCCACAATCGGTGCGTACACAGGCTGTGGATAACTTGTGGACGAGGACCGGTCGGCCGCCCGGTGGGTGTCGTTCCACCCGCGCATACGCGGCGGGCCCGGGACGGCCGACCGGAGCAGACGGCGGCGTCGGCGGAGCAGAGGCGAGGGGGGTGGCACGACGGTGACCGGTACGACCGACCTTGCCGCGGTGTGGACGGCGGCGACCGACGAACTCGCCGACGAGATCATCTCCGCGCAGCAGCGGGCGTACCTGCGGCTGACCCGGCTGCGTGCCATCGTCGAGGACACCGCGCTGCTCTCCGTCCCGGACGCCTTCACCCGGGACGTGATCGAGTCGCGGCTGCGCCCGGCGATCACGGAGGCGCTCACCCGCCGGTTGGGCCGACCGATCCAGGTCGCGGTGACCGTACGCCTGCCCGAGGACGGCGCGAGCCGCCCGGCGGGCACCGTCTACCGCAGCGTCCCGGAGCCCGGACCGGCCGACCACGACGGCGGGCTGCCCGCGCACCCCGACGCGCCGATGGGCTACGACGGGACGACCGGGCAGCGCGACGACGAGGTCCTCGACTCCGGGCAGCCGCCTCTCATCCCCGAGCAGGCCCACCCCCAGCGGCGACCCGACGCGTCGGTGCCGGGCGCGGACGGGCACCGGCCGGACGAGCGGGGCGGGCAGGAGACGCTGTTCAGCACCGCCTTCGCCGGGCCCGACCGGTCGGGCCCGCTGCGACACCAGACCGAACGCCAGGGCTACGACGGGCAGGTCGCCCGGCTGGACCCGCCGGCCGCCGACGTACGGGGGTACGAGCCGCGCTACCGCGAGGACGCCGTCTCCCCCCGGGACCAGCACGTGATCCGGGCCCTGCCCCGCGACACGGGAACCGACAACGGGCCCGGGCGGGGTGGCGCGGATCACCATCGGCCCGGTGGCCGGGACGATCGCCGGCTGCCGGGCGCCGACACCGGCGGCAACCGGCTCAACCCGAAGTACATGTTCGAGACGTTCGTCATCGGCTCGTCCAACCGCTTCGCGCACGCCGCGAGCGTCGCGGTCGCCGAGTCGCCGGCGAAGGCGTACAACCCGCTCTTCATCTACGGCAGCTCGGGGCTGGGCAAGACGCACCTGCTGCACGCCATCGGGCACTACGCCACGACGCTGGGCAACGCGCGCTCGGTCCGGTAC
Source organism: Micromonospora sp. NPDC049051 (assembly GCF_043197575.1). Lineage (NCBI taxonomy): Bacteria > Bacillati > Actinomycetota > Actinomycetes > Micromonosporales > Micromonosporaceae > Micromonospora > Micromonospora sp. NPDC049051. Next base: position 221,284 of record NZ_JBICTL010000001.1, read on the forward strand.
GTCTCGACCGAGGAGTTCACCAACGACTTCATCAACTCGCTCCGGGACGACAAGACCAGTGCGTTCCAGCGGCGCTACCGCGACGTCGACATCCTGCTGATCGACGACATCCAGTTCCTGGAGAACCGCGAGCGCACGCAGGAGGAGTTCTTCCACACGTTCAACACGCTGCACAACGCCAACAAGCAGATCGTGATCACCTCCGACCGGTCGCCGAAGCAGCTCGCGACCCTGGAGGACCGGCTGCGTACCCGCTTCGAGTGGGGGCTGCTCGCCGACATCCAGCCGCCGGACCTGGAGACCCGGATCGCGATCCTGCAGAAGAAGGCGGCGCAGGAGCGCCTCTACGCCCCGCCGGACGTGCTGGAGTTCATCGCCTCGCGGGTGTCGAACTCGATCCGGGAGCTGGAGGGCGCGCTGATCCGGGTCACGGCGTTCGCCAGCCTGACCCGTTCCACGGTCGAGCTGTCGCTGGCGGAGGAGGTGCTGCGGGACTTCATCCCCGACGGTGCCGGGCCGGAGATCACCGCCGACCAGATCATGGTCTCCACCGCCGACTACTTCGGCGTCAGCCTGGAGGACCTGCGCGGGCACTCCCGCTCGCGGGTGCTGGTGAACGCCCGTCAGGTCGCCATGTACCTGTGCCGTGAGCTGACCGACCTGTCGCTGCCCCGCATCGGGCAGGCCTTCGGCGGCCGGGACCACACCACCGTGATGCACGCCGACCGCAAGATCCGCCAGCAGATGGCCGAGCGCCGCTCGCTCTACAACCAGATCGCCGAGCTGACCAACCGGATCAAGCAGAACACCTGAGCGACGCGGAACGACGCGCCCGGCCGGACCTCTCGGCCGGGCGTTTTTTCGTCTTCCACAGCCGGCCCGGCTTGACCCTCGACATGGTCTAGGCCACAGCATCGGGGCCGTGTCCGTACACAGCCCGGATCGTTGTCCACATCTCGTTGTCCACAGCCTGTGGGAAACTACCGTCCGTCCACCGCCAGTTACCCACAGGTTGTGGACAAACCCTGGGGACGACGCTGTGGACGACTGTGGACAGTCCGGAAGTTGTCCACCGGTGACGGCCCACCTGTGGGCAACCTGTTGAAGGTTCTGGGGATGACGACGTCCGGGCGTCGGTCGCCCGTCCACAGGGCTGGGGAGAAAGTCGGTGGATAACCGGTGGATAACCGGTGGACGACGGTGGACAACCTGGGGGCGCCGACGGCCTGTGGACAGGAAGACGAGTTGTACCCCGGGTTCTCCACAGGTAAACCACCGGTGGATAACGTGCCTGACCTGCGCAGACGCTAGTTCTCCACAGTTTGCACAGGTGCGATGAAGATGACGAGTTATCTCTTCTAAGACAACAAAAACCAATCATCACCGTTGGACTTCCTGTGGATTGGCCGGAAGGCCGTCGTGGACGGCTCTCCGGCACCAGGGAAGTCACGGGGTCGGGCGCACAGCCGATGCCCACGCGCCCTAAGGTGCGATGGGTACCCGCACGGACAGGCGGGTCGGTAGGCAGCGGTCGGCATGAGAGAGTTGTCGCTGACGTCGACGCGGAGGCATTGATGAAGTTCCGAGTGGAGCGCGACGCGCTCGCCGAGGCCGTGGCCTGGACCGCGAAGAGCCTGCCCAGCCGGCCGTCCGTACCGGTGCTCGCGGGCGTGATGCTGCGCGTCACCGACGGCAACCTGCAGGTCTCCGGCTTCGACTACGAGGTCTCCAGCCAGGTCACCGTCGAGGTGCAGGGGGACGCCGACGGCGCCGCCCTGGTCTCCGGCCGGCTGCTGGCCGAGATCACCAAGGCGCTGCCCGCCAAGCCGGTGGACATCGCCGCCGTCGGCGCCCACCTCGAACTGGTCTGCGGCAGCGCCCGGTTCACCCTGCCCACCATGCCGGTCGAGGACTACCCGTCCCTGCCGGAGATGCCCGAGAGCGCCGGCACCATCGACGCCGCCGCCTTCGCGGCCGCCGTCGCCCAGGTGGCCGTCGCCGCCGGCCGCGACGAGACGCTGCCGATGATGACCGGCGTACGCATCGAGCTCTCCGGCGGCACGCTGGCCATGCTCGCCACCGACCGCTACCGGCTGGCCCTGCGCGAGATGGAGTGGAACCCGGACGACTCCGAGGTGAGCCTCAACGCCCTCGTGCCGGCCCGGACCCTGCACGACACCGCCAAGGCCCTCGGCCCGATCGGTGGCCAGGTCACCATGGCGCTCTCCCAGGGCGCGGCCGGCGAGGGGATGATCGGCTTCGCCGGCGGCACCCGACGCACCACCAGCCGCCTGCTCGACGGGGCGAACTACCCCCCGGTGCGCTCCCTCTTCCCCGCCACCCACAACGCCGAGGCCCGGGTGCCCGTCAGCACCCTGATCGAGGTCGTCAAGCGGGTCGCCCTCGTCGCCGACCGGGCCACCCCGGTGCTGCTGAGCTTCAGCGCCGACGGCCTGGTGGTCGAGGCCGGCGGCACCGAGGAGGCGCGGGCCAGCGAGGCGATGGAGGCCACCTTCACCGGTGACGCGCTGACCATCGGCTTCAACCCCCAGTACCTGATCGACGGTCTGACCAACCTGGGGTCCCAGTTCGCCGTGCTCTCGTTCGTCGACGCCTTCAAGCCCGCGGTGATTTCGCCCGCCGGCGAGGATGGCGAGGTCATCCCCGGGTACCGGTACCTCATCATGCCGATCCGCGTCTCCCGCTGATCGCGTCCCGAGAAGACCACGACGCACGGAGGTAGGAACACATGCAGCTCGGCCTGGTAGGGCTCGGCCGGATGGGCGGCAACATGCGCGAGCGGTTGCGCGCCGCCGGGCACGAGGTGGTCGGCTTCGACCACAACGCGGAGCTGAGCGACGTCGCGACCCTCGCGGAGCTGGCGGAGAAGCTGGAGTCGCCCCGGGCCGTCTGGGTCATGGTCCCGGCCGGCGTCACCGACGCGACCATCGACGAGCTCGCCGACGTCCTCGGCGAGGGCGACATCATCATCGACGGTGGCAACTCCCGCTTCAGCGACGACGCGCCCCGCGCGGAGCGGCTGAACGAGCGCGGCATCGGCTACCTCGACGCCGGCGTCTCGGGCGGCGTCTGGGGCCGGCAGAACGGCTACGCGCTCATGGTCGGCGGCGCCCAGGAGCACGTCGAGCGGCTCATGCCGATCTTCGATTCGCTGAAGCCGGCTGGCGAGTTCGGCTTCGTGCACGCCGGTCCGGTGGGCGCCGGGCACTACGCCAAGATGGTCCACAACGGCATCGAGTACGGCCTGATGCACGCCTACGCCGAGGGCTACGAGCTGCTGGCCAAGTCGGAGCTGGTCACCAACGTGCCCGGGGTGTTCAAGTCCTGGCGCGAGGGCACCGTGGTCCGGTCCTGGCTGCTGGACCTGCTCGACCGGGCCCTCGACGAGGACCCGGAGCTGGCCGAGCTGAGCGGCTACACGGAGGACACGGGCGAGGGTCGGTGGACGGTCGACGAGGCGGTCCGGCTCGCCGTGCCGCTGAACGTGATCACCGCCTCGCTCTTCGCCCGCTTCGCCTCCCGCCAGGACGACTCCCCGGCCATGAAGGCGGTCGCCGCGCTGCGCCAGCAGTTCGGCGGGCACGCCGTCCGCAAGCGCTGACGGAATCCACGCGCCTGTGTACGTCCGCCGGCTCGAACTGGTCGACTTCCGCTCGTACGAGCGGGTCGGCGTGGACCTGGAGCCGGGGGCGAACGTCCTGACCGGCGCCAACGGCGTCGGCAAGACGAACCTGGTCGAGGCGCTGGGCTACGTGGCGACCCTGGATTCGCACCGGGTCGCCACGGACGCCCCCCTCGTACGGATGGGCGCCTCCTCGGCGGTGATCCGCTGCGCGGTCGTGCACGAGGGCCGCGAGCTGCTGGTGGAACTGGAGATCGTCCCGGGCAAGGCCAACCGGGCCCGGCTGGGACGGTCACCGGCCCGCCGCGCGCGGGACGTCCTCGGCGCGTTGCGGCTCGTGCTGTTCGCCCCGGAGGACCTGGAACTCGTCCGGGGCGACCCGGCCGAACGCCGCCGTTACCTCGACGACCTGCTGGTCAGCCGCCAACCCCGGTACGCCGGCGTGCGGGCCGACTACGAACGGGTGGTCAAGCAGCGCAACGCCCTGCTGCGCACCGCGTACCTGGCCCGCAAGACGGGCGGGTCGCGGGGCGGGGACCTGTCGACCCTGGCGGTGTGGGACACGCATCTCGCCCGGCACGGCGCCGAACTGCTCGCCGGGCGGCTGGAGCTGGTCGCCGCGCTGGGCCCGCACGTGACCAAGGCGTACGACGCGGTGGCGGCGGGACGCGGGGCCGCCGGGATCGCGTACCGGCCGTCGGTGGAGCTGGCGGAGCCCACCACCGACCGGGAGGCCCTGGCGGCGGCACTGACCGCCGCGCTCGTGGAGTCCCGCGCCGCCGAGGTCGAGAGAGGCACCACCCTGGTCGGCCCGCACCGCGACGAACTGGCGCTGACGCTGGGCCCCCTGCCCGCCAAGGGCTACGCCAGCCACGGCGAGTCCTGGTCGTACGCCCTGGCCCTGCGGCTGGCCGGCTACGACCTGCTCCGCTCCGACGGCATCGAGCCGGTGCTGGTGCTCGACGACGTCTTCGCCGAGCTGGACGCCGGGCGGCGGGAGCGGCTGGCGGAGCTGGTCGGCGGAGCGAGCCAGCTGCTGGTGACCTGTGCCGTGGACGAGGACGTGCCGGCCTCCCTGCGCGGCGCCCGCTACGCGGTGGGCGACGGGACGGTACGACGTGTCGGATGAGCTTCCACCGGCCCGCCTGGGGCCGGTACGCGGCCGGCCGGCCGGCGACCCCGCCGACGCGGCGCGCGGGGCCGACCCGAGCCGCGGGCATCCGGCCGGGGCCGGTGGCGACCGGGCGGACGGCGCGGCGCGCGGCGGCGAGCCGTCCGCCGGCACGCCGTCCGGTGGCGATGCGGCCGGCGGCGCGAGCGGGCCGGAGCTGGCCCGGGCGGTGCTGGACGCGGCACGGGCCCGCCGGGAGGCGGCGGCCCGTACGCGTCGGCGTACCCCCGGCGGTGGGGGTGACGGGGGCGGTCAGGAGCGGCGTCTGCGCGGATACTCCGGCCCCGGTCCGGACCCCCGCGACCCGCAGCCGCTCGGCGCGGTCCTCAACCGGCTCGTCAAGGCGCGCGGCTGGCAGCAGCCGGCGGCCGAGGCGACGGTGTTCGGCGCCTGGGAGCGGGTGGTGGGCCCGGAGGTGGCCCAGCACAGCCGCCCGGTGAAGCTGGAGGACGGCGAGCTGACCGTGGAGGCGCGCTCGACCGCCTGGGCCACCCAGCTCCGGCTGCTGGCCGGCTCGCTGCTGAAGCAGATCGCCAGCGAGGTCGGCCACAACGTGGTGCGCAAGCTGCACATCCACGGCCCTGCCGCGCCGTCCTGGTCGAAGGGCCCGCGCCGGGTCCGGGGCCGCGGCCCACGGGACACCTACGGCTGACGGTCAGCGACCCCCGCGCCGGGCCTCCCGCTCGGCGCGCTTGCGTTCCCGCTGCTCGCGGCTCCACTGCTTACGCCGCTCCAGGTCCTGCTTCCACGCCTCCCGGGCGTGGTGCGAGCCGCCCTGCACCGCGCCCTGCACCTCGGGCGGGCCCGCGAGACGCCGGTACGCCCAGGCCATCAGCCGCCCGCCCTCGCCGGGGGCCTTCGGGGTGGGCTTCTCCTCGGTCATCGCCTGACCTCCCGCGCGCGGTGAACAATCGGCATGCGCACCATTGGTACACCATGCCGGTGGAGGACCTGCGCCACCCGCGTACCGCGCGGACCCAGGTCACCGCCGCCGTCGACCGGGTGGCCCCAGGCGTCGGCACGCACAAAGGCTCAGGCGTCGGCGTACACGGCGAAGCCGCGGTCGGCGCAGCGGCGGTAGAAGGCGGCCAGCACCGCCAGCTCGGCGCAGGTGAAGTTCCACTGCGGCGGCTCGCCGCTCTCGTCGCGCAGCGCGTCCAGGCGGCTGTCGAGCCAGCGCAGCTGCTGCTCGGCCAACCGCCCGTCGGCGAGCAACGACCGCAGCACCTCGCTCACCGAGTCGAAGGTGACCGCCTCGCCGTGCGGGCGGTGGCCCGTCACGAACCGCTCGACGCCACCGGCGATCCAGGCGCAACCGTCGGGATCGATCACCGGGTCCTCGTCCTCCGCCGCCGCGTCCGTGGCGTAGAGCACACCTTCCAGGCCGAGCAGCAGATCGACCAGCTCGGTGTACGCGGTCGCCCGCACGGTGCCGGTCTTCGCGATCAGCTCGGCGAGCGCCGCGGTGGGCGCGGAGATGCGGGGCATGTCGACGATGTCGCCGAAGTCGACGAACTCGGCCGGTGCGACCGGGTCGTAGAAGCGGCCGGTCCGCGGCCAATGCACCGCGACGTTGTCCAGCCCCATCTGGTGTCACCTCTTCGAGAGCACGGATAGTTCGTATCGGCTCGATCGTCCGGTTCCGGCCGGAAAAGATCAAGGCCGGGTCGGCGGCGTGGCGGCTGTGACGTTTTCCGGCCCGGTCGACCGGCACCCGATCGTCAGGCGGCGGCGCCCCCGATCGCCCCATGGCGTGTAGGGGGAGTCGAGGGCGACGCGGTTCGGCCGGCTACGTCGGTCTCAGCCGCCTCGCAGGGGTGCCGAGTGGTGGTTCTGTCGCTGGCGCACAGTAAGATTGACCGCGAGACGAAGACCCGGTGCGGAGCGACGAGACACGGGCCCGTGAGCGGGGCCCGCGATCATTGTCCATGTCGGGTCGAGCCGATCGCGATCCGCGGGCAACCGCGGCGACCGGCGCGTTCGACCCGTACCCCGGAATTGTCCCCGGTGCCGGTCTGCGCGTCGACGTCGCGTCCTGTCCGCCGAACCCGCGCCCGACGCGCCACCAGGTGCGGACGGCGCGAGAAAGTGGCCGAGGGTGGCAGCGCAGGACAAGCAGGAGTACGGCGCCGGGTCGATCACCGTCCTCGAAGGGCTGGAGGCGGTCCGGAAGCGCCCCGGTATGTACATCGGGTCGACCGGTGAGCGTGGTCTGCACCACCTCGTGTGGGAGGTCGTCGACAACGCGGTGGACGAGGCGCTGGCCGGTCACTGCGACACCGTCGACGTGGTGCTGCTCGCCGACGGCGGGGTCCGGGTCACCGACAACGGTCGGGGTTTCCCGGTCGACCTGCACCCGAAGCTGAAGAAGCCGGGCGTCGAGGTGGCGCTGACCGTGCTGCACGCGGGCGGCAAGTTCGACGGCAAGGCGTACGCCGTCTCCGGCGGCCTGCACGGCGTCGGCGTGTCCGTGGTGAACGCCCTCTCCACGAAGATGGCCGTGGAGATCCACAAGGACGGCTCCGTCTGGCGGCAGCAGTACCACAACTCCAAGCCGACCCCGCTGGAGAAGGGCGAGACGACCGACCGGACCGGCTCCGCGGTCGCCTTCTGGCCCGACCCGGACGTGTTCGAGACGGTCGACTTCGACTTCCAGACCATCTACCGCCGCCTCCAGGAGATGGCCTTCCTCAACCGGGGCCTCACCATCCACCTGCTCGACGAGCGGGTCCCGGAGGGCGAGGAGGGCAAGCCGCGCGAGGTCACCTTCTGCTACAAGGGCGGTATCGCCGACTTCGTCCGGCACCTCAACGCCTCGAAGAACCCGATCCACAAGACCGTGGTCGAGTTCGGCTCCGAGGAGGAGGGCATGTCGGTCGAGATCGCCATGCAGTGGAACGAGTCGTACGGCGAGTCGGTCTACACCTTCGCCAACACGATCAACACCCACGAGGGCGGCACCCACGAGGAGGGCTTCCGGGCCGCGCTGACCAGCGTCGTCAACCGCTACGGCACCGACAAGAAGCTGCTCAAGGGCGACGAGAAGCTCTCCGGCGAGGACATCCGCGAGGGCCTGGCCGCGATCATCTCGGTCAAGCTGGCCAACCCGCAGTTCGAGGGCCAGACCAAGACCAAGCTGGGCAACACCCCGGTGAAGAGCTTCGTGCAGCGGGTCTGCAACGAGTGGCTGGTCGACTGGTTCGACCGCAACCCGGCCGAGGCGAAGATCATCATCCAGAAGGCGTCCCAGGCCGCCCGGGCCCGGATCGCCGCGCAGCAGGCGCGCAAGCTGGCCCGGCGCAAGTCGCTGCTCGAGTCCGGTTCGATGCCGGGCAAGTTGGCCGACTGCCAGTCCACCGACCCGCGCGAGTCCGAGGTCTTCATCGTCGAGGGCGACTCGGCCGGCGGCTCGGCCAAGCAGGGCCGCGACCCGCGGGTGCAGGCGATCCTGCCGATCCGGGGCAAGATCCTCAACGTGGAGAAGGCCCGGATCGACCGGGTGCTCAAAAACAACGAGGTCCAGGCCCTGATCACGGCCCTCGGCACCGGGATCCACGACGACTTCGACATCGAGAAGCTGCGCTACCACAAGATCGTGCTGATGGCCGACGCCGACGTCGACGGCCAGCACATCCAGACGCTGCTGCTCACGCTGCTCTTCCGCTTCATGCGCCCGCTGGTCGAGCTGGGGCACGTCTACCTGGCCGCCCCGCCGCTCTACAAGATCAAGTGGAACAAGAAGGGCGACGACGCGCAGTACGCGTACTCGGACCGCGAGCGCGACGGCCTGATCGCGCTGCGCCAGCAGAAGAAGCCGAACGCGAAGCCGGACGACATCCAGCGCTTCAAGGGCCTCGGCGAGATGAACTACCCCGAACTGTGGGAGACCACGATGAACCCGGCGACGCGTACGCTGCGTCAGGTCACGCTCGACGACGCGGCCACCGCCGACGAGTTGTTCAGCGTGCTGATGGGTGAGGACGTCGAGGCGCGCCGCTCGTTCATCCAGCGCAACGCCAAGGACGTCCGGTTCCTGGACATCTGACGGGTCACGGCGGGCCGGCCGGTCGTCCACCGGCCGGCCCGCCGATCCACAGAGTTATCCACAGCGCGGCCGGTATCCACAGCCGTTATCCACAGCACAAAAACGACTCTGAGTCTGATAAGGGTTAACAAGTGACCGATATCCCCGAGTCCACACCCAACGAGCCCGAGGTCCCGGAGACCGTCGCCGCCGTCGTCGCGCACGACCGCATCGAACCGGTCGGGCTCGAGGTGGAGATGCAGCGCTCCTACCTCGACTACGCGATGAGCGTCATCGTCGGGCGGGCGCTGCCGGACGTCCGGGACGGGCTCAAGCCGGTCCACCGCAAGATCCTCTACGCCATGTTCGACTCCGGCTACCGGCCGGACCGGGGCTACGTGAAGTGCTCCCGCGTGGTCGGCGACGTGATGGGTCAGTTCCACCCGCACGGCGACTCGGCGATCTACGACGCGCTGGTCCGCATGGCGCAGCCCTGGTCGCTGCGCTACCCGCTGGTCGACGGCAACGGCAACTTCGGCTCGCCGGGCAACGATCCCGCGGCCGCCATGCGCTACACCGAATGCAAGCTCGACCCGCTGGCCATGGAGATGCTGCGGGACATCGACGAGGACACCGTCGACCTCCAGGACAACTACGACGGCCGGGCCAAGGAGCCCACCATCCTGCCGTCGCGGATCCCGAACCTGCTCGTCAACGGCTCCGAGGGCATCGCGGTCGGCATGGCCACCAAGATCCCGCCGCACAACCTGCGCGAGATCGGCGCGGCCGTGCAGTGGTGCCTGGAGCACCCGGAGGAGGACGAGGCCACCACCCTCGACGCGCTGCTGGAGATCGTCAAGGGGCCGGACTTCCCCACCCACGGTCTGATCGTCGGCACGCAGGCGATCCAGGACGCGTACCGCACCGGGCGCGGGTCGATCCGGATGCGGGCCGTGGTGGAGGTCGAGGAGGACAAGCGGGGTCGCCCCTGCCTGGTCGTCAGCGAGCTGCCCTACCAGGTCAACCCGGACAATCTGGCCGAGCGCATCGCCGAGCTGATCAAGGAGGGCAAGCTCGCCGGCATCGCCGACATCCGCGACGAGTCCTCCGGGCGTACCGGCATGCGGATCGTGCTCGTGCTGAAGCGCGACGCGGTCGCCAAGGTGGTGCTGAACAACCTCTACAAGCACACCCAGCTCCAGGAGACCTTCGGCGCCAACATGCTGGCGCTGGTCGACGGGGTGCCGCGCACGCTCAACCTGGCGCAGTTCATCCGTTACTACGTCGAGCACCAGGTCGAGGTGATCCGCCGGCGTACGGCGTTCCGGCTGCGCAAGGCCGAGGAGCGGGCGCACATCCTGCGCGGTCTGGCCAAGGCGTTGGACGCCCTCGACGAGGTGATCGCCCTGATCCGGCGCTCGCCCACCGTCGAGGACGCCCGGCAGGGCCTGATCCGGCTGCTGGAGATCGACGAGATCCAGGCGACCGCGATCCTCGACATGCAGCTGCGCCGGCTCGCCGCGTTGGAGCGGCAGCGGATCCTCGACGACCTGGCCAAACTGGAGCTGGAGATCGCCGACCTCAAGGACATCCTCGCCAAGCCCGAGCGGCAGCGCAGGATCGTCTCGGAGGAACTGGGCGAGATCATCGCCAAGTGGGGTGACGAGCGGCGTACCAAGATCGTGCCGTTCGAGGGCGAGGTCTCCATGGAGGACCTGATCGCCCGTGAGGACGTGGTGGTCACGATCACCCGTACGGGCTACGCGAAGCGGACCAAGGTCGATCTCTACCGTTCGCAGCGGCGCGGCGGCAAGGGTGTCAGCGGGGCGACCCTCCGACAGGACGACATCGTCAGCCACTTCTTCGTATGCTCGACCCACGACTGGATGCTCTTCTTCACCAACAAGGGGCGCGTCTACCGGGCGAAGGCATACGAACTGCCGGAGGCCAGTAGGGTGGCCAAGGGCCAGCACGTGGCCAACCTGCTCGCCTTCCAGCCCGACGAGCAGATCGCGCAGATCATCGAGATTCCGAACTACCAGGTGGCCCCCTACCTGGTACTTGCCACGAAGAACGGCCTGGTGAAGAAGACTCGACTCGAGGAGTTCGACTCCCCTCGGTCCGGCGGAATCATCGCGATCAACCTGCGCGACGAGGACGAGCTGGTCGGGGCGGCGCTCGTCGCCCCCGAGGAGGATCTGCTGCTGGTCTCGAAGAACGCGCAGGCGATCCGGTTCAACGCGAGCGACGAGGCGCTGCGTCCGATGGGACGGGCCACCTCGGGCGTCATCGGCATGCGCTTCAGCGAGGACGACGTCCTGCTGGCCATGGAGGTGGTCCGCGAAGGGCTGGACGTGCTGGTGGCCACGAACGGGGGATATGCGAAACGCACCCCGATCGAGGAATACCCCGTGCAGGGCCGGGGAGGTAAGGGCGTGCTGACTGCGAAGATCACTGAGCGGCGCGGTGGTCTGGTCGGCGCGGTGGTGATCGACCCGGACGACGAGCTGTTCGCGATCACCAGCAACGGTGGTGTCATCCGGACTCCGGTGAAGCCTGTACGCCGTACGCGTGACCGGAACACAATGGGGGTCAAGCTGATGGACCTTCCGGATGGCGTGACTATCGTGGCGATTGCTCGCAATGCCGACGAGCCTGACGAACAGGACTAGTTGAATGACGGAGACACAGGCGAAGTCGGGGAACACGGGGACCTCGGCCACCCCGGTCGACGAGGAGGCCGCGAAGAGCGGCACACAGGCGACCGGCCGCGCGGCCGTGGGTCGGGCCACCGTCCCCGCCGACGCGCCTGCCCCGAAATTCACCCGGGCTCCCGGAATGACACCGCCTCCGGACAAGCCCTCCGACGACGGGGACGCGGCGGACCGGACCGAAGCGGTGGCGGGCGACAAGCCGGCCGCCACCGCCAAGCCGGCGCCCGCCGCCGCACCGACGACGACACAGCCGTTGAAGCTCGGTGCCGCCCAGTCGGCGGGCACGACCGGGACACAGCCGCGGATCACGGGCGCCACCGGCACCCAGCCCCGCGTCACAGGCACCGCGAAGCCGCAGCCGGACGGCGCCCGCCCGACCGGCGTCGGTCGCCCCGCGAACGGGGGCGGCCTGCCGCCGGGGGTCGGCGGCGCAGCGGCCGTCGGGGCGGCGCGCGTGGGTGATGCGGTACGCGCCGCGCGTACGTCGGTCAGCTCGGCCGCGTCGCGCGGGCCGCGCCGGGCCCGGCTGAACCTCAAGCGGATCGACCCCTGGTCCGTCATGAAGTTCGCGTTCGCGGTCTCGGTGGTGCTCTTCATCGTCGTGGTGGTGGCCACCTCGGTGCTCTACCTGGCCCTCGACGCGATGGGCGTGTTCACCAGCGTCAACGACAGCCTGACCGACCTGGTCAGCGCCGGCGGCGGCCAGAGCACCAGCGGCTTCCAGATCACCGCCAAGGGCGTGATCCTCAGCTCGGCGCTGATCGGCCTGGTCAACGTCGTGCTGTTCACGGCGCTCGCCACTCTGGGGGCGTTCGTCTACAACGTCTGCGCGGACCTGGTCGGCGGCATCGAGCTGACCCTCGCCGAGCGCGACTGAACCACACCGGAAGCCGGGGCACCGCCGAGCGCGGCGCCCCGGCTTCCGCGTATTTCGAGGCACGTCACCGGCTTCGGCGGGGCCGCGCCGGGCAGCGTAATCGGCTGGGCCGGGCGGGACGCCTCCGGTAGGTTCGGAGGCGACGGGTTCGCCCGGCCGGCGCGCAGGCCCCGATTTGGGGCCGGACGGACGGATGGGTTAACCTTGCTCGTCGCCATGCGGGGCTATAGCTCAGTCGGTTAGAGCGCAGAGCTGATAACTCTGAGGTCGCTGGTTCGATTCCAGCTAGCCCCACCGCACATCGTCCGACGACAGTCGAGCACGAGGGGTAGGCCCCATGTTCAAGAAGCTTCTGATCCTGGCCGGCGTCATCGGTGTGGCAGCCGTGGTGGCCAGGAAGGTCAAGGCTTCCAACGACGAGCGCGCCCTGTGGCACGAGGCGACCACCGCGCCCGACCTGCGCTGACCCGCTGGCATCGCCAGCACCGGCGGCACCGCCCGCCGTGGGGGCCCTAGCTCAACTGGCAGAGCACTGCCTTTGCAAGGCAGGGGTTAGGGGTTCGAGTCCCCTGGGCTCCACCAACATCGCCTCTGACCAGGCGATCCCTTCTCGCAAGATCAACGGGCACAAGCCGGGCACATGTCAGTCATGATCTTGCGGCCGAGCGGTCGCCTTGTTGGCACGCTCCGCCGCTGAACTCAGAACCGAGCCGACGACGCCGCTGGGCCGGTCTCGCTTCGGCATCCAGTGCACGTACGTCTCCAACGTGATGCGCAGCGTCCTGTGCCGAAGTAGACGCTGCACCTCCTGTGGCTCGACGTGGTTGGTGATCAGCGTCGTGGCGAAGAAGTGCCGCAGTGCGTGAAACCCGCCGTGCTTCTTGGGCCAACCAGCGGCATCACGCCATCCGGCCCACTCTCGGGACCACGTGCGATCAGTGAAGGCGTTGCCCCGGGTGGTGGTGAACAGCAACGGCACGGTTCGCCGCACGGGCTCACCGGAGGTGATGTCGACCATCTCCACCGGCTCGGGCGGAAAGTCCCGGACGTGATCGGCCAGCACTTGACCCACGAACGGGTCGAGATCGATGGTTCCCGACGATCCGGACTTCGGTTCGCACAGGTAGACGCCGCCGTACTCCTGCGGTGCATAGCGCAACTGCTGAATGACGTGCAGCTCCCCGCGCCCCCGGTCGACACACCGGGTGCCCGCCTCCATCCCCAACATCTCACCGAACCGGCAACCCTGGCCGGCACCCAGCCATACGGCCGCTCGGTACCGCGCCGGCACAGCTTCCAACAGCGCAAGCACTTCGCCCTCAGTCGGAACCCACTTCGGGACCCGAGACATGCCCCGCAGCACCTGAGAAAGCCGCACCCCATCGCACGGATTGTCAGCAATGATCTTGTCGGTGACAGCGGCGTTGAGCACCGCATCCAGCAGCTCGAAGTACAGCTTCAGCGACGACTTCGGCGTGCCGTCATCCAGCCGCCGAGTCAACCACTCCAGCACGCCGGTTAGCCGAATCAACCGAAGCGGACGGTCACCAAACACCGGATACAGGTGACGGCTCAGGTTCGACTTGACCCGGTCTCGGGTCTCCAAGGCCCAGCCGATCTCACGCGAGAGCCGCCACCGCTCGCCATACTCACGGAAGGTGACCTGTCGTTCCGCCTGATCGATCTTGACTTCATCCGCGACGCCGACACGGGCCTTCAGGTCGAAGGCTTCCGCGTCGGTCTTGCGCTCGAACAGCTTCTCTCGGGGGTCACCAGCGGCGTCGGCGTAGCGCACTCGCCACCGCTTGCCCCTGCCGTGCCGCTTGGAGGGGAGCCGCTTCTTGTCTGGCCCGCGCTTGGTCAGGTACCAGAGGTCATCGATGGGCATGTCAGGCCGCCTTGTCGTTGAACCAGGCCCGCACGTCGGCGGGGTCGTATCGGAGGTGGCGGCCGACGCGGGACGCGCGGGGGCCGATTCGGCGGTGGCGCCATTGGTAGAGGGTGCCGACGGGGATGCCGAGGAACGTCGACACGTCGGTGACGCTCCACAGGCGTTCGGTGGTGGGGGTGGTCATCGGGGTTCCTTTCTGGCTTGCTGTCGTGCCGTTCGGATGCGGTCACCGATCGCGGTGGCGAGTTCGAGTTGTTCGGGCGAGTCGTAGCCGATGCCGAGGATCTGCCAGTCGTTGACGACCAGGACGTCAGTGTTTTCGGGCAGGCCGGCTTCGGTGAGCGCGGTGTGGATCTGGTGGGTTCGGCGTTCCGCGCGAAGGTTCTTGAAGGTCGTGGAGTAGATCCGCGACTTGGTGAGGAAGTGACCTCGGAAGCCGAGCATGTGCGCCCAGTGACGCAGTTTGAGATCGGCGTACTGGTCGAGTCCGCCGAGGTCCCACGCGGTTTGGATCATCGCCCTGTGGTGGGCGGACACCCGAAGCCGGTCGATGTGCGCCTGTGAGCGGATACGACGGTCGCCGGTCTCTGTGGCGCCGGTGCCCTTGGTGGCGTACTTGGCGATGTAGCCGGCAAGTCGGGTGTCGGCCACGGCCTGGTCCCCGTCGTCGTCTGCGTCGTCGATGTCGACATCGGTGGCGGTGATGTCCTTGACGTCGACCTGTGCGCCCCACCCGAGGGGCAGCGCGGTCCCGTCCGGTCGGGCGGTGTCCAGCTCGACGGAGGAAGCCGCGGAACGCACCGCGTCAGCCAGGACGTCGGCGGTGAGCCACGCCGGGGGCGACGAGTCCGGCCCGGAGGGGCCATCGGCGCGGATGACGGCGTGGAAGTGGACCAGGCCGCGCCGCTGGTATTCGGCGACCTTGGCGTAGGAGATCCGCAGGTGTGCCCCGGATGCGCGGACGGTGAGGCCACCAGCGGCAGCGACCGCGCGGCGTAGGGCGATGGTGAAGCGGTGCCAGAGTTGGCCGCTGTGTGCCTGCCACAGCACGGCCCCGGCGTAGTCGTACGTTGCCGGGTCGACCGGGCTACCCAGGAGCGGATGACCCTCGGGGTGCCAGCGTCCGCAGGAGCAGGGCCGCTTGCCGGGCCGGTTGTGCACCGCACCGAACGACGGGGCGGTCAGGGTGACGAACAACCGCGTCGACCGGGCCACGGTGTCGGGGACGCCCTTGCCGCCGGACATGCCCGAGTGGATCAGGTGCCAGGCGTCAGCGGCGTATCGGTCGGCGCAGGACGGGCATACGGCCGATCGGCGGGTACCGCACGGCGCCCACACCTTGCCCTGTCGAGAGGCGATGAGGTCACCGCTGCCGGTGTGCCGGACCTCGAACTTGCCGAGCAGCCGAACCGGTTGCAGGCAGCCTTTGACGCTCTCGACGCCGGCCCGCCATTCCTTGTAGGCGGGGGTGCGCATCCACCGGGACAGGGCTGCCTCAGCGTCATACGCGGTGGTAGGTGGTAGTGCCATGGGGGCTCTCCTTTCGGAGACGGGCCTGCCGTGCTCCAGGACGTGAAGCACGGCAGGGCCAGAGCGAGGGGGAAGGCTCGGAAGTCAGTGGGCGTAGCTGGTGACCGCAGCGCCGCTGAGGTCACGAACCCGCACGACCGGCCGAGCGGTGGCGGCCGGGGTGGTGTGGTCATCGCGGCGAGGGTCGAACGTCGCGACTCCGGCGCGGGTGGTCTTGGCCCGGTACATCGCGGCGTCAGCAGCGGCGAGAGCGGCGGGCAGGTCACCTACGGCGGGGGCGAGGCCGACGCTGGCCGTTACCGCGACCGTGACGCCGGTGGGTAGATCGACCGGGGCGGCGATCACCTGGGCGAGTCGGTTAGCGACGGCAGCCGGGTCGAGTCCGTCGATGAGGGCGGCGAACTCGTCTCCACCGAGCCGCGCGGCTACTGCGTTGATCGTGCGGAGGCGGCCGGCGATGGTGGTGAGCACGATGTCGCCGGCGGCGTGGCCGTGGGTGTCGTTGACGGCTTTGAAGCCGTCGAGGTCGATCACCGCCACGTACGGCCGGGCCGGCGCGAGGTGCGTCCACGCCTGGGTGAGGCCGGCGCGGTTGGCCAAGCCGGTCAGTGGGTCACGTAGGACGGCCCGCCGCAGGGCGGCCAGCTCGTAGCGGAGCACGGTCAGCCGATACCGGTTCCAGCACACCAGGACGACAGCGGCGACCAGGAGCAGACCGGTAACGACGGTGAAGCTAATCGGGGCTCCACTGTGGACGGCGAACGACGACAGGTAGGGCAGCGAACGGGACACGGGGTGCCTCCTCGGGAGGGAAAGACAGGGGCCGTGGGGGCCCGCCGCGCTCGCAGCGATGGAGCGCGGCAGGCCCGAGAGGGTGCAGGGGGTTAGTGCGTGTAGCCGTTGGCCGTGGCCGGGGTGAACCGGTCAGCGACCTTCGAGGCGATTGACGCCGGTAGCCGGGTGGCCTGTTGGATGTCGACGGCGGTTACCGGGCGGTCCAGGTCCGCGACGAGTCGCCGGATCTGGGCTTGCATCACGGCCGGGATGCCCAAGCCGTCCAGGGCCGGAGGCTCCGCAACGGCGTCACTGGTCGGCTCCACCCGGGGGACCGGGATCGAGGCTGGAACCTGCACCGGAGCGGGCGCCGCAGCCGGGACCGGTGCCGGGGTGGCGGGTTCCGCGACGGCGGCCGGCACGGTCACCGGAGCCGGAGCCGGAGCCGGAGCCGGGACGGAAGCAGGGGCCGGGGCGGGGGTCGGGGTGGTCGTGAGGTTGATGGCCCGTCGTGCTTGGGTGCAGCGTGCCTGCACGATCGGCATGACCTCGGCCAGGAAGAACACCAGGATCGGCACCATGAGGTGCGCGGCCAGCATTCCGGCGCTGACGCCGCCTTCCCGGGGCCACAGCGCGGGCACGACGTTCATGACGAGCGTGGAGCCGAGCAGGAACCGTTTCAGCCAGTCGACCGCCTTGGAGTCGATGTCGATCTCTCGGGCGATCATCGCGGCTTCCCAGCGCAAGACCGTGATGAGGATGCCGACAAGGCAGGGCTCGACTCCCCAGCAGCCCCACCACACCGGATCGGTCGGGGTGAGGTGACCGGCGAGGAAGTCCTGAACGCCGGTGGTGGTGAACACCGACCCGATGGCCAGGAACAGCCACAAGGACCGGGTCACGCTCACCCTCAGCCGCTCGATCTCGACGATGTCCAGCGCGGAATCCTGCTCCAGCTCGTGAAGCTGCCGGGCAACGTCGAGACGCTTGCTCAGCTTGCGAACCGGGCGGGGCTGCTTCGCGGGCTTGTCGGTATCGGGGTTGTCCACCACGATCACCGACCCGCCGCAGCGAGTTCAGTGTGGGGCCAGCCAGCGACCCGCACCAGCTCGCGGATGTCGGAGTCATCGCAGTACGCCGCCCGCACCCGCAGAGGGGTCCGCGACCGTTGCTTGACCACGAACCCGATACCGGCCGTGCTCGGGTGGTTCGGGATCTCGTCGGCCAGCGCGCCCCGGCGTCGCATGTCGTCCCCGAGCACCATGTCGACGTGTCCGGCCGACGTGGTCCGCAGGCACACCCGCAGGGAGAACAGGTCCCGCTGAGGAATCACGTCCTTGGTGGGCTCTTGAAGCGCGCCGATGACGCTGCCGCCCAGGGCGCGAGCCTGCGACAGGATCAGCGGCAACACCGCCTGCACGCCCTTGGTCAGCGACCGGTCGCCGTAGCCGGTCACCGCCCCCAGCTCATCGATCACCAGCAGATCCAGCGGGGTTTCCCGGGACAGCTCGAACGTCCGCCGGCCCTGCTCCGCCAACACCTTTTTGCGGGCCTGCATGGTGGCCCAGTACTCCT
Organism: Micromonospora sp. NPDC049051; assembly: GCF_043197575.1. NCBI lineage: Bacteria > Bacillati > Actinomycetota > Actinomycetes > Micromonosporales > Micromonosporaceae > Micromonospora > Micromonospora sp. NPDC049051. The sequence goes on from NZ_JBICTL010000001.1 coordinate 239,483, forward strand.
GGACGACCTCCACGATGTCGCCGTCAGTCTCGGCGTAGCGGTGCGACACCGGCCGCAGGGCGTTGAGTTCCGTGCCCTTGGGATTGACCACGTGCACCCGCACCAGGCCGTCACGGATCAGCGGCGCGCACGCCCGCATCGCCATCCACGTCACCGAGTTCTTGCCCGACCCCGTACCACCGTTGACCAGCCAGTGCTGGCCGATCAGCGGAGCGATCCAGTCGGTACCGTGCTCGGTCTCGCCCAGGTACACATTCGCCAGGCTCACCGCGTCAGCGTCGCCAGGCAGGTCCGGCGGAACGATGACCTGAGTAAACGGCTCGGACCGCTGCACGATCAGCGCGATCACCTGCGCGCGAACCCGCTCGATACCGACCCGCTCCGCGTTCAGAGCGACCGCCAGGGCGTCGGCTGCCTCTTCCCACTGCTTGGGGGTCTGGCCCAGGAGCAGCCGCACGTACACCGTCTCCGTCGACGGCGAGTGCGACCGGATGCGCATGATGCGGGGAACGTTGACCGCCCCGGTGACCCGGTGCACCGTCACCAGGTTGCACGCCTCCGTCACCCGACCCCACCACGGCCCGAGATACGCCCGCGACAGCCACCGCCGACGCACCGCCCGCAACCTCGGGGCCGCCAGCGTCGACCAGGAGTCCGGGTGACCCCGGTACCAGCCCACACCCGCCGCCAGCACACCCGCCGCGACACCACCCGCAGTCACCGGACCGAGCTGCGCCACACCAGCAGCCACCGCCGCCGGAGCAGCCACAAAGCCCGGGTGCCGCAGCGCCCACCCCGCGACCTTCCATTCCAACCCCTGAGTACGCTTACCCATCTCCCGCACCTACCTTCATCAGCTTTTACGCAACTAGTCGAATCTGTTTCTGGGTAAAAGAAAGGCCCGGATCGGATTACCAACCCGGGCCTTTCCGATGAAACTGTTTGCTGTCAGCGCACCGCCGCGAGCATCTTCTTCGCGAGGTTCGTGGACTGCTTCGCCTTCTCCGTCTCGTCCATCCACGGCGCGGCCTCTTCGAGCAGAATCAGCAGCACCGCGACCGACCGACGAAGATCGTCGTAGTGCCGCATGTACCGATGCCGCTCCGGCATTCCCTTCATTGACGACCGCATCAGCCGCATGGCCTGATCGATAGCGTCATAGGTGTCACTAACCCGGTACGAGGCCATCGATCAGCCCACCTTCCACGGCTTGGCAACCAAGTCCGCCTCGAACGTCTTCACCCGCGTGTGGAACGCCCGCAGCGCTTCTACCGCCTGCTTCTGCGCGTCCTCCAGGTCTTCCACCCGGGCCGCGAACTGGTACAACGTCCCCGGCGGCGGCTCACACGCACTGATCAGGCTCTTAGCGCCGTCCAACAGTATCGACAGCCCCTGCACGTTGCCCATCAGCGCCTCATACCGAGACCTACCAGTCCACGACTTCACAAGCTCCGGCACCAAATCCATACACCGCTCCTTCCGGTCTAGGCACCACCATCGGTGGGCACCACCCGCCCCCGGAGCGCACACCCCAAGGGACGGATAGAAGCCACCGACCGGCGACTACCATCGGCCGGAAATGCGCCAGACCCGCCGCCACCGACGCATCTCACGGCGAATAAGACCAACGTTCAGAGAAACCGATAGCAACAGTAGGCCGATAAGAATTAACTCAAAGTCCGACACGGCAACCTCCCTTCCGAAACATCAATATTCGAATAGCGGCATTGGGCCTGTTTTAGACAAGGCTGTAGTCACTGTGGAATTCTCAAAGAACGATCAGTCAAGGATGAAGCCCAGCACGCAGACCGCATTACCTTGACAAAGTGCCCCGACCCGACTCGAACGGGTCACCCACCAGAAGGGGCGGGGCCGAAACCTCAGGCCGCCTTGAGGGCCTGCGCCTTCCACGTCAGGCCGCTACGCCCGTCCCGCTCCCAGTGCGACACCGTGGCCCCGATCAGCTCCACTAGGTCGCCTTCCTCGATCCCCTCCGGGTTGATCGAGAGAGTGATCTTCAGTTCCTCACCCTTGCCCCGGTAGCCGTCATCAGTGGCAAGGGGCTTGGCGAACACCGCCACCGTGTACAGCGGATCGTCGGAGCCGTACGCCGTCAGCACCCGCCCCTCCTGATCCATCTTGATCGACGGCTCCTCCACCACCCGCAGCTTGAAGCCAGCCAGGTTCACCGGAATGTTTCGCATGCTGCCTCGTTCTCCTTGCCGTCGTGTTTGTGTCGTTTACGCCAGATAGTGCGCTTTGCCGCGTGGCCCATCTGCTCTTAGCGAGATGCGGCACATCTTGCATATGCACGATGCTAGTCCGTGACTATGCACGATGCAACCCATCGACCCCTGGAGAACTCAGATGGCGCGGGAGGTTACAAACGTCGGAAAAGGGGCACCGATAGGGCTGCTACCGCCCCGACGGTGACAGCGGCGGCGGCGATCATCGGGGCGCGTAGGCCAGCTCCCGCAGCCACCAGGCCGCCGATCAGGGAGCCGATCGGTGCAACGCCGTTGCCGATGAGCCGGAAGGCCGAGACGACCCGTCCAAGTAGATGGTCAGGAACGAGCTGCTGTCGGGCCGAGACCACGGCAACGGTGACGAGGGTCGACGTCGCGCCGAGCGCTACGAAGCCCAGGGCTGCGAACCACGGCGAAGAGGTTGCGGCGATTCCGAGCCAGGCTGCCCCCTGGCAGATGCAGGCGAGTACGACCGCGCCGCGCATCGTGAGTACACGGACGAGCGGAGCCGAGACCCAGCCGGCAACGACGGCCCCAGCCGCGCTGACGGCGAGAAGCAGCCCGAAGCCCAGGTCGTTTACACCGAGCGCTTCAGTAGCGAACAGAACCAGGGTGGCTGCGGCAACGTTGTACGTCAGGTTGTAGACGGCCAGGCACAACGACAGCACGAGAAGCAGGCGGTCACGGAGGAGATAGGAGAAGCCCTCTCTGATCGCGGCCCCGATGCTCTGGCCGGTGTCGCGTGGTGGTGGGGGAGCGGGCGGGACCTTGGCAACCAGGGCAGCGGATGCCACAAAGGACGCTGAGTCAAGCGCGAACGGCACCCAGGGGGCGATCGAGAACGTCAGTCCGCCGATCGGTGGCCCGACCAGAGACTTTCCTACGGTTTCGCCAGCGAAGATCCGGCCGTTTGCTTGGGTCAGACGTTCCTGATCGCGCCCAACCACGTGGGGAAGCATGGCCTGTGCTGCCGGATCCGAGAAGCACTGCCCGGTAACCACCAGAAACGATGTGATCGCAAGCAGGGGAATGGTCGCCATGTCGAGCAGGACCAGGACGACGAGGAGTCCGAGGCCCAACGCCCTCACGAGTTCAGAGACCACCATGACCAGGCGGCGAGAGAACCGGTCGACGATGGCACCCGACCAGAAGCTCACCAGGAACCAGGGAGCAGCGGCAGCAGCGCTGACGGCGGCGACGCCGAGCGGGTCACGGGTAAGGAAGGCGGCCAGGAGGGGAGCGGCGGCGATGTATGCCCCGTCGCCAACGCTGGACACGGCAGCAGAGCCCCACAGCGCGCCGAAGCCCCGCGAGGGTTTCGGCTGATCGTGCTTCGGCTCTGCCATCGTTTCCGTCATCCGCTCGCCCTCCAGGCCCTTCACGCGGTGTCTACTAGGACTCGAAGCTTCCGGTCTTGAGGCCGTCGAGGAAGCTTCCCCAGGCGGCGGGGAAGAAGGTCAGCACCGGCCCGGCACTGTCCTTGCTGTCTCGTACGCCGATCTCGGTGCCGGCCAGTTCGGCAACCTCGACGCAGTTGCCGTCGCCGCTGTGGTTGCTCTTTCGCCAGTGCACATGGGTTGGGTTCTCTGCCATGCCATCTCCTTGATGAGGGGTTACGAGGCGTCCGCGAAGGTATCGATGACCTTGCGAAGCAGGGCTAGTGAATCATCAAGTGACAGTGCGGAGGAAGTCAGTTGCTCAAAGTTACGTAGGAGCTGCGCGGTTGGGCCGGTCTCGGTGATGTGGTGATCCTGGGTGGTCGTCTCGACCAACGCCTTGAGAGTGTCGGGCGAGGTGTAGCGGAAGACCATCAGCGGATGCTGCATGAACGACGACTGCTTTCGGTCGAGGCTGATAATGCGCAGCTCAACATTCGGCAGGGCGGCATACTCGGCCAGCTTCCGTAGTTGCTCGGCCATCTGATCGACTGGAACGGGACGCCAACGAAGCACGGCTTCAGGCAGCGTCACCCGGTACTGGGGACCGTCCCCCCGGAGCATCGTCGACCTACGGGCCATCCGGTGTTCGACCGCTCGTTCCTCGTTGGCGGCCCCAGCCATCCTGATGACGCTCCGGGCGTATTCCTCCGTCTGCATGTAGCCGGGCAGAATTACCGGGTTGTAGTGGTAGATCTCGGCGGCCGAAGCTTCCAGTGCCACGAAGTCCTGTTGCCTGCGGGTCAGTCCGACCCCGGTGGAGTTTCGCCAACTGCCGGAGGTCGCAACCGTTGCCAACTCCAGCAGTCGAGCACTCGTCGACTCGGACGCCCTGAGTCCGGCCAACGCCGTACGGACATCATCAAGCGACGGCAGGGTCCTCGCCTGCTCGATCCGGCTTACCTTCGACTGGGACCAGCCCAGCAGATCCGCCAAGCCCTGCCCGGACAGCCCAGCCTGTTCCCGAAGCTGTCGCAGCTTCGCGCCAAGCTCATGACGCGCGGCGACCTGTTCGGGCTCTGCGAAGCCTGCCACCGCAACTCCGATCGTCCGTGTATATGCACGATGCTACCGGTTGACCTGCGTAAACTCCAGTCAGGCACCCGACATTGCGAGCCCCGACGGAAGCAGCGCTATCGCGAACCGTGTAGCCGAAGCGTGGTGTGTTCAGACTTTCTTTACTTGGTCAAGGGCGGGCCTGCGGCCCGCCGCCGTGTTCGCGCCGGGGCGCGCGTGCGGCCTGGCGGCCGGTCACGCCCCGGCGCACGGCCTATCAGGGGGAGCCCTTGGCAGCCGCAGTGCAGCCCCCGGTCGACCGGGCTAACCCTCGGTGTACCCCGGCGTCAGAACGGGCCGCCGCCGGGGACTGAGCGCCGAGAATGACCCGCAGGGCAGGACCGGCAAGCCCCAAGCATGGGGGCGGCGTCCGCGGTGCCGAGCACATGACCCCCCGTGCCAGCTACGACCGAGTCGGGGTCAGGTCAAAACCATCGCCTGGAGGGGGGTGGGTAGCCGCCGGGGTCAAGGTGATCGGCCAGGAGCCGACTCCGCTGCCGGTCCCGGTTTAGGTCAAGAGCGCCGCTGTGGCGGTGTCCGCCGGGTGCCGGACCGTGACACGAAAGCCGACTCCGACCCCAGGCGCCCATCAGATCCACGGGCAGAGCGCAGGCCGGCAAGCCTGACGAAGATCTCCCGCTTGTCGACAGCGTTGCCCCGCTCATCGAGCTGGTAGCCCGTCAGCCACACCCAGCCCGGATAGGTCGGCTTCGGGCACACCGAGATCACCCGGAACAGGAATCGCGGCTGTCGTGCGAACTGCACCGACGCTTCCCGGTCGATCCACAGCTCATCACCGGGCTCAGGCGGGCGCTGCGGCCTGGTCCACGTGCGGCCCTGCTGTTCGGCAGGCATCAAGGCCCTCCCTGCTCGAAGGTTGCCCTGCCCGGCCGAGTCGGAGGAACCCCAGCCGGGCAGGGATGCCGCCGCACCGAGGCGAGTTCGGATCCTCCACGACCAGCACAGCGGGTAGTCGCACCATAGCCCAGCCGGTCTATGGTGGTCCATGGTCTACCAAGCCTGACCAGTGCCGTTCCTGCACACCTACTGTCGAGCCGTGATCGACCCCGAAGGGCCGGTTCCGGTCTACCAGCAGTTGGCGACGATCCTGCGCGAGCGGATCGAGCGCGGAGACCTGCCGCCCAACCGGCCGATTCCTAGCGTGGCCCGGCTCCAACAGGAGTACGGCCTGGCGCGCGGCACCATCCTGCACACGGTTCGGGTGTTGGTCGCTGAGGACCTGGTCTACGTCGTGCCCGGGAAGGGCACGTTCGTCAAGCCGCGGTGAGCAGAGCGCAGGCCGCCGACGTCAGCCGTCAGCACCGGTCGGGCCGGATGTAGGCGCCACACCAAGCCGGAGCCTTGACCGACCAGACCCGCCAACCGCCCCGATCTTCTCGGACCTCGAAGCGCCAGGAATGCCGACTGCCTGTCTGTGACACCTGGTCGAGCCACCAAACCGCGTAGACCTCGGTGACCACCAGGGCGACGCCGTCGCGGACGTGGTCGACCTGCAACGGACCCGATTCCAGCTTGCTGGGCGGCATGGCGGACCCCGACATCTGCGCCCGGTAAGCGCGCCACTGACGCACCAGCTCGTCACGGCGATCGCCGGCAAGCACCCGACGCAGCCCGCCGTCATCCCCGCTACTCAGCCGCAGCAGGTAGACAGCCACCGCCGCATCGGGGGCGCGCTCTCCCTGTTCCGCCTCAACCTGGGCTTTCACCGCCCACGCCGCAGGAACGGCCAGCGCACCTGTGCCCGCCATGACGACGAAGGACAGGACAACCCAGGGCCACCGCCTGGAGAGGGCTTCCCGCTTCACGTCAGGCACTCTAGTGATCTTGAGTTGGCTTGATCAAGTTTACCGAGATCAATGCAAATGCAAGATCATCGGGCACAGATCCGGCACAACTGAGATCGAAAACGGGTGTAAAACGTCGAGAGGCGCTGAGGGGTTCCGCCCTGCTCAGGGGCCAGATCTGCCCGTTTCCGGGTGATGTCCACTTGGCTTGTCACATTAGTACCTGTAGTCCGCAGTGAAGTTAACGCTCCAAGTTGCAGCGTCCCAGGCAACCCGGCAGTTGCGCCAAGCCTTCGCACCGGTCACAGGGTAGCTCTGGCAGCCGGAAATCCCCATAGGCGAGGCTTCGCCCGTGGTCTCGGAAGGGATCTCGATCGTGCTGACGTTGACGGAGCCGTCCTCGTAGCGGTAAATGGTCCGCTCGGCCCCATCAATCTGATCTACCTCGGTGGCGACAGGCGCTGCGCCACTCTCTGAGTCCCACCTCTCGCCCTTAACGAAGGCCTTAAGTAGCACCTTCTGGGTCTTCTCGGGTACGTCGTACTTGGTGAGGGCAGTGCGAACGTACTCGATGTCAGCCTTCGACGCCTGTGCGTCGGCCGACGCCGGAGCGCTACTGAGGAAGGTGCCACTGAGCGACCCTGCCAATACCAGCGTGGCCGCCATGATGGTTTTCCGGAACACGTTGCTCCCTGATTCTCGGGGTCAGGGGTAGTCTAGGCTAATTGCGCCCATTCCGCCCTGCCTTGAATGCCTTGACAACCCGAGCAATGAGGAAACCCAAAGCGATAATGCCTACCACTAACACAATATGCCATGGCTTTACGTTCACGACTCTCTCCCTCCGTGCCTTTGGCGAGGATTTGCCGCTTCGGTATTTGATGCCTCAATGCCCGTGGAAACGACATTAGACATCAAGTACAGATAGGTCAACCCCGATATGTTGTTACAAATGCGAAAAAAAAACGACTGATGCGTGGGGTCGGTAAATGCGCTCTTTCTGATATCCTCACGTTGGGCAAGATCCAGTTTTCTGACTGCTGGTCAAGCTTATGTCTCAGTCGAGGGCGGGTACACCCGGCCCCGTCTGCGGCCGCCGTGGCTCGAGAAGACGTGTGGCAGCGCGCCCCTGTCGCCTTGGCCTTGGTCGCCGGTCAGCATCGGTCTAACCGGATGTAACTACAACACCAGGCTGGAGCCTGAACCGTCCAGGCCCTCCACCCACCACGGCCTCCTCAAATCTCGAAGCGCCATGCATGTCTGCTCCCGTGAGTAAGCCCTGGTTGTGCCACCAGATCGCATGAACCTCGGTGACGACCAGGGCTACGCCGCCTCGGACGTGGCTGACCTGTAGCGGACCTGCTTCTAGCTTGCTCGGAAGGCTTCCCGAACTCGACATGTCTGCCCGATGTGTGCGCCACTGGCCAATGAGATCATCGCGGCGATTGAAGGCAAGCACTCGACGCAGCCCGACATCGTCCCCGCTGCGCAGCCGCAGCGGGTAGGCAGTCACCGCGGCATCGGGAGCCTGCTCACCCTGTTCGGCTAAACCTGCGGACCCTCACCGCCCAAGCCGCAGGAACGGCTAACGCACCTGGGCACGCGATGACGGCGAGGGGCAGGAGAGCCCAGGGCCAATGTTTCGCGAGGGCTTCCCGCTTCACGTCAGGCACTCTAGTGATCATGAGGTGCATCGATTAACTACGATTCTCCCATGATCATCGGGCACAGATCCGGCACAACCGAGACCGAAAACGCGTGTAAAGCGTCGAGAAGCGCTGAGGGTTCCAGCCCTGCTCAGGGGCCAGATCTGCCCGATTGCGGATGATCTCTAGTCTGCCCGAGGGGTTAGGGGTTCGAGTCCCCTGGGCTCCACCAGCACTTTCCTTTGTTGTGGCACCAGAACCGAACGACAGATGTAGTTCGGTGTTGAAGTGCCTGGTCAGCCGGGTTCGTTGATCTGGTCGACGACCTGTGGGTTGATGGCCTGCCACTCGCTACTTGTCAGAGCGCGGGTTCGTTCAGCCAACCGGCGCAGGGCTGCCACCGCTTCTTCGGTTAACTGCCGGCCGCTGTAGCCGACGTAGGCCACGATTCCCGGTGCCGGCTCCCAGGCGAGGGTGCCGTTGCCGCCGAGCCCGACCGATACGACGGCCTGTCTCCCGTGGACCGGCCCGGCGTCTTCGGTTCGCTCGGCGTAGAGCTGGTCTTCGAATCCGCCGCCGCTGGTCACCGCTGTGAAGGTCAGGCCGCTGCCGAGCGCTTCCTGTTCTCCCAGGCTGGCGCTGCCGTAGCGGATCTGATGGATGGCCGGCGGCCGGTAGGGACCCGTGGACACCACCACGTAGCCGGCCGGGCGTACGACCGGGCGGCCGGCCACGATCGTGGTGCGGGCCGCGATCGCGATCAGCTCGGCCTCGCTCAGGTCACCCCGGATCCGCGCGTACGTCCCGGCGATCGACCACGTGACCATCCGGTCTTCCGCCCTGCCGATCACCGCGCCCACACCGACAGCACGGCCGGCTTCCGGCGCGTCGACCGGGAACGTCACCACCGCTCCGTTCCTGCCGAGAGAGCCGTCCGACCGACGCACCACCACGGTCCACGGGCCATTCCCCGCCGTACGGTCACATTGCTCCACAGCCGCACCGGGTCCGGCCGAGACTGGGGCGATCAGCAACCCGGCCACCGGGTCCACCGCCGCAGGATTCTGGTCCGCACCGACCAGCGCGCACGGCGGAACCGCAGAGGTCGCGGTCACCGCCGGCACCACCGGGCCCGGACTCGGACTCGGACTTACCCGTGTCTCCCGCCGCACCCCGTGATCACCGGAGAGAACGACGGTCGCAGCAGCGACGACAGCGGCCGACAACCCGACCACGATCAACCACCGCGGTGGCCGCCACCGGGGATCTTCGGAGCCGAAAGTGACGACGTCCACACAGCCATCATCGATGGCGCACCTGTCGGCGTCCACTGCTTGGCACGACCGCGCTCCGTACCCGTGGCCGGCGGCTGCGATCCGGTAGGCGCGGTCGGCGGCAGGCCCGGACGGGTCAGCCCGCGGCTGCCATCGCGGCTTGCAGGTGCTTCCGGGTGTCCTCGTCGAATGCGACGAGTCGTACCCGTTGAACGTCCGTCGGCGTGGACCTGATCGTCGCGACGGCGATCCGGGCGGCCTGGTCGGGAGGGAAGCCGTAGACGCCGGTCGCGATCGCGGGGAAGGCGACGGTCCGGGCGCCGAGTTCGTCGGCGACCTGGAGGCTCCTGCGGTAGCAGGAGGCCAGGACTTCGGCCTCACCGTGGCCGCCGCCTTCCCAGACGGGCCCGACGGTGTGGATGACGTGCCGTACGGGTGGGTCGAGGTCGAACGCCGGGGTCGGCATGGCGTCGCCCGGCTCGCAGGGACCGATCGCACCCCCGGCCTGGGCCAGGCGAGGCCCGGCAGCGCGGTGGATCGCTCCATCGACACCGCCGCCGCCCAGCAGGGACTCGTTCGCGGCGGTGACGATGGCGTCCACGTTGTCGCGCGTGATGTCACCCATGACGACCTCGATCACTGCCACAGCAGAATCCTGGCACAGGCACCCGGTCGGCGGCACGCGCGTGTGTTCAGCGCCGCGCCGCGCCGCGCATGATCGGATCGGATCTCTACGGTCGGGTGCGGTCGGGGGCTCCTCGGCCAGGCTTGACGTCGAAGGGAGGCCCTCGTGATCGTGGCACTCAACCGGCTTGTCGACCTGGTCGAAGAGCACCTCACCGAGGAGCTCGACGTCAACGGATTGGCCAGGGCGCTCGGCACGACCGAATACCACCTGCGCCGGATGTTCTCGTCGTTGGCCGGCATGCCGTTGTCGGAGTACGTGCGCCGGCGCCGGATGACCGTCGCCGCTGCCGACGTCGTACGGGGCGAGGACGATCTGCTGAGCATCGCCGTCCGGCACGGGTACGGCTCAACCGAGGCGTTCGGTCGCGCGTTCCGGGCGGTGCACGGCGCCAACCCCGGTGACGTTCGCCGCGACGGAGGTCCCCTTCGCACACAACCGCAGCTCAGGTTCCGCCTGACCGTCGAAGGGAGCATCCCCATGGACACCCGCATCGTAGAGCGCCCCGCGTTCCGGCTCGTCGGACACGCAGCCCGGGTCCCGCTCATCCACCGGGGCATCAACCCGCACATCCAGCAGCACATCGCCGCGCTCCCGCCGCAGGAGCATCTCCGGCTGAAGTCCCTCAGCGACATCGACCCGGCCGGGCTGCTGCAGGTCTCCGACGACCTCGACCCCGACGCCACCGAGGGCAGCGAACTGACCTATCTGCACGGGGTCGCCGTGTCCCGGGACACGCAGGCCCCGGACGACCTCGACGCCATCGAGGTGCCGGCCGGCATGTGGGCGATCTTCCGCACCTCCGGACCTCATCCGAAGGCATTGCAGGACACCTGGGCCGCCACCGCGACCGAGTGGTTCCCCTCCAATCCGTGGCGGCTGCGGCCGGGGCCCTCGATCGTGGCGATCCTCGATCGCGCGGACGACTTCAGCACCGCCACCTGCGAGCTGTGGCTGCCCGTCGAGCCGACGTGACGGACCTGCGGGAGCAGTAGACAGCAAGGATCCGGCCCGGCCACCCGCCGTCACGCGGTCGGGGGCCGGGCCGGTGATCCCGCAGCAGGCGTGCGGCCGGGGCAGGACCGTGGACCACTGGGGCGGTTCAGCCCGGGCGTCTACCGGGTCTGGCCCACCCCGCTGCTCGACAGCAGCTCCAGCAGCCCGTGGCCGTCCTCGATCCGCGCGTCCGGCTCGACATCCAGCAGCGCCGCCTCGCGGTCGGTGCGGGGCGACCGCATCAGGATCGCCGCCCCGGCGCCGGCGCGGCGGGCGCAGACGATGTCGCGGTGCACGCTGTCGCCGACGAACCAGCAGTCGCCGATCGGCACCGCGATGGCGCCGGCCGCCAGCAGCGCCAGTTCCGGGTTCGGCTTCCGGGGCCCGGCCTCGTCGCTGTAGAACTCGGCCCGGAACAGCCCGGAGAGCCCCGCGGCGGCGAGGAAGTCCCGGTGGGCGGCGCCGCAGAGCGTGTTGCTGACGACCGCCATCGGCAGGCCGGCGTCGGCAGCGTGGCGCAACGCCTCGGGGATGCCGGGCCGCACCGCCCACCCCTCCCGCCAGGTCCAGGCGTACGCCAGCGGGGTCGCCTCCCGCTCGACGGCGTCGCGGGCCCCGCGCGGCCAGGAACGGGTTACGAAGTCGGCCCACATCCGGGCGTGTGTCAGCTCGACGGGCTCGCTTGTGCGGCCCACGTCGTCGCGCCACAGGGCGTACGCGCGGGCGCCCTCGCCGAGGTCCCGGACGATCTGCTCGTCCGGGACCTCGCCGTCGACGAGTTCGGCCAGCCGCCGCACCAGCCCGGGGGTGGCCGGTGGTTGAGTTGGCGCGTCGGCCAGGACGCCGCCGAAGTCCAGCAGGAGAGCCCGAGGGGTACGAAGCATGCCGCCATCCTCGCGCACCGGAGGGCGATTGAGACGGGCCGTGGTCCGTCGGGGCGGACCCGGGACCGGCCAGGGCGCTGCTGGCGGGCGATGCGCTACGCCGGCGCGTCGATGGTCGAGCCCGCCGTCGTGGGCTTCCGCGTGACGCGGTGGCGTCGGACGGGCAGGCCGAACGTCGGGTTGGCGACGCCCCAGGCGGCACCCTTGGTGACCGCCTCCTTGTAGCTGGCCGCGAGGCGCCCGGTCAGGGCCGCCCGTACGGCGCGGTCGTCGGCGGTGACGTACTGGATGAGGCCCTCCCGGCGGCCGAGCGAGACGCACTGGTTGAAGTAGCGGATCTGCCGGGTCGGCAGGCTCCTCCCGGTCAGGCGCGCGGCGATCGCGTCGGCGGCCTGCCAGGCGGCCGGAACTCCCGAGGCGCACGACATCCGCAGCGGCTTGCCCCCGGGGCCCTTGGCCATGGCCGCGTCGCCGACGGCGTACACGTCGGGGTGTGAGACCGACCGCATGGTCTCGTCGACGACGATCTGGCCGGAGCCGGCGACCTCCAGGTCGGTCGCCTTCGCGATCGGGTGGACCGCGAAGCCGGTGGTCCACACGGTGACGGCCGCCGGGACGGCCCCGCCGTCGGCGGTGACGACGCGGTCGGCTTCGACGCCGGTGACGGTGGTGTGCTCGTACGCGGTGACGCCGAGCTTGTCGACGACCTTCCGGAGGTGCTTGCGGCCCTTCGGGGAGAGCCAGTCGCCGAGGCTGCCGCGGGTGACGATGGCGACGTCGAGGTCAGGGCGCGACTCGGCGAGCTCCGTGACCGCCTCCAGGCCGGTGAGTCCGCCGCCGACGACGACCACGCTCTGCCCGGCGTCGAGGCGGGCCAGGCGCTCGCGTAGCCGGAGCGCTCCGGGACGGCTGGAGATCTCGTGGGCGTGTTCGGCGGTCCCCGGGACGCCCTGCGGGTCCCAGCCGCTGCCGAGGGCGTAGACGAGCGTGTCGTACACGAGGTCCTCGGTGCCGTTCGCGTCGACGACGGCGACGGTCCTGCGCTCGACGTCGACGCCGGTGACCTTCGCGACCCTCAACCCGACGCCGGTGCCGGCGAACATCTTCCGCAGCGGCCGGGGCCTGAGCTCCTGACCGGCCGCCAGTTGGTGCATGCGGACGCGCTCGACGAAGTCGGACTCCGTGTCGACGACGGTGATGGCCACGTCCTCCCGGTGGAGCCGCCGGGCGAGGCGGCCGGCGGCGATGGCTCCGGTGTATCCGGCTCCGAGGACGACGATGCGGTGCTGCGTGTGCTGCATGTGCATGCTCCTGTCTCGCGCGGGTTGCCACCTGAACCGGGTGGCCCGCCGTTTCCTGACAGGAACCGCACGTGAAGCAGGTCACATGGCGGTCAGAAGGCGTGGAAGAGTGGTTCGCCGTGGTCGGTGGCGGCCCACTGGGCGGTGGCCCGTACGAGCTTGTCCGGGTTGCCCTGGGCGCGGAGCGCGGCGATGCCGTCGGCGGTGACCTCCAGGCACATGATCCCGATGACCCGGCCGTCGACGACGGCCACCACGGCGGGGTCGCCGTTGGCCGTCCAGGCGTAGATCTCGGGCGTGCCGCCGACCAGGTCGCGCTTCGCCTTGCCGGGCTTGAACAGGCCCCACAGGAACTTCGCGACCGCGACCGCGCCCTCGAACGCCTTGGCGCGGGCCGGAACCTTGCCGCCGCCGTCGCCGACCGCGACGGCGTCCTCGGTGAGCAGCCGTACGAGCGACTCCATCCGGCCGCTGGTGGCGGCGGCCAGGAACTCCTCCGCGATCCGCCGGGCGGCGGCCTCGTCGACTTCCACCCGGGGCTTACCGTCGGCGACGTGCCTCTTGGCGCGGTGGAGGATCTGTTGGCTCGCGGCCTCGGTGATGTCGAGGATCCCGGCGATCTCGCGGTGCGGGTAGCCGAAGGCCTCCCGCAGCACGTACACCGCCCGCTCGTGCGGCGACAGCCGCTCCAGGAGGGTGAGGACCGCGTACGAGACCGATTCGCGCTGCTCGGCGGCTTCGGCCGGGCCGAGGATCGGGTCCCCGCCGAGCAGCGGCTCGGGAAGCCACTGGCCCACGTAGGTCTCGCGGCGCGCCCGCGCCGAGGTGAGCTGGTTGAGGCACAGGTTGGTGAGAACCTTCGTGAGCCAGGCCTCGGGGACCTCGATGCGTACGACGTCGGCGGCCTGCCAGCGCAGGAACGTCTCCTGCACGGCGTCCTCGGCCTCGGCTGCGGAGCCGAGGAGACGGTAGGCGATGGCCTCCAGGCGGGGCCTGGTGGCCTCGAACCGCTCGACGTCGCGCCCGGTGAGGGACATGCTTCGATCCTAGGCACGGCGGCGCGACACCTGAGGGGCACACCCGCACGGCCGCCCACGGGCCGCCCGCCCCGGCAGGTTAGCGTCGCAGGTGTGACCACCGGATCCCCGCGCGTACTCCCGGCCGACAGCGGCATCGCCGAGGCCGCCTCCGTCCTGCGTACGGGCGGGTTGGTGGCCTTTCCCACCGAGACCGTCTACGGGCTCGGGGCGAACGCGCTGGACGCGCGCGCCGCCGCCCGGATCTTCGAGGCGAAGGCACGGCCCAGTTTCGATCCGCTGATCACGCACCTCGCCGACGCGGCCGAGCTGGAGAAGCTGGTCGGGGCGGTGCCGCCGACGGTGGCGGCGCTCGCCGGGCGGTTCTGGCCGGGACCGCTGACGCTGATCGTGGACCGGCCGGCGGCCATCCCGCCGATCGTCACCTCCGGGCTGGCGACGATGGCGGTCCGGGTGCCGGACAACGCGTACGCGCGGGCGCTGATCGCCGCGGCCGGGGTGCCCGTGGCGGCGCCGAGCGCGAACCGGTTCGGCCAGCTCAGCCCGACCCGGGCCGAGCACGTGGTACGCGGACTGGGCGCCGCCGTGGACGTGGTGCTCGACGGTGGGCCGACGCGGTGCGGCATCGAGTCGACGATCGTGGACGCCCGGGCCGGCCGGCCGGTCGTGCTGCGCCTCGGCGCGTTGCCGCTGGAGGCGCTGGAGGAGGCCGCCGGCCCGCTGACCGTACGCCCGGGCAGTTCCGGGCAGCCCGTCGCGCCCGGCACGCTGGCGGCGCACTACGCCCCGCGTACGCCGCTGCGGCTGGCGACGGGCGGGGAGCCGCCGGCGGCCGACGGGGTCCGGCGCGGCTTCCTGGCCTTCCGGGAGCCGCCGGCGGGCGACTGGGCGGCGGTCGAGGTGCTCTCCGCCGCCGGTGACCTGACCGAGGCCGCCGCACGACTCTTCGAGGCGCTGCACGAGCTGGACGCCACCGGGGTCGGTGAGATCGTGGTCGAGCCGGTTCCCGAGACGGGTGTCGGCCGCGCGATCAACGACCGGCTGCGTCGCGCCGCGGCGACCTGGCAGCCCGCGGGGTGATGCCGGCGCGGGGCGCCGCGAGCCCGCGCGGCTGCGTACGCGGGTTCAGTCAGGCGGGGTGAGCGGGACGGTCTCGCCCCGGGCGATGGTGCGGACGCTCCCGGCGAAGCCGCGCTGGCGGGCCTGCGCCACGAAGTGGCCCAGCGGCGAGCGGAACACCGGGTAGTCGTCGTAGTGGATCGGCACGGTGAGCTTCGGCCGGACCAGCTCGACCAGGTCGGCGCCCTGCCGCGCGTCCATGGTGAGCAGGATGCCGGCGATCCGGGTGCCGCCGAGGTGGATCAGCATGGCGTCGATGTCCGGGTACCGCCGGGGGACGTCGGCCAGCATCGGCCGGTTCAGCGTGTCCCCGGTGACGTAGAGGCGGAACGCGCGGGATCCGTCGCGTTCCAGGTCGATCATCGTGCCCATGACGTCGGGCAGCAGCAGGTCCAGCGGGCCCGGCCCGTGCCTGCCCGGCATCGAGGTCAGCCGCAGCGTCTCGGCGTCCCGGCGCAGCTCACGGGAACGCCAGGTGGGCAGGCCCTCGGCGGCCCGGAAGCCCCAGCGGCGCAGCTTGCGCTCGGCGGCGGGCGTGGTGACGATCGGCAGTTCCCGGTCGAGTTCCCGGCGGGCGACCCGGTCGAAGTGGTCGCCGTGCAGGTGGGACAGGACCACCGCGTCGAGCGACGGCAGTTGGGCGATCCGCAGCGCGGGGTCGGTACGCCGCCGCGACCAGAGCCCCTTGCCCAGGTACGCGCGCTGCCCTCGGTGCAGGAAGTTCGGGTCGGTCAGCAGGGTGAACCGGCCGATCCGCAGCACCGTCGTGGCGGTGCCGATGAACGTGACCTCGGGCTGCGTCGTCGACATGCTCAACCTCCACCGCTAGCCCTACCCGTGATCGGCGTCCCCATGTCGATCGGCCGTGTCCCCGTCGTCGGCCGGGGAGCGATCGGCGGCGTTCCCGTCGTCGTCGGCCGGGGAGGGCTCGGTGGCGTCGGGCCGATCGGGCTCCGACCGGGGCAGGTGTGCGACCAGGCGGGTGAGCGCGCCGTTGGCGAAGGTGGCGCCGAGCGCGGAGCCCGTCGCGATCGTCCAGCCGACCGGCCCGAGCGGCGTGCAACCGAAGAACTGACTGAGCCCCGGCGTCTGCACGACGGCCACCAGCACCCCCGCCGACGCGGCGGTGGAGGCGAGCACGGCGGGACTGGTGCCGCCGGCCAGCACCGTCTGCCCGAGCTGGGTGCCGACGAGCGAGACCAGCGCGACGGTGCCCGCCCGCCGGCGTCGCCCGGTGTAGCGGGCCAGCGTCCAACCGGCCGTGGCGCCGAGCGTCGTGGCGGCGGCGCGCAGCCCGATCTCCCGGGTCATCGTTTCGCCCAGCGAGGTGTCGGGGCCCTCCTGGAGCAGGCCGTCGGCGTGGTCCGCGTCGGGTGGCCGGACCGCGATCGCCAACGCCGGTGCCAGGTCGGTGAGCAGGTTGACCAGGAGCAGTTGCCGGCCGGTGAGCGCCGAGCGGCCGGTGGCGGCGGCGGTCAGCACGCTGAACGCGATCTCGCCGAGGTTCCCGCCGACGAGGATGCTGAGCGCGTGGCGTACCGAGGACCACATCGCCCGGCCCTCGACCAGGGTGGCGATGATCGTCTCCAGCCGGTCGTCGGTGACCACCAGGTCGGCCGCCGCGCGGGCCGCCGGGGTGCCCCGCTGACCGAGGGCGATGCCCACGTCGGCCAGCCGGATCGCCGCGGCGTCGTTGGCGCCGTCGCCGGTCATCGCCACCGTACGCCCGCACCTCTGCAACGCCTGGATGATCCGGACCTTGTGCGCGGGGGTGCACCGGGCCACCACGTCCGTGGCGGCGAGCCGCGCGCCGAGAGCCTCGTCGTCGAGCCGGTCGAGTTCCGTCGCGGTGACGACCCGCTGGTGCTCGTGGTCGCTGATGGTGGACGCGATCGCCTCGGCGGTCGCCGGATGGTCACCGGTGATCATGATGGTGTGCACGCCGGCCTGACGGATGCGGCGTACGGCGGGGGCGGCGCTCTCGCGTACCCCGTCGGCGAGGGCCAGGAAGCCGACGAAGGTCAGCTCGTGCACCTGCTCGTCGGTGACGCTCGGCGAGTGGATCCGGCACTCGGCCACGGCGAGGATCCGGTGCCCCGCCCCCGCCCGGTCGGCCAGCATGGCGTGCAGCCCCGCGCGCCCGTCGTCGTCGAGCGGCTCGTCACGTCCCTCCGGCGTACGCCGGCCCGAGCAGCGGGGCAGCACCGACTCCGGGGCCCCCTTCACGCTGAGCAGCAGCCGGTCGCCGGAGCGGCCGACGGTGGCGTGGTAGCCACGGGACGGCTCGAACGGCAGCGCGTCGACCGGCTCCCACCCCTCGGCGCCGGTCCGCTCGGTCACGCCCGCCGCCTGGGCGCCGGAGCGGACCGCGCGGTCGGTCTGCTGGGCCAGGTCGTGGGGGTCGTCGGCGCCCGGGGTGGCGCGCAGCGCCGCCGCGAGGGTGTCCCGCAGGGCGTCGTCGAGCCGGTCGACCGGCGCGTACCGGCCGTCGTCGCCGACCCCGGCGAGCAGGAGCTGCCCCTCGGTGAGGGTGCCGGTCTTGTCGAAGCAGAGCACATCGACCCGGCCGAGCGCCTCGATGGTGCGCGGGTTGCGGACCAGCGCGCCGTGCTCCGCCAGCCGCCGTGCGGCGGCCAGCTGCGCGGCGCTGACCAGGAAGGGCAGCCCTTCCGGCACGGACGCGACGGCCAGGTTCGCGGCGGTCGCGGCGGTCTGGGCCAGGGGTACGCCCCGCAGCAGGCCCGCGCCGGCCACCGCCACCGCCGAGCCGGCGGCCAGCGGGATCGCCGCCCGGGTCAACCGGCCCAGCCGCGCCTCCACGCCGCTCGACGGCGGAGCCTGCCGGGCCATCGCCAGGCTCCGTCCCGCCTCGGTTTCCGCGCCCGTCGCGACCACCACCGCCGTTCCGTGACCGGCGGCGACGCTGGTGCCCTCGTAGAGCATCGACCGGCGGTCGGCGACGGCGGCGGCGACCACCGGCTGTTCGGTCTTGCCGACCGGCAGCGACTCGCCGGTGAGGGACGACTCGTCCATCTCCAGCCCGGCCGACTCCAGCACCCGGCAGTCGGCCGGTACGGCGTCCCCCGATTCGAGCAGGACGACGTCCCCGGGCACCAGCTCCTCGGCCGCCACCGTCCGTTCCGCGCCGTCCCGGCGTACGCGGGCGGTGACCGACGAGCGGGACAGCAGCTCGGCCAGCGACCGCTCGGTGCGGTGCTGGTGCACGGCCCCGAGCAGCGCGGACCCGCCGACCACGCCGCCGACCAGGGCGGCGTCGACGGGCGAGCCGAAGGCTGCCGAGAGCACCGCCCCGGCGGCCAGTACGGGAGTGAGCGGGTTGGCCAGCTCGTCGACGAAGGCGCGCAGCAGCCCCGTCGGCCCGTCGGGGCGTACGCCGTGGTCGTCCCGGCGGCGCTCGGCCTCGGCGGTGGTGAGTCCGTCCGGGCCGCTGCCGAGCTGGTCGAGCACGGTCGCGGACGGCATCAGGTGCCACGCGGTGACGGCCGGGGTCGGGCCGTCCGTCCGGTCGGGCAGCCGGTGCGCCCGTAGGACGCCGTGCGCGAAGGCCAGCGCTGCCGCCCCGTTCACGGGCACGACGGCGCGTCCGGGCAGCCGCGCACGGGGGGCCGTGAGCGCACCCAGCGCGCCGAGGCCGGTGCCGGCCATGGCCAGGCCGATGTTCTGCCGGGCCATCCGACGGGCCACCCCCGCCGCCTCGACCACCAGTGCCGCCACCCGCAGGTCGGCGCCGAGCAGCAGGTGCGCGCCCCAGGGCGGCAGCTCCTCGGGGCCGCTGAGCCCCAGGCCGCAGTCGGCGACGCCCAGTGCGGCGCGGTCGGCGGAGACCACCATCACCATGGCCCCGGCGCGTTGCAGGTTCCGCACCGACTCGGCCAGCCGGTCGTGGCCCGGCAGGTGGGCGTCGGCGAAGCCGTACCGCCGCTCGTCGTCGCCGGCCACGATCAGCCGCAGGCCGGCCTGGCGGGCGGCGGCCGACAGGGCGTCAACGCCCGGCGCCGGTTCCGGTTCGACCCGCAGCACGGCGGCGAGGGTGCCGCCGTCGGCGAGGCCGAGCAGGAGTCCGCCCGCGTCGCGCAGCCGCCGACTGTCGGTGGTGTCTCCGGGGTTCTCGACGTCCAGCGCCTCCAGCGGCCCGAGCCGCCAGCCGTCGGCGTCCCGCGGCTGGCGGGGCGCGGCGGGGTCGAAGAGGGCGAACGCGCGCGCGGCCACCTGCCCGGTGTCCGCCCCGGCCAGCGGCGCCAGATCGGCCAGCACGCCCCGGTCGGAGCCGAGCACGGCGGCGTCCAGCACCAGGGTGTCGATCCGGTCCAGTTCGCGCAGCACGCTGCGGTCCATCGCGATCACGCCACGCCGGGCGAGGATCCGGCCGAGCTGCGCGGCGTACCCCTCGCGTCCGCTGCCAGGAGCCTTGGGCAGCGTGGAGAGACCCAGCGCGGCGGCCCGCTTCGGGCCGACGACCGGCATCGTGGCGACTGCGGCGGCGCCCGCGTCGAGCATCCGGCTGATGTACTTCTCGACGGGGCCGTCGGGCTTCGGCAGGGGGCGCTCGATCTTCGGTACGGCGGCGGCGGCCCGTTCCGGATGCCCGGTCAGCCGATGTTCGGCCTGCGCCCACGCGCGGAGCTGGGCCCGCGCCTCGCCCCACTGCACCACCCGTTGCGCGCCGTCGAGCACGAGCCCGGCCCAGCCGCCCGTCAGGCCCAGCGCCACCGCCTCGGCCAGCGGGAACAGCAGATCGGCGCGGGGGTCGGCGCGTAGCCCCTGGTCCGCCAGCGCGTGCAGCTTGGGGTGCAGGTCGACCGCCACGAGCAGCCCGGCGACCTCCCCGGGCACCGGCGTGAACGGCAGGATCCGGGTGGCGGCGGCGAGGGTCAGGCCCAGGGCGTCGGAGGCCAGCGCGCCGAGGGTGCGGGGTGTGCGCGGCCCCTCCTCGGGCGGGTGCGGCGGCGGGATCTCCGGGTCCGGCTCGTGGGGGCAGGTGCGTTCGGTGCGGGCGACCGTCGCGATGAGGTCCCGCAGGGCGGGCTCCGGCGTACCGACGGCGACGACCACCCGCCCGGACGGGGCGTTGACCCGGGCCCACTCGACGCCGGGCATCCGCTCCAGCGCCGCCTCGACCTGACGCGCGAGGACGTCACCGCCGTCCTGGCAGACCCCGATCACCTCGATGTGGTGCCGGCCGGGGCGGGACCAGACCCGGCGCCGGCTCAGCCCGGCCACCCGCGCCAGCCGGGCCGCGACGGCACCGACGTTCCGGGACGCCTCGCCGACGACCGGCGGCACCAGGACCGGCGGAAGGAGCCGACCGGCGGCGCGGCCCACGGAGATCATCGAGGCGTACGACCGGACAGGCGCCGGTCAGGCCCCTCGCTGCCGTTGCGTCCGCCGTACGCCATCTCGCCTCCCACTTGCGCGCTTCCGGCGGCCTGGCTTCCCGGCGGGACGTCCGTTATGCCCTCGGAGCAGCGGAAGTTCCTGCCGCGTGGCGGGCGAGGGCTGCCGCGCCGGGGTGTCCGCCGGCTCTCGGGCGGCCGGGGAGAGCTGGGTCACCCTTGACCTCAATCCGGGTTGAGGTCGGAGGCTGACGGCGTGCTGATCGAACTGCTTCGCTCCGAGGCGGGTCCGGGCGATTCCCGGGCCCGCTCCGGTGGACCGCTGTGGCTGCCGCGTCCGGCGAGCCGGAGGTGACCGACACGGCGGCGCCCGCCGCCCCGGAGCGGGAGGTCGGTGCTCGTCCCACCGGCGGGGCCGGCCTCTTCGCGCCCCGGCTACGGGCGATGACGGTGGGCAGCGTCGCGCTCATCTCGCTGCTCGCCTTCGAGGCGCTGGCGGTGGGCACCGCCATGCCGACCGTCGCGCGCAGCCTCGACGGGCTTGCCCTCTACGGCATCGCCTTCGGGGGACCGTTCGCCGCCGGCGTGCTCGCCATGGTCGCCTCCGGCATCTGGTGCGACTCGCGGGGTCCCCGGGCGCCGATGTGGCACGGGCTCGTCTGGTTCGTGCTGGGGCTGCTGCTCGCCGGGAGCGCCACCACCATGGGCGTCCTGGTCGCCGGCCGGATCGTGCAGGGCTTCGGCTCCGGCCTGCTCTCGGTGGCGCTGTACGTGATCGTGGCGCAGGCGTACCCGGAGGCGTTGCACCGGCGGATCTTCGCGGCGTTCGCCGCCGCGTGGGTCGTACCGTCGCTGGTCGGCCCGGCGCTGGCCGGCCTGATCGTGGAGCACCTCGGGTGGCGTTGGGTCTTCCTGGCGGTGCCGGCGGTGGCGGTGCCGGCGGTGCTGCTGATCCACCCCGGCCTGCGGGCGATCGGCGCGGGCACGGTCACCGGGCTGCCGTCCGGCGCGGCGGCCCGGATCGGCTGGGCCTGCGGGGCGGGGGTGAGCGCCGCACTGTTGCACATCGGGGGCCAGCAGCGCGGCGTCGCCGCCGTCGGGCTGGTGGCCGTGGCGTTGGCCGGACTGCTGGTCTGCGCGCCCCGGCTGCTGCCGGCCGGGTTCCTGCGCGCCGGCAGGGGCCTGCCCACGGTGATCGGGCTGCGCGGTCTCGCCTCGGCCGCGTTCGTCGGCGCGGAGGTGGTGATCCCGCTGATGCTCTCCCGGGAACGCGGGCTGTCGCCGACCGCCGCCGGCCTGGTCCTGACCACGGGGGCGCTCGCCTGGTCGGCAGGCTCCTGGGCGCAGGGGCGGATGCGCGCGCCGCGCTCCCGGGCCACCCTGCCGAGGGCGGGCCTGACCTGCATCGCCGCTGGGACGGCCGTGGTCACGCTCGCCGTCGCGCCGGCGGTGCCGGTGTGGGTCGGCGTGCTCGGCTGGGCCGGCGCGGGCCTCGGCATGGGGCTGCTCTACCCCTCGTTGTCGGTGCTCACGCTGGAGCTGTCCGCCCCGGGCGAGGAGGGCCGCAACAGTTCCTCGCTGCAACTGGGCGACTCGCTGTTCGCGGCGACCGTGCTGGCGCTGACCGGCGCGGTGCTCGCCGCGGGGGCGGCCCCGGGGCCGGCCAGCTACGCCGGCACGCTCGCGGTGGCCTCCGGGCTGGCCCTGCTGGGCGTCGTGCTCGCCGGCCGCGTGGTGCCCGGCGCACCCGGGGTCCGCGCCGGCTGACCGCCCCCGACGCCGTCGTTGTCCTCGGTGTCGACGAACCGCGCGCTGACGATCGTCGCGGCGGGCCGGACGACGGCGATGATGTGCCGGTTCGGTCCGGCGGCGCCCGCCCGGCCCGGGAGGATGGACGGGCGATGAACTTCCTGACCATCCTGCCGATGGCCGTGGTGATGGTCGCCGGGACGCAACTTGTCGCGGCGGTCTTCCTCGCCTCGGCGGAGCGACCGCGTGCCGCGTCGCTGGGCTACCTGGCCGGGGCCGCACTGGTGGTGGTGGGCGGCGTCACGGCGAGCTGGCTCGTCACCCGGGTGGTGCGGGTCGACGTCGGTGCCGGGGTCGGCGGGCGCGCCGTCGAGCGCCGGATCGACCAGGCGCTGCTGGTGCTGCTGGCCGTCCTGACGCTGATCGTCTTCCTGCGCCGGCACACCACCGGCCCGGCGAGGTGGATGGGCGGCCTCCAGCGGGCGAGCCCGGCGTATGCGCTGCGGCTCGGCGTGCTGCTCTTCCTGGCCATGCCGACGGACGATCTGACCATGCTCGCCGTGGGGGCGAGCGCCGCGCGGCACGCCCTGTCCTGGTGGCACCTGCTGCCGTTCGTCCTGCTCACCCTGGCGTTGCTGGCCCTGCCGCTGCTGGCGTTGCTGCTGCTCGGCCGCCGGGCGGAGGTGGTGCTGCCCCGGATGCGGGACTGGACGGGGCGGCACTCCTGGGTGGTCAGCGAGATCGTCATCGGCTTCTTCGTGGTGCTGACGACGGCCGACCTGCTCCGGTGAGCCGAGCTGCTCCCTACGGGCCGACGCGCTCCGGGCGGGTGACCACCTCGTTGACACGTACGAGGGAACCGCCGCGACATGAACGGCTCCCGCGTTCATGTCCGACCTAACGTGACGCCATGTTCACCATGGTTGCCACCGTCATCCTGTACGTCGCCGGATTCGTCTTCCTCTACGGCGTGATCCGGCTCGCCGTTCGGCACTCCCTGGAGGAGATGGAGGTCCGTCGGGTCCAAGCCGAGCGGGCGGAGGAACTCGCGGTCGCCCGGGACCGCACGCTGCTGCGCGAGAACGGCTTCCTCACCGGCAACTGACGGCGTGCCGGGAGCCAGGGCCTGGTCGGATGCGAAGATCGCAGGCGTGATGGGGACGCTGAAGACCGAACCTGCCCGCAGCCGACTCGACCTGCTCGCTCCGCCGGTCGCCGCCGTCGTCGAGCGGTGGCCCGCAGAGGCGCCGGTGGACGTCGACGACGTGCTGGTGGCGCCGATCGACGGAGAGCTCGCCGACACCGCCGCCTTCTGTGCCGCGTACGAGGTGGGGCTGGACGAGTCGGCCAACTGCGTGGTGGTGGCCGGCAAGCGCGAGGGGGTCGTACGCTACGCGGCCTGCGTCGTGCTCGCCACCACCCGGGTCGACGTCAACGGGGTGGCCCGGCGCGCGCTCGACGTGCGTAAGGCGAGCTTCGCGCCGATGGCCGACGCGGTGGAGCTGACCGGCATGGAGTACGGCGGCATCACCCCGATCGGCCTGCCGGAGCAGTGGCCGATCCTGGTCGACCCGCGGGTGATCGCCACCCCGCACGTGATCATCGGATCGGGCGTACGGCACAGCAAGATCGCGCTGCCCGGGCCGGCACTCGGCGCCCTGCCCGGGGCGCAGGTGGTGGAGGGCCTGGCCAGGCCGGTCTGAACGGTCACGAGCATCGATACCGTTGCACGTGAAACATCATGTGCGTCGATGTCCGTGGCCGGCGGTCGACCCGCGTCGTTCGCCTGTGGTCCGGGTCAGCCGGCCTCGGTCTCGCGGCGGTCCACCTCGGCGAGGGCGGCGAGGAGCGTCTCCGGCTCTTGGGCGCCGGTGACCGCGTACCGGCCGGCCAGGACGAAGGTGGGCACGCTGGTCACCCCGATCTGCCGGGCGGTGGCCAGCTCGTCGGAGAGTTCCGCCGTCCGCTCGTCGGAGTCGAGGAAGCGGCGGGCCTCGGCCGCGTCCAGGCCGACCTCGGCGGCGAGCGCGGCGAGCGCGTCGCGGGAGCCCACGTCGACACCGTCGGTGAAGTAGGCGCGGTAGAGCGCGTCGACCAGCTCGGCGGCGCGTCCGTGCTCCGTCGCCCAGGCGACCAGGCGGTGCGCGTCGAAGGTGTTCGCGGCGACCGCGCGGTCGAAGTCGAGCTTCAGACCCACCTGGGCCGCCACCTCCGTCACCTGACCGAACATCTGCCGGACCCGGTCCGGCCCGCCGAACTTCGCCGCCATCGCGTCGACCAGCGGACGCGGCTCCGGCACCGGTGACGGGTCGAGCTGGAAGGGCCGGTAGCGGACGGTCACCTCGCCGTCGTACGACTCCAGGGCCTGCTCCAGCCGGCGCTTGCCGATGTAGCACCAGGGGCAGACGACGTCGGCGTAGATCTCGATCTCCATGTCGGGTGACAACCCTCCGTCTAGCTGGTCTGTTCCCGGACCTGCCGCTTGAGCCGGGCCAGGATGGCGGTGCCGCCACGCACCCGCAGCGGGCTGATCGCCTGGGCCAGCCCCATCCGCTGGTAGAGGTCGTCGGGCACGGCGAGCACCTCGTCCGCGCTCGCGCCGGCCAGCCCTTCAGCGAGGATGCCGGCGAACGCGCGGGTGGTGGGCGCCTCCGGCGGGCAGTCGAAGACGGTCTCGACCATCTTCCCGGGGGTCACCCGGGCGCGCAGGAAGAACGCCGTCTGACACTCCGGTACCTGCTCCATGCCCTCCCGCTCGGCGGAACCGGCGGGCAGCGGCGGGATGACGTCGGCGTACTCCAGCAGCATCTCGAGCACCACGTCCCGGGGCGCGGCGGCGAACTCGTCGACGATCTCGGACAGCCTGGCCGGCATGGATGACATGCCCCGAGGCTACCGCCGCCGGGAAGGGGCCCCTCCGCTACCGGGGGACCTGGGGAAGGGCCCTTCCGTGCACGTCAGACGGTGGGGGCCTGCTCGCTGATGTCGCTCAGCGCCGATTGGGGGTCGAGCTGCATCGCGAGGTCGCCGAGGGAGACGATGCCGACCAGCTTGCGTTCGCTGTCGCAGACCAGCACCCGCCGGATGCCCCGCTCCCGCATCAGGGCGGCAGCCTCGGCCGCGGTCGAGTGCTGCTCGATCATGACCACCTCACGGGTGATGATCGAGCCGATCGTGGTGGTGGCCGGGTCGCTGCGCTCGGCCACCGCCCGTACGACGATGTCCCGGTCGGTGAGCATGCCGGCCAGGGTGGCGCCGTCGGTGACCACGACGTCGCCGATGTCCGCCTCCTTCATCACCCGGGCCGCTTCGTCCAGGGTGGTCTCGGCGGGCAGGTAGATGACCTGCTTCGTCATGACGTCGCTGACCCGGTAACCGGTCATGAGAGCCTCCAGAACGCTTTCAGTCGATCGGACTGCGGTACCCCGTGGCACGTCCGCTACACCACGTTCCCGCGCTCCCGGTGTACCCGCTCGACGAGTCGGTCCGCCACCCCGTCCACCGGCAGTTCGACGCGCTCGCCGGAAGCCCGGTCGCGCAGTTCCACGTACCCCTCGGCGAGACGGCGGCCGACCACGACGGCGCGGGGGATGCCGATCAGCTCGGCGTCGGTGAACTTCACCCCGGCGGAGACGTGCGTCCGGTCGTCGACGAGCACCCGCAGGCCGGCGTCGGCGAGCCGCCCGCCGAGCTCCAGCGCCGCGTCGAGCGGCCCCTTTCCGGCGGCCACCACGTGTACGTCGCACGGCGCGACCGCCTCCGGCCAGACGAGCCCCCGCTCGTCGTGGTGCTGTTCGGCGATCGCCGCGACCGCGCGGGACACCCCGATGCCGTAGCAGCCCATGGTGGGACGGACGGGCTTGCCGGCGGGGCCGAGCACGTCGACGGCGAAGGCGTCGGTGTAGCGGCGACCGAGCTGGAAGATGTGCCCGATCTCGATGCCCCGCCGCATGGTCAGCTCGCCCGTGCCGCAGGCCGGGCAGGGATCACCGGGACGGACCTCGGCCGCCTCGATGGTGCCGTCCGGCACGAAGTCCCGGCCGCAGACCACGCCCGTCGCGTGCCGGCCCGGCTCGTTCGCGCCGGTCAGCCACGCGCTGCCCGGCACCACCCGGGGGTCGACCAGGTAGCGGATGCCGAACTTCGCCATGACCTGCGGGCCGATGTAGCCACGGACCAACTCGGGACGGGCGTCCCAGCCGTCGAAGACGTCCACGGTGGCCGGGGCGACCGCCGCGCCGAGCCGCTTCAGGTCGACCTCCCGGTCGCCGGGCAGCCCGACCACCAGCAGCTCGGCCTCCTCGACGCCGGGCCGGCGCAGGGCGAGCACCACGTTCTTCAGGGTGTCTGCGGCGGTCCAGTCGTCCCGCCCGTCCAGGCGCCGGGCGTTGGCCAGCCCGACCAGGCTGGCGATGGTCGGGGTCTCGGGGGTGTCGTGCACCCGTGCCGCCGGCTGGGCGTACGGGTCGGTGGCGGGCGGGGCGGGCGTGGTCACCGCCTCCGTGTTTGCCGCGTAGTCGCAGGCCGTGCAGCCGACGAAGGTATCCTCGCCGACGGGCGTCGCGGCCAGGAACTCCTCCGACGCCGAACCGCCCATCGCCCCCGACGTCGCGCGCACGATCGTGTGCTCCAGCCCGAGCCGGTCGAAGATCCGCCGGTACGCGCCCCGGTGCCGGTCGTACGCCGCCGCGAGGCCCGCCTCGTCGAGGTCGAACGAGTAGGCGTCCTTCATCAGGAACTCGCGTCCACGCAGCAGGCCGGCGCGGGGCCGGGCCTCGTCCCGGAACTTCGTCTGGACCTGGAAGAGCGTCACGGGGAAGTCCCGGTACGAGGTGAACAGGTCCTTCACGAGCAGCGCGGCCAACTCCTCGTGGGTGGGCGCCAGCAGGTGCTCCGCGCCGCGCCGGTCGGCGAGGGTGAAGATGTCGTCGCCGTACTCCGTCCACCTGCCACTGGTCCGGTACGGCTCGGCCGGCAGCAGCGCCGGGAAGTGCACCTCCTGGTCGCCGATCGCCGTCATCTCCTGCCGGACCACCTCGGTGACTCGGTCCAGCACCAGCTTGCCCAGCGGCAGCCAGGTGTAGCCGCCCGGTGCGGCGCGACGGATGTAGCCGGCGCGCAGCAGGAGCCGGTGGCTCGGCACCTCCGCGTCCGCCGGGTCCTCGCGCAGGGTCCGGAGCAGCAGGGTCGACATGCGCAGCAGCATTGGCGCAGCGTACGGCGGCCGGCTGCGACAGGACGATCCATTTCGGGTACGCCGGTCAGGACGGCTCTCGCGTCGGGCGGTGGACGACGCCTGCTCGCGCCCCGTCCACCGCCCGATTCGAAGCCCCCGACTTCGGGTGGCCGTCTCGACCACCGACCTCGGGTGGGCGTCTCGCCGCAGACCCGAAAACCCGTTCCGCCCGGCCTGAAGCCGTGCGCGCCGTCAGCCGCCGTGGCCGGCCGGAGCGGACTCGTCCAGCAGGGTGGCGAGCCGCCTCGCCACCGGCGGGGCGTGCAGGTGCAACCGGGCCACGTTGATGCTGTCCTCGCCGACCACCGCGAGCAGCGCCTGCGAGCTGACCGCGTAGACGCTCAGGTAGCCGCCGGCGTTGCGGACGGTGGACTGCTGGAAGTCGCCCTGACCCAGCCGGAGCCCGACCTGCCGGCCCAGCCCGTACGTGGTGGCGGCGAGGGCCGCCAGGTCGCTCGGGTCGACGTCGGTCTGCAGGTTGTGGGTGATGAGCAGGCCGTCCACGCCGCCGAGGACGCAGCCGTGGACCCCGGGGATCTGCAGGCGCAGCTCAGAGAGCTCGTGTCCGATCGCCGCGTACGGCAGCGACGCGTTCCCGGCCAGCGACGGTGGCAGCGGGCGCGGCGGCGGCAGGGTGCCCGTGCCCCGTGCCGTACGGCGGGGTAGGGCCGTCTCGGTGTCGTCGATTCCGCTCACAGCTCCAGGCTCTCCTCGATGGTGCGCAACTGGTGGCGGGCCATGGCCAGGTTGGCGCGGCTCTTGCTCACCATCAGGTACAGGAAGAGGCCCTTGCCGGTGCGGCTGGTCACCGGGCGGATCAGGTGGTACTGGGTGCCGAGCGTGATGAGGATGTCCTCGATCTCGTCGTTCAGGTTGAGCATCTCGATCGTCCGCAGCTTGGCGCGGACGACATCGGTGTTGCCGGCGGCGGCGACGGTCAGGTCGATCTCGCCGGTGCCGCCGGCCACGCCGAGTGTCATGCCGCTGTTGTAGTCGACGAGTGCGGCGCCGATCGCGCCGTCGATGCTCATCGCGGTCTTCAGTGCCAGGTCGAGGTTGGGCACGATGTTCTCCCAGGACTTACGGGCGGCGTCGCCGTCTGCTGTGCAGCGGGTGATCCGGCGGTGACAAGTGGTGTGACCTTGTGAAAGGGTTTGGACGAGGCTTGCACACCGGGGGCCTCCGCGCACCCGGTGGCGCCGCCATCCACCTGACTGGACGGTGCGCGACGGCCGGCGGTCCCGCAAATGGGACGTTCCGAGGGTTGCCGACCGCGTCACCGAACTTCTCGTATCGACGCAGGCGGTTATCGTGCCCCGGCCCCGGCCCCGGCCCCGGCCCCGGTCCCAGCCCCGGCCCCAGCCCCGGCCCCGGTCCCGGATCACGGTCCCGCTGTCCACGATGACCTCCGCCACGTTTGTCCGTCGGTCACCCCGCGGCCGGCCCTTCTGGTGAAGACTGTCCCGCGTCGGGAAGGGACCCTTCCTCCACCGGAAGCGCCCTATCCTGCCGTACGTCGGAGGGATGAACGGGTGCGCTGGCGCAGTTTCGTGGCGGTCGGGGACAGCTTCACCGAGGGCATGGACGACGCGTACCCGGACGGCAGCTACCGGGGCTGGGCGGACCTGGTGGCGACCCGGCTGGCCGCCGAGACCGGCCCCGACTTCCGGTACGCGAACCTGGCCATCCGGGGCCGGCTCTTCCCGAGCGTGGTGGCCGAGCAGGTGCCCGCCGCGCTCGCCATGAAGCCCGACCTGATCAGCTTCGCCGCCGGCGGCAACGACGTGCTCCGCCGTACCTTCGACCCGGAAGCCCTGGTCACCCGCTTCGACGACGTGGTGCGGAGGCTGCGCTCGGGCGGCGCCGACGTGGTCCTCTTCCGGTTCGCCGACGTGATGGCCCGGCTGCCCGGCCAGCGGCTCGTCGCGCCCCGGGCGCAGTTGCTCAACCGGACCGTCGGGGAGACCGCCGAGCGGCACGGCGCGATCCTGGTCGACCTGTACGCCGACGACACCTACCTGAACCCGATGCTCTGGAGCACCGACCGGCTGCACCTGTCGGAGACCGGGCACCGGCGGGTCGCCGCGCAGGTGCTCACCGCGCTGGGGGTCGGCTGCGACGAGGAGTGGCTCATGGTGCCGCCGCACCCGGCACCCACGCCCTGGCTGGCCGCCCGCGCCGCCGACCTGCGCTGGGCCGGGCAGCACCTGGCGCCGTGGATCAAGCGCCGGCTGACCGGCCGTTCCTCCGGCGACACCGTCACCGCCAAGCGCCCGTCCCTCGGCCCGATCGTCGACTGAGACGTGCTCACCCTGCACGCCGCGCCGCTGCTGCGGACCGCGCCCGACGCCCCACCCGTCGCCGGGGCCGCCGTCGCGGTCCGGGCCGACCGGATCGTCGCGGTCGGCCCGCTGGCCGAGCTGACCGGGGCGTACGCCGAAGCCCGGATCCGCCGCTGGCCGGGCACGCTCGGGCCGGGACTGCTGCACGACGGGCCACTGCCGGCCGCCGACACCCCCCGCGAGCGGGTGCACGCGCTGCTGCGCCGCGGGGTGACCGCCGTGCTGGCCGGCCACCTGACCGATCCGGCGCTGCGGGCCGCCGTGGAGCGCGGCGACCTGCTGGTGCTGCCGGCCGCCGTACCGCCGGCACTGGCGCCCGGCGGGCGCGCGGACCTGGCCGTCCTCGACGCCGACGGCGCCTGCCTGGTGACCGTGGTCGCCGGCCGGATCGCCCACCGCCGCGCCTGACGCCCTGCCCCGCGCCGCCGACGGACCTACCGGCGTCGGTCGGGCCCGACGGCGGTACGTCGTCAGGAGAACCGGGTCCACGTGCGGGTGACGCCGGACCCGACGCCGACGATCTGGGCGGAACCCGTGGTCACGACGACCGTGCCGTCGCGCAACACCTCGACGGACGGGCTGCCGTCGGCGCCGATCCGCAGCGCGGCGGTCACCGCGGGCACGTCGACGTAGCGTCCGTCGGCCCAGAAGCCGACGGTGCCGTACGCCCCGGTGACGGCGAGGACCCCGCCGTTCGTCGCGGCGACGTCGGAGGTGCCGTCGGGTAGGCCCGGTCGTTGCTCCCACCGACCCCCGACCAACCGCCACACCTCCGTCGCCGCCGTCACGCTGAACTCGCTCTCGCTGACGGTCACCAACCAGGCGTCGGCACCGTCGGGAGAGACGAGGAGCCGTCCGGCCCCCGCCCGCGTAGCGGTTGGCAACTTCCGCCAGGTCGCCGCCGCGTCATCGCTGACCAGGACGGTCAGCCGACCCTTGTCGCGTACGGTCAGCCAGAGCCGCCCGTCGCCGCCCTCGATGACCCGGTGGTCGGTCTCGCCGGTCAGGAGCACCGGGGGTTGCGGCCGGACGGGGCCGGAGCCGATCCGTACCAACTCCCCGCGGGGGCACTGCATGCCCCTCGCTCCCAGTCCGTCTCTCCCGGGGCAGCGGACGAGGAACCCGCTGCGGGTGGCGCTGCCCGCCTGCGTGGCCGGCGGCGGGGAGCCGAACGGGTGCCGGGACCAGGCCGCGCCGCCGTCGGTGGTCACGAGGTACCCGTCGCCGACCGTCAGCGTGAGACTCCGCTCGTCGACCGGCAAGAGCCTTCCCGAGCCCTTCGCGTCGGGGAGCGGGGCCGTCGGTCGCCAGGTCACTCCGCCGTCGGCGGTCCGCCCGACGGTCCGGCGGCAGTCTTCCGCGCCCGGATCGGGCGTGTCGCAGGTGTCGAAGAGCGCCCAGCCGTTCCGGGCGTCGACGAATCGCAGTTCGGTCAGCCGACCGGACACGTCGGGCAGGATGACCTTCCGATCGAGAAGCTCGTCGGTGGGTGGCGGCGACATCGTGGGGGTCGGTGTCGGGACCGGCGGGCCGGGGTCGACACCCCGCCCGGCGGCGAACGCCCCGGCCGGTCCGGCCAGGAGGAGCACGCCCACGCCCGCCAGCAGCCGCCCGCGACGCCGTCGCCGGTCGCGCACCCGGCGCTCGACCGCCGGAACGCCCGGCGGCCGGAAGCTGGTCATCGCGTCGGCCTCGAACTCGGCGAACATGTCGTCCAGGTCGTTCTCACGCACCGTGGGTCTCCTGCCGCTCGGTGAAGTAGGTGGCCAGCGCCGCCCGCCCCCGGGACAGCCAGGAGCGGACGGTGCCCTCGGGGGCGTCCAGCTGGTCGGCGATCTCCGCGATGCTCAGGTGCGCCAGGTGGTGCAGCACGACGGCCCGGCGCTGACTTGTGGGCAGACAGGCCAGGGCGCGGCTCAGCGCCACCCGGTCCGGTTCCGGGCCGGGAACGTGTTCCTCCCGCTGCCTGGCCAGGTGCCGGACGACGGTGCGGACCCGGCGTAACCGGCTGGTGGCCAGGTTCCAGGCGACCCGGCGGACCCACGCGGAGGGGTCGTCGTACGTGCTGATCCGGCTCCAACGCTCCAGCACCCGGCAGAACGCCTCCTGGGTGAGGTCCTGCGCCTCGGCGTGGTCTCCCAGATACGCGTAGAGCTGCACCGCCAGGCGGTGGAAGTGAGCCTGGTAGAAGTCGGTGAAGTCCACCGGTGACGCGGTCGCCCGGGGCGGTCCGGTTCGGTGCCGTACGGTCATGGCGATCCTCGTTGGTCGGCGGGTCTCGCCACTGTCACGCGCGACGCGTCGGATTCGCTGCACCGATTTCCGATGGCGGGTCGCCGGCCCGGGATGCGGCGTACCTTGGGGATCATGTCTGTGCCGAGCGATCCCGATCCCCGACTCCAGTCGTACGCGGACCCGCAGCGGCTGGTCACCACCGGCTGGCTGGCCGAGCACCTGGGCGACGAGGGGCTCGTCGTCATCGAGTGCGACGAGGACGTGCTGCTCTACGACACCGGCCACATCCCGGGTGCCGTGAAGGTGGACTGGCACACCGAGCTGAACGACCAGGTGACCCGGGACTACCTGGACGCCGAGCGCTTCGCCGAGCTGTGTGCCGCGAAGGGCATCGGCCGGGGCGACACGGTCGTCTTCTACGGCGACAACTTCAACTGGTGGGCCGCGTACGCCCTGTGGGTGTTCAGCCTCTTCGGGCACCCGGACGTGCGGCTGCTCGACGGCGGCCGGCAGAAGTGGGTCGCCGAGGGCCGCGAGCTGACCCGGGACAAGCCGGCCCGGCCCCGCGCCGAGTATCCGGTGCCGCAACGCAACGACGCGCCGGTGCGGGCGTACCGCGAGCAGGTGATGGCGCACGTGGCGGCGGGCCGCCCGCTGGTCGACGTCCGGTCGCCGGGCGAGTACACCGGCGAGATGCTGCACATGCCGGACTATCCGCAGGAGGGCGCGCTGCGCGGCGGGCACATCCCGGGTGCGGTCAGCAAGCCGTGGAAGTCCGCCGCCAACGACGACGGCACGTTCAGGTCGGCCGACGAACTGCGCGCGATCTACGCCGACCAGCTCGGCCTCAGCCCGGGCGATGACATCGTGGCGTACTGCCGGATCGGTGAGCGGTCGAGCCACACCTGGTTCGTGCTGCGGCACCTGCTGGGCTACCCGCAGGTGCGCAACTACGACGGCTCGTGGACCGAGTGGGGCAACCTGGTCCGGGCTCCCGTCGTGAAGGGCGACCAGCCCGGCGGCCTGGCGGGCTGACGCGCCGGTCGGCCCCCGCGCGCCCGTCGCGGTCGCGCGGGGACCGGCCCCTTCGGTGGTACGACGGCAGAAGCGACCCGCTCAACCGGCGGCGAGCGAGACCGTCCCGGGCAGGTTCCGGGTCACGCCCGTGACCTCGCCCGTCTCCGGCCGCCAGCGCAGCAGCCCACCGGGGTCGTGGCGCAGCAGCACCGCGCCGTCGCGGTCCCAGCCGAGCACCTCGCAGCAGCCCTTCCAACGGTCCCGGCCCAGGTCGAGCAGGTGGGTCACCACGCGCGTCCGGGCGTTCAGCAGCGCGACGCCCTCCAGCCCGCCCATCGTGTCCGTGGTGATCCAGCCGGCGCGAGCCACCCGGTCTCCGCGCTGCCAGCCCCGTCCGTAGAACTCGTCGACCCGGTGACCGGGTGGTAGCGCGCGGAAGTCGACCGCGCCGATGGTGCGGTGCGTCTCGTCGTCGGTCCACCGGATCTCCGTCAGGTTCGGCGGCGTGCCGCCCAGTTCGAGCGGGACGTTCGGCGGGGCCGCCGGGTCGGGCGTGACCGCGTCCCAGGGGGACAGGGGCAGCTTCCGGGCGGCGCCCGTGGCCCGGTCCAGCTCGTACGTGGTGTCGTTGTCGCCGACGAGCAGCCGGTCGCCGGACCAGAGGACGTGTTCCAGGTACCCCTTGAGCGGGTGGCGGCGTACGGCGGCGGTGGTCAGGTCGACCACGATCACCCCGTCGGTCTGGGCGAAGGCGGCAGTCCGCCCGTCCGGGGAGAGGCTTCCGCTCTTCAGCGGCACGGCCTCGTTGCCCTCGGCGTCGCGGGTCGGGGCGGGGGTGACCACGTCGAGGTCGCGTACGACGCCGTCGTCGCCGAGCACCCGGATCCGGCCTGCGACGCCGGTCTGCGGGTCGACCGGCTGGTGCAGCGCCAGAGCCCGGCGTACCGGCCGGTCGGAGAGCGTCGCGCCGACCGGGTCGCCGAGGCGGCCCAGGGGGTGCCCGGGGTAGGCCAGCTCGACCGGGGGCGTCTGTACGGGCACGGGGTGCGGCGTCGGGCTCCGGTGCGGTGTCGCGACGGCGGCCGGCGGCGGCTGGGTGGGGCGCAGGGCCAGTGCCGTACCGCCGGTGAGCAGGGCGACCGCGAGTGCGGTGGCGCCGACGGCGCGGCGGGCGCGACGCACCCGGCGGGCCCGTTCCCAGCCGGTCGCCGCCGGGTGTGCCGGTCGGACGTCCTCGGCGGCGACGGTGAGCAGCCGGTGCAGTTCCTCTTCCCTCACGGGTTTACCTCCATCCCGGGTACCAGGTCGTCGCCGGAGCGCCCCTCGTCGCGGCCGAGTTCCGGCGCGACCTCACGGAGCCGGCGTAGCGCCGCGTGGCACTGGCTCTTGACGGTGCCGACGGTGACGCCGAGCGCCTCGGCGGTGGCCGCCTCGGTGAGATCCTCGAAGTAGCGCAGCACCAGCACGGCCCGTTGCCGGGGTGGCAGGTGGCCGAGGGCGTCGCGCAGCGCGAGCCGCAGTGCCCCGTCGCCCTCGGTTGTGGCCCGCTCCGGCGGGTACGCGCTGAGCCACTCCCGGCGTCGTCGACGCCACCAGGAGACGGCGTCCCGGTAGAGGATCGTCCGCACGTACGCGGCCGGGTCGCCGTGCCGCACCGCGGGCCAGCGCAGGGCGAGCTTGAGCAGCGCGTCCTGGAGCAGGTCCTCGGCCTGGTGGCGGTTGCCGCAGACCAGGTAGGCCGCGCGCAGCAGCCGGTGCTGGTGGCACTCGACGAAGGTGACGTAGCCGTCCCGCCCGTCGTCGGTCGTCGGCGGTCCCATCCGCGCTCCCTCCGGCCTTCGCGCGTTCCGCGTCACCAGTCAGACGCACCGGGCCCGGAAAAGGTTGGGCGGTCCCATCAGCCCGTCGGGCCGGGACCGCTCGACGACAGGGGACAGCGCGGGGCCGGGCGGCTGGCTAGCGTTGCCGACAACCGGTCGCCAACATCCGTTGGCATGGACGGATGGAGGCCGATCATGCTGCCCGCGAACACGGACGTCCTGGTGGTGGGTGCCGGCCCGACCGGGCTGACCGCCGCGTTGACCCTGGCCCGGCGCGGTGTCGGGGTGACCGTGGTCGACCGGCTGGACCAGCCGCCGCGGACCTCGCGGGCGGCGGTGGTGCACGCGTACACCCTGGAGGAGCTGGACCGGATCGGCGCCGGCGCCCCGCTGGTGGCGCGCGGGCTGCTGTCGCGGGGGTTCACCGTCCGCGACCGCGACCGGACGTTGCTCGCCGTGCCGTTCGACGGGCTGCCGTCCCGGCACGCGTACGCGCTGATGGTGTCCCAGTCGGTCACCGAGGAGGTGCTCGCCGGGCAGCTCGCCACCGTCGGCGTCCCGGTGCTGCGGCCGTACGAGATGACGGGGCTGGACCACGACGCGGCCGGTGTGGTCGCCACCTTCGCCGACGGCGCGACGGTCCGGGCCCGCTACCTGGTCGGCGCCGACGGGATGCACAGCGCGGTGCGGGAACGGGCCGGGATCGGCTTCTCCGGGCCGGCCGGCGGCGCGGAGTCGTTCGCCCTCGCCGACGTGCGCGTGGAGAGCGCGCTGCCCCGCGACCGGGTCTCCTTCTTCCTGGCCGGCTCCGGGCCACTGGTCTGGGCACCACTGCCCGACGGGATCGTCCGGCTGGTCGCCGCCGTGGCCGAGGCACCCGTCACCCCCGACCGTGCCTACTTCCAGGCGCTCCTCGACGAACGTGGGCCGGCCCGTCGCCCGGACCGGGTGGTCGAGGTGCTCTGGGGCTCCCGGTTCCGCATCCACCACCGGGTCGCCGACACGTTCCGCAACGGGCGGGTCCTGCTCGCCGGCGACGCCGGGCACGTGCACAGCCCCGCCGGCGGCCAAGGGATGAACCTGGGCATCGTGGACGCGGTCGATGTCGGCGACACCCTCGCGGACGTGCTGGCCGGCGGCCCCGACGGGTTGCTCGACGAGTACGCGGCCCGCCGCCGGCCGATGGCCGAGGAGGTGGTCACCTTCGCCGCCCGGCTGACCCGGCTCGCCACCCTGCCGCCGGCCGCCCGGCCGGCCCGTAACCTGCTGCTCCGCCTGGCCGACGCCGTTCCGCCAGCCCGCCGCGGCCTCGCGATGCGCCTCTCCGGCCTCAACCGCCGCGACGGCTCGCGCGGCTAGGCTGCTGTCGGTGGCCCGGATCGGCCCGTGTCGGCGGGCTGCTCCTGCCCGGGGTGGCCGGCCGGTCGCAGCACCCGCCACGCCGCGAGGGTGACCAGCACGAAGACCCCGGCCACCGCCCCCGCCACCGGCCCCACCCCGTACGCCGCGCCGCCCAGCCCGGCGAGCGTGGCCCCGATCGGTGCGGCGAGCAGGCCGACCAGCCGTTGGGCGGCAGCCACCCGACCGAGCAGGGTGGCCGGTACGTGGCGCTGCCCGTACGAGGCCCACAGGCTGTTCCACACCGTCGTACCGGCCGCGAACACGGCCAGCGCCAGCCCGCCGGTCACGGGGTGCCTGGACAGCGCCAGCCCGGTCAGCGCGACTGCCTGGCCGGCGAGTACGAAGCGCAGCGCGGGCACCGTGCCGAGCCGGGCGGCCAGCCGGCCCGCCCCGAGTCCGCCCGCGAGCCCGCCGAGGACCGCCCCCGCCGCGAACAGTCCGTATCCGGCCGGCGGCACCCGTAGCACGTCGAGCGCGTAGAGCACCAGCACCGCCATCAGCCCGCTGATCGCCAGGTTGCTCCCGGCGGTCGCCACGGTCAGCCGCCACAGCATCGCGTCGCCGCGTACCCACCGCACCCCTTCGACGGCCTCCCGCCACACCGTCCGCGCCCGCCCGCACTCCGGGCCTCTCTCCGGGTGACGGGGCCGCGTCTCCGGGCAGCGGGACCGCGTCTCCGGGCGGCAGGACTGCCGCGAGGTCGGGCGCAGGGCGAGGGTCAGCAGGGCGGCGCAGAGGAAGGTGAGCGCGTCGACGGCGAACGGCAGCGGCGCGGCGAGGGCGAACAGCACACCGGCGGCCGGGGCACCGAGGAAACCGCCCGCCACCGCTGAGCCGGCCTGGAGGCGGCCGTTGGCGCGGGGCAGCGCGGCCGGCGGCACCACCGACGGCAGCAGCGCGAACGAGGCGGCGTCGAAGAGGGTGCCGAGCGCGGCGAGCAGGAACGCCACCGCCACCAGTACGGCGACGCCCGCCCGGTCGAGGGCGACCGCGACGGCGAGCCCGCCGACCACCGAGGCGCGCAGCCCGTCCACCACCGCCATCGTCCGGCGGCGATCCCAGCGGTCCGCGTACACGCCGCCGAGCAGGCCGAACAGCAGCGGCGGGAGCTGCCCGGCCACGGTCACCGCCGCGATCACCCGAGGATCGCGGGTCAGTGTCGCGGCCAGTAGCGCCAGTGCCGGCGTACGCAGAGCGTCGCCGAGGCGCGAGGACACGGCGGCGGACCAGAGCAGCCGGTAGTCGCGGCCGAGCGGGGGTGCGGTCATGCCGGCGACCATGGTGGTTCGACCGGGTCGAGGGTCAAGGGCCCTGACGTGGTGCTCACCGGCGGCGGACGTGAGCCATCCGACGGGAAACGGAGGCTCCACGTGGGGCCGGTCGAGGTCTACGCTTGCCCGGTGACGGTCGAGCAGCAGGCACGGGGCAGGGCGAACGGTGCCGCGGGGTCGGCCCGGCGCCGGTCCCGCAAGGACGAGATCCTGGAGATCGCGGTCGGCCTCTTCGCCTCCCGGGGCTACCACGGCGTCTCGATGGACGACATCGGCGCGGCTGCCGGGGTCACCGGCCCGGCGCTCTACCACCACTTCGCCGGCAAGGAGGCCATGCTGGTCGCCGCGCTGATCCCGGTCAGCGAGGAGCTGCTGACCGGCGGCCAGGAGCGCTCCGCCGGTCATCCCGACGATCCGCGCGGCGCGCTGGAGTCGCTGATCGACTTCCACGTCGACTTCGCGCTGGCCAACCCGGCGGTGATCGCCCTGCACCTGCACGAGCTGGACCGCCTTCCCGACGAGCCCCGCCGCCGGATCCGCCGGCTCCAGCGGCTCTACGTCGAGCAGTGGGTGACGGTGCTGACCACGCTGCATCCCGGCATGCCCGACGGCGAGGCACGGGTGCTGGCCCACGCCGCGTTCGGCCTGATGAACTCGACGCCGTTCCTCGGCGGGGAGGTGGACCGGCGCCGCCGGGCCGAGCTGCTCCGCACCGCCACCCTGGCCGCTCTCGTGGCCCACCCGGGCGCGGGGTAGCGTCCGCCCGGGTGCCGTTTCGGACGGACGCTACCGCGTCCTGCGGGCCGTGACGGCGAGCGAGGCTGTTCCGCCCGACTCGTCAGCACGGCCCCGGATCCCCTGGTACCCGTCCTGACCCCGGACGCTGGAGGAAACATGATCGAGTCGCTGTTGGTCGCCAATCGGGGCGAGATCGCCCGCCGGATCATCCGGACCGCCAGGCGGCTCGGCATCCGCGCGATCGCGGTGCACTCGGAGGCCGACGCCGGCCTGCCCTTCGTGACGGAGGCCGACGAGGCGGTGTGCGTGGGACCGGCGAACCCGGCCCAGAGCTACCGCAACGTCGAGGCCGTTCTCGCCGCCGCCAAGTCGACCGGCGCGCAGGCCATCCACCCCGGCTACGGCTTCCTGTCGGAGAACGCCGACTTCGCCCGTACCGTCGAGGCGAGCGGGCTGATCTGGATCGGGCCCGGCGCGGACGCGATCACCGCGATGGGCGACAAGATCAACGCCCGGAACCTGATGGCGGCGGCCGGCGTGCCGGTCGCGCCCGGCACCACCGACCCGGCGGCCGACCTCGACGCGGCGGTCGCGGCGGCGGCGGAGATCGGCTACCCGGTGATGGTCAAGGCCGCGGCCGGTGGCGGCGGCATGGGCATGGGCGTGGCGACCGACGAGGCCGCGCTGCGCACCGAGTACGACAAGGTGCGCTCCTTCGCCGAGCGGATGTTCGGCGACGGCTCGGTGCTGATCGAGCGGTACTTCCCCCGGGTACGTCACGTCGAGGTGCAGATCCTCGGCCTCGCCGACGGCCGGGTGGTGGCCCTCGGCGAGCGTGAGTGCTCGGTGCAGCGACGCAACCAGAAGCTGGTCGAGGAGTCGCCGTCGCCGGCGGTCACCCCGGAGCTGCGCGAGCGCTTCCTGGCGGCGGCCGTGCGCGCCGGCGAGGCGGTGAACTACCGCAACGCGGGTACGGTCGAGTGCCTGCTGGTCCCGCGTCAGCGGGACGCCAAGGGCGACGGCCCCGACTCCGAAGACTTCTTCTTCCTGGAGATGAACACGCGGCTCCAGGTGGAGCACCCGGTCACCGAGCTGGTCTACGGCGTGGACCTCGTCGAGGAGCAGCTGCGGGTGGCCGCCGGCCTGGCGCCGACCTTCGACCCGGACGCGCTCGCCCCGCGCGGGCACGCCATCGAGCTGCGGATCAACGCCGAGGACCCGAAGCGCTTCCTGCCCGGCCCGGGCGTGATCAGCACCTGGGTGGAGCCGACCGGCGAGGGCGTCCGGATGGACTCGGGCTACGTGGAGGGCAACACCGTCACGCCGTTCTACGACAGCCTGATGGCCAAGCTGATCGTCAGCGGCGCGACCCGGGCCGAGGCGATCGAGCGCGCGAAGACGGCGGTGGCCGCCTTCGAGCTGGCCGGCCCGAAGAACAACCTGCCCTTCTTCGCCGAGCTGCTGGAGAACGAGGAGTTCCTCTCCGGCGACTACGACACCGGCATCGTCGGCCGCATGCGCTGACCACCCCGGTCCGTGGCCCGGGCGCCACCACCACGTCAGCGGGGTCTGGGCCACCCGGCCCGGATCCCGCAGGCGGGCGATCGGCTGGAACGCGCGGACGCGACGGTGCGGCGCGCGCAGCTCAGGGGCGGATCTTCCCGCGGCGCTCGGCGACCCAGAAGTCGCGCCCCTGCTCGGTGCCGAGCACCACGAACGCGAGCGCTGCCCCGGCGGCGTACACCCAGGCGCCCGGCCCCGCGTCCCACCCGTCCCCGGAGGGGACGATCGCGAGCAGCCCGGCACCGGCAGCCGAGAGCAGCACGAGCCAGCCGACGACGACCCCGAGCCGCTCCCCGGTGCGACCCGCCGACTGCTTGCCGATCAGCGCGAGGAAGAGCAGCGTCGCGCCCGCGACCACGAGGAGAGGGAGGAACGTCACGGCGAAGAACGCGTCGGCCGCGCCGGCGGTGAACCCGATCGTCAGCATGCTCTCGTCGTACAGTTCGTCCTGCTCGTCGAAGGCCGCGTACGGAAGCAGCAGCCCGACGACGACCAGGGCGGCGGCGATCAGTGACACGAGGCGCAGCAGAGCATTCTCGAGCCGGTCGACCCGCTCGCGCACCCGGCGCAGTTCACGCATCGAGTCGTCATCCACCACGGCGTCCACGGCGCGGAGACTAGCAGCCCGGCGGGAGTCCGACGATCCCGTGGCCGCAGCGGGGTTGGCGGCTTTCGGCCGGTGACGGGGCCACCCTGGCGGTCGGCGCCGGCGTTCTGGTTCCCTGGGGGGACCAGCGGCCGGTCGGCGTCGCCGCCGGCCACCTCCACGAGAGGCGGCGCGGCGAGGCGGTATCCCGGCGGCCCGACGTCACAGCGAGGTGACCATGAGTCAGATGCCAGCAGCGGTGTCGATCCGGGAGGTCGGGCCGCGCGACGGGCTCCAGAACGAGGAGCCGATCCCGACCGAGGCCAAGGTGCGGCTGCTCGACGCGCTCTCGGCCACCGGGGTGAAGCGGATCGAGGCCGTCTCCTTCGTGCACCCGAAGGCGATCCCGCAGATGGCCGACGCCGACGAGGTGTGGCAGCGGGCCGCGAAGGCCGACGGCGTGCGCTACTCGGCGCTGGTGCCGAACACCCGGGGCGCGCAGCGGGCCCTGGCCGCCGGGTTCACCGAGATCGAGGTGGTGGTCTCGGCCAGCGACACGCACAACCGGCGCAACGTCAACCGCTCCACGGAGGAGTCGCTGGAGGACATCGCCGAGCTGATCGACCTGCTGCACGGCGCCGGCGCGCAGGCCGAGGTGATCGTGGCGACCAGCTTCGGCTGCCCGTACGAGGGGGACGTCGACCCGGCCCGGGTGGCCGCCATCGTGGACCGGGTGGTCCGCGACGGCGCCGACCGGGTGGCCTTCGGCGACACCACCGGCATGGGTACGCCCCGGCGGGTCCGCGAGCTGCTGACGGCGGTACGCGACCGCAACGCGCACATTCCCGTGCTGCTGCACTTCCACAACACCCGGGGCACGGCGCTGGCCAACATGCTGACCGCGTTGGAGCTGGGGGTGACCGAGTTCGACGCCAGCGTGGGGGGCCTGGGCGGCTGCCCGTACGCGCCGGGGGCCAGCGGGAACCTGGCCACGGAGGAGGCGGTGCACATGCTGCACGACATGGGCGTCGACACCGGCATCGACCTGTCCGCCCTCGTCGAGGCGGCCGAGCTGGCCGAGCGGCTGGTCGGCAGGCAGCTCCCGTCCGGGGTGCTGCGCGCGGGCCCGCGTACCCGGCTGACGCCGCTGCCGGGCTGACCACAGGCGGGAGGGGCCGGCGTCGTGCCGGCCCCTCCGTCGTACCGGTCGGTCAGCCCACGGTGGTGAGCATGCTCGGCCAGCTGTCGCTGAAGATCTGCGACTCGGTGCGGTTGGCGCTGAGGGTGCCGGCGAAGAGGCTGGTCACCCGGTTCGCCTCGGTGGTGCTCGGGTACGGGTTGGTGCAGCTGGTGCCGGCGCTGCCGCCCGACATCAGGAGCGCGCAGTTGCCGTTGTAGTTGTCGGGCAGGCCGAGGATGTGCCCGATCTCGTGGGTCATGATCCGCAGCGGGCTGTACTGCTGGGCCTGCTGGGTGTCGATGTAGACCCGCCCGTTGCCGAGGCTGGTCCGCACGGCGTACGAGCCGCCGCCGGTGATCTGGTAGATCCGCAGGTTCGAGCCGCAGTTCGCCGTGAGCGTCAGGTTCGACGTGGCGTTGTTCCAGATCGAGGCGGCCTGGTTGGCGGTGCTGGCGAAGCTGCCCGCCTGGCTGGTGTTGTAGCAGATGGTCATGGCGGCGGACGCGGGCGCCGGGTTGGCGACCGTGACGCCGAGGGTGGCTAGCGCCGTCGCGGCGAACGCGGCCGCGAGCCGGTTGAGTCGTGAGGTCATCGCTGACTCCGATCCGGGAGGAGGGGGTGTCAGGAGCCTAGCCATAAAGATTCATGATTTTCAATGCCCTTGAGCGGCGGGACCGGGTGACGCCCCCTGGGCCGCCCCGGGGCGGTGGCGCGGACCCGGTCGGTCGCCGCCGTGGGTCGCCGGGCGTCGCGCGGATGCGCTAGCCTAACGATCGTTCAGGTCAGTCGGTCCGCCCGCGCGGTGACCGGCTCAGGTGGCGAGGGAGTCGGCGTGACGCTCGACGGTGAGGCACTGGAGCAGCTGCGCAAGCGGGCCCGGGCCGGCGGTGCGGACAAGTACCACGCGGCGAACGCCGCCAAGGGCAAGCTCTTCGCCCGGGAGCGGGTCGCGCTCCTGGTGGACGAGGGCTCCTTCGTCGAGGACGGCCTCTACGCCAACGCGATGACCGAGGGGCTTCCGGCCGACGGCGTGGTGACCGGCACCGCCACCATCGACGGCCGCCCGGTCTGCCTGATGGCGAACGACTCCACCGTCAAGGCCGGCAGCTGGGGCGCCCGCACCGTCGAGAAGATCATCCGGATCATCGAGCGGG
Source organism: Micromonospora sp. NPDC049051 (assembly GCF_043197575.1). Classification (NCBI taxonomy): domain Bacteria; kingdom Bacillati; phylum Actinomycetota; class Actinomycetes; order Micromonosporales; family Micromonosporaceae; genus Micromonospora; species Micromonospora sp. NPDC049051. Next base: position 282,614 of record NZ_JBICTL010000001.1, read on the forward strand.
CCTACTCGACCAGCGTGCCGATGGTCTACCTGGTCGACTCGGCCGGCGCCCGGATCACCGACCAGGTCGACCTCTTCCCCGGCCGCCGTGGCGCCGGCAAGATTTTCTGGAACCAGGTTCGCGCCTCCGGCGCCATCCCGCAGGTCTGCGCGCTGTTCGGGCCGAGCGCGGCCGGCGGGGCGTACATCCCGGCGTTCTGCGACGTGGTCGCCATGGTCGACGGCAACGCCAGCATGTACCTCGGCTCCGACCGGATGGTCGAGATGGTCACCGGCGAGAAGACCACCCTGGAGGCCATGGGCGGCGCCAAGGTGCACTGCGCCGAGTCGGGCGTCGGGCACTTCCTCTGCAAGACCGAGGCCGACGCCCTCGACGTGGTGAAGCGCTACCTGTCCTACCTGCCGACCAACTGGACGCAGGCGCCGCCGGCCGCGCCCGCCGTCGCGGCGCCCGAGAAGGCCGACCTGGCCGCGCTGGTGCCGGCGAGCGAGCGGCAGGCGTTCGACATGCGGCGGTACGTCAAGGGCCTGCTCGACGACGGCTCCTTCTTCGAGATCCAGGCGCTCTGGGCCAAGGAGCTGACCATCGGCTTCGGCCGGCTGAACGGCGAGGTCGTCGGCGTGGTCGGCAACAACTCGATGTTCAAGGGCGGCGTGCTCTTCGTCGACTCGGCCGACAAGGCGACCCGCTTCGTGCAGCTCTGCGACGCGTTCAACGTGCCGCTGCTCTTCCTCTCCGACGTGCCCGGGTTCATGGTCGGCAGCGCGGTGGAGAAGCAGGGCATCATCCGACACGGCGCCAAGATGATCACCGCGATCTCGGAGGCGACCGTACCCAAGATCTGTGTGGTGGTCCGCAAGGCGTACGGCGCCGGCCTCTACGCGATGGCCGGGCCGGGCTTCGAGCCGGACGCCACGATCGCGCTGCCCACCGCCAAGATCGCGGTGATGGGCGCCGAGGCGGCGGTCAACGCGGTCTACGCCAACAAGATCGCGGCGATCGGGGACGAGACCGAGCGGGCCGCGTTCGTGGCCGCGAAGCGCGAGGAGTACGAGCGCGACATCGACGTGGTCCGGCTCGCCAGCGAACTGGTGGTCGACGCGATCGTCGAGCCGCACGAGCTGCGCGCCGAGCTGGTCCGCCGGTTCGCCGCCGCCCGCACCAAGGAGCGGCACTTCTCCCGGCGCCGGCACGGCGTCACCCCGGTCTGATCCCGTCGCCGGCCCACGCGGCCGGCGCGGGCCCGCACCAGCGACCCGCCCGTTCCCGGCGTCACGAGCGCCCGGCGGCCCATCCACACAGGAGGATTCCATGGACTTCCGGCTCACCGAGGAGCAAGAGGCGCTGCGGGAGAGCGTGCGGGAATTCGCGCGCGAGGTGGTCGCCCCGGTCATCGCGGAGCACTACGAGAAGCACACCTTCCCGTACGAGGTGATCCGGCAGATGGGCAAGATGGGCCTGTTCGGCCTGCCCTTCGGCGAGGAGCACGGCGGCATGGGCGGCGACTACTTCGCGCTCTGCCTCGCGCTGGAGGAGCTGGCCCGGGTCGATTCGAGCGTCGCGATCACCCTGGAGGCGGCGGTCTCGCTGGGCGCGATGCCGATCTACCGCTTCGGCACCGACGAGCAGAAGGCGCAGTGGCTGCCGAAGCTGCTCAGCGGCGAGGCGCTGGCCGGCTTCGGGCTGACCGAGCCGGGCACCGGCTCGGACGCCGGTGGCACCCAGACCCGCGCGGTGCTCGACGAGTCCACCGACGAGTGGGTGATCAACGGCTCCAAGGCGTTCATCACCAACTCGGGCACCGACATCACGGCGCTGGTGACCGTCACCGCGGTCACCGGCACCCGCCCGGACGGCGCCAAGGAGCTGTCCACCATCATCGTGCCCTCCGGGACGCCGGGCTTCACCGTCGCGCCGGGCTACTCGAAGGTCGGCTGGAACGCCTCCGACACCCACGAGCTGACCTTCGACGACTGCCGGGTGCCGGCGGCGAACCTGCTCGGCGAGCGCGGCCGGGGCTTCGCCCAGTTCCTGCGCATCCTCGACGAGGGGCGGATCGCCATCGCCGCCCTGGCCGTCGGCCTCGCCCAGGGCTGCGTCGACGAGTCGGTCCGGTACGCGAAGGAGCGCCAGGCGTTCGGCCAGCCCATCGGCAACTACCAGGCGATCCAGTTCAAGATCGCCGACATGGAGATGAAGGCGCACACCGCCCGGCTGGCCTACTACGACGCGGCGGCGCGGATGCTCGCCGGCGAGCCGTTCAAGCGGCAGGCCGCGATCGCCAAGCTGCACGCCAGCACCATCGCGGTGGACAACGCCCGCGAGGCCACCCAGATCCACGGCGGCTACGGCTTCATGAACGAGTACCCGGTGGCCCGGTTCTGGCGCGACTCCAAGATCCTGGAGATCGGCGAGGGCACGTCCGAGGTGCAACGCATGATCATTGCGCGCGATCTGGGCATGTGACGGCGCCGGGCCCGCTGGCGTGGGGCAGGCCCCCACCGCGCCACCGGGCCCGCCGCTCGTGGCCGTCCGTCCGGGCCGCTGTCGGATATCCGTACCGCTGCGTCGGCAGTGTGACGATCGTCTGCCGTCGGTCGTACCCCGTCCGTACCCTTCCTGCCCATGACCCCGGATCGTGATCGTTCGTCCCAACCGGGCGGGCGTACCGGACTGCCGGAGTTGTTGCGCGGGCACCGGCTCGCCGCCGGCCTGACCCAGGCCGAGCTGGCGAACCGTGCCGGGGTGGGCGTCCGGACGGTGCGCGACCTGGAACGGGGCCACTCGTCCCGGCCGCAGCGCACCACCGTCGAGTTGCTCGCCGGCGCGCTGGAGTTGGCCGGGACCGCCCGGTCGGTGTTCCTGACCGCCGCCCGGGGCCCGGTCCCGGCCGCCCCGCCGGTCACCCACGGCGGCGCCCCGCCGGCCAGCGTGGACCCCGACCACCTCACCGGTACGCCGGCCGCGATCCCGCCCCCGGTCGCGCTGGTCGGTCGGGACGGCGACCTGGCCGAGCTGGTCGGGCTGCTCACCGACGGGCACGGGCCCCGGCTGGTCAGCCTGGTCGGGCTGGCCGGCGTCGGCAAGACCGCGCTGGCCCTGGCGGTGGCCCACGCCGTCGCCGCCGACCATCCCGGCGGCGCGGCCGGCGTGCTCGTCGGCGAGGGCTCGGACGCCGCCGACGTGCTCGCCGCCTCGGTCGCCGTCTTCGGCGTCGCCCGGCTGCCGGAGCTGACCGCGCGCCTCCACGGCCGGCCGGCGCTGCTACTCGTGGACGCGGCCGAGCGGGCCCCCGACTCGGTCGCCGAGACGGTGCACCGGCTCGCCCTTGCCGTGCCGTCGCTGCGGGTGCTGGTCACCGGCCGGCACCCGGTCGGCCTGCCCGGGGAGCGGGTGTGGCCGGTCTGCCCGCTCGACGTACCGCCTCCGGGCAGCGAACGGGAGGGCCTGCCGGCGCTGGCCGGCTATCCCGCCGTGGCACTCTTCACCGCCCGGCTCGCCCAGGTCCGCCGGGAGCCGCCCGGCCCCGCCGAGCTGCCCGCCCTCGCGGCCCTGGTACGCCGCCTCGGCGGGCTTCCGCTCGCCATCGAGCTGATGGCGGCGCGGGGCCGGATCCTCGACCTCAACGAACTGCTCGACCGGTACGGCGACCGCGTGCTCGACCTGGCCACCTCGTCGGCGGCGGCCGACCGGCCGGGCTGGGACACGACGGAGCGCCGCCCGGAGCGCCCCCGGACAGCGGTGGCGGAGACCCTGCGGGACGCGGTGGCCGTCAGTTACCGCCTCCTCGCCCCCGACGAGCGGGCCGCGTTGCGCCGGCTGGCCGCCTTCGGCAACCGCTGGTCGGTCGAGCTGGCCGAGGAGATGCTCGCCGATCCCGCCGACACCGACGGGACGGTGGTCGTGGACCCGGTCCCGCTGCTCGACCGGCTCGTCGAACTCGGCCTGCTGAGCGTCCGGGGCACCGGGCCGTTCCGGTTCCGCCTGCTCGACGCCGTACGCGACTTCGCCGCCGAGCAGGCGACCGGCGTCGGCGAGCTGACGGCGATCCGACGCCGGCACGCGCAGGTCGTCGCCCGGCTGGTCAATCGGACCGCGCCGGAGCTTGTCGGCGCCAACCTGCCGGCGGCGGTGCACCGCCTGGACGAGGTGACCGGCGACATCAGCTCCGCCCTGGCGCACGCCGCCGTCGACGACCCGTTGACCGCGTTGCGGCTGGCGGCGGCGCTGCCGCGGTGGTGGCGGTTCCGGGGGCGGGACGTGCCGGGCCGGCAGTGGCTGCGGCGGCTGCTGGCGGATCCGCGTACCGCCGACGTGGCTCCGGTGTTGCGGGCGTGGGCGTCCCTCGGGGTGGCCCGGCTCGCCGCCGAGCACGGCGCCGGGGCGGAGGAACTGCCGGCGGCGCGGCAGGCGCTGGCGGCGTTCCGGGAGGCCGGCGACGTCACCGGCGAACTGGCGGCGCGCACGGTGCTCTGTGCGCTCCTCGTCGGCCTCGGCGAGCACGACGAGGCGCGGACGCAGGCCGAGGCGGTGCTCGCGCTGGCCGTCCGGCACGGGCGGGTCCGGGACATGGCGGTGGCGCAGAACAACCTGGCCTGGCACGACATCCGGGTCGCCGACCTGGCGGCTGCCCGGCGCCGGCTGGCCACGGTCGACCGGCTCGCCGCGCAGGACGGGGAACAGCGGCTGCGGGTGCTGGCCCGGGCCAACCTCGCCGAGGTGTCCCGCCTGGAGGGCCGGTACGCCGACGCCGTCGAGGCGGGTCGGCGGGTGATGGCGGCGCTGTCGGATCTGGGCGACCCGGGCCACCGCCGTCGGGTGCTCGGCACGGTGGGGCTGGCGTTGGCCCGCGACGATCGTGTTGTCGAGGCGGTGGAGGTGCTGGCCGAGCTGCGTCCGCTTCCGGGGTCGCCCGTCCCGTGGCAGGGGGAGGTGTGGTCGCCGGGGCGTCTGCCGGGCCCGACGGCACCCGAGGCGCGCCCGGAGGACGGGACCTGCGCGCTGATCGAGGGGAACCTGGCTCTGCGCCGGGGCGATCGTGAGCTGGCGGCGGAGTGGTTCGCCGCCGCGGCCGAGGCGGGTGCCGGCGGCCAGGACCGGCGTGACGTGGTGGAGGCGTTGGTGGGGCTGGCCGCCAGCACGGGCGATCCCGCCGTGCTGGACCGCCTCGACGCGGCCTGCCGGCGGTGCGGTGTGCGGCTGCTGCCACACGAGGAGGAGCTGTTGGGGGCGTGGACCGCGAGCCGGACGCCGGATGGCGCGGGGATGCCGGGTCAGCGCCGTGCGGGTCGCCCCGTGGGGCGAACCGGGGGTGGCGCGGACGACGAAGCCCCTCTTGCTACCCCTCGCTCGTCGCCCGCGCCGTCACCCCCCGGTGCGTCCCCACTGCCCGAAGAGTAGCCACCGCACGCACGCGACTCCGCCCGGTTTGCTCGCCTATCGTCCCGTGGGTACGGCAGTTCTGCCGCTCTTTCTGCCGGTGCCGACGGCTCCCAGAAACGCTCAGGACGGCGAGCCGGCCCCGTCGTGGTCGGCGCCGGTGCTTCCGGCGGTGGCGCCGGGGTGCACGGCGTCGCGGACCCGGCGCAGCCCGTCGAGCAGGGCTGCCAGGGCCTCCGGGTCGAGTTGGCCGGTGAACCACTGCTCGATGATCTGCAGGTGCCCGGGCAGGGTCTCGTCGAGGCGTTGCAGTCCGGAGGCCGTGACGACCGCGAACGAGCTGCGCCGGTCGGAGGGGCAGGCGCGGCGGACGAGCAGCCCGTCGCGTTCCATCCGGTCCACCACGCGGGTGACGCCGCTGGTCGAGAGCGAGGTCTGCGCGGCCAGGTCGGTCATCCGCAACTGGTTGCCGGGAGATCGGGCGAGTCTGGTCAGCACCTCGAACTCGACCGGTGAGAGGCCGTGCTCCTCGAACTGGGCGGCGAACCGGGCCGAAAGCCCGGCGTGCGCCTCGACGAGCAGGCCGACGGCGGTGATCCGGGGGTCGTCGAACACGTTCTGGTCCACGCGCCCATCGTAGCAGTACTTGACAGGAGGAATATTGTTGTGCCTATAGTTGCTGTGGCAGTCGTTGGGCTACTAAACAATTTTCCCACGGAGGGCAGTTTCCATGACCAGCAGCACCGCACCGGTTACCCGCGACTGGGAAGGCCTCACGATCCCGACCGCCGGCACCTACCTGCTGGACGCGGCACACAAGCGCGTGGGCTTCGTCGCCCGGCACATGATGGTGAGCAAGGTACGCGGTGACTTCGCCGACGCGAGCGCCACCATCACCGTCGCCGAGGACCCGATGCAGTCCTCGGTCAGCGCCACCATCCAGGCGGCCAGCATCAACACCAACCAGGCGGACCGGGACGCGCACCTGCGCAGCCCCGAGTTTCTCGACGTCGAGAACTTCCCGACCCTGGAGTTCCGCAGCACGGCCGTGAAGTCCCGCGACGGCAACGAGTTCGTCCTCGCCGGCGAGCTGACCGTCAAGGGCGTCACCCGCCCGGTCGAGCTGGAGGTCGAGTTCGAGGGCGTCGGCCGCAGCCCGTTCGGGCAGGACATCTTCGGTTTCTCGGCCTCCACGGAGATCGACCGCGAGGACTTCGGCCTGACCTGGAACGTCGCCCTGGAGACCGGGGGCGTGCTGGTCGGCAAGAAGATCAAGATCGAGATCGAGGGCGAGGCCGTCCGCCAGGCCTGATCCGTCGTACCTCTGCCGGGCCCGCGCCGCACCACGGGGCGGGCCCGACGCGTGTACGCGGGACGAGCGCCGCCGCCCCGGGGTGTAATTCGTCACGGCCCATTCGCGGTCCACTCCGGTGCCCGACGGTGTGGGCTGGGTAGAGATGCCGCCAGGAGCGCGTCCGCCGACCGGAACCCGGTCGTCCCGGCCGTGGGACCGCCGGGACCTCCTCTGGTCCCGACGACGCCGACACTCCTAACGTGGAGGGTTCACCACGCGCTAACCCGGACCGACACGGTCCGACTGCGCCTCGCGCCGGGAGGAAACATGGGCAGGGACGTCGAGCAGGGCGCCTTCTCCCGGGAGGACCGGGTCCGCTACCGACAGAAGGTCCGGCGGTGCCTGGACGTCTTCGCCCTGATGCTGGACGACTTCGGCTTCGACGCCGACCGGCCCATGACCGGGCTGGAGATCGAGCTGAACCTGGTCGACTCGGCGGCCGAGCCGGCGATGCGCAACGACCAGATCCTCGCCGACATCGCCGATCCGCTCTTCCAACCCGAGCTGGGCCAGTTCAACCTGGAGCTGAACGCGCCGCCCCGGCTGATCGAGGGCACCGGGTTCGCCGACTACGAGCAGGACCTGCGGGCCAGCCTCTCCCGCGCCGACGAGCGGGCCGCCAAGTCGGACGCGAAGATCGTCCTGGTCGGCATCCTGCCCACCCTCACCGAGCGCCACCTGGTGGAGGACAACCTCTCCACCAACGAGCGCTACCGGGTGCTCAACGACCAGATCGTCGGCGCCCGGGGTGAGGACATCGAGCTCGACATCCGGGGCGTCGAACGCCTCCAGACCCACACCGACTCGATCGCGCCCGAGGCCGCCTGCACCAGCCTCCAGTTCCACCTCCAGGTCGCCCCCGACAGCTTCGCCGACTACTGGAACGCCTCCCAGGCGATCGCCGGCGTGCAGGTGGCCGTCGGCGCCAACTCGCCCTTCCTCTACGGGCGGCAGCTCTGGGCGGAGACCCGCATCGCCCTGTTCGAGCAGGCCACGGATACCCGGCCGGACGAGCTGAAGGCGCAGGGCGTACGCCCCCGGGTCTGGTTCGGTGAGCGCTGGATCACCTCGATCTTCGACCTCTTCGAGGAGAACGTCCGCTACTTCCCGCCGTTGCTGCCCATCTGCGAGGACGAGGACCCGGTCGAGGTCCTGCACGGCGGCGGCGTACCGGAGCTGGGCGAGCTGCGCCTGCACAACGGCACCGTCTACCGGTGGAACCGGCCGGTCTACGACATCATGAACGGCCGCCCGCACCTGCGCGTGGAGAACCGGGTGCTGCCGGCCGGTCCGACCGTGGTCGACATGCTGGCCAACGCCGCCTTCTACTTCGGGTTGGCGCGCGGACTGGCGGAGGCGGAACGGCCCATCTGGAGCCAACTCACCTTCAGTTCGGCGGAAGAGAACTTCCACGCCGCCGCGCGACGCGGCATGGAGGCGGTCCTGCACTGGCCCCGCCTCGGCGAGGTGCCCGTGACCAAGCTGGTCCTGGACGTGCTGCTGCCGAGCGCCGCCGCCGGGCTCGACCGGTTCGGGGTGGCCCCGGCCGAACGCGACCGGCTGCTGGACATCATCGAGCAGCGCTGTCGTACGGGCCGCAACGGTGCCGTCTGGCAGACCGAGGCGGTCTGGTCGGCCGAGCGGCATCGGGGCATGGACCGCAAGGCCGCCCTGCACCACATGGTGCAGCGCTACGCCGAGTTGCAGCGCAGCAACGAGCCCGTGCACACCTGGCCCGTCGACTGACGGCCGGCCTCGACCTCGCCACCAAGGGCACCCGCGGGGCGTACGACGCCGAGGCCGTCCGGCGGCGGAGCACGCAGCGCCCGGGGTCGCCGGACCGGGCGCTTCCCCGCCGGGCTTCCCGACCAGGCCGGCGTTCAGCGGGTGCGGCGGCCGGACCGGGTACGGCGGCCGGTGGGCTGAGAGTCGTCCTCGGCCGGGTCGTCGGCGGGTGCGCCCGTCGACGACGGCGTACCGTCCTCGGCGGCCGGGGTGGGCAGCCCTCCGCCGGACGGGGCCGCAGGACTTCCGGTGGCGGGAAGCGGCGCCGGTTCGCGTTCGGCGGACGTCGCCTTGCCCGTCGCGGCGGTGACCCGGTCCGCGGAGGTCGATGCTCGACGCGTGCCGGCGCGGCTGCGGGCGGGCGCCTTGGCGGTGTCGCTGCGCCCGGACCCGGTGTCGCTGTCGTCGGACGTCGCGGGAGCGCCGCTGCCGTCCGCCACCGTGCCGCTGCCGGTGGCATCGGTCGGCGCGTCGGCGTCGTCGGAGTGCTGTCCCGAATCGGGTACGACGGGCTCGCCGGTGCGTTGGCGGGGCACCCGTACCGGCCCCCGGGCCGCAGCCCGTCGGGCGGCCCGCTGGGCGAGGACGGTGACCAGGACGGCGCCGCCGACCCCGATGATCACCGCGTACGGTGCGATCAGGTGCGCCGACACCTGCTCCGGGCTGATCGCGGTCAGCCTCGGCACCGCCAGGAAGTAGGCGATCGCGACGAGCAGCGGCCCGGCCGCACCCGAGACGGCGGCCCCGACGCGGCGGTCGGGATCCCGGGCGTCCCGGCTGGCGGCGAGGGCACCGATCACCAGCGCGGAGCCGAGGGACAACAGCGCGCCCGGCCAGTAGAAGTAGTCGCGGATCCAGTAGCGCCCGTCGTCGGGGCCGAGCTGCCAGATGCCGAGCTGTGCGCTGGTCAGGCCGCGCCCGGCCAGTACGCCGTCCACGACGGCGATCACGGCGAGCAACCAGAGCCAGCCGACGGTGGCGATCACGTTGTTCGCGGCGGCGCGCGAGCGCAGCGCCCAGACGGCCGTCAACACCCCGATCAGCACGCCGACCGCCGCGTAGACCGCCGCGACGTTGCGGGGCGAGTCGGTGTCCGCCAGCGTCACCGCCTCCCGGGCCGGTACGGCCACCAGCAGCACGGTGATCAGCGCGCCCAGCCCGGCGGCCCCGGCGAGCACGACGGAGCCGAGTACGCCGCCGGCCGGTCCGGCCGCAGTCGCGTCGACGGAATCCGGGTCCGGGGCCGGGGCCGGGGCGCGGTCGCGCAGCCGCTGCGCGAAGACCGCGCCGAAGACGGTCGAGGTGGCCGTGATCCAGGTGGCCCAGATCAGGCCCGCCACCCAGGCGGTCGCGCCGGCGGTCGCGTCCGCCGGTGCCCAGTTGATGATGCCCAGCCCGTAGCCGAAGCCCAGTTGGGCCGCGCCCGCGCCGGCGGCGACGCCGACAGCGGTCGCGATCGATGCTCCCCAGCCCTGTCTGGCCATGCGGGGGAGCGTAACGTCCCGTGGTCGGCGCGGCGAGTCGTGACGGTCGGCCCCGGGCCCAGCGCGCCGACGGGAGCGGGTACGGTCGCCGATGATCGAGGCGGGGTGGGCGTATGACGGACGAGGCGACGGGCGCGAGGGACGACGCCGGGTCGGGCCGGTCGACGGTGCTGCTCAGGGGCGGGTTGGCCGTCGTGGTGCTCGCCGCCGTCGGCGCGACGGGCGGCTGGCTGCTGGCCGGCGGGGACGATTCGTCGGACCCACCGCCGACGGCGGCGGAGAATCTGCCCGCCACGAGCGCTCCCGCCGCGGACCGCCCGACCCCGGGCAAATCCGCGCCGGCGGCGGCTCCCCGGACGACCGCACCGAGCCGCCCTGCCGGGCTGACGGTCCCGGCGGTCGTCGGCGAGGACTTCGAGGACGCCCGCGACGAGCTGCGCGAGAAGCGGCTGGGCTGGCGGCTCGTCTTCGGCCGTGGCACGGGGACGACCGTGGAGCGGACCTCCCCGCAGGTGGGCACCGAGATCCAGCCCGGGCGCACCGTGACGCTCTACGTGAGCGGTCCGGCACCAGCCGCCACCGTGCCGGACGTGGTGGGCGACGACTGCGACGACGCGGCGGACGACCTCGTGGAGGAGGGCTTCTACCCGCAGTACCCCTCGGGTCGCACCGGCACCGTCAGCCGTCAGGACCCGGCCGGCGACAGCGCGGGCCGCTGGAACGACCAGGTGTCGATCTGGTGCGGCGACGCGCCCGAGGACGGCGCATCACCCTCCCCGACACCCTGACGGAGCGTCCGGCACGCTGATCCCGGCCGATGGCCCCGGGGACCGCTAGGTTGGCGGTCAGGGGCCCACGACGCCCGCCTGGGCCGGGAGAGGACGCGCCATGAGTGAGCGTCAGCGAGCGAATCATCGGCAGAGTGTGGTGGTGTCTCAGGTCGGCACGCAGCGGAGCGGAGTGCCGGCATGAGCGACGACCGCCAGGAACCGCCCGCCGGGGAACACGACGACCGGACCCAGCCACTGCCCCCACCGGGCGAATCCCGCTCCGGGACGGAAGCCGACCCTACGCAGCCACTGCCCCGTCCCGCCCCGGCGCCCGACGCCGGCACCGCCCCGCTGGACCGTACGGCCGCCGTGCCGCCGGAGCGCTCCGGGCCGGCGGTCTGGTCGGGCCGGGCGGAGGTACGTCCCGCCGGGCCGGCCGACCAGTCGGAGGCCGAGTGGTACGCCGAGGAGCAGGGCTCGCGGCGTTGGTGGCTGCCGATCCTGTGGGGCGTGATCGTGCTGCTGCTGGTCGGCCTGCTCGGCGTCGGCCTGTGGCTGGCCCTCCAGCCGGGGGACGACGAGCCGAGCGGGCCCGAGCCGTCGCCGTCGCCGTCGGTGACCCGCGCGTCGCCGACCACCGCCGCGCCGACCTCGGCCGCCCCCACCAGTTCGTCGCCCTCGGCGTCCCCCTCGCCCTCGGCGCCTGCCCAACTGCCGATGCCGCCGGTGGTGAACCTGCCGCTGGCGACGGCGCAGGCCATCCTGGACGACGTCGGGTTGAGCTACCGGGTGGAGTACGAGACGTCCGACCGCCCGGCCGGCACGGTGCTGCGTACCGAGCCGGAGGCGGGTGAGCTGGTGCCGGAGGACGGGGAGGTGACGCTGGTGGTGGCCCGTGCCGCCACCTCGCCGACCGGCGGCGTCACGCCGTCGGTCGAACCGACCGCCACCCGGTGAGCCGCTGACCTCGCCGTCGGGTCACCACATGCGCCGTCTCGTCCCGACCATGCCCAGCCCGGCCAGTGAGATGGCCAGGCCGAAGATGCCGGACCAGAAGAGGGAGCGGCGGACGTCGTCCGGTGCGGGGCGGGCGGCGTGCGCGGTGTCACCCGGCGCGTCGGAGGGAACCCCGGTCCCGGCGGCGGCAGGTCCGGACCCGTCGGCCGCGCCGAGCGCGTCCCGTTCGTCCGGTCTGCCCAGGGCGTACGGGTCGTCGAGGTCGTCCGACGTGTCGTCGTACGACCAGTCGTCGTCGGGCGGGCCCTCGTCGACCACCGTGATCTCCGGCGCGGGCACCGGAGTGGTCAGTCGCGTGGTGGACGAGAGGGCGGGGTCGCGGACCACGACCACCATCGTGGTGGCGGCGCCGAACAGCGCCAGGAGTCCGAAGGCGTAGGCGATACGGGAGCGGTGGTGCCGCCGCGCGGCGGGCAGATTGACCATGGCCATCCCAGGTTCGGGGTCCTGGAGGCGCGGGGTGGAGCGTGCCGGGGTGGGCGTACCTCATCCTATGGCGACGGCACGCCCCACAGCTGCCGATCGCGCAGGTCAGCCCACCCGGACCGGGGTACGGGCGACGGGCCGGCGGGCCGTGCGCACGGTGTGCGGACGCGGCTCGGGGGCCGACCGCAGGTGGCGCAGCCCTTCCCGCTGGACGAAGATCGACCGCCGGCTGACCGCGTCCCCCGATGCGTTCAACTCGTAGCCTTCGAGCCAGATCCAGCCGTCGTAGGTCGGCCAGTCGAGCACCCGGATGACCCGGAACATGATGGGTCTGAGGAACTGGACACTCGCCGCGCGAGTCACGTGCAGTACGTCACCGGAGCGGGGAAGCACATGGGCTCCTGGGAAGGGTCGGCCGGCGGACGGGCCGGCGGTGAGGGTCGGGGGACGTCGATGGCCCGTGGCGGGTGGTGCCTCGTGGACCGGTGTCGTGGGTGGTGATGGTCGGGCCGTACCCGCTGGTGGCGGACCGCCACCCGACCAGCACCCGGCTGCTCCGGGTACCGCTCCCGCCGCCGCAGCCAACTGACGTGCAGCGGCGAGGTCATCAACCCGGGGCAGGTCTGGTTGTCGACTGTCGGGCGGCCCTACCGCCGCGCGGCCCGCAGACCGTGGGGTCACCACGGTGGGGAAGCGGACGGAGACGGTGAGTAGCCCGTGCCATACGGACAGAGTGCATCAGCGACGTGCTTCATGCAAGTTGCACGTCGACTTTTGCCGATACGTGAGCGGCTCGCGCAAACCGGCGCTTGAAGCCCTTCACGTCTGCCCTGCACACTGGGGTCCGGTTTCGCCCGTCGCGGCCGGCCGATGACCGGCACCACCCCACGCCGCGAACGACGCCCGCCGCACGACGGTCGCGCCCCTGGCGGGTGACGAGAGTGGCGCACGGCGATGCGGAGGTGGACCGGGGTGAGACCTGTCGAGGTGATCCCGTGAGCGAGCGGCGCAGCCCCACCATCCGACGCCGTCGCCTCGGCGCCGAACTGCGTCGGCAGCGGGAGTCGGCCGGGATAACCATCGAGGTGGTCGCCGAGCAGCTGGAGTGCTCGGCGTCGAAGGTCTCGCGGATCGAGACCGGCCACACCACGGCGACGCCGCGCGACGTGCGGGACATGCTGCGGATCTACGGCGTGGTGGGCGCCGAGAGCGACGAGTTGGTGCAGATCGCCCGGGAAGCGCGGCAGAAGGGCTGGTGGCACCCCTACAGCACGGTGCTCGTCGGCGCGTACGTCGGGCTGGAGGCGGCGGCCAGCTCGATTCGGGCGTACGAGCAGCAGGTGGTGCCCGGGCTGCTGGAGACCGAGGACTACGCGGGCGCGATGATCCGGGCCGCCCGGCCCGACTTCACGCCCGACCAGGTACGGCAACGGGTGCGTGTCCGTCTGGGCCGTCAGTCGTTGTTGACGCAGGATGATCCGGTCGATCTGTGGGTGGTGCTCGATGAGGCGGTGGTGAGCCGTCCGGTGGGCGGGGACGAGGTAATGCGTGACCAGCTCAAGCACCTGGTCGAGGTGGCGGAACTGCCGAACGTGACGCTCCAGATCCTGCCTTTCGAGGTGGGGGCGCACGCCGGCATGGACGGCACCTTCACGATCCTCAGCTTCCCTGAGCCCGGTGATCCGGATGTCGTGTACGCGGAGAATGCCACGGGTGGGCTCTTCCTGGAGAAGAGTGACGAACTGCAGAAGTACAGCTTCATCTTTGATCACATCCGAGCGGCGGCCATTCGTCCGGAGGAGTCCATCGCACACATCGCGAAACTGGCAGAGGAGCCGTTGTGGAAGTGGCGACCAAGGGGTTCCCCGTGGACCTGACGCAGGCGACGTGGTTCAAGAGCTCGAAGAGCGGGCCGAACTGTGACAACTGCGTGGAGGTGGCGTACGTGACGGGGGCGGTCGGCGTGCGGGACTCGAAGGACAAGACGGGCCCGGCCCTGGTCTTCGCCCCGGGTGACTGGCACGCCTTCGTCGCCGGCACCAGGGGCGGTGTGTTCGACAAGGGCTGACGGACCGGGATGCGACCGATGCCCCCGTCCGGCGATGGAGCCGGGCGGGGGCATCGTCGTGCCCGCCTCCGGGCCGGCCGCGAAGACGTGCCGCCGTCGGCGTCGCCACATCGGGTCCCGTGTCGTTGTACCCCTCGATACGGCGCTGGTCGACAACCCGCCGCACGGATCGGCAACCGAGCGAGGCAGGCGAGACGGATGACGACGATCGGGTCAGAAAACCTCACCAACGGGCCGGGCAAGCCGGAACGGTTCGGGGGCAAGTACCGGGGGGCACGCCGGGACACCGTCCTCACCGAGGTGGTGTCGACCGACACCGAGATCGGCGGCAGGGAGACCCCGGCCGCCCCGCCGGAGCAGTCCGGCCCGCCGCTCTCCCTGCCCTCGCTGGATCCCAACCCGCTGACCGAGCCGTCGTTCCCGACCGGCAGTTGGTCGGTGGAGCCGGCCGAGTCGCTGGTCGACCATCCGCTGCTGCGCGGGCTGCTGATGGAGTTGCCGCCAAAGGGCAGCGTCCCCCCGCCGGGCTGGCTCGACCGGTGGTTCGAGGCGACCCGGGCGATCCTGGAACTGCTATACGTGCAGGGCCCCGGCCGGTCGCGGTGACGCCGGCCGCGCCGGCACGGCCCGTTCGACGAGCCGGTTGTGTCGCAGCGCGTGCCGTACGCCGATGGCGGCGACGCCCAGCACGCCCACGGTGACGGCCGGGCCGGTCACGCCGGGCCGGGACAGCAGGTCCGGGACGCTCGCCGCGGCCACCGCCGGCAGGATCGCCAGGCCGGTGAGCTGCACCGGCAGCCCGATCAACGGGTGCGCGGCGGAGGCCCGCAGGCCGTGCGGCGCCGGGGTCCGCGACGCCGAGGAGAGCGCGCCCGCGCCGGCTCGCAGCCGGCGTACCCGGCGCAGCGTGCAGGCCGCGACCACGAACGCGGGGGCGGCGGCGAGGGTGAGACCGGCGGCCGCCCGGTCCGCCGGCGTCGCGCCGGCGCTGGAGAGCCCCGCGACCAGCACGGCGGCCGTCAGCCCCAGGCCGGTCAGCGTCAGGGCGAGCACCCATCCGGTACGCCGACGCAGGGCCCGGGCGTGATCCAGCCGGGGCAGCCCGTCCGCGAGCCAACCGGCGACGAGCCAGACGGCGGTCAGCGGCAGCAGGACGGCGAGGTGGTTCTCCATGACGGACAGCCTTGCCCGTTTTCGACGATCGTGAATCCGGGCCGGTCCCCGGTTCGTCCCGCAACCGTCTCCCCTAGGGGCCATCTTCCCGGTGTTATGGGCAAGTCGACATGTTTAAATTCCTCTTTACGTCCCCCTACCCTCAGCCTGATCGGCATTCATCGATTCACTCGTCACGAGCAGTGGACGGTCGGTGCCGGTCGGAGGGAGTAGAAGATGGGTCTTCCACGCAGGTCCGTACTCGTCGGGGTGGCCACGCTGGCCATGGTGGCCACCGCCGCCCCCGCCATGGCCGCCGAACCGGTGGGCACGATCCGCGCCGCGGGCGGTGCCACCGCCGTGGCCGACAGCTACATCGTCGTCTTCAAGGACAACTCGGTCGCCACCAGCAGCGTCGGTGACACCGCGCAGCGCCTGGTCGGCCGGCACGGTGGCGCCGTCGCCCGCACCTACGGCGCCGCACT
Source organism: Micromonospora sp. NPDC049051 (assembly GCF_043197575.1). Taxonomy (NCBI): domain Bacteria; kingdom Bacillati; phylum Actinomycetota; class Actinomycetes; order Micromonosporales; family Micromonosporaceae; genus Micromonospora; species Micromonospora sp. NPDC049051. Next base: position 298,534 of record NZ_JBICTL010000001.1, read on the forward strand.
GCGCGGCTTCGAGGTCAAGGTGAACGCCAAGGCCGCCGCCCGCATCGCCGCGGATCCCGCCGTGGCGTACGTCGAGCAGAACCACACCGTCTCCATCGCCGGTACGCAGACCAACCCGCCCTCCTGGGGCCTGGACCGGATCGACCAGCGGGCCCTGCCGCTGAACAGCTCCTACACGTACCCGAACACGGCGAGCAACGTGCACGCCTACATCATCGACACCGGCATCCGGTTCAGCCACAGCGACTTCGGCGGGCGGGCCGTCTCCGGCTACGACGCCGTCGACGGCGGCTCGGCCGACGACTGCAACGGGCACGGCACGCACGTCGCCGGCACCGTCGGCGGCTCGGCGTACGGCGTGGCCAAGGGCGTCCAGCTGGTCGGCGTACGGGTGCTGAACTGCTCCGGCAGCGGCACGAACGCCGGCGTCATCGCCGGTGTCGACTGGGTGACCGCCAACGCGGTGAAGCCGGCCGTGGCCAACATGAGCCTCGGTGGCGGCGCGAACACCTCGCTCGACACCGCCGTACGCAACTCGATCAACTCCGGCGTGAGCTACGGCCTGGCGGCGGGCAACGACTCCGGCGGCAACGCCTGCAACACCTCGCCGGCCCGCACCGCGGAGGGCATCACGGTCGGCTCGACGACCAACACCGACGCCCGCTCGTCGTTCTCCAACATCGGCACCTGCCTGGACATCTTCGCGCCGGGCTCGTCGATCACCTCGGCGTGGTACACCAACGACACCGCCACCAACACGATCAGCGGCACCTCGATGGCGACCCCGCACGTGGTCGGCGCGGCGGCCCTGGTGGCCAGCGCCAACCCGTCCTGGACGCCGCAGCAGGTCCGCGACTACCTGGTGAACAACGCCACCGACAACGCGGTGACCAGCCCGGGCACCGGCTCGCCGAACAAGCTGCTCTACGTCGTCAACGGCGACACCCCGCCGCCGACCAACGACTTCTCCGTCTCGGTCTCGCCGACCTCCGGCTCGACCGCGCCGGGCGGCTCGGTGACCGCCACCGTCGGCACCGCCACGACCAACGGCTCCGCCCAGTCGGTGAGCCTGTCGGCCAGCGGGCTGCCGTCCGGGGCCACCGCCTCGTTCAGCCCGGCCACCGTCACCTCGGGTGCTTCCTCGACGCTGACCATCAGCACCTCGGCGAGCACGCCGCCCGGCACCTACCCGGTGACCGTGACGGGCACCGCGACCTCCGGCAGCAAGACCGCGACCTACTCGCTGACGGTCACCGGCACCGGTGGCGGCTGCTCCGGCACCAACGGCACCGACGTCGCGATCCCGGACACGAACGTCGCGGTGAACAGCGCGATCGTGATCACCGGCTGTGCCCGCAACGCCTCGTCGGCCTCCACCGTCGCGGTGAACATCGTGCACACCTACCGCGGTGACATCGTCATCGACCTGGTCGCGCCGGACGGCTCGACCTACCGGCTGAAGAACAGCAGCTACTTCGACGGCGCGGACAACATCAACACCACCTACACGGCGAACCTGTCGAGCGAGGCGGCGAACGGCACCTGGCAGCTGCGGGTGCGCGACGCCTACTCGGGCGACACCGGCTACCTGAACACCTGGACGCTCACCCTCTAGTCCGGTGCGAAGGGCCCCTTCCCGTCGCGGGAGCGACGGGAAGGGGCCCTTCCTTGCCGGTGGCGCGGCGTCAGACCGCGAAGCTGGTGGGGCGTTCGGTGGCCGGGGCCGGCGGCCTCGCCTTCCACAGCCCCGTCTTCTGGCCGGCGAGCCGGGTCAGGTAGGCCGGGTTGAGGATCACGTAGCGTTTCCAGAGCCGCTTCGGCTCCAGGCCGAGGCGCCAGAACCACTCCAGGCCCGCCCGCTGCATCCACGGCGGGGGCTGGCGCAGCAGGCCGGCGTGGTAGTCGAAGGCCGCCCCGACCGCCATCAGCGGCATGTCCAGCAGCGGCCGCATGGCGTACGCGAAGACCTCCTGGCGCGGGCAGCCCAGCCCGACCAGCACGAGCCGGGCCCCGCTGGCCCTGATCCGGTCGGCGATCTCGACGTCCTCGCCCGGCTGCACCGCCCGGAACTTGGACGGCTCGATGCCGGCGATCTTCAGCGCCGGGAACATCCGCTCCAGCGCCGGGATGAGCTTCGCCAGGGTCTCCTCGGTCGAGCCGTAGAGGTAGACCGGCAGCCCCTCGTCGGCGAACCGGGAGAGCACGTGCAGGGTCAGGGTCGGGCCGTAGACCCGGTCGGTGAGCCCCGCGCCGTGCAGCAGGTTGAGCGCCCAGCGCACCGGCTGCCCGTCGGGAGTCACCACGTCGAAGGAGTTCAGCCGGGCGTTGTGCGCCGGGTCGAGCACCCCGGTCATCACGCCGTGCACGGCCAGCGCCGTCAGCGCCAGCGGGCGGCGTTCCTGCGCGGCCGCCACCACCTGCTCCGTCGCCGCGGCGTAGTCGGTGGCGTCGACCAGCACACCGAGGACGTTCCGCTTGCCCTTCCCGGTCATGACGCCGGCACCCACTTGTCGACGTTGGCCTCGTAGATCTCCCGCATGATCATGGGCACGTCGTAGACCTGCTTCCACTCGGGGTAGTCGGCCTGGAAGGCCTCGTTCGAGCCGATCCACCACTTGTGGTCGCCGATCCGGTTGGCCTCGACGTACTCGGTGACCATCTCCTGGCCGGTGATCTGCTCGGCGAGCGTGAACGCCTCGCGGTTCGAGGTGTTCGAGTGCCGTCCGCCGCCGAGGTTGTAGACCGCCGCCGAGCGCGGGTTGCGGAAGAACGCCTCGAACGCGGAGACCACGTCCGAGCTGTGGATGGCGTCGCGGACCTGCTTGCCCTGGTAACCGAAGATCTTGTAGGTCCGGCGCTCCATGTTGGCGCGCATGACGTAGCCGAGGAAGCCGTGCAGCTCCGTCGCGGAGTGCGCCGGGCCGGTCAGCGTCCCGCCCCGGAAGCAGGCCGTCCGCATGCCGAAGTAGCGGCCGTACTCCTGCACCATGACGTCGGCCGCCACCTTGGAGGCGCCGAAGATCGAGTGCAGGCAGGCGTCGATGGACATGTCCTCACGGATGCCCTGCTCGTACGGGTGCCCCGGCTCGATCTCCCAGCGGGACTCCAGCTCGACCAGGGGCAGGCTGTTCGGCCGGTCGCCGTAGACCTTGTTGGTGGAGCAGTGGATGACCGGCGCCTCGATGCAGTGCTCGCGCACGTTCTGCAGGATGTTGAGCGTGCCGGCGGCGTTGACGTCGAAGTCGGTGAACGGGTCGCGTACCGCCCAGTCGTGCGACGGCTGGGCGGCGGTGTGGATGACCACGGCGACGTCGGTGGCGTACCGCTCGAAGAGCTTGGCCAGCGCGGCCCGGTCCCGGATGTCGATGCTGTGGTGCGAGTACGCGGACCCCAGCTCGTCCGTCAGCCGCCGGACGTTCCACGCGGTGGACGCCTCCTCGCCGAAGAACTCCTGCCGCATGTCGTTGTCGATGCCGACGACCTCGAGACCGAGGCCGGCGAAGTGCCGGACCGCCTCGGAGCCGATCAGACCGCCCGACCCGGTCACGAACGCGACACTCACACGCCACTCCTGGTCCATCGGAGGCAGAAACCATCGGAGCATAGCGTGACGTACGGCACGCCCCGATACAGCGCGAGGGCCCCGCATCGCTGCGGAGCCCTCGCGTATTGGTGGGGAAGGGGGGAGTTGAACCCCCACGCCCTTTCGGGCACACGGACCTGAACCGTGCGCGTCTGCCATTCCGCCACTTCCCCGTGGCTTGACCTCGAACACTGTAGTCTGTGCCGGTCCTGCTGTCTCCAGCGGGCCCCGGACATCCTACCCGTCCCTGGTCGTTGTGCCGATCGGTTACCGTCCGAGGAGCGGTTACCGTTCGTGGCGGACGAAAGAGTAGCACGGCATTATCGGCCCGCCCGAACGGGCCGCCGTCAGACGGCCGAGCGGCGTGTGAGCTGCGCGCGCGCCGGCCGGATACCATCATGTCCTCGGGACCCGAGGAGGAGCCGGTGAGCGTGCTGCAACGCTTCGAGAAGCGTCTGGAAGGCCTGGTCGAGGGGGCCTTCGCCAAGGTCTTCAAAGGGGTGGTCCACCCCGTGGAGATCCTCAACGCCATGCAGCGGGAGGCCGAGGCGCACAAGGCGATCCTGGCCGGTGGGCGCACGTTGGTGCCCAACCGCTACGTGATCGATCTCTCGCCCTACGACCACAGTCGTCTGGCGCCGTACGCTGCCGCGCTGGCCCAGGAGCTGGCCCAGTCGCAGGCGGAGTTCATCGGCGAGCAGGCCTGGACGGTCTACGGCGACGTGATCGTCGAGATCGAACGCGGCGAGGGACTGGACACGGGGATGTTCCGGGTCACCGCCGAGGTCTACACCGGCGGCGAGGTCGCCCCGGTCTCGGCGCCCGGCTACGACGCGGGCCCGCCCGCCTACCCGGCGTACGACCAGGGTGGCGGCTACGGTCCGCCGCCCGGGCACGGCGGCGGCCGCAACGTGCGGCTGGTCTCCGGCGACGGGCGCACCTACCCTCTGCAGATGGGCTCGACCGTGATCGGCCGTGGCGACCAGGCCAACCTGCGCCTGCCCGACGTCGGGATCTCGCGGCGACACGCCCGGCTGGACTTCGACGGCGGCCAGGTCGTGCTGACCGACCTCGGGTCGACCAACGGCACCATGGTCAACGGCCAGCGGGTCTCCGCCGTCGCGCTCAACCCCGGCGACATGATCCAGCTCGGCACCACGACGCTGACCTTCCGCGTGGACGGCTGACCCCTTGCCGGAGCTCGTCATCACCGTCGCCCGGTTCGGGTTCCTCATCCTGCTGTGGATCTTCGTGTTCACGGTGGTCGGCGTGATCCGCCGGGACCTCTTCGCGGGTGCCCGGTCCGGCCGGCTGGTGGCCGCCCCCCGGGCGGTCGGCGCGTCGCTCGGGCAGTCGGCGAAGCCGGCGAAGACGAAGCGCGGCAGGGCCGCCCACCAGCTGGTGGTGACCGCCGGTCAACTGGCGGGCACCCGGATCACCCTCGGCGAAGCGCAGATCACCATCGGCCGCGCCGAGGACTCGACCCTCGTGATCACCGACGACTACGCTTCGGCACGGCACGCCCGTCTGGTGCCGCGCGACGGCCAGTGGTTCGTCGAGGACCTCGGCTCGACTAACGGCACATACCTGGATCGCGCTAAGGTCACCGGACCAACCCCCGTCCCCCTCGGCGTGCCGATCCGGATCGGCCGCACTTCTCTCGAATTACGGCCATGACTCTGACCCTGCGCTATGCGGCCCACAGCGACCGCGGTCTGATCCGAGACGGTAACCAGGATTCCGTCTACGCCGGGCCGCGGCTCCTCGCCGTCGCCGACGGCATGGGCGGCATGGCCGCCGGTGACGTCGCCAGCAACATCGTCATCGGTGCCATGGCGCCGCTCGACGAGGACGTCCCGGGTGACGCCCTCGTCGACGCGTTGCGTTCGGCCGTGGGCACCGCCAACCAGCAGCTCCGCGACACCGTGGACGCCAACCCCCAGCTGGAGGGGATGGGCACCACGCTCACCGCGACCCTCTTCTCCGGCAGCAAGCTGGGCATGGTCCACATCGGTGACTCGCGGGCCTACCTCCTGCGCAAGGGCGAGTTCGCGCAGATCACCAAGGACGACACGTACGTCCAGATGCTCGTCGACGAGGGCCGGATCAGCGCCGAGGAGGCGAGCAGCCACCCGCAGCGGTCGCTGCTCACCCGGGCGCTCGACGGCCGCGACATCGACCCGGAATACAGCGTCCGCCAGGTGCTCCCCGGCGACCGCTACCTGATCTGCAGCGACGGCCTCTCGGGCGTGGTCAGTGCAGAGACCATCGGCGAGACGATGCGCGAGTACGCCGACCCGCAGCAGTGTGTCGAGCGGCTGGTGCAGCTCGCCCTGCGCGGCGGCGGCCCGGACAACATCACCGTGATCATCGCGGACGCCACCGACCAGGACATCGTCGAGGCGAGCCCGATCGTCGGCGGCGCCGCCGCCCGCGACCGGGGCATGGCGACCTCCGCCGACGTCTCCACGCCGGCCGCCCGCGCGTCCGCCCTCTCCGCGCCCCGCCCGCCGGCCCCCGAGGAGCCGTCGGCCAGTGCCGACGACGAACCGGAGCGCCCGAGGCGCCGGCCGGTACGGGCCGCCGCCATGTCGCTGGCGTTGCTGGTCCTCGCCGGTGGTGTGGTCTTCGGCGGCTGGAGCTACACCCAGCGGCAGTACTACGTCGGCGCGACCGAGAACGGCGAGGTCGCGGTGTTCCGGGGCATCCGGGGCGAGATCGCCGGCATCGACCTGTCGACCGTGCACTCGACCAGCCCGGCGGAGCTGGAGGACCTGACGCTGGCCGCCCAGGAACAGGTCAAGCAGGGCATCCCGGCCAAGAGCGAGCCCGACGCCGAGCGCCGACTGGCCGAACTGACCAGCGACGACCCGTCGAACCCGAACCTCAAGCCCGTCTGCCCGCCGAGCCCGAGCGCCGTGGCCACCACCACCGACCCGACACCGACCACCGGCCCGGTGTCGCCCGCTCCGACCGTCAGCGCGAGTGCGAGCGCGCCGGTCAGCGGCCGGCCGAGCACGCCGGCCGCGCCGACCACCACGCCCGACGCCCCGCCCTCCGACACCGACTCGCCGGCGCTCGATCCCGCCGCGTGCCGGTCGCCGGAGTAGGCGCGGCTCGATCCGAGGACGTTCCGTGACCGCAGCGGCCATTCCGGCATCCTCGCCCGCAACCGTGGGCGAGCAACCCGGCGTACGCCTGGCCCGGTCCCGGCGCAACGCCGAGCTGTCGCTGCTGCTGGTGGCCATGGTGCTGGTGGCCGCGTACGGGGCGATGGTCGAGGCGAAGGTGCTCGACACGGTCACGGCCGACTTCTGGATGCCGGCCGCCGCGCTCACGGCGGTCTTCCTCGGCCTGCACCTGGTGATCCGGTTCCTGGCGCCCTTCGCCGACCCGGCCCTGCTGCCTGCGGTCGCCCTGCTCAACGGGATCGGGGTGGGCTTCCTGCGCCGGCTCGACCTGGGCAACGCGGCCCCGGCCGAGCGGGAGGACCTGGCCATCTTCGCCGGTACGGGCGGTCGGCAGTTGGCCTGGACGCTCGCCTCGGTCATCCTCGCCGCCGGCCTGCTCGCCCTCCTGCGTGACCACCGCTCGGTGTCCCGCTACGCGTTCACCCTGGGGCTGGCCGGGATCGTGCTGGTGATGATCCCCGCCGTGCTGCCCGGGCGCTTCTCCGAGATCAACGGCGCGAAGCTGTGGATCCGGGTCGGGGGTTTCTCGATCCAGCCCGGCGAGTTCGCCAAGCTGGCCCTGCTGGTCTTCTTCTCCTACTACCTGGTGCGCAAGCGCGAGGTGCTGTCGCTGGCGAGCCGCCGGTTCCTCGGCATCGACTTCCCCCGTGGGCGCGACCTCGGCCCCGTGGTCGTGGTCTGGCTGATCAGCGTCCTGGTCCTCGTCTTCGAGAAGGACCTGGGCACCTCGCTGCTCTACTTCGGCATGTTCGTGGTGACGCTCTACATCGCCACCGAACGGGTCAGTTGGCTGCTCATCGGTCTGGTGCTCTTCTTCGGTGGCGTCTACCTGGCGTACGTCCTCGGCGATCTGGTCGGCGGACCGTTCGCCAACTTCTACCTGCGCGCCCAGATCTGGCTGGATCCGTTCGCGGACCCCTACGAGGACGGCTACCAGCTCGTGCAGGGGCTGCTCGCGCTCGGCACGGGCGGCCTGTTCGGCGCGGGCCCGGGCGGCGGCCAGCCCGGCCTGCTGCCCGAGGTGCAGAACGACTTCATCTTCGCCGGCATCGGCGAGGAGATCGGGCTCTTCGGCCTGTCCGCGCTGCTCGTGGTCTACCTGCTGATCGTCGAGCGGGGGCTGCGGGCGGCGCTGGCGGTGCGCGACTCGTTCGGCAAGCTGCTGGCCGGCGGCCTGGCCTTCACCCTCGGGCTCCAGGTCTTCGTGATCGTCGGCGGGATCAGCAAGCTCATCCCGCTGACCGGCCAGACCACCCCGTTCCTCTCCGCCGGCGGTTCCTCGCTGATGGCGAACTGGCTGCTCATCGCGGTCCTGCTCCGGATCTCGGACGGCGCCCGCCGGCCCGTCACCGGCGTTGGCGGCAAGGCGGCCCGACCGTCCGGCGGCCCGCCGGAGCAACTGCACGGTGCACCCACGGAGGTGATCAGGCCGTGAACGCACCCCTGCGCCGCGTCGGCATCGTCGTCATGGTTCTCTTCGGCCTGCTCTTCGCGAACCTGAACTGGATCCAGGCATACAAGGCCGACGAGTACCGCACCAGCGACTACAACGGTCGGGTCCAGGTCGCCGAGTACGACCGCAAGCGCGGCAACATCGAGGCCGGCGGCACCGCGTTCGCGCTCAGCAAGGAGACCGACGGCGAGCTGAAGTTCCAGCGTGCCTACCCCGGCGGGGCGAGGTACGCGCACGTGCTCGGCTACAAGCCGGTCAACCTCGGCGAGACCGGCATCGAGAAGTTCGAGAACGACTTCCTGGCCGGCACCAGCGACCAGTTGATCGCCAACCGGGTCAAGGACATGTTCACCGGCGACCAGACCGGCGGCGGCAACGTGCTGCTCACCGTCTCCAAGCGGGCCCAGGACGTGGCCTACGAGCAGTTGCGGAACAACCGCGTCGACGCGTCCAAGGGGGCGGCGATCGCCATCGATCCGCGGACCGGGGCGGTGCAGGCGCTGGTCTCGATGCCCAGCTTCGACCCCAACCCGCTGGTCAGCCACAGCACCAACGAGGCGACGGCCGCGTACAACAAGCTGGAGCAGGACCCGGCGGGCCCGCTGAAGAACCGGGCCCTCGGCGAGGTGCTCCCCCCGGGCTCCACCTTCAAGATCGTGGTGGCCGCCGCGGCGCTGGAGAACGGCGTCGGCCAGGACACGAACATCCCGGCCGGGTCCAGCTACACCCCGCCGACCTCGGGCACCCCGATCCGCAACGCGGCGCCCTCGATCTGCCCCGAGGACGAGGTCACCCTGATGAACGCGGTGACCGAGTCGTGCAACACGGGCTTCGCGCAGATGGGCGTACGACTCGGCGCGGACAAGATCAAGGAGAAGGCCCGGCAGTTCGGCTTCGAGCAGGAGGACCTCACCGTCGGCCACCTCAACGAGGCCGGCCACCCGGTGGCGGCCAGCCGGACCGGCGACATGCAGAACCCGGACGGCAGCACCGACCCGGCCGCGTTGGCCCAGTCCTCGATCGGCCAGAACAACGTGCGGATGACCCCGCTCCAGGGGGCCATGATCGCCGCGGCGGTCGCCAACGACGGCAGCCAGATGCGGCCGTACCTGGTCCGCCAGCTGCTCGCCCCGGACCGCACCACCAGCTACTACACGGCCAAGCCCAAGGAGCTGCGGCAGCCGGTCAGCGGTCAGGTCGCCAGCGACCTGCGGGACATGATGGTCAGCGTGGTCAAGAACGGCACGGGCGGCAACGCGCGGATCAACGGCTACACGGTCGGCGGCAAGACCGGTACCGCCCAGTCCGCGCCTGACCGGCCCGACCACGGCTGGTTCATCGGCTTCGCCCTGGACAAGAACGGCACTCCGGTCTCCGCGGTCTGCGTGGTGCTGGAGCAGGCCGGCCCCGGCGGCAGCGCCGAGGCGGCCCGGATCGCCGGGCAGATCATGCGCGCCGCCATCGCCGACCCCGGAGGCCGCTGACATGCTGAGCCCCGGGGTGCAGCTCGGCAACCGCTACCGCCTGGACGAGCGGATCGCCAGCGGCGGCATGGGCGACGTCTGGCGCGGCACCGACCAGGTGCTCGGCCGTACGGTCGCCGTCAAGAGCCTGCTCCCGGCACTGCTCGACGACCCGGACTTCGCCGAGCGCTTCCGCGGCGAGGCCCGCACCATGGCCACGATCAACCACCCCGGCGTGGTCGACGTCTACGACTTCGGCAACGACCAGCAGATCGCCTTCCTGGTCATGGAGTACGTCGAGGGCGACGCGCTGTCGGCCACCCTGGCCCGGGTCGGCCGGCTCACCCCGGCCCGCACGATGGCGCTCGTCGCCCAGGCCGCCGACGCGCTGCACGCCGCGCACGTGAAGGGCATCGTGCACCGGGACGTGAAGCCCGGAAACCTCCTCGTGCGCCCCAACGGCACGCTGGTGCTCACCGACTTCGGCATCGCGCGCTCGGAACTGGTCGCCCAGCTCACCGCAGCCGGTTCGGTGCTCGGCACCGCCTCGTACATCTCCCCCGAGCAGGCCACCGGCGGTGTCGCCACGCCCGCGTCCGACGTCTACGCGCTCGGCGTGGTGGCCTACCAGTGCCTCGCCGGCCGCCGCCCGTTCGAGGGCGACAATCCTCTCGAGATCGCCATGCGGCACGTCCGCGAGGCGCCCCGGCCGCTGCCCGCCGACATTCCACCGCAGGTCCGTTCGGTGGTGGAGCGGGCGTTGGCGAAGGATCCGGGGGCCCGCTGGCCGAGCGCCGCCGCCCTGGCCGGGGTGGCCCGTCAGTTGAAGGCCCAGCTCTCCCAGCAGGCCCGGGCCGCCGGCCAGCCCATCTCCGCCGCACCGGCGTCGCCGGCTGCCCCGCCCGGTCGCGCCCAGGTGCCGCCGCCGCGTCCGCCGGTGTCGCCCCACCGACCGCCCGTCACCGCGCAGCCGCCGCGTCCGCCCATGACGGTCCACCGCCCGCCGGTGGCGCCGCACCGGCCCACCTCGGTCGCGCCCGCCGCGCCGGTCCAGCACCCGCAGATGGCGCCGCCCGGCTACCCGCGCGGCGCGGCGCCCGTGCAACCGGCCCGACCGATGCCGTACGCGGGACACGCCGTCCCACAGGTGCATCAACCGGGCGGACAGCGGTCCCGGCCAGGGATGGTGTTCCTCGCCATCCTCGTGGCCGTACTGGTCCTTGTCTGCTCCGGCGTGATTTCCTACTACCTGCGGGAGAGCACGAAGTCGGGTGCGGCCATGCCGCGGGCGGTGACGTCCGGCGCGCTGTGGCCCGACGGACGCGACGATCCGACCGGAACGTCGTACCGTCGACAGGAACTGCCCCGGTCGGGCGGCGACGAGACGACGAGCGAAGGACGACAGACGCGATGACAGCGCAGGCCCGCCTGCTCGGTGGCAGGTACCAGGTCGGCGAGCTGCTCGGCTACGGCGGCATGGCCGAGGTGCACCGCGGGCGTGATCTCCGGCTCGGTCGGGACGTCGCGATCAAGATGCTCCGGACCGACCTCGCCCGGGACGCCACCTTCCAGATGCGGTTTCGCCGGGAGGCGCAGAACGCCGCGTCCCTCAACCACCCGGCGATCGTCGCCGTCTACGACACCGGCGAGGAGACCGCGCCGACCGGCGAGACCCTGCCGTTCATCGTCATGGAGTTCGTCAACGGGCGGACCCTCAAGGAGGTGCTGGGCGTCGAGGGGCGGCTCCAGCCGCGCCGGGCGCTGGAGATCTGCGCCGACATGTGCGCGGCCCTGGAGTTCAGCCACCGGCACGGCATCATCCACCGCGACATCAAGCCCGGCAACGTGATGCTCACCCAGACCGGTCAGGTCAAGGTGATGGACTTCGGCATCGCGCGGGCGCTGGCCAGCGGCGCCACCACCATGACCCAGACCAGCGCGGTCATCGGTACGGCGCAGTACCTCTCGCCCGAGCAGGCGCGCGGCGAGGCGGTCGACGCCCGCTCCGACGTCTACGCCGCGGGCTGCGTGCTCTTCGAGCTGGTCTGCGGGCATCCGCCGTTCGTCGGCGACAGCCCGGTCAGCGTGGCCTACCAGCACGTACGGGAGACGCCCCCGACCCCGAGCGACATCAACCCGGACGTCAACCCCGCCGTCGACGCGATCGTGCTCAAGGCGCTGTCGAAGAACCCCCTCAACCGCTACCAGAGCGCCGGCGAGATGCGGGCCGACCTGCTCCGCGCGGCTGCCGGCCGCCCGGTGATGGCGACCCCGGTGCTGCCGCAGGAGGAGACGGCGCAGCTCGCCCCGGCCGCCGCCGGCTACGGAGGCGCCCCCGGCGCCCCGCAGACCCGGCAGATGCCGGCCCGGGTCGGTGACCCGCGCCGGCGTAAGGCGTCCTCCTGGCTGATCGCGACCTTCGCCGCCGTGGGCGTCCTCGCGGTCATCGCCCTTGTCGCCGCCCTGCTGAGCCAGCGCGGCGACGAGCAGACCACGGTCCCCACGGTGACCGGCCTGACCCAGCAGGAGGCGTTCGCCCGGATCCAGCAGGCCAACCTGGTGCCCAAGGAGGGCGAGCCGGTCACGAACAGCACCTGCAAGCAGGGGCAGGTGGTCAACCAGGCCCCGCCCGCGAACTCCGCCTTGGAACCGAACCGCGAGGTCGTCGTGCAGATCTGCGCCGGCCCGGCCACGAAGGTCATCCCGACGGGCCTCGTGGGCTCGACCTTCGAGAACGTGGAGGAGCGGCTCAAGAGCGAGGGCCTCAAGGTCAAGAAGGAGTCGAAGGACAGCCCTCAGCAGGAGGGCATCGTCCTGGAGGTGTCCCCGGCCTCCGGCACGCGGGTGCCCGAGAACAGCCAGGTTGTCGTCACCGTCTCCAAGGGCAATGTCGGCAAGGTGCCCAACGTGGTCGGCTCCAGCGAGGACGATGCCAGGGAGGAGCTGGACGAGGCGGGCTACAGGGTCGACGTCAAGCAGGGCCGGGAGGTGCCGCCGGAGGAAGCTGGCCAGGTCACCTCGCAGACCCCGCGGGCGGGCAACGACCTCGCGAGGGGCAAGACCGTGACGATCGTGGTCACCGTGCCGAAGGCCGAGCCGACGCCCACCGACTCGACGAGCCCGACGCCCGGTACCACGCCGACCACCCCCGGCGACGGTGGTGGCGGCGGAGGCTTCCCGCTGCCGACGACTCCGCCGATCCGGCTGCCTGAGCGCTGACGCGTTGGTGAGCGCGGGGGAGCCTGCTGGGCGGCGCCCTGCGGACGCCGCCGGGCAGGGCCCTTCTGTTGCCGCCGGGCGGCACTTTCCGGGTGTCGACGACGAAGGACGGCCGGCGACAGGCACGGCGGACCGGGGGAACCGGTGGCGGCGACGCCTGATCCGTGCGACGGTGCTAAGCCTGGTGGCGCTGCTCCTGGCCAGCCTTCCCTGGCTCTGGACGACGACCGCCGCCCGCGGCCACCTGTACGGCGAGGCCGACGCCCCGGCTGCCGACGTCGTGATCGTCCTGGGCACCGCCGTGGCGGCGGACGGCCGTCAACCGGGTGACCGGCTCACCGGCCGGCTGGAGACCGCCGCCGCGCTGGTGGACAGCGGGCGGGCCCGGGTGGTCCTCGTGTCGGGCGACGGGGGTGGTACGTCCGGCGACGAGCCGACGGCGATGACCGCCCACCTGACCGAGCGGCTCGGTGTCGATCCGCGCCGTGTGGTGGCCGACCCGTTCGGCCTCGACACCTACGACACCTGCGCCCGGGCACGCGACGTGTACGGCGTCGAGCGCGCCCTGATCGTGACCCAGTCCTACCACCTCTCCCGCGCGGTCACGCTCTGCCGGCACCTCGGCCTCGACGTCGACGGCGTGGCCGCACGCTGCCCCGGCTGCGGGCCCGCCCTGCTCGTCGGCAAGGCGGTCCGGGACTACTTCGCCAGCGGCAAGGCGGCATGGGACGCGCTCCGAGGCAGGCCGCCGGCGGTCCGCTCGCCCGCCGACCCGGCGCTCCAGGACGCGCTGAAGAACTGACCCCGGCGGCTACGCCCCCGGCAGAGGGATCGCGCCGCGTGCGGAAACCATCCGGCGGGCCTCGCGTCGGCACGATTTCGCGTCGGCGAGCAGAACTCGCGTCGGGCAGCCAGACCTTCCGCTCAGGCGGTGACGAAGGCGGCGCGACGGCGCGCGTCCACCTCGGCGGCCAGCGCCGGGGCCCGCTCCAGCGCCTCCGGGTGACCACAGGCGGCGAGCCAGTTCGCCAGCATCAGGTGGCCACCCTCGGTCAGCACCGACTCCGGGTGGAACTGGACGCCCTCGATCGGCAGCGTACGGTGTCGCATCGCCATCACCACCCCGGAACCCGTCCAGCCGGTGACCTCCAGCTCCTCGGGCAGCGTCTCGGGCAGTACGGCGAGCGAGTGGTAGCGGGTCGCGGTGAACGGGTCCGGCAGGCCGGCGAGCACCCCGACGTCGTGGTGGCGTACCTCGGAGGTCTTGCCGTGCAGCAGCTCGGGGGCGCGGGTCACGGTGGCGCCGAAGGCCTCGCCGATCGCCTGGTGCCCCAGGCAGACGCCGAAGATCGGCAGCTCGCCCGCGTACGCGCGGATGACGTCGAGGCAGATGCCGGCGCGGTCGGGGCTGCCGGGGCCGGGCGAGAGCAGGACGCCGGCCGCGCCGACCCTGCCCACCTCCGCGACCTCGATCTCGTCGTTGCGCCGGACCTCGCAGTCCACCCCGAGCTGGCCGAGGTACTGCACGAGGTTGAAGACGAACGAGTCGTAGTTGTCGATCACCAGGACACGCATCAGGGGCTCACTCGTCCGGGGAGGCAGGCGGGGTGTTGTTCTGGTCGGTGTCGTACGGCAGGTCGTGATCGTCTCCGGCCGGGGCGTCCTCGCCCTCCTCGCCGCCGGGCACCGCGTCGCCGCCGGGGTTGCCGGAATCCTGGGTGACCTGCACGTCGTCGAAGGGCAGCAGCGGCTCGGCCCACGGGAAGACCACGTACCAGAGCAGGGCCACCATCGCGCTGGCGATCAGCAGGCTGCCGACGAGCTTGCCGGGCAGCCCGAAGGGCAGCTTGCGCCAGATCCAGCCGTACATCGTCAGGCCCCCAGCTCCGCCGGGCGCCCCGCCGACTTGGGCTGGCTGCGCGCCAGCTCGGCATGGATGATCAGGCGTTGGTAGTTGTCGAACTTCGGGTTGCAGGTGGTCAGGGTGAGCATCGCCTTGGTCGGCTTCTGCCCGGGCTTACCCGGCACGGGCGCCACCACCTCGACCTGGGTGGGCTTGACGATCCGGCTCTGGGTCACCTTGTAGACGTGCCAGTCGGTCTTGCCCTCCACCACGATGATGTCGCCGTCGTCCAGCTCGTCGAGCCGCCAGAAGGTGGCGCGGTTGCGGTGCCCGGCGACGGAGAAGTTGCCGAGCTGGCCCGGCAGGGCGCTGGACGGGTAGTGGCCCGGGGCGTACCGGATGTCCTTCTGGGTGACGCCCTCGACGACGACCCAGTTCTTGTCGAGCTTGGGGATGTAGAGCCCGGCCATGGGCTTGCCCTGCACGGGTGGCTTCGGCTTGGCGGACGCGCTCGCCGACGGCGCGACGGTCGGGTCGCCTTCGGGGCCCCACGCCTGCGCCAGCTGCTGGCTGAGGTCGCTCTGGTGGGCGTCGACGATCGCCGACTTGCCCCAGACCTCGTAGCCGGCGAAGAGCAGCACCACCAGGCCGAAGGTGATCAGCAGTTCGCCGCTGATCCGGACGCCGGTGCGCAGCCGGGAGCCCAGCGACGGCCGGGTGAGCTCCGAGTAGACGCTCTTGTAACCCTCGCCGGTCTGCTCGGGGCGGAGCTGGACCACCCGCTCGCCCCGCCGTGGGCGGGGCTGCTCGGCGGGAGCGGCGGAGCCCTCGGGCTCATCCGTCTTCGGCGGCCGGGGCACCGCGCCCATCAGGGCGGTCGACTCGACGAGGGCGGCGGAGGCGGTCGGCGTACGCCCGGGAACGGCCGGGATCAGGGCGGTGGCCCCGGGGTCGGCCTCGGGGGCCGGACCGGCCGGGGACGTCGGGGTCGACGGGCCGGTGGTCGACGCGCCCACCTTGGGGATGAAGGCGGTCGGCGCGTCGCCGGCCTGCTGGCCTTCCCGGGCGGCTGCTCGATCGACCGGCGGGCGGAGTGGGTGCTGCCCGCCACCGGCCCCGGCTGCGTTCGGCCGCCCGAAGTCGTCGGACGGCGGGGTGAAGTGTGGCGGGGTGGAGTGTGGCGGAGCGGCCGGCCGTACCGGTCCGGCGCCGGACCACGGCAGTCCGCCGGCACCGGGCCCGGCGGGCGGGCCCGGATCGGCCGGACCCGGGCGGCGGAAGTCGGCCGAGTCCGCGCCGTCGAACCCCGCAGGGCCGCGTTGGCGGGAGCCGCCGCCATGCCAGTCGAAGTCGACGGGGCCCGGGCGGCCGGGCTGGGCGGGCCGGGCGGAACTGGTTGCGGAGCGGTTCTGGTCGGCGCTCGGCGGGAACCAGCTCGGGTTCGCGGGACGGGCCGGCTCCGGTGCCGGGCGGCCGGGGTCGCGCGACCATCCGGCGGAGGGAGCGGCGGGCGCGTGAGGGTCGCCGCCGGTCGGGTCCGGCCCGTGTGGCGGGCGGGGGGCCGGGGAACGGGGCGGAAGCGTGGGTTCCGGCCAGGCGCCGGTCGGGGCGGGTCCGGGCCGGTCGACCCTGGGTAGGAAGGCGGTCGGCCCGTCACCCTGGTCGAGGTGGCGGCCGTCGCGCTCCCCGGGCCGGTCGTCCGGTACGCGACTCACCGGGGTACCGTCGCCGAGCGCAGTGTGGTCGAGTCCTCGAACGCCGGCACGGTGACCGTGGAGACGGTCTCCTTGTAGCCGAGCTTGTAGTCGTCGACCAGGTCCCTGAACAACCGGACTCCCTGAGAGTCGGCGAGGGCCTGCCGCAGGGCAGCGGGATCGCCGATTGCTACGATCTTGAATGGTGGGGAGTACACCCGCCCGTGTAGCAGCAGGGTGTTACCCACGCAGCGTACCGCGCTGGTCGACAGCACGCGGACGTTCATGATGGACATGGCCTCGGCGCCGCCCGCCCAGAGAGCGTTCACCACCGCCTGCACGTCGCCCTGGTGGACGACCAGGTCGTCGTTGGTGGCACCGGGCGGCAGCGTGCCGTCGTTGCGCCGGGGTGCGTCGTCGAGCTCCACCGTCACCCCGGGCCCGGCGAGCGCGGTGAAGCCGGCGCCCGCCCGGCTGGCGGCGGCCCTGTTCTGCTGTTCCCTGATCGGGCCGTCGGAGCTGGCCAGCGCGTTCGTGCGGCCTTCCACCTCGGCGCGCAGGTCGGCCGCCCGCTGTTCGCTGGCCGCCACCTCCGCGCGCCGGTCCTCGATCAACTGGTTGAGCTGGGGTCGGCGGTCCTCGCGCAGGGCGGTGCCGCCGGCGGTGGTGGCCGTGGTGGTGAAGAGCAGTCCGGCCGCGGCGGCGATCAGCGGCACGCCGATCGACCAGCCAGGTCGTCGCTGCCGTGGGCGCCGAGGCAGCAGCCCGGCGACCGCCCGCCGGAGCACCTTCTGCCAGGAGGCCGCGCCGGATGTGTACTCCACCGAGCCTTCCTTCCCCGTCGTCTGGGTCGGTCCGCGGAGGCGCGGGCCCCCGCGGCGACCCGTACAGTCCCGCCTTTTTCGGTCACTCCGTGCACCGGCCTCGCCCCATTCGTGGATTGGGCGGGCCTTCCGGACTACGCTAGCTGTCGAACATTATTGGCCATGGACCGTCGCCCCCGCGCCCGGTTGTCAGGCCGGACGAGGTCGTAACCCCTCTGGAGAGCGTCGTGCCCAAGTCTCAGGTCCGCAAGAAGAAGGTGTACACCCCGCCGACGGACGTCCGCCCGACGGCGACGGCGGCGACGCGCAAGCCTAGCCCGATCTGGCTGCCGGCCCTTGCGGTCGCCCTGATCGTCGTCGGCATCGGCTGGCTGGTGGTCTACTACCTCTCCGAGCAGGAATACCCGGTCATGTCGTGGGGCTACTGGAACCTCGCGGTGGGCTTCGGCGCCATGGTCGCCTCCCTGATCCTGCTCTCGCGCTGGCGCTGAGCGCCGCACCCCGCCGTCAGGTCGGCGGCGGGGTCCCGGGCGCGGGCAGTCGTCGGCCCCGCGCCCGACGTGGAACGGCCACGCGCTCGGCCCCGCCGTCGACGGCGCCGGGACTCCGGGTGACGGGGTCAGGTCGCACGGCGCGGTGGGTCGGCCGGAGCTATCCATCTCACTCGGTGGAGCCCTGCCCGGCGGTTGCGGTGCGCGCGCCCTATGGTGTGCGCAGGGCGGCGTGGCCGAGTGCGAGATGACTCACGTTACTCCTGGGTAACCTTGCGCGTAGGCTGCACTGAATGACCGAGCGGAGCGAGGTCATCGACCGGCCCGGTCGAGGGTGTGGCAGCTGCGGCTCGCCGATCGCGCCCTGACCCGGCCCCCGGTCGCCGAGCCGCTCGACAGGCAGCAGACCGGGGAGGCCAACTCGATGGGCAGCGTCCAGATCGTCACCACGATCCTCGCGTTCGCCATCACCGCCGTGGCGGTGTGGCTTGCGGCACGCGCGGTCATGAAGATGGTGGCTGTCATCCGGCTGGGTCAGCCGGATGCGACCCGCTTCGGGGACAAGGGCACCCGTACGAAGACCATGCTGGCCGAGACCGCCGGCCACACCCGCATGCTGCGCTGGAGCGTGGTGGGCGCGGCGCACTGGTTCGTGATGGTCGGCTTCATCGTCCTGTCGCTGCTGGTGCTGGAGGCGTACTTCGAGGTCGTCACGCCGACGGGCGGGCTGCCGCTGGTCGGCGGCTGGGCGCTCTACGGCCTGGTCACCGAGTGGCTCGCGATCCTCGGCATCGTCAGCATCCTGGTGCTGATCGCGATCCGGCTCCGCAACCGGCCCACCCGGCCCGGCGGGAGGTCCCGGTTCACCGGCTCGACCATGTGGCAGGGCTACTTCGTCGAGGGCATCATCCTCGCCGTACTGATCATGGGCTTCGTGATCCGGGGCTTCAAGGTCGCCACCGACCACTTCGAGTACCCGGTCTGGGCCGCCCCGCTCAGCCACGCCATCGGCGGCCTGCTGCCGAACTGGGCGGCCGGCGTCAGCGTCGCCGCGCTCATCAAGATCATAATCTCGATGACCTGGCTCATCGTGATCTCGCTGAACGTCACCATGGGCGTCGCCTGGCACCGCTTCCTGGCCTTCTTCAACATCTTCTTCAAGCGCGACCCGGGCGCGAACGTCTCCGGCCTCGGCCCCCTGCGGCCCATGACGAGCCAGGGCAAGCCGCTGGACTTCGAGGAGGCCGACCCCGAGAAGGACCAGTTCGGTGTCGCCCAGGTCGAGCAGTTCACCTGGAAGGGCCTGCTGGACTTCAGCACCTGCACCGAGTGCGGCCGCTGCCAGTCGCAGTGCCCGGCGTGGAACACGGGCAAGCCGCTGTCGCCGAAGCTGCTGGTGCTGAGCCTGCGCGACCACGCGTACGCCAAGGCGCCGTACCTGCTGGCCGGCGGCGGCAAGGACCTGACCGGCGAGGAGAAGGCCACCGCCGCCCAGCTCGCCCACGTGGACGTGCTGGCGCTCGCCGAGGCCGAGAAGCCGCTGATCGGCACCGCCGAGGACGGCGGCGTCATCGACCCGGACGTGCTCTGGTCCTGCACCACCTGCGGCGCCTGCGTCGAGCAGTGCCCGGTCGACATCGAGCACGTCGACCACATCGTCGACATGCGCCGCTACCAGGTGCTCATCGAGTCGAGCTTCCCGTCGGAGGCCGGCGTCATGCTGCGCAACCTGGAGAACCGGGGCAACCCGTGGGGCGCCCCGCAGAACACCCGCGAGGACTGGACCAAGGGCCTGGACTTCGAGGTGCCGAGGGTCGGCGAGGTCGACGACTTCGAGTACCTCTTCTGGGTCGGCTGCGCCGGCGCGTTCGAGGACCGGGCCAAGAAGACCACCCGGGCGGTCGCCACGCTGCTCAACGAGGCGGGCGTGAAGTTCGCGATCCTCGGTGAGGGCGAGACCTGCTCCGGCGACCCGGCCCGGCGCATCGGCAACGAGTTCATCTTCCAGATGCTCGCCCAGCAGAACGTCGAGACCCTCAACGAGGCGTTCGAGGGCCGGGAGAAGGGCAAGCGGAAGATCGTCGCCACCTGCCCGCACTGCTTCAACACCCTGGGCAACGAGTACGGCCAGCTCGGCGGCGAGTTCGAGGTGGTCCACCACACCCAGCTCCTGGCGCACCTGGTCGCCACCGGCAAGCTCACCCCGGTGCAGCCGGTCGACGGCGGCGTGACCTACCACGACCCCTGCTACCTGGGCCGGCACAACCGGGTCTTCGCCCCGCCGCGCGAGGTGCTGGGGTCCGCGATCTCCGGTGAACTCACCGAGATGCCCCGCAACAGCGAGCGCTCCTTCTGCTGCGGCGCCGGCGGCGCCCGGATGTGGATGGAGGAGAAGATCGGCAAGCGGATCAACGTGGACCGGGTCGAGGAGGCCATGTCGACCGGGGCGAAGACGGTCGCCGTCGGCTGCCCGTTCTGCTCGACGATGCTCAACGACGGCGTGAACGGCAAGGAGGCCGGCGAGCAGGTCGAGGTCGTCGACGTGGCCAGCGTCCTGCTCCGGTCGGTCAAGCCCGAGCAGGCGCCGGGCGGCACCGACACCGAGCGGCTGCCGGTCGCCGGCTGACCCGTACCCCCTGTGACGCCCGAGGGGCGGCGGCACCCTTCCGGTGCCGCCGCCCCTCGGCGTGGTCCGGCCCGTTGCCGCATCGACTGGGATCGTTGATCTCCCGGGCCGATACCCTTGGTACGCAAGCGGTTGCGCAGGCGTGAAGTGGCCCCCGGTCACCTTGATTCCGCTGCCGGCCTTCCCTAATGTTGGGCACCGGCCGCTGTGGGTCGTCTGTCTCGCCCCTCTTCCCTCGCGCGAGGCGCCAAGCGGCCGGGTTGCAAAAGGAGTCGGTGCCGGTGGCAACCATGCCCCCTCATCGTCACGCACCGGGACGGTCTGCTCGCCCGGGTGGCCTGCGCAGGGTCGCCCACCTTCTGCTCACCCTGATCGCCGCGGCGGCGGTCGGCGCCGGCATGCTGGCCGCGCCCGCCCACGCCGAGCCCTCGGTCGACGAGATCGAGGCCGCGATCGACCAGAAGTGGCGGCAGCTCGAACCCACCATCGAGCAGTACAACAAGGTGCGGGCGCAGCTGAAGGTCAACCGCAAGAAGTCGGAGGACCTGCAGAAGAAGATCCAGCCGTTGGCGCTGGAGACCGAGCTGGCGATGGACCGGGTCGGTGCCCTCGCCTCCCGTTACTACATCTCCGGCCCCTCGCAGGAGATCGGCGCGCTGCTGGTCAGCGCCAAGCCTGACACGCTGACCGAGCAGCTGACGCTGCTGGACCGGCTGGCCGCGCAGGAGCGCAAGCAGCTCGAGGGCGTGACGAAGGTCCGCGAGAAGTTCGACGCGGAGAAGCAGAAGCTCGACACGCTGATCGTCTCCCAGACGAAGCAGCAGAACGACCTGGCGGCGAAGAAGAAGCAGATCGACGCCGACATCAAGAAGCTCGAGGCGTCGATGCCGGTGACGACGGTCAAGACCGTGAACTGCCCGACCATCAACGGGGTGGTCAGCGAGAAGGCCCGAATCGCGATCCGGACCGCCTGCGCCCAGGTCGGCGACCCGTACGTCTGGGGTGCCACCGGCCCGAACTCGTTCGACTGCTCCGGCCTGACCCAGTACGCCTACAAGGCCGCCGGGGTCCACCTGACGCACTTCACTGGCGCGCAGTGGAACGAGGGCAAGGCCATCCCGCGCTCCGAGGCGCGCCCGGGTGACCTGGTCTTCTTCTTCAGTGACCTGCACCACGTCGGCCTCTATCTCGGCAACGACAAGATGGTGCACGCGCCCCGGGCCGGCAAGCCGGTGAACGTCTCCAGCATCAACACGATGCCGGTGGCCGGGTTCCGCAGGCCCTGATGCGCACCCGCTGATCCACGCAACGAAGGGCCCCGGTCGGAGTCGACCGGGGGCCCTCGTCGTACGGGTGGATCAGCGGGGCGCGCCCAGCGGGGAGGGCACCAGGTCCACGTCGTCCAGGTTGACGTACATGATCCGGTGACCGAACTGGACCTGCACGTACCTGTTGTCGCCGCGGACGACCGTCCGGTCACCCGGGGCGGAGCCGTCGAACGTGACAGCCCGGTAGTACTCGCCGGGGAGCAGGTTGCCGACGGCGTAGCGCTCACCGGCCGACAGGGTGTACTGCAACGGCGAGATCGCCTGGTACGGCACGCCCTCCGGGTACGCGGCCTGCTCCGGGTAGGCCCGGCCGTACACCGGGATGGTGGCCTTACCGGCCTTCGGGGTCACGACGAACCCGACGGACCACTTCGCCGTCGGCTTCGAGGCGGGGTTGTGGAACCACCCCTTCTGCCCGAGGTACCAGATCGCGGTCCAGTCGCCCTGGACCTCCGCCAGCGCGTACGTCTGGCCGGCCGAGACGCGGGCGCCGTGGTCGGAGACGTACTTGGTGTTGGGGGTGCCGTCGGGCCGCAACGCGATGTCGTTGACCAGCGGCGCGTCGTGGCTCGGCGCGTTGTGCAGGAACAGCGCGGAGGAGCCGCGCAGCGGGCAGGGGGCCTCCGCCGGCGGCGGGTTCGGCACGCCCGGCGGCTGCCGGTTGCAGCCGGTGAACGGCGGCTGGTTGGTGGCGAAGTCGGGGTCGATGGTGACCAGCCCGGTCCGGTGCGTGCCGGTCGACTTGAACGGCGCCTTCAGCAGGTCGAAGTAGTGCGACCAGTCCCAGTACGGTCCCGGGTCCCAGTGCATGCCGCGCACGTTCGCGGCGACGGTGCCGGGGACGTTGTCGTGGCCGATGATGTGGTTGCGGTCCAGCGGGATGTTGTACTGCCGCGCCAGGTGACGGACCAGCTTGGCGGAGGTGCGGTACATCGCCTCGGTGTACCAGGTGCCGTGCCCGGCGAAGCCCTCGTGCTCCAGGCCGATGGACTTGGCGTTCACGTACCAGTTGCCGGCGTGCCAGCCGACGTCCTTGGTCTTGATGTGCTGGGCGATGTGGCCGTCGACCGAGCGCAGGGTGTAGTGCCAGCCCACCCGCTTCGGGTCCTTGACCAGGTTGACGCTGGGGCCGAAGTAGCCCTCGGTGTCGTGGATGACGATGTACTCGATCTTCTGCTGCGTGGGCCGGTTCGCCAGGTCGTGGTTGCCGTAGTCGCCCAGGGCGGGCCCGTACTGCTGGTACGGCGCCGGGATCCACTCGCAGGAGATGTCGACCGGGCACTCCAGCCCGTCGGGCCGGGCGAGCTTGCGCAGCCGCAGCCGGTCCAGCCAGGAACGGTCCGGCTGGACCGCGCTGCCGGCCAGCGTGACGCGCTGCCCGTCGTCGGTCAGCCGGCTGTCGCCGGTGGCGATGGTGGCGTACACCTCGTTGGCGAAGGCCGCCGCGGCGTCGGC
Organism: Micromonospora sp. NPDC049051; assembly: GCF_043197575.1. Classification (NCBI taxonomy): domain Bacteria; kingdom Bacillati; phylum Actinomycetota; class Actinomycetes; order Micromonosporales; family Micromonosporaceae; genus Micromonospora; species Micromonospora sp. NPDC049051. The sequence goes on from NZ_JBICTL010000001.1 coordinate 321,704, forward strand.
GCTGTCCGCGCCCGAGTACCGGGCCACCGCGCCGTACCAGGCCGCGGGGTCGGTGCCGGCACCGACCGGGGCGCCGATCTCCTTCTGGTACGCGGCCAGCAGCGCCGCGCCGCCCCGGATGTTCGCCGTGACGTCCGTGCGCAGCGCCTCCTCGCTGGCGCCGGTCAGTTCCGCGGCGGCGTCGAGCGTCCGGAGCGCCTCGGCGGGCGGGGCGGCGGCCGGCGGCTCGTTGGCCTCGGCCAGGGACGGGCGGGAGTCGTCGCCGCGCGGGTCCTCGCTGCCCTCGTCGTGGTGGGTGCCGCCGGACAGGGCGGCGACGTGCTCGGCGTCGGTGAGGTGCATCGGTCCGTAGCCGCCGCTGGTGCTCGGCGTGCCGGCGTTGGTGTCCCAGCGGGACTGTAGGTAGGAGACCCCGAGCAGGACGCTCTCCGGCACGCCGTACTCGGCCGACGCGGCGGCGTACTGCTGCTGCCGGTCGGTCACCGGCGTCGCTGCGGCGGCGGATCCGGCGGCGGTGAGCGGCGTCGCCGTCAGGGCGGCGGCCACGGCGGCGGCCAGCAGGACGCGTCTGCTCCTCGATGTCGCTGACAGGTGCATCAGACCCCCAGTTCGGGCGGGCAAAGGTGGGGCCACCTTCGCCCCGCCCGCCGCCTTTGGTCAATACCTTTCTGTCTGACACTTCAGAAGGAAGAAAATCTTCGTCTTCCGGGTTGCGGATTCGCCAGGCGCGGGTGGGTACGGAGTGTCACTGCCCGCAGGGTTGCGGATCGATAACGGCCGTCTCTACTCTGGTCATTCGTCGGCCGGTGACAATCCGTCCAACCCGGGCGGTGGCGGTCCGACACCGCCGAGTCGCTCACGAGCGAGCCGGGGACCCAGGTTCCCGGGGTGAATCCGCAGCCCCTGCGGTAGGGCGTCCCCTTCCCGCCCGAACCCGTCAGCTAACCCGGTAGGCGGTCCGGAAGAAGGAGTACGCAGCCCGGTGGCACACCATGCCCCGCGGCCACCGTCGGCCCGGTCGGCCCGCACCGACCCGACGACGGCTGCGCCGCGCCCACGCTGGTACCGCTGCACCACCGCCCTCGCCGCCCTCGCCGCGTTCGCCGTCGTCCTGACCGGCGGCGCCACGGCGGCTCACGCCGAACCGACGGTCGCCGAGATCGAGCGGCAGATCGACGAGGACTGGAACAAGCTCGAACCGATCATCGAGCGGCACAACGCCACCCGACAGGACCTGGCCGCCAGACGCAAGCAGGCGAACGCGCTCGCCGCGCAGATCGGGCCGCTGGAGAAGCAGGTCGACGAGGCGATGGAGAAGGTGGGCGCCCTGGCCGCCCGCGCCTACAAGGGCGAGAACGTCTCCGTCGTCAACGCCCTGCTGGGCAGCCGCTCGCCCAGCGAGATGGTCGGGCAGCTCGAACTGCTCGACCGGTTCGCCCAGCACCAGCAGCAGGACGTGCGGCAGGTCGCCGAGCTGCGCGACCAACTGGCCGCGAAGAAGGCGCCGCTGGACGAGATGGTCGTCCAGCTCAGCCGCACCGAGGCCCAGCTCGCGGCGAAGAAGAAGCAGATCAACGCCGAGATCGACCGGTTGCAGAAGCTGCGGCTGCGGGTCTACGGCAACGGCGGCGGCGGGCCGCTGCGTCCCGCCCCCTGCCCGGCCGGCTACCCCGGCGGCCCGGCCGGTACCGCCGTGAAGTTCGCCTGTGCCCAGATCGGCAAGCCCTACGTCTGGGGTGCCGAGGGGCCGAACTCGTACGACTGCTCCGGCCTGATGCTCGCCGCCTGGGCGAAGGCCGGGGTCTCGCTGCCGCACAACGCCGCGCAGCAGCGCCGGGCCACCGCGTCCGTCAGCCGGAGCGAGCTGCGCCCGGGGGACCTGGTCTTCTACTACAGCGACCTGCACCACGTCGGCATGTACGTCGGCGGGGGCTGGGTGGTGCACGCCTCCCGCGCCGGGGTGCCGATCAAGATGAAGAAGGTCGACGACGGCCCGATCCACAGCTACGGCCGACCCGGCTGACGTGCCCGGAGGGTCCCCGCCCGGCGGGGGCCCTCCGCCCGCCCGCAGGTCGGGTCAGCGGGTCGGCCAGGTGCGCCAGTGCTGCCAGGAGCGGCTCGGGGTCGGCCCGCGCTGCCCCTGGTAGCGCGAGCCGTAGACGACCGAGCCGTACGGGTGCTGCGCCGGCGACGAGAGCCGGAAGATGCAGAGTTGCCCGATCTTCATGCCCGGCCAGAGCGTGATCGGCAGGTTGGCCACGTTGGACAGCTCCAGGGTGACGTGGCCGGAGAAGCCCGGGTCGATGAAGCCCGCCGTGGAGTGGGTGAGCAGGCCGAGCCGGCCCAGTGAGCTCTTCCCCTCCAGGCGGCCGGCGAGCTGGTCGCCGAGCGAGATGACCTCCAGCGTCGAGGCGAGCACGAACTCGCCGGGATGCAGCACGTAGGGCTCGCCGTCGGGTACCTCGACCATCGACGTGAGGTCGTCCTGCTGCTGGGCGGGGTCGATGTGGGTGTAGAGGTGGTTGTTGAAGACCCGGAAGAGCTTGTCCAGGCGTACGTCGATGCTGGACGGTTGCACCAACGCGGGCTCGAACGGCTCCAGCGCGAGCGTTCCCGCCTCGATCTCGCGGGCCAGGTCGCGATCGGAGAGCAGCATCCGCACACCTTAGCGAGCGACGTGCGTGACCTGCGTGTCGGAGTGCGCCTTCGTACAATTGTTCGATAGAATGCCGGCATGGCTTCCTGGTCCGAATTCGCCGCCGACGAGCCCCGCCTCGCCGACGGGATCCGCCTCCTCATGCAGCAGTACGGGCCGGGCTTCGGCTACCTGGCCACCGTCCGCGCCGACGGCGGGCCCCGGGTGCACCCGGTCTCCCCCGTGATCACCGACGAGGGGCTCTTCTGCTTCGTCGTCGACTCGCCCAAGCGGCGCGACCTGGAGCGCGACGGTCGCTACGCGCTGCACTCCTTCCCGCCGGAGGAGAGCGACGACGAAGCCTACGTCGCCGGCCACGCCCGGCCGGTGACCGACCCGGCCCGGGTCGCCCGGCTGGCCCGCAGTCACCGGGCCGCGCCCCAGGTCGACTGGCGGGTCTTCGAGTTCACCGTCGACGTGGCGATGCTGGCCCGCCGCGAGTCCGGTGTCGCTGGCGGGGCCGGCGAGTGGCACGGCCGCCCCGCCGTCCAGGTGTGGCTCGACCCCCACGCGGCTGCCGCCGGCACCGCCGTGCTGCCCGAGACCCGGTCGGGAAGCGTCGGCGGCCACGCCGCCCGCCCGGCCGCCTGAGACGCGGTGCGGCGCCCCGGCACCGTTCCCACCCGGGGCGCCGCACCGTGACCACCATCCCGCCCCCGGGCGCGGCCCACCGGCCGCACACACACCGGTGCCGGCCCCGTCGAGCGGAGCCGGCACCGGTGGAGTCGTACGGCTTGACTACGCCGCGCGGTACGCGTTCCAGGCGGTCAGCATGCGGCTGGCCTGCCCGGCGGTGAACTGGTACATGCAGGAGTCGTACGTGTAGTCCATGAAGTTGGTGATCGGGTCGGTGCCCGCGGTGCTGCAGGTGTCCCGCCCGGTCGGGCACTGGTAGGCCGGCGAGGCCTCGGCCGGCGTGTCGCTGACGCTGTCACCCGAGCCGGAGCAGCCGCCCTGGAAGGTGTGGTAGAGGTTCAGCCAGTGGCCGACCTCGTGGGTGCCCGTGTCGCCCTGGTTGTAGTTGGTGGCGGTGCCGCCCGGCAGCGACTCGCTCAGCACGACGACGCCGTCCATGGTGTTGAGCTTCCGGGCCGGGAAGGTCGCCCAGCCGAGCAGGTCGTCGCTCAGCTCACCCAGGTAGAGGTTGAGGGTGTTCTTGCCGCCCTCGCGCAGCGAGGTCTTCATCGACCGCTCCGCCGAGGAGCCCTGCACGATCGGGTACCAGGACGTGTTCGTCACCCGGTTGATCTTCTGGAGTTGGAAGCTGAACGCGGTGGCCGCGCCACCGGTCGCCCCGCTGAACGACTGGTTCAGCACGCTGATCTGCGAGTTGATCATCGAGTCGGGGATGTTGCCGCCGGCCCGGGTGCTGTTCTCCTGGATCACGTGCACCACCACGGGGATCGTGACGGTGGCCGCCATCGTGGAGGCGCCGGCGCCGGCGCGGAACCGCGCCCGCTCGCTCAGCGCGGCGGCCATGTCGGCCTCGCGCTCGCGGGTCTCCGCGAGGGTCAGCTCGTTCGGCTCGTGCTTGGCCTTGCCGCCGTGCTTGACGCGGGCATCCGAGTGGACGTCGGCCGGCTCGACGCAGACCTCGCCGGGAGCGGCGGAGAAGGCCGAAGCGGCCGGGACGACGCCCACCGCGGCGGTGCTGAGCAGCAGCGCGAGGGTCGTCGACGCGACACCGGCCGTACGCCGGGTCAGCAGGTTGGGACGGAGTCCCATGGGCCCACCTCTTTCTGGCGGCGCGACAGGAGGTATGTCACGCCCTGGCTGTAAACGTTGGGCAGACGTTACAACCGATCGAGGGATTTGAGAATGGCTATGTGTTGCCGGCGTGGAACTTTTCCCTGGCGAACGTGTTTCGTGAGCAACTTTCGTCGATAAGAAGCGACCCGCGGTACCGGTTCGGATCCGAGCGTGCCGACCGCGCCAGCCGGGCTACGCGGCTGGACGGTCGCGGCGGACGGGCTGCGGCCCGGCGGGGCGGCGGTCCGGCGGGGCTGCGGTGCGGCGGGGCTGCGGTGCGGCGGGGCTGCGGCCCGGCGGGGCTGCGCCGGGGTGGTGGCGCGGCGAGGGTGGCGGGCGGCGGTGCGGTGGGCGGTGGCGAGGCAGTGGCCCGGCAGTGGCGTGCGAGATCTTGGTGAGTTGAGGCCCCTCTGAGGGCCGTTCGCTGCCAAGGTCGCCGCGCCGGGTTGCGTCGGAGGGGTGCCTGGGTGCACCGGCGTGACGACTCAGGTACAGTGGTGCCGCCTGCGGGTGTAGTTCAATGGCAGAACATCAGCTTCCCAAGCTGACAGTGCGGGTTCGATTCCCGTCACCCGCTCCACGTACGAAGGCCCTGGTCAGGACTGTGGTCCCAGCCAGGGCCTCTTGGCGTCTCATGGGCGGCGGCTGTTGTCGTACGGTGTGTCGATGGATGGCCAAGATCGCGATGCGTACCTGGCCGCCGCCGCGGCCAACCTGACCTTCAACGCGCCGCTCGGCGAGCAGCGGGCGGCGGAACTGGTCCGGCGGTTGGCCCCCACCGGGGCGGGCTGGCGAGCCCTGGACCTGGGCTGCGGCAACGGCGAGCTGCTGCTGCGGCTGTGTGAGGCCCACGGCATCGACGGCGACGGGATCGAGCGTGACGCCGCAGGGGCCCGGCTGCGCGCGACGGAGCGGGGACTCTCGGACCGGGTCACCTTCCACAGCGCGGACGCCGCCACCTGGGACCGGCCCGCCGACCTCGTCGTCAACGTCGGGGCGGGGCACATCTGGGGGGACGCGGCGCGCGCCCTCGCCGCGTTGCACCGCCTCACCGCGCCCGGCGGCAAGCTGCTCTTCGCCGACGGCTTCTACCAGGCCAGCCCCGGTGATCAGGTGCGCGAGATCTTCGGCGACCGGCCTGGCCTGGGGGCCCTGGCCCGGCTCGCCGTGGACGCGGGGTTCCGGCCGCTGCACGTCGCCGTGTCCACCCTCGCCGAGTGGGACGACTTCGAGTCCGACTGGCGCGCGGGCATCGAATGCCTCGGCACACCGCAGGCGCGCGCGTTCGCCGACCAGCGGCGCGACGAGTACCTCGACGGCTACCGCGACGTCGTCGGCTTCGGCTGGCTGATCCTGACACCGGCCTGAACGCCACCCCCGCACCCGTCCGGCCGGCCCGGGTGCCGGGGACGGCGGTCAGCCGACGGCGGCCGTCGGCAGTGGATCGCGCCGCGGTGCGGCGGCCAGGGCCAGCGTCAGCAGCGCGCTCGCCGCGCCCACCACGAAGAGCAGCGAACCCGCCGGCTGACCCAGCCACTCCCACAACGGATGCCAGGTGGGGTGCGGCTGGGCGCGGTGGTGACCGAGCAGGTCGGGGGCGGTCAGCAGGACGGGCGCCCACCAGAGGAACAGGGTGACCCCGAGCAGGACGCCGACCGTTCCCGGGGTGCGGCGCGCCGCCTCGGTGCGCCGGCTGGCCCACCCGAAGACCAGCCAGCCGAGGGCCGCGCCGAGCAGTCCGCCCGCGACCCCGGCCGGCAGCACGGCCGGGGGAGCCGCCCGGCTCAGCGTCAGCGACAGGTTGCCGCCGTCGGGCGACGGCGGGGCGGCCACATGCAGCTGGAGGACCGTGTCGCCGCGTCGGGCGAGCACGGTGGTGTCGGTGGTCGTGACGAGCGGGGCGCACGTCTTGTCGACGCAGCCCAGGGCGCTGCGCACCGTCGGGGCGTACACCTGCCAGCCGGTCTCCCGCAGGCGCCGCTGCGCGAGCGCGAGCGTCTCGTCGGCGGGCATCCGGGGTGCGCCGGCGGTGCCGGCCACGACCTCGCTCTGCTGGTATTCGCCGCCGTCGCCGAGCAGCAGGTTGTCGAGCGCCCGCACGGTGAGTGGCTGGCTGTAGAAGGTGAAGAGCGCCGGCGCCAGCTCGACGTCACCGAGGTCGTGACCGGGCAGCACGACGGTGAAGACGGCGGCGGTCTCGGCCCGGTCGGGCAACGGCGCAGAGGTCTCCCAGGCGGCGCGGGTGGCGAGGGCGGCGGTGAACAGGCCGCAGCTGACGGCGGTGAGGGTGGCCCAGACGCCGACCGTACGGCTGGCTGGTCGTCCCAGCCGGCAGCGCAGGCCATGCCGGATCAGGTTGGCGGCCTCGCGCGGCGTGGGCCGGGTGCGGCCCGGAGGCGCCGCGTCCAGCAGGACCCCGACCATCTCGTCGGCCCGGGCCCGCCGGTAGGCGCGGGGATGGCAGAACAGCAGCCGTCGGTAGCGGCGGGCGAGCCGGTCGCCGGTCGTGGGCATGGCTGTCCTCTCGATCGGTACGGGGGCGGTCAGGCGGTGCCGGGGCGCAGCGCGCGCAGTCGGGTCTCGGCGGCGGTGGCGAGCTGGCGCAGCCGGGCGGTCTCGGCGTCCAGGGCGCGGATCCCGTCCGGGGTGAGGCGGTAGTAGCGGCGGACCCGACCGTCGACGGTCTCCTCGCGGTCGGGCGCGACGAGCCCCTGTGCGTGCAACCGGTCCAACGCGGCGTAGAGGGTGCCGGGCAGCAGGGTGACGCGCTGCGCGGAGAGAGCGGTGACCTCCCGGATGATGCCGTAGCCGTGCCGGGGGGCACCGGCGAGCGCGGTGAGGATCAGGAAGGTCGGCTCACGCATCGCGGTCACGATCGGCACCATATTCAGATCATCGATATATGGTCAACCCCTTGCGGGCGCGCTTCCGGGCAGCGGCGGCTCTAGGCTGGCGATCATGCGGATTGGCATCGTGATCCTTCCCGACCAGCGTTGGTCCGACTCGCGGCGCCGCTGGCGGCAGGCGGACGAGTGGGGCTTCGACCACGCCTGGACGTACGACCATCTGGGCTGGCGGGACCTGGTCGACGGACCCTGGTTCGACTCCGTGACCACGCTGACCGCCGCCGCGACGGTGACCTCCCGGATCCGGCTCGGCACGCTGGTCGCCTCGCCGAACTTCCGTCACCCGGCGGCGTTCGCCCGGCAGGTCACCGCGCTCGACGACGTCTCCGACGGGCGGCTGCTGCTCGGCCTCGGTGCCGGCGGGATCGGCTTCGACTCGGCCGTACTGGGCGGGGAGACGCTGCCGCCACGGCAGCGGGTGGACCGGTTCGCGGAGTTCACCGAGCTGCTCGACCTCATCCTGCGCGAGGACGGCACCACCTGGCGCGGGGAGTGGTTCTCCGCCGTGGACGCCCGCAACAACCCGGGCTGCGTGCAGACGCCCCGGGTGCCGTTCGTGATGGCTGCCAACGGGCCCCGGTCGATGCGGCTGGCGGCACGGTTCGGCCAGGGCTGGATCACCACCGGCCCGGACGCGGACGACCTGGAGAGCTGGTGGCGTGGGGTGGCCGAGGCCGCCGCCCGGATGGACGGGACGCTCGCCGCGGCCGGGCGCGACCCGGGCACCCTGGACCGCTACCTCTCGCTCGACTCCGCGCCGGTCTTCTCGCTGCGCAGCGCCGAGTTCTTCGCCGAGCAGGTCGGCCGGGCCGCCACCCTCGGCTTCACCGACGTGGTCACCCACTGGCCCCGGGCCAGCAGCTGGTACGCCGGTGACGAGGCCGTCCTGGTGGACGTCGCCACCCGTCTGCTACCCGAGCTGCGTCGCGCCTGACGGGCGAGGCCTGGGTGTCCCGCCGTCGCCGCCGGAGACCAGCCGGAAGCGGATGCAGACGACCTCGCTGTCGTCGGTGACAGGGGTGCCCACGCGCGCCCAGTAGGCGGCGTGGCCCGCGCGCCACTCCTCGATGGAGCGGTCACCCTCCCCTTCGGAGCGGGCGAAGTCCCACGGCACGTCCGCGAAGCGGACCACCTCGACGCCGGTGACCTCCACGACGCCGACCAGCGCGTCCTCGTCGTCGACGAGGGCCAGCCGCTCGCCGGCGTGTTCCAGCTCCTCGCCCTCCTCGGCGTACTCGGTGGTCAGCCCGGCGGTCGCCGTCTTCACTCCGGCGAGGACCAGGGTGTTGAGCCGCGTCCGCAGCTCACCGGGGGTGCCGAGGGCGAGGGTGCGCAGTCCACCGATCCGAGGCCACATCCCGCCGACGGTACCGTCGCCGCCGGCCGCAGTCGTGACATTTTCCGCCCCCACTGTCAGTGCGGCGGGCGCTACGGTGGGTGGGGCGACGATCGGGAGGCGGCATGGCGGACAGGCGCGTGGTGCTCATCCCCGGTCGGGGCTACGACACCCGGTTCCCGCTCTTCGTCTACGTCGGCGAGGCGCTGCGCCGCGCCGGCTACGCCCTGCACGCCGTCACGTGGGAGGTGCCGGAGCGGTTGGCCCCTGACCGGGAGGGGCCGGGGCCGGCCGTCGAGTGGGTGATCGGCCAGGTCGCACCGACCCTCGCCGAGCCGACGGACCTGCTGGTCGGCAAGTCGCTCGGCTCGATGGCCACGCCGCTCGCGGCCGACCGCCGACTGCCGGCCGTCTGGCTGACCCCGCTGCTGCACGTCCCCGACGTGGTCGACGGCCTGCGTCGCGCCACCGCGCCGTTCCTGCTGGTGGGCGGCACGGCGGACCCGTCCTGGGACGGCTCGCTGGCCCGCCGCCTCACCCCGTACGTGGTGGAGATCGGGCAGGCCGACCACGCGCTGATGGTGCCGGGTCCGCTGGCCCGCTCGGCGGAGGCGCTCGGCCGGGTCTGCACGGCCGTCGAGGACTTCGTCCAGATCAGGTGACCGGCACAGGCGGCGTCAAGTAGTCAGGTCGGCGCCGTTCATGAGCCCGCGTACGCGCAGCTCGGTGGCGAGCGCCGGGGGGCAGTCCAGCACGACCGTGGCGGTGCCGACCGGTTCCGCGCCCCGAGCGGCGCAGATCTCGTAGAGCGCGCGGACCTGGGCCCCGGTGGCGACCCAGTCGTCCACCACCAGCACCCGGTCGCCCTGGCCGAGGCCGTGATCCCGTACGGCCAGGTCGACCCGCCGGCCACGGAAGTCCGGTGGGCTCTGCGCCCAGGTCAGCGCCCCGGCGGGCAGCCGGCCGTCGCCCGGCTTGTGCGCCGGCACGAAGCCGACCCCGAGCGCCGTCGCGGCGAGCGGACCGAGCAGGTATCCGGTGACCGCCGGCGAGACGACCACCGTCGGCCGGGCGGCCCGGAAGGGCTCCACGAGGGCCGGCCCCAGCCGGGCGAGGACCTCCGGGTCACGCCACCAGCCGGAGACGTCGCTGACCAGGTGGCTGGCGCCGGGGCCGGGGTCGATCCACCTGACCAGCGCGGCGAGGCGTCCGCTTAGCTCGGAGGGCATGCAACCATCCTGCGCCACGCGAGCCGACCCGGACCGCTCGGTCCACCTCGGGTCGGATGATCGGGTACACGTATCACTGCAATTACGGTCATACCACCGTGATCACGTTGACTTCGGATGTGCTTCTCTCGTTACGGTCCGACCCGGTTTGTTCAGGTGACGAAAGGACCGGACCGGTGGCTGGCAGGCACTCCCGTACCCGCATGTTCTCCTCGCCGGCCGGCATCGCGGCCACCGCGGCGGTCGGGGTGGCCCTCGCCGTCGGCGGCACCGTCGGCGCCGTCCAGCTCACCTCGGGCGGGGAGACCTCCCGGCCGGCCGCGCTCGACCTCGCGCCCACCGACCTGCCGACCAGCGTCGCCCCCAGCGCGCCGGTCACCCCGCCGAGCGCCGGCACGTCGCCGAGCGCCAGCGCCTCGCCGAGCGCGACCGCGAGCCCCAAGGCGAGCCGGTCCGCCCAGGCCCCCTCCCGGAGCAAGCCGCGCACCGCCGCGCCGAAGCCCACCGCGACGAAGAAGAGCAGCACCGCCCGCCCGGTGGTCGACAGCGGCTCGTGCGGCGCGTCGTTCTACTCCGAGGGGCAGCTCACCGCCAACGGCGAGAACTTCAACCCGTCCGCGCTGACCGCCGCCCACAAGACCCTGCCGTTCGACACGATGGTCCGGGTCACCAACCCGGCGAACGGCAAGTCCGTGACCGTACGCATCAACGACCGTGGCCCGTTCATCGCGGGGCGCTGCCTGGACCTGTCCCGGGCCGCGTTCGCCGACATCGCCCCGCTCGACGCCGGCCACGTCGAGGTTCGCTACGAGGTGCTGGGCTGACCGCCCGCCGGGTGGCGAACGGCCGGGTGGCGCGATCCAGGTGGGCAGAACATCCTCGGACGACGGGCCAGGTTCATTCACCCGCTCACGTCCATCAGGCATGCTGTCCCTCGTACGCACGCGACCCTTCCAGTCGGGCCCCGGCCCACTGAGCCCCGGATCCCGCGCCGGACTCGGCGCGGCCTTCGTCCTGCTCGCGATCGTCTCGGCCGTGGAACTGGCCGACGGCCGTCCGGCGAACTACATCGCGCTCATGGTGGCCGCGCCGTTCCTGACCGCGGCGCTGGCGTCGTGGCGGATCGTGCTCGGCGTGGGCCTGGCCGCCACGGCCCTGGGGGCCGCCTTCGCGTTCGGCGAGGAGACCGTGGCGCTGCCCACGGCGGTCGCCGTCGCGGGCATCGCGCTGGGCACGGGGATCGCGGTCGCCACGGCAGCCGTACGGCAACGCCAGGCCGAGCGGATCGCCGAGCTGTCCCGGCTCGCCTCGGTCGCCCAGCAGGCCGTGCTGCGCCCGCTCGGTCCGCAGGTCGGCACGCTCTCGGTGGCCGCCCGGTACATCTCGTCCACCGCCACGGCGGAGATCGGCGGCGACCTGTACGAGGCGGTCGACACGCCGTACGGGGTGCGGATGATCATCGGAGACGTGCGGGGCAAGGGCCTCGACGCGGTCCGGCTCGCCAGCATCGTGTTGGGCTCGTACCGGCATGTCGCGTACGAGCGGGCGGACCTGCGGGCCATCGTGACCGACCTGGACCGGGCCGTCGCCCGGAGCGTGGGCGACGAGGACTTCGTGACCGCCGCGCTGGTCGAGGAGCGAGGCGGAACGCTCACCATCGTCAACTGCGGCCACCCGCCGCCGCTGCTGCTGCGCCGGGGCGCCGTCATTCCGCTCGAACCGCCGGCCCCCGCCCCGCCGCTCGGCTTCATGCCGGTGGTACGCCCCCGGGTCGAGCGCCTGGAGCCCGGCGACCGGCTGCTGCTGTTCACCGACGGGCTCGGCGAGGCGCGCCGGGACGGCGAGTTCTTCCCGACCGCCGACCGGGCCTGGCGGCTGCTCGGCCACGGCACCGTCGGCGACGGGCTCGCCTCGCTGGAGACCGCCCTGGTCGAGTGGGTCCACGGCCGGCTCGACGACGACATCGCCCTCGTCCTGATGGAGTACACGGGCTCGCGCGGCGCCGCGACGGTGGCCGTACCGAGCTGGGAGGTCGGCGCGGCCGAGAGCTGAGCCGACCCGCGCCGAGCAGGGTCCGGAGGTCCGTTCGCAACCCGAACGGGAAGTGTGTAATCGCCGTCACTTCTGAGATCGGCTTGTCGCTGCCTACCCATCGGTAATACAGTCGGGGTTACTGATCGGTAACACCTGTCCGGAAGCGGGGCCAGCGAGCATGACCCACTACAAGAGCAACCTTCGGGACCTCGAGTTCAACCTCTTCGAGGTCTTCGGGGCGGACCAGGCGTTCAACCAGGCGCCGTACACGGACCTGGACGTCGACACGGCGCGCGACATCCTCGCCGAGGTCGACCGCCTCGCCCGCGAGGACCTGGCCGCCAGCTACACGGACAGCGACCGCAACCCGCCGGTCTTCGACCCGGCCACGCACACCGCGCCGCTGCCGGAGTCGTTCAAGAAGTCGTACCGGGCGTACATGAACTCCGAGTTCTGGCGGCTGGAGCTGCCGACCGAACTGGACGGCAGCAACGCGCCCCGGGCGCTGGTGTGGTCCCTCGCCGAGCTGATCGTCGGCTCCAATGCCGCCATCTGGATGTACGCCTCCGGCCCGTCCTTCGCGCACGTGCTCCAGGTCGAGGGCACTGAGCAGCAGCAGAAGTGGGCCAAGCTCTTCGTCGACAAGCAGTGGGGCTCCACGATGGTGCTCACCGAGCCGGACGCCGGTTCGGACGTCGGCGCCGGCCGGGCCCGCGCCATCCCGCAGCCCGACGGCTCCTGGCACATCGAGGGCGTGAAGCGCTTCATCACGTCCGCCGAGCACGACCTCAGCGACAACATCATCCACTACGTGCTGGCCCGCCCGGTCGGCGTCGAGGGTGTCGGCGGCCCGGGCACCAAGGGCCTCTCCCTGTTCGTGGTGCCGAAGTACCACTTCGACGAGAACACCGGCGAGCTGGGCGAGCGCAACGGCGTCTTCGCCACCAACGTCGAGCACAAGATGGGCCTGAAGGTCTCCAACACCTGCGAGCTGACCTTCGGCGAGCACGGCGTACCGGCCAAGGGCTGGCTGCTGGGCGAGAAGCACGAGGGCATCCGGCAGATGTTCATGATCATCGAGAGCGCCCGGATGATGGTCGGCACCAAGGCCATCGCCACCCTCTCGACCGGCTACCTGAACGCCCTGGAGTACGCCAAGAGCCGGGTGCAGGGCGCCGACCTGACCCAGATGGCGGACAAGACCGCGCCGCGCGTCACGATCACCCACCACCCCGACGTGCGCCGCTCGCTGATGCTGCAGAAGTCGTACGCCGAGGGTCTGCGCGCCCTGGTCTGCTACACCGCCACCTGGCAGGACAAGGTGGCCATCGCCGAGGCGGCGGGCGACGAGAAGGCGACCAAGCTCGCCAAGCGGGTCAACGACCTGCTCCTCCCGCTGGTCAAGGGCGTCGGTTCGGAGCGGGCGTACGAGCTGCTCGGCCACGAGTCGCTGCAGACCTTCGGCGGCTCCGGCTTCCTCCAGGACTACCCGCTGGAGCAGTACGTCCGGGACGCGAAGATCGACACCCTGTACGAGGGCACCACCGCGATCCAGAGCCTCGACCTCATCTTCCGGAAGATCGTCCGGGACAACGGCAAGGCCCTGATGGCGGTCGCCGGCGAGATCCAGGAGTTCATCGCCACCGAGGCCGGCAACGGCCAGCTCAAGGAGGAGCGGCAGGCGCTGGGCAAGGCGCTCGCCGAGATCCAGAACATGATCGGCGTGATGACCGGCTGGCTGGGCGAGGCGCAGGGCGGCGACACCCGGGCGCTCTACAAGGTCGGCCTGAGCAGCCGCCGGTTCCTGCTGGCAATCGGCGACCTGGTCGTCGGCTGGCTGCTCCAGAAGCAGGCCGACGTGGCCCTGAAGGCCCTGGCCGGCGAGGTCTCGGCCAGCGACAAGGCGTTCTACACCGGCAAGGTGGCCGCCGCCCGGTTCTTCGCCCGCGAGGTGTTGCCCCGCATCGGCGCCGACCGGCGGATCATCGAGGGCACCGACCTGGACATCATGGACCTCCCGGAGGAGGCCTTCTGACATACGCCGTGGCGCCCTGCGGCGCGGCGGTGAAGCCGGGGACGACTCGGCGGTGACTCGGCACGACGGCCGGTGGGCGACAGCCCACCGGCCGTCGTCGTCCGTCGTCGCCTGCCCCTGAGCTGGGTGCAGCTCCGCCAGGGGTGCGCGCCCGCGCTCTGTGGCGGTGCCCCCGCCCTGTGGCGGTGCCCCCGCCCTGTGGCGGTGCCCCCCGTTCTGCAGCCGTGCAAGGGCTCCTGTGGCGGTGCCCCGCCCTGCGGCGGTGCACGAGCCCTGCGGCGATGCACCCGCCAGAGGCGGTGCACCCGCCAGAGGCGGTGCCGGACGTCGGGTACTCCCACGAACTCATCAGGTGCAACCAGCAAAGGTTGCTCACGGATCGTCACGACGGGCGACCGGTCGACCCCACCCCCTTCCGCTCCTTTGCTCTGCAGCCGCAGACGCACCAGTAACTCAGGGTGTCCGTTGCGTCCGTGGCTGCAGAGCAAAGGAGGCGTTCGGTTATATCGGGTGGAGGGCCAAACGGGGCTATCTATGGCCCCGGAGGCGGCATTAAGGTCGAGAGTCCGATTCGTCGTGCTGAGGATGGGTGACTTCCGGTAGTCGCGTGGGCTTCTCCGATTCTGGTTACTCTCCGCAGTTGGGGCCGTGCGTCGGAGGTGCCCACGCCGGGATGGCAGCCGAGGCGCGGCAGCGGGCGGGTCCAGGGCGCTATTCGCAGACCTCATCCGGGTAGCCCGGCGGTGTGGCGGGTAACCGTCGCGAGGCCACGTCAGAGAACGCCCAGAGCCACCGCACGGGGGAGTGCAGCGCACATGGGCATTGGTAGCGGAATCTTCCTGATCGCCATCGGCGCGATTCTGACCTTCGCCATCAGAGCCAACGTCTGGTGGGTCGACCTGCGCGCGGTCGGCTGGGTGTTCATCCTGGCCGGGCTGGGCGTCCTGCTCACCACGCTCTGGTTCTGGCAGGACCGTCGCAAGCGGGCACGGACCCTCATCGTCGAGGAGAACCGGCTCTCGCACCCGACCGCGATGATGCCACCGCCGCCCGACCCGCCGCCGCCGACCGCGCCGCCGTCCTGAGCGGGCCGGGACCGCGCGTCGTCGTCCTGGCCGGGCTGGGACCGCGCGTCGCCGTCCTGACCGGGCTGGGACCGCGCGCCGCCCTTCTTGGCCGGCCCGAGAGTCTGCGAGTCGCGAGCTGAGCCGCCCGCCGCGTACCGGCGGGCGGCTCAGGCGCGTGCGGTGTGCCGGTCGCTGATCGGCGCCCTGTTGTTGCCGAGTTCCGGCCAGGCGACCTCGGGCCGGTGCACCACCACGTCGCTGGTGCGCATTCCGTCCCGGTCCGCCCGCGCCGGGTCGAGCAGCGCCGAGAGCAGCGAGATGCCCGGGTTGTGCGCGATCAGCAGCACCGTACGGGCGCTCGGGTCCACGTTGCGGAGCAGCCCCAGCAGCTCCTCCGGGGCGGCCTCGTACGCGCCGGTCTCGTAGCGCACGACGGGGGCGGGGCCCGCCGAACCGCCCTCCGGCGGCGATCCGGTCATGCCCATCGCCACCCCGTGCCAGGTCTCGCGGGTGCGCCGGGCGGCCGAGCAGACGACCACGTCCGGCAGCAGGCCGTGCTTGGCCAGCCACGCGCCGGCAGCCGCGGCGTCGGCCTGGCCCCGCGCCGACAGGGGGCGCTGTACGTCCGGTGTCTCCCCGGGCGGCTCGGCCTTGGCGTGCCGGAGCAGCACCAGTGTGCGCCTCTGGGCGGCAGCGTCCGTCATGTCCCCAGCTTGCCCGATTGGCGATCAGAGCGCCTGGGTAAGTCGATGGATGCCGCAACCTCACCGATGGCCGCGGCGGAAGGAAACGCCAGGGGACAGCCGAGGAGGCGACGAAAATGGGCTTTGGTAGCAGTATCTTCCTGATCGCGATGGGTGCGATCTTCGCGTTCGCCGTGGAGGCGGATCTCGGCTGGCTCAACCTGTCGGTGGTCGGCTGGGTGCTGATGCTCACCGGCGTGGCCGTCCTGCTGATCACCCTCCACTTCTGGAACTCGCGCCGTCGGACCGTGGTCGCCACCGCTCGTGGGGACCGGGTGGTCGCCGAGCAGGTCGTGCCGGTGCAGGACGACCGGGTCGTGGAGGAGTACCGCGAGGTGCGCCGGCCGCGCCGCACCGTCTGACGTCCGCACGCATTCTTCTGCCGGGGCTCCGCCACGTGGGCGGGGCCCCGGTACGCGTCCGTCAGGTGTGGAACGTGCGCCCGGCCACCTTCAGCCCGCGTCAGGCGAAGAGGGCGAAGTAGATGGCGATGTGGTGGCAGAGCGCGGCCAGGAGCGTGCAGGCGTGGAAGAACTCGTGGTGGCCGAAGACGGTGGGCCAGGGGTTGGGCCGGCGAAGCGCGTAGAAGACCGCGCCCACGGTGTAGATCGCGCCGCCGACGATGAGCAGCACCAGGGCCGTGACGCCACCCTGGTGCAGGATGTCGGGGAGCATGGCGACCGAGACCCAACCGAGCGCCAGGTAGAGCGGCGCGGAGACCCAGCGCGGGGCGTGCGGCCAGACCAGCTTCAGCGCCACGCCCGCGAGCGCGCCGCCCCAGACCAGCGCCAGCATGATCGTGGCGGGCCGGGGTCGCAGCAGCAGTACGCAGAACGGCGTGTAGGTGCCGGCGATGAACACGAAGATCATCGAATGGTCCATCCGGCGCATGATCTGGTAGCCGCGCTCCGACCACACCCGTCGGTGGTAGAGCGCGCTGGTGCCGAAGAGCCCGCACACCGTCAGGCTGTAGACGAGGCAGCTGACCAGCGGGGCCCAGCCCGGTCGGGTCGCGGCGATCGCGCTGAGCACGATGCCGCAGAGCAGCGCGACGAAGAACGCGTACGTGTGCAGCCAGCCGCGCATCCGGGGCTTACCGATGTCGACCGGCTTGAGTCGAAGCCGTGCGGAGGTCGTCACGCACTTAGGTTACGACACCGTAGGTTACTTTCAAGTAGTGCGTCCGCTCACGTGGGACGGCCGCCGACCGGCCCTGGCGCCGTACGCCGGTCGGGGAGTATGGCGGGATGCGGATCCGACCCGTCGGGGCGCACGCCCTGCTGATCGACTGTGCCGGCGCCGACCAGGTGGAGGCGTGGCGGGCCGAGCTGTGGCGGCGGCGCGAACACGGCGAACTGACCGCCGTCGAGATCGTGCCGGCGGCCACCACCGTCCTGCTCGACGGCGTGCCGGACCCCACGACGACAGCCGCGCGGATCGCCGCCTGGCAGCCCCGGCCGGGCACCCCCGGGCCCTCCGACGCGTCGGCCGCCGCCAGCGCCGACCAGGTCGAGGTTCCGGTGACGTACGACGGGGAGGACCTGCCCCTCGTCGCCGACCACTGGGGCGTGGACGTGCCGGCGGTGGTCGACCGGCTGCGGCGTACCACGTTCCGGGTGGCCTTCTGTGGCTTCGCCCCCGGGTTCGCCTACCTGACCGGGCTCCCCGCCGAACTGGCGGTGCCCCGACTGCCCACCCCGCGCCCCCGGGTGCCGGCCGGCTCGGTCGCCCTCGCCGGCCCGTACGCCGGGATCTATCCGACGGCCTCGCCCGGCGGCTGGCTGCTCGTCGGGCGCACCGGAGCGCCCCTCTTCGACGTGCACGCCGACCCACCGGCCCGACTCACCCCGGGCACCCGCGTACGCCTGGTGGCCGCGTGAGCGGGGCGATCGAGGTGCTCCGCGCCGGGGCGCTGACCACCGTCCAGGACCTGGGCCGGGCCGGCTGGGCGCACCTGGGCGTACCCCGGTCGGGGGCGCTCGACCCGGCCGCGCTGCGGCTGGCCAACCGACTTGTCGGCAACCCCGAGTCCGCAGCCGGGCTGGAGATCACGTTGACGGGCTGCGAGCTGCGGTTCCACCGCGCGGCGGCGGTCGCCGTCACCGGTGCCGAGACCGCCGTACGGGTCGGCGACCGTCCCGGCGACGTCGGTCGGCCACTCCCGGTGCCGGCCGGCGCGGTGCTGCGCATCGACCCACCCCGCGACGGCCTGCGCAACTGGCTCGCGATCGGTGGCGGGATCGCCGTCGAGCCGGTGCTCGGCAGCCGCGCCACCGACACCCTCTCCGGGCTCGGCCCACCGCCACTGCGCGACGGCGACCGGCTGCCCCTGGGCGCACCGACCGGGCCGCCCGCCGGCGTGGACGTCACCGTCGTGGCGCCCACCCCGACCGAGCTGCGGCTGACCCTGCGCCTCGGCCCCCGCGACGACTGGTTCACCGCGACCGCACTGGACCGGCTCTTCGGCAGCGCGTACACGGTGAGCCCGGTCAGCAACCGGGTCGGCGCGCGACTCACCGGCGCGACGCTGCCCCGCGCGGTGGCCGGGGAACTGCCCAGCGAGGGCATCGTGCTCGGCGCGGTGCAGGTGCCGGCGGACGGCCAACCGCTGGTCTTCCTCGCCGACCACCCGACCACCGGCGGGTACCCCGTCGTCGGGGTGGTGGACGACGTGACCCCGCTCGCGCAGGCCCGCCCA
Source organism: Micromonospora sp. NPDC049051 (assembly GCF_043197575.1). NCBI lineage: Bacteria > Bacillati > Actinomycetota > Actinomycetes > Micromonosporales > Micromonosporaceae > Micromonospora > Micromonospora sp. NPDC049051. The sequence goes on from NZ_JBICTL010000001.1 coordinate 340,196, forward strand.
GGCACTACGGTCAGGTTCCATGGACCTCAACGCTGACCTCGGCGAGGGATTCGGCCTCTGGCGGCTCGGCGACGACGCGGCGCTGCTGGACCTCATCACCTCCGCCAACGTCGCCTGCGGCTTCCACGCCGGCGACGCGTCCACCATGCGCCGGGTCTGCGAGGTCGCCGCCGAGCGCGGGGTGGCCGTCGGCGCGCAGGTCGGCTACCGGGACCTCGCCGGCTTCGGCCGGCGCCACATCGCGTACGACTTCGCGGAGCTGCGCGACGAGGTCACCTACCAGCTCGGGGCCCTCGACGCGTTCTGCCGGCTGTTCCGCACCCGGGTCCGCTACCTGAAGCCGCACGGGGCGCTCTACCACGCCGCCGCCCGCGACGAGGTCCAGGCTGCGGCGCTGGTCGCCGCCGTCGGCGACTACGACGACCAGCTGCCGCTGCTCTGCCCGCCCGGCTCGGTCCTCGCCCAGCTCGCCGCCGGGGCGGGGCTGCGGGCCGTCGCCGAGGGCTTCGCCGACCGGGGCTACCTGCCCAACGGCTCGCTGGTGCCGCGCACCGCCCCGAAGGCGCTGGTGACCGACCCGGAGGAGGTGGCCGCCCGCGCCGTCCGGATGGCCACCGAGCGGGCCGTCGTCGCGGTCGACGGCAGCGTCGTCCCGTGCCCGATCGAGTCGATCTGCCTGCACGGCGACACCCCGGGCGCGGTCCGCTGCGCCGAACTGGTGCGCGCCGCCCTGATCGACGCCGGCGTCACGCTCACCCCGTTCGCGTGAGCGGGGTCCCACCCGCGAAGGACCCCGCCCGGCGTCGGCGGTGGCCGGGCGTCAGGCGTCGTCCAGGCCCCTGAGCACCAGCGGGAGCCGGGCCGTGGCGCCGTCGACCACCCGCACCGGTACGCCCCAGTCCTGCCGGGTCAGGTGGCAGGCGGCGTGCTCGACGTCCGCGTCGCAGGTCGCCGCCTGGGCCGTCACCTGGAGCACGCCGCCGGCCACGTCGCCGTTCACCACCAGCCTGCGGGACAACTCCGTGCCGGTGCCGGCGCCCTCCAGCAGCAGCTCCGGCGGCGAGGCCGACACCACCAGCCGCGTCGACGGACCGTACGTCTCGTCGAGCTTCTGCCCCGGCGCGGGCGTGAAGATCACGTCCAGGGTGACCTCGCCGGCCGCCACGTCGGTGGGCTCGCGCTCGGTGCGGTGCCGGGGACCGTCGACGGTGCTCGCGCCGGCCGCCGACAGCGCGCCGGGAGCCAGCCGGGTCAGCCGGTGCGCGGCGGACTCCACCACCAGCACCCCGCCGTCCGGGGTGAGCACGAGATCGCTCGGCTCGGCCAGCCCGTCCGCGACCGTCGAGACCCGCTCGCTCGCCGGGTCGAAGCGACGCACCGCCCCGTTGTACGTGTCGGCGACCAGCACCGAGCCGTCCGGCAGCGCGCACACCCCCAGCGGGTGCTGGAGCAGCGCCGCCGACGCCGGGCCGTCGACGTGCCCGAAGTCGAAGAGCCCCTGCCCGACGGCGGTGCCCATGACGCCGTTCTCGACGTAGCGGACCGCGCTGGTCTCGCTGTCGGCCACCCAGAGCCGGACACCGTCCGCGGAGACGGAGAGGCCCGACGGCTGCGCCATCCACGCCTCGGGCAGCGGGCCGTCGCGCAGCGCCTCCACGGTGGTGCCCGCGTACATGCCGGCGGTGCGCTTCACCGGGTCGAACCACCACAACTGGTGGATGCCGGCCATCGCGATGACGACCTTGTCGTCGTACCAGGCCAGGTCCCAGGGGGAGGAGAGGTCGACCGAGAGCGCGTCGTGGGAGTGGTCGTCGACCGTCGCGCGCCACTGCCGGCCGGTGCCGGCGACCGTCACCACTTCGCCGTCCGCCAGCCGTACGCCGCGCAGCAGGTGGTTGACGGTGTCGGCGACCACGAGGTCGTAGCCGGCCACCTCGGCGGTGTGCGCCGGCAGCAGGCACAGCCCCTGCGGCTCGGAGAAGGTGGCCGCCCCCGCCGGACCGTCGGCCCGGCCCCGGGTGCCCGTCCCGATCCGACGTACCAGCGTCTCGCCGTCGCCGGCCAGCTCCGCCAGCGAGTGCCGGGCCGAGTCGGACACCAGCAGGTTGCCGTTCGCCAACAGCACCGCCTTGCCCGGGAAGCGCAGCGTGGTCTCCGGCTCGGCCGGCGGGACGTACGGGCCGTCGCCCCGGTGCAGGGTGCCCTTCGCCTCGTGGGTGCCGATCAGCTCGTCGATCAGGCGGGCGAGCCCTTCGGCGTGACCCTCACCGGCCATGGTCGCCACCACGTAGCCCTCCGGGTCGATGACGGAGAGGGTGGGCCAGGCGCGGGCCGCGTACTGCTGCCACATGTCCAGCTCGGGATCGTCGAGCACGGGGTGGTGCACGCCGTACCGCTCCACGGCGGCGGCCAGCGCGTCCGGGTCCTTCTCGTGCTCGAACTTCGGCGAGTGCACGCCGATCACGACGAGCACGTCGCCGTACTTCTCCTCCAGCGGGCGCAGCTCGTCGAGCACGTGCAGGCAGTTGATACAGCAGAAGGTCCAGAAATCTAACAAGACACAGCGACCTCGAAGGTCCTGCAAGGTCAGGTTCCGCCCACCCGTGTTGAGCCACTGCCGGCCCCGCAGTTCGGGGGCACGTACGCGCGCTGTCGTTCCCATGTCAGCCAGCCTGCCATGTCTCGCTGGAGCCGAGCCGGGCTCCGTGACCCGGAAGACAAGGATCCTCGGCCCGCCGGGGGAGCCTCGTCGCGCCTGCTCAGCGGGATGAGGCGGTCGGCGCCCGGGCTTTCGTCCGGCAGCGCCCGCAGGGCGGGCTCACTCCGCGCCCCCGGTCGCCAACCGCGCTCCGGCAACGGACGACGCTGGCAGACGTCCGTTTCACGACGGGCGAGTTCGCCGGCCCGAGGCTCAACGGGTCGTCGGGCGTGAGGCTCATCCGCCGGACCAGGATCGCGCCATCGGACATCCTGGCGGGATCGGGCCGGGCGGCAGCCAGGCGGCGGACATGGGCTGTTCGCGGTAGGGCATCGGGGCTCCTCGGGACGGGGGCGAATCGGTACGGTGCGCGGCATGGGCGCTCTCAAGCCGTGACACATCGCCACGCTGTGCTGTGTCGTTTCGTCCGCCGCGCTCATTGGCGGCCTGGTCTGGTTCCTGGTCACGCGGGCGAACCGGCGCCAGCCGGGGCCGACGCTGCGGACGCCATTTCGGTGCCGGTCGTCCCACGGGATGGTTGGTTGGCAGCCGACGGGCCGCGACAGGTCGACCGGAGCCGTTACACGACCTGGCGGGCGATCGTGGGGAGGACGAAACCGTCCTCGGCGAGCGCACTGGCGAGTTCGTGGCGGCGATGGATGCCGAGCTTGCTGTAGGCGCGATGGAGGTGGTTCTCGGCGGTGCGCGCCGAGATGGTCAGCGCCCTGGCGATCGCGGGGGTGTCCATACCCGTCGCGGCGAGTTCGCTGACCTGCCGTTCCCGGTCGGTCAGAGCCGGAGCGGTCCTGGGCTCGGGCAGCCACTCCGGCCAGGTGCCCTGGTGTTCGCCGAGTAACCGCTGGGTCCTTCTGGCCAGTGCGTTCGTGACCCGGCCGCCACCGAACATCGCCCCGTTGGCCGCAGCTTCCAATGCGAAACCGCGGTATCCGAGCTCCTCGAACGTGGCGCTGACCCGGTTGAGTACCCGCGCGTCCCGGCGGGCCAACGCCTCCGCGTGCTCGGCGAGGAGGGCGAAGAGTCTGCCGTCCGTCTTCGCGGCGAGTTCGCGGACCCGGCTGGCCACGGCGGCGGACGGGGCGAGCCGCACCTCCACATGCAGGAACTCCGTGGCCATCAGCAGATCCCCGGCCCTGACCGCCTCGGCCGCCAGGCGGCGTAGGAGGGTGGCAGCTCCGGTCCGGTTGCCCGAGATGACCAGTGACCACACCTCGCCGAAGGCGCCATAGTCGACAGCGGCGCGAACCGTCGCGCCCCGACGGAGTCGGGAAAGCAGTTCCTGTGCCTTCCCGACCTGCCCGAGTTGCGCCTCGACACCGACGCCGATCGCCAGCAGGGTTTCCCGGAACCTGAAGCCGACCCGCTCGGCGGTGAGCGCACGGGCCTCACGCAACCACCGTGCCGCCTGCCCGGCGTTTCCCTGGTAGTAGGCGCAGATCCCGCCCGCGAGGGCGATGGTGGCGACCCCGTCCGGCGTGCCGTGCTCCACGGCGTCCCGGTAGTAGCGTCCCACCAGGTCCGCCGCTTGGCGGACGGCACCGGCCATGATGAGGGCCTGCACGTGAGTGGCCTGGAGGAGCGCGCGCATCGCCGGCCAGATCGATGGCTTTCCGTCCAGGTCCGTGGGGAACTCCGCGACGGCCCGCTCGGGTCTTCCGCCCAGCAGCAGGAGTCGCGGGCGGAGCGGCGGGACCACGCCCGCCAGGAGCGGGTCGCGCGGCGGGTGCTGCGAGAGCTGGTCCACCGCGTCGGCCGCCTCGGCGGCCGGGCCGCCGAAGGCCATGACGAACGCCTCGGCCGCCAGCAGGTCGGCGTGGACGTCGGCGGGCAGCGCGGCCCGCGCCTCGGCGACCATCCGGAGCGCGCTGTCCGGCTCGTCGATTCCCCAACACCGGTTGACGGCGCGCAGGGCGGCGGCGTTCGCGCGTGCCGCCGGATCGGTCAGATTCCGGTACGCCTCGGCCAACCAGCGCTCTGCCGAGCGATGACTGCCCCGGGCAAGCAGTGCGCGGCCGAGGTGCCAGGCGGCTGCGGGCCCGTGCACCTGTCGTGCGAGTTGCTCCGCGGTGGCCGCGTCGTGGCCGAGTAGCGCCTCCGCGGAGGCTCGCAGCACCTCGTCATCGGCAACCTCGAACCGGGCGGCCAGCCGCCACAGGACGTCGCGGACCCGGTCGGGGGACCCGGTCGCCTGCAGCGCCGCGACCAACTCGGCGTGCACGCGCCGGGCCCGCAACGGCCCGGTCCGAGTCCGGACGGTGCGGGCGGTGAGTGGGTGGGCCACGGTGACCGGCGTGGACGGGTCGGACGGGTCGAGCCGGATGAGGCCGAGCTCCTCCAGACGTTCGATCACCGACATCGGGGCCAGGCGTTCGATCACGTCGACCGGAGCCCCGGCGCCGTAGGCGATGTATCGCAGTGCTGCGGTCTCCTCCGTCGACAGCGACTCCAACGGTCCCGTCAACGCGTCACCGGCCCAGGCCCGGACGACCGTGCCCTGTCGCCAGCCCACCACGTGATCGTGGAGGGTCAGCGCGTCGTTCTCTACCGCGTTCCGCAGCAGTTCGCGCAGGAGGAGCGGGTTACCGCCGGTGAGCCGCCACAATCCGTCCGCGGTGAGCCCGTCGACGTCGGTACCGAACGCGGCGGAGATCAGCTGCCTGGTGTGTTGCCAATCCAGTGGTGCGAGATCCACCCGGTCGAGCCGTACGGTCCGGCGCAGCACATCGACCGGGCCCGCGCCGATCGCGGTCTCCGCCGCCGCGAGCAGCACCCGCACCCTGTGTTCTGAGGCCAGCTTCCCCACGAGTCGCGCGGCGGCCTCGTCCAGGCCGCTCACGTTGTCGACGGCGAGAACCACCAGGTGCTGTCCGGTCGGTCGAGGAACGCTCTCGATGAGCCGGTGCAGGGCTCCTGCCGACGCGGTGTCCAGCGGCTCCACCCGCGGAGTCACGTGATGGGCCACACCGAGCGGAGCGCCATGGTCCGTCATGGTTCCGTTGGCTGGCAGCACATGGTGACCCTTGGCCACGCAACGGTGCAGGACGGCCTCCAGGACCCGGCTCTTGCCCACTCCCGTAGGCCCCGTGACCAGCACTGCGCGCCCCTCGGGCGCCAACAGCCGATCGATCGTCCGGTCGATGTCGTGGGCGCGACCCACCAGTGGCCACCGCCGTCCGATCTGAGCGGTCGACCTGATCATCGCGTCGGGCACGGGAACTCCTGTTGGGCGGGTGTTCGCAGCACCGGGGTCACGAGGCCGGTCTGCCAGGATATCCGGCTGGCAGGCCTCCTTGATCGAGCGCCGGGCCCGGGTGCCGGCACGTCCGGTCGACTCGCCCTGCCCAGACGGGTAGCCGTCCCGCCCATTCGCCGATGCCCTCGGCCGCCGGACACCGCTGTCCGTCCACAGCCCCGCCCGCGGGCCTTGTGTGACCTGGGGCACATTCATCTGAGTATTCGCTACTCAGGCGTGCGGGCGAGAGGTCGGGACATCATCAGTGCTGACGCCAGTCGGAGCGTGTGAATTCCGCTGATTGGCGGAAAGAGCCATTTGTAGCCGCAATCTCCGCAGCACCAGAAAGTGGGTTGTCCACAAAATGCTGTACGACCGAAACCTCAGAAGATGGGGGGCTCGTGTGCTGCTTGCCGCCGCTCTCCTCATCGGTTCAATTACCGTTACGCCGCCAGCCGTCGTGCACGCCAAATCGCCAACGACCAACGTCCAATACGGCCTGGCCTGGGTCGACTTCAACGCCGACGGGAAGACTGATTACTGCGATCTAGGGGGTTCGGGTCTGAGGTGTGTGCTCTCCACGGGCACCGGCCTCGGCCAGCGGATCACGGGGTTCAACCACGACCCCGGTTACAAGGAGGGGCGGGCCTGGGTCGACTTCAACGGCGACGGTCGTACCGACTACTGCCGTGTGGTCGGGTCCGGAAGCAAGTCCCTGTCCTGCACCCTGTCGAACGGCACGTCTTTCGGGCCGACGCATACGTCGGGCGGGCTCGACCCGGGCTGGACCGCAGGTCAGGCCTGGGTCGACTTCAACGCGGACGGGCGTGCCGACTTCTGTCGGGTGATCGGGACCTGGAGCCAGAAGGTGCAGTGCACGATCTCCACGGGCAACGGGTTCGGTGCCACCTACACCTCGGGCAACCTCGACGCGGGCTGGGACGCCGGTCGGGACTGGGTGGACGTCAACGGGGACGGGCGGGCCGACTACTGCCGCGTCGTGGGTTCCAGCAAACTTCAGTGCACGGTCTCCACAGGCGCCGGGTTCGGTGCCACCTTCACTTCCACCACGCTGGACGGTGGATGGGACGACAGCCGCGACTGGGTTGACTTCAACGGCGACGGGCGCGCCGACTACTGCCGGGTCGTCGGAAATCTCTCGAAGTCGGTCCAGTGCACGCTCTCGACGGGCACCAACTTCGGGTCGACCATCACTTCGCCTGCGATGGATGTCGGGTACTGGGTCACCCGAGGATGGGCCGACTTCAACGGTGACGGTCGCCTCGACTTCTGCCGCATCAACAACGATCGCGGCGTCTGCACGGTGTCGAACGGCAGCAGTTTCGGTGCCACCTATTCGCACCCGTCCACGAACTACAGCTATGTCGGCGCGAACGGGTGGGCGGACCTCAACGGAGACGGGCGAGCCGACCACGCGGCCCTTGAGGAGCAGACCACCTTCTACCTCTCCACCGGGACGGGTTGGGGTGGCCCCTTGACCAGTCCGCTCCCGTACGACTGATCCTCGGCGGTGCAAACGACAGCGGGGCCACGGATGACCGTGGCCCCGCCGTCACACTGTGAGTTACTGGCCTGCCGGCTTGAGGCAGAGCACCCGGTTGGCCCCGCCGCCCTGGAGCACCACGTACGGCTGGCTCGGGTCGGCGCACTTGTCCTTGGCGTCCACCTTGGAGACCACGGTGAAGGCGCCCGCCTCGCCACACTCCGCCGCCGCCGCGTTCTCGCCCGACTTCTTGACGCAGCTGCCGACGGCCGGGTCGAACGCCGGGGCCGGATCGTCGCCGCCGACCTTGCCGAGCAGCATGAGCAGGCCCAGCGGCACCGCCAGGATGAGAATCGCCGCGACGAGCACCGCCGCGAGCACCCGACCGTTGCGGACCTTGGGCGTGGGGGGCTCGGCCTTCGGCTCCGCGATGGGCTTGAACGAGTCGAACCGTCCCTGATCCTGGTCCGTGCCGCCCTGGTCCCACGAGGAGCCGGGCTGCTGCGGGGGCGGGAAGGCAGGCGGGAACCCGCCGCCCGGCGCGGGCTCAGCGGCCGGGCCGGGGCCGTAGCCGGGTGCCGCGCCACCGGCGGCCGGCGTACCGAAGGGGTCGGCGGGTGGCTCCGCGCTGTCGTGCGGCCGGACCCCGTTGACCGGCCGGGCGTTGGCCGGTGCGTCGACGAAGGAGGGCACGCCCGGCGGGAAGGCGGGGGGTGCGGCCGGCGAGGCGGGCGCCACCGGGGAGACCGCGCCGAAGACGGCGGTTCCGCCCGGCGCCCGGTCGTCGAAGCGGGCGTCCGGCTGGTCGAAGCGGGCGTCCGGCTGGTCGAAGCGGTTGTCCTGGCCCTGGTCGAAGCGGGCCTCGGGGCCCTGGTCGAACCGGTTCTCCTGGGCCTGGCCGAAGCGCGGCTCCTGGTCGAACCGGAGCTCGGGCCCCTGCGCGAAGCGCGGGTCCTGGCTCTGGTCGAAGCGCGGGTCGGGTCCCTGACCGAAGCGCGGGTCCGGTCCCTGGTCGAAGCGCGGGTCCGGTCCCTGGTCCGGCCGGTGTGCGTTCGGGTCGTCGTGCTCCGGCTCGTCCGCCGGCTCGGGGCGGGTCGGCCGGCCGTACACCCGGGGCTGTGGCGCGGGCGTACCACCCGGCCGCAGGTCCTGGTCGGCCGGCGGCATGACCCGGCTGGCCATCGGCACCGAGGCGCTCGCCGAGACGCTGCCGGCGCCCGGCTCGGCGGCCTCCGGCGACGCGACGCCCGCCCGTCCGCCTGCCTCCGGCGAGGTGCGCGGAGCGGGGACCACCGGGCCGGCGGGCGACTGCGGCTCGTCGTGCCGGGAGCCGGCCTGGGCCCAGGCCGGCTGCTCCTGCCCGTACGCCGGCGGGCCAGGCTGCTCGGGGGCGAACTGGGCCGGCGGGGCGAAGTCGCCCGGGCCAGCGGCGGCGGCCAGGCTTGCGCCGGGTACCCGCTGCTCCTGCGGCGGGAGCGGCACCGCGTTGGCCGGCGAGATGCCGGGCCCCGGTGGGGGCTGGTAGATCGGCGGCTCCTCGGCCCGCTCCGGCTCCCAGCCGTTGCCGGCGCGGGAAGGGGCGGGCTCGTTCGCCTCCGCGCGGCCCCACGCCTCGTCCGCCGACCACGGCTCGACGTCCGGTACGGCCGGGCGCTCGGGGGCGTTGCCGGCCCACTGCGGCGGGTGCTCCGACGCGGCACCCCACGGCTGCTGCCCGCCGTCGCCGGGCACCGGCACGGAGGCCCGACCGGGCGGGGTGGCGGCGGGCGGCGGGGCGCCCCAGCCGTTGGCGTCCCGGTCGTCGGGCGCTGCGGGCACGGACGCCGCACCACGTGCGGAGCGCTCGTCCCGGGCCGGCCACTCGTCACCCTGGTGCTGGTCGCCCCGGGGTGCGTCGTCGTGAGAAGCGGCCCGGCCGTCGCCCGGACGCTGCTCCGCACCGGCGTCCCAGCCGGGCTGCTCGTCCTGCTGCTGGCCGCCGCCGGCCCAGCCGCCGGAGCGGTTCGGGTCGTCCTGGGTGGGCCAGGGCTGGGCGGCGGGTGCGGGTGCGGGTGCGGCCTGCGGGACGCGGGCGGCGCCGCGTGCGGCGGGCTCGGGCTGTGCCCAGGCGGGCGACGCCTGCTCGGCCGGCGCCCAGTTGGGCTGCTCCTCCTGCTGCTGGCCCCCGCCGGTCCAGCCGCCGGAGCGGTTGGGGTCGTCCTGCTGAGGGGTGCCGCCGGCCCAGCCGCCCGAGCGGTTCGGGTCGTCCTGCTGCGGTGCCGGGTTCCAGCCGTGGGCCTGGTCCTGTGCGGACTCGGCGTTCCAACCGCCGGAGCGGTTGGGGTCGTCCTGGGTGGGCCAGGGCTGGGCGGCGGGTGCGGGTGCGGGTGCGGCCTGCGGGACGCGGGCGGCGCCGCGTGCGGCGGGCTCGGGCTGG
>NZ_JBICTL010000001.1:350161-508327 GCF_043197575.1 Micromonospora sp. NPDC049051
GTGCCCAGGCGGGCGACGCCTGCTCGGCCGGCCCCCAGTTGGGCTGCTCCGGGGCGGGGTGCGGCTGTTGCGGCGGCTGCGGGGCGGCGGCGGCCCAGGCCGGCCCGGACTGCTCCTGCGCACCCGGCCACGCCGGCTGCGGCGATCCGCCGGCCGGCCCCCACTGGCCAGGCTGGGCCGGGTCGGTCTGCTGCGGTGCCTGGGCGGCCCACGCGGGGGCCGGCTGCTCACCCTGCGCGCCCCAGGCGGGCGGGTTCGGTCGCGCCGGCGGGGGCGGGGGCGCCCAACCCAGGTCGGGGGCGCCGGTGCCGTATCCACTGTCCTGCTGCGCCGGGCGGTCGCCGTACGGCGCCGGTCCGCCGGCGCCCGGCGACACCTCGTCCGGCTGCTGGCCGGGGTGGTGCGTGCCCTCGGACGTCATGCGTGCGCCTCCTCCATCACCTGTCGGCCGCCGCTGCCGATCGGTCTGCTCGGCAGGGTGGCCGGCGTCGCCGGTGTACCCGCCGTGCCGGCTCCCCGCACCGTATCCGGTGACCGCCGGAGGGCGTCCGGGGAGCACAGTCGTCACTCCCCGTGGCCGGACGGTATCGAGCGGCTCTTGTCGACTCGATTGATCCGGCCGGTGGGCGACGACCGAAGCCCACCGTACCGGGCGCTGGAGCGAGGTGGAATCCCGGTGTCAGCCGCTGCGAAACGCCGATGACCCGCCCGGGGCAACCGGACGGGTCATCGATCTGGAGGAGTTGAGGAAGGCTTTGGGGCGTCAGCTCATGTGACGCTGGGCGATGGCGAGGATCTCGTCGCGGACCGCGGGCGAGTTGGCGGAGCGCAGCGCGTGCTCGATGGCACGGGCGCGGCGGTTGGCGTCGCGGCGGTTGCGGATTCGCTCGATCATGCTCATGGGTCTCTCCTCCTGGCTATTCGGTTGTCAGCCCCTTGATGTCTCTATTGAACACCAAGACGACCCGAACTTCCATCGATTGTTAGGTGAGCTGGGACACCAGCCTAACGATCGAAGGTGGAGGGTGTTGGTGACCGACGTTTCCTTCCCCAACGGAAACGGCCGGTGTGCCGGGCGTCAACCCGTGGCACACCGGCCGTTCGGCTGGCGTCAGGACCGTCAGGTCCAGGCGAGCAGAGCCGCCTCCGGATCGGCCAGGAACTCCCCGATGTCGCGCAGGAACTTCGAGCCGAGCTCACCGTCGATGATCCGGTGGTCGAAGGAGAGACCCAGCGTGGTGACCTGACGCGGCTTGACCTTGCCCTTGTGCACCCAGGGCATTTCGCGGACCGCGCCGAAGGCCAGGATCGCCGACTCGCCCGGGGGCAGGATCGGCGTACCGGTGTCCACTCCGAACACGCCGACGTTGGTGATCGTCAGCGTGCCGCCGGACATGTCGGCCGGCGAGGTCTTCCCGGCCTTGGCCGTCTGCACCAGGGCGGTCATCGCGTCCGCCAGCTCGCGCAGCGAGAGCCGGCCGGCGTCCTTGATGTTCGGCACGATCAGCCCGCGTCCGGTGGCCGCCGCGATGCCCAGGTTGACGTAGTCCTTGACGACGATCTCGTCGCCGGCCCAGGTCGAGTTGACCATCGGGTGGCGCTTGACCGCCAGCAGCACCGCCTTGGCCACCAACAGCAGCGGCGAGACCCGCACGTCGCGCCACTCCCGCCGGTTGCGGAGCCGCTCCAGGGCCTTCATCGCCCGGGTCACGTCGACGGTCAGGAACTCCGTGACGTGCGGCGCGGTGAACGCCGAGCGGGACATGTTCTCGGCGGTGAGCTTGCGTACCCCCTTGACGGGGATGCGCTGCTCGCGGTCCGCGCCGAAGCTCGCGGCCACCGTGGCCGGAGCCGACACCGCGAGCGGCTCGGCCGCCGCCGTGGCCGCGCTCGCCGCCCGCTGTACGTCCTCCCGGGTGACCGAGCCCAGCGGGCCCGACCCGGTCAGCGTGGACAGGTCGACGCCGAGATCCTTGGCGAGCTTGCGTACGGGCGGCTTGGCCAGCACCGGCCCGCCGGCCGGTGCGTGACCGTTCGACGGCGCGGCGACCACCGGGGCCGGCGGCGCCGGTGCGACCGGCGCAGCGGCCTGGGCCGGCACCTGGGCCGGCGCCGGGGTGTCGCCCCTGCGGGGGCGGCGCTTGGCCGTCGTGCTCCGCGGGCCGTAGCCGACCAGCACGGCGGTACGCCCACCCGGGGCAGGGCCGCCGATCAGGCCCGGCTCGACCGCACCCTCCGCCGGTGCCACCTGGACCGCGGCCAGCGACGCCGCCGACGGGGTGGGCAGGGCGGCGTCCGGGGCACCGGTCGTCGACGCCTCGATCGGGCCCGCGCCCGGGTCGGTGTCGATCGCGATGATCGGCGTGCCGACCTCGACCGTGCTCCCCTCCGGGTGGAAGATCGCCTGCACCTGGCCGGCCCACTTGGCCGGGATCTCGACGGCCGCCTTGGCCGTCTCCACCTCGACGATCGGCTGGTTCAGCTCGATGACGTCACCGACCTTGACCAGCCAGGCGAGGATCTCCCCCTCGGTCAGGCCCTCGCCCAGGTCGGGCAGGTTGAACTCCTTGATCCGCGACATGCCGCTCACCAGCCGAAGGTGCGGTCGACGGCGTCGAGCACCCGGTCGAGATCGGGCAGGTACTCCTCCTCCACCCGGGCGGCCGGGTAGGGGGTGTCGAAGCCGGTCACCCGCAGCACCGGGGACTCCAGGGAGTAGAAGCACTCCTCGGTGACCCGGGCCGCGATCTCCGAGCCCAGGCCCAGGTTGCCCGGGGCCTCGTGCACGACCACGCAGCGGCCGGTGCGCTTCACCGACCCGTACACGGCGGTCAGGTCCAACGGGGACAGCGAGCGCAGGTCGATGACCTCCAGCTCCCGGCCGTCCTCGGCGGCGGCGGTCGCCGCGTCCAGGCAGGTCCGCACCATCGGCCCGTACGCCAGGATCGTGGCGTCCGTGCCGGGCCGGACGACCCGGGAGGAGTGCAGCGGGTACGCGTCGGACAGCGGGGCGTCCAACTCGACCGGGCCCTTCTCCCAGTAGCGCCGCTTCGGCTCCAGGAAGACGATCGGGTCGTCCGAGGCGATGGCCTGCTGGATCATCGTGTACGCGTCCTGCGGGTTGGCGCACGACACGACCTTCAGGCCGGCGGTGTGGGCGAAGTACGCCTCCGGCGACTCCGAGTGGTGCTCGACCGCGCCGATGCCGCCGCCGAACGGGATCCGGATGACCATCGGGATCCGCACCTTGCCCTGCGAGCGGTAGTGCATCTTCGCCACCTGCGACACGATCTGGTCGTACGCGGGGTAGACGAAGCCGTCGAACTGGATCTCGCAGACCGGCCGGAAGCCGCGGATGGCCAGGCCGACCGCGGTGCCGATGATGCCGGACTCGGCGAGCGGGGTGTCGATCACCCGCTGGTCGCCGAAGTCCTTCTGGAGGCCGTCGGTGATCCGGAAGACGCCGCCGAGCTTGCCGACGTCCTCGCCCATGATGACGACCTTCGGGTCGTTCTCCAGGGCCTTGCGCAGACCGGTGTTGAGGGCCTTGCCGAGGGTGAGCGTCTCCGTGGCCATCAGTGCGCGCTCCCCTCGAACGACTCCAGGTAGCTGGTGAACTGCGCCCGCTGCTCGTCGAGCTCGGGGGAACCGTGCGGGTAGACGTGGTCGAACATCGTCACCGGCTCCGGGTCGGGCATGGCGAGCACCCGCTCGCGCAGGTGCACCGACTCCGTGCGGGCCTGCTCGTCGACGGCCGCGAAGAAGTCCGCGTCGGCGAGCTGCTGCCGGGTCAGGAACGCCTTCATCCGGGCGATCGGGTCCTTCGCCTGCCAGGCCTCGACCTCGCTGGCGATCCGGTAGCGGGTCGGGTCGTCGGAGGTGGTGTGCGCGCCCATCCGGTAGGTGTAGGCCTCGATCAGGCTGGGGCCCTGGCCGAGCCGGGCGTTGTCCAGCGCGTGCCGGGTCACCGCGTACGACGCGAGCACGTCGTTGCCGTCCACCCGGGTTCCGGGGAAGCCGAAGCCGCCCGCCCGCTGGTAGAGCGGCACCCGGGTCTGGCGCTCCAGCGGCTGCGAGATGGCGTACTGGTTGTTCTGGCAGAAGAACACCAGCGGGGCGTTGAAGACGCTGGCCCAGACGAACGACTCGTTGACGTCGCCCTGGCTGCTGGCGCCGTCGCCGAAGTAGGCGATCACCGCCTCGCCGTCCTCGGTCCCGGTCTTGCCGTCCATGTGGACGCCCATGGCGTACCCGGTCGCGTGCAGGGTCTGCGCCCCGATGACGATCGTGTACATGTTGAACTTGAACTCGTTCGGGTCCCAGCCGCCCTGGTCGACTCCCCGGAACAGGCCGAGCGGCATGATCGGGTCGATGCCCCGGCAGTAGAGGACGCCGTGCTCGCGGTAGGTCGGGAAGGCCATGTCCTGCGTACGCAGCGCGCGTCCCGAGCCCACCTGCGCGGCCTCCTGGCCCAGCAGGCTGGCCCACAGGCCCAGCTCGCCCTGGCGCTGCAGCGCGGTGGCCTCGGCGTCGAGCTTGCGGACCAGCACGAGGTCGCGGTAGAGCCCGCGGTACTCCTCGTCGGTGAAGTCGACGCGGTACTCGGTCCCGTCCGGGCCGGTCGCGCTCTCGATCCGCTCACCCTCCGGAGTGAGCAGCTGCACCAGCTGCGGGTCGCCGGTCGCACCCTTCTTGGAGCGGGGTGCGGCTCGTCGGCCGCGACTGGAGACCCCGGGGTCGCCCTTTGCCATCCGTCTCTCCCTGTCTGTCTGCGTCGGCGACGGGGGGTCACCCGGCCGCGCAACTCGTGCGCCTGCCCGGCTGGTGCCGGGCGGGTTCCTGGCGGCCGCGCCTAGCCCCGGTGGGGGTTGCCGCGCGGCGCGAGCCGGATTCTGGCCGAACCCGGTTCGGGAGCGCCGGCCCCCAGCCACGCCTGCCGCGAAGGGTGCGCGGAGGTCGTGGCTGCGTTGCCGTCGTGGTCCATATTCGCATCACACGTGAGCGCCCCCACAGTGCGCCTTCCCCGGGCCGTGGCGCGGACCCGCTTCGTCACCTGCGGCGCCCGGTGTCCGGTGCATCGACGCCCGGCCGATCCGGTGCTGGTTCGTCACTGTTCGGACACATACGCGTGTCGACACGCTGTGCAGGGTTGGCTGCCCAGCGTCACTGGTCCAGGCTGATTGGCGCGGGATCGCCCCGCGTCGGGCGGTTTGCCGCTTCCTCGTGTCCGGGCGGTGCCCCGGGTACTCGGGTCGGTCGCCGTACCGGGCCCGTCCGCCGTCCGAGCCGACGAAGGGAAGTGCGTGGTGTCCGAGCCAGGTCCAGATCCCGCCACCGCCCTGCTCGGCCGGCACCGCGCCGCCGGTGGCTACCGCCGGCTGGTCGGCGCGCACCGGGCCCCCGCGTCGGGCGGCCCGTCCCGGGGCTACCTGCTCACCGTGGCGCTGCTCGCTGGAACCGCGACGATGCCGGTCCTCGCCGCGATCAGCACCGGCTCCGCCACCGTCGGCAGCACCGCACTGCCCGACAGCGGCACCCCGTTCCTCCCGACCCCCTCGGTGGGCCCCGTGGTGATCCCGGCACCGGCGACGAGCCGGCCGCCGGCTGTCCCGTCGACCCCGTCCCCCTCCGTGGCGGCCCCGGACGTGTGGTGGACCCTCGCGCCCTTCCCGCGTACGCCGGTCGTCGCGGCGCCGGCCCCGCCACCGCCGCCGCACGGGCCGGTGGCGCGTCCGAAGCCGCCACCGCCGCCCCGGCCCGGCGGCCGACCGGTCCCGTCGCCGCCCCCGGCGACCCCGAGGCCGTCCCCGTCCCCGTCTCCCTCGCCCAGCCCCAGCCCGAGCCCGGCGCCCACGCCGACCGGCGAACCGACCTCGGCGGAGCCGACGAGCACCCGCTCGCCCGAGCCCACGGCGACCTCGGAGCCCAGCGACTCCCCGTCACCGGACGACCCGCCCGCCACCGCCACCAGCGACCCTGCCCCGACCGCCGCAGACCCCGATCCGACGACCGCCCACCCCGATCCGACCGCCAGCGACCGTGGCCCGGCAGGCGGGCCCGGCCGGAGCGGGCACCCGGACGGCCGGCCACGGGTACGGTGACGGTCGACGGCAGCGTGACGGCCGGGTGATCGAGTTCGTCGAGGTCCACCAGGTGATCCACGGCGGGGTCCCGGCCCCGGTCGGAGCGCCGGGGTACGGGCGGTTCCGGGCGGTGTCCCGGGGCGGAGCAGAGGCGGGGCGCTGAGCGGATCGGGCGGTTCGGGCGCTGGTGGCCGGCCGGCGCGGCGGGCAGGGTCAGCCCGGGGCGCGGGACCCCGGACCCCTCCGACCGCCGTACCGCGACCCGGCTGGACGCTGTGGCTCGCCCGGGTCGTGACCGAGCTGACCGCGCCCGCCATCCTGGTCTCGGGCCTGACGCTGACGGTCGGCTGGCACAGCACCCGGGGCGGCGCGCACGGGCTGGCCTGGGGACTGCTGGCCGCGCTCTTCGTCAGCGGCATCCCGTTCGCGTACATCCTCGGTGGGGTGTGGCGGGGTCGGCTCACCGACCATCACGTGGGGGTCCGTGAGCAGCGCCGCGTGCCGCTGCTGTTCGGGCTCTGCTCGGTCGCCGCCGGGCTGGCCCTGCTCGCGGTGCTCGGCGCGCCGCGCCCGGTGCTGGCCCTGGCCGCCGCCGGGCTCGTCGGCCTGGTGGTCGCCGTGACGGTGAGTCACTGGTGGAAGGTCTCCATCCACTCGGCCGTGGCCGCGGGGACGGTGGTCGTGCTGGTGCTCACGTTCGGTGCCGGGTTGCTGGCGACGGCGCCGCTGCTCGTGCTGGTCGGGTGGTCCCGGGTGCGCCTGCGCGACCACACGGTGCCCCAGGTGCTCGCGGGGCTGGCCCTGGGCGCCCTGGTCGCGGCCCTGACCATCGCCCCCCTCCGCTGACCACCCCACCCCGGACGCGGTCGATCATGCAGTTGTGGTGCCCCGCAAAGGGCATGGAAAGCCGCTTTCCGCCCACCACAACTGCATGATCGACACCAGCAGGGGGAGGGAGCGTGGGTCAGGCGGGGTCGTCCGTCAGGCGGTGGCGGTTGGCCTCGATCCAGGCGTCGAGGGCGGCCGGGTCGTCGGGGTCGACGCCGTCGGCCATCAGCTGCGCCACGGCGGCCGTGGCGGGGCTGCGGCGTTCGCCGGTGCTGTAGAGGCGGGCGAACTCCGGCACCATCTCCTCGATGGCCGTGTCGGTCTGGGCCACCGCGCGCTCGGGCAGGCCGCGTTTGCGGGCCGCGTACCCGGCCCAGGCGCGCAGCACCCGGGGCAGCAGGGCGGCGTCGTCCATGTCCAGCACCGCCCGCCGGTGCACCCAGTCGAGCAGGAACAGCCCGGCCACCGTGGGGCTCCACCGCAGCGGGTCGGCGTCCGGGAAACCGGCCGCGTGGTCCAGCAGCAGGCTGAGGCAGAAGTGCAGCGAGGCCAGTTCCGCCCCGTCGATGGCGTCCAGGCCGAAGCGGGCCGCCTCGGGCGAGGCGAGGAACCGGCGCACCAGTTCCGTACGCTCGGCGGCGGAGAGCGGCTCGGCGGCCGGCGCGGGGGTCGCGCCGAGCGCCCGGGGCAGCCGGGCCAGGCGGGCGCCGAGCAGGGCGCGGTCGGTGGCGAGCGAGCCCTCCCCGGGCAGCTCGGTCAGGCCGTCGGTGATCGCCAGGTGGCGGGTCACCTCGGCGCGCATCCGGGCCGGCTCCTCGTCGCGGAACCAGGTCAGTTCGTCCCCGGCGCACATCTGCCGCACCTGGTCGAGGATCCGGTCGGGCGGCCCACCGACGAAGACGTCCTTGGTGATGCCGATGTTGTGGTCGAGCAGCGTCACCACGGCGTGCGGCGAACCGCCGGCCGGGTCGTCGTAGGCGAAGGTCGCCAGGTAGGAGGTCTGGTCCCCGTACACGTCGCCGTAGGACCAGCAGCCGGTCAGGTGCACGCGGCCGAGGTGGGCGGCCCAGGCGGGGGTGGCGGCACCCGGGCGGACCCGGCCCGTGCCCTCGGCGTCGGGGACCAGCGCGGCGAAGACGGAGCGGATCGTGGTCGCCGCGGCCGAGCGGCGGCGGGAGGTGGCGGCCAGGAATCCGGCCACGAAGTCCCGGACGGCGGCGTCACGCTCGGTCTCGGCGACCGAGTAGACGCTGCCCAGCAGGGCCGCGCCGAGCATCTCCGCGTCGAGGGCGTTGTCCAGCTTGGCCACGTCGCGGGCGGCGTGCAGCACCGCGTCGTACGGGGTCTGAGGCGTTCCCATCCACCGACCCTACGCCGCCACCCGCCCCAGGGCGGTACGAGCCGACCCGAGCGGCGCGCCCGCGTCACGGCCCTGCGTCGCGCCTGCGGCGGCACGTGCCCGCCGAGCTTCGGTCGCCGGACACGGAGTCCCAGCTCAGCGGCCGGCGGCCTCTCGCAGGGCCGTGCGGGCCTCGGCATAGGAGGCGAGCACCTCCCGCACCGGCGTCAGCACGTGCTCCTCGCCCACCGTCGACACCGCCGCCGTCAGGCGCCGCTCGGCGCGGCGACGGGCCCGGCGGGCCGCCCAGCGCAGGATCGGTCTGGTCAGGGCGGCCACCAGCAGCCCGGCGAGCAGACCGCCCAGGAGCAGCAGAGTGGGCAGCGGCACCTCGCCCACCATCGGGTGCTCCAGCGCGGGCAGGCCCAGGGCGCGTAGCGCGTAGCCGAGCGCCAGCCAGCCCAGCCCGGCCAGCGCGGCCAGGGTCACCAGCCACTGGAGGCCCCCCACGAGCCGCCACCAGAACGGGCGCCGGTCCATGCCGAGGTCCGTGCCGGCCACCGCGCGGTCGAGCGCGTTCGGCAGGACATTGAGGCGGGAGCGGGCAGCGGCGGTCACCGCCGCGGGCCAGGAGGCGGGCAGGTCAGCCCCGGCCCGCTCGGCCACCGACCGGATCGCCAGCCCGAGCGCCGAGCGCTGGGCGGCGGTGGGGTCGGGCACCGAGGTCGCGGCGACGAGGCTCTCCGCCGGTTCGTCGCGGCCGGCGGCGGGACCGGGCAGGTGCAGCCGGCGCAGCGGGTCGGGCCGCAGTCGCCGCCAGCCCCGGACCAGTGGCCAACCGGTGGTGGCGGCGCCCCGGTGCCGGTACGCCTGCTCGACCGCCTCGGCGACCGCCGGCACCCCGGCCGCGCCGGCCAGCGCCCGATGCAGCGCGGTGACGGCGCTGTCGTCCGGCCCGCCGGCCGGCGAGGCGCCGCCGACCAGCTCGTCGAGCCCGGCCACCACCGCGTCCACGTCGCCCTGGAGCCGCCGCAGCGCGGCCTGCCGCTCGGCCACGGTGCGTTCCAGCGCCTCCCGCAGCCCGACCATGCCGGCCGGGTCGACGGCGGTGGTCGCCAGCAGCGGTACGCCGTCCAGGCCGTCGGTGTCGAGCAGCCGGCGCAGGTCGGCCAGCACCCGGGGCAGCTCGGCCGGCGGCAGCCGGTCGGCCTGGTTCAGCACGACCATGGTGACGTCCCGGTGCCGGTGGAACTCGCGCAGGTAGCTGGTGTGGATGACGCGGTCGGCGTACTTCTGCGGGTCGACCACCCAGATCACGAGGTCGACCAGGCCGAGCAGGCGGTCCACCTCCATCTGGTGGGACCGCTGCACCGAGTCGAAGTCGGGCAGGTCGAGCAGGATCAGCCCGTGCAGGGCGGACTCGTCGTCGGCGTCCAGCACGCTCTCCCGGACGAACCGGTGCCGGGGCAGCACGCCGACCCAGTCGAGCAGCCGGTTGCCGCCGTCGAGCGGCCCCCAGACGCAGGCGTGCGCGACACCGGTGGTGGGGCGGCGCACCCCGACGGCGGAGAGTTCCATCCGGGCCAGCGCGTTGAACAGGCTGGACTTGCCGCTGCCGGTCGCGCCGGCGAGGGCCACCACCGTGTGGTCGCGGGAGAGCGCGAGCCGGGTGCCGGCCCGCTCGACCAGGGTGTGGGCGGGCACGAGCTGCGTGTCCGGCAGGTGACCGTCGACGACCGTGAGGAACCGGCGTACGGCGTCGAGGCGGGCGACGAGCGCGTCGGCGTCCACCCGTTGGTCGCCGCGGAACGCGTCGCGCATCCGCCCGACGATGTTGGTCATGTCCCTCCACCCTCGGTGCCGGGCGGGCCGGCGACGGCCGCGTCGCCGAGGCCGCTGCGGTTGCGGGCGATCTCCACCCGGTTGGCGGCGCCGCGCAGGGCCTCCGCGGTGTCCGCCGCGGGGCGCGCCTGCGCCGTGCGGTCCAGGTAGCGGGCGGCCTCGTCGTCGAGCAGGGCCCGCACCCGGTCCAGCAGATCGGCCCGGGCCTTGGTGGCCAGCGTACGCACAGCCTGGTCGCCGAAGATCGCCTGGAGCACGGTCTGCGCGGCGACGGTGGTGCCGGCCCCGGTGGCCACCTCCAGTCCGGTGGGGATGAACGCCGTCGAGGCGAACACCGCGATCATCACGGCGAGCCCGGTGGCGTTGACCGCGTACGCGGCCGTCCGGGCCACGAAGCGGCGGTCGCCGCCCTCGGCACGGACCAGCTCCAGCACGCCACGCTGCCACTCCCGGACCAGCCGCTCGGCCCGCTCGGGCAGGTCGGCGGAGGGGTGGGCCAGCTCCGGTTCGAGCAGCGCCGCCCCGGCGGGATGGGCCTTCCACCCGGTGTACGCGTTCTCGGCGGCCTCGGCGGCGACGCCCCGCAGCAGGGTCACCAGCTGGGACTCGATCGCGTCGCGCAGCTCGGACGCGGGTGCGGGCCGGCCGGTGACCGCCGCCACCACCCGGTCGCGGAACCGCCCGATGCGGGCCTCCAGGGTGCGGAAGAACTCGCCGGTGCCGACGAACTCCTGCCAGCGGGCGAGCACCTCGCCGCGGAGCAGCCGGCCGTCCTTCAGCCCCTGCCCGACGGTCCGGTACGCCCCCCGGTACGCGGCCAGCACCCGCTCGTCGAGCGCGTCGGCGGCGGTGATCTGCTCCTCGGCGGCGGCGGCGAGCCCGTCGACCGCCGGGTGCAGCGCGGCGAGCGCGCCGTCGAGGGTCTGCCGCACCACGGCGGCGCGGGCGTCGGCGTCGGCGGCCAGCCGGGCGAACCAGGCGGCGAGCGGCGCGGTGACCCGCTCGGGCAGCAGGCCCTGCCCGTCGACCCAGGTCTCCGGCAGCACGAAGAGCGGGGCGGCCCCCAGATCCTGCGCGGCGAGCATCTCCGACAGGTGGGCGGCGATCTCGTCGGCCGCCTCCGCGGGCACCCGGTCCAGCACCATGGCGATGACCGCGCCCCGGGCACGGGCGCTGCGCAGCAGCTCCCAGGGGACGGCGTCGGCGTAGCGGGCGGCGGTGGTGACGAAGAGCCAGAGGTCGGCGGCGGCCAGGAGCTGACCGGCCAGGGCCCGGTTGGCGTCGACCACCGAGTCGATGTCGGGGGCGTCGAGGAAGGCCAGCCCGGCCGGCAGCGCCGGGGCGGTGACCAGTTGCAGGGTGCGCGAATCCTCGCTGGGCTCGGTGGTGCGGGTGAGGCCGGGCAGCAGCTCGCCCTGGCGGAACCAGCCCGAGTCGGCGGGGTTGCAGACCAGCACCGGGGAGCGGGTGGTCGGGCGGAGCACGCCGGCGGCACTCACCCGCGCCTGCACCAGGCTGTTCACGAGGGTGGACTTGCCCGCGCCGGTGGACCCGCCGACCACCACGAGCAGCGGCGCGTCGAGCCGGCGCAGCCGGGGCAGCAGGTAGTCGTCGAGCTGGTCGGTGAGGTTGCCGCCGGCCCGCCGGGCAGGCTCGGCGGAGGGAAGCGCGAGCGGGAACCGGGCCGCCCCGATCGCGGCACGCAGGCCGGCCAGTGCGGCGGGCAGGTTGTCGTCCCCCGTGGTTGCGGGCCGGTCCTCCCCGGCGTCGATGGGGCCGGTGCGGGCTGCGACGGTGGGCGTGCCGGACGGGATGGCGGAATCGCCGTGCGTCGTCACCGCTAAAGCGTGCCCGACCGACGCAAGGGAAGACAACCGGGCGGTACGAACCTGGGGTTGCGTCGGGTCCGCTCAACCTCGACTTGACGATTTCGCAGGGCGTGGCACTATTGAGTCAAGTTCACTCAACTTGTGGTGGGGTCGCTGCGGGCGACGCCCGCCGGGCAGCTCGGACGGGCCCCGCCCGTCACCTGCCCACGACGTGATGAAGCGAGGAAGCGAAGATGGCACGTGCGGTCGGTATCGACCTCGGCACGACGAACTCCTGCGTCAGCGTTCTGGAGGGCGGTGAGCCCACCGTCATCGCCAACGCTGAGGGCTCGCGGACGACCCCGTCGATCGTCGCGTTCGCCCGCAACGGCGAGGTGCTCGTCGGCGAGGTCGCCAAGCGCCAGGCGGTGACCAACCCGGACCGGACGATCCGCTCGGTCAAGCGGGAGATCGGCACCAACTGGTCCGTCGACATCGACGGCAAGAAGTACACCCCGCAGGAGATCTCGGCCCGCACGCTGATGAAGCTCAAGCGGGACGCCGAGGCGTACCTGGGCGAGCAGATCACCGACGCGGTGATCACCGTCCCGGCCTACTTCAACGACGGCCAGCGCCAGGCCACCAAGGAAGCGGGCGAGATCGCCGGCTTCAACGTGCTGCGGATCGTGAACGAGCCGACCGCGGCGGCCCTGGCGTACGGGCTGGACAAGGGCTCCAAGGAGCAGACCGTCCTGGTCTTCGACCTCGGTGGCGGCACCTTCGACGTGTCGCTGCTGGAGCTGGCCGAGGGCGTCGTCGAGGTCAAGTCGACCAGCGGTGACAACAACCTCGGTGGCGACGACTGGGACCAGCGGATCATCGACCACCTGGTGAAGACCTTCCGCGGCGAGCACGGCATCGACCTGAGCCAGGACAAGATGGCCCTCCAGCGGCTCCGCGAGGCGGCCGAGAAGGCCAAGATCGAGCTGTCCGCCGCCACCACCACCAACATCAACCTGCCGTACATCACGGCCGGCGCGGCGGGCCCGCTGCACCTGGACGTGACCCTCAGCCGGGCCGAGTTCCAGCGGATGACGCAGGACCTGCTGGACCGCTGCAAGGGCCCGTTCGAGCAGGCCGTGAAGGACGCCGGCATCAAGGTCTCCGACGTCGAGCACGTCATCATGGTCGGCGGCTCCACCCGGATGCCGGCCGTGACCGACCTGGTCAAGCAGCTCACCGGCAAGGAGCCCAACAAGGGCGTCAACCCGGACGAGGTCGTGGCCGTCGGCGCCGCCCTCCAGGCCGGTGTGCTCAAGGGTGAGGTCAAGGACGTCCTGCTGCTCGACGTGACCCCGCTGAGCCTGGGCATCGAGACCAAGGGCGGCATCTTCACCAAGCTGATCGAGCGCAACACCACCATCCCGACCAAGCGCTCCGAGGTCTTCACCACGGCGGACGACAACCAGCCGTCGGTGCTGATCCAGGTCTTCCAGGGCGAGCGGGAGATCGCGGCCTACAACAAGAAGCTCGGCACCTTCGAGCTGACCGGCCTCCCGCCGGCGCCGCGCGGCGTGCCGCAGATCGAGGTCACCTTCGACATCGACGCCAACGGCATCGTCAACGTCCACGCCAAGGACCTCGGCACCGGCAAGGAACAGAAGATGACGATCACCGGCGGCTCCTCGCTGCCGAAGGACGACATCGAGCGGATGCGCCGCGACGCCGAGGAGCACGCCGAGGACGACAAGCGTCGCCGCGAGGAGGCCGAGACCCGCAACCTGGCCGAGGCGCTCCAGTGGCAGACCGAGAAGTTCCTGGCCGAGAGCGGCGACAAGCTGCCGTCGGAGTCCCGTGACCAGATCAACGAGGCGCTCGGCGAGCTGCGCGGCGCGCTCGGCGGCCAGGACATCGAGAAGATCAAGTCGGCGCACGAGAAGCTGGCGCAGGTCTCCCAGCAGGCCGGCTCGCTGCTCTACAACCAGCAGGGCGAGCAGCCGGGCGAGGCCGGCCCGGGTGCCGCGGGCGCTGCCGGCGCGGGTGCGACCGGCGGTCCGCAGGCCGGCGGCGCGGACGACGTGGTCGACGCGGAGATCGTGGACGAGGACAAGGACAAGAAGTGACAGTCCCCGGACACGGAACCACGGCAGAGGGATGAGGTAGCCCCATGACGGAGAAGCCACGAGCTGCCGACCCGGGTGCGACCGGGTCGGCGCCGGGTGGCTCCGCGCCCGCCGAGCAGGCCGGCGACGGGCCGCGGGTCGTCATCCGCAACAACCGCAAGATCAGCGAGACGTCCGAGCCGGCCGCCGCCGACGCCGGCTCGGACGCCCCGGCCGAGGGCCTGGTCGAGGAGTCCGAGGTCGTCGTCGACGAGATCGAGGTCGAGGCGGCCGAGGTGACCGGGCCGCCGGTGGTGGACGCCCCGGCACAGCCGGTCGACGGTGCTCCGACCGCGCTCGGCGCCGAACTCGAGGCGCTGCGCAAGGACCTCGACGAGCGGACCCGGGACCTCCAGCGGGTGACGGCGGAGTACGCCAACTACCGCAAACGGGTGGACCGGGACAAGGGCCTGGTCACCGAGCAGGCGACCGGCGCGGTGCTCGCGGCGCTGCTGCCGATCCTCGACGATCTGGACCGGGCCCGCGAGCACGGCGACCTGGTCGGGCCGTTCGGCAGCGTGGCCGACCAGCTCGTCGCGGCGCTCGGCAAGTTCGGGCTGGCCCCGTTCGGCGAGCAGGGCGATCCGTTCGACCCGACCCGGCACGAGGCGGTCGCGCACCAGACCTCGGCCGACGTCACCGAGCCCACCTGCGTGCAGGTGATGCGCCGGGGCTACCAGGTCGGTG
This sequence comes from Micromonospora sp. NPDC049051, assembly GCF_043197575.1. Taxonomy (NCBI): domain Bacteria; kingdom Bacillati; phylum Actinomycetota; class Actinomycetes; order Micromonosporales; family Micromonosporaceae; genus Micromonospora; species Micromonospora sp. NPDC049051. Next base: position 364,911 of record NZ_JBICTL010000001.1, read on the forward strand.
AGCGGCTGTTGCGGCCCGCGATGGTCGCGGTCGCCGACCCGGAGTAGTGCGGAACGACGACCGGACCGTCCCGCCCGCCCACCGAGGGCGGGCGGGACGGTCGGTCCCCAGCTAGGGAAGGGGGTGGACCGGTGAGTTCCAAGGACTGGATCGAGAAGGACTTCTACGCCGTGCTGGGCGTGGACAAGGCCGCCTCCGCCGACGACGTCAAGAAGGCGTACCGGAAGGTGGCCCGGGATTCGCACCCGGACCACAACCCCGGCGACCCGAAGGCCGAGGAGCGTTTCAAGGCGGCCTCCGAGGCGTACGCCGTGCTCGGCGACGACGCCAAGCGGCGGGAGTACGACGAGCTGCGGTCGCTGTTCGGCTCAGGGGCGTTCCGGCGCGGGGCCCGGGGCGCGGGCCAGCCCGGCGGCGTGCCGTTCGACGTCTCCGACCTGTTCGGGGGCGCTGCGGGCGGGGGCGGTGACCGTCGCTTCGGCGGGGCCGGCTTCCAGGACCTGTTCAGTTCGATCTTCACCGGCGGCGCGGGCGGTCCCGCCGGTGGTGCGGCGGCCCGTGGCCCGGCCCGGGGACGGGACGTCGAGGCCGAGGTGGCCCTCGACTTCGGCGACGCCGTACGCGGGGTGACGTTGCCGCTGACGCTGCGCGCCCCGGGCGTCTGCGACACCTGCCACGGCAACGGGGCCAAGCCCGGCACCTCGCCGCGTACCTGCCAGGTGTGCCACGGGGCCGGGGTGACCAACCGTAACCAGGGGTCGTTCAGCTTCTCAGAGCCGTGCCGCAACTGCCAGGGCGTGGGCACGGTCGTGGAGGAGAAGTGCCCCGAGTGCCAGGGCACCGGCGGGGTCACCAAGACCCGCACGCTGAACGTGCGCTTCCCGGCCGGGGTGGCGGACGGCCAGAAGATCCGGCTGGCCGGGCGGGGCGAGCCGGGCGCACGGGGTGGCCCGGCGGGCGACCTCTTCGTACACGTCAAGGTGCGACCGGACGAGCTGTTCGGGCGTACCGGCGACGACCTCACGCTGACGGTGCCGATCACCTTCGCGGAGGCCGTGCTCGGCACGGACCTGCGGGTGCCCACCCTCGACGGCGCGGTGACCCTGCGGGTGCCACCGGGCACGCCGAGCGGCCGGATCCTGCGGGCCCGGGGCAAGGGGGTCCTCCGCCGGGACGGCCAGGCGGGCGACCTGCTGGTGACGCTCGACGTGATCGTGCCCGCGAAGGTGTCCGACGAGGCGCGTGCGGCGCTGGAGAACTTCGCCGCGCAGACCCCGCCGGCCGCCCGGGAACATCTCGAGGCGCGGGTACGTCGATTCAGTTGACCCGGTGTTCAGTCGGCTCGGTGGAGCGCACGCGGAGGTGAGCGGGATGTCGGACCAGTACGTCGGCTCGGGTGACCCTGCCTACGAGGCCAAGGTGCTGATGATCTCGGTGGCGGCACGGATGGCGGGGATGCACCCGCAGACCCTGCGCCAGTACGACCGGCTGGGCCTGGTCCAGCCCGGCCGTGCCGCCGGCGGCGGGCGCCGGTACAGCGTCCGCGACGTGGTGCTGCTGCGCGAGGTGCAGCGGCTCAGCCAGGACGACGGCATCAACCTGGCCGGGGTCAAGCGCATCATCGGGCTGGAGCGGTTGCTGGAGGAGGCGCAGCAGCGGGTGGCCCGGCTGGAAGCGGAGCTGGACGCCGCGTACCGCCGGATCGCCGAGCTGGAAGCGCTGGCCCGCTTCCCCGGCAGCGACCTGGTGCCCACCAACCGCACCTCGACCGCGCTGGTGGTCTGGCGTCCCCGCCGCCCCGAACGCTGACGAAGCCACCTCACCAGACCGCGCCCGGCCGCTCCCCCGGCCGGGCGCGGTCGTCTCCGCCTCTCTGCCTCTTTGGCCTCCGTGCCTCTCCGCCTCCGTGCCTCTCTCCGCCCGGCCTGCCGGCCTGCCGGAGGTCTCGCCCGGCTTGCGCGGTGCCCTCGCGCCCGGCTTGCGTCAGGCCCTTGCGCGCGGGGTTGCCGGTTTGCCAGCGGGGGCGGGATGGGATCCGCTAACCTGCGAATCAGGTCCAACCCGCTCAATCCGGACTTCAATGGCAGGGGGAGCCATGACGGAAGCCGCGAAGAAGGTTGCCCAGCAGACGGAGGAACGGCTCCAAGAGGTGGCGAAGAACGTCCGGGAGAAATTCGACCGGGTCACCGAGAGCGGCTTCACCGACATGGCCAAGGGCGGCGCGTTCGCCGACCGGACCGACGATGGCAAGGACAAGGCGAGACGCCGGGAACAGGGCGGATCGGAACACTGACGATCCGCCGACGTGCGGGCCGGGACCCACGGGGGGCCCCGGCCCGTTCGCCGTCCGGAGGCGGGCCGGGACGTTGAGGTGCCGGCGAGGGCCCAGGTCTTCGCGTTGAGGCGTCAGGCGATGCGGCGGTTTTCCCGGACCAGGCCGCCCTCGCACCAGTCGCGGTAGACGAAGAGTTCCGGGCGGGCCAGCAGCACCCGACTGTTGTACGCCCAGGTGCGCATCAGGTCGTCGCCGGTGCGCTCGGCTTTCTCGACCAGCTTGCGGAAGCGTCGCTTCGGGTGGGCACGGAAGTTCGTCCGGATGCCGTCGGCGGCGTAGATGTAGAGGCAGTGCAGCGCGAACCGGCGCGCCGGGCAGGACGGGTCCATCGCCAGGTCGAAGAGCACCGCCACCAGCCGGTCGCCGGAGACCAGCAGGTCCCAGTCCGGCGGCATCGACGTCAGCGGTACGGAGTCAGGCTGGTAGGCCCACGCCCGCAACTCGACGGGGGTGGGGTCGACGGGGTTGGCGAAGCCGTGGAACGTCGACTCCTGCACGCTCAACGGTCAACCTTCCGCACTCGTCCGCAGGGGCGTCGCCGCCCACGGGCTCTGGCTGTTGGGGCGAAACGGTAACCCGGAGCGCTGATCGACGGTAGACCCTGAGGGGAGCAATTCGACATCCGTTGGCCAGGGGCGGGCCGACCGTACGGTCGATCCGCCCCCAGCCAACTCCGGTCAGTCCGGTACGACTGCCGGGCGGGCCTGTTGGGCCGCGACCCGCTGCCGCAGCCAGCGCTTGAACCACGCGAAGTCGGGCAGCCGCGCCAGCATCGGCCCGGTCACCACGGTGATCAGCACGTACGCCGTAGCGAGCGCCGCCAGTTTCGGTTCGACGCTGCCGGCTGCCACCGCGAGGCCCGCGATGACGATGGAGAACTCGCCCCGTGGCACGAGGCCCAGGCCGGCACGCCATCGACCTGGCTCGGCGATGCCGACCCGGCGGGCCGCCAGATAGCCGGTGAGGGTCTTCGTCGCCATGGTGACGATCGCCAGCGCGAGCGCGGGCAGCAGCACCGGCGGGATGTCCCGGGGGTCGGTGACCAGGCCGAAGAAGACGAAGAAGACCGCCGCGAACAGGTCACGCAGCGGCGTGAGCAGCTCTGTGGCGTTGTGCGCCACCGGCCCGGAGAGCGCGATGCCCACCAGGAACGCCCCGACCGCCGCCGACACCTGGAGCTTCGCCGCGATGCCGGCCACCAGCAGGGTCATCCCGAGTACGCCGAGCAGCAGCGCCTCCGGGTCCTTCGCCGACATCGCGGTGGAGATCAGGTTGCCGTACCGGATGGCGACCACCAGCACCAGGAGTACGGTGCCGACCGCCACGCCGAGCGCGATCCCGCCGCCGAGCAGGCCGGTGCCGGCGAGCACGGCCGTCAGCAGGGGCAGGTACAACGCCATGGCCAGGTCCTCGATCACCAGCACCGAGAGGATGACCGGCGTCTCCCGGTTACCGAGGCGGCCGAGGTCGGCGAGCACCTTGGCGATCACGCCCGAGGAGGAGACCCAGGTGATGCCGGCCAGCACCAGGGCGGCGACCCAGTCCCAGCCGAGCAGCAGCGCGAACGCGGCCCCCGGCAGTGCGTTGAGCAGCCCGTCGATCAGCCCGGCGGGGGCCGCGGCGCGCAGGTTGCCGACCAGCTCGTTGGCCGAATATTCCAGGCCGAGCATCACCAGCAGCAGGATCACGCCGATCTCGGCCCCGACCGCGAAGAACTCCTCGCTGGCGTTGAGCGGGAGCAGCCCGCCGTGCCCGAACGCGAGCCCGGCGAGCAGGTAGAGCGGAATGGGCGAGAGGCCGATCCGGCGGCTCAGCCGGCCGAGGAGACCGAGCAGGAACAGCAGCGCGCCGACTTCGATGAGCAGTGTTGTCGTGTGGTGCATCCGCGCCTCAGCCGTCCGGGTCGCTGTCGGCGAGGATGGCTGTCACGCCGTCGAGGCCCTTGCGGGTCCCGACGACGACCACCACGTCACCGGCCGCGAAGCGGAAGGACGGGTCCGGCGAGGCGATCACCTCGCCGTGGCGCAGCACCGCGACGATCGAGGCGCTCGTACGGGAGCGTGCCTGGGTGTCGCCGAGCTTCCGGTTGACGTACTTCGACCCGGCCGGAATGGCGATCTGCTCGGTGAGCAGCCCGGCGGCCTGGTCGCGCAGCCCGGAGAGCTGGCCCAGCATCAGGGACGCGCCGAGGATGTCGGCGAGCGCCTCCGCCTCGTCGTCGGTCAGCGGAATGTCGTGCTGACATGAGTCGGGATCGTCCGGGTCGTACAGGACGAGGTCACGGCGGCCATTGCGGTGGGAGACGACGCCGAGGCGGCGGCCGGATTCCGTCAGCAGATCGTGACGGACCCCGATGCCGGGCAGGGCGGTCTGTTCGACACGTACGCGCACGGCCGTCAGGCTACTCCCTGCCGTCACCTGGGAATCCGATCAGGAGTACGCCTTCCGCAGCGTTACCCGTCAGTGCTTCTCCGCCACGAACACGCCGACGCCCTCAAGCGTCTCGGTCAGCCCGGTGGCTCGCAGAATCATCATGGCCTTGCCCACGACGGTGTCCGAGACGCCGTACTCCTTGCAGAGTTGCGCCCTGCTCGGCAACTTCGCGCCGGGCGGCCACTCGCCGGATTCGATCTTGTTTCGTAGCTCGTCTGCGAGCATCTGGTACTGCTGCTTGGGCATGCACACTCCCCGGATGGCACGCCCATTCGATCACGCAGGTACCTCCAATCTCAAGCAATCGGTGGTTTGTCGTTGACCTACAACCGGTACCGATTGTAGGTTCCTCTCGAACGCTTCCGGATGGCACTGGAGCGCTCAATCGGCTGGGACGGGAACTTCCCCCGTGGCCCGTCCCGGCTCCATCGGCCCTGCTGCCGTACCGCCGAAGGAGGCTGCGGTGGTGGGGCGGAGCGGCCCGGCCGCCGGGACCTGGCCGGGCCGCTCCTTCCAGCGCGAAGGGGTGATGCGGCGTGTCCCGACCGATTCCCGACCCGGCCCGGCCGCGATGACCGGGCGTTACGTCATCCATCTGCCGGTCGCCGCCGCCGACCTGGCGCGGGCCAAGCTGCTCGCCCGCGCCGCCGGCCGGTCGCTGGCCTTCCTGGCTCGCGCGGACCTCGGCGGGATCACCGTGTCGACTGAGGACGACCAGGGCGTACGACACTGGGTCTTCTGCGACCGCAGGCTCGACGGCGGCCGTCGGTGCGCCCTGCGGGCCGACCACGACGCACCCTGCGCCGCACGCCCGCCGGGGCGGGCGCGCGGGTGACATCGTGGGCGTGAGTGATCCAGCTCACAGGGCTAGGGTTGAGCGGAATAGGCTCAACTCTGGGAACGTCACTTCCCAGTGGACACGCCGATCCCGGGGGAGCCCATGAACACGGAACGTCTCACCACCAAGAGCCGCGAGGCCATCACCGGTGCCGTCGCGCTGGCGAACCAGCGCGGCCACGCCACCGTGGAGCCCTGGCACCTGCTGCTGACACTGCTGGACACCGACGGCTCGACCGCCGCCGGCCTGCTGCGCGCCGTCGGGGCCGACCCCGCCGAGCTGCGCCGGGTGGCCCAGCGCTCGGTCGACAACCTGCCCGCCGCACGGGGCTCCAGCATCGCCGAGCCGACCCTGGCCCGGGAGTTCGTCAACGCCATCGGGGCCGCCGAGCAGATCGCCCGGCCGCTCGGCGACGAGTACACCTCCACCGAGCACCTCCTCGCCGGCCTGGCCCGTGTCGGCGGCGCGGTCTCCGTCGCGCTCAAGAACGCCGGCGCCACCGAGGAGAACCTGGTCGCCGCGTTCCCGACCGTGCGTGGCGGGGACCGGCGGGTCACCACCGCCGACCCCGAGCAGACCTACCAGGCCCTGGCCAAGTACGGCGTGGACCTCACCGCCAGCGCCCGCGACGGCAAGATCGACCCGGTCATCGGCCGGGACTCGGAGATCCGCCGGGTGATCCAGGTGCTGTCCCGGCGTACGAAGAACAACCCGGTGCTCATCGGCGAGCCGGGCGTCGGCAAGACCGCCATCGTCGAGGGCCTGGCCCAGCGGATCGTCGCCGGCGACGTGCCCGAGTCGCTGCGCGACAAGAAGCTCGTCTCGCTCGACCTCGGCGCGATGGTGGCCGGCGCGTCCTACCGGGGGCAGTTCGAGGAGCGGCTGAAGTCCGTCCTGGAGGAGATCAAGAACTCCGACGGGCAGGTCATCACCTTCCTCGACGAGCTGCACACCGTCGTCGGCGCCGGCAAGGGCGAGGGCTCGATGGACGCCGGCAACATGCTCAAGCCGATGCTGGCCCGCGGCGAGCTGCGGATGGTCGGCGCGACCACGCTCGACGAGTACCGCGAGCACATCGAGAAGGACCCGGCCCTGGAGCGGCGCTTCCAGCCGGTGCTGGTCGGCGAGCCGACCATCGAGGACACCATCGGCATCCTGCGCGGCCTGAAGGAGCGCTACGAGGTGCACCACGGCGTACGCATCACCGACGCCGCGCTGGTCGCCGCCGCCGCCCTGTCGGACCGCTACATCACCGACCGGTTCCTGCCGGACAAGGCCATCGACCTGGTCGACGAGTCCGCGTCCCGGCTCCGGATGGAGATCGACTCCCGGCCCGTCGAGGTGGACGAGATCGAGCGGGCGGTGCGCCGGCTGGAGATCGAGGAGATGGCGCTGGCCAAGGAGCCGGACGCCGCGTCCGCCGAGCGGCTGGAGCGGCTGCGCAAGGAACTGGCCGACAAGCGCGAGCAGCTCACCGCGCTGTCGGAGCGCTGGCAGTTGGAGAAGAGCCACATCACCAAGCTCTCCACGGCCAAGGAGGAGCTGGAGCGGCTCGGCGGCGAGGCCGAGCGGGCCGAACGCGACGGCGAGCTTGAGCGGGCGGCCGAGCTGCGGTACGGCCGCATCCCCGCCCTCAAGACCGAGCTGAAGCAGGCCGAGGAGGAGCTGGCCCGGCTCCAGGCCGAGGGCGCGATGCTCAAGGAGGAGGTCGGCGCCGACGACATCGCCGCCGTGGTCGCCTCCTGGACCGGCATCCCGGCCGGCCGGCTGCTGGAGGGCGAGACCGCCAAGCTGCTGCGGATGGAGGAGTCGCTCCGCGCCCGCGTGGTGGGCCAGGCCGAGGCGGTCGGATCCGTCTCCGACGCGGTACGCCGTGCCCGGGCCGGTGTCGCCGACCCGGACCGCCCGACCGGCAGCTTCCTCTTCCTCGGGCCGACCGGCGTGGGCAAGACCGAGCTGGCCAAGGCGCTCGCCGAGTTCCTCTTCGACGACGAGCGGGCCATGGTCCGCATCGACATGAGCGAGTACGGCGAGAAGCACTCCGTCGCCCGGCTCGTCGGCGCCCCGCCCGGCTACGTCGGCTACGAGGAGGGCGGCCAGCTCACCGAGGCGGTACGCCGCCGGCCGTACTCGGTGATCCTGCTCGACGAGGTCGAGAAGGCGCACCCGGACGTCTTCGACATCCTGCTCCAGGTGCTCGACGACGGCCGGCTCACCGACGGCCAGGGCCGTACGGTGGACTTCCGCAACGCGATCCTGATCCTCACCTCCAACCTGGGCTCGTCGGTGATCGGCGACCTGACGCTGGCCGAGGAGCAGCGCCGGGAGGGCGTCCTCGCGGTGGTCCGCTCGCACTTCAAGCCGGAGTTCCTCAACCGCCTCGACGACATCGTGGTCTTCGCCGCGCTGCACGGGGACGACCTGCGGGCCATCGTCGACATCCAGCTCGACCGGATGCGCAAGCGCCTCGCCGACCGCCGCCTCGGCCTGGAGATCACCGAGCCGGCCCGGGTGTGGCTCGCCGAACACGGATACGACCCGATCTACGGCGCTCGCCCGCTGCGTCGCCTCGTCCAGACGGCGATCGGCGACCAGCTCGCCAAGGCCCTCCTCGCCGGCCAGATCCGCGACGGCGACACGGTCAAGGTCGACCTGGCAGAAACCAAGGAATCCCTGACGGTGACCCCGGCCTGACCCCCACCCACCTATCCAGCCGTCCCGGTCGGGCCGCAGGCCGGGACGGATCCCTGTCGATCAAGAGGTTCGCGTCTGGGCGGCGCACAGTTGAGGGCGTAAACCTCTTGATCGACAGGGTGGGCGGCGCGCGGCGAGGGAAGGAGACAGGGCATGTTCGGGATCGGGAAGAGACGCGACCGGGAAGTGGCGGCGGCGCTGGACGAGTTGCGGCAGGCGGACACGGTGGCCTTCGGTGGGGTGGGCATCGCCGGGACGACGCTGCCGGTGACCGAGGCGTACCGGCGGGTGGAGGCGGCACTCGCCGAGGACCCCGAGGGCGTACGCGGCCAACTCGACCGGCTGCTCGCGGAGGCGACACCGGCGGGCCGCGTCTACGCCGCCACGCTGCTGGAGCACGTCGACCGGGCGGCCGGGCGGGCCGCCTGGACGGCGCTGGGCGACGACCGGGGTGAGGTCGGCACCTTCACCGGCTGCGTCATGGGCCGCACCACCGTGCGCGAGTACGCCGCCGAGCGCCTCTCCCGCGGCTGACCGGCACCGGTCGGGAGCGGGCCCACGGGCACGCCGAGAACGGGTACGCCGGGTGACTGTCCCTTCACTCAGCCGACAGCAGGTTTCCCCAGGTGCGCGGGGTTGTTACCGTCTCCGCCGACGTACCTGGGGAGGTGGTCGGGTTGAGCGGGACGCTCGCGTACCTGCTGGCGGCGGTGGGCTGCCTGGTCGGGGTGGCAGGTCTGGTGGTGGCGGCGGTGGCCTGGAACCGGTCGCAGTCGCGCCCGTCACAGCGGGCCGAGGGACCGGGTGACCCGTTGCGGGATCGGGACGCCGACGCGCTGCGCGGTGACCCGCGCCGCCTGAAGCCCGGCGACATCGTCGAGATCCGTGGCGTCTCGTACGCGGTGCGCGGCTCGATCCGCCTCGTCGAGGGTGGCTGGAGCTGGGTCGAGCACCTGCTCGACGACGCCGCCGGCGTACGGCGCTGGCTCTCCGTCGAGGAGGACCCGGAGCTGGAGCTGGTGCTCTGGGGGGCCGAGCAGGGCGCCACCCTCACCCCGGGCGCCCCGACCCTCGACTTCGCCGGCCGCCGCTACAACTGGAACGAGTCCGGCCAGGCCCGCTTCACCGCCGTCGGCAACACCGGCCTCGACCCGACCGGCACCATGCGGTACCACGACTACCAGGCGCCCGGCGGCGCCCGGCTCTCCTTCGAGGCGTACGGCGAGGCGGGCTGGGAGGTGGCGCTCGGCGAGCTGCTGCACCGCGGGGACGTGATGATCTACCCGCAGTCCGGGGTGAGCTGATGCTCGTCACCCTCGACGCCCCGTACGTCGACACCAGCGCCGCCGACCTCAGCCTGGCGCTGGACGACGTCGAGCGACCCGCGCTGCACGTGCTCGACCTCGACCTGCCCGGCGGCGTCCTGCTGCGGCTGCGCCTGCTCGGCGCCTCGCACCAGGTGGTCCTGCACGCGCCCGGCGCCGCGCTGACCGAGACGGTCGCCTGCCTGCCCGGCCGCCCGCCCGAGCTGCCGCCGGCGGTACGGGACGAGGCGAACGGCTACGACTTCACCGCGACGGTGCTGCGGCCCGCCGGCGCGGGGCTGAGCGAGCAGGTCGCCGCCCTCCGCGCCGACCTGGCCGACGACCCGTACGCGCTGGTGGGGGTGTTCCCCGGCGACGTCGACGCGGTGACCGCGCTGGCGGTCACCCCCGACCCGCCGGCCGGCACCCTCGCCTGGCGCACCTGGCACGCGTATCCCCAGACCAACGAGCTGGTCCTGACCGAGACGGTGGTGGCACTGCGATGACGTACCGACGCTGGTTCGTGGTGGGGGTCGCGTTCGCCGTCATCGGCGCGCTGGTCGCCGCCTTCGCGATCTTCTACGGCAGCTTCTCCGCGCGCGGCTTCGTGGAGGACCGGTACACGCGGGCGGCGAGCCGGGACATCGGCGGCAACGCCGTGGCCTACACCTCGCCCCGTTCGCCGAGCCAGGTGGCGAAGGAGGTCACCGACGCGTGGCAGCCGGCCGACCAGTACGTCGACGGCAGCGGCGTCTACCTGCGCTACGACGACGACTCGGTGGTGATCCTGCCGATCGCCGCAGGCTCGGTGATCCTGCTGGAGCACATGCGCACCGCCTATCCCCGCTACCACTCCACGGTCGGCTCCCACTGGGGCTGGGGCCGTGGCAACACCGTCCGGGGCGGCGGCCCCGGCAGCGGCAAGTGACGCACCGACCCCCCCTCACCCTGGAGCCTCCTGTGCAGACCCTCGTCACCGATCTGCTGGTCACCCTCGCCTACGGGGCGGTCGGCGTCCTGCTGATGGGCATCGGCTACGTCCTGGTGGACCTCGCCACCCCTGGCAAGCTCAACCACCTGATCTGGACCGAGCGCAACCGCAACGCCGCGCTGCTGCTCGCCTCCAACCTGGCCGGCGTGGGCATCATCGTGGTCGCCGCGATCGCCGCCAGCGACGACGACTTCGTGCTCGGCATCATCGGCGCGTCCGCGTACGGGATCCTCGGCCTGGTGATCATGTCGGCGGCGTTCGTGCTGCTGGATGTGGCCACGCCGGGCAAGCTCGGCGAGATCCTGGTCGACCAGCAGCCGCACCCGGCGGTCTGGGTCTCCGCCACCGTGCACCTCGCCACCGGCGCGATCATCGCCGCCGCCATCAGTTGATGACGACGGCGAAGCAGCCCGGCGGGCCGGCGGGCGGAGGCCCGACCAAGAGTGGTAGCTGGGCCGTCTGGGTGGTCGTCGGCGTGGTCGTCCTGTGCTGCGTGGGCGTCGGCGTGTTCAACAGCCGCGACGGAGGCGACGACGTGCTGCCGCCGACCTCGCAGGAACGCCGCGACACCGTGCCGATTCTGCAACGCTCCAGCGCCAGCCAGGGCATCTGCTACGGCTGGGTGCTCCAGGACTACTACGAATACGCCGACCTCAGCGTCGGGTCGAACCTCGGCGACGGGGTGGCGGTCGAGGAGAACGCGGCCTGTCCGCGCTGGGTGCAGGTGGTCGCGCGCGTCGCGTACACCCCGGAGAGCAGCGAGAGCAACGACTTCGCCCGCGTCCGGGTGGAGACGTCCGACGACGTCCCCGCCAGCACCCGCCTTAGGATGGAGAACGGGCTGGAACGGCTCGGGCTGACCGAGGACGCCTTCGTCGACGAGCCCGGCTGGGCCGTCACCCGGGCGGCCGTCTCCCTGCCGCTGCTCGCCGCCGAGGCGGGGCTGGTCGATCCGGCACCGACCCCGACGGCGGCGACCGCCGAGCCGGCGCCGCTGCCCGAGGCCGGTAGCGACCTCTGGCGCGACCGCTGGGGCTACCTGCTCGCCGCGGTCGGCCTGCTGCTGTTCGCCGCGCTGCTGTTCGCCGCCGGGTTCTGGCAGCGCAGCCGCCAGCGCCGCAAGGGCGCCGGGGGGCAGGGGAAGGCATCGGCGACGGCCGTCCCGGCTCGCGGGCGTACGCCGGAGGGCCGGTGACCGTCGACGCGCCGGCACCGCCCGCGCGGTGGCGGCTGGCCCGCGCGGCGGTGCTCGTCGCCGTCTTCGTCTGCGCCGCCTGCGGCCTGGTCTACGAGCTGGCCCTGGTCGCCCTCGGCAGCTACCTGATCGGGGACACGGTCGGGCAGGCCTCGATCGTCCTCGGCGTGATGGTGTTCGCGATGGGCGTGGGGGCACTCGCCGCCAAGCCGTTGCAGCCCCGGTCCGCCCCCGCGTTCGCCGCGATCGAGCTGGCCCTGGCCCTGCTCGGCGGCCTCTCCGTGCTCGGCCTCTACGCGGCATTCGCCTGGCTGGACCTCTACGGCCCGGCGCTGGTCGCCACCGCCTTCGTGCTCGGCCTGCTGATCGGCGCGGAGATCCCGCTGCTGATGGTGCTGCTGCAACGGATCCGGGAGCAGGCCGCCGGCAGCGCGGTGGCGGACCTGTTCGCCGCCGACTACGTCGGCGCGCTGCTCGGCGGGCTGGCCTTCCCGTTCCTGCTGCTGCCGGTCTTCGGCCTGCTCAAGGGCGCGCTGGTGGTCGGCGCCGTCAACGCCGTCGCCGGGCTCGCCCTGGTCTGCACGGTCTTCCGACAGGAGCTGAGCCGCCGGGCGCGCGTCGCGCTCGGCGCCGGCAGCGTCGTGGTCTTCCTCAGCCTCGGGTACGCGTGGGTGACCGCGCACGACTTCGAGCTGACCGCCCGCCAGCAGCTCTACCGGGACCCGGTGGTGCACGCCGAGCGCAGCCGGTACCAGGAGATCGTGCTCACCCGCTCGGTCGCCGAGACCGGGCACACCGGCACCGACCTGCGGCTCTTCCTCAACGGCGACCTCCAGTTCAGCTCCGTCGACGAGTACCGCTACCACGAGGCGCTGGTGCATCCGGTGCTGAACGGCCCGCGCGGCGAGGTGCTGGTGCTCGGCGCCGGGGACGGTCTCGCCGTACGCGAGCTGCTGCGCTATCCGGACGTCCGGCGGATCACGGTGGTGGACCTGGACCCGGCGGTGGTGGCGCTGGCCCGCAGCGAGCCGCAGCTGCGCCGGCTCAACGGCGGGGCGCTCGACGACCCCCGGGTGCGGGTGGTGCACGCCGACGCGTTCGCCTGGCTGCGTACCGCCGCCGACCGGTTCGACGCGGTGGTGGCCGACCTGCCCGACCCCGACGAGACGGCCACCGCCAAGCTCTACACGGTCGAGTTCTACGCGCTGGTGCGGGCGGTGCTCGCCGACGGCGCCCGGCTGGTGGTGCAGTCCGGCTCGCCGTACTTCGCGCCCCGGTCGTACTGGTCGATCGAGGCGTCGCTGCGCGAGGCGGGCTTCGCGACCACGCCGTACCACGTCGACGTGCCGTCGTTCGGCGACTGGGGATTCCTGCTGGCCGCCGCCGGCCCGACCGCGCCGGCCCTGGCCCTGCCACCGGACGCGCCCGCGCTGCGTTTCCTCGACGCGGCGACGCTCTCCGCCGCCGGCAACTTCCCGGCCGACCGCCGCCGGGTGGACGTGCCGGCCTCCACCCTGCTCCAGCCGCACGTGCTGGAGTACGCCCGCGCGGAGTGGCGCGGCTACTGAGGCCCCCGGCGTGGCCCGCGATCGCCGCCGTCTCGGCGGGTCAACGTCGTTCTGACGTGCCGGACTGGCCCGACCTGGATACGGTGTGACCGCGATCTAGGGAAGGAGAATCATGGTCGATTCCCACAACACGCCGGCCCGCACCCGGCCGGGTGTGGTGACCATATCCACGTACCTGCTGTGGCTGTTCGCGCTCACCCAGCTGATCGGCCTCATCATCACGCTCTCCACCATCGGCACCATCTCGAAGACGCTCGACGACGCGTACCGGGGCACCGACGCCAACGGCGCGCAGAACCTGGCGGACATCACCACGATGATCGCCGTCGGTGGGGCCATCTTCGTGCTCCTGCTCGCGGTCGTGCTGGCCGTGCTCGGCGTGTTCAACAACAAGGGCAGCAACGGATCGCGGATCACCACCTGGGTGCTCGGCGGCATCATGGTCTGCTGCACGGGCGGTGGCCTGGTCAGCGGGCTGGGCGGCGGTGTCGGCACCGGTCAGACGACCGGCAACGGGCCGAGCCCGGAGGAGATCCAGCGTCGCCTCGACGAGGCGCTGCCCGGCTGGGTCAACCCGGTCACCACCCTCCTCGGCGTGCTCGGGCTGCTCGCGCTGCTCGCCGCGCTCATCCTGCTGGCGCTGCCGAAGGCCAACGAGTTCTTCCGCAAGCCGAAGCAGGCCTGGGAGCCGCCCGTCCCCGGTGCGGCCTACCCGCAGACCGGGCAGCCCGGCTACCCGCCCACGCCCGGTTACCCGCAGCCGGGCCAGCCGGGTCAGCCCGGTTACCCGCAGCCCGGTCAGCAGGGTTACCCGCAGACCGGCCAGCCCGGCTACCCGTCCACGCCGGGGTATCCGTCCGCGCCGGGGCAGCCGCAGGCCCCCGACCAGCCGGGCCACCCGCCGGCCCCGGGCAGCCAGCCGCCGTCCGCGCCGTCCGGCGGGGACCAGCCGGGAACGAACCCGGGCGGCGATCAGCCCGGCTCGGACCGTCCCGGTCCGACCCCGCCGCCGGTGAGTTGACCGATCGATAACAGCGACGCCGACGGTCCCTCCGAGTAGGTTGCAACCCGACACCTACCGGAGGGACTCGTCGTGTCGTACCCCGATCGGGCACCGGCCCGCCGTCCGGCCGTGGTCATGGTGGCCGTGGCGGTGCTGGCGCTGATGGCGGTCGCCGCCCTCGCGTACGCCGCCGCCGGTGTGGCGACACGCCCCGGCACCGTCGACCGGTTCCGCGCCGCCGCGGCGGGCACCTCGGCACTCCCGGACCAGATCGACCGGACGGTCACCCTGCTGGGCGCGTCGACCGTGCTGACGGCGGTGGTGAGCCTGCTCGCGGGACTGCTCCTCGCCGGTCTCGCCCTCGGCCTGTGGGCCGGCCGGGACGGCGCCCGCACCGGGACCTGGGTGGTCTCGGGGCTGGGGCTGATCGCCGGGTGCTGCGGGCTCGCGCTGCTGGTCGGCCAGCGAGTCACCCCGCTGGGATCGGGCGGGAACGACCGCGCGACGGCGGAGCTCTTCGGCCTCCTCGCCGAGGCGTACCCGTCCTGGTGGATCCCGCTGGGGGCGGGGCTTTCCGTCGGCCAGGTGCTCGGTTACCTTGTGGTAGCCGTGCTGCTGGCACTGCCGGCGGCGAAGGCATGGTTCCGCCGGCACCCCGTTCCGCCCCCGCACCACCACCCGCCGTCCGCCCCGCACCATCCCCCGGCGTCGCCCGCGTCGCCGCCCGCTCCGCCCCCGTACCAGCCGCCCGGGGCGCCTCCCGCGCCCCCGTACCCGCCGAGGTGAGGACAGCCCGTGACGCTCGATGAGTCGACCGGCGAGCGGCGGGCCCTGATCACCGGGGCGACCGCGGGCATCGGTGCCGCCTTCGCCCGCCGGCTGGCCGCCGACGGCTGGCACCTGGTGCTGGTGGCGCGGGACGCGGCCCGGCTGGCCGCGACGGCCGACGAGCTGACCGGGCGGTACGGCCGGGAGGTCGAGACGATCCCGGCCGACCTGTCCACGGACGACGGTTGCGCGACGGTGGAGCGGCGGCTGGCCGAGGGGTCGCCCGTCGAGTTGCTGGTGAACAACGCCGGGATCAGCCTGAACACCCCGTTCCTGCGGTCGTCCGCCGAGGACGAGGTGCGGTTGCTGCGGCTCAACGTGCACGCCGTGCTGCGGTTGACCCTCGCGGCCCTGCGTCCGATGAGCGAGCGGCGCTCCGGGGCAGTGATAAATGTCTCTTCGGTGGCGGGCTTCGGCGCGGTCATGCCGGGTTCGACATACTCCGCCAGCAAGGCGTGGGTCACCAACTTCAGCGAGTCCGTCGGCCAGTCCGCCCGGCCCTTCGGCGTACGCGTGATGGCGCTCTGCCCCGGCTACACGCGTACGGAGTTCCACGAGCGCGCCGGCATCAACATGTCGAAGACACCGGAGTGGATGTGGCTGCGGGCCGACGACGTGGTCGACGAATCCCTTCGTGACCTGCGGAAAGGCAAGCTGGTCAGCGTTCCGGCGTGGAAGTACAAGCTCGCCGTGGCGGGGCTGCGGCACGCGCCCCGGCGGCTGCTGGAGGCGGTGTCCCGGGACACCCGGGGCCGGATCGGCCGCGACAACGGCTGAGCGCCGGAGCGGAGTCGACGCGATCCGTCGGCCCTCGTCAATAGTCCGCTATGTCCGGCTGAACGGTCGCTCAGCGTAGCCGGTTCTCGCCGCCCGCCGGTCGCTCCCAGGGCTGATCCGGGTGGACCCGACACCCGGCTCCCAGACTTGAGCAGTACCCTCTATCGGCATGGGGGACCACGACGACCTGCGTAAATTCATCACTGACCTGGCAGTGGTCCACGGCCGGGTGGTGCTCTCCTCCGGCCGCGAGGCCGACTGGTATGTCGATCTCCGTCGCGTCACGCTCCATCACCAGGCCGCTCCGTTGGTGGGGCGCGTGATGCGCGACCTGACGGCCGACTGGGAGTACGACGCGGTGGGCGGGCTGACTCTCGGCGCCGATCCGGTGGCGATGTCGATGCTGCACGCCGCGTCCCGGGTCGGTCGCCCGCTGGACGCGTTCGTGGTCCGCAAGGCGGGCAAGGCGCACGGGCTCCAGCGCCGGATCGAAGGGCCGGACGTGGCCGGTCGGCGGGTGTTGGCGGTCGAGGACACCTCCACGACCGGAGGAAGTGTGTTGACGGCGATCGAGGCCCTTCGCGAGGTCGGGGCCGAGATCGTGGGTGTGGCGGTTATTGTTGATCGAGGCGCCGGCGACGCGGTGCGAGCCGCCGGATTGCCGTATCGGGCGGCCTTTACGTTGGCTGACCTCGGCCTTGTGGCGTGAAAGTCTGCCGATTCGGATCCGCCGATATGCAGGCGGATCGATGCTGCTGGTGGAAGGATGGAATACGTGGGAACTGCGTTGGCTGAAATGACTATGCCTCAGATCTCGCCGCTTGCCGGCGAGCCGATCGAACGTGCCGATGCCGAGCGGCTCGCGGGGGTTCTCAAGGCCCTCGCCGACCCTGCTCGTCTTCGGCTGCTCAGCCTGATCCAGTCGGCCCCCGAGGGCGAGGCGTGCGTGTGCGACCTGACCGCGCCTCTCGGCCTCTCGCAGCCGACGGTCAGTCACCACCTGCGTATCCTCACCGAGGCCGGCTTGCTGGAGCGGGAGAAGCGCGGTGTCTGGGCCTACTACCGGCTGGTGCCGACGGCGATCGCCACGATCGCCGATCTGCTGACCCCGCCTCGCAAGCGCGCCACCAAGAAGGCGCGCTGACCTTCACCGGTCGTCCGGTGCCCTCCCCGACCAGGGACGGCACCGGACGGTCGGTCGGTCAGTGCTTGCCGTAGTGCTCGCGGGTCTCCCGGATCGCCTCCTCGGCGGCGGCCTGCTCCTGCGGCGTGGTGCCGCGCCTGGCCGCCATCCGCGCCCGGAGCAGCTCGAAGGCGATCGGCACGACCGAGACCAGCACGATGCCGATCAGGATCATCTCGATGTTCGCCTTGACGAACGGGATCTGGCCGAGGAAGTAGCCGAGCACGGTGACGCCCGTGCCCCAGAGCACTCCGCCGATCACGTTGTAGATGACGAACGTGCGGTAGTTCATCCGGCTGACCCCCGCCACGATCGGCGTGAACGTCCGCACGATCGGCACGAACCGGGCCAGCACGATGGAGCGCGCGCCGTACTTCTCGAAGAAGTCGTGCGCCTTGAGCACGTTCTCCTGCTTGAACAGTCTCGAGTTCGGGCGGCGGAACAGCGCCGGGCCGACCTTGCGGCCGAACGCGTACCCGACCTGGTCGCCGGCGATCGCCGCGATGGTGATGAGCAGGCAGACCAGCCACAGCGGGTAGGTGATGTACTTCCCGTCCGCGGTGAGCAGCCCCGCCGTGAACAGCAGCGAGTCGCCCGGCAGGAAGAACCCGATCAGCAGGCCGGACTCGGCGAAGACGATCACCAGGATGCCGATCAGCCCGAACGTCGAGATCAACACCTCTGGATCGAGCCAGCTCGGCCCCAGGGCCAGGGTGGTGGTGGGCGTCGGCACGAGGCGACCTCCGATGTATGCCGGTCGGTGACGGAACGTCCGTAGTCTAGGTGGCTGGCCTGCCCGCCCGGTGCTCGACGTCACAGCGCGCGAGGCGGAGCCGGCCTGTCCGGGCGGCGTGGGCGGAACCAGCCCGGCCCGCCCGCCGCCTCAGCGGGGTGCGACGAGGAGCGTCTGTACCGCGCCGCCCACGGTGCCGTCGGCGTCTGCCAGCCGGCTCGCCGCGACACCGGAACCGTGCGGCCCGATCGTGGTGGCCGAATCGAGCAGGAGCCACTCGCCGCGCGGCGGCCGGTGCAGGGTCACCGTCAGGTCGACGTTCACGAACAGCCAACGGGCCAGGTCCAGGCGCGCGCTGACCCCGCTGCCCGAATCCGCCACCAGCAGCGCCAGCTCCGCCGGGCGGACGGGCTCGCCGGGCAGCAACGGGATCCGGGGCCGTGCCCACACCCGGGCCGGCCCCGGTTCGGCGAACCCGCCGGAGACGAAACGCCACTGCATGGCCGACAGGTAACCGGCGGAGTGCGCGGCGGCCCAGTACTCCGGCTCGGTGCCCGCGTCCGGCCCCGGCACCGGCGGCCCGTCGTCGGCCGTCGCGGGCGTCGGCTCGGCCGAAGCCAGGATGCGCCAGCCCCGGGCGTGCAGCACCTCCTGCCCACCGGCCTCCGCGACCCCCTCCACGAGGGTGATCCGCCGGCCCGCCCGGACCGTACGCACCCGCAGCGTCAGCTCCGCCACCGGCACCGGGCGCAGGATGTCCACCGACACCCGGGTGAGGAGCTGGCCGTCGACCGGGTCGTGCCCGGCGAGCGCGCGGGCGAGCAGTGCCGACGGCGGGCCGGCGTGCTGGGCGGCCGCATCCCACGGGCCGGCGGTCGCCGGGGTGGCAACGAACCGGCCGTCGCCGGCCGGCTCGTAGAACGCCTCGTACGTCATGGCCGGCGACCCTACCCGCGACCACCGACGGCCGGCACCCGCCGGGCGGTGTCACAGCCGGGGATCGACCGGCTCCGACTCACAGGCCAGGATCGCGAAGACCAGCTCGTGCCGGCGCCACACCGGAGCACCGGCGACCAGCGCGTCCAACGCCGCCAGCCCCAGCCCGTGCTCGCGCAGCGCCAGCCCCCGCTTGCGCCCCAGCGACCGGCGGCGCAGGACGTCGAGCTGCTCCGGCTCGTCGTACCCCGGACCGTAGATGATCCGCAGGTACTCCCGTCCCCGGCACTTGATGCCCGGCTGGAGCAGCGAACCCCGCTCGCTGCGGGCGGCAGGGCCGGCGTACGGCTTCACGACCATGCCCTCGCCGCCGGCCGCCGTCAGCGCCAGCCACCACTGCGTGGCCTCCGCCTCGGCGGCCGGATCGGCCAGGTCGACGACCTGCCTGCGGGTCGGTGTGAAGAACTCCGGGTCGGCGGCGCAGAGCCGGTCGGCCAGCCCCAGGTGCCAGCCGTGGTCCCGGTCGGCGTAGCTGGCCTTCGCGCCGGCCAGCACCGCGAACGGGGCCAGGGTCACCCCGCGCAGCCCGTCGGTCGGCCCCACGTACGCCCGGTAGGCGTCCGAGTAGGCCAGGATCTCGTCGCGGCGGCGGGCCATCCGGTCCCGCAGCCCGTCCACCGGCAGGCCCCGACCGGCCGCCGCCTCCAGCGCCGCCAACGCCGCCGGGAGCGCGGCCCGGCCGGCGGCGCCGACGCCAGCGTACTGCTCGCGGATCAGCCCGCCCGCCTTCGCCGACCAGGGCAGCAGCTCGCAGTCGAGCAGCAGCCAGTCGGTCTCCAGCTCGGCCCAGAGCCCCGCCCCGCCGACCGCCGCGCGCACCCGGTCGAGCAGTTCGGTGTCGAGCGGCGCGCCGAAGAACGGCCGCCCGGTACGCGTGTGCACCACGCCGCCGCCCGGACCGAACGGCCCGCCGTCGGAGTCCCGGCAGACCAGCACCACCGCCCGCGACCCCATGTGCTTCTCCTCGCAGACCACCCGGTCCACGCCCGCCGCGCGGTAGTCGGCGAACGCCTGCGCCGGGTGCTCCAGGAAGCCGTCCGCCCTGGCCGTCGAGCAGGGCGCCATCGTCGGCGGCAGCCAGGCCAGCCAGCGCGGGTCGACCGCGAAGCGGCTCATCACCTCCAGCGCGGCGGCGGCGTTCTCCGCCGGCACGGTCAGCGACCCGTACGCGTGCTCGACGTGCCGCCGGCCGACCACGTCGGTCAGCTCCAGCACCTCGTCGGGTCGGGACGGCGCGGCGGTCAACGGGCGGGACGGCGCGTACCACTCCCGCTCCGCCGGCACCGAGACCAGCTCCCGCTCCGGGTAGCGCAGCGCGGTGAGTCGGCCGCCGAAGACGCAGCCGGTGTCGATGCAGATGGTGTTGTTCACCCACGTCGGCGTCGGGGTGGGCGTGTGCCCGTAGACCACCGTCGCCGAACCCCGGTAGTCCTGCGCCCACGGGTAGCGCACCGGCAGCCCGTACTCGTCGGTCTCGCCCGTCGTCTCGCCGTAGAGCGCGAACGCGCGGACCCGGCCCGACGCGCGGCCCTGGTAGGCCTCCTTCAACCCGGCGTGCGCGACCACCAGCCGCCCGCCGTCCAGCACGTAGTGGCTGGTCAGGCCGTCGATGAAGGTCGCCACCCCGGCCACGAAGGCGTCCGGCTCCGCGGCCAGCTGCTCCATCGTCTCGGCCAGCCCGTAGGTGAGCCGCACGTTCTGCCCGCGCAGCCGGCGCAGCAGCTTCTGCTCGTGGTTGCCCGGCACGCAGATCGCGTGCCCGGCGGCCACCATGCCCATCACCAGGCGGAGCACGCCGGGGGAGTCCGGGCCGCGGTCCACCAGGTCACCGACGAAGACGGCGGTACGCCCCGACGGGTGCGTCGCGTCCACCGGCCGGCCCCGCTCGTCGCGGCGCAGCTCCCAACCGAGCCGGAGGAGCAGCGTCTCCAACTCGGCGCGGCAGCCGTGCACGTCGCCGACGATGTCGAACGGCCCGGTCAGCTCCCGCCGGTCGTTGAACAGCTTCTCGTAGCGGATCTCGGCCGCGTCGATCTCCTCGACGCCGCGCAGCACGTGCACCTTGCGGAAGCCCTCCCGGGCCAACAGCTTGTACGACCGGCGCAGGTCGCGCTGCATCCGGGCGAGCACCTGCCGGCCGAAGGTGCGGTCGGCGCGGCCCTCGGTGCGTTCCCAGGCCAGCGCCTCGGGCACGTCCAGCACGACGGCCACCGGCAGCACGTCGTGCTCGCGGGCCACCCGCACCAGAGCGGCCCGGGCGTGCGGCTGGAGGTTGGTCGCGTCGACCACCGTCAGCCGGCCCCGGCGCAGCCGTGTCGCGGCGACGTGGTGCAGCGCCTCGAACGCGTCGGCGGAGGCGGACTGGTCGTTCTCGTCGTCGGCCACCATCGCCCGGAACGCGTCCGAGGAGAGCACCTGGCTGGGCGCGAAGTGCCGGCTCGCGAAGGTGGACTTGCCGGAACCGGAGACGCCGACGAGTGCGACCAGGGCCAGCTCGGGGATGTCGAGGACGGTCACGGGGTCTCCTTCCGGGTCAGCACGACGAGCTGGGTGGGGGTGCCGACCTCGGGATCGTCGTCGCCGACGCCGCCGAGCGCGGCCGTGTAGCCGTACGTGGTGGACACCCGGTCGACCCAGGCGGCGAACTCCGCGCGGGTCCACTCGAAGCGGTGGTCGGCGTGCCGGAACCGCCCGGCGGGCAGCCCCTCGTAGCGCACGTTGTACTCGACGTTCGGCGTGGTCACCACGACGGTCGCCGGCCGGGCGTGACCGAGTACGGCGTCCTCCAGCGCCGGCAGCCGGGACGGGTCCACGTGCTCGATCACCTCCATCAGCACCGCCGCGTCGTAACCGCGCAGCCGGTCGTCCCGGTAGGTGAGCGCCGACTGCCAGAGCCGGATGCGGTCCCGCTGCCGCTCGGGCAGCCGGTCCAGCCCCAGCCGCCGGGCGGCCAGGGTCAGCGCGTGCGCCGACACGTCGGTGCCCACGATCTCGTTGAACCGGCGGTCGCCGACCAGCGCGGCGAGCAGGGCCCCGCCGCCGCAGCCGAGGTCCAGCACCCGGCTCGCACCCGCCTCGACCAGCGCGCCGAGCACCGCCTCCCGCCGTCGCGCGGCCAGCGACGCCCGGCGCGCAACCAGCTCCCCGTCGGTACCGTCGACACCCCCGTCGACCTGCGTTCCGTCGCCGGGCTCCTCCCCGTCGCCGGCCGGCCCGTCCGCGGCGGGTTCGTCGGTGGGCTGCCGCTCGGCGAGACGGGCCAGGGCCAGCCCGGCCAGCGCCCGCCGGTGCGCCAGGTAGCGGCGGACGATCACGCCGCGCTCCGGGTGGTCGGCCAGCCAGCCCTCGCCGGCCCGGATCAGCTTGTCGACCTCGTCCGGGGCCACCCAGTAGTGCTTCGCGTCGTCCAGCACCGGCAGCAGGACGTAGAGATGGTTGAGCGCGTCGGCGACCCGCAGCGTGCCGGTCAGCGTCAGGTCGACGTACCGGCTGTCGCCCCACTCCGGGTGTCGCTCGTCGAGCGGGATTCCGGTGGCGGTCACCGTCCAGCCGAGGGGGCCGAACAGCCGGCCCGCCACGTCCGCGCCGCCCCGGCAGCGCAGCACCGGCACCCGCACCTCCAGCGGGATCGGCGTACGGGCCAGCTCGGGGCGCTCGCGGGACTCGCCGCGCAGGGCCGAGCGGTACACCCGCGACAGCGCGGAGGAGAGCAGGCTCGACGCCGCGTAGGGCCGGTCGTTGACGTACCGCCCGAGGGTGAAGCTGTCGGGGGTCGGGGCCTGCTGCCGGCCTCCGCCCTTGCCCCGCGCGCCGGCCAGCCGCAGCGGATCGACGTCGAGCAGCAGGGCGGCGGTGCAGCGCTGCTCGTCCGCCTCCGGGTAGAACACGTGCGCGGTGCCGACCGGCACGTCGAAGGAGTGCGCCCGGTCGGGATGCTTGACCAGCAGATGCCCGAGGTCGGTCGCCGGCCGGTGCGTGGTGGTCAGGGTGAGCAGCACGCGCCCAATGGTGTCAGCTGCGTCGATCTTGCGTCGTCCCGTTTTTCTCGGTTGCGGGTGGGGTTTCCGGGGAGCCCCGCCCGCTCCGGGCGGTCAGGCTTGATCCCTGCGCGGGCGGGGCTCCCCGGAAACCCGTCGTGGTTTCGGTTCGTCCGGGATCTCGGCCCTAGGTGGGTGGGGCGCGTGCCGTCTGGTGGGGCGGGTGCCGTCTGGGTGGGTGTCTGGTGGGGCGCGTGCCGTCTGGGTGGGTGTCTGGTGGGGTGCTTGTGCAGGTGGTTTTGGGGTGGTGTGGGGGGCTGGATGTGGCGGTGCCCCGCCGGCCTGGGGTCGGCGGGGCACCGGTGGTGCGGGTGGATCAGGCGACGAAGCGGGTCCTGCGGCGCTTGGCCACCAGGTAGCCGCCGACGCCGACGACGAGCAGCAGCCCGCCGATGCCGGCGATCAGGCCGGTGGACTCACCGGTGATCGGCAGCGTGCCGCCGTCACCGTCACCGCCTCCGTTGCCGCCTCCGTCGCCGGACGCGTTCACCAGGATCTTGGCGGTGTCGTTGGCCGGCTTCAGGTCCTCGTAGAAGCCCCCGTCGCACTGGCACGGGATGTTGATGTCGACGGTGCCCGTCGCGTTGGCGACGACCTTGTCGATCCGGAGTCCGAACTCGAAAGTCTCCGCGTCGCCGGCCTTGAGGAGCGGCTGGGCGTAGCAGAAGTAGGTACGGGCGCCCGGCTCGCCCGGCTCGCCCCGATCCTCGCCCTTCACGGGCATGCACTCGTCGGGGGCGTCGACCACGGTGGTGCCCTCGGGAACCGCGACCTCCATGTAGGTCACGGAGGACCCGCCGCGCTGGTAGTCGAGGGTGGCGGGACCGTTGTTGCGGAATCCGACGGTTGCGGTGACCCGCTCGCCCGCCTTCCCCTTCACCGAGTCGCCGACGGCGCCGAGGTCGGTGCCGTTCTTGCCGGTGGCGGTGACCACCATGCTCGACCAGTTGTTCTCCGGGTTGATGTCGACCTGGGACGAGCGGGCCCGGACGTTCGGGGCCGAGAGGCTCAGGGCCGCACCGTCGCCGGGCTCACCGACCGAGTAACCGTTGTCGGTGAGGTACTTGCTGAAGTCCTCGAACTCGGCGACGGTCATCCAGTTGTAGTAGCCGTAGTCCCTTCCCGGGGCGTAGGTGTCCGCGCCCAGTTGGTACGCCATCGAGCCGGAGTGGATGGCCCCCGGGGCCACGTTGTCCGAGAACCGGCAGGTGCGGAGGTATCCGTCCTCGTAGGTGCAGTTGCTGTGACGCTTGTCGGCGCGGATTGCGTGGTCGTTGTCGAAGACGGCGACGGCACCCTCGGCGGTGGTCTGACCGGCGTTGCCGAGCACGATCGGGGCGGTGAACCGACTGCCCGGCGCCGCGGAGACCTTCACCTCCGGCCCGCCGGCGAGGTCGACGCCCTCACCGATGCGGATCTGCGACGTGTGGCTCGTCGGCGCCAGACCGTCGGCGCTCACCGTCACCTTGAGCTTGCCGGCGTCACCGTCCTTCGCCTCCGCCGTGGGCACGACCGCCACGTTGAAGTAGCCGGAGACCCAGTCGTACAGGTCGTGCTCGAAGGGGTCCGTGCAGACGAGGACGCCCGCCTCCGGCGAGGTGCACTCGGAGTCGAACTCAGACTTGACCTGCACCTTGTCCGCGAAGTCGCGGTAGTCGAACCGGGCCGTCAGGCCGAACACGGTGACGGGCTCGGAGGCGAACATGAGGGGCGATTCGAACTTGCCCTCGGATCCGGCCGCGATGGTCAGGTCGCTGAAGTAGACGCCGAGCTTGACGTCGGTGTCCTCGGCGGACGCGGGACTGGCGGAGGCGGCGACGAGCGCGCCTGCGACGCCCAGCCCGGCCAGCCAGCGCCGAGTGGAGTGCTTGAGCATTGGGGGGTTCCTCCCGTGGGATTGCCAGGAGTGGCCAGCGGATCTTAAGGATTCCTAAAGACTCGTGCTGCCCGGTCCGCCTCCGGCGGCCAAACATCGACCGAATGGCTGACCAGGATCGCCGCAATGTTCCGGCCGCCCGCATCCGTCATCAGGAGCAGGAGTCCGGGAGGTGCAGTGACGTACGAGGAGTTCGCCGACTCACGGCTGGCCGCGCTGCTGCGGTACGCGGTCATGCTGACCGGCGACCCGCACCAGGCACAGGACCTGGTGCAGGACACCATGGTCCGGGTCCAGCTCAACTGGCGTCGGGTGGTTCGCGCCGACTCGCCTGAGCGTTACGTCCGCCGGATGCTGACCAACCAGTACGTCGACTGGCGGCGGGGCTCCTGGATGCGTCGGGTGCTGCTACGCGCCGACCCCGACGAGGCGGTGCCGGTGCCGGTCGACCACGCCCAGCACGCCGTGGAGCGGGACCAGATCTGGTCCTGGCTGTCGCGGCTGCCACGCCGGCAGCGGGCCACGCTGGTGCTGCGCTACTACGAGGACCTGCCCGACGCGGAGATCGCCGACATCCTCGGCTGCGCTGTCGGGACCGTCCGCTCGTCCATCTCCCGCGCCCTGACCACGCTGCGCGCCGAATACGTGGAGGCCCGATCGTGATCGAGGACGACCTTCGCGCCGCCTTCGCCCGGCACGAAGCCCTGGCCCCGCCCGCCGGCCCGCTGCGGTCCGCCATCGACCGGCTCGCGGCTGCCCGTCGCCGTCGCCGGCTGCGGATCCAGGCCGGTGGTGCCGCCCTGGCCCTGCTCGGCGTGCTGGGAATCGGGGTAGCGCAGCTCACGCCCGACCGGGTCGCCGACGATGCCACCCTGCTCGCCGAGCCCGTAGAGCCGGCACCGACGGACGCGTTGAACATCCTGCTGCTCGGCGCGGACGGCTCGGCGAAGGAGCCTGCCCGGATGGCAGACTCCGTACTGCTGCTGCACGTCCCGGCGGACCGCAGCCGGCCGTACCTCATCTCACTGCCCCGCGACCTGACGGTGCCGATTCCCGGTCACGGGACCGACAAGCTCACCGCCGCCTTCGGGTACGGAGCCGGCGCCGGCCGGCCCGACCTGAAGCGTGGCTACGAGCTGACCCGCCGGGTGGTCACCGACCTGACCGGCGTACGCGTGGACGCCGGCGCGGTGCTCACCTACCCGGTGCTGCGTCGGCTCACCGACGAGGTCCACGGCGTGGAGGTCTGCCTGCCGGGTGAGGTGCGCTCCATCCACACCGAGCGGGTCTTCCCGACCGGCTGCCAGCGGCTCGACGGCGCCGCCTCGGTCGACCTGTTGCGGCAGCGGCGGGGACTGCCCGAGGGCGGGCTCGACCGGGACCGGCACGCGCAGCTCTTCGCCGCCGGGCTGATCCGTCGGGCCGGTGAACAGGGCGTGCTGACCAGTCCCGGCAGACTCTTCGCCCTGGCTGACATCGTCGGCGCGGACCTGATGACGGGCGGCGATGGCACATCTCTCGTGGACCTGCTGAGGGTGCTTCCGGCGCTGAAGTCCGTCGACCCGGTCGGGCTCAGCCTTCCGGTCGGGCCGCCGGAGGGCGTCGGTTGGCGGCTGTCCCCGGATCCGGAGCAAGCCCCGGCGTTCCTCGCGGCGTTGCGGGAGGACCGGTTGGCGCAGTGGGCGGCGCGGCATCCGGACCAGGTCAACCGCACCCGCTGACGCACGGCCGGACGGATCGGGCGAGCCGTCCGGCCCGCGTACGGATCAGCGGTACTCGTCCTCGTCGACGGCGGCCACCCGGGCCTGCTCCATCGCGTCCCAGTCGCCGACCTCCAGGCCACGGTGCGGCTCGGTGTCGGCGTCGCCGGGGGTGACCACGGCTGCCTGCTCGACCGCGTCGGCCGGCTCCGCCTCCATGTCGCGCTCCTCGGGGCTGAGGTGGTCGCTGGGTGCGAAGTCCTCTTCGGGCTGACCCATATCAGTCCCTCCCGGGATCTCGGCGGACAGTTCCCCACACACCGTACGGGCTGCGACCGCCGGCCGCTCGGAAGCCGAGTCGACCGAATCGCCCCACCGGCCGGTGCCCCCGGTGCCAGGATGGGGCCGTGGGCTTCCTGATCCGGTTGGCGATCACCGCCGTCGCGCTGTGGATAACCACGCTGATCGTGCCCGGGGTGGAGGTGAGCGGCCGGTCCGGTGCCGACAACGCCCTCACGCTCGTCGTCGTGGCGTTGATCTTCGGCGTGGTGAACGCGGTGCTCAAGCCGCTGATCAAGGTCTTCGGCTGCGTCTTCTACCTGCTCACCCTCGGCCTGTTCGCCCTGGTCGTCAACGCCCTGCTGTTCCTGCTGACCGACTGGATCGCCCGGGCGCTGAGCCTGCCGTTCCACGTGGACGGTTTCTGGGCCGCGTTCTGGGGAGCCATCGTGATGGCCGTGGTGACCTGGCTGATCAGCGTCGCCGTGCCCGACAGGTGGGAGGGGCGGTGAAGCGGCGGCCACGGACCGGGCGCGTACCGGGTCGGTTGTGCCGGCAGCGCTCTTCTACGGGATACTGCCGACGGTGGACAGCGCGGTCCGGCGCACCCAGGGACAACAGCGGCCGGTGACGGCCGAGAGCGGTAAGTAAGGAGCGTTCGACATGCCCATCGCTTCCCCGGAGACCTACGCGGAGATGCTGGACCGTGCCAAGGCCGGCCGGTACGCGTACCCCGCGATCAACGTGACGTCCTCGCAGACCCTGAACGCGGCGCTGAAGGGCTTCGCCGACGCGGAGAGCGACGGCATCATCCAGGTCTCGACCGGTGGCGCCGAATACCTCTCCGGCCCCTCGGTGAAGGACATGGTCACCGGCGCGGTGGCGTTCGCCGCGTACGCGCACGAGGTCGCGAAGAAGTACCCGGTCAACATCGCCCTGCACACCGACCACTGCCCGCAGGAGAAGCTGGACAAGTTCGTCCGGCCGCTCATGCAGATCTCCAAGGAGCGGGTGGCCGCCGGCCAGGAGCCGCTGTTCCAGTCGCACATGTGGGACGGCTCGGCCGTACCGGTGGCGGAGAACCTGCAGATCGCGGCCGAGCTGCTGGACCGGGCCGCCGAGGCCAAGATCGTCCTCGAGATCGAGGTCGGCGTGGTCGGCGGCGAGGAGGACGGCGTCGAGAACGCCATCAACGACAAGCTCTACACCACCGTCGAGGACGGCCTGGCCATGGTCGAGGCGCTCGGCCTGGGCGAGAAGGGCCGCTACATGGCGGCGCTGACCTTCGGCAACGTGCACGGCGTCTACAAGCCTGGCAACGTGAAGCTCCGCCCCGAGATCCTCAACCAGATCCAGGAGGCCGTCGGCGCCAAGTACGGCAAGGAGAAGCCGCTCAGCCTGGTCTTCCACGGCGGTTCCGGCTCGCTGCTCTCCGAGATCCGCGAGGCGCTGGACTACGGCGTGGTGAAGATGAACATCGACACCGACACCCAGTACACCTTCTCCCGGCCCGTCGCGGACCACATGTTCCGCAACTACGACGGCGTGCTCAAGGTGGACGGCGAGGTCGGCAACAAGAAGATGTACGACCCGCGGGTCTGGGGCAAGGCCGCCGAGGCCGGCATGGCCGCCCGGGTCGCGGAGGCCTGTGAGCACCTGCGCTCGACGGGCACCACGCTCGCGAAGTGACGCCCTGACGCGTACCGCCGACGGCCGGCTCCCCACCCGGGGGCCGGCCGTCGTCCGGTTGGTGGGCCCCTCGCCTACCCGGCGGTGAGCACCCGGACGGCCTCGTGGACGTCGTCGGTGAGGTGCACGGAGTTCGACAGGTCGCCGAACGGCGAGGTGCCCAGCAACGGCCGCAGCAGCGACTCCACCGGAAGCTCCTCGGTCCAGTACGCGCGGTCCAGGAAGACGTACGCGCCGCTGGCCCCGTCGGTGCCGTAGTAGGTCTTGGTGGCGGCCTGGAACACCTCCTGCACGGTGCCCGCCCGCCCCGGGGCGAAGACGATCCCGCCCCGGGCCAGCCGCAGGATGGTGTCCTCGCGGATGGCGTTGGAGAAGTACTTGGCGATCCGACCGGCGAACAGGTTCGCCGGCTCGTGCCCGTACAGCCAGGTCGGGATGGCCAGCCCGCCGGCGCGGGCCCAGTCCACGTCGCCGCCGGCCAACTGCGCCGAGTCGGCCCGGGAGACGCTGCCGGGGTCCGCGCCCCGGGGCTGCGGCAACGCGACCGGCCGGCCGTAGAGCTCGCGGACCCGCAGCGCCACCGCCGTGTAGCGGTCGTGGTCGGTGAAGTCCGGCGCCGTGGCGAGCAGGTCGATCGCGGCGTCCAGGTCCTCGGCCGGCCGCAGCGCGAGGTGGGCGCCCAGGTTGGCGGCCTCCATAACCCCCGGGCCCCCGCCGGTCACCACCAGCCGGTCGGCCCGGGCCAGCTCCCAGCCCAGCACCGCCGCCGTCCGGTACGGCGCGCTGCCGCGCGGCACCGCGTGCCCGCCCATGATGCCGACCACCGACTGCGGCCCGTGGGTGGCCAGCCAGGCGCGGGTGGCGTCGGCCAGCGCGTTGTCCACGCCGTGGTCGTGCAGCCGCTGCCCGAGCGCCTCCCGGACGTCCGGCAGCGCCCCGCCGTGCGACCGGAAGTGCTCGTAGACGCGGGTGTCGTACATCCCGGCGAACCCGCCCTCGGCGAAGCCCGCGGCGAGGTCCTCCGGCGTGTAGAGGTGGGACGGCTGGGTCGGGTAGGGCAGCCCGGAGAACGGCGGCACCACGTTCGCGCCGCGCCGGACCAGGTCGGCACCGACCTCGCGGGAGGCGAAACGGCAGCCCACGAAGAGGGTGCCGGTCACCACGACGTCGGTGAGGTCGGGGACGGGGTCGAGGTCGAGCCGCAGCCCCTGCACGGTCAGCCCGACCAGGCTGCCGGTGGTCAACCGCCGGTCGAACTCGGCGCGCGTCTCGATCTCGTCTGTGCAGGTGTGCGGCTCGATGACGTCCGCGGGAGGTGGGGTCGGCACCCTGGCCATCCTGCCCCGCCGGGTCAACCGGCCAAACCCGCGCAACCCGCCACGCCCGGCGCCGGACCGACGGAAGCCCGGCGGCCGTGGCCACCGGGCTTCCGCAGTACCCGGTCCTGGGGAGGCTCCGGACCAATAGTTGTAGTCGAAAGTATCGGCCGGGGGCATGGGCCGCAGGCGTGACCAACTCCTCAGCCGTTCAGCCAGCCGGCTCACCCAACCCCCTCGCGCGCCCAGGAGCGAAGCGGGTTGAATGGGGCGATGCAGAACCTGTTGCCAGAACCACCGGCCACCCTCCTCCCCGCGCACGACGAGGCCGACGCCGCGCTGGCCGCCGCTGAGAAGGCGAGCAGCGACGAGGCGTACGCCGAGGTCGCGGCGCGCTTCCCGACCTACAGCGCCGGCTGGGGTGCGCTGGCCGCGCGGGCTCTCGCCGCCGGTCAGGTCATTCCGGCGTACGCCTACGCCCGCACCGGCTACCACCGGGGCCTGGACCAGCTGCGCCGCAGCGGCTGGAAGGGCTTCGGTCCGGTGCCGTGGTCGCACGAGCCGAACCAGGGCTTCCTGCGCTGCCTCTACGTGCTCTCCCGGGCCGCCGACGAGATCGGCGAGGCCGACGAGGCGGCCCGCTGCGCGCAGTTCCTCCGCGACTGCGACCCGGCCGCCGCAGACGCGCTCGCGAGCAACTGACGTCCGGGCCGACGGCCGGCGCGGCGTCAGTCCCGCCCGGCGGTCGGCCCGTCGGAGCCACGAGCCGCGCGCCTACAACCCCTCCGCGACGGAGGCGGCGATCTTCAGCCAGGCGTCGCGGGTGGCTGCGGAGAGCCCGCCGTACCGGATCGGCTCGCCGGTGTCGATGAGCCGCTCGTACGGCGCGAGCAGCACCGCCCGCGTACGGGCCGCGAAGTGCTCCTGGATCGCCGGCAGGTCGATCTCCTTGCGCGACGGCGGCATGGAGACCACGGTGACCGCCTGCCGGACCAGCCGCTGCCGGCCGCTCTGCTCCAGGTGGTCCAGCATCCGGGCGGCCGTCTCCGCCGAGTCGTTCCTGGCCGACATGGTGACCACCAGCTGGTCGGTGGCGTCCATTGCGGCCTGCCAGTTCTGGGCCCGGACGTTGTTGCCGGTGTCCACGAAGATCAGCTTGTAGAACCGGCTGACCACCTCGCGGATCTCGGCGAACGCGGCGGCGGTGAGCATCTCGCCGCCGGTGGCCGACTCGTCCGAGGCGAGGACGTCGAACATCCCCTCGCCCTGCGAGCGCACGTACTGCGACAGGTCGCCCACCCGGCCGTGCGCGCCCTGGAACTGCCCGAGGTCCCGCAGCATGTCGCGCACCGTACGGGAGTGGAAGTCCTGCTGGGCGCGCATCCCGAGGGTGCCCTGGGTCTCGTTGTTGTCCCAGGCCAGCACGTAGCCGCCGCGCTTCTGGCCGAACGTCATCGCCAGCAGCAGGATGGCCACCGTCTTGCCCGCGCCACCCTTCGGGTTCACCACGGTCACCTGGCGCAGCCCGCCGAAGTTGCGGCGTACCGTCTCGATGTCGCGCCGCAGCTCCTGCTCGTGCCGCCCCGGCGGCAGTCGCAGCCCCATCCGGTTCGCCACCGCCCGTACGCCCATCGTGGCCACCGGGTCGGCGGGCCGGACCTGCCGGCGGCGGGCGAAGTCCTCCGCCGTCGGCGGATCGGTGATCGCCGGGTGCCAGTGCGGGTCGGGCTGTGCCGGCGGCACCGCGGTGACCCCCTCCGCCGGTTGGTACGCCTGCGGCGGGGTCGGGGCGGGGCCTCCCGGTGCGGCCTGCTGCCAGGGCGGTGGATACCAACCGGGCGGGTACGGGCCGGCCGGCGGCGCCGGAACGCCCGGCTGCGGGGGATACGGCCCAGCCTGCTGCGCCGGATACGGCCCAACCTGCTGCGCCGGATACTGCCCGGCCTGCGGCGGGTACGGTCCCGCCTGCTGCGGCGGGTACGGCCCGGGGGGCGCGGCCTGCTGGGCCGTCGCCGGGTCGGGCCCGAGCTCCTGCCCGGGTGCCGCCGGGTCGGGCCCGATGTCCTGCCCGGGTACCGCCGGGCCGGGCCCGATGTCCTGCTGGGCCGGCGCCGGGTCGGCCCGGAGGTCCGTCGCTGGCGCGACGGGCGCGTCCTGCCCGGCCGGGTCCTGCGGGAACGGGTCCCGGTCGGCGGGATCAGGCTGGGCAGTGCCAGGCCGAACGACGTGCTGGAGGCGGTCCTGCCGAGGGTCGACGGGCTGGGGCGTGGGCACCTCGTCGGCGGCGCCGGGCCCGGGGCCGCCGGCTGCTGCGGCGGGTCGCTGCGGCGGCTGCGCCCACGGCGACGTCGCGGGCACCCGCGCCCCACCCTGGGCCGGGCCACCGCTGGTCACCGCGCTACCGGCACCCCCGTTCACGCGGCGGGCGGCACTGCCGTTCGTCGGACCACCGGCATGCTCCGTCGCCGCGCCGCCAGCACCGCCGCCTGCGGATCCGCCGACCCCACCACTCGCGGAACTGTCAGCACTCCCGTTCGCCGCGCCACCGTTGGCCGCACTGATGTCTGCCGTGCCGCCGTTGGTCGCGTCGCCGTTCGCCGTGCTGATGCCTGTCGTGCCGCCGTTCGCCGGGCTGATGTCTGTCGTGCCGCTGTTCGTCGGGCCGCTGTTCGTCGGGCCGGCGGCAGCGACGCCGCCCGTGGACGGGTCCGCCGGTTCCGCCGGGTCGTCGACCTTCGCGGCGTCGGCGTCGGGGTCGGCGATCGGGTGAGGGGCGTCAGTCCGCCCGACGGATCCGCCGTGGCCGGGCGCCGGGTCGTGGGCCGACGTCCGGTCAGCGGAGGAGGAGCCAGCCGCGGCCGCCGGCGCGCCGTCCCGCCGCCCGGTGGGATCCGCGCCCGGTCCGCCCAGGCCCACGCCGGTCCGGGCGCTGGCCAGGGGGCGTGGGGACGCGACCGGGATGGGCGCGGCCGGCTGATCGAGGCTGAAGGGCATGTCGAGGTCCACGCGGCCGGGCCCGGTCTGCGGAGTCCGGGGAACCGGTACCCCGCCGGCACCGGCTCCCGGCGGACTTCCGCCCGTCCCGGTCGGGACCGGCGGACCAACCGGTGCGCCCGGTGCGGCCTGCGCGGCGGGCGGCGGCGGTGCCCAGGCCGAGGCGTCCGGCGCCCACCCCGAGCCCGTGCCCGCTGGGGCCCCCGGGGCGGTGCCCGGCGGAGGGCCCGGGACCGTGCCCGGTGGGGGTCCCGAGGCGGTGCCCGGTGGGAAGCCCGGAGGCCCCGAGGCGGTGCCCGGCGGTGGCGACCAGCCGGTGTCAGCGCTTTGCGGAGCGGTGGTTCCGGTGCCGGGGTGCGGCACTCCGGCTGTCAGGGAGGGATAGTCGGCCGGCGAGGGCGGGTGCCCCGGCCGGCCCTGGGGCGGGACGGGGTGCGGGGGCGAGGCGGCCGACGCCCAGGGCGGTGTGCCGCTGCCGTCGATCTGGTCCGGCGGCCAGAGCGGCTCGATGTCCCGCTCCGGCATCGGCTGCTGGCCGGGCGCATAAACCCGGTCGACGTTCTCGTCCACCACGGTTCCTCCCCATTCCTCCTGCCGAGGATAGGCCCAGTGGCCGTGTCCGGCCGGCCGTCGCGGGCCGGCCGCGCCGGTCGGACCGGAGACGCCGAGGTCAGCTCGCCCAGACTGCCCAGGCGCCCGGTTCGGTCCACCAGGACCGCTTCCGGCCCAGCTCGCCCTCGGCTCCGTCGTCGAGGAACGGGACCTTGCCCTCCCGGGGCAGCACGGCCACGGCCCGCCCCCGCGCACGTCGTACCTCCAGGCGCACCCGCTTGCGGCCCCACTTCGAGCAGGTCACCACGGGGACGGCCACCGCCACCTCGACCAGCCCGTCCGTCGGGTCGGGGCCGGCCAGCAGGGCCACGTCGTCGAGCTTCGCGTACCCGCCGGCGTTGCCGATCGCGCAGGCCAGCAGCGGGTCGTCGCCGTTCGAGAGCACGGCGTCGTCCACCTCCACCCGGGCCCGCCAGTGCAGCGGCCGGCCGCTGTCGTCGGCGGCGCCGAACAGCGCGCCGTCCAGGGTCACCGAGCCACCGTCGTTGCGCAGCAGGTCGAGCCGGCGGGGCTCGCCGTCCAGCACCGCGGCGACCACCGCCGCCGGGTCCCGGGGCAGCCCGAGCTGCGCCGCGAGGTCACGGTGCGTCGTGCTCCGGGCCGGATCGAGCGGGAGTACGCCGAGGGGCGGCAGGTCCGGCACCGTACGGTTGTCGGGCAGGTCGTCGGGGCGGCGACTGGGCGGCGGAGCGTACCGCCGGACGAGCCGGCGCACGACGGCGCGCAACTGGGCGTCACTTGCCGAGGCGACCACGAGCCGGACCTTGGAGTCCGGATCGGGCCAGGTGAGGCCGTCCGGGCGGGGCGGGCCGTCGAACCGGGCCAGCACCTCGTCGATCTCGGCGTCCGAGCGGGCGGTGACCATCTCGACCCGGGCACCCCGGGCGGTCAGCGCGTCCGCGCAGGCCAGCACCGGCACCCGTGGAGTGTCGCAGCGCCCGTCGGCGGGGGCGCAGGCGTCGGTGGTCGTGCCGTCGGCGTCTGCCGTCGCGCAGGCGTCGGTGGCGGTGCCGTCGGCGTCTGCCGTCGCGCGGGCGTCGGCCGGGCCGTTCCCCTTCTGAGGCGCCGCGCCGCAGCAGCCGCCACTGCCGCAGGCCCCGCCGGGCGCGTCACGCTCCGAGCCGAGGGTGAGCAGCACCACGTCGTACACGGAAGGGCCTCCTACCTCCTACGCGACCCCTGCCGGCCGCGCCACCACTACTTGTTAGCCTGACACCCCGGGCTCGCTGACCGGTCGCCACCTGGCACCCGAGCCTTCTGGAGGCGAGAAGATGCCAGCGATCGTGCTCCTCGGTGCCCAGTGGGGCGACGAGGGCAAGGGCAAGGTTACCGACCTGCTGGGTGAGCGGGTCGACTACGTCGTGCGCTACTCCGGCGGCAACAACGCCGGCCACACCGTGATCACCCCGGACGGCCAGAAGTACGCGCTGCACCTGATGCCGTCCGGCGCGCTCTCCCCGAGCGCGATGATCGTCATCGGCAACGGCGTCGTGGTGGACCCGAAGGTGCTGCTGGCCGAGATCGACGGGCTCGCCGAGCGCGGGGTCGACGTCAGCCGGCTGCGGATCTCCGGCGACGCGCACCTGATCATGCCGCACCACCGGGCCCTGGACCGCGTCGTCGAGCGCTACCTCGGCAGCTCCCGGATCGGCACCACCGGCCGGGGCATCGGCCCGGCGTACGGGGACAAGGTCGCCCGGATGGGCATCCGGTTGCAGGACTTGCTCGACCCCGGCATCCTGCGCAAGAAGCTGGAACTGGCGCTGCGCGAGAAGAACCAGCTGCTGTTCAAGGTCTACAACCGCAAGGCGATCGACGTCGAGGAGACCGTCGAGGAATACCTGCGGTACGCGGAGCGGCTCAAGCCGTACATCGCCGAGACCCGGGTCATGCTCTGGGACGCGCTGGACCGTGGCGAGACCGTCCTGCTGGAGGGCGCCCAGGCCACCATGCTCGACATGGACCACGGCACGTACCCCTTCGTGACCTCGTCGAACCCGACGGCCGGCGGGGCCTGCGTGGGCGCCGGCATCCCGCCGACGGCGATCAGCAAGGTGATCGCGGTCAGCAAGGCTTACACGACGCGCGTCGGCAGCGGGCCGTTCCCGACGGAACTCTTCGACGACAACGGCCAGCACCTGCGCAAGATCGGCCACGAGTACGGCACCACCACCGGCCGGGAGCGTCGCTGCGGCTGGTTCGACGCGGTCGTCGCCCGGTACGCCTGCCGCCTCAACGGCGTCACCGACCTGGTGGTCACCAAGCTCGACGTGCTCACTGGCCTGCCGAAGGTGCCGATCTGCGTCGGGTACGAGATCAACGGCGAGCGCTTCGACGACATGCCGATGACCCAGACCGACTTCCACCACGCGACTCCGATCTACGAGGAGCTCGACGGCTGGTGGGAGGACATCACCAAGGCGCGCACCGAGGACGAGCTCCCCGAGAACGCCCGCCGCTACATCGCCCGCATCGAGGAACTCTGCGGCACCAGGGTGAGCGTGGTCGGCGTAGGCCCGGGCCGCGAGGAAAACGTGGTCCGCCACCCCCTCCTCCCCTAACCCACCCCCTCCGGGCCCCCGCCCACTGGCGACTCACGCGTTGATCAAGAGGTTTGTGTCCGTGTCCGGCCTGGATTCGGACGCAAACCTCTTGATCAACGCGGACCGGTTGGGAACAGGGTGGGAGTTGTCCACAGGGACGGTGCGGAGCGCGGGCGGGCCGTCATCGTGGTGGGGTGAGTGTCGATGTTCTCCGCCGCATCGCCGGTCGCCAGGACGGGGTGGTGACGGCCGCCCAGGCGTTGTCCGCCGGCTTCAGTCGGAGCCAGATCCGGCACCTGTGTCGCTCGGGTCGTTGGCTACGGGTGGCGAGGGGTTGCTTCGTGCCGACCCCCGAGTTGAGCCCGGCCGCGCTCCGCAGAGCCCGCATTCGGGCCGTTGTCGCCAGCCTGGGGCCGGGCTCGGTCGTCGTTCTCGGCACCGCAGCCGAGCTGCATCGGATAGCCGGGCTCCGGCCGGCGTCCGCCATCCACGTGTCGCTGCCGCCGAACCGGCCACGACCACAGCGGATCACCGACCCTGACGTCGTGGTGCACCAGCTCACCATCCAACCGCACGCCGTCGGCGAGGTCGCCGGAATGCCCGTGACCACCCCGCTACGGACGCTGGCCGATGTCATTCTCCGGAAGGACCGTTACTCGGCGGTGTGCGTACTCGACTCCGCGCTGAACCGGCAGGTCGTCACCGAGCCCGACCTGGCTCGGATACCGGCTCTTCTCGTGGGCCGTAGGGGAGCCGTCGCGGCCCGCCGTCACCTGACTGAGGCCGACGGGCGCGCACAGTCCCCGCTCGAGACCCGGACGAGGCTGCGGTGTGTCGACGGCGGCGTACCGCCCGACGCACTTCAGTTGGAGGTCCGCGACGGGGACGGTTGCCTGCTCGGCATCGGCGACCTCGGTTGGCGGGCGGCGCGGGTGATCGCCGAGGCGGACGGACAGGCACCCCACCGCACGCCCGGGGCGGTCTTCGAGGACCGGACGCGCAGAACCGGCTGGTCAACGCCGGTTGGCGGATCCTCCGCTTCACCTGGGCCGACACGCTGCGCCCCGACTACATCCCCTACACGGTCAGAGCGGCCCTACGCCCCGACTGACCCACCCGCTCACGGTGATCAAGAGGTTCTGGTCCGTCCTGGGGCGGAATTGGGACGCAAACTTCATGATCAACGGGGTCGGGGTGGGGGTCAGTAGGATGCGGGTGTGCGCGTACTTCTTCTTGGTGGTGGGGGGCGGGAGCATGCGCTCGCGCTCGGGCTGGCTGCGGATCCGGCCGTCGAGCAGCTGGTCGCGGCGCCCGGTAATCCCGGCATCGCCTCGGTCGCCTCGCTGCGGGCCGTCGATCCGTGCGACCCGGCGGCCGTCGCCGCGTTGGCGGTGGAGAGCGGGGCCGACCTGGTGGTGATCGGGCCGGAGGCGCCGCTGGTGGCGGGCGTCGCCGACGCCGTACGCGCCAAGGGGATCCCCGCCTTCGGGCCGTCCTCGGCGGCGGCCCGGCTGGAGGGCTCGAAGGCGTTCGCCAAGGACGTGATGACCGCCGCCGGCGTGCCGACCGCCCGCGCGTACACCTGCACGGACGCGGAGAGCACCGGCAGGGCGCTGGACGAGTTCGGCGCGCCGTACGTGGTGAAGAACGACGGGCTCGCCGCCGGCAAGGGTGTCGTGGTGACCGACGACCGCGCCGCCGCGCTGCGGCACGCCGAGGAGTGCGGCCGGGTCGTCGTCGAGGAATACCTCGCCGGCCCGGAGGTCTCCCTCTTCGTGGTCACCGACGGCGAGGCGGCGGTGCCGCTGCTGCCCGCGCAGGACTTCAAGCGGGTCGGCGACGGCGACACCGGCCCCAACACCGGCGGCATGGGGGCGTACGCGCCGCTGCCCTGGGTGCCGTCCGGCCTGGTCGACGAGGTCATGCGCGACGTCGTCCACCCCACCCTGGCGGAGATGGCCCGGCGGGCTACGCCGTTCGCGGGCCTGCTCTACGTCGGGCTGGCGATCACCGCCGAGGGCCCCCGGGTGATCGAGTTCAACGCCCGCTTCGGCGACCCCGAGACGCAGGTGGTGCTCGCGCTGCTGGAGACGCCCCTGGCCGGGCTGCTGCACGCCGCCGCGACCGGCACGCTGGCCGGGCACCCGCCCCTGCGCTGGCGCGACGGTGCCGCCGTCACGGTGGTGCTCGCCGCCGACGGCTACCCGGCCGCCCCGCGTACCGGCGACGTGATCACCGGTGCCGACGAGCCGGGGATCATCCACGCCGGCACCCGCCGGGACGCCGACGGGGCACTTCGCTCCGCCGGTGGTCGGGTCCTGTGCGCCACCGCCACCGGCGCCGACCTGGCCGCCGCCCGCGACGCCGCGTACGCGCTGGTGGGCGGCGTGGAGCTGGCCGGCGCGCACCACCGCACCGACATCGCCTCGGCGGCCGTCGAGGGGCGGATCAGCATTCCGGGCTGACCGGGCAACCTCCCCCCTCCCCGCCTCCGTTTGAGCGGTGAGGCGAGGAGGTGGCGGGATTTGCCTGCCGACATCGAGGGCTACCGCGAGTACGTCGTGGCGCGGCTGGAGCCGCTGCGCCGCACGGCGTACCTGCTCTGCGGCGACTGGCACACGGCCGACGACCTGGTGTCGACGGCACTGGTCAAGCTGCTGCGGCACTGGCGGCGCGTGTCGCGGATGGACAGTCCCGACGCGTACGTCCGGCGCACCCTGCTGCGGGTCTGGCTGGACGAGCGGCGCCGGCCGTGGCGGCGCGAGGCGTCCTGGGCCGAGGTTCCCGACGCCGCCGTCGGTTCCGCGACCGACGGTGCCGCGGAACGGCTGACCGTCCTCGCCCTGCTGGCCGAGCTGCCGCCGCGCCGCCGCGCGGTCCTGGTGCTGCGCTACTTCTGCGACCTCTCGGTGGAGGAGACCGCCCGGGAACTCGGCTGCACCACCGGCACCGTCAAGAGCCAGTCGGCGCGCGCGATCGAGGCGTTGCGGGGCCGCCTCGTGGGCGCGCCGGCCCGAGCCGAGGAGAGCCGCACCGATGGATGAGATCGCCGAGCAGATGCGCAGCGCGGTGGCGTCGCCGCCGCCCACCCGGATCGACGTGGACCGGCTGATCGCCGCCGACCGGCAGCGCCGCCGTCAGCGGGCCTGGGCGGCGGCGGGCACCGGGGTCGCGCTGGTGGCCGCCGTCGCGGTGACACCGGCGCTGCTCGGCGGACCGGCCGCCGGTCCCGGTGGGTTCGCCGCGCCGCCGGCCGGCGCCGGATCCCCGACCGTCGACGCGTCGCTCTGCCCGGTGGCGGAACCGGCGCCGAGTGGGCCGCCGGCGCCCCAGCAGTCGTACGACACGGTGCGCGACCGGCCGACCGAGCGCCCCGACGACGGCGTGGCCCGGCTGACCCTCGTGTTGCGTCCGGCGCTGGGGGCCGTCGTGCCGGCGGGGCTGGCGATCGACGGCACGATCCCCGGCTGCGACTCGGTCCAGTTCACCTACGAGAAGAGCCACTGGCACTACTACGCCCGCGCCCAGCTGACGCGGAGTGGACAGGCCGACAACCTGACGGTGAGTCTGATCCCGACGGCCGCCGACGAGCCCGTCGGGTGCGCCGCCGCTCCCGATCCCGGCTCCTGTACGGGCAGCAGCCGACTGCCGGACGGCGGGACCCTCGCCTACGGCTCGTCCAGGCCCGGTAAGGATGGCTTCGAGCAGCGTTGGGCGCAGGTGCAACGGGCGGACGGCACGACCGTGTTGGTGACGACGGACAACCATCACGTCGACGGCGGTACGGACGGCGCGCCGCCGACGTTCAGGTTCGGCCCACCGCCGGTGCTCACCGTGGCGCAGTTGACCGCCATCGCCACCACGGGCGGGTTGACGCTCTACCCCTGACACCGGGTGCCCCAGCAACCCGGAACCCGGCGGGGCAGCACCGCTGACCGAGGGCCTCAGCGCCTCGCCTGGCCTCAGCACCTCCGGCCTCAGCACCCCCGGTCGCAGCACCCACGACCGGGACGTCAGCTCCGGGTGGACATCCGGTGCTGGCCGGGCGGGTCGCCGGCCCGGCTGCCGGCCAGCCCGTCGTGGGGATGCGCGGCTCGGTGTGGGAGGGGAGCGGTGCCCCTGGCGCGGGGCGCGTCCGGGTGCGCCGCCGAGGCGTACTGGCCGTTGAGCGGGACGGGCTCCGCCACCCGGTCCGGCTGCTGGGGGCGGGGCGGGGCGGGCGGGTAGCGGGGTGGCTCGTCCAGCGCCCGCAGCGCCGGCAGCGGT
This sequence comes from Micromonospora sp. NPDC049051, assembly GCF_043197575.1. Taxonomy (NCBI): domain Bacteria; kingdom Bacillati; phylum Actinomycetota; class Actinomycetes; order Micromonosporales; family Micromonosporaceae; genus Micromonospora; species Micromonospora sp. NPDC049051. The sequence goes on from NZ_JBICTL010000001.1 coordinate 405,101, forward strand.
GCGGCGGTCAGCGTCGCCGCCAGCAGCGCCCCGGCCAGCACCAGGAAGGCGGTACGCAGCCCGAGCCACTCCACCAGCGGCCCGGCGAGCAGGTAGCCGGCCGGTCCGGCGGCGTACGCGAACGAGGTCATCACCCCGACCACGCGCCCGCGCAACCGTTCCGGCGTGCGGGTCTGCATCGCGTAGTTGGACAGCGGGTTGACCGGCCCGTACGCGAGACCCATCGCGACGGCGAAGCCGATCATGGCCGGGAACGGCGGCAGGGTGGCCAGCCCGACGAGGGCCACGCCGATGACGACGAGGGAGATCGCCAGCAGGTTACGGCGGCGGATCCGTCGGCCCGCCACGCCGGAGGCGAGCGCCCCGACGACTCCGCCGGCGCTCGTCGCCATCAGGACCGCGCCGAGCCGGGCCGGCTCACCCCGGTCGACGAACCACGCCGGCAGGAGCACGCCCTCGACCGGCAGGTAGAGCGCGGCCAGCACCAGCGTGAGCAGCGCGATGGTCCGCAGCAGCCGGTCCCGCCAGACGAACCGCAGCCCTTCGACGGTGCCGTGCCACAACCCGGCCGGGGGGCGTTCGGGGCGGCCGGCGCCGGGCAGCCGTACGGCCGCGATCATGGCGACGGCCAGCACGAATCCGGCGGCGGTCACCCAGAGCGTCGAGCCGGCGCCGATCGTGGCGATGAGCACGCCGCCGACGCCGGGCCCGATGAGGAACGCGAGTCCCCACACCGCCTCGTGGACCCCGTTGGCCCGTTCGATCCGCCAGCCGGCGGCCTGCGCGGCTTCGGGCAGCAGCGTCTCCCGGGCGGTCAGGCCGGCCGGGTCGAACACCGCGCCGAGCACGGCCAGCGCCACGATCCAGCCGAGGTTCAGCCCGAGCAGCGCGTCGACCACCGGGATCGCGGCGACCGAGACGGCGGAGAGCGTGTCCGAGACCAGCGCCGTACGCCGCCGGCCGAGCAGGTCCACGACGGTGCCGGAGAGGAGGCCGGACAGCAGCAGCGGCAGGGCGGTGGCCGCCGCGACCACGCCGGCGGCGGTGGGGCTGCCGGTGCGTTCCAGCACCAGCCAGGGCAGGGCCACGTTGGCCACCCCGTTGCCGGTGTTGGAGAGCAGCGTCGCCGCCTCGACCAGCAGCAGCGGGGTGCGCCGCGGTCCTGGCTGGCGGTGCCGGGCACGGTGGCGGTGCCGGGCACGGCGACGCGGTCCGGAGCCGATCATGGTTTCGCCAGCCTAGGGGCGGTGGGGCATCCGACCAGTAACGGCCGGGGAACGGTCAGCCGTGGTAGTAGTCGCGCAGCTCGCGGGTCAGCACCTTGCCGGTGGCGTTGCGGGGCAGGTACTTCACGAAGATCACGTCCCGGGGTACGGAGAAGCGGGCCAGGTAGTGCCGGACGTACTCGCGGACCGCCTCCGGGTCGAGCGTCTCGCCGGGGTGCAGGGCGAGGAACGCGGCGAGCCGCTGGCCGTACTGCGGGTCCGGTACGCCGATCACGGCGGCCTCGCGTACCTGCGGCAGCCGGGCGAGCAGCTCCTCCACCTCGGACGGGAAGACGTTCTCCCCGCCCGAGACGATCATGTCGTCGGCCCGGCCGTCGACGAAGAGCAGCCCGCCGGTGTCGACGCGTCCCAGGTCGCCCGTGTCGAGCAGGCCGTTGCGGCTCTCCCGGGTGGCCCCCGAGGTGTAGCCCTCGAAGAGCATCTCGTTGCCGACGAAGATCCGGCCGACCTCACCGGTCGGCACCGGCCCGCCGGCCTCGTCGAGGATCGCCAGCCGGGTGCCGTGCGGCGGACGGCCGGCGGTGGTGGGCGCCGTGCGCAGCTCGGCGGGGCCGGCGATGGAGGCCCAGGAGACCTCCGTGGAGCCGTAGAGGTTGTAGAGCACGTCGCCGTAGACGTCCATGAACCTGGTGGCGAGCCCGCCCGGCAGCGCGGAACCGCTGACCGCGACCACCTTCAGCGGGGGACGCGGATCCGGCGGCGGCACCTCCAGCAGCCGTTGCAGCATCACCGGTACGGCGAAGAGCGCGTCGCAGCGCTGTGCCGTCAGCGCGGCCAGCGTGGCGGCCGGGTCGAAGCGGCGGTGCAGCACGACCGTGGCCCGCAGGGCGAAGCAGACCTGGAGGGCGGCGTACCCCCAGGTGTGGAAGATCGGCGCGGCGATCATGACGGTGTGCCGGGCGTGCAGCGGGATGCGGTCGATGATGGAGACCAGCGGGCCGAGGCCGCTCGGCGTGGGGCGCCGGGCGCCCTTGGGGGTGCCGGTGGTGCCGGAGGTGAGCACGATGATCCGGCCGTCGCGCTCCGGGGGGCGCAGGTCGTCGGCGAGCCCGCCGACGACGAGTTCCTCCCGGGTCCGCTCGTCGACGCGCTGCACCTCGGCGGGGAGGCTGGTGACCCGGTCGGCGAACTCGTCGTCGTGCACCAGCGTCCGCAGCCGCTGCTCCTCGGCCATGGTGGCGAGCTGGGCGGCGGAGAGCCCGGTGTTGACCAGCACCACGTCCGCGCCGAGCAGGATGGTGGCCACGATCGTCTCGACCATGCCGTGGTGGTTGCGGCAGAGCACGCCGATCCGGTCCCCGGCCTGTACCCCGAGGGCCCTGCGCATGCCCCGGGCCAGGCGTTCGGACCGGTCGAAGAACTCGGCGTACGTCAGCCGCGTGCCCTGTTCGTCGATGACGGCCACCCGGTCGGGATCGCGGGCGGCGGCCTGGCGCAGCTCGCCGGCGATGCTCCAGCCCCAGGTGCGCAGCGCCTTGAGCTGGGCGGCGACGCGGACCGGGCTGCCGAGGGTGATGAGCCCGCGTCGGGCCAGGGTGGCGACCAGGAACGGCAGATCCATGACATGGCCTCCTCGTGCGGTTCGCGTGGGTACGGGACGGAACCTCACGCGGGCGAACTGGAGATCAATCAGCGGAGCTGTGCGGGGGTGTGGCTGCGTACGGGCCGGTGCGAGCGGCGGCCCGTCGCTGGGCGGACCGGGGCGTCCGTTCCTCGGGGGCCGGCAGGGGGCGCACCCGAGGAACGGACCGTCGGTCAGCGGATCTGGACGCCGGAGATGGCGCGGGAGATGACCAGCCGCTGGATCTCGGAGGTGCCTTCGAAGATGGTGTAGATCTTGGCGTCCCGGTACCAGCGTTCGACCGGGTGGTCCCGGAGGAAACCGGCCCCGCCGAGCAGCTGCACGGCCTTGTCGGTGACGGAGACGGCCACCTCACCGGCCTTCAGCTTGGACATGGAGCCCTCGCCGGCAGTGAAGGGCCGGTTGTTGCGGCCCATCCAGGACGCCCGCCAGACGAGCAGCCGGGCGGCGTCGATCTCCATCTTCATGTCGGCCAGCGCGAACGCGACCGCCTGGTTCTCGATGATCGGGCGCCCGAACTGGACCCGCTCCTTCGCGTAGTCCAGGGCGTACTCGTAGGCGGCCCGGGCCACGCCCAGCGCCTGTGCGCCGACGGTCGGCCGGGAAAGCTCGAAGGTGCGCATCGCCGCCTGGCCCGAGGCGCGCTTGCCGGAGCGGGCCCGGTCGAGGCGTTCGAGCAGGGCGTCCCGGCCGCCGAGCAGGCAGCGCCCCGGCACGCGTACGTCGTCGAGGAAGACGTCGGCCGTGTGCGACGCGCGCAGGCCCAGCTTGCGCAGCTTGCGGGTCGCGCTCAGGCCGGCGGTGCCCGGCGGTACGACGAACGCCGCCTGCCCACGGGAGCCGAGTGACGGGTCGACCGAGGCGGTGACCACGTGCACCCCGGCGATCCCGCCGTTGGTGGCGTACGCCTTCTGCCCGCGCAGCACCCACTCGTCGGTCGCCTCGTCGTAGACGGCGCGGGTGCGCATCGCGCCGACGTCGGAGCCGGCCTCGGGCTCGGTGGTGCAGAACGCGGCGACGGCCGGTTCGTCGACGGTGCCGAAGCACTGCGGCACCCATTCGACCATCTGGTCGGGGGTTCCGGCGCCGTAGATGGCGGCCACCGCGAGGGAGGTGCCGAAGATGCCCAGCCCGATGCCGGCGTCACCCCAGAAGAGTTCCTCGCTGGCGATCGGGAGGGAGAGGCCGGTGGGGTCGGCCCAGCAGGTGGCGAGGAACTCGAAGCCGTACAGGCCGACCTTCGCCGCCTCCTGGATGATGGGCCAGGGAGTCTCCTCCCGGGCGTCCCACTCGGCTGCGGCCGGGCGCACGACCTCGGCGGCGAAGCCGTGCACCCAGTCGCGCAGATCCCGCTGTTCCTCGTTCAGGTCTAGCGAGAACTCGGCCATGTCAGGCCTTGGGGATGTCGAACAGGTTGGCGATGTTGGCGGCCAGGCCCAGGTCGCCCTTGGCCTTGAGCTTGCCGGTCATGAACATCATGACGGGGTTGGCGCCACCGGAGACGATCTTCAGGAACTCGACCGGGCCCATCGTGAGGCTGAGCTTCGGGTCGTGCTGCGGGGTCTCGTTGACGGTGCAGGCGCCGTCGGCGATGGCCACCTCGTAGGTGTCGGTGCCACCGTCGGGGCGGCCGGTGATGTTCCAGTGGATGACCGCGTTGGTCGAGCCGGCCCGGTCGGCGCGGAAGAGCTGCGGCATCCGGCCGAAGACCTCGCTGAGGATCTTGCCGCGCAGGTCGCCGGACATCACCTCGGCGATCTTGTCGTCCGGGGTGGACTTGACCAGCTGGGCGAACTCCTTGGGGCCGACGTTCGCGAAGTTGGCCGGGTCGAAGTCAGTCATGGGGCTGCACCTTCCGGGAATTGGCTACTCGTGCGTAACCTTACGGGCGAGTAGGTATGCTCGCAAGGTGTCCACCCCGCCCACCTTCAAGCGTCTCCCCCGCGCCGTACGCGAGCAGCAGATGCTCGACGCGGCGGTGAAAGTGTTCTCACGCAGGGGATTCCACGCGGCCAGCATGGACGAGATCGCCGAGGACGCCGGCATCTCCAAGCCCATGGTCTACGCGTATCTCGGCACGAAGGAAGAACTCTTCGTCGCCTGCCTGCACCGGGAGGGCACCCGGATGATGCAGGCCATCGCCGGGGCGGCAGCCCCCGAGTTGCCGGCCGACGAGCGGCTCTGGCGAGGGCTGCGCGCCTTCTTCGGCTTCGTCGGGGCGCACCGCGACGGGTGGGCGGTGCTCTACCGGCAGGCCCGGGGCGAGCAGCCCTTCGCCGGTGAACTGGCGGGCATGCGCGCCCGCCTCGTCGACGTCGTCGCCGGGATGCTCGACCACGCGCTGCGCGCCGAGGGGCGCGAGGTCGGCGAGACCGACCTGGAGGTCGTCGCGTACGCCCTGGTGGGCGCGACCGAGTCGCTGGCCGACTGGCTCGCCGACCACCCGGAGGCGGACCCGGGGAAGACCGCCACCCGGATGATGAACGTCGCCTGGCTGGGCGCCGGCCAGCTCCTCGGCGGCGTCACCTGGCACCCCCCGGCCGCCCCCGGCTGAGTGGCGCCGGTTCCACCCGTCGCCCGGTTCAGCGGTGCCGTGCGCGGCGCCGCCTGCGGTGACGCAGCCAGCGCAGCGCCTCCAGCAGCATCGTCACCGCCAGCGAGAGGCCCAGACCGGCGAGGATGCCCTTGACCGGGTCGCGCTGGAAGGCCAGCCCGCCGAAGTAGCCGAGCAGGGCGCTGTAGAGCGCCCAGCTCACCGCCGCGACGGCGTCGAAGAGCAGGAACGACCGGAGCGGGTAGCGGACCGCGCCCATGGTGAGGGTCACCGCCGTTCGGCCACCGGGCACGTACCGGGCGGTGGTGAGGATCAGCCCGCCGCGCCGGTGCACCGCCCGCCGGGCCCACTCCGAGCTGGCCCGGCGCCGGCTGCCGTCCGGGAAGCGGGCGAGGCGGTTCGCGCCCCCGCCGCGCCCGATGGCGTACGAGACGTGGTCGCCGACGAAGGCCCCCAGCGCGGCGGTGACGATCACCGCCACGAGGTTGGGGTTGCCCCCGGTGGCGAGCACGGCGGCGGTGATCACGGCCGCCTCACCGGGTACGGCGGGAAAGAACGCGTCGACCGCGGTGAGCCCGAAGATCAGCAGGTACACCCACGGTGAGGTGACCAGCTGCCGGAGCAGGTCGAGCGCGGACTCCATGCCTCCCATGCTCGCGGGGCACGACCCGTCCGGTGGCCGAGTCGCCAGATCACCCGCATCGGGCACCCAGCAGCGGGGCGAGCAGCGGGCCGCGCGACGTCTTGTCGTCGGCCGTGGGGCCGCGCGACGTCAGCACCACGGGCGCACCCAGCTCCGCGTGCACCGCCTCCGCCCAGTCGGGTGGCGCGTCGTCGTACACCGGGCGGGCCCGCAGCAGGCGGGCGGTGAGCGCGCCCTGCCGGTCCAGGTCACCGGGCGGACCCGGGACAAGCCGGTCGGTGGTGTCGTAGCGGCGGCAGATCCGCAGCCCCGGGCCGGCGAGGTCGAGGTGGGTCAGCGCCAGGCCGTCGACGCCACCGGCGGCGGCGAGGGCGTACCGGTGGGCGACCGCGTCGAAGTGGCCGAACCGGAAGCGGCCCTGCCAGGGGTTGGTCGGGTTGTGCGGGTCGGCCAGCGGCAGGGTCGGGTCCTCGGTCACCAGCGGGCCGGGCCCGTGCCGGGTGGTGACCACGCGCAGCACCCCGATCCGGGTGGCCGTGCCGGCCTGGCCCGCCTCCGCGAGCAGGCCGTCGACGTTGGCGAAGGTGGTGGTGCTCCACGTCGTGTACGGGTGGAAACCGTGCCACTCGTCGAGCAGCACCCCCTGCGCCCCCTCGAACACGCACGTCCCGGCCCGCAGTGCCCCGGTCAGCCAGCCCCGGCCGACGATCGCCACCCGCCCGGCGAACCCGGCGAACGCGGGCAGGCAGTCGTCGACGGGCGGCGCGTCCAGCGGGCCGAGCTCGGCGGTCAGCCGGTCCCGCAGGGCGGTCATTCGCCGGCGGAGGAGCGCCGGGTCGCCGCAGTCGGCCACCCGGGGCGCCTCGTCGGGGTGGGCGAGGCCGTAGGCCACGGCCTCACCCACCCCCAGCCCGCAGGAGCCGTGCCGGTCGGCTCCCCGGGCGATCTCCCGCGCCCGGTTGGCGGCCCGGTGGTACGGGGTGGCGAGCAGCGCCTCCCCGTCCACCGTCAGCCGGTCGAGCGCGTCGGGCACCCCGACCGAGGCGAGGTGGTCGGCCTCGGCGGCCAGCGCCAGCGGGTCCACCACCACGTGTCGCGACAGGTGCGTACGGACACCGGGGTGGAACGTGCCGGCACCGAACTGCGCGAACGTGTGGTGCCGCCCGTCGCGCAGCACGACGTTGTGCGCCGCCTGCGCGCCCCCGTTGAAGCGGATCACCGTGTGCACGGGCCGGGTGGCGCAGAGCCAGTCCACGACCGTGCCCTTGCCGGCGTCCCCGTAGCCGAGGTCGACCACCGCGACGTGCCGCTTCACAGGGCCGCCCCGCAGCCGCCGTGACCGCAGCCGCAGCCGGAGCGGCAGTCGATCACCGTCACGTGCCTCACAGTCGGGTCACCTCGCCGCCGGTGTCGCGGAACGCGGGCAGCGTCGACGCCTCGGCGCGCCGCCCACCGCGCAGGCGGGCCAGCGCCTTCGAGACCGTGCCGGTGGCCCCGGAGCCGGCCCGGTCGAGGTCACGCAGGCCCTCGTCCAGGTCGATGGCCTGCTCGCCGAGCCCGACGGTCAGCGCGATGGTCTCGCAGACCGCGTCGAGGTCGTCCAGCACGACGGCGTTCTGCCCGAGCAGGTCGCGCCAGAAGTCGAGCACCTTGGCGTTGCCGGAGTAGTGGCTGCCGGCGGGGAGCAGGTAGTAGGTGTCCCAGCGACGGGTCACCTCGTCGACGATCTGCCGCAGCGGCACGTCCTCGCGCAGGTCGTCGCCGATGACTCGGGTCACCTCGCGGGCCTTCACCTGCGGGTACGCCAGCTCGTCGCCGATGATGAACAGGTAGCCGCGCCGGCCGCGCTTCTCCCAGGAGTCGGTGACGGTGTGCCGGGCCATGAAGTACATGGCCAGCTCGTACGACTCGGTCATCTGTCCGCCGCCGCCGCCCTCCAGCACGATCCGGCCGAGGTCGTCGTCCATCCGGTTGTCCGACTCGAACTGGCCGACCTGCAACGGCACCCGGTCGCAGGTGGCGTCGCCGATCGCGCCGAACATGATCTGCGGGTCGCTGGCATAGCCCTGCCGTTGCAGCAGCCCGAGCAGCTGCGGCAGCTTGGTCTGCAGGACGCGCGGCACGTTGCGCATCGAGCCGGTGACGTCGAAGAGCACCGCGATGGGCGTCGACCGGGGGTGCTCGTCGGAGTCGCGGCTCTCCCGCATCGCGTCGCGGGGGTCGAGGGCGGGGTGCACGGTGCGCGCCCCGCTGTCGCTGTACGAGAACGCGCTCTTGCCGGTGCTCCGGCGGTAGCGGTCGGCGGCGTCGTACACGTCGGTGGACCACATTCCACTGCCCATGACAGCTCCTTAGGGGGTGAGGGTGAAGGGTCGGAAGGTGCGGGGGCCGTAGAGCCGTTCCAGCACCTCGTCCAGTTCGCGCAGCAGGCGCCAGGCGTCGGCGGGCCGGGCGGTCAGGGCCCGCTGGCGGCAGCCCCGCGCGAAGGCGTCCAGCTCGCGCGGCGCGCGCGGCCCCATGAGCCAGCTCATGCATCCGCTGGCCATGGCGATGTCGGTGCCCGGCCCGCAGGGCCGCTTCCGGGGGACCTCGTCGGGGTACCACCGCGCGTCGTAGCCGGGCACCAGCGCGGGGATCGTGCCGCCCACGGGGGCGGAGAAGCACCAGTCGACCAGCACCACGCCGTGCGCGTCCGGCTCGATCAGCACGTGCGGCGGCAGGACCGCGCCGTGCACGACGCCCGCCTGGTGGGCCAGGCCGAGCGCCACCAGCAGCCGGCGCCACATCCAGGCCACGTCGCGGGCGTCCACCCCGTCCGGGTACGCGCGCCGCACCTCGGTCAGGTCGTGCAGGCCGGGCGCGGTGGCGAGGACGTTGATCCGCCGTTCGGCGCCGGTCGCCGCGTCCCGGTGCCGGAAGTCCTCGACCAGCCGGGGCACGTACGGCAGGTAGCGCGGGTCGCCGCGCACGGCGATGGTGCGCAGGGCGTGCGCCTCGCGGGCCATCAGGTCGTTGTCGGTGGGGCGCCGGGGCAGCTTGAGCAGCCGGTCGGCGCCGACGTCGTAGAGGTCGGCCAGGTCGCCGGAGTGGGCCGCCGTGCCGAGTCGGTAGTCGCCGAGGACGGTGACCTGCCGGGCCCGCCAGCGGGTGGTGACCCGGACGAACGCGTCGGTGGCCTCGGCGCGTACCGCGGGGTCGGCGGGCAGGCGGTCGGGGTGCAGGGCCGCGACCAGCTCGCGGTAGCGCCGGGCCGGCTGGTCGGTGCCGAACAGGTCGGCATCGGTGCGGGCCGCCGCGACCAGGCGGACGGCCTCGGCGGTCCTCATCGGACCGTCTCCTCCCGGGCGGGGCGCAGCAGCGCCGGGTGCAGCAGCCGGGCGTCGCCGGCCCGGTAGAGCCGGGCGCGGGGGCCGCCCCGGGCGCCGCCACGCTCGGTGCTGGTGCCCGTGCTCTCGACGAAGCCCGGCACGGAGAGCACCTTGCGGTGGAAGTTGCCGGCGTGCAGCGGATGGCCCCAGACCGTCTCGTAGACGGCGCGCAGCTCGCTGATCGTGAACTCGCCGGCGAGGAAGCGGGTGGCGAGCGGGGTGTATTCCAGCTTGGAGCGGGCCCGCTCCAGCGCGTCGTCGATGATCCGGCCGTGGTCGAAGGCGAGCTGCCGGCTGGTCAGGGCGGTCACCGGCAGCCAGATCGCGTCGTCGGCGTCGCTGCCGGCGGCCGGGTCGGGCAGGTCGGGGGCGAACGCGAGGTGGGCGACGGAGACGACGCGCATCCGCGGGTCGCGGTCGGGGGCGCCGTAGCTGCCCAACTGCTCCAGGTGTACGCGGCGCAGCCCCTCGCCGCCGAGCCCGGTCTCCTCGGCCAGCTCCCGTCGGGCGCCGGCGGCCAGGTCCTCGTCGGGCTGGACGAAGCCGCCGGGCAGCGCCCAGTGCCCCTCGAAGGGCGGCTGCCCGCGCCGGATCAGCAGCAGGTGCAGCGCGCCGTCCCGGATGGTCAGCGCCACCACGTCGACGGTCACGGCGACCGTCGGATAGGCCCCGGGGTCGTACGCGGCCAGGAAGTCCTGCTCGTCAACCATGTCTCTCTCAATCTGAGAACATCTCGTTGTGAGAAGAACTTAGCGCACAAGAGCGCCCCTGCCAAGCCCCGGTTCGGAGTCGGCAGGGACGCCTCAGCGCACGAGGCCCGCCAGGTGTGGGCGACCGCGCGAGTCGTGCAGGGCGAACCCGCCCTCCGGCAGCAGACTGAAGCTCACCGTGCTCGGCAGCGGCACCGGCAGCTTGAAGGCCACCTCGACCGTGTAGGCGTCCGGCAGCCGGTTCTCCAGCGCGGCCAGGCAGCGGGCCTTGCTCCACATCCCGTGCGCGATCGGCCGGGGGAAGCCGAACAGCCGCGCGCCGAGGCGGGAGGTGTGGATCGGGTTGTGGTCGCCGGAGACCCGCGCGTAGTCCGTACCGACGTGGGGCTCGACCCGCCAGTTGGCCGAACCGGCCGGCGGCGTGGGTCGCCCGGCCTGGTCGCGCCGCCCGCCGCCGCCCCGCTTGCCGTCCCTGCCGAGGTACGTCGAGACACCCCGCCACACCTCCGTCCCGTCGACGGAGCCGACCACCACCACGTCGACCTGCCGCCCCCGGTCGTGCGGGCGCAGGTTCTCGGCGTACGCGCGGAAGTCGAGGGTCTCGTCGGCGGTGACCGGACGGTGCACGGTGATCCGGTTGCCGACGTGCACCACCCCGGTCAGCGGGATGGGGAACTCCGGCACGGTCATCAGCCGCAGTGCCAGCGGGAAGCCCATGACGTGCGGGAACGTCGCGGGCAGCCGGTCGGTGAGCCGGAACCCGCAGACCCGGTCGTAGTCGGCCAGGTGCGTCCGGTCGACGGTGACGCCACCGACGGCCAGCTCGACCGCCGGGACGCCCGCCGACGGCCGCCCACCGCCGAGACCGGGCAACGCGCCGAGCAGCGCCCGCCGGTAGAGCGCCCCGGCCGCCGGCATCCGGGTCAGCTCGACGCGCTCCCGGGTGACGGGCCCGGCGCTCCCAGCCAGGTCCCGCGCCGCCTCGTCGGGCCGGGCGTGCCCCGAGAGGTCGTGCGTCTCCTCGACGCTCGGGTCGGCACCGGGCCGGCGGACCGCGGCCAGCGTCTCCTCCGACAGGGCCTCCGTGGGGCCGTCGATCAACTCGTGCAGGGACAGGTCCTCCGCCGGGCCCTCCGTTGGCTCCTTCCGCCCGGCCATCACGCCCCCAGCAGGCTCTGGCCGCAGACCCGTACGACGTTGCCGCTGACCGCGCCGGAGGCCGGCCACGCCAGCCAGCCGATGGTCTCGGCGACGTCCACGGGCAGCCCACCCTGGGACATGCTGTTCATCCGCCGGCCCGCCTCGCGGACCACCAGCGGGATGCGCGCGGTCAGCCGGGTCTCGATGAAACCGGGGGCGACCGCGTTGACGCTGATCCGCCGCTCGCGCAGGGCGGGAGCGAGCGAGTCGACGAGCCCGATCACGCCCGCCTTGCTGGTGGCGTAGTTGGTCTGGCCCCGGTTGCCGGCGATGCCGGCGATCGAGGAGACCGAGACGATCCGGCCGCCGGCCGGGACCAGCTCCCGTTCCAGCAGCACGTCGTTGATCCGCTCCTGGCTGGAGAGGTTGACGTCGATGACCGAGTCCCACCGGTCGGCGTCCATCCGGCCGAGGGTCTTGTCGCGGGTGATGCCGGCGTTGTGCACGACCACGTCGACCCGTCCGTGCCGCTCCGCCAGGTGCTCGGCGAGCCGCTGCGGGGCGTCGGGGGCGGTCAGGTCGAGCTGGACGGCGGTGCCGCCGATCTCGTTGGCGACCGCCGCCAGTTCGTCCCCGGCCGCCGGGATGTCCAGCGCCACCACCCGGGCGCCGTCGCGGGCCAGCACCCGGGCCAGCGCCGCGCCGATGCCCCGGGCCGCCCCGGTGACCAGCACGACCTGCCCGTCCAGCGGGCGGTCCCAGTCCGCCGGCGGCTCGGCCGTGCCGGCGCCGATCCGGACCACCTGCCCGGAGACGTACGCGGACCGGCCGGAGAGCAGGAACCGCAGGGTCGCCTCCAGGCTGGTCCAGGTGCCGGCGTCGGCGTCCTTCGTGGCGTACACGAGCTGGGCGGTGACGCCCCGGCCGAACTCCTTGCCGATGCTGCGGGTCAGCCCCTCCAGGGCCCGCTGGGCGGTCGCCTCCCGGGGCGATCCGCACTCCTCGGGCGGGGTGCCGAGCACGACGACCCGGCCGCTGGGCAGCACCGACCGGGCGTGCGGGTGGAAGAAGTCGTACAACTGGCGCAGCTCGGTGGAGTCGGTGATGCCGGTGGCGTCGTACACCAGGGCGGCGAAGCGCGCGGTGGACTCCACGGCGCCGGGATCGCCCAGCTCGACCCCGGCGGCGGCCAGGAACCTGCCGGCCGGCTCGGCGAGCCGGCCGCCGGTCGCGGCGCCCAGCAGGACGGGGCCGGGAACGAGGGGGTCGCCGGGGGCGTGCCGGCGCAGTCGCGGCGGGTCGGGCAGCCCGAGGCGCTTGACCAGCGTTCGGCCGGCCCCCGATCGGACGAAGCTCGCGTACCTGTCGGTCATAGGCGTAGCCTACTGGCGAGTAGGTTCAGAGCAAGTCTTTCGAGGAGGCGGGATCGTGCAGAGCATCCGGCGGGTCGCAGTCATCGGCGGCAACCGCATCCCCTTCGCGCGGTCCAACTCGCGGTACGCCAGCGCGTCGAACTCGGACATGCTGGGCGCCGCCCTGGACGGGCTCGTCGCCCGGTTCGGCCTGGCCGGCCAGCGCGTCGGCGAGGTGGTGGCCGGTGCGGTGCTCAAGCACGCGAAGGACTTCAACCTGACCCGCGAGGTGGTGCTCGGCTCGAAGCTCGACCCCCACACCCCCGCGTACGACATCCAGCAGGCCTGCGGCACCGGGCTGGAATCGGCCATCCTGGTCGCCAACAAGATCGCCCTCGGCCAGATCGAGGTGGGCATCGCCGGCGGCGTGGACACCACCTCCGACGCGCCGCTCGCGGTCAACGAGGAGATGCGCCGCACGCTGATCAGGCTCAACAGCGCCCGCACCCTGGGCGAGCGGCTGAAGATCGCCGCGAAGCTGCGCCCCGCCCAGCCGTTCAAGCCGGAGATCCCGCGCAACGCGGAGCCGCGTACCGGGCTGTCGATGGGCGAGCACGCCGCCCGCACGGCGCTGCGCTGGCAGGTCGACCGGCAGGCCCAGGACGAACTGGCCCTGCGCTCGCACCAGCGGCTCGCCGCCGCGTACGACCGGGGGTTCTTCGACGACCTGCTGACGCCCTACCTCGGGCTCACCCGCGATGCGAACCTGCGCCCGGACACCAGCCTGGAGAAGCTCGGCTCGCTGAAGCCCGTCTTCGGCGCGAAGGGCCCCGACGCCGAGGCGGCGACCATGACCGCCGGCAACTCGTCGCCGCTGACCGACGGCGCCTCGACGGTGCTGCTCGCCAGCGAGGAGTGGGCCCGCGAGCACAACCTGCCCGTGCTGGCCTGGTTCTCCTGGTCGGAGACCGCCGCCGTCGACTTCGTGCACGGCGACGAGGGGCTGCTGATGGCCCCCGCCTACGCGGTGCCCCGGATGCTGGCCCGGGCCGGGCTGACCCTCCAGGACTTCGACTTCTACGAGATCCACGAGGCGTTCGCCTCGCAGGTGCTGGCCACCCTGGCCGCCTGGGAGTCGCCGGAGTTCTGCAAGGACCGGCTGGGGCTGGACGCCCCGCTCGGCGCGATCGACCGGGAGAAGCTCAACGTCAACGGCTCCTCGCTGGCCGCCGGGCACCCGTTCGCGGCCACGGGCGGGCGGATCGTGGCGACCCTGGCGAAGCTGCTCGCCGAGAAGGGCGGCGGCCGGGGCCTGATCTCCATCTGTGCCGCCGGCGGCCAGGGCGTGACCGCGATCCTGGAGCGCTGACACGGCAACCTGACCCGCACACGCCGAGCCGGGCAACCTGCCCGGCCCCGCGCTCCGTCCCCTGGGCATGAGGCGACGAAGGCGGAACGCGTGAAGTCGGCCGACGAGGACGAGTACCGGCAGTTCGTCGAGGCCCGGCTGGAGCAGTTGCGCCGCACGGCGTACCTGCTCTGCCGGGACTGGCACACCGCCGACGACCTCGTCTCCATCACCCTGGGCAAGCTCTACCGGGCCTGGACCCGGGTCCGCGCGGCGGAGAACGTCGACGCGTACGTCCGGCAGGTGCTCACGCGCGCCTGGCTGGACGAGCGACGGCGGCCGTGGCGGCGCGAACGCAGCACCGACGAGGTCCCCGACGACGCCGCGCCGGACACCGCGCCCGACCTGGCCGACCGGGAGCTGCTGCTCGACCTGCTCGGCAAGTTGCCCGAGCGGCGGCGCGCGGTGGTGGTGCTGCGCTTCTACTGCGACCTCTCCGTGGAGGAGACCGCGCAGATCCTCGGCATCACCACCGGCACGGTGAAGAGCCAGGCCGCCAGAGCACTGGAATCGCTACGCCTGCTGGCCGTGGACCAGCCGGCCCTGAGGGCAGGAAGGTTCGCGTGACGTACCGGGAGATCTTCGACGCGGCGATCGGCGACGCGCCGCCCTCCTCGATCGACGTGGACGGGGTGATCCTGCGGCAGCGCCGGCTGGTCCGCACCCGCCGGCTCGGGGCGTACGCCTCGGCGGCCGGCGGGGTGCTCGCGCTGGTGCTGGGCGCGGGCCTGGTGGTCGACCGTCCGGACATGCAGCCGGCAGCCTCGGCATCCGCCTCGCGCCCCCCACACCGCAAGAGCAACCAGAACCTGCCCACGGAGGCAGCAGAGCGCTACCAGAACGGATTGGCCGCGGCCCTCGGCGCGCGGGCGTCCGGCGTCCGATGGGTACCACTGACTGCGGTAGGTCGCGGCGCACTCCCGACGGCACCGGCCGGCGAGGCACCGGTCGGGGGCGCGTACGAGGACTTCCGCAACGTCGGTTTCTCGGTGCACGCCTACCCGGTCGACCCCGCCGGCGCGTTCAGCAACGAGGTGTCGGCCCTGGCCCTGGCCGAGCCGCAGCCGGGCATGAACCGCGACGTCATGGACTGCGGGAAGCAGGTGGTCGACTCGTGCGGCCTGTCGGCGGGGCCGGACGGCGCGCGCGTCCGGGAGACCGCAGCCGTGCGCGCCCATGGGAGCGGAGACGTGTTGCACTACCGGCGGGTCGACGTCCTGCACCGCGACGGCACCTGGATCAGGATCTCGCTGCACAGCCGTGACGGGCGGTTCGTGCTCACCCCGGAGCAGCTCCGGGAGCTCGCCCTCGATCCGGCCGCCCGCCCCACCTGGTGACCCGGGTCCGTCGAGGACGGGCGGCGTTGCCGGGCAGCCGGTCGCGACCCTCCAGGCGGACAGTCTTTCCGACGGTCTCTGCGTCCCGGGGCATTGAGTCGGCCCCGGGACCTACTTGATCGTGCCTGCCGGGGCGAGCCATCGCACGGGCTGCCCGGTGACCTCGGAGATCTGGTCGAAGTCCCGGTCGTAGTGCAACAGGGAGAGGCCCTGGTACTCGGCCGTCGCCGCGATCAGCAGGTCGACAGCGCCGGCAGACCGGTGGGTACCCCGAGCGGTGAGCTGCTCCTGGATCTCGGCCGCCCGCTCGTAGATCCGGTCCGGCATGCTCACCCAGTTGAACACCGTCCGAAGCCGGTCCCCCAGCCATCTGCGGTCGGCCAGCGAGCGGGCCGAATAGAGGAACTCCAGTTCGACCAGCGGGCAGACCGCAAGCAGGCCGGCCGTGAGTGGCTGCTCCCATCGGGCCTGGGTATCGGGATCACGCAGCAGCCGGACCAGCGCACTGGTGTCGACCAGGTAGTCGGCGAGTCTCACGACCGGTACGTGCTCTTGTCGAGCAGTTCGTCGAAGTCCCCGGCCTGGGCCCGCCCGCTGAGTTCGGCGAGGGCGCGGGCGCGCCGGAGGCGGGCAGCCCCTTCCCGCAGCGCGACATTCACCGTGTCCTTCTTGGTCTTGGTGCCGAAAGCCGCAGCCGCGTCGGCGAGCGCCTCGTCGTCGATGTCCACCAGGATCTTGGTCACTGCGCGCCCCCTATATACCGACAGCTTGTCGAGTATATCCAGCGCCGGGGTGGCCCGGTGCGGGTTGAGGCCGCGCGCCGCAGCCTCGACCCGGCCCCACCGGCGGATGGGCAGGTGCACGCCCGCTCGCCCGGGTCTCGCATCCGCCCGCCGGGTCAGGCGGTGGCACCGCCGTCGACGGCGATCGACGCGCCGGTGATGTGCCGGCCGCCCTCGCCCACCAGGTGGCTGACCGTCGCCGCGACGTCCTCCGGCGTGCCGTAGCGCCCGAGGGCGATGTGTGACCGCTGGGCGTCCGCGCTGGCGCTGTCCGCCCGGTTCATGTCGGTGTCGGTGGAACCGGGCAGGACCAGGTTGACGGTGATCCCGCGCGGGCCGAGTTCGCGGGCGAGTGCCCTGGTCAGGCCGTTGACGGCGGTCTTGGTCATGGCATAGACGCTCACCCCGGGGGCCGGTACGCGGCTGGCGAAGCTGCTGCCGATGTTGACGATCCGCCCGCCGTCGCGCATGTGGCGTACCGCCGCCTGGGTGGCCAGGAACACCCCGCGTACGTTGACGGCGATGGCCCGGTCGAGGTCGTCGAGGCCGACCTGCCCGATCGGCCCGGACGAGAACACCCCGGCGTTGTTGACCAGGATGTCCAGCCGCCCCAGCTCGGCGACGGTCCGCTCGACCGCGTCGACGACCGTCGTACCCTCGGCGCTGTCGGCCTGGATCGCCAGGCCGGTGCGGCCGTACGACGTGATGTCGGCGACGACGGCCTTCGCGCTCTCCGCCGCGCTGCGGTAGGTGAACGCGACGTGGGCTCCGTCTTCGGCCAGCCGGCGTGCGACGGCGGCGCCGATACCGCGGCTACCGCCGGTGACCAGGGCGACCCTGCCGGTAAGTCTGGACACTCTTCTTCATTCCCGTCAGTCGGCTCAGCAGGGTGATCACCATAGCCAGCCAGCAACCCTGACGATGCGGTGCGGGCGGGTCCGGGAGAATGGGCGCCGTGACGACGATCCCGAACGTGCTCGCCAACCGGTACGCCTCACCCGAACTGGTCGCCCTCTGGTCGCCCGAGGAGAAGATCCGGATGGAGCGGCGGCTCTGGCTCGCCGTGCTCCGGGCCCAGCGGGACCTCGGCGTGCCCGTGCCGGACGGCGTGGTCGAGGCGTACGAGCGGGTGCTCGACCAGGTCGACCTGGCCTCGATCGCGGAGCGGGAGCGGGTCACCCGGCACGACGTGAAGGCCCGGATCGAGGAGTTCAGCGCGCTCGCCGGGTACGAGCACGTGCACAAGGGGATGACCTCCCGGGACCTCACCGAGAACGTTGAGCAGCTCCAGGTGCGCCGCTCGCTGGAGCTGATCCGCGACCGCGTGGTCGCCACGCTGGCCCGGCTGTCCCGGCTCGCCGTCGAGCACTCCGACCTGGTCATGACCGGCCGGTCGCACAACGTCGCGGCGCAGGCCACCACGCTGGGCAAGCGCTTCGCGTCGGCGGCCGAGGAACTGCTCATCGCGTACGAGCGGCTCGACGACCTGATCAACTGGTACCCGCTGCGCGGCATCAAGGGCCCGGTGGGCACCGCCGCCGACCAGCTCGACCTCTTCGACGGCGACGCCGACCGGGTGGCGGAGCTGGAACGCCGGGTGGCCGGGCACCTCGGCTTCAGCCGGGTGCTCGACAGCGTCGGGCAGGTCTACCCGCGCTCGATCGACCTGGCGGTGCTCTCCGCGCTGGCCCAGATCGCCGCAGCCCCGTCGTCGCTGGCGACCACGATCCGGCTGATGGTCGGCCAGGAGCTGGCCACCGAGGGCTTCAAGCCGGGCCAGGTGGGCTCCAGCGCGATGCCGCACAAGATGAACACCCGCTCCAGCGAGCGGGTCAACGGCTTCGCGGTGATCATCCGGGGCTACCTGTCGATGGTCGGCGAGCTGGCCGGCGACCAGTGGAACGAGGGGGACGTCTCCTGCTCGGTGGTGCGCCGGGTCGCCCTGCCGGACGCGTTCTTCGCCGCCGACGGGCTGTTCCAGACCTTCCTCACCGTGCTGGACGAGTTCGGCGCGTACCCGGCGGTGGTCAACCGGGAGCTGGAGCGCTTCCTGCCGTTCCTGGCCACCACCAAGCTCCTGGTGGCGGCGATCCGGCGCGGCGTCGGGCGTGAGGTCGCCCACGAGGTGATCAAGGAGCACGCGGTCGCGGTGGCCCTGGCCATGCGAGAGAAGGGCGCCGCCGAGAACGACCTGTTCGACCGTCTCGCGGCGGACGGCCGCCTGGGCCTCACCCGTGGCGAGATCGACGCCCTCGTCGCCGACCGTACGGCCTTCGTCGGCGCCGCCCCGGCCCAGGTCGAAGCGGTGACCCGCCGCATCGCCCCAGTCGTGGAAGCCCACCCCGAGGCAGCCACCTACACCCCACCCCCCATCCTCTAACCCCACCCCCTCCCGCCCTCTCCCTCTCGGGGCGTCGATCATGAAGTTGTAGTCGCGACACGCCGACGAGGCTGGCAACAACTTCATGATCGACGCTTCCCCGGAGGAGGGCGTCAGAGGTGGGTCAGGAGTCGCGGGTGGGGGTTTCGGCGGCCGTGCGGAGGTTGGGGGCGCTCGCCGGTTCGGCGATGCCACCCGGGGACTCGGCGAAGGCCGGGTCATGCGCGGTCTCGGCGGCGACCAGCGGCTGGTCGGGCGGCATGACGTCGGGCATCTTGGGCGCCACGATCACGGCCGTGCCGTACGCGCAGATCTCCATCCACATCTCGCCGCAGTCGCGGCTGTCGAAGCGCATCCCCACGACGGCGTTCGCGCCGATACGGCGGGCCTCCTCGCCGAGCCGGGCCACCGAGTCCGTACGCCACCTGGTGAGGTTGTCCGGGGCCATCGGGTCGTACGCGCCACCGCGCAGGTTCTTGACGCCCTCGCGGTACGGGTTGCGCGTCCTGGCCATCGACGACACCACTTCGCCGAGGATCTGGCGGATCTCGTACCCGGGTAGTTGCTCCGTCGTCACGACCAGCACGCCTCCGATGCTGTCAGGGCGCCGGGGCGCCGGATCGGCGGCCTTGTTCACCTGATCGGATGCTGCAAAACGGCGCGGCGCGGACGGCCGGCGCGCTGCCGACCATCCGCGCCTAGCGTGGCGCTAACCGTCAGACACCGGCCGTCTGGGTGATCCAGGCCCGGTTGTACGCGACGCTGCCGTAGTTCTGGATGCTCTGGCCGTCGGCGGTCGAGGCGACGCCAACCTGCGCGCCGTTGTAGAACTGCGGGCCGCCCGAGTCGCCCCGCCAGGCGTTGCCGTCGATCCGCGTGCTCCGGATCGCCTGCCCGCCGTACGCGTCGGTGGCGCTGTTGCTGGTCACCCGGACCGACGCGGTCTTGAGCTGGGTGGAGGCCGAGCAGCCGCTGTAGCAGGTCATGCCCCAGCCGTAGATCGAGTTGGTGGAGTTGATCGGCGGGTTGCTGTTGGCCAGCGTGACGTACGAGGTGCTGACGGAGCTGGACAGCCGCATCAGCGCCAGGTCGTAGCGGCTGTAGGTGGCGCTGACGGTGCGGGTCTGGCCGCCGGAGGTGCGGTTGACGCTGCCGACCCGGACGGACATCGTGCCGCTGATGCAGTGCCGGGCGGTGAGCACCCACTGCGGCGCGATGATGGTGCCGGAGCAGGTGAACGATCCGTTGCTGAACACGGCGGCGGCCCACGGGGCCGACGAGACGGTGCCGCCGCCGATGATGGGCTGCGGACCGGCCGGGGCGGCGAGGGCGCCGGAGCTGGCACCGAGCAGGCCGGCCGCTGCGGTGGCCAGGACTGCGATCATGGATCGGATGCGCATGGGGCTCCTTCGGGGACGGGGCCCGGGTTCACCGGGTCGAGCTTTCGGCCGGCGGACGGGGGTGGCCCGCCGCCGGGACGTCCGATCGACGTATGACGATGTACGGTAGGGCCCCTGAGATGTCGTTCACAAGAGATCCATCCGAAGTGATGGATGCGGCGGTATGGCGGGGCGGGCGTCCGGCGGTGCGGCGGACCTCGACCGGCGGCGGCCCCGGGCGGGCGGCGGAGCGGGGCGAAACGGGCTGGTCGGCAACGGATGCGCATCGGGAACGCAACGAACCCGTATCGGTCCCCGGGCGCCCGTGCGAGGAATGCCGAGCGCTGCCTGACCCGCGTCCGGCCGGTGCGTCCCGGACGGTATCTGCCAGGTAGGCTGGCTGCGCTCGCCCGTTGTGGGTCGGCACCCAACTGCGTACACAGTCAGGAGTGCCCAGTGCCTCGCGTCGTCGTCGACGTCATGCTCAAGCCCGAGATCCTCGATCCCCAGGGCCAGGCCGTCGCAAACGCGCTGCCCCGGCTCGGCGTCAGCGACGTCGCCTCAGTACGGATCGGCAGGCGGATCGAGATCGAATTCGCCGGTGAACCCGACCTGGACCGGGCCCGGGAGATCGCCGACAAGCTGCTCGCCAACCCGGTCATCGAGGACTTCACCGTCCGCCTGGCCGAGGCCGACGAGATCGTGGACGCCCGCTCGTGACCGCCCGGGTGGGTGTGGTCACCTTCCCCGGCTCGCTCGACGACGGGGACGCGGCCCGGGCCGTCCGGATCGCGGGCGCCGAGCCGGTCCGCCTCTGGCACGGTGACCCGCAGCTGCACGGCGTGGACGCCGTCGTCCTGCCCGGCGGCTTCTCCTACGGCGACTACCTGCGCTGCGGCGCCATCGCCCGGTTCGCCCCGGTGATGGAGACGATCGTGGACGCGGCCCGGGGCGGCCTGCCCGTGCTCGGCATCTGCAACGGCTTCCAGATCCTCTGCGAGGCCCACCTGTTGCCCGGGGCGCTCACCCGCAACCAGCACCTGCACTTCCGCAACCGCGACCAGGTCCTGCGCATCGAGTCGGTCGGCACCGCGTGGACCAACGCGTTCCAGCCCGGCCAGGAGGTGCTGATCCCGGTCAAGAACGGTGAGGGCTGCTACGTCGCCGACACCGCGACGCTGGACCAGCTCGAAGCCGAGGGCCGGGTGGTCGCCCGCTACGTCGGCGGAAACCCCAACGGTTCGCAGCGCGACATCGCCGCGATCACCAACCCCGCCGGCAACGTGGTCGGCATCATGCCGCACCCCGAGCACGCGGTCGAGGCGCTCACGGGCCCCTCCCTGGATGGCCTCGGCTTCTTCACCTCGGTGCTCAAGCACCTGGTGGGGGCACCCGCGTGACCGTACGCGGCATCATCGGTCGGCTCACCCGCCCGTCGAACGGACGCGAGCGCAGCGAGGAGACGTCATGACCAGCCATCCGGACGAGGTACGGGAGAACGCGGAGGAGTTCCCGGCCGCCCCGGCGCACCCGGTGGAGCCGCGTCCGGCCGCCGTCGTGCCGCCGGCCGGGGGCCCCGGGCCGGCGCCCGCCGACTGGGCCGACGGCCTGGACACCGTGTCGCGCGCCGGGGGCACCCCCGGTGAACTCCAGCCGTACGCCGAGCTGGGGCTCCGCGACGACGAGTACGAGCGGATCCGGCAGATCCTCGACCGGCGGCCCACCCAGGCCGAGCTGGCCATGTACTCGATCATGTGGAGCGAGCACTGCTCCTACAAGTCGAGCAAGGTGCACCTGCGGCAGTTCGGCGAGAAGGCCCCACCGAGCGACCGGCTGCTCGCCGGCATCGGCGAGAACGCCGGCGTGGTGCAGATCTCCGACGAGCTGGCGGTGACCTTCAAGGTCGAGTCGCACAACCACCCGAGCTTCGTCGAGCCCTACCAGGGCGCGGCGACCGGCGTCGGCGGCATCGTCCGGGACATCCTGGCCATGGGCGCCCGCCCGGTCGCGGTGATGGACCCGCTGCGCTTCGGCGCGGCCGACCACCCCGACACCGCCCGGGTGCTGCCCGGCGTGGTCGCCGGCATCGGCGGCTACGGCAACTGCCTGGGCCTGCCGAACATCGGCGGCGAGGTCGTCTTCGACCCCTGCTACCAGGGCAACCCCCTGGTCAACGCGCTCTGCCTCGGCGTGCTCCCGGTCGACCGGCTCCAGAACAAGGCCGCCGCCGGCCCCGGCAACGTCGTCGTGCTGATGGGCGCCCGGACGGGCCGCGACGGCATCGGCGGCGTGTCGGTGCTGGCCAGCGCCACCTTCGACGAGGGCAGCGAGCAGCGTCGGCCGTCGGTGCAGGTCGGCGACCCGTTCATGGAGAAGCTGCTCATCGAGGCCTGCCTGGAGCTCTACGACGCCCGGCTGGTCGTCGGCATCCAGGACCTCGGCGGCGCCGGCCTGACCTGCGCGCTGACCGAGACCGCCGCGGCGGCCGGCACCGGCATGCGGGTCTGGCTGGAGCGCGTGCCGCTGCGCGAGGCCTCGATGGAGCCGCACGAGATCCTGGCCAGCGAGTCCCAGGAGCGGATGCTGCTGGTCGTCGAGCCGGAGAAGCTCGAGGCCGTGCTCAAGACCGCCGAGAAGTGGGGCGTCTGGGCCACCGCCATCGGCGAGGTCACCCCGCCGGCGCCGGACGGCCAGCCGGGCCGGCTGCTGATCACCTGGCGCGACCAACTCGTGGTGGACGTGCCGCCGGGCTCGCTGGTCGACGACGGCCCGGTCTACGCCCGCCCGATGCGCGAGCCGGCCGACCTGATCCTGCTCCAGGCCGACCGCGCGGAGACGCTGCCCCGGCCGGCCGACCCGGAGGCGCTGCGCGAGACCGTGCTGCGCATGATCGCGTCGCCCAACCTGGCCGACAAGACCTGGGTCACCGAGCAGTACGACCGCTACGTGCTGGGCAACACCGTGCTCGCCCAGCCGGAGGACTCGGGCGTGATCCGGATCGACGAGCGGAGCGGGCTCGGCGTGGCGCTGTCGGTGGACGGCAACGGCCGCTACGCGCGCCTCGACCCGTACCACGGCACGAAGCTCGCGCTGGCGGAGGCGTACCGGAACGTCGCCGTCACCGGCGCCAAGCCGATCGCCGTCACCAACTGCCTCAACTTCGGCTCGCCGGAGGACCCGGGCGTGATGTGGCAGTTCGCCGAGGCCGTCCGTGGCCTGGCCGACGGCTGCGCCGAGCTGGGCATCCCGGTCACCGGCGGCAACGTGAGCTTCTACAACCAGACGGGCGCGGCGCCGATCCACCCGACCCCGGTGGTCGGTGTGCTCGGCGTGCTCGACGACGTCGCCGACCGCGTGCCGATGGGCTTCCAGGCCCGCCCGGGCGGTGAGCACGACCAGATCTTCCTGCTCGGCGAGACGCACGTGGAGCTCTCCGGCTCGGAATGGGCCTGGGTCACCCACGAGCACCTCGGCGGCGTACCCCCGCAGGTCGACCTGGCCCGCGAGCGGCTCCTGGCCGACGTGCTGGCCGAGGCCGCGCGGGTCGGGCACCTGAGCTCCGCGCACGACCTCTCCGACGGCGGCCTCGCGCAGAGCCTGGTGGAGTCCTGCCTGCGGCGCGGCGTCGGCGCCCGGGTCGCCGTGCCCGAGCGGTTCGACGGCGGCTCGATGCCGTTCGTCTACCTGTTCAGCGAGTCCGCGGGCCGGGTCCTGGTGTCGGTGACGCGCGGGCACGAGAAGGCGTTCACCGCCCTCTGCGCCGAGCGCGGGGTGCCGTTCGAGCTGATCGGGGTCACCGATCCGGCCGGCGGCGCGCTGGAGGTGCACGGCCAGTTCCGGATCGGCCTGGACGAGTTGCGCGCCGCGCACGGCGGGACGCTGCCGCGCCTCTTCGGGGGCGCGGGGGTCGTCGATGTGCCCGCGCCGGCCGCCGGTGTGGCGGGTGCGGTCGAGGCCGTGCCGCTGCCCGTCGCCGAGCAGGCCGAGGCCGCGCCGGTGGACCCGTCGGCCGTCGCGACCGAGCCGATCGCGTCGGCCGCGCCGGTCCCGCCGACCGGTGCCGTCGAGCCGGTGGAACCGGTCGAGGCGGAGACCGACGCGCCCGACCCGGAGCAGCCGGCGGCCGAGGCCGACGGTCCGGCGGCACCCGACTCCGGTGCCGCCGAGCCCGGTCAGCGCTGAGGCGTGGCCGCTACCGTCCACGTCCAACCCAATTCCGGCGCCCGGTTCGACTGGGGGCTGACAGGGGCGGCCGAACTCGGCCGGGTGTGCGCCGTGCTGGTGGTGGTGGACGTGTTGTCGTTCACCACCGCCGTGGACGTCGCGGTCGGGCGCGGTATGCGGGTGCACCCGTTCCCGTGGGGCGAGCAGGCGGCCGACTACGCGCGGCGGGTCGGCGCGGTCGCGGCGGTGGGCCGTCGGCAGATGACCCCGGAGCATCCGTGGTCGCTCTCGCCGGCCGCGCTGACCGACGCGCCGGTCGTCGCCGACCTCGTACTGCCCTCGCCGAACGGCTCGGCGATCAGCGCGGCGGCGAGCGCCACCGGGCTGCCGGTGGTCGCGGCCTGCCTGCGTAACGCACGCGCCGTCGGCCGTTGGCTCACCCGTCAGGGGTACGGCTCGACGGACGCGCCGGTCGGCGTGATCGCCTCGGGTGAGCGCTGGCCGGACGGCTCGCTGCGGCCCTCCGTGGAGGACCAGCTCGGGGCGGCCTGCGTGCTGGACGCCCTGTCGGGTGCGCCCGGTGGTCTCTCCGTGGAGGCGGCCATGGCGCTCGCCGCGCTCGCCAGCACCCCCGACGTGGCCGCCGCCGTCCGCGGCTGCGTGTCGGGCCGCGAGCTGGTCGAGGGCGGTTTCGCCGGGGACGTCGAGGTCGCCGTACGCGTCGGCGCCTCGGACGTGGTCCCGGTGCTGCGCCAGGGCGTCTTCTCCGCCGCCTGACGGCCTTCCCGCCGCGGACGGCGCCCGTCACCGGCCTGCCGAGCGTCGGCCACCTGCTGGCGCTGCCCTGCGTGGGCCCACCGCCGCTGCCCCTGCCGCCTGCTGGCCCGCCGCCGCTGGCCTCGTTGCCCGGTGGCCCTGCCCTGCGTCGGCCCTCGCGCCTGTTGGTGGACCACCGGACGCAGCGGCGAGGGCCGCCCGGAGTTGCGGACGGCCCTCGCCGTGGTGTTGTCGTCGGGGCGTGCCCCGGGCGGATCAGTCGTCCAGCCAGTCCAGCCGGCGGCCACCCCGGTCCTGCTGCGGCGGGCCGTCCGGGCGACCGCGACCGCTCTGCGGGTCGTCGTAGCCGCCCGGCTGGCCGTAGCCACCCTGGCCGCCGTAGCCGCGATCGTCGTAGCCGCCGCGGTCGTCGTAGCCGGCCCGCTGCTGCGGGGGCTCCTGACCGTAGCCGCCGCTCTGGCCGTAGCCGCCCTGGTTGTCGTACGAGGTGGGCTGGTCGTAGCCGCCCGGCTGACCGTAGCCGCCCCTCGGGGCCCCGGACTCCTGGCCACCGTAGCCGCCCGGCTGGCCGTAACCACCCCGGTCGTAGCCGCCGGTCGACTCGCCGCCCCGGCCGTACGCCCCGGGCTCGGACTGGCCGTAGCCCTGACCCTGCTCCGGCTGGTAGACGCCGGTCGCGTACGGGTCGGCCGGGGCCGGGTACTGGGTGGCGTCGCCGGTGTAGCGGCCGGTCGGCTCGTCGTACCGCTCGCCGTAGCCCCTGCCGCCCGCCGGGGCGCCGTAGTCGTTGCCGCCGCCCGCCGGAGCGCCGAAGTCGTTGCCGCCGTAGCCGCCGCCCGAGGCGGGGGCGTTGCCGTAGCCGCTGCCGGAGGAAGGTGCGTTGCCGTAACCGCTGCCGGAGGAGGGCGCGTTGCCGTAGCCGCCGCCGGCTCCACCGCTGCCGTAGCCGCTGCCCGAGGAGGGTGCGTTGCCGTAGCCGGCACCGCCGTAGCCACCCGAGCCGGCCGGCTCGTCGCCGTAGCCGCTGCCACCCCAGCCCTGCTGGCCGCCCGCCGCGCCGTAGGGCTGCGGGGGAGCGCCGTACGGGTCCGGCGGCACGTCGTCGACCACGGGGCGGTGCATCATCGTCGGGGCGTCGCTGAGTGCGGCGCCGCCGACCATCGTCGGATCCGGCGTGGCACCGACCCGGTTGACCACCCGGGTCTGGTCGTCCGAGCCCCGGAACGCCCCGCGAGCCGCCGGAACCGCACCTGCCGCGGCACCCGCCGGCACGTCGTCGTCGGTCTCGTCGGCGTTGTCCTTGCGGCGCAGCCACAGCAGCACGATGGTGCCGACACCGGCGGCGACGAGCAGGCCGCCGAGCAGGATGATCAGCCAGGAGCCCATGCCCCCGGAGTCCTCGTTGCTGGCGTTGGCAGCCGCGCCCGGGCTTGCCTCGCTGCTCTCCTCGGGGGTCTCCTCGACCGGTTCGTCGGTGGGGAGGGGCTCCTCGCTGGCCGAGGGGGTGGCGCTCGGCGTCGTCTCGACCTTGATCGCCAGGGCGATGCGCTGGCCGGTGATGCTCTGCCCGGCGGAGGCGTCGAAGCTCTTGGTGCCGTACACCTCACCGACGCTGGCGCCGACGGCGAGCCGGCCGGGCGCGATCGGCTTCTCGCTGGTGCCGGTGAAGCGGAAGTTGCCGTTGTCGTCGCTGATCGTGTCGATCTTCTTGCCGGCGCCGTCCTGGAGCATGACCACCGCGTTCGGCACGGCCTTGCCGTTGGCCTGGACGACCACCTTGCCGGAAACCGACTTGACGGTCTGCACCTGCGGGGGCTCGGACGGCTGGGCCCGGCCGTTGACCTTGAGCTGGAAGGTGGCGGTCCGTCCGGCGCCGGACTTGTCACCCTCGGCCGCTACCGTCACGGTGACGTTCGCGTCGCCGGCGTTGTCGCTGGCCCGCAGGCGCAGCAGCCGCAGCTGCGGTCGGTTGCCGGGGATCTCCCCGCAGCCGCCGCAGGTCACGCCGCTGGGGAGGCCGGCGAGGCTGACCTGGACCTTCTCGTCCTCGTCGCCGGGAGTCACCTGGGCGGTCACGACCGCGTCACTGCCGGCGTTGAGGGTGACCGAGCCGGGCGAGACGTTGACGTCGGCGGCGAGGGCTGGTGTGGCGGGGGCAGCGAGCAGAGCGCCGACAACCAGCGCCACGACCACACCGGCCCGCTGCTTCCAGGCACGTCGGTGTGTTGACACGTCCACCGCCTTCCGGACTGACTTCCCTCGGCGGCGGGTCGCCGGGCCGGGGATCATCACAGTACGAATACGCCGTCGGCAACTATGCCTTGTCTGACCGGATCGGCGCGACCCAGGGCCAGCGTCAGGCGCGAGGTGCTGAAGCCGTATCGTCCCGTCGTGTCCTCTCCGCACATTAAGTCCGCCGCAGTCGCGGCGGCGTTGTCGGCGCTCGACGAGGGGCGTACGCCCGAACGGCCGGTTCTCCGGGAGGCGGTCCGTACCCTGTTGACCGCCCTCGCGGAGCGCGCCCCCGGCCGATCGGTGGAGGTGCGTGTCCCACCTTACGGTGCAGTTCAGTGCGTTTCCGGTCCCCGACACACCCGTGGCACGCCGGCGAACGTCGTCGAGATGGAGCCCGGAACGTGGCTGGCGGTGGCCACCGGGCGGCTCGGCTGGGCCCAGGCGATCACCGAGGGTCGCGTACGAGTGAGCGGAATCCGGGCGGATCTCTCCGCGTACCTGCCGCTCTAGCTGCGGCGACACCTGCGAGGGGTGACGCGTGGGAGCGGCATCGTGACTTTCTGTGTCGACAGGGATTCGCGTACACTGTCAGGCGACGAACAGTGGTCCCGGTCGAGGAAGGCGGATCCGCTCCCCGCGTGATTCCGCAAGGCCGGTCCAGACCAGCATGAGGGAGCGCAGGTGCCCCGAGGCGACGGCCGGCTGAGCCACGACCTTGATCCCCAACGACCCGGTCCCCAGGACGCGTGTGGCGTCTTCGGCGTCTGGGCGCCGGGGGAGGAGGTCGCCAACCTCACCTACTTCGGGCTCTACGCCCTCCAGCACCGGGGTCAGGAGGCCGCCGGGATCGCCGTCAGCGACGGTTCGGGTGTCGTGGTCTACAAGGACCTCGGCCTGGTCGCCCAGGTCTTCGACGAGCCGACCCTGGCCAGCCTGCGGGGGCACGTGGCGATCGGGCACGCCCGCTACTCCACCACCGGCGGCTCGACGTGGGAGAACGCCCAGCCGACCATCCGGTCCACGACGTCCGGCACCACGATCGCGCTGGCCCACAACGGCAACCTGGTCAACACCTCGGAGCTCCAGCGCGAGGTCACCGAGCGGGGCCTGGTCGCCGACGGTTCGACCAACGACACCTCCCTGGTGACGATGCTGCTGGCCAGCCGCCCGGACCTGTCGGTCGAGGCGGCGGCGCTGGAGGTGCTGCCGCAGCTGCGCGGCGCGTTCAGCTTCGTGTTCATGGACGAGTCGACCCTCTACGCGGCCCGCGACCCGCACGGCGTACGCCCGCTGGTGCTGGGCCGGCTGGAACGCGGCTGGGTGGTCGCCAGCGAGACCGCCGCGCTGGACATCGTGGGCGCGAGCGTGGTCCGCGAGGTCGAGCCCGGCGAGCTGATCGCGATCGACGAGGACGGGCTGCGCTCCAACCGGTTCGCCACGCCCGAACCCAAGGGATGCCTCTTCGAGTACGTCTACATCGCCCGCCCGGACGCCACCATCGCCGGGCGCAACGTGCACTCCGCCCGGGTGCAGATCGGCCGGCAGCTCGCCAAGGAGCACCCGGTCGAGGCCGACCTGGTCATCCCGGTGCCGGAGTCCGGCACTCCGGCCGCGATCGGCTACGCCGAGGAGTCCGGCATCACCTACGGCGCCGGCCTGATGAAGAACCCGTACGTCGGGCGCACCTTCATCCAGCCGTCGCAGACCCTGCGTCAGCTCGGCATCCGGCTCAAGCTCAACCCGCTGCGGGAGAACGTCCGGGGCAAGCGGCTGGTCGTGGTCGACGACTCGATCGTGCGCGGCAACACCCAGCGGGCGATCGTGCGGATGCTGCGCGAGGCCGGCGCGCTGGAGGTGCACGTACGCATCTCCTCGCCGCCGGTCAACTGGCCGTGCTTCTACGGCATCGACTTCGCCACCCGTGCCGAGCTGCTGGCCAACGGCCTGGACAACGACGGCATCCGGCGCTCCATCGGGGCGGACACGCTCGGCTACGTGTCGCTGCCGGGCCTGATCGCCGCCACCGAGCAGCCGAAGACCCGGCTGTGCCGCGCGTGCTTCGACGGGGAATACCCGATCGAGCTCCCCGCCGGCAACCTGATCGGCAAGCACGTCCTCGAAGGGGTGGGCCGGCGGGTCGCCGCGCAGGTGTCCGACACCCCTGAGCACAACGCCCCGCTCGTCGCCACTCCGGGCGGCGTGACCACACACCGCCCGTAGCACCACCCGGCGCGACCCGGTCACCGCCGGCCCGGCGCCAGAACCAAAGGGGAGAACCGTGACGCACGTGTCCGAGCGCAGCGGCGCAGGAAGCAGCCCGACCGGCGCCAACGGCGACCGCCAGCCCTGGACGGCCGGCACCAGCCGCCCGGCGCGCAAACGCTCGGTCTCGTACGCGGACGCCGGGGTCTCGATCGACGCGGGCGACCGCGCCGTCGAGCTGCTGAAGTCGAAGGTGAAGCAGACCCGGCGCCCCGAGGTGATGGGTGACCTGGGCGGCTTCGCCGGCCTGTTCCGGCTGGACACGAAGAAGTACAAGAACCCGATCCTGGCCTCCTCCACGGACGGCGTGGGCACCAAGCTGGTGATCGCGCAGCAGATGGACATCCACGACACGGTCGGCATCGACCTGGTCGCGATGGTCGTTGACGACCTGGTGGCCTGCGGCGCCGAGCCGCTGTTCCTGCTCGACTACATCGCCACCGGCGAGGTCGTGCCGGACAAGGTCGCCGAGATCGGCGCCGGCATCGCCGACGGCTGCCGGTACGCCGGCTGCGCCCTGCTGGGCGGCGAGACCGCCGAGCACCCGGGCGTCCTGCGCCCGGACGAGTACGACATCTCCGCCACCGGCGTCGGCGTGGTGGAGGAGAGCGACATCCTCAGCCCCGAGCGGGTGGAGGTGGGCGACGTGGTCATCGCGATGCGCTCCTCCGGCCTGCACTCCAACGGCTACTCGCTGGTGCGGCACGTGCTGCTGGGCGCCGGCCGGATGCGGCTCGACGTGGTGATCGACGACTTCGGCCGGCAGCGCACCCTCGGCGAGGAGCTGCTCACCCCGACGAAGATCTACGCGCAGGACTGCCTCAAGCTGATCGCCGAGGCCGAGGTGCGGGCCATCGCCCACGTCACCGGCGGCGGCATTCCCGGCAACCTGGTCCGGGTGCTCCCCGAGCACGTCGACGCGGTGGTCAACCGGTCGACCTGGAAACCGCAGCCGATCTTCGACCTGATCCAGTCCAAGGGGCGGATCGAGGACCCGGAGATGGAGGCGACCTTCAACATGGGCGTCGGCATGTTCGCGATCGTCTCCGCCGAGGACGCGGACCGCGCGCTGGCCACCCTGACGGGCCGGGGCGTCGACGCGTGGCAGGCCGGCGAGATCATCGAGGGCTCCGGCAACGTGCAGATGATCGGCCAGCACACCCGGGGCTGATCGACTCGCGGTGATCGTACGGACACCTGATCAGGGCTTCACCCGAGTGGCTGTGGCCGCCTAGCCTGAAGGGCACCCTCAAGGCGGTCGGGGCCTCCCGTCCGGGCTCCCCGACCGCTCTTCAGGCGCTGAGGAGGGCAATGGCTGCTCGGGGACGGTCACTCAGCGGGATGCGCGGCCTGTCCGCCGTCCCTTCCTACGTGGTCATGCAGCCGACCACTCTGTGTAACCTCGACTGCGCCTACTGCTACCTGCCGTTCCGCGCGGCCGACCGGCGCATGCCGGTGCTGGTGGCCGAGGCGGTCGCCGCGTCGGTGAACCCCTGGGCGGCGGCTGGCCGCTTCTCGGTGGTGTGGCACGGCGGCGAGCCGTTGGCGGCCGGCCGGGAGCACCTCGCCGCGCTGATCGCGCCCTTCGGGCCCGAGGTCGAGCACCACGTCCAGACCAACGCCACGTTGATCGACGACGCCTGGTGCGCGTTCTTCGTCGAGCACGGGGTGCGGGTGAGCGTGAGCGTGGACGGCCCGCGGGAGCGCAACGGCGACCGGGTCACCCGGGGCGGCGGGCCCGCGTACGACCGGATCGTGCGCGGGGTGGCGGCGCTGCGCCGGCACGGTCTGCCGTTCTCGGCGCTGGCGGTGGTGGGCCGACCCGGGCCGGGCCTGGCCACCGAGCTGTACGACTACTTCCTCGACCTCGGCTGCGACGTGCTCGGCGTCAACATCGAGGAGACCGAGGGGGTCAACCGCCGCGACAACTCCCACGACGCGCGGCTGGTGAGCGCCTTCTGGGCGGAGCTGGTGGCGGCCTGGCGCCGGGAGCCCCGGATCCACCTGCGCGAGGTCGAGTGGTCGCTGCGGTACGCCGCCGCGGTGCTGGACGGCACCGCCGACGACGTGCTGCCCCGGCGGCTGGACCCGATCCCGACCATCGGCCACGACGGCTCGGTGACGGTGCTCTCGCCCGAGCTGGCCGGCTTCACCGACGTCCGGTACGGCGACTTCAGCAGCGGCAACGTGCTGGCCACCCCGCTGGCCGAGATCCTCGCCCACGCGGACCGGACGCCCTGGGTCGGCGAGTTCCTCGCCGGCGTCGAGGCGTGCCGCTCTTCCTGTCCCTACTTCGGCTTCTGCGGTGGCGGCCACGCGGCCAACCGCTACTTCGAGCTGGGGCGTTTCGACGGTACGCAGACCGCGCACTGCCGGAACAGCAAGATCCACTTACTGGAGGGAGTGTTGGAGCATGCCCGAGACCACCAGTCACCGGCAGCCTGACCGGAGGGCGGACGCCCCGGACGAGATCGCCGACCGGGTGCGGGAAGCCGCGCCGGGACTCACCGCACTCCTACGCGAGGCCGAGGCCGCGCGACGACTACGGGCCGAGGTGGCGGCTGGCGACGGCGCGAGCGCCGTCTGCGCCTGGAACCACTTCGAGAACATCCCGACGTTCTACAACTGGAACAACCGTCCCCGCTGAGGGCGGACCGTGATCAGGGACCTGCCCTGTCGACCGGAGCGTTCTCCGGAGAGGGCAGGTCCCTGATCGTCGGTAGTGGCGCCGCTTCGATGGGCACATGCGTGAGCACGCGGGCGATCACCGCGTGCTCAGCTGTTACCGGAGGTCAGCGGGGCGGACGTACCCAGGGATCCGGGTCTTCGTCCGCGTGATCCTCATCATCGTCGTCGACATACTCTTTGTAGTCGTCGTCGAAGTTGTGCTCAGACTTACCAGCACCCGCCAGTTCGCGCTGCAAGGCGGTGAGGTCGGTGTTCGGGGAGTGGTACTTCAACTCCCGCGCCACCTTCGTCTGCTTGGCCTTAGCACGGCCGCGCCCCATGGCTCGACCCCCTCGCACAGAATGCGGGGCAGCCCGAAGGCGGGCCCCGATGACGTCAGGCATCTCTCGTGGCTCTTACGGTACATGGGGATGCCACCGTTCGGCACCTCGGGTTACCGTCGACCGACACCGCGCGTCGCGGTCATCCGGACGTCACCGATTGTACCCGGTAAGGACCGGTGCCGGGAGCGCCCGTGACACCGGGCAAAGCCGCGCGAAATCAGCCTAACCGGACGAGCCGCCCGGTGGGGCCGGGGGCGGAACCGGACGCTCCGCCCCCGGGGCGCTCAGCGCAGGTGGATCGTGCGCAGCCGGCCGACGTCGGCCATCCGCCGCTCCGCCAACCGGTCCGCCGCCACCGCCGGCGGCACCCCCTCGGCGTCCGCCAGCCGCAGGATCTCCCGCGTGGTGTCGTAGATCCGGGTCGCCCGCAGCTTGGCCCGCTCGAAGTTGAAGCCGTCGATCTCGTCCGCCACCTGGATCACGCCGCCGGCGTTCACGACGTAGTCCGGGGCGTAGAGGATGCCACGGTCGGCGAGAAGCTTCTCGATGCCGGGGTGGGCGAGCTGGTTGTTGGCCGCGCCCGCGACGACCTTGGCGCGCAGCACCGGCACCGTGTCGTCGTTGAGCGCGCCGCCGAGCGCGCACGGGGCGTACACGTCGATGTCGGCGGCGACCAGCGCGGCGGCGTCGTCGACCAGCGTGACCTGCGGGTAGGTGGTGCGCGCCCACTCCAGGGCCTTCGGGCTGACGTCCGTCGCCACCACCTCGGCGCCGTCGTCGATCAGGTGGCCCACCAGGTACTTGCCGACCTTGCCCAGGCCGGCCACGCCGACCCGCCGGCCGGCGAGGGTCGGTGCGCCCCAGAGGTGCTCGGCCGTGGCCCGCATGCCCTGGAACACGCCCCAGGCGGTGAGGATCGAGGAGTCGCCGGCGCCGCCGTGCTCGACGCTGCGGCCGGTGACGTAGGAGGTCTCGCGCGCGATCACGTCCATGTCGGCGACGTAGGTGCCGACGTCGCAGGCGGTGTAGTAGCGCCCGGCGAGGGACTCCACGAAGCGGCCGTACGCGCGCAGCAGCGCCTCGCTCTTGATCCGCTCGGGGTCACCCCAGATGACCGCCTTGCCGCCGCCCAGGTCGAGCCCCGCGAGAGCGTTCTTGTAGGCCATGCCCCGGGAGAGGTCGAGCACGTCGGCGAGGGCGTCGGACTCACTGGCGTACGGGTAGAACCGGGTCCCACCGAGCGCGGGGCCGAGCGCCGTGGAGTAGATGCCGATGATCGCCTTGAGGCCGCTCTGCTTGTCCTGGCAGAACACGACCTGTTCGTGACCGCTGGATCCCGGGTCTTCGGTGCTGGTGAATACGCCCATGGCTCGCTCCTGGTGTGGGGGGTGCGTCCTTGTGGGACGCGGACCGGTGGACCGCCGGCGGGATGCTGCCGGTGCCGCTGAGCCTAGTATCGGCCGACGCCGTCCGGCCGCCCCCGGCTCGCGTGATCGCGCCGCCGACGACGGTCGGGTTCCGATTCGTGGGAGGATCGCGCCGTGCCGTCCCTCTTCGCTTCATACCTGCGCGTGTACGAGCCGCTGACCGCCTTCGACCGGGACCGCCAGTCGTACTGGCGGCGCTACGTCGAGCAGGGGCGCGCGGTGGCACCGGTGGAGGGGCCGGGCCGGCAACGGACGGCGGTGCTGGAGGCGCTGGGGGCCGGCTGGACCCGGCTGCCCGACCTGCCGGACGAGGCGTACGTCCTGGAGACCGACGAGAGCCTGCTCGTCTGCCCGTGGAACCTGCGCATCCGGGTCGCCGAGGCGGCGCTGAGCGCGCGCGACGGGGTGCCCCCGGTGCTCGCCGACGCCTTCGTCCCGCCGGTGCTCGCCGGTCAGGCGAAGGCCGTGGTGGAGGACTGGCGCAGCGGGGCCCGGGTGCTGGAGCACGGCGTGCCGCGGGTGCACGAGCAGATCGCCACGTGGGGCGTGCCGCTGCGGTGGTTCGTGCTCTTCGACCCCCAGGAGCGGCACCACGTGACGCGTCCCGGGCGCCGGGCGCTGTCCTACCGCACGGACATCTCCAAGGCGCGGCGCCGGTCGTCCCGCGCCCTGTCGGTGCTGCGCAAGTCGATCGGCGACGCGCCGATCACGGAGGCGGTCGAGGAGGCCGCCCGCTGGCTGGAGGAGTTCCACCCCCGGTCGATGGTGGAGCTGGACTACGGCGGCCTGGTCGAGCTGCTGTCGGACGAGACGCTGGCCGCCGACGACTCGCCCGAGCTGGTGGCGACCGGGCTGGCCGGGCTGTCCAGGGGCGAGGCCGAGGAGGCTTCGGCGGCGTACGACAGGCTGGTCGCGCGCTGGCGGGCGGTCCAGTTGCTGGAACGGTGCAACTGACGCAAAATCGCCCAAAAGACGGCGCAAAGTCGAGGCTAGTTCGTAGTTGACGCATCACGAACCGTGATCATGAGTCCGAATAAGGTACTTTCTGCCGTGTAAAAGTCGCATAAATCGGGCATGGTTCATCCGTCCGTCTAGGGACGTTCGGCCGTTCGGCCCATGTCGGACATCGGGGACTAGCCGGACCATGGGAGACGCGTCGGCCGGCGGGACCCCGGCCGATGTCTATACATGTGGAGGAGTGACCGATGGCATCGCGAACGCACGAACCAGAGCCGCTACTCACACCGGCCGAGGTGGCGTCGATGTTCCGTGTCGACCCGAAGACGGTGACCCGGTGGGCCAAGGCGGGCAAGCTCAGCGCCATCCGCACGCTGGGCGGACACCGCCGGTACCGGGAGTCGGAGGTCAGGGCACTGTTGCAGGGACAGATTCCCCAGCAGCGCCAGGGGGACTGACCGAACGGGAGTAAACAGACCTGCACGAAGGGCGGCGGACCAGATCCGCCGCCCTTCGTCGTGTCCGGGCCCGCCCGCGTACGCGCGGCGGGGCGGTCAGGCGCCGGTCGGCGGCTTGTCCGCGAGGACGACCCGGATGCCGATCGTGCCGCTCTCGCCGCGCCGCAGGCGGCTGCCGAGCATGCTCAGCCGGCCGAGCATCCGGTACTTCTGCTTGATCAGCTCGCGTACCCGCCGGGTTCCGGCCACGTCGCAGAGGGTCGCGTGGGCGGGGACCGCCTCGCCGTGCGGCCGGCCCCGGACGTCGCACGGCGCCACCGTGACGTCCCCGCTGCGCCGGATCCGCTTCACCTTGCCGGCGTCCGCGGCCGACCACACCGCCAGGGCGTCGCCGTCACGCACCGCCCAGACCGGGGTCGGCACCGCCCGACCGTCCTTGCGAAACGTCGTGAGCAGGATGTACTTCTCCGCGCCGAGGCGGTCCAAGGTGGTCACCCCGCCAGGATACGACCGGTGCGGCTGACTGACCGGCCGGATAGCGTGAAGCCCGTGACGGCCCAACCACAGATCGGTGACGTGTTCGGAGAGCTGGTGCGCGACGCGTACGCCGTGGCCACCGGGGTCGGCCCCCGGCCGCTGGCCGGCGGGCGGCTGCCGCGGCCGGTCATCGAGATCATCGAACGGGACGACGGGCTCGTCAACGGCGCGCCCGCCGGGCACTACCTGGACCCGCCGGCGGACTGGCAGCCGTACGACCACCGGGCCGTGGACCGGGTCCGGGGCGCGACCCTGGACGTCGGTGTCGGTGCGGGCCGGATCGCGCTGCTGCTCCAGGAGCGGGGCGTGCCCGTCACCGGGCTGGACACCTCGGCCGGAGCGTTGGCCGTCTGCCGCCGCCGGGGCGTACGGGAACTGGTGCACGGCACGGTCGACGCGCACGTCGCGGACGGCCGCCGCTACGACACGTTCCTGCTGCTCGGCAACAACGTCGGCCTGCTGGAGGGGCGCGAACGGGCGCCGGCCCTGCTGGCCGCGCTCGCCGCGCTGGCCCGGCCGGGAGCGCAGGTCATCGCCCAGGGCACCGACCCGTACGGCACCCGGGACCCGGTGCACACGGGCTACCACGAGCACAACCGGCGCCGGGGACGCCTCGGTGGGCAGCTCCGGCTGCGGCTGCGCTACCGGGAACTGGGCACCGAGTGGTTCGACTACCTGGTCTGCTCCCCGGACGAACTCGCCGAACTCGTCCGGGGCAGCGGCTGGCGACTGACCGACGTGGACGATCGGGACGCGCCGTACTACCTGGCCACCCTGCGCCTCGCCGGCTGACGCCCGCACAGGGCGCACGGAGGGGCACCCTCCTGGCGCTGTCGCTGGAGGAAGGTGCCCCTCCTGACGCCCTTCGTACCGGAAGGGCTGTCAGCCCTAGACGGTCGGGGAGAGCTGCTCGGGCGGGAGGCCGCCGTCGCCGTCGACCACCTCGTCCGGGGTGCCGTCCTCGTCGAGGTCGACCATCGTGATGTCCACCTTGCCGTCGTGGTCGGTGTCGAACTGGTACAGGTCGGGCTTGCCGTCCCCGTCGGTGTCGGCGACCCAGACGTCGGTGCGGCCGTCGTTGTTGGTGTCGGCGCGCAGCAGGTCGACCCGCTCGTCCCCGCGGGTCTCCACGGTCTCCGCCGTCTCGGCGGCGTGCACGGTCTCCGGTGCCTGGCTCATCTGGCCGTCCTTCCCTCGGTTGGCTGCCGTGGTACCCGATCCGCCGCGCCCCCACGCATGCCGTGGAGGTCGCCGCTGCATAGGGTCGGCGCATGAGCGAGTGGAGCGGTTGGCGGGGCGCGGGTCAACCCCGTCCCGCCACGGGAGACGGGGAGGCGTCATGAGCGACCGCTTTGTCGTGGTCGGGGCCGGCACGATGGGGCTCGGCATCGCGTACGTGGCGGCCGGGGCGGGGCACGCCGTCGAGCTGGTCGAAGTGGACCGTGCCCGGGGCGCGGCGGCCGTCGAGCGGCTCGGGGAGCTGTGGGACAGGGCGGTGGCGCGCGGCAAGCTCGACGCCGACCGGGCCGCGACGAACCGGGAGCGGGTGACGCTGCGGGCGGGGCTCGCCGAGGTCGCCGAGGAGCCGGCCGTGGTGGTGGAGGCCGTACCGGAGCGGCCGGACCTGAAGCGGGCGGTGCTGCGTGAGGCCGAGGCCCTGCGGCCGGCGCTGCTGGGCAGCAACACGTCCAGCATCCCGATCGCCGCGCTGGCCGAGGGGCTGGCGCGGCCGGAACGCTTCCTGGGGCTGCACTTCTTCAACCCGGTCTGGGCGATGGCCCTGCTGGAGGTCGTCGTCGGCCCGGCCACCGCGGCGGAGACCACCGCCGAGGCGGTCGCGCTCGCCGGCCGGCTGGGCAAGGACCCCGTCGTCGTACGCGACATGCCCGGCTTCGCCACCTCCCGGCTCGGGGTCACCCTCGGGCTGGAGGCGATCCGGATGGTGGCCGACGGGGTGGCCAGCGCCGCCGACATCGACAAGGCGATGGTGCTCGGCTACCGGCACCCGGTCGGCCCGCTGGAGCTGACCGACATCGTCGGGCTGGACGTGCGGCTGGACATCGCGCGCACCCTCCAGGCCGCGTACGGCGACCGGTTCGCCCCGCCGCCGCTGCTCGAGGAGATGGTGGCCGCCGGCCGGCTGGGCAAGAAGTCCGGGCAGGGCTTCTACCGCTGGGAAGGCGGGGTGCGCTCGTGAGCGGGCTGCGGATCGAGGAGCACCCGGACCGGCTGGTGGTGACGCTCGACCGGCCGGAGAAGCGCAACGCCATCGACGCCGACCTGATCGCCGAGCTGCACCAGGTCTGCGCGGAGCTGGAGGCGCGGCCCCGCCTGCTGCTGCTCACGGGCGGCACGGAGGGGATCTTCGCGGGCGGGGCGGACATCGGGCAGCTGCGTGAGCGGGGCCGGCTGGACGCCCTCGCGGCGATCAACTCGGCGGCCTTCGCCCGGATCCGGGCGCTGCCGATGCCGACCGTGGCGGCCGTGGACGGGCCGGCGCTGGGCGGGGGCGCCGAGCTGGCGTACGCCTGCGATCTGCGGGTCTGCACGGCGCGGGCCGTGTTCGGCCAGCCGGAGGTCCGGTTGGGGATCCTGGCCGGCGCGGGCGCGACCCACCGGCTGCCGGCGTTGGTCGGGGAGGCCCGGGCCAAGGAACTGCTCTTCACGGGCCGCCGCGTGGACGCCGAGGAGGCGCTGCGGATCGGGCTGGTCAACCGGGTGGTGCCCGAGCCCGGCGAGCTGCTGCCCACGGCACACGGGCTGCTCGACGAGATGGCGAAGGGGTCCGCGCTGGCGCTGCGGCTCACCAAGCTGGCGGTCGACGCGCCGGCCGCCGCGCACCCGCACCTGGACCTGGTCAGCCAGGCGGTGCTCTTCGAGGACGAGGAGAAGCACCGGCGGATGACGGAGTTCCTCGAGCGGCGACGTCCCCGCTGAGAGCACTGACGACGACGGCCGCACCGGTGACCGGTGCGGCCGTTCGTGCCGATGGGGCGTGGCTCAGTGCCGGATCTGCACCCCGGCGTCAGCCAGCGCCCGGATCACCTGTGCGGACTCGGCGAAGCCGATGATCAGCACGGCCTCCGCGCCGAAGTTCTTGATCTCCTTCGCGCCCGCGTCGAAGTTCACCGGGTTCGCCTTGGCGTCCTCCGGCGGGTCGTAGGTCAGCAGCTTCAGCCGGTCGCCGTCGATGCCGGCCCGCTCCAGCTCGGCCCGGACGGTGCCCTGGAGGCCCTCGCCGTAGGAGTCCTTACGGGCCACGATGGCGATCTTCTGCGGCCCGTCGCGGAGGATCACGTCGGCCAGCGCCCGGCCCTGGAGGCTGTCCGGCGGGGCGGTGCGGAAGTAGAGGCCGTTGTCGTCCAGCTCGGTCAGGCTGGCGTCGGTGTTCGACGGGGCGAACAGCACCTTCCCGGCCTGCACGACGTCGGGCAGCACGGCCCGGGAGATGCCGGAGGCGCCGGCGCCGATGATGACGTGGACGTTGCGCCCGACGTGGCTGGCCACGGTGGCCTTGGCGACCGTCGGGTTGGTGCCGTCGTCGCCGTCGATCCAGACCACCGGCTCGCCGAGCACCCCGCCCGCCGCGTTGATCTCCTTGATCGCCAGCTTGGTGCCGGCGCTGAGCGGCGGGTACGCCAGGGCGAGGTCACCGGTCTGCGGCAGCAGGCCGCCCAGGACCAGCGGCGAGCCGTCGCTGCGGTCGGTGCGGCCGCCACGCTGCTTCTTCGCCTTCGGCGGGGCCTTGGTGCTCGCGGCCGACTCGTCACCGGCACCGACGAACTCGGTCTTGCCGTCGTTGAGCCGCTGGCCGTCGAAGTGCAGGGTGCCGTAGCTCGCGGTGGACGGCTCTCCGGCGTCGGTGAAACCGGCCCGGGTCAGCGAGACGCTGCGGTACTCGACGTCCTGGCCCGCCCGGGCCAGGGTCAGGCACTCCGCCACCCGCTCGCAGCGCTGTCCGCCGTTGGTGACCCCGACGATCTGCTTCGCGATGGCGGCCGGGTCCGTCGTGCCCGCGAGCTGGGCGGCGATCGCGCTGATCACCACCGCGTCGTACGCCTCGGCCGAGTAGAGGAAGTCGCCCAGTTTCGGGTCGATGGACCGTAGCCGGTTCTTGAAGTCCTCGGGCAGGGGCGTCATGGGCGTGGTGCCCTTCATGCCGTCGACCAGGCCGGCGCGATCCTTCAGCTCGGCAGGGTACGAGTTCAGCATGTTGCCGTCGGTGCCGTAGAGGCGCACCTGGTGGGTGACCGCCTCCTCGGGCTCATCGGTCCCGCAGGCGCTCGTGGCGAGCAGGAACGTCGCGCAGGCAGCCAGGGTGGCCGCCCGCGAGGCGCGTGACTTGAACATGGTCGTCCTTCCTCCGGCGAAGGTCCGCTGCGCACATTAGCGTGCTGGCGCGTGCTGCGGGACCACGGAGGTGCGTCAATCCGCAGGTCGCCCGCCATGACTACGCACGGTAACCATCGGCGGATGGCTTGACCCTCCCCCGTACCGTGCTGTGGGTGACGGACTCACCACAGCAGACGCTCGACGACGCGACCGCCGTGCTCCGCTCGGCGCTGGCCGGGGACGGCGACGCGGTGGCGGGGGCGTTCGACGCGGTCGTCGACCGGTCGGGACTGGCCGGCGCGTACGGCGTGGCCTGGTGTCTTGCCGCGACGATGGTCGGCGATCCGGTGCCGGCGGGCGCGTGCGCGCTGGACTTCCCGGGCATCGACGAGGCGGGCTACGACACCCGCTGGGTGGCCCGCTTCGTCAGCGCGTACGCCAACGCCGACGACGACACCGGCGAGGCGCTGTTCGGGGCGGCGGCGGCCGACGGGCTGCTGCCGGAGTGCCTGCTCACGCTCGCCGGGTCGACCGTGGCGACGCTGCGTAGCCGGGCAACCTGACCGGTGCCGGGTCTCTTCTGCCGCGGGAAACCGCCGACGGCCGGTCGGTCGCGGTGCGGCGGGGCCGGGGCGGCGTGACAGGCTGAGGGGCATGTCCGACGCCATGCTCAGCAAGGTGCGCAAGCTGCTGGCCCAGGCCGAGGATCCGGCCTGCACCCCCGCCGAGTCGGCCGCGTTCACCGCCAAGGCCACCGAGCTGATCGCCCGCTACGGCGTGGACCGGGCGCTGCTGGCCGCCCGGGACCCCGCCACGGACCCGGTGGGCGACCGGGTGGTCGAGGTCGTCGCCCCGTACGCCCGGGACAAGGCCGGCCTCCTCGCCGCGGTCGCCGATCCGCTGCGTTGCCGCTGCGTGCGTCGCCGGGAGGGCGCCGGCTTCGCCATGCACCTGTTCGGCTTCGCCAGCGACCTGGAACGGGTCGAGCTGCTCTTCACGTCGCTACTGGTGCAGGCCGCGCACGGGCTGGCCGGCGCCGAGACGCCGGTCGGCGCCCACGTCGCCGCCTTCCGGCGGTCGTGGCTGGCCGGGTTCGCCCACGTGATCGGGGCGCGCCTGCGGGCGGCGGAGGCCGGGGCTGTCGCCGAGGCCGGCGAGCCCTCGGTGGCGCTGGTCCTGGCCGACCGGTCGGACCGGGTCCGGCACCGGGTTGCCGAGGTGTACCCGCGGCTGCGTACCGCCGCGCCCCGCCGGCTGGCCGGCGGCGGGTTCGGCCCGGGTGCCGAGGCGGGCCGTCGCGCCGACCTCGGCGGGCGTGGTGTCGCCACCGCACCGGGCGCACCTCCCGGCCTCGGCCGCTGACCCCGCCGCCGGTCAGCCGGCGTGGGCGGCGACCCTGGCGGCGTAGCGGGTGAGCAGCTCGTGCCAGCCGGCGGTCAGCGCCTGCCGGTAGCCCTCGGCGGCCTCGCCGTGCCGGTCGAAGTGTCGGTGCTCGACCTGCACCCGGGTCCGCTCCGGCCCGTCCGGGTGGAAGAGCACCTCCACCTCGCTCGCCTTCGCGGGATCCGGCACCGGTGCCCGATCGGCGCCGATCTGCCAGGTGAAGACCAGCCGCTCCGGCGGATCCCAGGTCAGCACCCGGCCCCAGTCGCAGCGGAAGCCGTGCGGCCCGATCTCGTAGAGCATG
Organism: Micromonospora sp. NPDC049051; assembly: GCF_043197575.1. Lineage (NCBI taxonomy): Bacteria > Bacillati > Actinomycetota > Actinomycetes > Micromonosporales > Micromonosporaceae > Micromonospora > Micromonospora sp. NPDC049051. Next base: position 446,869 of record NZ_JBICTL010000001.1, read on the forward strand.
CCGCCGGCGCGCTGCTCCATGCCCAGGTCGGCGAGCTGCTCCGGCCCGGACCAGGTGTATTCCACCACCCACCACTGCGCCAAGGCACCGGTGAACACCTCGAACGCCAACTCCGCGGGGGCGGGGACCAGGAGGGCGCTGCGCAACACGAATCGTTCGGACTCTTGTCGGACGTCGGCCAGGTCAGCCATCTCCTGTCCCATAGGCCGGGACCATACCGGCTGATGCCCGGGTGCGCAGCTTCCTGCTTGCCGGCTTCGGGCTCTCTTTCCGGCCCTGTCCTACTGCTGGCGACCCTGCGGCCCAGGGGACGCATCGGCCGAGTGGGCCGCCGGGCTCGACGTGGCGGGAGCGCCGCCGCGTCGCGAGAGAAGGCCCGCGAGGCCGCCGTACGCGGGCCGGCCGACGTGATCGGGGCGGGCGACCCCACGGGTTCGACCATCCGCTGCTGTCGGACGTCGACGGCGCGGTGGCGGAGCAGTTCCGCGCCGGTCACGGCCGTGCCCGGTGGCGGTCGCGTCGCCGCTCCGGCGGGATGTTCGCCCGGATAGCGGGTACCCGCGCCGAACGGTCCCGGCCGGCCCGGCCGGAGGATGCGGAGCGGGGATCATGAGCGAGAACGCGCAGCAGCGGGAACCGGAACGGCGCGGCGGGGAGGCCGAGCCTGTTCGGCGCGGCGGTGGCGGTGAGCCCACCCGTCGGGGCGGGGAGGCCGAGCCGGACGTCCTGCTGGACATCCCGGAGGTGTCGGTCGACTCGATCCGGCTCGCGGTGGACGGGTTGGACGCCGACGTGTCCCTGCGCACCCGGCTGGCCAATCTCCTCGAACTCGACGCCGGGGTCCGGGTGCATCTGCGGGGCGTCGAGCTGGACATCACCGGGGTGCACGCCGAGGCGCTGCTCAAGGTGCGGCTGGAGAAGCTGGTGGAGATCCTCGACCGGGCCCTGACCACCATCGACCGCAATCCGCAGATCATCGAGGCGCTGTCGCGTACGGCGACGGCCTCCCTGGACGACGTCGACCGGGCGACGCAGCGGGTGACCAGGCTGGGCGATCAGCTTCCCGGTGGGGTCGGAAAGCTTCCCACACCGGCCGGGCAGGGTCCGTTGGAGCGGCCCGGCGGCGCGACCGACGACCTCGGTCAGCAGGTGGGCGCGATCGGCGCGGTCGCCGACCGGACCCTGCGGGAGCCGGGTGGCCCCGGGCGGGGCGGGGAGCCCGGAGCCGGACAGGCTGGGACGTCCGGGACCGGGGAGGGTGGGAAACCCGGGGCTGGGCAGGCCCATCCGGGTGGCGGCCTTGCGAGCGGATCGGGAGGCGGGGGCGAAGAGGGCCAGGCGCAGCGCGCCCGCGAGCAGGCGCAGCGCGAGGCGACCCACCGGGAGCCGGGCAAGCCCGAAGAACCGGAACGCGGCCAGGGCGGGCAGCAACCGGGTGGGCAGCCATCGGGCGGTCCGGGCCAGGGCGGGCAGCAACCGGGCGGTCCGGGGCACGGTGGGCAGCAGCCGGGCGGTCCGGAGCGGGGCGGGGCGCCATCGGGTGGTCCGGGCCAGGGCGGGCAGCAACCGGGTAGTTCGGGGCAGGGTGGGCAGCGGCCCGGTAGTTCGGGGCAGGGTGGGCAGCGGCCCGGTCGAGAGGAACAGACCGCGCAGAAACCGGGCGGCGAGAGGGTCGGTGGCCCCGGGGGAGGAACGGCCGGCGGTCCCGGCGGTGGGCAGGGTGCCGGGCAGCGTGAGCCCTCGGGCGGTCCCTCCGAGGGCGGACCGGGCGGAAAGACCGAAACCTCCGGCGGCGGAGGTGGCGGCGCGCAGAGCGCGGTCCAGTTCGCCGAGCAGGCGGGAGAGACGCTGAGGCAGGCCGGTCGGAGCGTCTGGGAGGCGATCCAGGGCGGGATGGCCCAGCACCGCCAGCAGAAACGCTGACGCGGCGGCGTGGCCGGCCATGGTGATCAGTCGAGGACCCGCAGTACGGCCGTGACCACCACGAAGAGAGCGATCGACGCGCCCGAGGTGATCCGTACCCACCAGGGGCTGCTGGTGGGTACGCGCAGGAACAGGGCAGCCGCCACGCCGACCACGACCATCTGACCCACCGCCAGGCGCCCCGGGTTCATCACCTGCGCTGTGGGCGGTGCCGCCAGGGGCATGCCGTCACACGGAGGTCGCCGCGACGCAGAACTCGTTGCCCTCCGGGTCGGCCATGACGATGTGGTGCCCGGTGACGTCCTCCAGGACGGTCGCGCCCGCCTGCACCAACTGCTCGGACTTGGCCCTGATCCGCGCCCAGCGCTCGTCGGGGGTGCCGTGCCCGGGCACCCGGACGTCGATGTGCAGGCGGTTCTTCGCCGTCTTCGGCTCGGGGACCTTGAGGATGGAGAGCGCGGGCCCGACGCCCCGGGGATCGCACAGCCACGCCCCGTCGTCGACCGAGTCGTCCTCGGGCAGGTCGAAGCTCGCGTACCACTCCTCGCGGGTGCGGAAGGGGGCGGGCGGCGGCTCGTCGACATAGTCCAGCGCCGTCTTCCAGAACTCGCCGAGGAGCTTCGCGTCCCTGCAGTCGAGGGTCAAACTGATCCTGATCGCCACGGCGGGACGGTATCGCGCACGTCCGACAGCGCGGCCCGGCCAAAGGAGGTTCCGCTCCTGATGACCGTCGATCCGGGGGTGGGGCCGTGTCCGGCCGGGGCGGAGGCGTTCTTCCGGCCTTGACGTCACTCCGATGATGGCCTCATGAGCGTGGACGACCCGGACCCGGTGATGATCGCCCTGCGCGTGGCGATAGTGGTCCTCAGCCTGGCCTGGGTCGTCCTTGGACTGCGTGTGGCCACGTCACGACGGTTTCCCGCAGCCTGGGTTCGGCTCGCCCGCCTGACGCCGAGCCAGCAGGCCCAGCCCGTCCGTCTGGGCGGCGCCCAGGCCATGATCGGTGCGGGCCTGCTGATCCAACAGGCGCCGTTTGTCATCGCCGTGCCCTATCCGGTGGGAGTCGCCCTGTTCGCGGTCTCCCTGGCGTTGCTGCTGACCGCAGTGGGACTGTCCGCGCCGCTCCGGCGCTAGCCACGCCTGGCGAGGGCTGGGGCCGTCAGGGGGCAGGAGCCGGGCAGCGTCGATTCGCCGGGAGGGCGTACAAGAAGATCCCCACCTGCGTTTCCGCTGGTGGGGATCCCTTTAGCCCGGCGAAAGGCTATGTGGCCAGGGGCGGGGTCGAACCGCCGACCTTCCGATTTTCAGGCACCCGCATTTTCGCAGGTCAAAGCGCCGCCGAAGGCCGCCGTGCAACCATCGTGCAACTAGCTTCGCATCGTAATGTGCCGGGGCAGCCGTGCAACATCGCCGTGCGCCGCGAGTTCCGAGAGGGCCTTGGCAATCTCGCGGTCACGCCCGTCGACGGCGTGCAGGTACCGGCGGGCCGCAGCCATGGACGAGTGCCCGAGTCGCTTCATCAGGTCGGCCAGGGTCGCGCCGGTCTGGGCGGCGAGGGTCTGCCCCGTGTGCCGCAGGTCGTGGAAGGCCAGATCATCGAGGCCAACTTGCTTCCGCGCCCGAACGAACGCCTGATAGAGCGTGTTGCCCCGTAGAGGGGTGCCGTCGCGGCTCACGAACAGCCGGTCAGTACCGGCGTACTCGTCGAGGTGCAGCCGGATCAGCGGCACGACGTGAGGCGGGATGGAGATGGTGCGCTTCCCGGCTTCCGACTTGGGGTCCTTGTCGAACGCTCGACCAGGAGCGTGCAGGGGTTCGACGCGAGCCTTCCGAACGGTGATGGTGTGCTCGGTGAGGTCCACGTCTGAGACGCGCAGGCCGGCGATTTCGCCACGCCGCAGGCCGCACCAAGCAGCGATAAGAACGGCGGTGCGGTAGCGCGGGTTGATGGCGTCGACCAGGGCGACGACTTGAGCGGGCGTAGCGACTGGACGCTCAACGGCGCGCACGGTCCCGGCACCCGGGATCTGGCAGGGGTTCCGGGCGATGATGCCCTCACGCACGGCGGTGTTCATGACCATGCGTAGAAAGCGGTACGACTGAGAGATGGAGGTACGGCCACCCGTGCCCCGAAGTGCGGCAGCGTGCCACTCACGAACTCTGCTCGCGGTGAGTTCACGAAGCGGCACGTCGACCAGCGGTGCCAGGTGCAGCCGCAGGTTGCGTTCGCATGTCTCCCGCCACCGGACGCCTATCTTCGGGCTGTCCCGCAGGATGGCCCGCGCGTAGTTGCCGAACGTTTCCGCCGCCGCGCGGTCGTTGAGCCAGGTGCCACGCGAGATGTCCGCCTCTACCAGCGTCAACCAGCGGTTGGCGTCAGTCTTCGTCTTGAAGGTGTGCGGCGCGGTCTGTCGAGCACCGCCATTAGGCGGCACGAACGAGGCTTGGAACCGCCCCGAGGGCAGCTTGCGGACCATGCCAAACCGACGCTTCGCCATCAGGCCGCCTTCCCATCCGACCACGAGACGGTGACGGGCTCTACCGTGCAGGCAGCGATGAAGTCCGCCAAAGCCGTCTCGGGAATGCGGACCTTGCTACCGAGCTTGACGAACCGAATCCGCCGCTCAGCGATCAGCCGGCGCGGGAAACGCTCCGTCGTCCCGAGACGATCGGCGGCCTGAGCCACCGTCAACAGCCGTTCCACTACCGCGACTCCTTCCGATCCGAGGGGATTGCCGAAACGTCTGACGAGCTGGCCGCCGCTCGATCCTGGGCAGCGCGTAGGGCGGCCTTCCATTGGGCGCGTTGGGACAGCGCCCGAAGCATCCGGTGTTGCAGGGGTGGGATGTCGGGGTCATCCGGCCGAGCCATCTCCCAGGCGTAGGCGGGCGCGTCGCCCTGGCTGACGGCGTCGGCATCGTCTGCCCCGGTGCTGACGCCTAGGAGCCGGCGCACCCAGGCACGAGCGTCGGCGCGGTGGTCGGCGAGGGTCTTTCCGGACCAGTCGCGCGAGACGAGGATGCGTCGCCCGCCGATGCCGAGGGTGGCCCGCTGGTGGACCTTGCCCTTGCAGCGCCCCGCTTGCAGCCGCCCGTGGGCCTTCTTCGGCTGGACGCCGTAGAGCAGCCAGTTGGCGCACCGCTCGTTGCACGGCGTGATGCGTAGCTGTTCCCAGAGCCGTTCCAGGTGGTTGCGCTGCCGGTCCGTCTCGGCCTTGTGGCAGTCGGCCGCGCTCTTGGTGATGTACTTCGTGATGTAGCCGATCGTCCGGTCAGCGTGCACCGTGCCAGGGGTGACGCCCTCGGCGTGAACCTGCCGGCCGAAACGGACGACGTGTACGGGCTGCGCGTCAGGGTCGGCGTCGAGCAGGTCCAGGGCGTCAGCCCATGTCGTCAGCGGCTGGCGGGTGTCGGGGTCTACCCAGGCGTCGGCGTCGTTGTCCCACACCGGCAGCCGATCGAGGGAGTACACGAGTTCATCGACGGGCGGCCACCAGACTTGGTGGTAGGTGGCGGCGGCGACCTGCCGCAGCACGGCGCGGGGAATGGTGCCCCGGATGGCGAAGTGCGCGTGTGGGGCGAGGCGTCGTTGGGGCTCGACACAGCCGGCGTACTGGACGTTCCAGCCGACGCAGCGGCGCAGGTTCTGCCAGAACCGATCGAGCAGCCGGGCGAAGTGCACCGCATCCCACGCGGCCCGCCGGTAGTCGTAGCTGTCGGGGTCGGCGGGTGTGCCGTCGGGTAGGACGCGGCCGTAGGAGTCGAGGGTGAGCGACAGCCACATCGACGGGCGGTGCTGCGTGCCGTCCGGGGCGGTGTAGACCTTGCCGACCGTGCGGGGTTCGACCTTCTTGCGGGGCAGGTCGGGGGTGTCCTGACGCCGTTTGGTCGACCTCTTGCGCCGGCCACCTGTGGAACCTTCCCCGTCGTGGGGCGGGGCGACCTGCCCGCGTAGGCCCTCAGCGGCGATGGCTTCCTCTACCTCCGCGATGGCCTGATCGATGCCGGGCACCTGGTCGAACTGCGCGGAGCGTTGTGCCTCATCGCGGGCGAATTCCAGGTGTGCCCGGAGCATGACCAAGTCGCGCTGTTCCTCGCTGGCAGGCCAGGCAGAGAACGGGTTGGGTTCGTCGGTGCGGTGCCAGCCCTCGCGGATCTGGGTTTGCCGCAGCCGGCGGGCACGCTTGGCGCACGGTGAGCACTTGTCTTCCCGCGTGGTGCCGCAGGGCAGGTCGATGACTTCGGTTTGGCCGGTGTGCAGGTCGGTACGGCGCAGGGTGACCGGACGCAGGCACACGCCGTACTCCGCAGCCATCTCCTTCAACACCTGCCGCGACATGGGCAAGGCAAGGCGTGCGGCGCGGGAGCCAGGCGCCGGCGGGGCAGCCGCGGTGAGGGTCGGTTCGGTGGGTTCGGGGGTGAGGCCGGGCAGGGTCGGGGCGGTCAACGGGTCACCTCCGGTAGCTCGAACAAGGCGGGTTGGGTGTCACCGATCGGGGTGGTACGGGTCGGACCGAGGCGGCTGGCCCAGCGGTGAGCGGCAGCCTCATGGCGGGCGCAGGCGACCTCGGCGCGGTAGTGGCCGGTGCCGGGGTGACCGGATTCGACAAGGGCGGTGGCCCACCTACGGCACCGGGCGCAGTAGGTGGGCCGACCAGCGGTGATGGCGCGTTCAGTGGCCGCAGCCGGGGCAGTGCAGGCCGGGGCAGCAGCGACCCGAGCGACGCAGCAGCAGGGCGACGACGATGAGGACCAGGACGACGCCCGCGATGAGCGGCACCATCGAGCGGACGGCGTTGACGAGCTGCGCGGCGAGGTAGCCGGCAGCGGCGAGAGCGCCCACGGTCGGAACGGCGACGGCGGCGACGACGTGACCTCGGCGCAGCCGGCGAACCGCAGCAGGGGCGGGGCCGTTGTTGTCGAGGAACCGGACGGTGACGGTGACGCGCGGGTCGCCGGGCATCTGGCGGGGTGCGGTCATGGACACCAGGCGGCCGGAGTCGCGGACCAGGGCGACGGTGGCGGCGACCTCGGCGGGGGTGCCGACGACGCGGCGGGCGATCACGGTGGGGCGGGCGAGGTTGCGGCGGGCGAGTTGGGTGCGGGTCATCGGACAACCTCCGAGGCGAAGACCTGACCGTTGCGGGGGGCCTGGACGACGGACGAGATGAGCGCGGAGCGGACCGGCGTGACCGGGGCCGGTGCGACGGCGGGCGGGGGTGCTGGCGGGACGTAGACGGGTGCCGGGTCGGTGGGCAGGTCGACCGGTTCCAGGTCGGCGGGTTCCTCGACGGCCACTGGCACCGGTTCGGGCTTGGGCTTGGCCGGGTCGGACTGCCGGGCCGGGCGAGCGGCGGGAGCGGTGAGGACGAGCTTGGAAAGGGCGAGGAACGCCAGCGCCGGCACCGACGACAGCAGCCGGGACGAGAAGCTGTCGTTGGCAACGGCGATCTGCGCGGCCAGGGACAGGGCGACCGCGCCGACGAGGATCGACAGCGGGTAGAACACCGAGGCGTCCGGGTCGAGACGGCGACGGCGGCGAATGACCAGCAGGGCGGCGGCGGGGGTGAGTTCGGAGATGACGGCGTTGGACCAGCCGAACCACTCGTGGGTTCCGGCGGGGGCGTGGATCATCGTCCAGTCCTTGACGTGGGTGAACGACGCGGCGCCGGCCATGCCGCCGACGGCGAGGAGGATCACGACCAGGGCGACGCCTTCAAGCCGGTCGGAGTTGAAGAAGCGGCGCATCAGCGGACCTCCCCAGCAACACGCGGGGCGGGGTTCATGTCGCGGTCCAGGTAGTAGGCGGCGAACTCCGCCGACGAGCCGGGAACCGGGCTGAAGCCGTTACGGCCCTCTTCCTCGATGGCGTTCCAGGCGCAGGGCTCGCACCAGGGCGCACCGTCGTGCCAGTGGGTTGCAGGCCGGGTGCAGTACGAGGCGAGGCAGCACACCGGTCCCGAGTGCTCCCACAGCGGCGACTCCCGCACCACCAGCGGCGGGCGGGTGACCCGAACGGGGGCAACGGTCGGGGTGGGATCCGCAGCAACCTCGCCGATCGTCACGGGGGTAGGAGCCGGGCGGAGCCAGACGCGCAGGTTGCGGATGTAGACCGCGCCGTAGACGAAGCAGGAGGCCAGAAAGCCCCACTGCTCCGTTACGAGGGAGTACGCCAGCCACAGCACCTGCCCGGCGAGGCCGACAGCCCAGCCAGTCCACGAGCGCTTGCCGGCCAGCCACAGGCCGGTGACGCCAACGGTCATCAGGAGCCAGGACCACAGTTGGTAGCTCATGCCGCCCACCCCCACGCTTCGGCGTCCTCGGCGGCGATCTCGGCGTGCTGGGCGAGAGCGGCGGCGACGATGGCGGCGGCCTGGGTGTCGTCGGCGCAGTAGGGGCAGGTCTGGTCGGGGTCGGTGTGGGCCAGGTCGAGGCAGAGACGGCGGATCGGGCGTCGGGTCAGTCGACGGGTACGCATCACGAAGACTCCAAGCAGGCGGGGGAAGGTCAGCGGTGGGTGGGGGTGACGTGCACGCGGATCCACTCCGGCGGCTCACCCGTCGAGGCGACCGCTTCCGAGAGGCAGCGCCACAGCGCCCATGCCTCAGAGGGGGTGAGGTACATGCGGCGGCGGCCGGCACCAACGGCCACGTACAGATCGGCGTCGGGGGTGACGCGGACGGTGACCGGCACGGACGCCTTGTCGACGTGGGGAGCGCGCAGCCGGTAGAAGCGGCGCGGTTCCTCGGTGGTGTCGGGTTCGTCGGCGTAGGGCATCCGGGCCGGGGTGCTCTCGGGCAGTTCGGTGGTCATCGGGGGTCGCCTCCGTTCGGGGTGGCGTCGAGGTCCAAGGCGTGAAGCAGCGATGGCGGCAGCAGCGGAGCGACCTGCTTCGGCGGGGTGGGCCGGTAGGTGTGCCGGCCGTTGCCGTTCGACCGGGCCTTGACCGCAGCCGGGGCCGGGGCGGGGGCGGGGGTGTCGGCGGGTTCGGGCTGGACCTCGGGCGGGGCGGGGAACGTCGCGGCCATCTCCCGGATCACGTCATCCGTGAGGTAGGAGAAGCGGACCCGGGCGGGTTCGGGCTGACCGTCAAGCAGGACGTAGGCCACGCCCTTTGCCGACAGCGGGATTTGATCGGCCAGTGCTCCACGGTCACGGGCACCGTCGCCTAGGAGCAGGTCGACGTGGCCGCGTTCGGTGACGCCGAGGGCGATGCGGGTGGGGAAGAAGTCGCGGACCGAGACGACTTCCTTGCGGGGGTCCTGGGTGGCGGCGACGACGAGCACCCCGAGGCCGGCGCCCTGGGTGAGTAGCAGGCCCAGGGCTTGGGTGATGCGCTGGCGGATGTCGCTGTCAGGCAGGAACGCCAGCAGAGCGGCGATCTCGTCGATGACGATGACGATCAGCGGCTCATCGACGGTCGGGGTGTGCACCCGCACCTTGCCCCGCAGCATCCGTTGACGCGCTCGCATCCTCGTGACGGCGTCGTCGAGCATGTCGGCCATGCGGGTCCAGTCGTCATCGACGTAGCGGGAGAACAGCGGGCGACCGATCGACAGTTCCATGCCGCCCTTGGGATCGATGGCCCACACCCGCACCAGCCCGGAGCGGATGCCAGCGGCGAGAGCCCGCAGCAGGGACCAGATAACGGAGCCCTTGCCCATCCGGGTAGCCCCGCCGATGAGTACGTGTGTGGCGAGTAGGCGCAGGCAGTACACGGCCAGGTCTTCCCGCATCCCGAGGGGCAGGGCGGTGAAGTCCGGGCGGGCCGGCACCGGCAGCGGCTTGACGATGCGGGTGAGCGGGTCGCGGCGGATCAGCACCAACCACACCTGCCGGGGCCGGTCGCGGAACCGGATGGCGTCGACGCGGCGCAGGATCCAGGCGAGGGAGCCGGAGCGGGCCGGGGGTGCCTGGCGTCGGCCGGAGAAGACGCGGCAGTGCCGGGTACCGAACGAGTACGCCAGATCCCGGGCCGCCTTGTGGTACGCCTCCGGGTTCTGCCCCCGAGGCATCCGCAACACGACCTCATCGGTGGCGTAGGAGCAGCGCACCGACAGCAGCTCGGGAAGCTTCTCGCCACCGTCGTACTTCTTCACCAGCCCACACAGCGACATGACCTCGTGCCACTGACGCCGATACACCCACAGCCGCCGCCACGACGACAGCCCTCGCAGCACCACCAGGCGTTCGAAGGACTCCCGCCACCGCCACCACCACACGCCGGCCGAAGCGGCGACGACGATGAGGACCAGGAGGTGAGGCCACCAGCCGTGCGAGCGGTGCACGTCGACGGCGAGCAGGACCAGGGCGACCGCCGGCCAGGCCCGCCAGTGCCGCACCGCCGTGACAGCGATGCCCACCAGGAAGACCACGAGCCGGACGAGCAGGATGAAGAAGGTGACCGTCCAGACCAGGGGCCACGGCGCGGCGACCTGTAGGCGACGGAAGTTGACCAGCGGAGCGCGCATCACGCCACCGCCTTGTTGGCGTTGCGCTGGTCGATCCACGCTTCCGCGCAGACCTTGTGTACCGGCTTGCCCGCCGGGCTCCGGCAGATCGCCGGCTTACCGCAGATGACGCACGGGGCCGGGTCTCCGGCGCTCCCGTCGCGTCGCCAGTCCAGAGAAGTTGGCATGATGAACCTGCCCTTCCAGGCCGTGAGGGTTGAGAGGGGCAGCGGGGCGGTCGAGCTTCCTAGGGCCAGGACCGCCCCGCGCCACATCTAGTAGCCGTGCCGCCGGAGCGCTTCGATCGCCGCGTTCTTCTCCGCCGGGGTCGACTTGCCAAGCGCCGCCTCGAACGCAGCCTTGGCCTTGTCGAACTCCGGGCCGTCAATGTCCCTGTCGGCGGCGTCGGTCTCCCGCATCCCGAGAGAGATCAGGCGCATCACCTGGTCCTTGCGGACCGGCTCCGGCTCGGAGCGCTTCCGGCCGAACATCAGGCAGCCTTCCCGCGCGTCTCCGCCAGGGTCTTCGGCGCCACGATTCCGGTCGCCCGGAACGAGTAGGCGAGCCGACCGTTGCTGCCGACGTACGGGGTCACGGTCAGGTTCTCGAACTCCACCTGCTGGAACGGACCCACCGGCGGCACCGGCTGCACGTTCGACAGGATCTTGATCGACACCTCACGCGACCGAGACCCAAGCTCCGGGTCCATGTCCATCACCCGGCACTGCCACACCCGCTCACCGGTCACCTTGTCCTTCGCCGGCGTCCGCTGCCGGGTCGCCTCGTTGAAGTCCTGCGCCTCCGCGATCGAGTCCGGCACGAACACCGCACCGTGCGGGAAGACAGCCTCGAACGGAACCGTGAACCGAGTACCACCCCTGAGGGCCATGGCGCTCTCCTTCGCAATCGCGACTAACCGGCCATCCGGTCTGTGTGATGCCGGTAACCTAACAACTGGTAGGTCTGCGGGTCAACTGTTATGCCAAAACTCCTCGCAGAGGGTCACTGAGCAGGCACGCAAGGGGCGATCTGTTAGCCCACTGGTAGGCTGACGCGCGGATAGCTGTTGCCTACCTCGCTGGGAGCACTGATGACGCCTCCGCGCAGCCGGCTCGCCCGGACGGAGTCCCTGCACCAGCAGGTCGCCCGCAATATCCGAAACGACATCGAGGCAGGCGCCCTACGCGATGGCGACGTTCTGCCGTCGACCAGGGAACTCGCTGAGCAGTGGGGCGTCAGCGTCTTCACGATCACTGAGGCGATGAAGCTGCTTGCCGAAGAGGGCCTCGTGGTCAGCAAGTCCCGATCCAAGAGGGTGGTCAGCGCCCCGAACCAGCCGCGCAGGAGCGAGGTTCGGATTCACGTTCCACGGGTCGTCTTCGTGGGCGGCTACCCCGGTAGTGGGAAGACCGAGCTAGGCCGGATTCTGGCCCGCGAGACCGGGTGGCCGATGCTCGACAAGGACACCCTCACCCGTCCCGTGGTCGAGGCGATGCTTGAGGCCGTCGGTCACTCGCCGCACGACCGCGAGTCTGAGACCTACCTGACCAAGGTGCGCCCTCGCGAGTACGAAGCCTTGCGAGCCGCGACGGACGAGAACGTCGAATGCGGCAACAGCGCGATCGTGACGGCACCGTTCATCCGTGAGTTCAATGACGCCGCCTGGATCGGTCGGACGCGAGCCGCCTACGCCGCAATGAATGCCCTGACGACCTTCGTGTGGGTCTACTGCGACGTCGAGACGATGAACGTGTACATCAGGCGACGGGGCGCGGCACGAGACGCGGCGAAGCTGGCGGACTGGCCTGCGTACTTGACCAAGATTGACGTCGATTTCCGGCCAGAGGTGCCCCACGTCCTGGTCAACAACTGCACGTCCAGCCTTCCTCTTCAAAGCCAGGCGAAGGAACTGCTGAAGAGTCTGACCGGCGACGAGCAGGCATAGTGCAGGGCGTCATCTTCTACGGGCCACCCGCAGCAGGCAAAGACACCGTGACGGACGCCCTCTGCCGGCTTGACCAGCGATACACGCAGTTCCATCGGCTCAAGGCCGGCCCAGGCAGAACCGCCGGGTACCGCATGACCAGCGAGGAGCACCTTCAGGAACTGCGGGCCGCAGGCGAGGTCATCTGGGAAAACCACCGCTACGGAGCGACCTATGTGGTTGACCGTCCACACCTCCGTGCCTTGCTGGATAGCCGAGTGCCAGTCGTGCATCTGGGCCAGCCCGAGGCGATCGAGGCGGTGAAATCCGCTTTCCCTGCGGCACGCTGGCTCGTCGTCTACCTGTGGTGTCCCCGACCAGTCGCTGCTACCAGGATTGCCGCTCGTGGCACCGGCGACACGAAAGCCCGCCTACGAGCTTGGGATGAAACTGATGCTATCGCCGCAGACGTGATGCTGAACACTGAAGTGATATCAGCGGCGGAAGCAGCAGAAGAGGTATTGAGGTCCTTCGGAAGTCGGTAAGCGTACAGGTGAACGGATGCAGGTAGAAGACTACCGGCGCCGGGCACCAACCAGCTGCAATTGCGGACGCCCAGGAGGGCCGGCCTGCCGACCCCCATCGAGGACGATCGGGACTAGACCAAACACGTGAAGGTTCAACTCGTCAGTGCCAATGCTCAGCTCATCCGCAAGCGATATCCTCCCCGGGTCATGTCGAAGGGAAGCGAATACCTTGCCTAGCAGTTGGGAGCTTTCACGAGTAATTCCGCCTGGCTCGCCACGTCGGAATCCCAGCTGGGCTAGCCGCTTTGAAACCGCCTTGTACTTCCATTCAGACAGCAGCCCTAGATCGTGAAGGCGATAAGCGAGCGCGACGGCGGCCACTCTCCACTTACGCTTCGCCAGCAAAATTCGATCCGGCGTGGCGTCGTGTAGGGATTGAGCGAGAATCCCCGCACGGGGCATCAAGAAGGCCGAAGCAAACTTGTTGGCTTGCTCCTCGGCCTCAACGCCGTGGGCCAATCTGTCGTCTGCGTGAAGAACTAGGTGTCCTAACTCGTGGGCAGCATCGAAGCGACCACGCTCACCGGACTTCCTCGTGTTCAATATGCAAAAGGGCTTTCCTCTGTACCGCAGCGAATAGGCGTCAATGCTCTCGCAGTCCGCTGCCAAGGAAAAGACGCGAACGCCGTTGGCCTCAAGCAAGTGGATCATGTTGGGAATCGGTGCTTCGCCCAAGCCCCACAGGGCTCGCACTCGCTCCGCCGCCTCCTCTGGTTCTAGGTGGGAGAGGGTGGGAACGTTGGCATCGGGCAGGCGGAAGTGACGCTCGTTCCATTGGTTGATAAGAGCTGAGACTTGACCAGCGCCAAGAGCCGCTTCGCGATCCAGGGCACTCATCTTTGATAACGCGCGAAAGCTAACGGACCCTATGGGAATTTCGTCGATTGGCGGACCTTCGAAAAAGGGGCGCGGAAAAGACATCGCTGTAGCTAATGCTTCGAGCGTCTCGGAACTCGGCTGCTTATGGCCGTTTTCGAACGCTGTGATGCTTCGGACAGAGACCCCAGACGCGACCGCAAGCTGGGCCAGGGTCATGCGACGCCGTTTCCTCGCGACGACAAGCCGTGATGGCGTCAACATGACCCTGACCTCAACCCATTCTCATGTAGGCCTTAACTAGGCGATCCGCTCGACAGGAACGTCCACAACGGGCGCGTTGGCTTCTCCGAAGGAGTCCAAGTCCAGTCTAACGCCACCATCGCCGCCGTATCCTGCGGGTCCGATAATGATGTGCTCACGCCAGCGATTAACGGTGCTGCCCAGCATGTCAACCGGCATGGAAAGTTCCATCATAATGCCCTCAGATGTAGCTTTATAGAGCAAGAACCATGTGGGGTGCATGTCAGGCTCGAACTCCGTTTCCGGGAAGTCGAGGCCCGGAAGGAAGTCGGCGTTCCTTGCTCCACCCGTGACTGAATAGTTGTAGCGAACCAGAGTGGCGACCGCAGATCCCTTCGGGTTGCGCGTCTGCACCCTGCCACTCGGCACTCCGACGGCGCCGGCCCCGCTGATCGCCGAGATGCTGAACCGTTTATCCGGGCTGATTGTGCGGAGGATGTTGTCCCTGTTGGTCCAACTCCATCCTCGTGGGTGAAGCCGTTCCCTGAGGTACCGGTTCCCCCTAGTCCAGAAGATGTAGCCCGCCGCACCAGGTGCATCAACCTCGGTGCACCCCGCAGCATCGACCGCGGCGAGTTCCAGTGGTTGGACCAAGTCTGCTACCTCAAGACCCATCTGCCTCAAGCGGGTCTCTGCGTCGTCCCCGGTGAGCCAGACCTCCTCCGGCTCAGACTCCACGTTGCGATCCATCGCCCCTCCTCATCCAGGTTCCAAAAACGCTACCTCCCAGGAGGTTGGATTTTTGGAACCCGCTTCGGCGTGTTGGACCGCCGCCGTGATCAACAGAGTAGAACGAGCGTTCGAGCCGTGCAAGTTCCACGGACCGTAGGGGGTGGAGGCTCCGGGAGATGTCGGGGCCGGGCGAGAGGTACGTACTGGCTGGGTCAGCTTGGGAGTTGCTCGGGACGTTGATGGCCGAGGTTGGCAGGCGGCATGTGCGGAGCCTGTGGCAGCTGCCGTGATGCGCGAGGTAGGCACAGTGCCGCTGCGAGGCACATGGACCGCGACGGCCAGGTGGTGTTGTGTTCATGCTGGCTTGGTCGGCTCGGAGCTGCCTGTGATCTGTTGCCGAATTGGCCTGTACTAGATCAAGGCGCTCCGCGCGGCGCGGGCCGGGGCGCGGCAACCGGCTCCTACGGAGCCGCCGCCCCGGCCGCCTACGGCGCCGGGGCGGAAAGTCAGCCGGCCCGCAAACCACGCCCCGCCCCGCGCGTCACCCCTGGGTCAGTGAGGTGACCCGATGACGAGTCCCGGTGTGACCAGTGCCAGGCGGACACGCCTTCACCCGTTCTCGACGTTCCAGAGGCCCCACAGAGGGCCGGAGCCACCACCGGCAGGACGAGTTGCCGAACGGTTCGCACGAAGCCGCTGAGGCCCCAGGGAGGAGAGGGGCAAGGGTGGTGAAGGGGCGGAGGGTGAGGAAGAGGGCGGGGTTAGAGCTGTGCCTCCGGCGGGGGCCAGACGACTCCAGGATGGAGTTGCCGAACGGTTGCGGTGGGTGGGTGGTTGGGGAGCTGCCATCCCGTCTACCACCGACCCAGGCAAGCCGAGCAGATCAGGGCCAGGGTGCCAAGGTCGTTCGTCCGGTAGGGCGCTCCACCTTGTCACCCTGGCCCTGATCCGCTCCACGGTGTGTGGGTCGGCGGCAGACGGGATGGCAGCAGGTTGGGGCGTAGCGCAGCTCAGTCAAGGATGAGCCAGAGGACTTGCAGTGCGACGCATAGTGACCCGCCGAGAACTCCCAAGGTTGCCAGTGCGCGGCAGAAGAGTGGCGTACTTGCGCGTAAGCCGAAAAGGCCGAACACAACGCCAGCGGCTCCCGGAAGGAGAACGGGATGCAGTTCTTCGGACAACGGCACCCAGACCACACCTGCGACGAGCGCCAAGAACGACAGCGCCATGCCTCCGTGATCGCGTGCCATGCCTCCGTGATCGTGTGCCTTCCCTGCTTGATCGCGCGCCAGCGACGGCAGGTCGGCCACCAGGACGTCTAGTTCGCCGTGGGTCTTCGCGTCGTAGGCATGCGCTGACCGGTCCTCGAACTCCGCGAAGGTCAATCGCCCCTCGCTCGCAGCGACGCTGAGCCGGACCACGACCGCTTCTCGGTCACGATCTGACACTCGGATGTCGTTCACAAGCAGAGAGTAGCGAC
This sequence comes from Micromonospora sp. NPDC049051, assembly GCF_043197575.1. Classification (NCBI taxonomy): domain Bacteria; kingdom Bacillati; phylum Actinomycetota; class Actinomycetes; order Micromonosporales; family Micromonosporaceae; genus Micromonospora; species Micromonospora sp. NPDC049051. Next base: position 463,023 of record NZ_JBICTL010000001.1, read on the forward strand.
GGCGATGGTCACGAGAGGGACCGAAACCGAATCTGATCGACCCGGCAGGCGAGGAAACGGCGTGCAGCGAACGTGCAACATGTGGCGGTGATTGCCGGCCAAGAGCGGTCAGCCACGGCCAACGGTGATCGATGAGTCAGCCCCCCGCACGCAGAAGCGCCGACCGGCGTTTCCGCTGGTCGGCGCTTCAGTAGCCCGGCGAAAGGCTATGTGGCCAGGGGCGGGGTCGAACCGCCGACCTTCCGATTTTCAGTCGGACGCTCGTACCAACTGAGCTACCTGGCCGTGTTGCTCGGTTCATGCTACCCGCACGGCGAATTCTCCGCCGGGAGGGTCACACGCCCCGATACGCAGAAAGCCGCGCATGGCGCGGCGTTCAGCGCTGGCGGTCCTGACGGGACTTGAACCCGCGACCTCCGCCTTGACAGGGCGGCGAGCACTCCAACTGCTCCACAGGACCTAGCTTTGTTGCCTCCGACCGAAGCCGGACCGTGCCCCCAACGGGATTCGAACCCGTGCTACCGCCTTGAAAGGGCGGCGTCCTGGGCCGCTAGACGATGAGGGCGGCCCCGCCATCATTGCACACTCGCAACTTCAAGCGGACTTGCTCCCATCCGGCCCCGCCGGAGGCTTGGATAGCTTACGTGATGGTCGGTCTCTCGACCAAACCGGTATGGCCCCAGCCACAACGCCCGACAAAACCGCAGGTCAAGAGGGTTCTAGCGGAGCTGGGCGATGCCGAAGCGGCGCTTCAGGTCGGTGATCAGGTGTGGGCAGGCGGCAAGCGTGGCAGCCCGATCGCCGCCCCCGTCGTGCAGCAGTACGACGGAGCCGGGCCGGGCGGCGGCGCGTACCCGCTTGGAGATCGTCGCGGCGGTCGGCTTGCCCCAGTCCTGCGGGTCGACGTTCCAGTGCAGCGACCGCATGCCGAGCTGCCTGGCGACCGTCACCACCTCGCTCGTCCACCGGCCGCCCGGCTGGCGGTAGAACGGCACCTTGGCGCCCGGCACCGCCGCCCGGATGGCCGCGTTGGTGCGCAGGAGGTCCCGCCGGATCTCGGCGACCGGCCGCCGGGCGAGTTGCAGGTCGTGGTTCCAACTGTGGTTGCAGAGCTGGTGGCCCTCGCGCACGATCCGCCGGAGCAGCTCGGGGTGCCGGCGGGCCTGCGTGCCCACCACGCAGAACGTGGCGGTGACCCGGGCCGCCCGGAGGCGGTCGAGGACCTTCGGCGTCCAGTGCGGATCCGGCCCGTCGTCGAAGGTCAGCGACACCGTCCGTGCGCCGGTCGTACGACGCAGGCCCGCCGGAAGCTTGGGCGGCAGCGGGCGGACCAGCCGCCTGGGCGGGGCGGTGGGGGTCGGCCGTGGGCTGACCGACGGCGTCGGCTCGGCCGGCAGCGGGGCGGAGGCGACGGGGTCGGGGCCGGCGGCCCGCCGGCCGCTCGTGGCGCCGTCGCCGCAGCCGCCGAGGAGGAGCAGGGCCAGACCGGCGGCCAGCAGGGCGCGTGGACGCATCGTTCGCTCCCGGAGGGGTCGGGGTCGACGGACCTCCCGACGCTAGTGGACGCCGTTTCGCGTCGGGACCCCCGGTCAGTACGCCGAGGCCTGGCCCAGCGAGTCGCACAGCGCGAGCGCCAACGAGACCGCCTCGCTGAGGTCGACCGGCCGCACCACCCCGGCGGGGAGCGAGTCCGCCAGCCAGCCCGGCCCCGCGGCGAGTATCAGCAGCGGGCGGCGGGGCGCGGCGAGCAGGGCGTTGAGCTGGGCGGGGTCGGCGGTGGCCCGGGTGTGCGACCAGATCACCGCGGCGGCCGGCCCGGTCCGGCTGACGGCCTCGACCAGCGCGGGCAGCGGCATCCGGGCACCGAGCATCCGGTAACCGACGCCGGCCTCGGCGAGCGCGGCGGCGAGCGCCTCCAGCGGCAGGGTGTGCTGCTCCTCGTCGGCGCAGGAGAGCACGATGCGCGCCGGACCGGCGGGCGCGGCGGCCCGGGCGACCACCGCGAGCGCCTCCGAGACGCAGCGCGACATCAGGTGCTCGACCTCGATCAGGGCACCGGTGGCGGCGTGCCGCTCCCCGATGCCGAAGAGCACGGGGCGCAGCAGGCCGTCCCAGGTGGCGATCACCCCGTCCGCGTGCAGGGCCCGGGCGATCGTCTCGCCGATCGCCACCGAGTCCAGCCGCATGGCGGCGCGGGCCAGCCCGCGGGCCGCCGGCCCGGCCCGGCCGACCGGAATCGTCGATCCGCCGCCGTCCCGAGCGCCGACGGTGGGAACCCGTGGCTGCGCGCCGGCGTCGGCGGGTACGGCGTCCGGCGCGCGGCGTGCCCAGCGGGCCGCCTCCGCGGGGGTGACCCCCTGGGCGGTGAGCCGACGCATGATCTCCAGGCGCGCGAGGTCGGCCGGCGTGTAGCGCCGGTGGTGCCCGGGGACGTGCTCGCTGGGCCCGAGGCCGTAGCGCTGGTGCCAGGTGCGCAGGGTGGTGACGGCGACACCGAGCCGCCGGGCGACGGCCCCCGCGCTCAGTGCCTCATCGGCCACCCGACCGCTCCGGCGCGTCGTTCGGCGGCGGCCCGACCGGGTCCGGCGGGCCGACGGTCGGCCCCGCGGGGTGCAGCAGCCGGTCCACTACCCCGCCGAGCCACGGCGCGTACGGGCGGGGGTCGGTGTCGATGTCGGCCAGCAGGGCGACGGGGTCGACCCAGCGCAGCTCGGCCACCTCGTCGGGGTCGGGCAGCAGCGGGTCGCCCGGCTGGAACCCGCCCCGCAGGACGTGGTCGTACTCGAACTCGATCCGACCGGTCGCCGGGTCCTCGGCGTAGTAGACGTACACCCCGACCTCGGTCAGCTCGACCGGGCCGGCGCCGAGTTCCTCGCGCAGCCGGCGGTTGGCGGCTTCGACGAGGGACTCGCCGGGCGCCGGGTGGCCGCAGCACGCGTTGGCCCAGCGCAGCGGGAAGCGCGTCTTCACCGGCGCCCGCCGTTGCAGCAGCACCCGACCGTCGGGGTCGACGAGCAGTACGGAGAAGGCGCGGTGGAGCTGGCCCGGGGCCTGGTGGGCGGCCGACACGGTGGTCTCGCCCCGGGGACGCCCGGCGTCGTCGACGAGCTCGACGAGGTGCTTCTCGCGGGTGGTCACGGCAGGTGTCTCCCGGGTCGGAGGGGGAGGGCCATCAGGCACCTCCGGTGATGCGGCCGGCGGCGAGCTTGCCGGAGATGAGCACCATGGGCACGCCGACGCCGGGCTGGGTGCCCGAGCCGACGAAGACGACGTTCGACAGCGTCCGGTGCAGGTTCGACGGGCGGAACGGGCCGGTCTGGAAGAGGCTGTGCGCGGCGGCGAACGGGGTGCCGGCGGCCATGCCCTGCTCCGCCCACTCGGCCGGGGTCACCGCCCGCAGCACCTCGACGCCGGCGCCGAAGCCGACATAGCCGCGCTCCTCCAGGGTGCCGACGAGCTGGTCGGCGTAGCGCTCGGTGAGGTCGCCCCGCCAGTCGAAGGGCGCCCGGTCGAGGTTGGGCACCGGGGCGAGCACGTAGTAGGTGTGCCGCCCGGTGGGCGCCACGGACGGGTCGGTCCGGCTCGGGTTGGTGACCAGCAGGGACGGGTCGCTCATCAGCTCGCCCCGCCGGATGACCTCATCGAAGGTGCCCTTCCACGACCGTCCGAAGTGGATGTTGTGGTGGGCGATCTTCCCATATCCCCGGGTCGACCCGACGTGCAGGACCACGCAGGAGGGGGAGTAGGTGAGCCGGCGCGGACGGTTCGGCGGCAGCAGGTCCCGGTAGGCGACCGGCAGGTCGGGATTGAGCACGACCACGTCGGCCGGGATCAGCTCGCCGTCGGCGGTCACGACGCCGGTGGCCCGGCCGTGCGCGGTCTCCACCCGGGTCACCGTGGTGTCGTAGCGGATCTCGACGCCGTGCTTCTCGGCGGCGCCGGCCATGCCCCGGGAGACCGCGTGGATGCCGCCGCGCGGGAAGTAGACGCCGGCCACCGAGTCGAGGTACGCGATGACCGCGTAGATGGCCAGCGCGTCGTGCGGCGCGAGGCCCGCGTACATCGCCTGGAAGGAGAAGATCCGCTGGGTGCGGGGATCCCGGAAGAACTGGTTGATCTTCGTCTGGAGCCGCCGGAACGCGCCGCCGGCCAGCAACCTGACCAGGTTGCCGGTGAGCAGGTCGGTGGGGGCGTCCAGGTTGCGCTCGATGAAGTCGGCGCGTTCCCACTGCCAGAGCTTGCGCGCGTAGTCGACGAAGCGCAGGTAGCCGTCCGCCTCGCGGGGCCCGCACACCCGGGCGATCTCGGCGGCCATCCGGGTGGTGTCGGTGATGACGTCGAGGGTCGAGCCGTCCGGGTAGTACGCCCGGTAGGCCGGGTCGAGCGGGGTGAGGTCGAGCCAGTCGTCCAACTCCTCACCGACCGCACCGAGCGCCTCGGCGATCAGGTCGGGCATGGTGAGCACGGTCGGCCCGGTGTCGAACTCGTAGCCGTCCACGCTGAGGCGGCCGGCCCGGCCACCCGGCACCGGCTCGCGCTCCAGCACGGTCACCTGCCGACCGCTGCCCGCCAGGTGCAGCGCGCAGGCCAGACCGCCGAGCCCGGCTCCGACGACGACCACCCGGTCCGTACGCCCGTCGACGGTGCGCACGCGACCACCTCCTTGTGCGAAGTTGCCCATCATGCCCGCCGACTGGTGGCGGCGGTGGCGAGACCGGCCAGCGCTGTGCGGGCGGTCTCGTCGATCGACGCGGTGCCGAGCGCGGCCAGCGCCTCGGTGACCCGGTCGGAGATCATGCGCTCGACCCGCTCGACGGCCCCGGTGCCGGCGACCAGTTCGGCGAGGCGGTCGACCTCCGCGTCTCCCATGCCGGCGCCGAGACCGTCCAGCGCGCGCCGCTGGGTCGGGGTGGCGAGCTGCCGGGCCAGCATGAGCAGCACGGTCGGCTTGCCGGTGCGCAGGTCGTCGCCGGCCGGCTTGCCGGTGGCCGCCGGGTCGCCGTAGACGCCGAGGAGGTCGTCGCGAAGCTGGAAGGCCTCGCCGACGGCGAGCCCGTAGCGGGTGTAGGCGGCGGTCAGCGAGTCGTCGGTGACGCCGGCAAGGCGGGCGCCGAGGAGCAGTGGCCGTTGCACCGTGTAGCTCGCGGTCTTGTAGCGGGCGACCCGCAGTGCCCGGCCGGCCGACCAGTTCGCCGCGTCGCTCTCGCCGAGCACGTCGAGGTACTGCCCGGCGATCGTCTCCACGCGCATCTGGTCGTAGCAGCGCCGCACGTCGAGCAGGCGGGCCGGCGGCAGCGCCGCCTGCCCGAGCAGCCGATCGGCCCACACCATGCAGAGGTCGCCGATCAGCACCGCGACCGTCTCGCCGAACCGACGCGGGTCGCCCCGGTGGCCGGCGGCGGCGTGCCGGGCGGCCAGCGCCTCGTGCACGCTCGGCTGGCCCCGGCGGGTGGCGGAGGCGTCCATCACGTCGTCCTGCACGAGCGCGAAGGTGTGCAGCAGTTCCAGGGCGGCGAACGCGGGCAGCACCGACGCCAGCGGACCGGTGCCGTCCGGCACGCCACGCCACCCCCAGTAGGCGAACGTGGGGCGGACCCGCTTACCGGCGGCCAGCACGCAGTCGCGCGCCGTCGCGGCGAATCCGCCCATCGCCGCGTCGATCTCGGTCAGCGCGTCGACCTCGGTGGCCAGGAAACCGGCGAGAGTGCTCTCCACCGCCGTGACCAGGTCCTTCGTGTACGCGGCCAGGACCGCGCGAACGGGATCGTCCCCCTCGGCCGGGCCGACAGGAACGACGCGGAGCGAGTCACCCGTAACTGCGTCGTTGGCCATGCGGCCGAGCGTACCCTAGGCTACGAGTTGCGTCGATTGTTGCGTCGGTAATTGAGGAGGGCCGGTGGACACCGATCTCGCCGCGGCCTATGGCCGCTGCCGTGAGCTGCACAAACGGCACGGCCGCACCTACTATCTCGCCACCCGGCTCCTACCCACATGGAAACGGCGACATGTCCACGCCTTGTATGGATTCACGCGCTACGCCGACGAGATCGTCGACCGCACGGAGGAGCTGCCCCCGGCCGAGCGCGCGGCCCGACTCGACGACTGGGCCGGCCGCTTCGTCGCCGGGCTGCACGGCGAACCGGTGGACGACCCGCTGCTCCCCGCCGTGCTGCACACGATCGCCGTCTTCGATCTCGACCGGGACGACTTCGCGTCCTTCCTCAAGAGCATGGCGATGGACCTGACGGTCACCTCGTACCGCACCTACGACCAGCTGCTCGACTACATGGAGGGCTCGGCGGCGGTGATCGGCACCATGATGCTGCCGATCCTGGGCAGCTCCGACCCGGCGGCGGCCCGGGAGCCGGCCCGCCAGCTCGGCTTCGCCTTCCAGCTCACCAACTTCATCCGGGACGTGGCCGAGGACCTCGACCGGGGGCGGACCTACCTGCCCGACGACGACATGGCCCAGTTCGGCGTCACCCGCGAGGAGTTGGTCGAGGCGCGCGCCCGGCGTCACGCCACGCCGCGGATCCGGGAGCTGATCGCGTACGAGGTGACCCGCGCCCAGACGCACTACGCCGCCGCGGCCCCCGGGATCACGTTGCTCGCACCCGCCTCGCAGGCCTGCATGCGCACCGCGTACGCGCTGTACGGCGGGATCCTGGACGAGGTGGCCGCGCGGGACTACGACGTCTTCGCCGGCAGGGCCCTGGTGCCGCAGCGCCGCCGGATGGCGGTGGCCGCCCGCGCCCTGCTCACCCCCGTCGGCACGCCGGTGGTGGTTCCCGGGCCCGCCGTGGTGCCCGGTCCGGTGGCCGTGCCGACCCCGTGACGGCCCCGCTGCCGCCGACCGTCCGGCGACGGTCGGCGGCACGGTGCCGTGGCGGGCTCCGGAGATCGGGAAGTCGGCGGGCGTACTAGCCTGGCGCGGTGGCGAGCGATTCTCACTCGGGCGGCCGTGGGCTCCCGGGTCCGGTGCGGGCGGTTCTCAGCAGCGTGACCGCTGTGGCGTTGGCGCTGGGCGCCATCTACGCCCTCGGGCCCTGGTCGTCGGAAGCGCCCCTGTCGGGCGGTGCTCCCCGTCCGGTGGGCGCTCCCGTGCAGGTCGACGGCCGTACCGTTTCCGTGCTCGGTGCGGGCGACATCCTCGTCCACCCCGAGTTGTGGGACCAGGCCCGCCGCGACGGCGGTGGCCAGCTGGACTTCGGCCCGATGCTGGCCCCGGTGCGCCAGGCGGTCAGCGCGGCCGACCTGGCCCTGTGTCACCTGGAGACCCCGCTGGCCCCGCCGGGAGGCCCGTACATCGGCTTCCCCAAGTTCAGCGTGCCGCGCGAGGTGGTGCAGGCCATCAAGAGCACGGGGTACGACGGCTGCTCGACCGCGTCGAACCACAGCCTCGACCAGGGGCAGGACGGCATCAAGCGGACCCTCGACGCGCTGGACCAGGCGGGCCTCGGGCACACCGGCACCTACCGGACGAAGCGGGAGTCCGGCGAGCCCAAGATCTACCGGGCCAAGGACGTGAAGATCGGCCACCTCAGCTACACCAAGAGCTTCAACGGCCTGCGCCCCCCGGCCGGCAAGGAGTGGGTGGCGAACCTGATCGACGTGGAGGCGATCCGGCGCGACGCCGCGGCGTCCCGCGAGGCCGGCGCCGAGATCGTCGTGGTCAGCCTGCACTGGGGCACGGAGTACGAGCACGAGCCGGACGTCGACCAGCAGACCTGGGCCCGCCAGGTCGCCGCCATCGAGGACGTGGACGTCGTCTTCGGGCACCACGCGCACGTCGTGCAGCCGATCGAGCGGATCGACGGCACCTGGATCATCTACGGCATGGGCAACCAGATCGCCCGGCACGCCGAGCCGCTGAACGTCAACCGGGACGGTGCGATGGTCCGGGTCACCTTCGCCCCGACGCGGCAGACGAAGAGGTGGAAGGTGGTGGCTGTTGAGGCGCTCCCCACCTTCGTTGATCTTAATCCGGCCATCCGTTTGGTCGATCTCGAACAGCGGTTGGCCGATCCGGCGCTCTCACCCGGACGGCGCAGGATCTACGAGGCGGCGGTCGAGCGGATCGAAGGAAACCTCCTGACCAGGGCAACCGAATCGGCGGGCCTCGTGGTGCGCGGGGTCGCCCCGCCCCGCTAGCCGCCGGCGTCCCAACGGCGACGACCGATCGGTCACGGACCACCTTCGACAGCCCCTTGCTAGCATCTCGCCGCGACCGCCTGCCGGTCGGCAGGTCAGACGGATCCGGGTGATCCGACGGGGGGCTGTACCGGGAGAGGTTGTCGTTCATGCCAGGCAGGTCGGCGCCGCTCGCCTTAAAGGACTTCGACGCGGGCTCCGTCGAGGATCAGAAGCAGCTGGTGGCCTGGCGGCGGCGGGCCCTGGACCAGCAGTTGCCGGCGGCGGCCTTCCCGGCCGGGACGAGCGCGCCGTCCCTGGTCTACCTCTGGGCCACGATGTTCGTCGTCGCCGTCGCCGTCCTGGGCTTCGCGCTCCACGGCCAGCGCGGCGTGCTGCCGGCAGTGGTCGACTCGCAGCGGGACGTCGTGACGAAGCTGGCCTCCAGTCTGCGACTCGAGGCGAGCCGCACCTTCGTCGAGCTGGAACGCACGGTGTCCGCGCGGGGGACGACGCCCGACGCCGAGTTGCTGGCCCGGGTGGTCGGCGACGGCACCGGATACAACGGCGCGGCGGTCGTGGAGACGACGTCCCGGCAGGTCCTGGCCGCCAAGGGCGCCGCCCCGCCCATGGACCTGCTGCCACCGGTGCTGCCGACCGGTCACGCGTTCGCGGTCACCACGGCGGACGGCCCGCTGCTGGTGTATCCCGCCGTGCTGGACGGCACGCGTGTCGTCCTGGCGACGCGCCCGGTGACCATGCGCAACCTGCGGCTCAACCCGGACGCGGGACACGGCGTCCACATGCTCACGGCCGACGGCCGCAGCAGCCTGATGCAGGGCGCGAACACCGTCGCCCCCGGACACCTGCCGAAGGTCTTCGAGGGGCTGTCCGCGTCCGGCTCGCGACAGAGCCGCGAGATCGTGGTCAAGGAGTGGGCGGACCGCCGGTTGCTGGTCTCGTCCGCGCCGGTCGGCGACACCGGGCTCGTGGTCGTCTCCCTGCTCAGCACGGAGGTCAGCGAGGGCACCTCGAGCGTCGGCGGGATCCTGCTCGGGGCCAGCCTGCTGGTCACGGCCCTGGCCAGCTTCCTGCTCATGCGCAAGTCGTTGGTCCGGCCGGTGCGGGCGCTCCTCAGCCAGGCCAAGGCCGACGCCTGCGGCGCCCAGACGCCGCAGCGCGCTCCGATGCGGATCCGCGAGGCCCATCGGATCGCGCGCGCACTGGCGCTGACCTCCGGTGACCAGTTCGCACCGGGCAACCGGTGGCGGCCGACCGTGCTCCAGGGACTGACCGTCGCCGTCGTGGTCGCCCTGCTCTGGCCGGCGGCGGCCATCGTGATCGCGTTCCAGGCCGACGATCCGACGATCCCCGTCCAACTGGTACGCGACGAGGAGAACCGGGCGGAGGAAGCCAGCAGCGCCCTCGGCAACCTGCTGAACGACGGGCTGTCGACGGCCTCGCGCGTCTCCCGGGCGGTGGACGTGCGGGACGTGGCGCGGACCGAGCGGATGCTTGAGCGGGAACTCGGCGACGAGCGACGGTTCCGGGCGCTCTACCTGGTGGATCAGAGCGGAAAGGTGGTGGCCGGGGCCGGCCGGGATCCGCTGCGTACCGCCGAGCCGGTGCCGGGCGAGATCGGCGTGCGCCTCGACAACGCCGTGGACCGGCTGCCGGTGGTGTACGCCTTCAACCAGCTCGACGACGGCCACGCGGTGATCGGGGAGTTCGACCCGGACCGCCTCCTCGCTCTGGTCCGCCGGGTCGACGGTCGGGTCCGGGTCGTCGACGCGGATCTGCGTACGATCCTGGACTCGGAGGGTTTCCAGGTCTTCCAGCCGCTACAGGGCGAACTGGCTCGGGAAGTCGCCGTCGAGGTGTTGCCGGGCACGACCGTCGGCCGGTCGACCACCGGGGACGGGCAGCCCGCGCTGATCGCCGCCACCGGGCTGACCGCGCCGTCGACGGTCGCGCACCTCGAGTGGGCCGTCGTGGTCGAACAGGACGTCGCGGTCCTGCGCCTGCCGGCGTCGGTCGAGCGGCGCTGGACGCTGCTGCTGGCCGGCGGGGTGGTGGGCATCATCCTGCTCACGCACGTCTGGCAGCTCTACATCTTCGTCCGGCCGTTGCGGCGGCTCGCGTCCTTCGCCGACCGCATGAGTCAGGGGACGCTCGACCTGCCGGTGCCGCCGCAGCGTCACGACGACATCGGCGCGCTCGCCATGTGCATGGAGATCTGCCGCCAGGTCCGCCACACCGGGTCCGTCCGGTTCGGTGGGGCGCTGCGCATGCGCGGTGCGGGCACCGACCGCACCACGGTCCTGCCGCGGGTCCGGCGGACGGCGGGGGCGCACGGCAGCCGGGCGACGAAGGGCTGACATGTTCTACCTCTACACCGTCTACAGCCTCTGCTGCCTCGCGCTCGTGGTGGCGGGAGTGATCGAGCAGCGCAACCACTACCGCAACCTCAACACCATCCCGCACCGGGTGCTGGTGAACGGGATCCGGGGCAAGAGTTCGATCACCCGGCTCTGTGCGGGCGCGCTGCGCGGTGGCGGGAAGGTGGTGGTGGCGAAGACCACCGGCACCGCCGCCCGGTTCATCTTCCCGGACGCCAGCGAGGAACCGGTGCACCGCAAGTTCGGGATCGCCAACGTCGTGGAGCAGATCGGCATCGTCCGGCGGGCCGCCGTCTACCACCCGGACTCGCTGGTGATCGAGTGCATGGCGGTGATGCCGGCGCTTCAGGAGATCAACCAGAGCAAGCTGATCCGGTCGAACATCGGGGTGCTGTGCAACGTCCGGGAGGACCACCTCGCCGAGATGGGCCCCACCCTCGACGACGTCGCGCGGTCGCTGAGCCGCTCGATGCCCGAGGGCGGCATCTGCATCACCGCCGAGAAGGACAGGCTGTCGATCCTGGAGCAGGAGGCGGCCAGGCGGAACTGCCGGTTGATCGCGGTGGACCCGGAGTCGGTGACGGATCAGGAGATGGCCGGCTTCGGGTGGATCACGTTCAAGGAGAACGTGGCCATCGCGCTCGCCGTCGCCGCTGAACTCGGGGTCGACCGGCGCAGCGCGCTGACGGGCATGTGGTCGGCGCCGCCCGATCCCGGAGTGCTGTCCGTCGCCCGGGTCCTGCACCGCAACCAGCGGGTCCGGTTCGCCAACATCTTCGCGGCCAACGACCCGGAGTCGACGTACATGAACATCGAACAGCTCGAGAAGCAGCGGCTGATCGGCCGGCCGTTGACGATGGTGATCAACTGCCGGCCCGACCGTGTGGAGCGGAACGGGCAGATGGGTACGCTCGCCGGCCGGGTGCAGCCGCAGAGCGTCGTGCTGATCGGTGAGATGACCCGCAGCGCCCGGGTCAACGTTCCGGCCGAGCTGCAGAGCCGGGTCGTCGACCTGGGCGGCAAGCTCCCGCCGGACCGGTTGCTGGCCGAGGTCATGGCGGCCGCGGGCGAGAACGGGTCCGTGGTGGCGGTCGGCAACATCCACGGACAGGGCGAGGTGCTGTTGCACGAACTGGCCGCGCTGCCGAGCTGGGAGCCGCAGGACGGCGCCCGCGGCGACTCGATGCTCCGGACGCAGACGACGCCCGGTTTCGACCTGGACGGCGAGACCGTCTTCCTGGAAAGGACCCGTCGGTGACGTTCGGAGGAGAACTCAGTGCGCAGCTCGCCACCGCCTGCCTCGGCATCGGCCTGGTCTTCGCGCTGCTCTGCTATCTGACCACCAACCTGTCGCCCGGCGGCATGATCACCCCGGGCTGGATCGCGTTGGCCCTGATCGAGGACCCGCTACAGGCGGGGGTGATCGTCGTGATGACCGTCGTCACCTACGGCCTCACCCGGCTGATGCAGCGGATGGTGATCCTCTACGGCAAGCGCCTCTTCGCCGCGATCGTGCTGCTCAGCGTCTTCCTCCAGATGACGCTCTTCGTGATCGTCCAGCGTGACCTGCCGCTGCTCTTCGCGCACCAGACCCTGGGCTTCGTGGCCCCGGGGCTGATCGCGTACCAGCTCGTGCGGCAGCCGCCGAAGGCGACCGTGCTGGCCACTCTGATGGTCACCGCCATCACCTACGGCGTTGCCTTCAGCGGCGTCGTGGCCGGCTTCGTCCCGGTCACCTGACTGAGACCCACCTACGAGGGATCGGCATGAACTACCGGACCTACTCCCGTACCCAGGCGATGCTGATGACCGTCGCCGCCTTCGCCCTCCTGGCGGGTGGGAGCTCCTTCACCTACGTGGCCGTGCGCCACACCACCCCCGAGCCGGTCGAGCTGACTCTGGGCGAGGAGGCCGAGGTCGCCAGCACGACCGCCGGCGAAAACTACCGGCGGTTGACCGGGCCGGACCGGACCGAGATGCTCGATGCGGAGGGCAGGACGGTCGCGATCATGACCGACGGTGCCCGTACGGTGCACATCGCCGGCCCGCGACGCACCTTCGCCGAGCCACGGTTCACCAAGGCCAAGGTGGAGGCCGAGTTCTGGGTGCGGCTCGCCCCGAAGGAGTGGCGGGCGGGCGCGGAGAAGGAGAAGTGGTTCGTCGACTGGCTGGCGAAGGCCCGCAAGGACCGTTCACCGGATGTGCTGGCGGTGGCCCGCGAGTACACCTATGTGGCGAAGCCGAAGAAGGACGCGGAGGGACGCCAGTACTCCGGCGACGCGGCCTTCGGGCCACTGTCGGACAAGGACCCGGACGGCCGCGCGGAGAACTCGGACTTCTACGACTACCTCGGGGTGTCGTGGTCGTTCCCCGACAAGGAGGAGAAGCCCGCGGCGGCGCACATCCGGAGCCTGGACTGCTCGGGCTTCCTGCGGATGGTCTACGGCTACCGGCTCGGCTACCCCCTGCGCGGCACCAACACCGCAGGCCCGGGTCTGCCCCGCCGCGCGTACGCGATGGCCGCCGTGGGACCGGGCACCCTGCTGATGCCGAACACCGGCAAGCGGGCGCGCGAACTCGACCGGCTGCTCCCCGGAGACCTGCTCTTCTTCAACGCCGGCCCGGTGCAGGGCGCCAACATCGAGCACTCCGGGATGTACCTCGGTGTGGACGACCGTGGCCACCACCGGTTCATCTCCAGCCGTACCACGGCCAACGGGCCGACCATGGGCGACCTCGGCGGCGAGTCGATCCTCGACGGCACGGGCTACTGGGCGCTGCGCTGGCGGACCGCCCGCCGGATCTGACGCGGCCGGGGGTCACGCCGGGGTGAGTTGGCCCGCCAGCGCGGCCACCACCCGGTCCCTGGCCTCCGCGTCGCGCCGGAAGGACCAGCTCAGCTCCAGGTGCACGAAGACGCTCTTCGCCTCGGCGGCGGCGCGGCCCTGCTCGTTGCGCTTCCCCTCCAGTTGGCCGCACCGGTTGACCCACGCCCGGCACACCTTCAGGCCGGCGTCGGAGAGGCCGTCGGCGATCCGGCGGGCGACCGGACGCACCGGGGCCGAGCCGGTCGACACCACGGCGTCGGAGGACGGCAGGTTCCGGTCGGCGAAGCCGTGCAGCTGGACCTGGTCGAGGCCGTTCTCGGCGAACTCGATCGCGAGGACGTGGAACAGCGACCTCTTGTTGTGCGCCACGTCGGCGTCGCCGTTCCCGGCCTCCCGGTGGGCGCCGGCGACCAGGAGCACGCTGGCGGGCACCTGGCGGTGCAGCGACAGCCCCAACTTCTCCGTGTTGATGTCGAACCCCGGATGCGGCACCTCGATGACCGTGCGTGGCGTCGCGCTCCGGTCCACCAGTACGGCACCCCACGTCCGATCGTCGGAGCCGCTGGCGAGGTAGAGGCTGAACGGCCTGCCGGTCGCGGGGTCGGCTCCGTGGTGGGCGTCCAGGCCCAGTTCCGCGAAGAGCGGATCCGTGTCGGCGGTGGTGCTCCAGTCGTCGAGCAGGGCGCGTACCGCCTGCCGGGCCGTCGCCCGCTCCGTGGAGTCCGGATCGCGGTAGGGGTTCTCCCGGGACAGCCCGGCGGTCAGCCCGGCGATGAGCAGCTCCGGGTCGGGATCCTCCCGCTTGCCCGGCTCAGGCTTCTCGTCGGCGCAGGCACCCGTGCCGAGTAGCGCGACGGTCGCCGCCGCCAACAGTTCCCGACGGGTCGGACCAGGGGCCGTAACCGGTCTGCGCACCCGTGCAGGCTAGCCGAGGCGCCCGGAGGCGCGGTGCGCCGATCCACCGGGGCGTTCCGGGGTGCCGACGGGCTTCGGTGGGTCGCACGCCGCCCTCAGCGCGCGGGCTCGCCGTGCCGGCCCGCGCCGGCGGCGAACCGGGCGGCCCCGGCCGCCGCGTCGGCGGCCAGCGACTCCGTCCCGTACGCCAGCTCGACCTCCAGCGCCGCCGGTTCCGGCAGGCCGGCGCCGGCGAGCACCGCGGCCCGGTCGTTGCGCAGGCAGGTCTGCGGGTGCCGGGCGATCTCGGCCGCCAGCCGCTCGGCCGCCGCCCGGGACTCGCCCGGCGCGACCAGCCGGTTCACCAACCCCATGTCGTACGCCTCGTGGGCCGGCACCGGCCGGCCGGTGAGGATCAGGTCCATCGCCCGGCTCTCGCCGATCAGCCGGGGCAGCCGGACCGTGCCCCCGTCGATCAACGGCACCCCCCAGCGGCGGCAGAACACCCCGAGCACCGCGTCGGACTCGGCGACCCGTAGGTCGCACCAGAGCGCCAGCTCCAACCCGCCGGCCACCGCGTGACCGGAGATCGCGGCGATCACCGGCTTGCTGAGCGCCATCCGGGTCGGACCCATCGGGCCGTCCCCCTGCGCCTCGACCCGGTTGCCGCTCGGCGTGCCGATGGCCTTCAGGTCGGCCCCGGCGCAGAACGTGCCGCCGGCTCCCCAGAGGACCGCCACCGAGGCGTCGGGATCGGCCTCGAAGGCGCGGAACGCGTCGGCCAGCGCCCGCGCCGTCGGCCCGTCGACCGCGTTGCGGGCCGCCGGCCGGTCCAGGATCACCGTGGTCACCGCCGCGGCGCGTTCGACGCGTACGCCCATCGGGACAGCATGCCCCCGGCGGTGCCGGCGGCGCCAGGGGCGCCGGTGCGGGGCGGCGCCGAGGCGCCAGGGGCGTCAGGGCCGGCGCGGGCGGACCAGGGTGGCGCCCAGCGCGGCGCCCACCACGCAGGCCACCCCGGCCACCTGCGGCCAGGCCAGCAGCTCGCCCAGCAGCACCAGCCCGACCAGCGCGCCGATCGCAGGTTCCAGGCTGAGCAGGATCGCGAAGACCCGGGCCGGCATCCGGCGCAGCGCCGCCATCTCCGCCGAGTACGGCAGCACCGACGACAGCAGCGCCACCGCCGCGCCCAGCGCGAGGGTCCACGGGTCGAGCAGCGCCGTGCCGCTGCTGGCGACCCCGAACGGCAGTACGGCCAGCGCGGCGACGGTCATCCCCAGCGCGAGGCCCCGGCTGCCCGGCACCCGGGCGCTGACCGCCTTGCCGAGCAGCACGTAGCCGGCCCAGCCGACCGCCACCGCCAGGCAGCACAGCAGCCCCAACCGGTCCACCCCGGTCCCGCCGAGCCCACTGATCAGCAGCACCCCGCCGCCGGCCAGCACCGCCCACGCCACGTCGGCGAGCCGGCGGCTGGCGGTGAGGGACACCAGCAGCGGCCCGGCGAAGCCGATGGTGACCGCGACGCCGAGCGGCACCCGTTCCAGGGCCGCGTAGAAGGCGAGGTTCATGACCGCAAGGGACAGCCCGAACGCCCCGACCAGCCCGGCGGTACGCCAGCCGAGGCGCAGCCCCGGCCGGGCCAGGACCAGCAGGACGAGCGCGGCGAAGCCGAGCCGCAGCGTGGTGGTGCCGCCCGCGCTGGTGCTGCCGAAGAGTTGTTTGGCGACGGCCGCCCCGACCTGGGTGGAGAGCATGCCGAGCAGCATCAGCAACGGGGGCGGCACGGCCCGGGGCTGCCCCAGCGCGAGCGTCAGGCGGCTCGCCGGTCGACCGGCCGGCAGCAGGCGGGAGGAGAGTGCGTACACGCGGACCACAGTGGCCGTGGACGGTACGGTCCGCGACCCGATTCCCACGCAGCGCCCGCACGACGGCCGCCGCGTACGGCGTGCCCGGCCAGCGGCGCGTCCCGTTTACGGGCCGGCGGGGGCCTCCTCACGTACCGCTGCGGATCCGTCACCGCCGACCGGTTTGCGGCGGCTCCTGCCGGGAAGTCGGTACGGGTGCGAGCAATCCTGACGAAGATCGAGCAGGCATCCGGGCTGGACCGGGTCGGCGACCGGTTGCAGCGTGCCGTCCAGGCCACCCTCCGACCGCAGCGGGTCCGTGACCTGCTGCACGGCGTCTGGCTGGGCCATCCGCTGCACCCGGCGATGGTGCAGGTGCCGGTCGGCGCGTGGATCAGCACGGCGATGCTGGACCTGATGCCGGGGCAGCGCCGGGCCGCCACCACCCTGTGCGCGGTGGGTACGGTCAGCGCGCTGCCGGCCGCGGTCGCCGGCCTCAACGACTGGGCCGCGCTGGCTCGCGACCAACGCCGGGTCGGCCTGGTGCACGCCGCGGCCAACAGTGTCGGCCTCGCGCTCTACGCCGGCTCGGTGGCCGCCCGGACGACCGGCCGGCACAACCTCGGCCGTACGCTCGGCTTCCTCGGCCTCGGCGCGGCCAGCATGGGGGCGTACCTCGGCGGGCATCTGGCGTACAAGCAGGGCGCGCAGGTCAACCAGAGCATCTCCGAGCTGCACCGGATGAGCGACGGCTGGCACTCCATCGCCGACATGGCCACCCTCCCGCAGCGCGAGCTGATCACCCGGGAGGTCGACGACGTCTCGGTGATCCTCTACCGGCACGGCGAAGAGGTCACCGTCATGCTGGAGCGCTGCCCGCACCAGAGCGGCCCGCTGGGCGAGGGCGAGGTGCAGGAGATCGACGGGCACGCGTGCGTCGTCTGCCCGTGGCACGGCAGCGCGTTCCGCCTCAACGGCGGCGAGGTCGTGCACGGCCCGTCCGGCAACGACCAGCAGATCCTGCCGACCCGCGTCGTCAACGGCGTCCTGGAGACGCGCCTCCCCTGACCGGGTCCCACCCGGCCGGCGTGGGCCACGCCCGTGGTGTGGAACACGGCACCACTCTGCCCACCGCCCGCGGCGGGTCGGTCAGGGGCGGCGGTGGCGGCCGATCGACGTGTCGGGCGTGGAGCCGCTGTGGGCCCGGCCCGTCAGCCCGTTGTCGTGGGTGCCGGCACCCGGGGCGGTCGTGCCCGCGTGGTCGCTGGGGTGCGCAGAGGGGCCGGCCGGGGATGCCGCCTCGTGGCTGTCCGTACCGGCCCGGCCGGCCGTGGTCGAGCTGCCGCGCGACGTGGTGCGGACCCCTCCGCGACCCGCGCCGCGCCCCGCCAGGGCGGTGCCACGGCGGGCGGCGACCGTGGACCGGCCCGCGCCCGCCGGCACGTGCGCCGGGCGGCGGCGCAGGCCCAGGACCGCGCCGATCTGCGCGCCGACGATGCTCGCCACCGCCAGGACGGCGGAGACCGCGAGGGGCCGGTTCACCCGGTCGGGGTCGCTGGCCCGGGCCGCCCCCACCGTCACCGTGGGGGCCTGACCAGCGTCCGTCGCCGGCAGCACCGGGGCCTCGGCCGCCGGCGGGGCCGGCGTCGCGCGTTCGGGGGTGGCCTGCCCGGGCGCCGGTTGCGGAGCCGGCCGCGCGGGCGCGGGCGTGGCCGGGCGGGCGACGAGGCGGCCGGTGGCGTGCCGGCGGGCACCCCGGTCCTCGGCGTCCCCGGGAAGCTTCAGGAGCTGCCCCGGGTGGATCCGGTCGGGGTCGCCGAGCCGGTTCAGCTTCGCCAGTTCCCGGTAGTCGTCGAACTCGTCCAGGTAGCGCTGGGCGACGGCGCCCAGGTGGTCGCCCCGGGCCACCCGGTAGACCGCCACCCCGTCGTCGGAGGTGACCGACGCGTCCGAGACTGCCGACGCCGGCCGCACGTGCGGAACATCCGTGGCGGGCTGAGCGGGCAGGGCGGCCGACAGCGGCCGGGCGACCTGAGCCGTCGAGGCGGGCCAGGTGTGCGACAGCGGGGCGGCCTCCGCACGGGCCACCGACGCGGCCGAGGCCGCCGTCGTCGCGTACGGGCCGGCGACCGCCGTCGCCGCGCTCGCCGCCGGGCTCGCCGCGAGGATCAGCGCGACGGAACCGACCAGCGCGGCGGCGGCCCGCTGCTGGCGGCTCATGCCGGGCAGTCGGGGCGCGGGCCGGCGCAGCACCTGCGCGCAGAGCTCGACCAGCACGGAGAAGGCGAACGTGGCCCAGCCGAACCAGCCGGCCAGGGCCAGCGCCCGCAGGAAGAGCCGCCCGTCGTCGCGGCTGGTCAGCGTCGAGCCGATCTCCGCGACGGTGGGAACGTGGTCGGGCAGCGGGTTGCCGGCGAGGGCGAGCAGCGCCACCGGCGCGCCGACCAGCACCGCGCAGAGCACGACGAGCGCGCCGAACCCGGTCAGGATCCGTCCGGTCCGCCGTACGACGGAACGCCCCGATGCGGCCATGGCTGCCTTCCCTTCCTTACGGTGCCCCGGTGAGCGGCCGCGCGGTCGCCTCCCCGGAGACGGTGACGGTCTCGTCGAAGCCGAACAGGCCGAGCAGGGATCTGCGGTGCGTGACGGTGACGCGTACCCGGACCCGGGTCTCCCCCTCGACGACCGGGAAGCTGACGGTGTGGCCGGCGGCGCCGGCCGCGGCGAGGTAGCCGGCGACGGCCCGGCGGGCCTGTGGGATGTTGATCCGGGTGGGTCCGCCCTCGATGGCGGTGGCGCGGTCGATGGCCTGGCCGCCGGCGCGGGCTGCCTCGGCCGCGAGGTTGTCGGCCCGCTGCAACGTGCGGAGCTGGCCCGCGCCGTCGAAGGCCATGGCGATGACGGCGAGGACACCGAACATCGCCACGGCGAGGAAGATGCTCACCCGACCCCGGTCGCACCGGCCGGCGGTGGTCATCCCCTGCTCCGGTAGCGGTCCAGCGGCGACGTGAAGCTCGCCGACACGCGCGTGCCGCCGGGCATCCCCGGCAGGGCGGACAGGCGCAGGTCCGCGTAGGAGACCGTGCACGCGATCCGGACGGTGACCGAGGCGTCCCGCCCGACCGGGCTGCGGAACGCCGCGTCGAAGCTGGTGGGGGCGCCGCCCACCGCGCCGCTGAACGTCACCTCGGGAGTTCCGGTGCAGTTCAGCCCGCGCCAGTCGAGCTGCCGGCGGGCCGCGTCCCGGGCCTCGGCGCGGGCCGTGCGCGCGTCCCGGGAGATCGAGGCGGCCCGGGCGGCGTCGTGGGCGGCGGCGTCGATCGCCTCGCCCGCCACGGCGGTACGCCCGGCCACGCCGGCCAGCACGATCAGCGCGATGAAGGCCGGGGCGAGCACCGCCACCTCGATCGAGACCGAGCCCCGCTCGGCGGTACGACTCATGGCCTGGTCCACCGTTCTACGGTCCCGTGGGCGGTCTGGCGTACCCGGAAGCTGACCCCGGGTACGACCGACAGGGACCGCCCGCCCACCGTGCAGGTCACCTCGGTCCTGGTGCGTTGGCAACTCGGCTCGGGATCCTCCCAGCCGACGAGCCAACCGCCCGAGGCCCGCAGGAACTGGACGGCCCGGGCCTTGCCGGCCCCGGCCGGCGCCTGGTGCAGCCGCTGGGCGTTGACCCCGCTCTGTGCGGCGTGGAGCGCGGTGGAGCGGGCCACGAACCAGGCGGCGGTCTGGATCGACGCGAAGAGGAGCAGCAGGATCGCCGGCAGCACCACCGCCAGCTCGACCGGGCTGGCCCCGCGCTCGTCCCCGCCGGCCGTGACCCGCCAGGCGACGGCGCGACGTCCGACGACGGACGTGACGGGGTGCCGGGCGGCGGTGGCCGCCCGGCACCCCGGGGCGGAGTCTGCTCGGCGCACGACCCGGCGTTACTTCGGGTCCTGGTGGGTGGGAATGTTGTCCATCCAGTCGTTCGCGGAGGCGAGGGCGGCGGCGGTGACCGCCATCGCCACGGCGACCAGACCGAAGATGATCACGGCGGTGGGTACGGGGCTGTCGCCCCGCTCGCCGTCCTCGCGCAGCTCGGCCAGGCGTGTCGTCAGGGCGATGTGCAGGCGGTTGATGACGGACATGACGTGCTCCTTCTCTCGGGGACGGATCACAGGCGGGCGACGAACGGATAGACGGCGAAGCCGAGCAGGACGAAGACGAGCAGCGCCCCGGGAATGTCGAGCCGGCTCGTCACCCCCTCGGCCCGCGCCAGGCTGTCGGTGCGGATCTGGTCGCGCAGCGAGTCGGCGCGGCTGCGCAGGGTCTCGTGCACCTGCGCGCCCTCGCTGCCGGAGGCGCGCATGATCGCCCCGACGTCGCCCAGTTCCGGGATGCCGATGCGCTCGGCGAGGTCGCGAAGCTCGTCCCACGGCGAGTGCATCTGCATCTGGGCGATCCGCAGGGACTCGGAGATGCGGTCGAAGACCCAGCCGTCGCAGACCGCCGCCGCCCGCTCCAGCGACTGCACCGGCCCGTGCGCGGCGGAGAGTTGCAGGGCGACCAGGTCCAGGTAGGTGCAGACCGCCTGCCGGAACTCGTCGCGCGCCTTCTCTGCCTGGTCCAGCACCGACCGGTGCGCGATCAGGGCGCAGAGCAGCGCCAGCCCGAGGCTGCCGAGCACGGGTACGACGAACGGCAGCCGGATGCCGACGGCGAACAGGGTGGCGCCGAGCAGCGTCGGCGCGGCGAGCCCGATCAGCGTGGAGAGCAGCATCGACAGGGCGTACTGCTCGGGCGTCCGGTCGATCAGGGCGAGCTGCCGGTGCGGTGGCCGCAGCCAGCCGGACAGCCCGGTGAGCCACTCCAGGCGCCGGTCGACGGGCGCGGCGAGCTGCCCGCCGCCGGCCGGTTGGTGCAGCCGGCGCAGCGCGGGCCCGAGCGCGGGGGTGGCCGGCACCAGCTCGCGGACCACCAGGAAGACGCCCAACCCGACCGCCGCCCCGCCGCAGACGGCGATCGCGAGCTGCCAGTTGACGACGACACTCACGGGGCTGGCCTTTCGTTCGCGACTGCGGGGCTCGCAGGCTCACTCCTCGCGCTCACGGGGCCGGCCTTTCGTTCGCGACTGCGGGGCTCGCAGGCTCACTCCTCGCGCTCACACCAACACCTCTTCCGGGTTCGGCGCGGGCAGGAAGCGCGCCGGCCGGCGGGGCTGGCTCATCGACCGCACCCAGGCCAGCAGGCCGACGAAGGCCGCGCCGAGCGCCGCCATCACGAGCTGCCCGAAGGGCGTGCCGTACGGGCTGATGTACTCGGTGTTGAGCAGCCCGTACGCGACGGTGGCCAGGGTCATCCCGGTGAGGAAGCGCACCGCGAAGCGGGGCTGGGTGCGCTTCGCCTCGATCTCGCGGCGGGTGGCCACCTCGGCCGCCGCCGCCTGCGCGATCGAGCCGAGCACGTCGCCGAGGCGGTCGCCCCGGTCGGTCACGTGCAGGATCAGTGCCGCCACCACCTGGTCGCAGACGGGGTCGCCGATCTCGTCGGCGAAGGCGAGCAGGGCGGAGCGGGCCAGCCAGCCGGCCTGGAGGCGGGCGGCGAGCAGCCGTACCTCCTCCTGGATCTCCTCCGGCGCGGTGGCGACCGTGCCGATGATCGTCTGCTGGAGTCCCTGGCCGGTGGCGGAGACGTCCTTGAGCCGGCGCGTCCACTCGCCGACCGCCTCGACGCGGGCGATGGCCCGCTGCTCGGCCCTGCCGACGGAGAACAGCCACGGGGTGCCCGGAACGGCCACCGCGACCAGCAGGCCGACCACCGGCAGACCGGTGAGCAGGAAGGCCAGCGCGCCCGCGACCAGGGCGCCGACCAGCAGCGCCTGGTGCGCCCGCTGCTCGCGCGCGGTGGTGCCGGAACCCTTCCACAGCCGGTCGAGCCCCCGGCCCGCGCCGGGCCCGCCGGGTGGCCGGCGGGTGCCGACCAGCGCGACGACCGCCAGCAGCAGCCCCGCGACGCAGGCGGCCCCGGAGACCACCGCGATGAGTTGGACGTTGTCCAGCACGGGGTCACCGCCGCCCGAGGCGGGTGTGCCGGGGCCGCCGCCACGCGCCCGTGCCGGCCTCGATCCACCGGCTGAGCAGCCGGGCGTCGTAGCCGACGCGGAGGAGCTGGGCGCGGATCCGTTCGGGCAGGTGCCGGGGTACGGCCCGCCCGTCCGGGCCGGGCCCGAACACCTGGGTGGTGGTGATCCGGTTGCCGTCGCCGACGCCGATGACCTCCTCGATGTGCGAGACGAAGCGGTACTTGCGCCCGCCGATCGCCGTCTCGTCCTCGACGGTGACGTAGACGATCAGGTCGAGCGCGTTGCCGGCCATCCGGCGGGCCTGGTCGACGGTCATCTCCCGGCCGTGCGCGAGCGCCAGCTCGATGATCCGCTCGCTCACCCCGGCGGGCGTACGCGCGTGGATGGTGCACATCGAGCCACGGCTGGTCGTCATGGCCTGGAGCATCGGGACGATCTCCCGGGACCGGACCTCGCCGACGATGATCCGCAGCACGCCCATGCGCAGGGAGACCGGGATCAGGTCGGCGATGCTCACCTCGCCGGCCGGGCGGCCGTCCGCCCCGCGTTCGCCGTGCCCCTCCCGGGCCTCGAAGCTCATCACCGCCCGGTGCTTGAGCCGGCGGCGGGCCGGCAACAGCTCGCGGCTCTCCTCCAGCAGCACGTACGGCTCGTCGGCCGGGATCTCGTCCATCAGCGCCCGGATGACGGTGGTCTTCCCGGCGCCGGCGAGCCCCGCCACCATGATGTTCAGCCCGGCGCGCAGGGACGCGCGGAGGAAGTCGCGCACCAGCGGATCGATCATCTCGTCGAGGTCGTCGCGGCCCCCGGCGAGGTCGTCGAGGCTCACGTCCAGCGTGTTGTGCTTGCGGATGACCGCGTACGGGCGGTGGCTGACCAGGAACACCGCGGCGAGCCGGCTGCCGTCGGGCAGTTGCAGGTCGAGCGTGGGCTTGGAGGTCGACAGCGAGCGCTCGGTGGCCCCCGCCCGGCGGGCCGCCGCCTGGAGGATCTCCACCAGCTCGTCGTCGCTGTCGGCGATCGGCTCCACCCAGTCGACCCCGCCGCCGTGGCGGGTGACGCGTACCTGGTCGCAGCCGAGGATGTGGACCTCCTCGATGGTGTCGTCGACGAGCAGCGTCTGGAGGCGGCCGAGCCCGGCCAGCTCGGCGGTCACCTGGTCGAGCAGGATGCGCTCCTCGCCGGCCGCCATCGGGGTGCCGGCCCGGCGCACCGCGTCGGCGTACTCGGCCACCACCGCCACGGCGAGCCGGGCGCGCTCGGTGTCCTCCTCGTCGACGGTGAACTCCCGGCCGCGCTGCCACAGGGTGAGCCGTTCGCTGAGTTCCCGGCGCAGCTCGCGGACCACCTGGAAGTCGACCCGGGGCCGGGGAGGCGGCTCGGGCCGGGGCGCGGTGACCGGCACCGGCAGCGGGGCCGAATGGTGCCGGCCGTTGGGCGGGGCCAGCGGCGGCACCGTGGACGTGGCGCCGGGCGGGTGCCGGCGCGGGTCGCCGGAGACCGGTTCAAACCGCATCCGGCACCCCCTGCGACACGGGCCAGGCCAGCCGGGCGCGCCGGCGTTCCAGCAGCGCCCCGACCGGCACCTCCAGGGCTCCGGCCGCGCGCATCAGGGGTCGACCGGCCCGCACCGTGCCGCCCAGGTTGAGCACCTCGGCCGTACGCGGGTCGTGCGGCAGCCGGGCGATCACCGGCAGCCGCAGCGCCTTGCTGACCTCGCCGCTGCCGTGGCCGTCGCCGACCAGCAGCAGCCGCAAGGTGCCCGGCGGCACCCGGTGCTCGGCGAAGTCCCGCTCGATCGTCCGGACCAGCGCCCGGGTGCCGGAGAGGTCGGGCAGCCGGGCGCCGCTGACCAGCAGCACCACCGAGGCGGCGCGCAGGACGGGCCACGGTGGACCGACGACGTGCAGCCGCCCGCAGTCCACCACCACGTCGTACGGCGGGTCGCCGCCCTCCAGGCTGCCGAAGAAGTCGGCGAACCGCTGCCAGAGCGGGGTGACGCTGCCAGCCTGGGCGGGATCGACGACGCCGGGCAGCAGCAGCCGCTCCCGCTTCGGCGCGTCCAGGTCGACCAGCTGCGACCAGAACGCCGACTCCAGGTTGCCGTCGCGCAACTCGCCGACCGCCAGCTCGCCGATGCCCCGGGGGCCGTCGAGCGCGCCGCCCAGGTAGCCGGCGAGGATCGACCCGCCGGCCGGGTCGCACTCGGCGAGCACCAGCCGCCGGTGCCAGGTCAGGGCGCAGGCCAGGGCGGTGGTGGTGACGCCCGGGGAGCCCTTCGCCGACACCAGCGCGATGATCGCCATCCTCAGGCCGCCTCGGTCAGGACGACGGCGAGCCGCTTCTGGCTGGACAACGCGACGACGGCCGGCACGTCCCGGACGGTGAGCGCCAGGTAGACCACCACCTCGTCGTCGTTGTCGGAGGTGACGGCGTCGATGACGGTCGCCTCGAACCGGGTGGCGGCGCCGGCGGGCCGGTCGTCGTTGCCGTCCGGCGTGCTCACCAGCAGGACCTTGTCGCCGGGGTGGAGCCTGCGGGCGGGCACCTCGGCGGGGCCCAGGCCGAGCGCGAGCTGCTGCTGGCCGGGCCCGAGCAGCGGGTCGTCGGTGAGCTGGGCCATCGTCAGCAGCGTGCCGGGGGTCAGCGACACGGCGGCCCGCTTGCCGACCACCTCGTCGAGCCGGCTCGCCGGCACCGGGGACAGCCCCTGGCCGCCGGCCACCTGCACCGGGACCAGGTCGTCGGCGCTGACCTGCCGGCCGACCTCGACCGGCCGGGCCACCGCCAGGTAGCTGCCGGTGGCGCGTACGGAGGTGACCGCGAACGCCGCCCCCAGGCCGCCGAGGGCGATCAGCAGTACGGCCAGGCCGAGCAGCCCGGGCCGCATCCGGCGCTGCCGGACCACCCTGGGCGGGGCGACCGGGGCGTCCACCGGCCCGGTCCCGTTGCGGGTCGCCACACTCACTGGGTCACCACCTGTAGTTCGTTGATCCGGATCGGGACCGTTTCCGTGGTCCGGCTGACGGGGATGACGCCGCTCTGGTTGCCGCCTCTCCAGGTCACCGTCCAGTACGTCGTGGCCCGCACCCGGTAGTTGCCGGCCTTCGGGTAGCCGCTGTCGTAGCCGCAGTCGGGGGAGGGCCGGCCGGCGAACCTGCCACCGGCCTGGTACGGCGTGCCCGCGTCAGCGCACTCGACCTTCTGGCCGTTGCCCATGTCCCAGACGATCCGGTCGAACGTCGCGGTGATCGTCACGGTCAGGCCCCGCTCCGTCTCCGACGCCCGCTGCGTCGGCCCGAAGTACTTCCGGGCGTCGCTGGTGCCCCACATCCAGACCGGCAGCCCGACCAGGCCGGGACCCTTGCTGCGGCGGGGCGCGACCGTGATCGGGGGCGCCGCGATGGTGATCTTGGCCAGCGCCCGCCGGGCGAGTTCCTCCGGATCGGGGGGCGCGCCGAAGCCGGGCGGCGGGGCGTCGCGCAGCACGTTGGTCTGGGTGCCGAGTTGGCCGCCGTTGCAGGTGCGCGTGTACCACTGCTGGCCCTCGGGGGCCTCGGGCTGCGGTTGGGCGAGCTTGTAGTAGCAGCCGTCGCCGTTGTTGAACCAGCCCAGCACGTCGTCGTAGCACTTGACGGTGCGGCCGTTCCACTGGCACTTGCCGCCACCCCCGCCGCCCGAGTCGCCGCCTCCGCCGTCGTTGCCGCCCCCGCCGGGGCCGCCCGGGGTGCCGGGATCGTCGTCCCAGACGCTGCAGTCGCTGTGCCCCGGCGGGCACTCCGCGCCGGGGTCCGCGCGCCCGGCGGCGATCGCGGGCACGGCCGCCCCGAGCGCCAGCAGCAGGGCCATGCCTGCGCCCGCGAGCCACCTGCGGGTCGGCCCGCGTGATCCGCCCGGGCGGGTCAGCACGGCAGGTCCTCGTGGGAGGTGCCGGCGCTGATCAGCCAGCGGCCGTCCGGGTAGCGGGTGGCGGTGGCGGTGGCCAGGTGCCGCGTGCCGCGGGTGCCGGGTACGACCCGCTTGTCGCTGGCGTAGACCAGCCGGTAGCCGGTGGCGTCGAGGCAGTCCTGGATCTCCACGGTGGGCGGGCTCGAATCCAGGCTCACCGAGGTCACGGTGGGGTCGGAGACCAACGTGCCGGTACGCATCGCGCCGTGCTCCTTCGCCTTGCGGATGGTCAGCCGGACCCGGGTCAGCAGCGGGTCCGCGAGGAACCGGGACAGCTCCGGGTGGTGGGGATCGCCGCGCCCGCTCGCCTCGCGGGAGGCGGCCAGATAGCCCGCGTACGCGGTCAGCGCCGCCTTCCTCGCCGCCTGTTCGTCGGCGGCCCGGGGGGTGGGGGCGGGGGCGTCCCCTGCGGTCGGCGCGCGGGGGGTCGTCGCGGGCTCGGCGCCGCAGGCCGGGCCCGCGCCGAGCGCCGCGATGGCGAGCAGGCAGGTTGCCCATCGGCTGAACCGCCGTCCGCGCACGTCGTGCCTCCTCGGTGGCGACCCGGGGGCCGGCCTGGCGGCCTCCGGGCATGCGGCGACGCGCCCGGATGAGGCCGTCCGGACCTGCCGGAAAACGCCGCCGCATTTACCATTACGGATCTCTATGGATTCAATGTCCCGCGTTGTCCTGTTGTTTGTTGTGGGTTGCACCACACCCAAGGGGCGAGCATAGGCTGACGTTCGCCGATGCAACAGAGGCAATTGGTTCGAACACTTTGAGTCATGACGGGTGGTGACGGTCGGTGATTGCGGCTGGTGGCGGCGGGTCGGGCGGCGAGGGCTGGCGGGGTGGCCGGTGGGCCGGTCGCGCGGGCGGTGTCCCCGGTGGGCGGGGAGCCGTCGTGGTGGCCGACGCGTGTCCCGGACGTGGCGTCTGGTCCGATCCGTCCTGTGGAAAAACGCACCGATATTGTGCTGGTGTGGGATTCCCGCGCGTGCAGCCGCGCTATTCCCACGTGCAATTCAGGGCATTGTCCGGCAGGGGTCCGCGCCGTTCCGGCCGTTACCCGTCGATGATCATATCGCTACCCTTCGTGTTCGCCCGCCGTGCCGAACCACGGGGGCGATCGTGGCGCTGACCCGGCCGCCGACGGTGGCGGAGCCGACCGCGTCGACACTCGCCGTCCGAGGGGCGCGGCTGCTGGCCCTACTCGCGCTCGCTCCGACGATCCGGCTCGCCGTGATCCGGCACGCCGTACCGCCGGGGGTGGCGACCCGGACCGGGTGCGACGCGTGCGGCGTCCCGATCGGGCTGGCCCGGCCGTGGCCGGCGCTCGGCCCGGCGGCGCGGTGCGGCCGGTGCGGGGCGCGCGTCGGCCCGCCACCCGGCACGGTGGAACTCGCCGTCGCGACGGCCGTCGGAGCGCTGGCGCTGCTCGGGCCGCCCGTTACCGTGCTGGTCGCGATGGCCTGGTGGTGGGTTTGGGCGATCCCGCTGGTCTTCGTCGACGTGGCCGTGCACCGGCTGCCCGACCGGCTCACCTGGCCCGCCGCGGCCGGGACCTGGCTGCTGCTGGGGCTGGCCGCCCTCGCGGGGCCCGGTCCGGCGCCGTGGCTGCGCGCCACCGCCGCCGGGTTGGCGCTCGCGCTCTTCTTCGCCGCCACCACGCTGCTGCTCGGCCGGCGCGGATTCGGCCTGGGCGACGCCAAGCTGGCGCTCGGCGTCGGCGCGCTGCTGGGCTGGTACGGGTGGGCCGCGCCGGTGGCCGGGCTGCTGCTCGCCCTGCTGCTCTCCGGGCTGCTCGGCGTCGTGCTGCTGCTCGCCCGGCGCGTCGGCTGGCGCAGCCACCTGCCCTTCGGCCCGTTCCTCGTCCTCGGCACCGTCGGCGCCCTCTTCCTGTCCTGACGGTGCGGGCCGCGCCCGGGCAACCTGCTCCCCGGGCAGGCTGCTCCTGACCCCGGGCAGGGCGGTGTCCGGCCCGGCAGGCTGTACCCCGGCAGGCTGCCCAAGCCGGGCTCCGGGGCGGGTCCCGCAGGCGGTCAGCGGCGGGACGTCGGGGTGGCCGGGTCGGGGGCGGGGTGCTCGGCGTGCCGGGCGCGGCGGTGCAGCAGCCCGGCGGCGGGCCGGGCGAACAGCGGCGTGAGCAGGGCGGCGAACAGGGCCCCGAGCAGTAAGCCGGCGACCACGTCGTGCGGGTAGTGCACGCCGACGAAGGTGCGGGAGAACGCGGCCAGCGCCGCCAGCGGCAGCGCCACCAGCCCGACGCGGCGGGACAGCAGCAGGGTCGCCACCGCGAGGCCGCCCGCGATCGTGGAGTGGTTGCTGGGGAACGACCAGTCGCCCGTCGGCGGGCACTCGTTGGCGATGATGGCGAGTTCGGTGGCGAGCGCCCGGCAGGGCCGCTCCTGGTCGACCAGCGTCTTCAGCAGCTCGCTGCACCCGTACGCGAGCACGACCGGCACCGGCGACACCAGGGCGTACGCGCGGTCGCGCGGTCCGCCCCGGAGCCGGGACAGGGCAGCGATCAGCCACAACGCGCCCAGCAGCAGGATCGCGCCCTCGGTGAAGTGCTCGGCGAACCACTGCACCGGTTGCGGGGTGTCGGCGGCGAAGTCGACGATGTCCTGGTACAACTCGACGCTGATCTCCGGCACATCCGGGCTATCCGCAACAATCATGACTCACCTCACTTAGGGTTCATACCCCGTTTACCTCGCGAACAACCATGGAACATCTGGAAGCCAGGCGCATGGTGCACTGGTTGGGTAGTTCCCCCGACTTTCGTCTCAGCGACCTCTCAGCCCGTTCTGCTTCGATCGACCCGGTACGTCGGACTTCTGGAGGCGCAGTGCAGGACACCCCCACCGCCGATCGGCCGCCGACCGGGCAGGTCACGGGGGACGAGGCCTGGCGGATCCGGCGTACGGAGGCGGACATGGACCGCCTCGCCGAGACCGAATCGATCTTCGCCCTGAGCAACGGTTGGGTCGGTTGGCGGGGCAACCTCGACGAGGGCACGCCCTACGGGATGCCCGGCACCTACCTCAACGGCTTCCACGAGCGGCGCGAACTCGACCACCCCGAGGACGGCTACGCCTTCCCGCAGTTCAGCGACACGGTGATCAGCGCGCCGAACGCGGCCCTGATCCGCCTCTGGGTCGGCGGCGAGCCGCTGGACGTACGCACCGGCACCCTGCGCACCCACGAACGGGTGCTCGACCTGCGCGCCGGGATGGTCGAGCGGCACACCGAGTGGATCTCACCGGCCGGGCACGGCGTACGCGTCCGCAGCGTCCGACTGGTCTCCCTGCCCCGGCGCCCGGTGGCCGCCGTCCGGTGGTCCGTCGAGCCGCTGGACGGCACGGTCGAGGTGCGGGTCTGCGCCGACCTGCTCGCCAACGAGCGGGTGCCCGAGCGCGCCGACGACCCCCGCGCCGCCTCTGTGCTCACCGACCCGCTGACCGCCGAGTACCGCCACTCGAACGGGCACGACGGCGTCCTCGTCCACCGCACCGGGCACAGCGAGCAGCGGGTCGCCGTCGCCGTCGCGCACGAGGTGGCGGCCCCGGAGGGTGTCGCCTCCGGCGTCGACTGCACCCCCGACCGGCTGCGCCTCACGCTGACCGGGACGCTGCGCGCCGGCGAGCGGCTGCGACTGACCAAGTTCGCCGCGTACGAGTGCACCCCGGTCGACGCCATGCCAGCGCCGGAGCTGGCGCGCCTGGTCGTGGCGGAGGCCGACGCGGCCCGCGCGGACGGCTTCGAGGCCCTGCTGGCCGGCCAGCGCGCGGCGCTGGACGTGGCGTGGCGGACCGCCGACCTGCAGCTCGACGGCGACGCCGAACTCCAGCAGGCCATCCGGTTCTCGGTGTTCCACCTGCTCCAGGCGGGCCGGGCGGACGGCGACCGGACGATTCCCGCCAAGGGCCTGACCGGCAACGGCTACGACGGGCACGTGCTCTGGGACACCGAGGGCTACGTGCTGCCCGTGCTGACCTACCTCGACCCACCGCTGGCCCGCTCGGCGCTGCGCTGGCGGCACGCCCACCTGCCGGAGGCCCGCGAGCGCGCGGCGGAGCTGCGGCTGACCGGGGCGAGCTTTCCGTGGCGCACCCTCGGCGGGCGGGAGTGCTCCGGCTACTGGCCGGCCGGCACGGCCGGGCTGCACCTCAACGCCGACATCGCCGACGCGGTGCTTCGCTACGTCGCCGCCACGGGCGACGACGAGTTCCTCACCGGGGCCGGGCTGGAACTGCTGGTCGAGACGGCCCGGCTCTGGCACGGCTTCGGCCACTGGTCCGACACCGGCACCTTCCACCTGCACGGCGTGACCGGCCCCGACGAGTACAGCGCCCTGGTGAACGACAACCTCTTCACCAACCTGATGGCCCGGCGCAACCTGCGCGGCGCCGCCGACGCCGCCGAGCGGCACCCGGAGGCGGCGGCCCGGCTCGGGGTCGAGGCGGCCGAGGTGTCGGCCTGGCGCGCCGCCGCCGACGCGGTCTTCATCGCGTACGACCGCAAGCGTGGGGTGCACCAGCAGTCGGCCGGCTTCACCGAGCAGCCGGAGTGGGACTTCGCGCACACCTCCGACGACGACTACCCGCTGCTGCTGCACTTCCCCTACCTGGAGCTGTACCGCAAGCAGGTGGTCAAGCAGGCCGACCTGGTGCTCGCCATGCAGCGCTGCCCGGGGGAGTTCACGGCCGACGAGAAGGCCCGCAACTTCGCCTACTACGAGGCGCGGACCGTCCGGGACTCGTCACTGTCGGCCTCCCCGCAGGCCGTGCTCGCCGCCGAGGTCGGGCACCTCGACCTGGCGTACGACCTGTTCGCCGAGTCGGTGCTCCAGGACCTGGCGGACCTGGGCGACAAGACCGGCGACGGGTTGCACCTGGCGTCGCTGGCCGGGGCGTGGCTGGCCCTCGTACAGGGCTTCGGCGGGATGCGCGACGACCGGGGGGTGCTCTCCTTCGATCCCCGGCTGCCGGCGGCGATCGACCGGTTGGCGTTCCACCTGCGCTGGCACGGTCACCGGCTGCGGGTCACCCTGACCCGTGCCGGGGCCCGCTACGAGCTGCCCGACGCCGACCCGGAGACCGGCGTCGAGCTGTGGCACCACGGCGAGCCGCTGCGGGTCACCGGGGCCGGGCTAGTGACCCGGCCGATGCCCGAGGTGCCCGACCCGGGTCCGGAGCCGCCGTCCCCGCCCGGCCGCCGCCCCGCCCGCCGCTGAGGTGTCACTCGACGGGCGTGCCGGGTTGCGGTTCGCCCGCGGGCTGACGGCCGACGACTGACACGCCGGACATCCGCTGCCGGACGACCTCCAGCGCCTCGAAGGCGTACGCCCAGTTGTGGCACTTGAAGCTGCGCAACCCCTCGATGGCGGTACGGCAGTCCGTGCAGCGCACCCCGGCGATCGCGTCCGGGACCTCGGTGTTGACGTACCTGCGCTCGCCGAGGATGACCGTCGCGATCATCATCCGGTCGTGTACGCCGGAGAGGGCGGAGGAGACGATGTCGTACCAGTTGACGCGGCGGCCGCACTTCGGGCAGTCCGGCTGGTCGCCGCTGACCCACAGCGGGGCGCCGATGCTGCGCAGCGGCATGCCGAGCAGCTTCTCGATCCGCCGTACGTCCGACTCCGGTGTCGTCCACCGGTGCGCGCCGGGCAGCGAGGCGGGCGAGTCGTAGACGGCACGGAACAGGACCGGGTCGACCTCCACGGTCTCGCGCTGACTGGTCATCGGTGCCTCCTCCACGATCGGTCGCCCGCACCGTCGTCGCAGGTGGGGCGCGTACGACCGGATCAACGACGACCGGGGGTCCGGTGTTGTCCGTCCGGTGGCGCGGGATCGGCCGCGGCGGGCTACGCGTCGCGGGGCCGCAGGCCGCGCAGCGCCGTGTCCACCACCTGGTCGGCGTACGCGTGGGTCAGGGGGCCGGTGCGCTGGAGCCAGCGGTTCAGGATCGGGCCGAAGATCAGGTCGACGGCCACGTCGAGGTCGACGTCCTCGGCGAGTTGCCCGGCACGCCGGGCGGTGCGCAGGCGCTGCTTCTTCAGCTCGCGCATGGGCCCGTCCAGCCGTTCCGCGTAGTCGGCGGCCAGGGCGGGATCGTGGACGATCTCGGTGTGCAGGGCGCGCATGGGCTGGTCGTAGCGCGGGTCGTTCAGCTCGTCGACGGTGGCCCGCAGCACCAGTTTGAGGTCGGTCGCCAGGTCGCCGGTGTCCGGTAGCGCGCCGTCCTGCGGGCCGTCGGTCGTGAGCGCGAGGAAGGCGTCGAAGAGGAGCGCGCCCTTGGAGGGCCACCAGCGGTAGATCGTCTGCTTGCCGACGCCGGCCGCGGCGGCGATGCCCTCGATGCTCAGCTTGGCGTAGCCCAGCTTTCCGACGAGGTCGAACGCGGCGGCGAGGATGGCGCGGCGTGCCGTCTCGCTGCGACGGCTGGAGTCGGGGGCGACCTTCCGGGTGGGCACGCGGCCCAATGTAGCAGCGGATGAGACGAGACGGTCCGTCTTGACAGTGGGTGCCGGTCGGGTAGGGTCACTCGCATCGACAAGACGAGACGGTCCGTCTCGTCAGGGAAGGGGTACCCATTGGAAGCCGCAGCCGCCGTACCGCGGGTCTGGTTCATCACCGGGGCCAGCCGCGGCCTCGGTCGCGCCTTCGCCGAGGCCGCGCTCGCCGCCGGCGACCGGGTCGTCGGCGTGGCCCGGGACGTCTCGCCGCTCGACGACCTCGCGGCCCGGCACCCCGGCCGCCTGCTGGCCGTGCCCCTCGACGTCACGGACCGCGCGGCGGTCTTCGACGTCGTCGCCCGCGCGGTACGGCACTTCGGCCGGCTCGACATCGTCGTGAACAACGCCGGCGCGCTCTTCATGGGCATGGTCGAGGAGTTCACCGAGGCCGAGGCCCGCGCCCAGCTGGACCTCAACTTCTTCGGCGCGCTCTGGGTCAGCCAGGCCGTCCTGCCGCACCTGCGCGCCCAGGGCGGCGGGCACGTCGTGCAGATCTCCAGCATCGGCGCGCTCGGCGGCTTCCCCAGCACGGGGCTCTACAGCGCGAGCAAGTTCGCGCTCGAGGGCATGAGCGAGGCGCTGGCCGCCGAGGCCGCCCGCTTCGGCATCAAGGTCACCATCGTCCAGCCGGGGGGCTACTGGACCGACCTCTACACCAGCAGCACCGCGGCCACCCCGGACCCCGCCTACGAGCCGCTGCGGGAGGAACTGGCGCGGCAGTGGGCGGAGGGGTCGATCGACAGCGATCCCCGGCTGGCCGCCGAGGCGCTGATGAAGCTCGTCGCCAGCGAGGACCCGCCGCTGCGACTGCTGCTCGGCAGCATGGTCTACGACCTCGCCTTCGACATCTCGAAGCGACGCATGGACGTCTGGGCGGGCTGGGAGGAGGTGAGCCGCGCCGCCGAGAAGGCGATCCCGGCGCCGGGCACCGAGCCGACCTGACCGCTGGCCGTGTCGGCGGGGTGTGGGCCGGCTCGTTCCATCCTCGGCCGTCCGGGGACGGCCCGTCCGGTCGTGACGATCGCCATGCGGGCGGGGTCTCCACCGCACCTGAAGAGTAGGGTCCGGTGGGCCGTTGTCCTGCGCGACCGCAGCCCGCGTGGACCTGGGCAACGACGCCTGGACGACCCCGATGGTCGGGTCCGTACGCGATGTGACCCTGACTGACCCGCCCCGGTCGAGGCGGCGTGACGCACGCCTGTCGACGTGCTCCCCGAGTGGAAATGGCTGTATGTCGTCTGTGCTGTCCGCGGCCCCGCGTCCGCGCCTGCCCCGGCCGTCCTGGCTGTCGCCGAAGGTGTTCCGCACCGAGACCCTCGCGGGGCTGGTCGTCGCCCTCGCGTTGATCCCGGAGGCGATCTCCTTCTCGATCCTCGCCGGGGTCGACCCCCGGGTGGGGATCTTCGCCTCGTTCACCATGGCGGTGACGATCGCGATCTGCGGCGGACGGCCGGCGATGATCTCCGCCGCCACCGGCGCGGTCGCCCTGGTGGTCGCTCCCCTCGCCAGGGAACACGGCCTCGACCACCTCGTGGCGGCGGTGATCCTCGGCGGGGTGATCCAGATCCTGCTGGCGGTGCTCGGGGTCGCGAAGCTGATGCGGTTCATCCCGCGCAGCGTGCTGGTCGGCTTCGTCAACGCCCTGGCCATCCTGGTCTTCGCCGCCCAGGTCCCGCATCTGCTCGGCGTGCCGTGGCTGGTGTATCCGTTGGTGGCTGTCGGACTGGTGATCATGGTGGGGCTGCCCAGGGTCACCCGGCTCGTGCCAGCGCCGCTGGTCACCATCGTGGTGCTGACCGTGGTCACGGTGGCCGCCCACGTCGCGGTCCCGACTGTGGGTGACGAGGGTGCGCTGCCGGACAGCCTGCCCACGCTCGGCGTACCGCGGATCCCGTGGACGACGGAGACGCTGGCCCTGATCGCCCCGTACGCCCTGGGGATCGCCCTGGTCGGGTTGATGGAGTCGCTGCTGACGGCGAAACTGGTCGACGACATCACCGACACCCCGTCCAGCAAGACCCGGGAGGCGTGGGGCCAGGGCGTGGCGAACATCGTCACCGGGTTCTTCGGCGGGATGGGCGGCTGCGCGATGATCGGCCAGACGATGATCAACGTGAAGGTGTCCGGCGCCCGTACCCGGCTGTCGACCTTCCTGGCCGGCGCCTTCCTGCTGTTCCTGGTGGTCGCGCTCGGTGACGTGGTGGCGCTGATCCCGATGGCGGCATTGGTCGCCGTCATGATCATGGTCGCGGTGTCGTCGTTCGACTGGCACTCGGTCGCCCCGGCCACGCTCCGACGGATGCCGTACGGCGAGACCGTCGTCATGCTGACCACCGTCGGCACCACCCTGGCCAGCCACAATCTCGCCATCGGCGTCATCGTCGGCGTGCTCACCGCGATGGTCGTCTTCGCCCGCCGGGTCGCCCGCCTGGTGGAGGTGACAAGCGTCCTCGACCCCGACGGGACGACCCGGATCTACTCGGTGCACGGCGAGTTGTTCTTCGCCTCCAGCAACGACATCGTCGGCCAGTTCGACTACGCGAACGACCCCGACTCGGTGGTCATCGACATGACGCACGCCCACGTCTGGGACGCCTCCTCCGTCGCGGCCCTCGACGCGATCACCACCAAGTACGCCGCCCGCGGCAAGACCGTCGAGATCATCGAGTTGAACCGCCCCAGCGCCCGCATCCACGGCACCCTCGCCGGCCGGCTCGGCGTCGGCCACTGACGGCCCCGACGTCGTACGGCTGCCGGTGCGACTCTCCTCGGCTCCCGGCGGGAGCCGACAGCGCCCGCCGCAGGTGGGGCCGACCGTGGCGGAGGCGCACTACGCTCCGGGCCACCTGAAGGAGAGGGAAGATCAATGCGTAGGACCCTGCTGCCCGTCGCGGCGCTCGCCCTGGTGGCGGCGCTGACCGGATGCGTCACGATCAACACCCCGGCGGACGACCCCGACCCGGCTGCCTCGGGGCAGCCGACGGCCAGCACCGTCAGCGTGGACGACGGAACAGCGGACCCGGCGCCCTCGGCCGTACCCGACACGTCCGGAGCGCCCGCCACGCTCCGGGCGCTCACCTGCGCGCAGCTCAAGACCGCCGTCCTCGGTAACGGATCCGAGCGGTACAACGGCTACCCGGATCCGATCCCGCTGGTCGACGGCATGTGGTCCGGCGAGGACGGCACCGTCGTCCACATGCAGCAGCCGTGCGCCATCGGCGACCTGACCGGCGACGACGCGGCCGACGCGGTGGTCCCGGTGCTGATGGACGGCGGCGGGACCGGCAAGTTCTGGCAGATCGTGATGTACGGCAACATCGACGGCAAGCCCGTCTACGTCACCATGGTCGACATCGGCGACCGTACGCCGGTCGAGTCGGTCTCGATCGAGTCGCGACGGGCGACGGTGGTTTACCTGACCCGCCCCGAGGACGCGTCCTCGGCGGAGGTCGCCGTCCGGCGTACGGCCGTCTACGAGCTCAGCGGCAGCCGGCTCGTCGAGGTCGGCCACACGGACACGCCGTACACCCCCTGAGGCGTCCAGCCCGGCGTGGGCGTCGACCTGGCGAGCTGAACGGCGGCGTCCGTCATCAGGATCGGCGCGACGTCCAGCCTTGCTGGTGCAGCCGTTCGATGCCGTCGAGCAGCAGGTCCAGCGCGAACTCGAACTCGAACTGGTCGTCGCAGCCCTGTCCCACCACCGACTCGTCGTCGTGGGACGCCGCCGTGGAGATCTCCGCGAGGTGCGGGAACCGGGCTGCGACCTCCGGCGGTAGGGCCGCCGGCGGATCGGGACTGGTCGCGCCGGACCGGCCGGCGTCGCGTGAGGCGTCGAAGAGTTCCTGGCTGAAGCCAAGGATCCGGCTGCCCATCGCGTGCATCACGTGGTGGGCGAGGTCGGCGGAGAACCCGCCGGCCCGGAGGGTGCCGACCATCGAGTCGAGGTAGGCGAGGACGACCGGCGTCGCCATGTTCCGCGACTCGATCGCGAGCGGCGCCCAGGGGTGGCGCCGCAGCACCTGTCGCGCCGAGAGGATGCGTCGACGGACCTCGTGCTTCCAGTCGGACCCGGGTGCCGGCGGGTCGATCTCGCCGACGACGACGTCGATCATGCCGTCGAGTAGCTCGTCCTTGTTGGCCACGTGCTTGTAGAGGGCCATCGGCACGACGCCCAGGTCCTGGGCGAGGTTGCGCATGCTGAGGGACTCGATCCCGGCCTCGTCGGCGAGGGCGACGGCGGCGCGCAGGATCCGGTCCCTGCTCAGCGGCGTCCGGCGCAGCGTTCCAGCCTGGTCAGCCAACTCGCGTCCTCGTCTCGGCGGCGGTTGAAACCATAACTGCCTTGACGAGTGTACGGCGTACACCTAGCATCGGTTCCATCAGGTGTACGCCGTACACCTTGAGGGGAGTGAAGATGAAGGCGATCGTCCAGGACCGGTACGGCCCGCCGGAGACACTCACACTCGCGGACGTCGACACGCCGGTGCCGGCAGCCGACGAGGTGCTCGTGCGGATCGGGGCCGCCGCGCTCAACGCGTACGACTGGCATGCCATGCGGGGCGATCCCCGGATGGCGCGGTTGGCCATGGGCCGGTCGCGGCCCCGGGCGCGCATCCGTGGCCGCGACTTCGCCGGCACGGTCGAGGCCGTCGGCGCCCATGTCCGACAGGTACGCCCAGGCGACGCCGTCTTCGGCGACCTCGGCGACGCCAACGGCGCCTTCGCCGAGTACGTGTGCGTGCCGGCGGCCATGGTCGCGCCGAAGCCGACGAACCTGACGCCGCAGCAGGCGGCCGCCCTGCCCCTGGCCGGCGTCACCGCGCTCATGGGGCTGCGCGACGTCGGGCAGGTCGAGCCCGGCCACCGCGTTCTCGTCAACGGCGCCTCCGGCGGCGTGGGCACCCTGGCCGTCCAACTGGCCAAGGCGCTCGGCGCCACCGTGACGGGGGTGTGCAGCACCCGCAACGTCGACCTGGTCCGCTCCCTCGGCGCCGACCACGTGGTCGACTACACCCGCGAGGACTTCACCCGCACCGCCCGCCGCCACGATGTCGTGTTCGACCTGGTCGGCAACCGCTCACTCACCGCGCTCCGGCGGGCGCTGACCCCGACCGGGACGCTGGTGCTCTCCGGCGGCGGCGTGTACCGGGGCGGCAGCCTCATCGGACCCGTCTGGCTCCTCGCGCGCGGGCGGCTGCTGGCACCCTTCGTACGGCAGCGCATCGTCACCCTCGGCACGGCACCCAGCCGACAGCACCTCGACACGCTCCG
This sequence comes from Micromonospora sp. NPDC049051, assembly GCF_043197575.1. Classification (NCBI taxonomy): domain Bacteria; kingdom Bacillati; phylum Actinomycetota; class Actinomycetes; order Micromonosporales; family Micromonosporaceae; genus Micromonospora; species Micromonospora sp. NPDC049051. The sequence goes on from NZ_JBICTL010000001.1 coordinate 500,906, forward strand.
CGCCCACGCCGAGGCCGGCCGCCTCACCCCGGTCATCGACCGGACCTATCCGCTGCACGAAGTGCCCCAGGCCATCCGGTACCTCGAAGGCGAACACGCGCAGGCGAAGGTCGTCATCACCTGCTGACACGCGGCTCCTCGTGAGGGTGCCGCTCTCCGCCCCCGGTGGCCGCCCTCGCATCGATGCTCGACGAGCATGCACGGCCCACGTGCCGCCGAAATGTGCCGACGGTCGTGTCGACAGCGGCGGAAAAATGGGCGAGCGGTGCTGATCTTCGCTGGCCATACTGGTGCCCATGAAGCTTGCTGAGGCACTTGCGCTGCGCGCGGATGCGGCGCGCCGCGCCGAACAACTCCGCGCCCGCATCACCGCCAGCGCCCGCTACCAGGAGGGCGAGGCACCCGCTGAGGACGCCTCGGCTCTCCTCGCGGAGGCGGGCGAGGTGCTCGGCGAACTGGAATCGTTGATCCGGCGGATCAACCGGACCAACGCCGCCACCGCACTGGAGGGCGGCACGCTCACCGACGCACTCGCGCGCCGCGACGTGCTCCGTCTGCGCCACAACGTGGTCACGTCGGCGGCGGACGCCGCGGCCGGCGAGGGCCAGCGCGCGTACCGGCAGCTGCGATCGGAGCTGAAGATGGTCCCGGCGCTGCCGGTGGCGGAGCTGCGCAGGCAGGCCGACGACCTCGCCCGGCAGCTGCGCGAGGTCGACACGCTGATCCAGCGTACGAACTGGGAGGTCGAGCTGCTGGACTGACGAGTTGCGGAGCAGGTAGCCGACGTGGAGGCGTGCACGAACCCGAGAGCCGGCGGGTAGTCCGGCTCACTCCTGGCGCGCCGAGGGCAGGCGCAGGGGTTCGACTCCCCGCACACACCGCACGCCCAGCACAGCACACAGGTGACGGCGCACAGGGCACGGCACACCACCAGGTGCAGATCCACGACGGCGAGGGTGGGACAGGGGACTTCCGCAACCTCGTACGGCCCGGCTGTCGGGCGACCGATCACCGACATTCTCGCGCACGATCGGCGGCAGCCGGGCCGCAACGCCCGCTAGTGCTCCCCGGGTACGCGGGACCTGCTACGCCCGGACCGTGCCGGGCACCGGGTACCACCAGACTCGGACCGTCAGCGCGGCGACGGCGACGGGCGCGAGTACGACGGCCAGTGCCAGCCCGCTGCGGAAGTCACGCGGCAACCAGAGCACGTTGTCACCGATTCCCGCCGCGTGGGCGAGCAGAGCGAAGCCGTACGCCGCCAGGAGCGCCGCTGCGGTCACACCGGCCCGGCGCCGTAGCGCCCTGGCCTGTCCCATCGTCCCGGCGCGTCGCATGGTCCTGGCACGTCGCATCGTTTCGGCAGGTGGCGTCGTCCCGGCACCTGGCGTCGTCCCGGGGCATCGCATCGTCCCGGCACGTCGCGGAGCAGGCCGCCGGACCCGCGTGGGCGCCAGAACCGCGCTCGCTGCCCCGACCGCCGCGGGCGCCGTGCCCGTGAGGACGGCCTGCAGCCGCAGCAGGCCGCGGACCACCCAGCCCAGCAGCGGGAAGACGAACAACATCGCGCCGACGCCGTGCACTGCCCAGGCACCTGCCAGCGTGGGGCCGCCCCAGGCGTCGTAGTACGTGCTGGCCCAGACGCTCCCGTCGTGACCGTCCAGGCCGAGGAGGGGTCGCAGCGGATAGCCGACGTTGACCAGCATCAGACCGGCGAGCACGGCAGTGACGGCGGTCGCCGCCGCCGCGAACGGCAGCGCAAGCACGCCCGACACGAACCGACGGGACGCGATGGTCCGCATGGCGGACGGCACCGCGATCACCGCCACACCGAGCCTGCGCCACATGACGGTGCCGTACGTCTGCCGGATGAAGCGGCGCAGGGCGGAGACCGTTTGCTTCGTCATGCTGGTCGATCCTTCGCCCTCCCGGCAGCCCTGACCACAGGGTTTCCCCCGGAACCGCCCCGGAAGATGCTCGCGCCCTGCGTGCCGGGTCGAGCTTGGTCCGGCCCGGCACCGCTCCGTCCGTCAGCCCCAAAAACGACGGAGGCGGGCGGGAGCGGTTCTGGTTCTTACGGAGATCTACACGGTAACGGTGGCCGGGTCGACCAGGTCCCGCTCGGCCGCGTCGCCCTCCTCAAGCTCCGCGATCGAGCGGCGCAGGGCTGCGGCGTTGGCCGGGTTGCGAAGGAGGTACTCGGTATCCTTCATCCACTCGTACTCGGCGAGCGGCACGATGACCACCGGCTCGTGTCCCGACCGGGTCACCACTACTTCCTCCGCGTCGTTGATGACGCTGTCGAGTTCGGCGGCCAGGTTCTGCCGTAGCTGGGTGAAGTTGACGGTCCGCATGACCACCTCCGGGGTAGGTACAGAAAGTTGTACCTCGGGTGGGTCTGCGTCTCGTCCCTGGCCGACCTGGCACTGGACCGACGGGCGCAGCTGCACTTGCTGATACACGAACCAAGATCACAGCCCAAGCGACCCCACGAAGGGCCGCCGACCAGCGAAGGAGTGGGCCGCCAGGGACTCGAACCCTGAACCTATGGATTAAAAGTCCACAGCTCTGCCATTGAGCTAGCGGCCCGCGCGCTCAGGTTACCGGAAGTCGGCCGCTTGCGACTTTCGGCTTTCCTGCCGCCATCGATACCGCCCAGGTCCGGATCGGCCAGCAGCGCCGCCGAGGGCGCCTGCGCGTCAGGGGCGGGCACCTCCGGGCGTACGGAAGAAGGTCCGACCCACCCGCCGGCGCGGGAGCGCGCGAGGGCGAACGGTCCCGCCGGGATGACGTGCACGTGGGCGTGCATGCGTGGATCATGCAGTTGTGGTGCCCGGTAAAAGTGGTGAATGGGACGATTCCGCCCACCAAAACTCCTTGATCGACAGAGCGGAGAGCGGAGAGCGGGAGGCAGGGGAGGCAGCAGGGGCGCTGCTGCGCCTTCGGAGCAGTGGGCATGCATGGGGCGGTGTGGGGAACCGTGGGTGGATGAGGATGAGCAGCAGCCCGGCCGTGGCGGCCTCCAGCGAGGAGACGGGCCCGGACGGCGTGCGGGAGCCGGCTGGAGAGGTGCACGCCTGGCTGCCCGGGCAGAACCAGACCGTCTGCGGGCTTCCGCTCAGCCGGACCCGGCTGCGCCGCTTCCCCCACGTGCGGTTCGAGTACGCCTCGACGGACGTCCTCACCGAGGCGGATCCGGTCGGCCGGGTCTGCCCGCGCTGCCTGGCCGCCGCGCAGGGGCGCCGCCGGGGCGGGCAGAAGAACTGGGTCCGCCACTCGCCCCGCCCCTGACGGGCGCACTCGCCCTGCCCCGATTGGCGCGCAATTGCGGCCCGGATCGCTTCACCATCTGTAGTGCGGACTTCAGATTGACCGAAGCCGAGCTGCCCGCCGAGCAGCGGCGTCGTTCCTGATGCCGCCGTTCGTTGCTGATTCGACGTCCTGCCCGAAGGCCGATCCGGTGGCATGGTTCAGTTCGTCGAACGGCCGTACTGCCGCTGCCGCTAATCGGGGCCAAACAGGGAAATCCGGAACTGTCGGTGCCGCCTCCGGCACTTGCCCGACGACCACTGTCTTCCTTGACAGGAGCGCCCGATTCACCGGTAGGTTCATGGCGATGAGTTGGATCATGCGGTCGCTGGTGCGGAATGCTCAGCTGTATCCCCAGCGTGCCGCGCTGGTTGCGGGGCATACGACGCTGACCTACAGCGCGCTCGTCCGGCGTGTGGCGTCCGCAGCGGGAGAGATGCGGCGTTGTGGGGTGCTCGATGGTGACATCACCGCCATCGCGCTCCGTCGTGGCTCTCCTCAGATCGTCACGGCGCTCGCGGCGATGTGGCTCGGGTCGCCGTTCGCGATCCTCGACGTCGAGGAGGCACCTGAACGTCGTCGCGCACAGACCCGCGCTTCCCTCGCGACGTGGCTCGTCGCCGAGCAGGGAGCGGATGCGGCGTACGCCGAAGGCGTACCGACGTTGCACATCTCGACCGCCGAGGGCGCGGACCACGGCCCTGAGTTGGCCTCACCCGGCGTCGATGAGGTCGCCTACATCGTCTTCACCTCAGGGACGACAGGTGCGCCCAAGGCGGTGGCCGTTCCCCACCGCGCCCTCGACAACTATTCGCGGTTCCTGGCCTCGGTGCTGGATCAGGTCAGACCGGCAGGCGCTCCGCTGTCGTGCGCCAGCGTGACCAGTTTCGCGACCGACCTCGGTCACACCGCGATCTTTCCCGCGTTGGTCTCGGGCGACACCGTGCATCTCGTGGCCAAGACCACCATGATGGACCCCCTGGCATTCGGAAGCTACATGCGTACGCACTCGGTCGACGTGCTCAAGTCGACGGCGTCACACATGTCGGCGCATCTTGACCACGGTGCCCGCCATGTTCTCCCCCGCAAGCTCATGATCTTCGGTGGAGAGCCGCTGAGCTGGAACCTCGTCGACCAGGTGGCGCAGAACCGCACCTGTGCGGTTCTGAATCACTACGGCCCGTCCGAAACGACGATCGGAGTGCTGACCTACCCTGTCGATTCACGCCGACCGGAGCATCGTTCGAGTGCTCACGTGCCGCTCGGAAGACCGATCGACGGGGTGTCGGTCGAGATCGTGGACGAGAATCTCCGCGCGGTGCGCCCGGGTGAAACAGGGGAACTCCTGGTCTGGGGAGAATGCGTGGCCCTGGGTTATCTGGGGGCACGGGAAGCTACCCGTGCGCGCTTCGTGCCGCTTCCCTCGTGGCTCCGGTCGTCCGAAAACGGCACGCGACCCGTGGTCGCGTATCGAACCGGCGACACGGTTCGCCGGCTCGCCAGTGGCGACATCGAGTTTCTCGGGCGGAACGATCGCCAGGTCAAGATCAACGGTCAGCGGATCGAACTCGGCGAGGTCGAGGCCGCGCTGCGGCGATGGCCGGACGTGCGTAACGCCGTGGTCGTCCACGACAGCGGCACGGGTCTCAGCGCGTTCGTCGTCCCGGCAGATCCGGCCAGCCCACCCGACACGAAGTCGCTGCGGAGCCGCCTTCGGCAAGAGCTGCCTGTGTCGGCGATACCGCGCGTCATAACCGTGCTCGAACACATTCCTCTGACGCTGAGCGGAAAGCTGGACGCGACCAAACTCGCGCTCACGGGCGACCGGGCCGGTTCCGCGATCCCGATCAGGCGCGGCGAGAACTAGGACGCCTCCGTGTCGGATTCCTGGTCGGTTCGGGGTGCTGGAGAGAGGGCAAGCATGAACGTGGACGTCGTCGGAGCGTCGATGTTTCTTCCCGGGGGCGTGCGCAGCCGGACGGATTTCGCCGCGGCACTGTTCGGAGACGAAGAGCACGGTGACCGGGCCACGACCTTCTCTGACGACGAACTCCGGACCGACTCCATGCGGTTCCGGATCGCTCCACGTCAGGCCCGGGTCATCGATCCGCAGCACCTGCTGGTCCTGGACTGCGCCGAGCGCGCCCTGGAGGACGCCGGTATCCACCCGAAGGACCTCGCGGGCAGCCAGACCGGCGTGTTCGTCGGGATGAGCGAATCGGACTTCGTGCACACGCTCGACGTGGACCAGATCGCCGACAAGAACCGGTCGTATCTCGGTATCGGCAATGTCCGTGGGGCGGCTGCGGGCCGCGTCTCCTACACGTTCGACCTCCATGGCCCCAGCTGGCAGGTCGACACGACGTGCTCCTCGGGGCTCGTCGCCCTCCGGCACGGAATCATGGCGCTGGTGAGCGGCGACGCCGATCTCGCGCTCGTCATCGCGAGCCATCTGGTGCGGAGCGACTTCGGGAAGATGATCCGGGCGGTGACCGGGGCGCTCTCGGAGTCCGACAGTTGCCGGGCGTTCGACGCGAGAGCCGACGGATTCACCATCGGTGAGGGTGTCGTGGCGGTGGTTCTCGCGCCCGAGGGTTTCGGGGCGCGTTCGCTCGGGCGGGTGCATTGCGCGGTCAACCACGACGGCCGCACCGCGGGCCTCACCGTTCCCAATGTCAAGGCGCAGCGCGACGTGGTCGAGCGCGCACTGCGGATGAGCGGACTCGACGCCACCGCAATCGACTACGTCGAAGCGCACGGAACGGGCACCCCGCTCGGCGATCCCATCGAGGTTGCCGCACTCGCGGCGGCCTATCGCACCGCTGACCGCAAATCTCCTCTGCTCATCGGATCCAACAAGCCCCGATTCGGTCATCTCGAGTCGGCATCAGGGCTGCTCTCCCTGATGGTCGCTATCGAGATTCTCGAGAGGCAGCATCCACCCGGCAGGACGGGCACGGGTCAACCCAGTCAGCTGATTCCCTGGGCCGAGCACAACATATGGCCGACACTCGGCGACTTCGATCATCCGGACAGGATCGACAACGTGGGCGTCAGCGCGTTCGGCCTTTCCGGGACCAATGCTCACGCAATCGTCTCCCGGCCAAGGTGAGTCCCGGCACAGGATTCGGGGGCGGCGTCTTTCTCGTCCTGGTACTTACCATGCGGCCTGCGGATGTATGTATCGCGATAAAGTGCCGGAGCGGCCGGCTGCGCGCGGTTGTCGAGCGACGGTGCGCGTGGCGCAAGTGGGGTGGATTAAAAAGCCACCGCATCTCGCGGCTGCCGGTGGCCGTCTATCAGATCACGCTTGTCGCGGTCAAGAAGTGCAGGTGGTAACAGGGGTCGATTGGGGTGGGCGCGCCAACGTGCGCCGCCGGTCATTCACTCGGTGACCAGCGCTTTTGGCTGAGTTACCCGGGCGATAACCGCTATCGCATCTTCACCGCCTTGTGCGGACATAGCTGGACGTCTTGTCCATCGCCCGATACACACAGGACGTGACGGTTGCTGAGGGTTCCCTGATATCAGCGGGCGAAGTGTTCCGTGGTGTGGAGGCGGGTGCTACCGTGAGCGCGTTTCGCTGCGAGGGTGCACCGGGTGACTCAACAATCTCTGCGTGAGGCGGCCCATTAGGTGCCTTCGGCGGCTAGCGCTTTCGTGCGTAGGCGACTGGAGGGGTTCGATTGCGGACTGAGGATGCCGTAGCTGGTCTTGTCGAGCAGTTGCTGGAGTTGGATCCGGGGTCGGTTGATCGTTCGGTGCCGTTGTTGGATCTGGGTGCGGATTCGTTGGTGTTGGTGGAGTTGTCGCGTGAGGTGAAGTCGCGGTTCGGGGTTGATGTTTCGGTTCAGCAGTTGCTTGAGGACGTGGTGACGGTTCGTGCTGTCGGGCGTTGGGTTTCGGAGTCGGTGGCGCGGGGTGATGGTGTCGTGGTGGCGCCGGAGCCGGTTGTGGTGAGTGGTGGGTTGTCGGCGGCGCCTGTTTGCGGGGCCGGTGACGTCGAGGGTGCGGTGGCTGGTCTTGTCGAGCAGTTGCTGGAGTTGGATCCGGGGTCGGTTGATCGTTCGGTGCCGTTGTTGGATCTGGGTGCGGATTCGTTGGTGTTGGTGG
>NZ_JBICTL010000001.1:508424-581184 GCF_043197575.1 Micromonospora sp. NPDC049051
GTTGCTTGAGGACGTGGTGACGGTTCGTGCTGTCGGGCGTTGGGTTTCGGAGTCGGTGGCGCGGGGTGATGGTGTCGTGGTGGCGCCGGAGCCGGTCCTGGTGAGTGCTGGGCCGGCGGCGACGCCCGCTGCCCGGGGCGGCACCGGAGAGATCCGGCAGGCGGTGGCGGAACCGGCGGTGGAACGGCCGGGACACCAGCGGGACCGGGGCGCGACCTACGCCACGGCCACCGCCGCGTCGCGCGAGCTCAGCCGGCGCAGCCAGGGGCATCTGTGCAACAACCGGAAGATCGCCCAGCGTGAGCACGAGGAGCGGGCGGCGTCGTACCCGATCTGGATCGACCGGTCGAGCGGCGCCCACGTGTGGGACGCCGACGGACGGAAGCTGATAGACCTCACGATGGGGTACGGCGCTCACCTCTTCGGCCACAACCCCGACTTCGTCCGCGAAGCCGTCGAGCGGCAGATCGAGCGGGGGTTCCACATCGGCGCCGAGATCGCGCAGACCTCGGAGGTGGCCCAGCTGCTCTGCGAGCTGACGCGGATGGACCGGGTGAACTTCTGCGTCACCGGCACCGAGGCGGTCTTCACCGCGATCCGCCTCGCCCGCGCCTACACGGGACGGGCGCTCGTCGTCCTCCTCCAGGGCGCCTACCACGGCCATTCCGACTCCACCCTCTTCAGCCCGCGCCCGGGAAAGCGCCGCGAACACCTGGCGACCCCGTCCTTCCCCGGCGTGTCCCCGAGCGCCGCGGAGGACGTCCGCGTGCTGCCCGTGAGCGAGCAGCACCTGGCCGACTTCATGGCCGCGCACGGCGAGGAGGTCGCCGCCGTGGTGATGGAGCCCCGGCTGAACCAGTCGCCCGACGTCGACCTCGCCTCGCTCGCGCGAACGGCGCGGAGCCTGACCGAGAAGGCGGGCGCCCTGCTCGTGTTCGACGAGGTCCTCACCGGGTTCCGGTTCCACGTCCAGGGCTTCCAGGGGATCTACGGCGTCCGTGCGGACCTGGCCACCTACGGCAAGACGCTCGCCGCCGGTCTGCCGATGGCCGCCGTGGCGGGCCGCGCCGACGTCATGGACCTGATCGACGGGGGGCCCTGGACCGACGAGGTGCGCGCCGACCCGGACCGCGTGTCGTTCACCGGAGGGACGTACGCGAAGCATCCGCTCTCCGTGGCCGCGGCGGGCGCGGTGCTGCGGCAGCTCGCCCGGGAGGGGGACGGCGTACTCGCCGAACTCAACGCCGCGGGCGACGACCTGCGTGAGGCGATCGCGCGGATCCTGGAGGACTCCGGCGTCGGCGTCCGAGTGCTGGGGACCGGGTCCTTCTTCCGCTTCGTGCCCGCGACGTCGACGAGCTTCGCGTACGGGGGGAAGGCGTTCCACGAGTTCCGGCGCATGATGATCGCCGAAGGCGTACTCGTGCCGGAGACGGGCAACTGCTTCCTGTCTCCCGCCCACACGGCGGAGGTCCGCCGCGCCGTCCTCGACGCGGTCGCCGGCGCGACCCAGCGGCTCGCCCGGGGTGGCGACGCGGAGGTCGACCCCGAGGGGGGCCGGTCCCCGTCGGTGAGCCTCGCGCTGTTCGGTTTCGCGGCCAACGGCGAGAAGGACATCTACTCGCGCCTGCTCGACCTGGTCGAGGTCGCCGAGGCCGAGGGACTGGAGAACGTCTGGCTGCCCGAGCGCCACTTCGACGACTTCGCGGGGTTCTCGCCGAACCCGGCGGTGCTCGGCGCCATGGTCGCGATGCGCACCTCGCGGATCGGCATCCGGGCGGGCAGCAGTGTGCTGCCGCTGCACTCGGCGATCTCCGTGGCGGAGGACTGGGCGATGGTCGACGTCGCCTCCGGCGGGCGGGTCGGGCTCGGTGTGGCGTCCGGCTGGATGAAGCGCGACTTCGTCCTCTCCGAGGGGACGCACGCCGAACGCCGTGAGCTGTTCCGGACGCGTGTCGCGCAGCTGGAGCGTCTCTGGGGCGGCGAAGCCCTCGCCGTCGAAGGGGGGTCCGGCGAGCGTACGGAGGTCCGGCTGCACCCGCGTCCGCTGAGCGAACTTCGGCTCTGGCAGGCGTGCGTGGGATCGCCTGACTCGTTCTACGAGGCGGGCCGGGCCGGGCGCGGTGTGCTCACGAACCTGATCCAGCAGGACCTGGCTCAGCTCACCGGCAACCTCGAACGCTATCGGCAGGGGCGGCGCGACGGCGGGCTCCCGCCGGACGGCGGAGACGTGACGGTCCTGCTCCACGCCGCGGTCGCCACGGACGAGGCGGCGGAGCAGCGGAACATGGCGGCGCTGGAGCGCTACATGTTCGCCACCTTCCGCAGCACGCACGACAACCCCGAACTCGTCGCGGAGGAGACCTGGGCGCCGCGCATGAAGGCGGCCGCGAACCGTCTGCGCGACGGCCTGTCGCTCGTCGGCCCCGAGGCGGAGTGGGCGAAGCTGACCACCGAGCTCGCCCGGCTCGGCGTGACCGACATCGCCTGTCTCGTCGACTTCCTGCCGCCGGGGCAGGCGTGGAACGACACGATGCGAGCGCTCGGCCGGCTCAGCGAGCGGCTGGCGAGCACCCCCGCCGCAGCGGCGTCGTCGGCGGACCGTCCGGCCGCACCGGTCGAGAAGGCGGACCGGCCGGCCGGACCGGTCGAGGAGGCGGACCGGCTGGCCGGACCGGCGGCTGCGGAGTCCGTGGCCCCGCTGGGTGCCGCCCACGACGCGGATGAGGTGAGGCCCGTCGACCCGGCGGCGCGGGACCCGTTTCCCGTCTCGACCAGTCGAGCCGCCCGCGAGATCTGGGCCGCGTGCCAGATCAGCGCCGAGACGCGTGAGGCGTACGTCATCGACCGCACCTTTCTCATCTCCCCGGCAGTCGATCTCGACCGACTGCGGAGCGCCTATCTCGACACGATCGAAGCGCAGCCTGCCTACCGTCTACGTGTCAATACGGATGGCGTTGACGGGTGGGTGGAGCCGTTTGGCGAGGCGCATCGCCAGAGCTGGCAACTGATCGACGGGGTCGCGGAGTCCGTGGGGGACTTCGCGGCCGCCATCCGGGTGAGGTCGTACGCCGAACCGCTCGACCCGGTCGCGCGCTGCGGCGTGCGGCTGACGTGCCAGCGGTCCGCCACCGGGGTGTTCGTCAACCTCCGCGCGTCGCACGTCGTCCTCGACGGGATGCGCTTCGCCGAGCTGCTCGACTCCGTCGCCGCGCGCTACCAGGGCCGGCCCGTCCAGGAGCTGACGATCCCCCCGGTGGCGCAGTTCGACCGGGAGACCAGGGAAAGGGACCGGGCGCACTGGACCCGCTGGGTGGACGCCCTGCCGGACGAGGCGTTCGAGGCCGGGTTCGACGCGCGGACCCTCGACCGTCGCGGCTACCGGGTGTCGGGTCGCCTCGCCTCGGACCTGCGCGCGGGCCTCGCGTCGTATGCCCGCTCCGAGCGGTCGACGTCGTTCGCCGAGGCGCTCCGGGCGGCGGCGGAGATCATCGACGAGACGCTCGGACGGCACCACCTCTACGCGTTCCCCGCCAAGCCGTCGGTGGTCGAGTACGGCAGCTGCGCCGTGCTGGCGCCGTTCTGGCTGGGTCCGGTGGCGGGGGACGACCCACGCCCGTCGGTCAAGGGCGCCGTCATGTCGGGGGTCGAACACGGCTCGCTCACCTTCCGCCAGGTGTTCAACGACGTCACCCGTCGCGTGCAGACGCCCACGGTGACGGTGTCGTGGGACAACCTCGAGGCGTTCGCACTGGACGGCCACCAGGTGGACGAGGTGTCGATGCCCACCGACGTGGTCCGGTTCCCGCTCGCCGTGACCTTCACCCAGCGGCCCGGCGGTGACGTCGAACTGTCGATCGACGCGGCGCAGGCGTTCCTTCCGAAGGACCGGGGCGAGCTGCTGCTCGCGCGGTTGATCCGCGGCATCGAGGAACGGTTCGTCCCGACGACCGAGCCGGAAGCGGCCACCGCGGACGACGGGCGCGGCGGCGTGGACCGCGCGGAACGGGTCTCGGCGCGGGGGCTCGCCCGGCTCGTCCGTGGCCTCGCCGAGCCGCAGGGGGACCCCGGCGCCGCGGAGGCGCGGCTCGACGGCCGGGTCCGCCCCCTCGACCTCGTCGTGACGAAGGCGCGTGCGTCCGCGCGCGTCCTCGCCGAGGAGGAGCCGGGTTCTCTCGACGCCGAGGCGGTGGTGATCGACGTCGACACCGCGTTCGACGCCACCGTCGCGCTGCTGGTGACCGGCATGGTGGGTCTCGCGGGCCGGGTTCGTGCGGCGGGCGCGCCCGGTCGGCTCGTCGTCGTCGGCACGGGCCGGCCCGGCGCAGGCGCCGTCGGCGACGGCACCGTCCTCGCGCTGAGCCGCTGGGCGATGGTGGGCGCGGAGGAGAGGCTCGCACTCAGCCCGTCGTCGGCCGAGGACCTCGACGCGGCCCTGTCGCATGTGCTGCGCTCGCTGCGAGCCGACCAGGGGGCCGAGGTCATGGCGGCGCTCCGCGCACTGGTCGACGAGTACGTGGGCGAGGCGGATCAGGACCACGACGGTGACGGCGACCGGCCGGCCGGCGCGGAGGTCCACGGCTACGTTCCCGAGCTGGTACGGGGGATCTGGAAGCGGGTGCTCGACGGGTCCGTCGATTTCGGTGACGAGGACGACTTCTTCGATCTGGGTGGCGACTCGGTCGACGCGATCCGGATCATGGCGATCCTGAATCAGGAGCTGCGCACCGAGCTCGACGTGGCGTTGATCTTCGACAATCCGACGGTCAGCCAGCTGAGCCGGGCCGTGACCGCGCGCATCTGAGACAAGTCAGCTGCTTCGATCGAGGGGTGAGGGAATGGCTCTGGAAGTCAGGACAACGTTCGGGGAACTCCGCCAGTTCGCTGCGTGGGTGGAACCAGACGCGCGGACCGCAGCGCAGTACGGATTCCAGGACAGGACGATCCCCGACAGCGCACAGGCGATCGTGGACGGCGACCTCGCCGTGTCCACGACGCACGGGCGGGGCCCGATCGTCAACGACTCCCGTGCGGACTGGGCGTTGTTCTGCCAGGAACGGTTCGGGCTCCAGTCCTCGCGTTGGCCGTCCTTCCGCCGCCACCCGCTCAGCGACAGCTTCCTCTGGCGCTCGATCGGCAGCGGCAAGCGGGTGCTCAGCGACGCCGAGGCCGAGGCGTACGACCGTGACGGCTACGTGATCGTCGAGGACGTGCTCAGCAAGGCGTTCCTGGCGGAGGTGGTCGCCGACCTCGACCGCTTCGAAGCGGAGCGCCTCACGGCCGCGAGCGTCGCCGGCGGCAAGAACAACATCACGCAGGCCGGCAAGGTGTCGTTCAACGTCCAGCTCGCGCGCCATTCGGCACCGCTGCGCAAGCTCATCGCGCTGCCGCTCCTGCAACACATGATGTACGACCTGATCGGGCCGAACGTCCGCCTGTACTGGGACCAGTCGGTCTACAAGAGCCCGAACTCCTGCCTGGCGTTCCCGTGGCACCAGGACACCGGCTACACGTACGTCGACCAGCCCGGGAAGATCGTCACCGCCTGGGTCGCGCTCACCGACGCGGACGAGGATTCCGGGTGCATGTGGGTGCTCCCCGGCAGTCACCGCGTGGGACCGCTCGTGCACGAGAAGAGCGAGTTCGGCAACCGGGTGTTCGCCGAGGATCCGTCCGGCATGATCCCGCTGCCGATGCGGGCCGGATCCATCATGGTCTTCGCGGGCCTGCTGCCGCACATGACCGGCGGCAACTTCCAGAACTGGACGCGCAAGGCACTCGTCGTCGAGTACGCCCCGGACGGCATGAACCGGATCGCGATCGACCCGTGGGGCGACAAGGTCATCAGCCCGGCGAACAACCCGCACACGCAGTTCGACGTCCTGCGCGACGGGCGTCCGGTGGTTAGTCGGTAGAGATGCAGACCGAGCACCGCGTAATCGCCCAGCTCGCGGGCCGGCCGCTCGCCACGGTACGGACCGAGGGGACGCCACGGAGTCTCTCGGAGGTCCTCGACCGGGCGGCGGACGGCACGACCACCGTCGGCACGATCGACTCCGACGGGACCCGGCGCGAGGAGAGTTGGCGAGCCTTCCGGGACCGCGTACGGCTGATCGCCGCCGACGCCCGTCGCGGGGGCCTCGACCGTGGCTCCATCGTGGTCGTGGCCGCGACCGAACCGTCGGAGATCCTCGCGCTCTTCTGGAGCAGTGTCGTGGCGGGGGCCGAGCCGCTGCTGGTGCCGGCCGAACTCCTCGACGACCGCGCGGGAGGGGGCGAGTGGTTGGCCGCGCTCGCCGAGCACGCGCCCGTCCGCGCGCTCGTCCACGCCAGGGCCGCCCGGTTCCGGGTCGTCTCCGAGGCGCCGAGGTGGGGGATCGACCCGATCCCGCTCGACCTGGACGAGCCGGGCGGGCACGACGGCGCCGCTGCCACCGCCGACGGTCCCCTGTCGCTGGTGCACTTCATGACCTCGGGGAGCACCGGCGCCCCGAAGGTGGTGCCGCAGCGCCACCGGGGCGTCATCGACATGGCGCTCGGCGCCGTGGCCGTGAACGAGCTCGACGCCACGACGGTCGGCTTGAACTGGATGCCGCTGTCGCACGTCGGCGGCATGCTGATGGCCCACGTCCGGGACGCCGTGATCGCGGCCAGGCACCTCTCCGTCGCGACCGAACGCATCCTCGCGAATCCCGGCGAGTGGTTCCGGCTCGTGACCGAGCACCGCGTCAGCGCGGTGTGGTCGCCCAACTTCGCCTATCGCATGCTGGCCAACGAGGCCGGGAACATCCCGGCCGACGGGTCCGTCGACCTCGCGAGCATCCGGTTCTGCCTGAACGGCGGCGAGGCCGTCTCCGCCAGGGACTGCGCGCGCTTCGAGGAGTCGCTGGGCCGTCTGGGCCTGCCCAAGGGCACGATCGCACCGGCCTGGGGCATGGCGGAGACGTGCTCCGGGGTTCTGTACGCCCCGCACTACGACCCACTCGCGGACACGTCTCCGACGGTCTCCGTCGGCTTCCCGCTGCCCGGGGTCGAGGTCCGGATCGTGGCGACGGACGCCGCGGACGACGGCCTCGGCGTGGGGCACCTGGAAGTTCGTGGTTCGCCGGTGCTGGAGCGCTATCTGGTGGGTGGGGACCTCGCCATGGGTGCCGACGGCTGGTTCCGGACCGGTGACCTCGCCCGGATCGACGACAGCGGCGTGCACTTCGTCGGCAGGGACGGCACCAGGATCGTCGCGAACGGCGTGACCTGGAACTCCGCCGACCTCGAAGGTGAGGTCGAGCGGGTCGGGGGCGTCGTGCCGGGGACGTGCGCGATCACCTCCTTCCGGGCACCGAGGCTCGACCGTGATCAGATCGCCGTGTTCTGTGCCGTCGACGGTGACGCGTCGAAGGTGCGCGGCGAGGTCCGGCGGTGCGTGGAGACGATCATCGGCGTACCCGTCGCGCACGTCATCGACATTCCGGCGAGCGCGATCGAGCGGACCAGCATCGGCAAGGTCCGCAAGGGAAGGCTCGTCCGGAGGTTCATCGACCCCGACCCGCCTCGGCTGTGGGAGTTGGAGTGGGTCGCCCGGCCCTCGCCTGCGGAGGGGACACCGGCGGGAGCGCAGGGGCAGGTGCGCAAGCCGGTCGTCCTGCGTGGGCGCGGGCTGGTCCACTCGGCCCTGGCCGGCTGCGCGCCGCAGCAACTGCACGAGACGCTGGAGCACTGGCGTCAGGCGGCCGAGCCCGACCGGTTGCGGGGGCAGGACGTGGTGATCCTCGTCGAGGCGCGCGAGGGCGACGCCCGGCGGCTGCCCCGGTCGCATCCCGTGGCGGCGTACCTGCGCGCGGTCGCGCACGGGGCGGGCGCCCGCTCCGTGCGTACGGTCTGGCTGCATCCGCTCGCGCACGAGCAGGTGCTCGACGACGTCCTGGCGCAGGAACCGGCCGTGGAGGCGGGCGCGCGCACTGCCGTCGCGGACCTCTTCGTGGGCCCTCGCGGTGACCTGTGGCACCGCGTCCTCGCGCCGGTCTCCGCCGGAAGCGACGTCCCGCCCGCGACCCATGCCGTGCTCCTCGGTGGCACCGGGCGACTCGGCGAGGCGCTCGGCGCCGAACTGTCCGCTCGCGGCCTGCGCGTCACGCTCGTCGGTCACCGGGCCCGGTCCGGGAACGCCCCGGCGGACGGGGTCGACCGGGTCTGCACCGACATCGGTTCGACGGCGGCCGTGGGCGACCTGCTGGAGAAGATCGGATGGGCTCCCGGGGAGCGGACCCTGGTTGTCCACCTGGCGGGCGAGCCCCGGCCCGCGCCGCAGGACGCGCTCGCGCGTCTTCTCGGCCCGAAGACCGACGGGGTCCGCACGGCCGTGGAACTGGCGCACGCCCTGGACGCGCCGCTCGCGGTCGTCTCCTCCGTCAACGCACACGTCGCGGGGACGGGCGTCGAGACCTATTCGGCGGCGTGCGCGGCGGCCGAGGTGATCGCCGAGCAGGCCACCCGGATCCCGGTCACGGTCGTGTCGGTGACGTCGGTGCGCGAGGCACGGCAGACCGACGAGGCGAACGTGGCCGTGGCCCAGGCCCTGGGGCTCGACGAGATCAGCGTCATGGACATCGCCGCCTGCGTACTGGCCCGGCCTGCCCGCTCCGTGCTGCTCGGGGTACGCGAGGACGTCGCGTTCCTCCCGCAGCGCGACGGCGGGGCGCAGCCCTCGTCCGCCGCCGACCCGCCGAGCGCCGGGAAGGCGGACGAGACCGGGTGGTCGCCGACCGTCAGCGCGCTCGCGCTCGGGCTGCGCCCGCTCGTCGGCGCGGAAACGGTACGCCCGCACGCCAGCTGGTTCGACATGGGGTTGACGTCGGTCGACCTGCCGAACCTCGCTCGCGCTCTCGCGGGCCGTACCGGTCAGAAGATCGGAGTGTTGGAGCTGATGCGGTTCCCGAGCCTCGCGGCACTCGCGGACCACATCGACGACAGCGGGAAGAGGAATGCCGGGTGAGCGGCGAGATCGCCATCGTCGGGTACGACGCATGTCTGCCCGCCGGACGTGAGCGGGTCGAGATCGACTCGTTCCTGAGGTCGGGAACGAGCGCCGTCGTGGACGTCTCCCGCGAGGAGATGGTCGCCGCGGGCGTACCGGAGTCGGACTTCGGCCGCGAAGGCTACGTGGCGCGGTCGGCCAGGGCGGCCTGGAGCCCGGAAACCGCACGCCACCTGGCCGGCCTGACTCCACACGAACTGGCGATCACCGATCCGCAGCACCTGCTCTTCCTCGACTGCTGCATCGGGGCGCTGCACGACGCGGGCATGAGTCCCGACAGCGTGCGTGGCCGCGAGATCGGCGTGGTCGGCGGCATCGGCATGGGTCTGTACGCGGGCCAGTCGCTCGACTCGTACTTCACGACGCGGTTGCAGCGGGACCTCGCGATGCGGGACCAGCTCGCCTTCCCGGAGATCCTCATCGGCAACAGCAGTGACCACTGCGTCGGACGGGTCTCCTACCGGCTGGGGCTCATCGGCCCGAGCGTGAACGTCCAGACGGCCTGCTCGACAGCGCTCGCGGCGGTGGAGCACGCGGTGCTCCTGCTCCGCAGCGGCCGGGTCGACACCGTCCTCGCGGGCGCCGCGGCGTTGTACTTCCCCGATCGTCGGGGATACCAGTGGGAACGCGGCGGGATCCTGTCGCCGACCGGGGAGTGCCGGGCGTTCGATTCCCGGGCCGACGGCACCGTCGGCGGCAGCGGCGGGGGTGTCTTCGTGCTTCGTCGCCACGAGGACGCCGTCGCCGACGGCAACACGATCCACGGTGTGATCGAGGGCGTCTACTCCGCCAGCGACGGCGCGCAGCGCGCCAGTTACGCCGCACCCGCGTTCGACGGTCAGGTACGGGTCATCCGTCGGGCGATGGCGGACGCGTCCGTCGGACCGGACGACATCGCGTACGTCGAGGGGCACGGCACGGGAACGACGGTGGGCGACATCGTGGAGCTGGGCGCCCTGCACGAGGTGTTCGGCACGCGCCGGGACCCCCTTCCCGTGGGCTCGGTGAAGCCGGCGCTGGGTCACCTCGACACGGCTGCGGGCATCGCGTCCCTCGTGAACGTCCTCCTGGGGCTGAAGCGCGGCTGGATGCCCCCGACGGTGCACTTCGAGGAGCTGAACGCCGACGCACGCGAGTGGATCGCCCAGCCGTCGTTCCGTCCCGTTCCGCTTCCCACGGGCACCGCGCGGGTCGGCGTCAGCTGCTTCGGGGCGAGCGGCACGAGCGTGCACCTGGTGCTCTCCGCTGGCCGGGCACGGCCGGGCGAGCCCGGGGACGGGCCCGACGTGCGTGGCCGGGAGCGCCTCTCGATCGACGTCGGCGGCGCCGCGGGCCGGGCGCCCGCGCCTGCGGCGGACGAGGTCGGCGGCGACGCGGGCCGGATGTCCGCGCCCGCCCCGCAGCCCGCGGCGGACGAGGCCGGGGCGAACGGAGCCGCCCGGCCGGAGGACGGGCCGAGGTCCCGCCCCGGGCGGGAGGAGATCGTCAGCGGGCTCGTGGAGGTGCTCCGGCAGCGCGGCGACTTCGCGCACCTCAGCGACGACCAGCTCCTGGAGGTCGGGTTGCTCGACTTCGGGATCGACTCGGTCGACCTGCTCGCCGTCGTCAACCTCATCCACAAGCGGTGGGGAGTGGTCCTGGAGGTTCTGGACCTGCTCACGGCGGAGAACGTCGAGGCGATCGTGGACATGGTCGAGCAGGGACTGGACGAATGACGTCTCCGGAACACCCGGCGGTGCGGCAGCCGCCTCGCCAGCGGGCGGGGAGGCCGCCGACCACGGCCATCGCGGGTCACCGTTGAATGAGCAGGTGATGAGGCGACGGGTGGCACCGGACCGGCCAGGCGTCGGTACCACGGTCGTCAGGCGGCTCCGGCTGAACCTCTTCGCCGTGGGGTGGCGGCTCCTCCCCGGGTTCACGCTGGGTCTCGTCCTGCTCCTGCTGGCGACGGCGGCGGTGCCGGCCGCGTCGATCGTGGCGATCGGCTTCGTCGTGGGCGGCGTGGCCGGCGGCTCGTCGGCGGTCGTGCTGGCCGGTACGGCGTTCGTGGTCCTCTTCGTCGTCGACCAGCTCTGCAACGTGGTCGTGGACGTCCTCGCCGACCGCTACGGGGGCCGGATACAGGAGAAGTCGGAGCGCGCCCTGATCCGAGCGCGACTGTCCGACCCCGGTGCGGGTTCGCGGGCCCTCCGGGAGGCGCTGGATGCCGTCAGCTCCGCGCCGCCGATGCGGCGGCTCGTGGTGTCGACGGTGCGATACCTGCTGATGCGTGCGCAGGCGGTGATCCCTGGACTCGTGCTCGTGTTCGTGGAGCCGCTCGCGGGCGTCCCCGTCCTGGTCGCGTTCGTCGTGCTGTCCGCGACGATGGAGCGGGACTACACGGCCGAGCAGTCGGCGGCGTACTCGGCGGACAAGGAGAGTGCGCGCGCGGTGTACCTCGCGGGTCTGGCGTTCCACCGCCGCACGGCCCGCGAGGTGATCCTCTTCCGCGCGGCCGACTGGGTGATCGGCAGGTTCCGCGAGGCCGCGCACGGCGCCCGCCCGGCCACGCGCATCGGCCCGCCGCTGCTGGCGGCGCTGGCCCTCGCGGTGGTCGCGATGGCGTTCGCGCTGTTCGTGCTGGTGCGGGCCGGCCTGCCGCCCGCCCAGGTGGTGATGGGCGTGTCCTCGCTGGTCGCGTTGATGCTCGTCTTCGGCGTCACCATGGACGTGGTCTACTCGTCGATGGGTGCGGAGGTCTTCGACCGAGTCCGGCTCGCGACGACGGCGCACCCGCGCCCGGTGGTCACCGGCTGGAGCGCTCCCCGGGCGGGACCGGGCAGCAGGATCCGGTTCGAACGGGTCACGTTCCGTTATCCCGGCGCGGCCGAGCCGGTGTTCGCGGAGCTGAGCTTCGAGGTGGAACTCGGGGGCAGCCTGGCGATCGTCGGCGCGAACGGAGCGGGGAAGTCCACCCTGCTGAAGCTGCTCGTCGGGCTGCTCGCGCCCAGCTCGGGACGGATCCTCTGCGACGGGGTCGAGGTGTCCGCCGAGGCGCTGCGCGTCGCCTGGCGCGACTCGTTCGCGTTCCTCGGCCAGCAGTACGTCCGCTACCCGGCCTCGGCGTACGACAACGTGACGTTGGGGCGCACGGACAGTGCGGCCGTACGCGAACCGCGGGTGCGGGCCCTGCTCGACGATCTCGATCCGGAGCTGTTCGAGCCGGGAGCGCCACGCCTCACGGCGGCGATGGGCGCGGGGAGCGGCCTCTCCGGCGGGCAGTGGCAACGCCTCGCGACGGCGCGCGCGCTCGCGGGCATGGTGGACGACGATCGGCGCGTGCTGGTGCTGGACGAGCCGACGGCCGCGCTCGACGCGCAGGCTGAGGCGCGGTTCTTCGCCCAGCTCGGCGAACTCGCGGGCCCGGGCCGGACGACGGTGATGGTGTCGCACCGCTTCGCGGGCGTCCGGCGCGCGGCCGAGATCCTGGTGCTCCACGACGGCACGATCGCCGAGCGCGGGACCCACGCGACGCTGATGGACGACGACGGGACGTACGCGCGGATGTTCCGCTCGCAGGCCGACCGCTACCGGACGCCGAGCGAGGGGGGTGTGGCCCGATGACCTTCTCAGGCGCGCTCCGCGAGCTTCTGCGACTGTCCTTCCGGGCGGATCGGCGTGCCGCCTGGGTCACCCTCGTGGCGTTCACGGTGCGGCCCGTCGCCACCGTCGCCGCGTCGGTCGCGATCGCGATCATGGTGGCCCTCTGGGCGGCGGGGGAACCCACGTCGGGGGTGCCGTTCCTGGGCCTGGCCTGTGCGGCCCTGGTGGCGCAGGTGCTGCTCGGCCGCTACTCGCTCGCCGTCTCGGCTGTGTTGATCGACCGGACGAACCGGCTCATCGACGAGGACCTGCAGCGCGGGCTCTACGACGCCAGGTCGACCGAGCACTTCTCGGAGCGGCCCTTCGTCGACGACCTGCAGATCGTGCGCTCCGAACAGGCGCGGCTCACCGAGGGCGCCGACGTCGTGGGCCTCATCCTCGGCACGACCGTCCGGTTGGCCATGACCGTGGTCATCACGGTGCTGGCGACTCCGTGGCTCCTGCTCATGCCGCTCGCCGCCGTGGGGGCGTACCTGTGCGTCCGCCGGCGTGACGCGGCCGTCGGGGCAGCCCAGCGGGCGGCTGCCGAGAACGCGCGGGTCAGCGGCGAACTCGCGGGCATCGGCACGGACGAGAGGTACACCGACGAGCTGGTCCTGTCCCGGGGGAGCGAGTACCTCCTGGCGGCGCACCGCGCCTCGGCCACGGCGGCGGAGGCGACGCGGAACGCCGGCCTGTGGCGGGGTGCCCTGTGGACGATGCTCGGGATCGTCCTGACGGGTGCGGCGCTCGCCGCCGGGGTGGCTGGCCTCGTCCACGCGCTCGCGGAGGGCACCGTGGGCATGGCGACGACGCTGGCCTCGCTGCTGCTGCTCTCGACGACCACGTCGCTGGTCGGCGCCCTGGCGCGCTACCTGGCATCCTGCGCGGACTCGATCCGTGTGGTCCGCTCCCTCGATCGGGTACGCGAGCGGCTGCGCCGCGATCCGGTCGTGCACCGCCCGGCGGGCGAGGTCTCCGCGATCGAGCTGCACGACGTCTCCTACCGCTATCCCGGAGCGGCCACCGCCGCCATCGAGGGCGTCTCCCTCCGGCTCGTCGAGGGCCGCATCTACGCCCTCGTGGGCGCGAACGGGAGCGGGAAGACGACCCTCGTGAACCTGCTGAGCGGGTTGATCGCCCCCTCGTCCGGGGAGATCCGGCTGATCGGTGCGGGGGCGGCCGGCCAGGACGGGGCGCGGGGACGGACTCCCGGCACCACCTACATCACCCAGGACTTCGCCGAGCTGGAGTTCGAGCTTGGCGACGCGGTGCGGCTCGGCGACGACCGGTTCACCGACACCGATGTCGAGAACGCGGTGGAGAGCGCAGGTCTGGGGCAGCTCGTCAGGGAGCACGGTCTGGGGCTGCCGTTGGGCGCCACGATGACGGACGGGCGTCGCCTCTCCGGCGGACAGTGGCAGCGCGTGGCACTGGCCAGGGGCTTCCTGCGAGCGGATGCCGCTGTGCTGCTCTTCGACGAGCCGACCGCCGCCATCGACCCGATCGCCGAGGAGATGCTGCTCGACCGGCTCATGTCCCGGGCGCGCGCCGTCGCGCGGGAGCGGGCCGGAATCGTCGTCGTGGTCACCCATCGGATGTCGCTCGCGTCCGCGTCCGACGAGGTGGTCCTCCTGCACGAGGGCCGGGTGGCCGGGGTGGGTCCGCACGAGCGGTTGCTCGACGTGCCCCTGTACGCGAGGTTGTACGACGCGCAGCGCGAAGGCTACCTGGGCGGGGACTAGCCGACGGCCGCCTACGCCCGAGCGCCGACCGGGTCGGTCGATCCGTCGCGGGTGAGTTCGCCGACCGCGTCCCGCCACAGGGTCAGCAGTCGGTGCAGATCGTCCGCTCCGAGCACGTCCGCCGCGCCGATCAGCAGCGCGTTCGTGTCGGACGGGGACTCGGTGACGAAGATGAGCAGCTCGATGGACGCCTGCGGGTGATCGAGTTCCACCGCTCGCACGTCGACACCGTCCAGCGTCCAGTGCAGGTCCACGTCCTCCCGCGCATACGCCAGCACGACCTGGTAGAGCGGGCTCCGGCAGGCGCCTCCCTCGCGCTTCCCGGCGGCGTGGGCGATCAGCGAGGCGATGGGATAGTCACGCCGCCGCAGCGAGTCGCGTACGAGCGTCCGGCACTCCTCGAAGGTCCGTCGCAGGCCCGCGGATCGGGGCGAGCGCGAGCGGAGGAAGATCAGATTCTGGAAGAAGCCGACGGTGTCGAAGTCCTGCGGCCTGCGTCGGGTGTCCACGGCCGTGACGAGGCCGACGTCGTCGGTCCCGGAGAGCTGCTTCAGCGCCCAGAGCAGCGCGGTGACGTTGATGATGAAGCGCGTGCAGCCCAACCGCTTCGCCGCGGTGCCCATGCGGGCGGAGATCTCCGGGCCGAGCAGGCCCTCGGTCACCACCGGCCGAGTTGCCTCCACCTCGAGATCGGTCAGGAAGCGTGGCGGCAGCGGCGTGAGGAGATCGAGGATCTCCGGCGAGTCCTCGACGCTCGGGAACGTGTTCCGGACGGCGGACGAGTCGTAGGCGTACGGCTCGTCGAGATCCTCCGACCGGCCTGCGTAGAGCGTGGCGAGATCCCGCTGGAGGACCGCCCTCGAACGCTCGTCGATCGCGATGTGGTCGATGACCAGGAGGAGGCTGTGGACGCCTGGCGTGTGCGGGATCAGGATCGCCTGGAGCATCGTGTGGCGGTCCGGGGTCGTGAACCGTTGGGTGGCGTCGTCGAGGACGTCGCTCACGTGCTTGCGGATCTCGTCCTCGTCGGACATCCCGGTGGCCGGCGCGATCGTGAACACGTCCGGGCCCTCGCCCGGATGGACGATCGCCAGCACCTCTCCCGATTCGGCGAAGGCGTAGTTGGTGCGGAGGATGGTGTGCCGGCGGACGAGCCCGATCAGCGCGTCGCGGAGCCGGTCGACGTCCAGCGGCCCGCGGATCAGCAGGTGGGTGCCCACGATCTGCGCGGGCGGGCCGCCCGGCGCGTGACGTCCCTTGATCAGGCGGCTCTGGGTCAGCGACGCCGGATAGACGGTCGCCCGTGGCCGGCCGCTTCGATCGAGGTGGTTCGTCATCCTGCCCCGCCCTTCTCGCCGCTCGACCCGCGACCGCCGACCCGCGCCGCTGCCGCGGTCGGGTCCGCAGAACGCGCCCGCGAGCGTACTAGCTCGCGCCGGAAAGCGTTGCCCCAGAAGCGATTGAGGCGCGACAGAGCGGGTACGGGGCGGCATGCGGATCGTGGTGGTGGGGGCGACCGGCAACGCGGGCACCGCCCTGTTGCGCCGGCTGCGACGGGAGCGCGGGCTGGAACTCGCCGGGGTGGCGCGTCGGCTGCCTGGGCCGGAGTGCGGCGAGCCGTACGACCAGGTGGAGTGGCACTCCTGCGACGTCGGCCTGCCCGGGGCGGCCGGCCAGCTCGCCGAGGTCTTCGCCGGGGCCGACGCGGTGGTGCACCTGGCCTGGCAGATCCAGCCCAGCCACGACCAGCGGGTGCTGCACCGTACCAACGTGGGCGGGAGCGCGGCCGTGATCGACGCCGTGGTCCGCGCCGGCGTGCCGGCTCTGGTGTACGCGTCGTCGGTCGGCGTCTACGCGTCCGGCCCGAAGGACCGGCCGGTCTCCGAGCGCTGGCCGGCGACGGGGGTGCCCGGCTCGTCGTACAGCCGGGACAAGGCCGAGGTGGAGGCGCTGCTCGACCGGGCGGAGCGGGAGCACCCGGAGCTGCGGGTGGTGCGGCTGCGGCCCGGGCTGAACTTCCAGCGGGCGGCGGCCACCGAGATCACCCGCTACTTCCTCGGCCCGTTCGCGCCCGTCCGGCTGCTGCGCTTCGGCCGGATCCCGATCGTGCCGACGAACCGGCGGCTGCGGATGCAGGCCGTGCACACCGACGACGTCGCCGACGCGTACGCCCGGGCGGTCCTGGGTGACGCGCGCGGCGCGTTCAACGTCGCCGCGGACCCGGTGCTGACCCCGGAGCTGGTGGCCCGGCACTTCCACGGCTGGACGGTGCCCGTGGCCGCCCCGGTGCTGCGCGCCGCCGCCGCGCTGACCTGGCGGGCGCGGCTGCAACCGATCGACGGCGGCTGGGTGGAGCTGGCGTTGCACGCGCCGCTCATGTCGAGCGAGCGCGCCGAGACGGAGCTGGGCTGGCACCCGCGCCACGACGCGCTCAGCGCGCTGCGGGAACTCCTCGCCGGCATGGCCGACGGCGCGCACGCCACCAGCCCGCCGATGTCGGCGGCCGGCGGCCTCCCGGGCCGTCCCGCCGCCCTGCTCGGCGGTCGCCTCGCCGGCCACGGCAACCCCTACTGACCGACCGCGAGCGGCGGCGGTCAGAAGTCGGAGAAGAGGTACGGGTGCTGGCGGGGGAAGAGCCGGCGCAGCTCCGCCGCCGCCTCCGGCGACACGTCACCCAGCCCGCGCAGGCCCACCTCGACCGGGTCCAGCACCCCGTACGCCAGCGCGGAGAGTCCGGCGGCGGTCAGCGTGCTGGTCGGCGGCGAGCCGGCGGTGGCGGCGGCGCCGGTGACCAGCTCCAGCGCGCCGGTCGTGCCGTCCAGCAGGTACGACCCGGCCAGCCACCGGTCGCCGGCCAGCTCGATCCGCACCCGGCCCGGCCCGACGGGCAGCCCGGCCAGCGCGTCGATCGACAGCAGCCGGGCCATCGGCGCGGAGGCGCTCGGGCGGGCCACCCGTGCCTCGACGTGCACCGCCAGGTCGGTCAGCCACAGCTCCGGCGCCTCGTCGACGGGCACCTGGACGGTCACCCGCTCCACCTGGTCGACGTGCCGGGCGAAGAACTGCAACAGCAGCGTGCGCGCGAGCGGGTCGGTCGCGAGCAGGTCGCCGGCGGCGAGCGTGCCGCCGTGGTCGTCGATCCGGTAGATCACCGCGCCGGTGACCGTGCCGCCCGTACGGGCCGTCAGCAGCCAGTGTTCGTCGCGGTCGCGCAACCCCACGTCCCGGTAGCCGGGGAAGATCGCGAAGCCGTGCCGCTCGTTCAG
This sequence comes from Micromonospora sp. NPDC049051, assembly GCF_043197575.1. Lineage (NCBI taxonomy): Bacteria > Bacillati > Actinomycetota > Actinomycetes > Micromonosporales > Micromonosporaceae > Micromonospora > Micromonospora sp. NPDC049051. Next base: position 526,088 of record NZ_JBICTL010000001.1, read on the forward strand.
GCACCGCTCGGTGAACGCGCGCCACTGCGGGTAGCCGTCGCCGATCCGCTCCCAGCCGACCTCGCCCGGCAGGTCGGCGCGGAGCAGCTCGCCCAGGTCCGCCGGCGAGAACGTGACGGTACGCGGCTTCGGCAGCCCCACGTAGCCGAACCGGGCGTAGAACGACGGCCGGAACGGGTAGAGCGCGCTGAGCTGGTGCCCCTCGTCGCGCATCTCGTCGAGGAGCTGGTGCAGCAGGGTGCGTACGTGCCCGCGCCGGCGGGCCAGCGGGTGGGTGGCCACCCCGGCGACACCGGCCATGGGCAGCACCTCGCCGCGCAGGTTCTGCCGCATCGGGATCGCCGAGGCGGCGGCGACCGTGGTGCGCCCCTCCTCGACGATCAGCGTCCGGTTGCCCTCGTTGTAGGGCAGGTAACCGCGGAACTCCTCCGCCCGGGCCACGCTGCGCGGCGACGCCTCGAAGGCGTACGCGCCGAGCGCGAAGCTGGTGGTGAGTCGTTCCTCGGCGTGCACCCGGCGGACGGTCATCCGCCCATCCCATCCCGGTCCGGCAGCCGCCGCAACCGCAATCGCCGGTTACCGGCGTGGCGCGCCGTCAGCCGATCGGCAGGTGTCGAAGGTGCCGGCGGCGGCGCAGCCGGACGCTGAACACGGCCGCCACGGCGCCGATCAGCAGCGCGGTGACGGCCAGCCCGTGCAGCGAACCGCGCGTCAGGTAGCCGGAGTCGGCGTGGTCCACCGCCCAGGTGGCGATCTCCCGACTGGACCAGAAGGGGGTCAGCTTGGCGCCGGTGCCGGCCGGGTCGATCAGCATCTGCACCGCCACCACGGTGAGCAGCAGCAGCGTCCCCTCCAGCTCGCGGGGGAGCAGCGCGCCGATCAGCATCCCGAACGGCGCGGCCACCGCCACGCAGCAGAGCATCGCCACCGCCACCCCGCCGTGCCGCAGCTCGGGCGCATCGACGACGGTGAGCAGGAAGAACGGTACGGACAGCAGGAGCCCGGCCGCCCACAGGCCGAGCAGCCGACCGAGGTAGAGATCGCGCGGGCGGTAGCCGGCCAGCCGCAGCCGGGGCTCCAGTTCGCGGGCCGCGCCGGTGGCGAAGAGGGCGGCGGTGCTGACGGCCCAGCTGATGCCGAGCAGCAGCGAACGCACCGACTGCCCGACGTGGGAGTCCCGCCGGATCATCCAGAACGCCAGCGGCATCAACAGCAGCAGCAGGAGCACGCCCCGACGGCGCAGCAACTCCCGCAGGGTCATCTCGGCGACGGTGGCGAGGCGGTTCACGCGCGCCCTCCCTGGGTTGCCGGGGTCAGGTCGAGCACCAGGTCGACCCGGTCGAGTTGGTTGAGCAGGTGCGTCACCACGACGATCGCCCGTCCCTCGTCGCGCAGCCGGGCGAGCTGGTCCCAGAAGTTGACGTACGTGCCCTGGTCGAAGCCCTGGTAGGGCTCGTCGAGCAGCAGCACGTCCGGCTCGCTGAGGGTGGACATGGTCAGGTTCAGCTTCTGCCGGGTGCCGCCGGAGAGGTCGCGGGCGAGGACGTCGCCGTCGGCCTCCCAGCCGAGGTGGCGGGCCGCCGCCCGGCCGGCGCGGCGAGCCGGACCGCGGGCCACGCCCCGGCCGGCGCCGATCAGCACGAAGTGCTCGTCGGGCAGCAGGAAGTCGGCGGTGCCGCCCTGCTGGGGGCAGTAGCCGACCCGGCCGGAGACGGTCACGTCCCCGGCGTCGGGGGAGACCAGGCCGGCGCAGACGCGCAGGAAGGTGCTCTTGCCGCAGCCGTTCGCCCCGATCACGGCGGCGATCTGCCCGGCCCGGACGGTCAGGGACGCGTCGCGCAGGACGGTGTGTCGCCCGTACCGCTTGGTGATGCCCCGGGCGTGCAGCCGGACCGGCCCGGGGCGCGGACCGGGCGCGGTGCCGATGGTCTCGACGATCGCGGCGGCGTAGTCCTGCGGCCGGCCGAAGACGGCCCACGGGTCGCCCCCACCGTCGCGCAGGTGCGCGGCGGCCTCGGCGACCACGTGCCGGGCGGCGTCCGCCCGGACCCGGCGCCGGTCCAACTCGGCCGCGAACGCCCGCAGCCAATCGTCGGCGTTCATCCGTCGACCCCCTTCGTGACGAGGCCGGTCACCGGGGCGACGAACGCGAGCCAGGCGTTGCCGCCCTGGCGCAGGGTCGCCCGCCCGTCGTCGGTGAGCCGGTAGTACTTGCGGGCCGGTCCGGCATCGCCCTCCCGCCACTCGGCGGTGACCAGACCGGTGCGTTGCAGCCGCAGCAGCACCGGGTAGAGCGTGCCGCCCTGGATCGGCCCGATGCCGGCGGCCTCCAGTGCCTGGGCGAGCTGGTAGCCGTAGGACTCGCCCTCGCGCAGCAGCGCCAGGACGCAGAGGTCGAGCACCCCGCGCAGCCACTGCCCACGCCGGTCGGATTCCACGCGACGAACATAGCGACGCTACCTAGATGGCACAACTACCTAGATACCCGCGAGCGCCCGCGAAAGGAGCCGGAACGATTTTCAGACGGTCACGACGTCCGAGACCACGACGGTCACGTTGTCCGGCGCGCCCGCCTGGTGGGCGAGCTTGACGAGTTGCTCGCCGCACTGGTGGCGGTCCGCGTACGTGGTCAGGGCGGCGGCGATCGTGGCGTCCTCGACATAGTCGGAGAGCCCGTCGCTGCACAGCAGCAGCCGGTCGCCGGCGACCACCGTGAGTACGCCGACCGCCGGGGGCGTGTCCGAGCCCTGCACCGCCCGGGTCACCAGGGACCGCTGCGGGTGGTGCCGCGCCTGCTCGGGCGAGAGCGCCCCCTGGTCGACCAGCGCCTGGACGAAGGTGTCGTCCCGGGTGAGCTGGGTCAGCTCCCCGTTACGCAGCAGGTAGCAGCGGGAGTCGCCCACCTGCGCCAGCACCAGCGCATCCCCGGCGAGCAGGGCGGCGGTCAGCGTCGTACCCATGCCGTCGCGCGCCGGGTCGACGGTGATGGCGGCGTGGATGCGGCGGTTCGCCGTGCTCACCACGGCCCGCAGCGCTCCGGCCGCCTCGTCGGGGGCGGTCGGCGGGTTCAGCTCGTCCAGGATGCGAATGACGATCTCGCTCGCCACCTCCCCCGCAGGCAGGCCGCCCATGCCGTCCGCGACCGCGACGAGGCGGTCACCGGCGAGGGCGGAGTCCTCGTTGTTGGTGCGGACCAGGCCGATGTCGTTGATGATGGCCGAGCGGAGGATCAGCTTCATGGGGTCAAGCTTGCCAAGAACACCCTCCCGCCGTCTCTACGCACTACTGCGTAGGGTTGGGGAATGATGCCGGTGTCCATGGTCGGACGCGCCGGTGAGCTCGCCGAGCTCGACCGCGCCTGGTCCACCGTGGTCACCTCCCGGCCGGGCGCGCCGACCGTCGCGGTGATCACCGGGGCCGCCGGGGTGGGCAAGTCCCTGCTGGTCGCGGCAGCCCTCGACGCGTTCGCCCCCCGGCCGGCGGTGGTGCTCTCCGGCGCCGCGCGGGTGCACAGCCCCGCGCCGTACGACTGGTTGGCCGCCGTCCTCACGGGCCGGGACACGAGCCGGCTCGACCTGCCGCGCGACGCGCTGGCCTGGCTCGCCCAGCAGCCGAGCGCGCCGCGCGAGCGCTACGCGCCGGGCACCCTGCTGCGGCTCGCGGTGCGGGTGGTCCGGATGCTGGTCGGCGCCGGCCCGGCCGTGCTGGTGGTGGAGGATCTGCACGCCCTCGACCCGGCCAGCCTCAACCTGGTGGGCGAGCTGGCGACGGCCGCCGACCTGCCGGCGCTGCTGGTGGTGGCGAGCCGGCCCGCCGAGGACGCCGTCGCGCCGGACCTCGCGGTCCGCGCCCTGGCCCGGCTCTGCGGCGTCCGGGGCGCCGTCCGCCAACACCTCGGACCGCTGCTTCCGGCCGAGGTCGCCCAGGTGCTGACCCAGGTGTACGCGGACCCGCCCCCCTCCGGCCGGCTCGTGCGCGCCGTGTGGCAGCGCACCGGCGGCAACCCGTACGCGCTCACCGAGTTGCTCGCCGCCCACGCCGGCCGGGGGCCCGAGGCGCTGCTCCGGCCGCCGCCCGCGCCGCGCCCGCCCCGGGTGACGCCGCAGCGGCCCGCCGACCCCGTCGACGCCGAGCTGACCGGGCGGGAGATCGAGGTGCTGGGCTGCCTGGTCGCCGGGATGTCCAACAAGCAGGCGGCGCGGGCCCTCGGCATCTCGGTGCGGACGGTCACCGTGCACGTGTCGAACCTGCTGCGCAAGACCGGGTCGGCGTCGCGTACCGAGGCGGCGATCTGGGCGGTGCAGCGGCGGCTGCCGGTGTCGACGCCCGTGGACGGCTGAGCCGCCGCGCTGGCCCGGCGTCCGGCGAGTCGGGCCGTGTCGTCGCCGGGGTGGTCACTGGTCACCGGACCTGTGCGGGCCGTGTCGTCGACGGGTGTCAGTGGCGGGGGTAGCGGAGCAGGAGGCTCGCGGCGACCTCCTCGTCGCCGACGGCGGCGTACACGTGCGGCACGTCGGAGGTCCAGCGCAGGTGCCCGCCGGCGGCGGCGGTCAGCGGCGCGTCGACCGGGCCGGCGCGCAGCACACCCGAGAAGACGGTGATGTGCTCGGTGACGCCGCGCTGGTGGGCGGGGGAGAGCTGCTCCGCGCCGGGCGCGACCAGCATGCGGTACAGCTCGTAGGTGGCGTCGGTGTCCTCGAAGACCTCCAGCAGGATGCCGCTGACCGCGGCGCCGCGGATGTTGGCCCCGGCGCCCGGGCCGGAGAGCACGGCCGTCAGCGGCACGCTGAGCTGCGCGGTGATCGCGTAGAGCGTCTCCAGGGTCGGGTTACGGGTGCCGTGCTCCAGCCCGGAGAGGGTCGCCTTTCCCACGCCCGCCAGCCGGGCCAGGGTGGACAGCGACATGCCCCGCTCCTCGCGCAGCGCGCGGAGCCGCCGGCCGACGGCGACGCGCTCCGGGTCGACGTGCGGTGGGTGGGCTGGTGACGTCGGTGGCATCCCGCTATCGTGCTACACGTTTCTGTTCCATAAACGGAACGATCGGGGGGTGGGATGGCGGGACGGACGCAACCGGTGCTGGCGGGCGTGGTGACCGCGCTGGTCGGATTCGCCAGCTCGTTCACGGTGGTGCTGGCCGGCCTGCGGGCCGTGGGCGCCTCGGACGCGCAGGCCGCCTCCGGGCTGCTCGCGGTGTGCGTGGCCTCCGGGGTCTCCGCCGTGTGGCTGGGCCTGCGGCACCGGATCCCGATGAGCATCGCCTGGTCCACCCCCGGCGCGGCGCTGCTGGTCGCCACGGGCGCGATGCCCGGCGGATGGCCCGTCGCCGTCGGGGCGTTCCTCGTCTCGGGCGCGCTGATCGTGGCCGCCGGGCTGTTCCCCGCGCTCGGGCGGGCCGTCGCGGCGATCCCCCGGCCGGTCGCGGGCGCGATGCTCGCCGGGGTCCTGCTGCCGCTCTGCACCGCCCCCGTACGCGCGCTCGTCGAGGTGCCCCGGCTGGCCGTCCCCGTGGTGCTGGCCTGGTTGCTGCTGCACCGGTTCGCCCGGCGGTGGGCGGTGCCGGGTGCGCTGGCCGTCGCGGTGGCGGCGATCGCGCTGACCACCCCGGTCTCCGGGCTCGGTGGCGCGCGGCTGCTGCCCGTGGTCGAGCTGACCGCCCCGGCCTGGAACGTCTCCGCGATGGTCGGCCTGGCGCTGCCGCTCTTCCTGGTCACCATGGCCGCGCAGAACGTACCCGGGATGGCGGTGCTGGTCGGCTACGGCTACCGGCCGCCCTTCGGTGCCGCGCTGCGCGCCACGGGGCTGACCACCGTGCTCGCCGCGCCCGCCGGCGGGCACGCGGTCAATCTCGCCGCGATCACCGCCGCGCTGGCCGCCGGCCCCGACGCCCACCCGGACCCGGGCCGCCGCTGGATCGCCTCGGTGACCGCCGGGACCGGGCTGGCCCTGCTGGGGCTGGGCGCCGGGGCGGCCACCGCGCTGGTCGCGCTCGCCCCGCCGGTGCTGATCGAGGCGGTGGCCGGGCTGGCGCTGCTGGGCGCGCTGGCCACCGCGCTCACCTCGGCGCTGGCGGAGCCGGCGGCCCGGGAGGCCGCGGTGGTCACCTTCGTGGTCACCGCCTCCGGAGTGACCCTGCTCGGCGTGGGCGGCGCGTTCTGGGGCCTGGTCGCGGGCGGGGTGATGCTCCTGCTCTTCCGCCAGCGCTCCGGCGGGCCGGCCGCGCCGGAACCGGCGGTCGAACCCGCCGCGCCCGGGCTGGCGTCACCTGGGCCAGCGTCGCCCGGGTCGGAGTCCGTCGCGGTTGCCGGGCCGCCGAGCGGCGTGCACCAGCCGGGCGATCGCGGCCGGGTCGGCGGGCGGTCCGGCGGCACCTGAGCGTCCACGAGCGCTGTCGAGCTGAATCGTCTACGACATCAGCGTGAGTCGGTCTACGACATCAGCGTGAGTCGTCTACGACATCAGCTCGACAGCGTGCGGCGAGCCTGCCCGGTGCTGACGACGTGCCCACACCCGGCGGCATATCGGACGGGCCCCGCTACTCCTCGGGCGGCAGGTCGCGGGCCGGGACGTCGAGGCGTACCTGGTCGTCGGTGACGGCGGCGATCTGCTCGGCGAGCACGTACACCGCGCCGGTGCGGACGAGGTCGGTGGAGACCTTCAGGTAGCCGCTGTGCAGCAGCCGGGCCGCCAGGTCGGCCGGTACGTCCGGCTCCTCGACGGCCGTCGACTCGATCAGCTCGTCCAGGCTGCTGCCCGGGTCGGCGGTCGGCGCCTGCACGGTCACCGCGTTCGGGTCACCCCGCTGGACCAGGTCGACGGTCCCGAACTCGGTGCCGTCGGCGTCGATCACCCGCATGCCCGTGGTGACCCGGGAAACTGTCGCCTGTCGCTCGGTGCCCTGCTGCTCCATCCTGGCGCGGTTCCCGGACCCCGCTCCGACTAAACCATCGTCGAGATCTTGGACAGTTTCGTTCGGCCCGAGCGGCAACTGTCCAAGATCTCGGGCGGTGGCCGTTCACCAGGCGGTCGGGGGGCGGGGGGAGAGCTCGCGCCACGTGTCGGTGCCCTGGAGCAGCGCCCGGACCGTCTCCTCGGCCTCGTCGGCGGTGTCGTGCTCGTAGAAGCGGGAGACGCCCTCGGAGCCGCCGGCGCGCTGCTCGACGTGCCACCGGTCGCCGTCCACGCGGAGGAAGACGTCGCGCCGGGCCAGCCGGCCCCATTTCCCGTTCCACCAGTGCTTCCGCTGCTCCATGACGGGGACTCTATCGAACATGCGTACGAAAAAGTCCGGCCCCTGCGGGAATCCCGCAGGGGCCGATGTGCGTGTGCCGGGTTCAGCGCATGGTGGGCGGTTCCTGCCGGCGGCCGAGCACGTCGTCGAGCGCGCCGCGCTGCTGCCCGGGGGTGGTGTGGCCGGCGGCGACCAGGGCGTCGCGGATCTCGGTGAGCAGCCTGACCTCCTCGCTCGGCGCCTTCGGCGGCGGCTCCTCGCCCCGCTTGCGCCGCTCGGCCAGCTTGTTCATTGGGAACACTACGAGGAAGTAGAGCGCCGCCGCGGTGAGCAGGAAGGTGATCAGCGCGTTGACGAACGCGATCCAGTCGAAGGCGATGCCACGGAACATCGGGGCGGTGCCGGCGAGGCCCTTGTCGCTGCCGGTGATGAGCAGCACGAAGACTCTGATCATCGGTTCCAGGAACGACTTGGTGAGCTGGGTGACCACGCCCGTGAACGCGGCGCCGATGACGACACCGACCGCCAGGTCGACGACGTTGCCGCGCATGATGAAGTCTTTGAATCCCTTGAGCATCCGTACTCCTGAGGTGTCCGCTCTTCCGTCCGGCCCAACCTATGCCCCTGGTGTGGGCTCCAGAAAAGCGCCGGCCTCGGTCGCCGCCAGGCCGGGATCGCCGGCCCGGATCGCCTCGACCAGCCGGGAGTGGTCGACGTAGCGTTCCGGCTCCAGCGCGTCGCCCATCGACTGGGCGACCGTGTGGCGCAGCGCGGTGCCGACGGAGGCGTACAGCTCGGCGAGCATGCCGTTGTGCGCCGCCGCGACCACGGCGGTGTGCAGCGCCGCGTCGGCCTCCACGAACTCGTCGACCCGGCCGCCGCGCCAGGCCGCCTCGCGGGCGGCGAGCGCGCCGTCCAGGGCCGCCAGGTCCTCCGTCGTACGCCGTAGCGCGGCGAGCCGGGCGGCCTCCACCTCGAAGGCGCGACGCACCTCGACCACCTCGGCCATCCGGTCGGCGGTGAGCCGGCGCGCCACCACCGGGGCCAGTTCGTCGGTCGACACCACGTACGTCCCCGAGCCCTGCCGGCACTCCAACACCCCGGCGTGGGCCAGCGCGCGTACCGCCTCGCGGACCGTGTTGCGCCCCACACCGAGCGCCGCGACCAGTTGCGGCTCGGTGGGGATCCGCTCGCCGACCGGCCACTCGCCGCCGAGGATCCGCTCCCTGAGCTGCGCGATGGTCTGCCGCACCCGGTGTCCCCGGGGCGGCGCGGCGGGGGAATCAGCCGACGGTGGCACTGGTTACAACACCCGCCAGGAATTCATCCCATGATTGTAGGTTCGGACGCATGACCCCGCCAACCACCGCCGCCCCGGCCGTCTCCCTCGACGCCGGCGCCCCGCCGTCCCCCGCCGGCCCGGCACCGGACGCGGGCACCCGGCCGGACGGCGTGCCCACCCCCGCGCCGGCCGGCCCGGTCACCGGTGGGCTGCTCGTACTCGTCGGGATGCTGCTCGTGGCGCTCAACCTGCGGGCCGCGATCACCAGCCTCGGCGCCCTGCTCGACGAGGTACGCGACGGCCTGGCCCTCTCCGGTGCGCTGGCCGGGTTCGTGACCACCCTGCCCGCGGTGGCCTTCGCCGTCTTCGGGTCGCTCACCCCCCGGCTGGTCCGCCGGCACTCCCCGGCCCGGGTGCTGGTGGTGGCGATGCTGATCCTCGCCGCCGGGCAGCTCGTCCGGGTCGGTACGGGCTCCGCGCTGGTCTTCATCGCCGGCAGCGCCCTCGCGCTGGCCGGGATCGCGGTGGCGAACGTCCTGCTCCCGCTCCTGGTCAAGCAGTACTTCCCGCACCGCGTCGGGCTGGTCACCGGGGCGTACTCGATGACGTTGACGGCGGGCGCGACGGTGGCCGCCGCGGCGGCGGTGCCCGTGGCGCACCTCTTCGGCACCTGGCGGGCCGGTCTCGCCGTCTGGGCCGGGCTGGCCCTGGTGGCCGTACTCCCGTGGGTGCCGCTGGCGCTGCGGGCGCGCGCGGCCCGGCGGGCGGCGACCCCGACGGTGGTGGCGTCCCGCCCCCGCCGGATCCGGCCGGGACGGACCCGGCTCGGCTGGGCGATGGCGGTCTACTTCGGAACGCAGTCGCTGGGCGCCTACGCGATCATGGGCTGGCTCGCCCAGCTCTTCCGCGACGCCGGCTACCGGCCGCAGGACGCCGGCCTGCTGCTCGCCGGGGTGACGGCGCTGGGCGTGCCGATCGCGCTGCTGATGCCGACCCTGGCCGGGCGGCTACGCACCCTGCACCCGCTGGTGCTCACGCTCTCCGCCGCGATGGCGCTCGCCTACGTCGGGATGGCCGTCGCGCCGTACGAAGGGGCGCTGCTGTGGGTGGTGCTGCTCGCGATCGGGCAGAGCGCCTTCCCGATGATCCTGGCCACCATCGGGCTGCGCGCACGGACCGCCGACGGGACCGTGGCGCTCTCCGCGTTCAGCCAGAGCGTCGGCTACCTCATCGCCGCGCTGGGGCCGCTGCTGGTGGGCACGCTCTACGGGACGACCGGCGGCTGGACCGCCCCGATCGGTCTCCTGCTGGTGGCACTCGCCGTGCAGACCGGCGCGGGCATGGTGATAGCCCGTCCCCGACACATCGAGGACGAGGCGTGAGGGGCGAGCGTCAGGAGGACGCCGGGGCGGAGTCGCCGGCCACGGCCTCGTCGACGGTCGGGTAGGTGTGCAGCACCTCGACGAGGCCGCTGACCTCCAGGATGCGGAGCACCCCGCGCTGCGGGGCGGCCAGCCGCACCACGCCGCCCGCCTCGTCGCAGCTGTTCTTGGCCCGGACGAACACCGACAGCCCCGTGGAGTCGCAGAACGAGACGTTCGCCAGGTCGAAGACGAGCCGGCTGCGACCCTTGTCGAGCAGGTCGGTGATCTGGTCCTGCAACTGCGGTGCGGTCGCCATGTCCAACTCGCCTGCGACCGAGACGACGACCACGTCGCCGCGCTGTTCCGTGTGCACCGTCAAGGACATTCGCCAGACCTCCTGTTATCGGGGAAACGGTATCCCACGATCGGGGTGGTACGCAGAACGGGAGCCGGGATCCGGTGGCCGCCCCCATTCGTTTGCCGTGCGGCAAGTAGCGGTCCGACCCCCGGTGATAGAGTCCGCCGTCGAGGTCGAAGGGGGTTCACCATGGCGTTGAGCGCCGAGGAAAGCAGCCGCTTGGCCGGTCTGCTGACCGATCACGCCGAACGGATCACGCACCGCTGGACGGAAATCGTCGCCGCGTCCCTGCGCGGACGACTCAGCCAGGGGGAGCTGCGCCGGCAGCTGCAGGAGCTGCATTCTAGCATGATCACCGCCAGCACCCAGGGCGCCGTCGACCTCGACTCCGAGCACGCCACGGAGCTGCGCGCCGTGCTCTCCGAGCTGTCCCGCGGGCGCGCCCGGCAGGGCTTCTCCGCCTCCGAGACCGCCATCAGCGTGTTCTCCTTCAAGGAGGTGCTGCTGGAGCTGCTGGAGGGTGAGGGCGGCCCGGACAAGCTCCGCGACTACGTCGCCTTCACCGGCCTGATCGACCAGATGGGGCTCTTCACCTTCGAGAGCTTCGTACGCACCCGCGAGAGCCTCATCGCCGACCAGGCGGAGCAGTTGCTGGAGCTGTCCACCCCGGTGGTGAAGCTCTGGGAGGGCGTGGTCGCCGTGCCGCTGGTCGGCACCCTCGACTCGGCCCGGGCCCAGGTGGTGATGGAGCGGCTGCTCCAGACCCTGGTCGACACCGGCTCGCCCTACGCGATCATCGACATCACCGGCGTACCGGCGGTGGACACCCAGGTCGCCCAGCACATCCTCAAGACCGTGGTGGCCGCCCGGCTGATGGGCGCCGACTGCATCATCTCCGGCATCCGGCCGCAGATCGCGCAGACCATCGTGGCCCTGGGCATCGAGTTCGGCGACATCGCCACCAAGGCCAGCCTCGCCGACGCGCTGCGGCACGTGCTCCGGCTCACCGGGGTCGAGACCGGCCGCCGCCAGCGCCGGGAGGCCTGATGGAACGGGTGCCGATCCTCAAGATCGGCGACATCCTGCTGGTCTCCATCCAGGTCGACATGTCCGACCAGACGGCGGTCCAGCTCCAGGAGGACCTCGCGGAGCGGATCGTCGCCACCGGCTGCCACGGCGTGATCATCGACATCACCGCCCTGGACATCGTCGACTCCTTCGTCGGGCGGATGCTGTCGACGATCGCCTCGATCTCCAAGGTGCTCGACGCGGAGACGGTCGTGGTCGGGATGCGTCCCGCCGTCGCCATCACCCTGGTCGAGCTGGGCCTGTCGCTCAACGGCATCCGGACGGCGCTCAACGTCGAACGGGGCATGGAGTTGATCGCCGCGGCCCACGCCGACGAGCACGAGCCCGAGTTCGACGAGGAACCGGACGCCGAGACGACGGCGTTGTCATGACCGCCGGAGTCGACCTGGGCCAGCCGCAGGCGCAGGCGATCCGCAGCGACGAGGACGTGGTCCGCGTCCGGCAGCTGGTGCGTACGGTGTCGGTGGCGGTCAAGCTCTCGCTGGTCGACCAGACCAAGGTCGTCACCGCGGCGAGCGAGCTGGCCCGCAACACCCTGGTCTACGGCGGTGGCGGCACGGTCGAGGTGGCCAGCGTGGACAACGGCCGGCGCAGGGGCGTACGGATCGTCTTCGCCGACGCCGGTCCGGGCATCGCCGACCTCGACCTGGCACTGACCGACGGCTACACCACGGGCGGCGGGCTGGGCCTCGGGCTCAGCGGCGCACGCCGGCTGGTCGACGAGTTCGACATCCAGACCGCCGTGGGTGAGGGAACCCGGATCACCGTCACCAAGTGGTCCCGGTGAACGACGACGCGGTCTCCGACCGCGGGGTCTGGTTCCGGGTCGAGAGCGGCAGCGCGGCCAGCACGGTGCGCCGGGCCGCCGAACGGCTCGGCAACCAGCTCGACCTGGGTGCCGACCGCATCGCCGACCTGTCCATCGTCGCCGCCGAGCTGACCAGCAACCTGGTCAAGCACGCCGACGACGGCGTCCTGCTGCTGCGGCCGGTGCGGCGCGACGGGGAGGCCGGCGTGGAGCTGATCGCCCTCGACACCGGGCCGGGGATGGCCGACCTCACCGCCTCCTCCCGCGACGGGCACTCCACCGCCGGGACGCTCGGCATCGGTCTCGGCGCGATCGTCCGGCAGGCCAACTGGTTCGACGGCTACTCCCGACCGGAGCGCGGCACGGTCCTCACCGTCCAGATCTGGCCGAATGACGCCGGCGGGCCCGAGCGGCCCTGGGTCGGCGCCCTCACCCGGCCGCTGGCCGGGGAGTCGGTCAGCGGCGACGGGTACGCGTGGCGGATCGTCGACGGCCGGCGTCAGGTGCTCGTCTGCGACGGCCTGGGGCACGGGCCGCTCGCCTCCGCCGCCACCGACGCCGCGCTCGACGCGTTCCGGAAGGCGCCGGCGGGGGCGCCGTCGGCGGTCGTCGCGCACCTGCACCGCTCGATGTCGCACACCCGGGGCGCGGCGCTGGCCGTGGCCGAGCCGGATCCGTCGGCCGGGGTGCTGCGCTACTCGGGGCTCGGCAACATCTCCGCCGCCGTCATCGACGCGGACGGCAAACGGCGGGGCCTGGTCTCGCTACCCGGCATCGCGGGGCACCAACGCCCCCCGATCCGGGAGTACGACTACCCCTTCGGGACCGACGCCCTGCTGGTCATGCACAGTGACGGGGTGGTGGACCGCTGGCAGCTCGCCGACTACCCCGGTCTCGTCGACCGGTCGCCCCTGGTGGTGGCCGCGACGTTGCTGCGGGACGCCGGCACGCGCCGCGACGACGCCTGCGTCCTGGCCGTGCGGGCGTGGCCGTGACCGGGTCCACCGGGGCGCCGCTGCTGACGATGGCGCTGCGGGTCGAACACGACATCTTCGTCGTGCGGCAGCGGGGCCGCGAGGTCGCCGCCGCCGTCGGGCTGGAGCACCAGGACCAGGTACGCATCGCCACGGCGCTCAGCGAGGTGGCCCGGGACCTGCTGCACTCGGCCGGCGGGGCGGAGGTGGCGTTCGTCCTCGTCCACGACGCCGTCGACGGCAGGCGGCACCTGCGGGTGGACCTCCTCCCGGTGCGCCCGCTGCCCGGCGGCCGGTACGAGCCGCAGTCCGGGGCCGTGGCGCGCCTGGTGGACAAGTTGGGCGTGGTGACGCGGGAAGGGGATACGGTCGTGAGGATGTCCCGACGTGTTCCGGTCGCCGCCGCGGTGCTGACCCCCGAGCGCCTCGCCGAGCTGCGCGCCGAGCTCGACCGGAACGCCCCGGGCAGCGCCCTGGACGAGTTGGCCGCCCAGAACGCGCAGCTCATCGCCGCCCTCGACGAGGTACGCAGCCAGCGCGACGAGCTGGCCGTCCTGAACGAGGAGCTGGCCGAGACCAACCGTGGGGTGATGGCGCTCTACAACCAGCTCACCGAGGAGCTGGAGGAGACCAACCGCGGCGTGGTGGCCCTCTACGCCGAGCTGGACGAGAAGTCCGCCCAGCTGCGCGCGGCGAGCGAGTCGAAGAGCCGGTTCCTGGCGAACGTCAGCCACGAGCTGCGGGCACCGGTCACCGCCATCATGGGGCTGGGGCGGCTGCTGGGCGACTCCGCCTCCGATCCGCTCACCGCCGAGCAGGCCCGCCAGGTCGGGCTGATCCGCTCCTCGGCGGGTGACCTCCTCACGCTGGTCAACGAGCTGCTCGACCTGGCCAAGGCGGAGTCGGGCCGGATCGAGCCGGACTGGGCCGAGGTCGACCTGCGGCCGGTCTTCGGCCAGCTGCGCGGCACGCTCCGGGCCCTGGCCACCCGGCCCGAGGTGGAGCTGGTGGTGGAGGAGCCGCCCCTTCCGGCGACGCTGCGCACCGACGAGGTGCTGCTCGCCCAGGTCCTGCGCAACCTGCTGCACAACGGACTCAAGTTCACCGAGCGCGGGGAGGTCCGGCTGCGGGCGGAACGGCACGACGACCGGTGGTCGCTCGCCGTCTCCGACACCGGCGCGGGCATCCCCCCGGAGCTGCACGAACGGATCTTCGAGGAGTTCTACCAGGTGCCCGGCACGACCCGGGTGGGCGGCACCGGCCTCGGCCTGCCGTACGCGCGGCGGTTGGTGACCATGCTCGGCGGCTCCCTCGTGGTCTCCAGCGAGCCGGGCCGGGGCAGCACGTTCACGGTCACCCTGCCCGTGGGAGGAGCGTGACGGTGGAGGGTGGCCCGGCGACGGTGCTGGTGGTCGACGACAGCCCCACCAAGCGCTACCTCCTGGTCAGCTGGCTGTCCCGGGCGGGTTTCACCGTGCTGGAGGCCGAGACGGGCACCGAGGCGCTGGCCCGCGTCGAGGTGGTACCGGTCGACCTCGTGGTGCTCGACGTGCGGCTGCCCGACCTGAACGGGTTCGAGGTCTGCGAACGGATCAAGGCGGCGCACCCGGCGTTGCCGGTGATCCACGTGTCCGCGCACGCGGTAGACGTGGTGGACCGGGCGCAGGGGCTGACCCGGGGCGCGGACGCGTACCTGGCCGAGCCGATCGAGCCGGAGGAACTGGTCGCCACCTCCCACGCGGTGCTGCGCTACTACCGGGCCCGGCAGCGCGCGGAACTGCTCGCCGAGCGGCTGCTCGGGCTGGCCGACACCACACTGGCGGTGCACTCCGCCCCGAACTTCGCGCGCCTGCTGGAGGAGGCGGCGGCCGGCGCCGCGCAGATCTTCAGGAGCCCGGCCGCCGTGGTCGCCGAGACGTTCGACGGCGACTGTCTCGCCGGGATCGCGGCCGGCCCCGACAGCACGGCCACGATCGTCCCGTGGATCGTCGACGACTCCGGGGTGCCGACCGGGACGAGGGTCCAGGTGGACGAGCCGGCCGCCTGGGGCCTGGTCGACTGGCCGACGGACGACACGGTGACGGTGGCCGCCGCCCGGCTGCGTGAGGACCGCGCGCCGCTCTACGTGGTCGTGCCCACCGCCACGCAGACCGCCCGCACCCCCGTGCTGCGGCAGCTCGCCCAGGCGGTGGCGGCGGCCGTGGAGGCGCAGCGCTCCTTCGACGAGGAGCACCGCATCGCGGTCACCCTCCAGCGCAGCCTGCTGCCGCGCCGGATTCCGGAGATCAACGGACTCGACCTGGCCGTGCGGTACGAGCCGGCGAGCGCGCAGACCGAGGTGGGCGGCGACTTCTACGAGCTGGTGATGCTCGACGGCCACCTGCTGCTGGCGATCGGCGACGTGGCGGGCCACTCGCTGCACGCCGCGACCGTGATGGCCGAGCTACGGCACGCGGTGCGGGCGTACGCGGTGGAGGGGCACCAGCCGGGCGAGATCCTGGACCGGGTCAACGAACTCATGCGTACGTTGCTCCCCAACGAGCTGGCCACGATCTGCGTACTGCTGCTGCACCCGCCCAGCGGCCGGGTTCGGCTGGCCAGCGCCGGGCACCTGCCGCCGGCGCTCAGCATCGACGGCAAGGTGGAGTTCGTGCAGCACTCGGCCCCGCTGCTCGGGGTGCGCGCCCCCCGGCCGCCGGACCTGGAGTTCGTGCTGCCGGCCGGGGCGACGCTGGTGTTCTACACCGACGGGCTGATCGAGCGGCGGGACGTCACGATCGACGACGGGCTGGCCGCCCTGGCCGTGGCCGCCGGCCACATCGACGACGACCTGGACCGCTTCTGCGAGCGGCTCCTGGTCGAGCTGGCCCCGCCGGAGATCCACGACGACGTCGCCGTGGTGGCGCTGCGCCGCCGCTGACCGGTGGCGCCGGCGGGGCACCCGGTCAACGCCGGGCGGGCACTGCCCGTGAGGGGTGGCGGCCGGGCCGGCCGACCGAGTGGGCGTACGCGGCGGGGGAGACGCCGATGACGGCGCTGAAGTCGCGGACCAGGTGGGACTGGTCGCTGTAGCCGAGTTCCGCCGCGAGCCTCGCCCAGTCGAGCGGGCCGCCGGCCGCCTGCTCCACCGCCTCGTGCAGCCGGTACTGGCGGATCACCCACTTCGGGCCGACGCCGACGTACGCGAGGAACAGGCGTTGCAGCCGCCGGACGGACACGTCGCGTCGCCGGGCGAAGTCGTCCACCCGCCGTACCGTCCGGTCGGCGCGGATCGCCTCGACAAGCTCGATGACCTCGTCGGTGACCGGGTCCGCCTCCGGCGCCCAGCCGGTCAGCAGGTCGTCCAGCGCGCGGCAGCGCTCGGCGTCCGTACCGTCGCAGCGGCCGGCGGGCCCCGCGCCGCCGCCCGCCCTGCCGCCGTCCGACGCGATGCCATCCGCCGTGCTGACGCCCGACCCGATGCCGTGCGGCGCGGCGGCGACCAGGGCGGCGGCCGGCGGCCAGCGGTCGGCGAGCGACGACATCGGCCACCGCCGTCCGGTCAGCTCGGCGACCGGGCGTCCCCGCCAGAACGGGCGGAAGCCGCCCGGCCGGAACTGGACCCCGCTGACCCGGCCGGCGCCGGCGAGCGTGATCGAGAAGAGTTCCAGCCCGACGCCGGACACCTCGGCGGTCTCCGGGCCGGCACCGTCGCGCTGGAACACCACGTTGACCGCCGGGTGCGGCACGACCCGCTGCGTGAGCGGCTCGGGCAGCTCCCAGTCGACCAGCCAGTAGTGCTCGACGTACGGCCGGAGCGCGACGGCGGGCAGGTGCCGGCGGAAGTGGACCCGCCGCAGCAGCCGGGCCGGGTCCACGATGCCCCGGCTGTCCCCGCGCGGCTGGTGTCGCATTTTTTCAAGACCACCCTCATACGCTGGCCGTATGGCAACCCAGACTAGTGACCTGCTGGCGGCGGCCGCGTCGCCGACCGTGGCGGTGGTGCGCGCGATCGCCGACGAGCAGCTCGACCTGCCCACGCCGTGCCGCGGGTACGCGGTGCGCGACCTGCTCAACCACCTGTTCGAGGTGGTGGTGAACTTCCAGGCCCTGGCGGCGAAACGCCCCGTGGAGTGGGCGGACAAGCCCGACCACCTCACCGACGACGGCTGGCGCGACCGGTTCGCGGCCGAGACGCGGCGGCTGGCCGACGCCTGGTCCGACCCGTCGGCCCTGGAGGGCGTCTCGCCGGGGATGGGCATCCCGCAGGCCACCGTCGGCGGCATGGTGCTGCTGGACCTGACGGTGCACGGCTGGGACCTGGCCGCTGCGACCGGCCAGCCGTACCGGCCCGCCCCGGGGGCGGTGGCCGCGCTGCACGAGCTGGTCGCGCAGCTCGGGCCGAACGCCCGGAAGATGGGCATCTTCGCCGAGCAGGTGCCGGCCGACGCCGGGCTGTCGGGGCTCGACCGGCTGCTCTGCGACACCGGTCGCGACCCCGCCTGGTCTGCGTCCGCCTGACGTCAGCCGGCGGAGAAGAGGCCGGCGGAGAGCGCGAGCAGCGTCCCGGCGGCGGCGGAACAGCAGCACACGAGCAGGAACGCGACCACCGCGAGGATCGCCCAGACGCGCCGGTCGCGCGCCGCCGCCCGCCACCCCGACGCCGGTACGTCCTCTGCCGGCTCGTCGTCGTCCCCGGCCCCGGTCATCCCGGCAGTCTAGGTGCCCCGGGCGGGCGTCACCCGCTTCCCGCCATCGCCACGAGGCGGCGGGCGAGCCGGACAAGGGACTCCCGCAGCTCCGGAGGCTCAAGCACCTGCGCCTCGAAGCCCAACCGGGCCACGTGCAGGGCGAGCCAGTCCAGGTCCTCCCCGCCGACGACGAGTACGCACCACCCGTCGCGGTCGTCCTCGACGCGCCCCACCTGGGGCGGCACCAGCTCCCGCACCCGCTCGGGCCGGGCGTGCACCCGCACCCGGGCGACATGCCGGTACGGCGCCTCGGCCACGGAGCGCTGCACGTAGGCGCGCGGGTCCGGGTGCTCCCGCGCGCGGAAGCGCCAGGTCGTCGCCGCCACCTCGCGCATCCGGTCCAGCCGGAAGGTACGCCAGTCGTCGCGGTCGACGTCCCAGGCCATCAGGTACCAGCGGCGGCCGGTCGTGACCATCCGCACCGGTTCGACCGTGCGCCCGCGCTCCCCGCCGGCGCGGTCCGGGTAGCGGAACCGCACCCGTACGGCGTCGCGACAGGCCCGCGCGAGCGTCACCAGCAGCTCCCCGTCGATCTGCGCCGTGGGACCGACGAGGGTCTCGGTGGCGCCGTGCACCGCCCGGACCTCGGCGCGCAACCGGGCCGGCATCACCTGGTCGAGCTTCGTGAGCGCCCGCAGCGCCGCCTCGGCTGCCCCGGCGACCGTGCCCCCCGACGCCAGCCGCAGGGAGACCGCCGTCGCGATGGCCTCCTCGTCGTCGAGGAGCAGCGGCGGCAGCCGGCTGCCCGCGCCGAGCTGGTAGCCGCCGCCGACCCCCGCCGTCGCGTGCACGGGGTAGCCGATGGCGCGCAGCCGCTCCACGTCGCGGCGTACCGAGCGGTCGGTGACCCCCAGCTCGGCGGCCAGCTCGGCGGCGGTCCAGGACGGCCGCCGCTGCAACAACGCCAGCACCCGCAGTACCCGTTCGGTGGTCGCCTCGACGGTCACCCGCCGATCGTTGCACGGATAACGGAACGATCCTGTCCGCTATCCACGGGAGGCTGTGGTCATGACCGACTGGAACCCCCTGCTGCGCGAGCAGCTCGACTGGCACTGGACCAACCAGCTGCGCGGTCGTCTCGACGGCCTCACCGACGACGAGTACTTCTGGGAGCCGACGCCCGACTGCTGGAACGTGCGTCCGCGTGGCACCGGCACCGCACCGGTGCAGGCGGGGAGCGGCGCGATGACCATCGACTTCGCGATGCCGACGCCTGATCCGGCGCCGTTCACGACGATCGCCTGGCGGCTCGGGCACGTGATCGTCGGCGTGCTCGCGGTGCGCAACGCCGGGCACTTCGGTCGCGCGCCCACCGACTACCAGTCGTTCGAGTACGCCGCGACGGCGGCCGGGGCGCTGGCCCAGCTCGACCGGGAGTACGCGGCGTGGCGGGCCGGTGTCGAGTCCCTCGGCGAGACGGGCCTCGCCCGGCTGTGCGGGGAGGCGGAGAGCCCGTACGCCGACCTTCCGATGGCGACGCTGGTGCTGCACATCAACCGCGAGTTGATCCACCACCTGGCCGAAGTGTGCCTGCTGCGCGACCTCCACCTGCACAATCGACGGCAGACCCGACAGGAGACGAACTGAGATGGCCCGTGACGTCCAGATAACCTTCGATTGCGCCGACCCGGCCGGGTTGGCGGCGTTCTGGGCCGAGGCCCTCGGCTACCAGTTGCAGGGCCCGCCCGGGGACTTCCAGTCGTGGGAGCAGGCGCTGGAGGCGATGGGCGTGCCGCCCGAGCGCCGCAACGACGCCTCGGCCCTGGTCGACCCCGAGGGCTCCCGGCCGCGGCTGTTCTTCCAGCGGGTGCCGGAGGGCAAGCAGGCCAAGAACCGCGTACACCTCGATGTGCGCGCCGCCCCGGGGGCCGAGGGCGACGCGCGGATGGCCGCCCTGGAGGCCGAGGCCGAGCGGCTCGTCTCGCACGGCGCCACCCGGCTCAGGCGACACGAGCCCGAGCCCCCGCTCGGCGCCGGCCACATCGTGATGGCCGACCCCGAGGGCAACGAGTTCTGCCTCGACTGATCGGCCGGCGCGGCCCCGACCGCTGCCCTGAGCGCGACTTCGGGGGCGGCGGCGGGTCCGTCCACATCGACCGGATCGGGCAGGATGGGGCGATGGAGCTGGTCTCGATCACCGACGTCCGGGCCGCCGCCGCCGACATCGCGGGCACCGTGACGCGTACCCCGCTGCTGCGGACCGGATGGGACGCGGAGCTGTGGCTAAAGCCGGAGAGCCTGCAACCGGTGGGGTCGTTCAAGCTGCGCGGCGCGACCCACGCGATCGCCCGGCTCACCCCGGAGGAGCGGGCGCGCGGGGTGGTCACCCACTCCTCGGGCAACCACGGTCTGGCACTGGCGTACGCCGCCCGGGCGGCCGGCGTGCCGTGCCGGATCGTGGTGCCGGAGGGGGCCCCGGCGGCGAAGGTGGACCGGATCCGGGCACTGGGCGTGGAGGTGCTGCTGGTGCCGCCCCCGCAGCGCGGCCCGGAGGCCGAGCGGATCGCCGCGACGACGGGTGCGGTGCTGGTGCCGCCCTTCGACGACCGGCGGATCGTCGCCGGGCAGGGCACGGTCGGGCTGGAGATCGTCGAGGACCTGCCCGACGTCGACGTGGTGCTGGTGCCGGTGGGCGGCGGCGGGCTCTCCTCCGGCGTCGCCACGGCGGTCACGGCGGTGCGGCCGGCGGCGACGGTGATCGGGGTCGAGCCGGAACTCGCCGCCGACGCCCGGGAGTCGCTGGCGACCGGGTCGGTGGTGGTGTGGGGCGAGGAGCGCACCTACCGGACGATCGCCGACGGGCTGCGCCTGCCGCCGTCCGAGCTGACCCTCGCCCACCTGCGGGCCCGGCTCGACCGCATCGTCACGGTGACGGAGGAGGAGATCCGGGCCGCGATGGGCCGGCTGGTCCACGACGCACGCCTGGTCGTGGAGCCGAGCGGCGCGGTGGCCGTGGCCGCCCGGCTGTTCCACGCCGCCGAACTGCCGCCCGGTCGTACGGTCGCCGTGGTCACCGGCGGCAACGTCGACCCGGCGGTGCTGGCGGGCGTCCTGGGCTGAGCGTGTCGCCCGTCCTGCGCTGAGACGCCGGGCGTCCTGGGCTGGAAGTGCCGGGCGTCATCCGCTCCCGCACGGAGCTGGCCCGCGCCCTCTCCTGCGCCGAGCGCGTGTCGGGAAGGGCACCTTCCTGGTCGGGATCCGTCAGGAAGGTGCCCTTCCCCAACCGCAGGTCAGGCGCGGCCGAGGCGGTCGAGGATCCAGGCGTTGACGAACGCCTCCTCGCGCCAGGAGTTGTAACGGCCGCTGGGCCCGCCGTGGCCGGCGCCCATCTCGGTCTTCAGCAGGTAGTCGCCCTGCGGGGCGACCGCCCGCAGCCGGGCGATCCACTTCGCCGGCTCGTGGTAGAGCACCCGGGTGTCGTTGAGGCTGGTCACCGCGAGGATCGCCGGATAGTCCACCGCCCGCACGTTCTCGTACGGCGTGTAGGACTTCATGTACGCGTAGACCTCCGGGTCGGCCAGCGGGTTGCCCCACTCCTCCCACTCGGTGACGGTCAGCGGCAGCGACGGGTCGAGGATCGAGGTGAGCGCGTCCACGAAGGGCACCTGCGCGACGATCCCGGCGAACGCGTCCGGGGCGATGTTGGCGACCGCGCCCATCAGCAGCCCGCCGGCCGAGGCGCCCCGGGCGACGAGCCGGTCGCTCGTCGTCCAGCCCGCCTTGACCAGGTGCCGGGCGCAGGCGACGAAGTCGGTGAAGGTGTTCTTCTTGGCCAGCAGCTTGCCCTGGTCGTACCAACGGCGGCCCAGCTCGCCGCCGCCCCGGACGTGCGCGACGGCGTAGATGACGCCCCGGTCCAGCAGGGAGAGCCGGGCGATGGAGAACCACGGGTCGATGCTCGCCTCGTACGAGCCATAGCCGTAGATCACGCAGGGGGCGGAGCCGTCCTTCGGCGTGCCGGCCCGGCAGACCAGCGAGATCGGCACCCGGGTCCCGTCGTCGGCGAGCGCCCAGTCGCGGTGCTGCTCGTAGTCGGCCGGGTCGTACGCCCGCCCGTCCGGCCCGGGCTGCACGGGCTTCTGCCGGCGCAGCACCATCTGCCGGGTGACCAGGTCGTAGTCGTACACCGAGTCGGGGGTGACCAGCGAGGCGTAGCGGAGCCGGAGCTGCCTGGTCTGGTATTCGGGGTTGCTGTCCAGCCCGACGCTGTAGAGCGGCTCCGGGAAGTCGATGTCGAAGGCGTCGCCACCGCCGATCGGCAGCACCCGCAGCCCGGTCAGCCCGTTGGTGCGCAGCGAGACGACCAGGTGGTCGGCGAAGGCGTCGACGGCCTCCAGCCGGGTGCCGGGTGAGTGCTCGATCAGCGGCACCCAGTCGCCGGGGGCGTCCGCCGAGGTGTACGCCAGCGCGAAGTCCTCCGCGCCGTCGTTGTGCAGGATCAGGAAGCGGTGTCCGTGGTGCTCGACGGCGTACTCCACGCCCTGCCGCCGGGGCGCCACGGACGCCGGCACACCGGTCGGGTTGCCGGCCGGGATCACCAGCACCTCGCTGGTGATCTTGCTGTGCGCGTCGATGAGGATGAACCGCTCCGAGCGGCTCAGCTCCACGCCGACCCAGAACCGCTCGTCGTCCTCCTGGTAGACCACGACGTCCTCGCTGGACGCGGTGCCCAGGGTGTGCCGCCACACCCGGTTGGGACGCCACGTCTCGTCCACGGTGACGTAGAACAGCACCGAGGCGTCGGCCGACCAGGCGGTGCCGTAGAACGTGTCGGGCACCTCGTCGGGCAGCAGCTCGCCCGTGGAGAGGTCCTTGACCCGCAGCGTGAAGCGCTCGTCGCCCGAGAAGTCCGTGGAGTAGGCCAGCCACCGTCCGTCCGGGCTGACGTCGAACGCGCCGAGCGCGAAGAAGTCGTGCCCCTCGGCGACCACGTTGCCGTCGAGCAGCACCTCCTCGCCGTCGAGCGGCGCGCCGTCCGTGCTGAGTGGCGGCTCGGTCTCGCCGTCGCGGACCGCCCGGCGGCACTGCACGCCGTACTGCTGGCCCTCGACCGTCCGGGTGTAGTACCAGTAGCCGCCCTTGCGGCTCGGCACCGACAGGTCGGTCTCCTGGGTGCGCTGGCGGATCTCCTCGAACAGGTCGCCGCGCAACCCTTCGAGATGCGCCGTCCGGGCCTCGGTGTACGCGTTCTCGGCGGTCAGGTGGGCGATCGTCTCCGGGTCGTCCTTGCCGGTGAGCCAGGCGTACTCGTCGACGACGGTGTCGCCGTGGTGGGTGCGCTCGCTGGGCACCCGCTTCGCCGTGGGTGCGGGGGTCTCGGTGGTCACGGCGCCACGTTACCGGCCGCGCGCCGCCCGCCGCGCCGCCTCGTCGGCGACCCGCCGCCACACCTTTCGAACATGTGTACGATGGCCGGCATGGCGGCTGCAACGAGTTCCACCGACCGGCCCGGAGCCCTCGACATCACCCGGCGATTGACGGAGATCTGCGGCCCGCCGTTCGCCCGCTTCGCCGGCCCGGCCGACGAGGTGGCCGGCCGCCCGGCCCGCTGGGTAGCCGTACCGGGTGGTGCCCGGGCCGCGGCCGAGGTGCTGCGGCTCGCCGCCCGGCACGACCTGACGGTGGTGCCACGCGGCGCCGGCACGAAAATCGACTGGGGCGCCGCCCCCGACCGGGTCGACATCATGCTCGACACCGGCCGGCTCGCCGGGATCGGGCACGGGCCGCCCGGCACGCCCACCACGGAGGTCGGGGCGGGCACGCCGCTGCGGGCGGTGCAGGCCACGTTGGACCGCACCGGGCAGCGCCTGGCGCTCGACGCCCCCTCGCCCGGCGCTACCCTCGGCGGGGTGCTCGCCGCCGGCGAGGCGGGGCCGCTCCGGCACCGCCACGGCAGCCCCTGCGACCAGCTCGTACGCGTCCGCTACCTCGACGCCGAAGGCGAGCTGGTCGACGCCGGGGGAGGCGCCGCCGGGCTGGAACTGGCCCGGCTGCTCTGCGGCTCCCAGGGGGCGCTCGGCGTGCTGGTCTCCGCGACCCTGCGGGTGCAGCCCGTCCCGGCCGGCCGGATCTGGGTTAGCCGGCCGGTGTGGACCCCGCTGGAGGTGCACGAGCTGGTCCGCACCGTGCTCGCCGCGCGCCTCGACCCGGCCGCGGTCGAGCTGGACCTGCCGGCCGGCGCGGGACCCCGGCCGCGGCAGGGCAGCCGGGCCGCCGCGATGGCCGCCCACCCGTCCATGATGGGGCGTGCCGGCGGCGGCCCGGCCGGTGCCGGGCGGCTGGTCGTGCTGCTGGAGGGCGGTCCGGCTGACGTCGCCGAGCGCGCCGACCGGCTCGTCGCGCTCCTCGGCGCGGGTGCGACCGCCAGCCACGCCGTGCCCGAGTGGTGGCGGCGCTACCCGTTCGGCCCGGGCGACACGGCGCTGCGGATCGAGGTGCCCATCGCCGACCTGCACGCCGCCGTCTACGCGCTGCGCGACGCTGCCGGTGGCCCCGTCCCGGTGCGCGGCTCCGCCGGCCTCGGCGTGGTGCACGCGGCCCTGCCCGGCACCATGCCCCCCGACCGGGTGGCGTCGATCCTGGCCGCCGTGCGCGGCGTGCTGCTCGCCCGGCAGGGCCGGTGCGTGGTGCTCGCCGCGCCGGCAGCCGTCCGGCGGGAGGTCGACCTGTGGGGCGAGCTGGCCGGGCTGGCCCGGCTGCGCGCGGCCAAGGAGCACCTCGACCCCCACCACCGCCTCGCCCCGGGCCGCCTCCCCGGCGGCCGCTGACCGGCAGCGCCCTGTCGCCGATGGACCGGGCGCGCGGACGGAGTAGGTCAGGTCCGACCGTCGGAAGACCGCCCGTCCCAGTCAGGTGGCGTCGTTGCGGAGCACCAGGATGGCGATGTCGTCGCGGGGCGCCTCGGTGGAGAAACCGATCGCCGTCGAGCGGAGCCGCGCCGCGATGACGTCGGCCGGGTAGCCGGCCAGCGGGGCGGCGGCGTCGCGCAGCCGCTCGGTGCCGAACAGATCCCGGCCGCGCCGCCGCTCGGTGACACCGTCGGTGTAGAAGACCAGCGCGTCCCCCGGGCCGAGCGGCACCTCGGCCGACGGGGAGGCGATCGAGTCGAGCAGGCCGAGTGCCGTGCCCCCGGTGCCGACGAAGCGCGCCCCACCGCTGGCGGGCAGCAGCACCGGTCGATCGTGGCCGGCGAGGTGCAGGGAGACGGAGAGCTGGTCGCCGTCGCCGGGGCCGACCGCCGCCAGGGCCAGCGTGCAGTAGCGCCCGCCGCCCCGCTCGAAGAGCGTCTCGTTGACCCGGGCCAGCGCCTCCGGCAGCGGCTTGCCGTCACCCACCAGCACCCGGATGACGTCGCGGACCAGGCCGGTGACCGTCGCCGCCTGCACCCCCTTGCCCGAGACGTCGCCGATCACCACCAGCCAGCGCCCGTCCGGCAGGGGCACCACGTCGTAGAAGTCTCCGCCGACGTCGACGTTGCCGCCGGTCGGGACGTACTCGGCGGCGAGACCGATGCCCTCGACCACGGGCAGGGCCGGCGGCAGCAGCGACTGCTGGAGGGTGTGCGCGATCCGCCGGCGTTCGGCGTGGATCCGGGCGTTCTCGATCGCCAGCGCCGCCCGCCGGGCGACGTCCTCCAGCACGGCGACCTGGTCCGGGTCGTGCCGGTGCCGCTGGTGTCGACCGACGGCCATCGTGCCCAGCCGTTGCCCCCGCGCGATCAGCGGGACGGCGAAGCCCTCCATCGGCGCGCCGAGCGGCATCTGGGTGCCGTTGCGGGACGCCTCGCGCAGCCGGGCCTGGACCGAGTCCGGGCCGGTCTCCTCGAGCGCCTGGTGCAGCTGGGGCAGCACCGACTCGTCGGCGTGGCTGGCCGCCGCGAGGCGGAGCCGACCCCACTCGTCGGTCGTGTGCACCGCGCACCACTGCCCGAGCCGGGGCACCACGAGCTGCGGGACGAGCACCATCGTCAGCTCGACGTCGAGTGACTGCGCGAGCAGCTCGCTGGCCTCGGCGAGGAAGGTCAGCCAGGCCTGCCGGCGGACGTCCGCCCGGCGGAGCCGGTCGTTCTCCAGGTGCAGCGAGAGCCGTTCGGCCATCAGCACGGCCAGCGGTCGCGCGTACGCCGACGGGGCCGCGTCCAGCTCCAGCTCGCCGGCGTACGGCCGGTGCACCGCCAGCGGCACCCGGAGCAGCTCGTTGCCGGGCCGGGGCTGGCGGCCGTACCGGGCCAGCACCTGGGGGCCCTGCCCTTCGCCCCGGTCCAGCCGCACGACCCCGCCCGCCGCGCCGACCATCTCCGCCACGCGGGCGAGCAGGCTGGTCGCGAAGTCGGGCAGCGGATCCTCGGCGTACGGGTCGGGAGTGATCTGCATCAGCTCGCTCATGGCCCCGGCGCTCGGCGCGGAGTTCTCCGCGTCCGCAGGTGCGCCGCCCCCGGCGGTGGCCGCGCCGGGTCTGCCCACTGCCCGGTGACCGGCGGTCGGGCCGGGCAGGTCCAGCCGGAACCAGACGCCCTTGCCGGTGGGCAGGTAGGTGGTGCCCCAGCGGCTGGCGAAGTGGTCGACCAGCAGCAGTCCCCGGCCCCGCTCGGACACCTCGTCGATGTCGGTGGTGTCGTTGCGTACCCCGACGGTCAGCTCCTCCACCGGGCCGGCGGCGAAGTCGGACACGGTGACGGTGATCCCGACCGGATCGGCGACCACCTCGATGTCCAGCTCGGTGCGGGCGTGCTCCACGGCGTTGGTGGAGAGCTCGGTGGTGAGCAGCATGGCCTCGTTGGCCAGTTCGTCGAGGCGGGCCTCGGTGAGGACGGACCGGACGAGGGCCCGCGCCGCGGCGGGCGTACGCCGGTCGGCGGGGAGCCGGACGCGCCGGACGTGTTCGTCTCGGCCCCCGGTCGTCGCGGGCCCCGCCTCCGCTGACATCCCCGTATCCTCCACCGCCACCGCGCGACTGCCAAGCCACTCTCCGCCCCGCCCTTCCGCCGATCATGCACTTGTGGTGGGCTGTTTCTAGCGCTCTGCCCGTTTCGCGGGGCACCGCAACTGCGTGATCGACGGCCTGGAGGGTGGGCGCGTGGGGTTGGCGGGGAGGGGTCCGCAGGCACAATGAGGGGATGGCCGGCGTCGGCAGGACCCGGTGGCCCCGAGCTGAGCGAGGAATGATGAGCACGAAACAGTCGGCGACCGCGGACCCGTCCGCGCCCGACCACGAGGCGCTCCTCGGCGAGCTGACCGAGGCGCTGCGGCGGGTCCGCCGGGGTGACCTGAAGGTCCGGCTGCCCCGCCGGGCGGGCCGGGCCGGTGAGGTGGCGGACGCCTTCAACGAGGTCGTGTCGCTCCAGGAGCGGCAGTACCTCGACCTGCGGCGGATCAGCCGGATCGTCGGCCGGGACGGCCGGCTCACCGAGCGCCTGGACGACGAGGGCCTGGACGGCTCGTGGGCGGAGGGGCAGCGGGCGGTCAACTCGCTGATCGACGACCTGGGCCGGCCGACCACGGAGATCGCCCGGGTCATCGTCGCGGTGGCCGACGGCGACCTCTCCCAGCACATGGCCCTGGAGATCGACGGCCGGCCGCTGCGCGGCGAGTACCTGCGGATCGGCCGCACGGTCAACACGATGGTCGACCAGCTCTCGTCCTTCTCGAACGAGGTGACCCGGGTGGCCCGCGAGGTGGGCACCGAGGGCAAGCTGGGCGGCCAGGCCGACGTGCGCGGCGTCGCCGGCACCTGGAAGGACCTCACCGACTCGGTGAACACCATGGCGTCGAACCTGACCGGCCAGGTGCGGTCGATCTCCCACGTGGCGACGGCGGTGGCCCAGGGTGACCTGTCGCAGAAGATCACGGTCGGCGCGCGCGGCGAGGTCGCCGAGCTGGCCGACACGATGAACTACCTCACCGACACCCTGCGGCTCTTCGCCGAGCAGGTGACCCGGGTGGCCCGCGAGGTGGGCACCGAGGGCAAGCTCGGCGGGCAGGCGGACGTGCCGAACGTGGCCGGCACCTGGAAGGACCTGACCGACAGCGTCAACTCGATGGCGTCCAACCTGACGGCCCAGGTGCGCAACATCGCGCAGGTCTCCACGGCGGTGGCCCGGGGCGACCTGTCGCAGAAGATCACCGTGGCGGCGCAGGGCGAGATCCTGGAGCTGAAGGACACCGTCAACACGATGGTGGACCAGTTGTCGTCGTTCGCCGACGAGGTGACCCGGGTCGCGCGTGAGGTGGGCATCGAGGGCAAGCTGGGCGGCCAGGCCCAGGTGCGTGGCGTCTCCGGCACCTGGCGCGACCTGACGGAGAACGTCAACCAGCTCGCCGGCAACCTGACCAGCCAGGTCCGCAACATCTCCCAGGTCTCGACGGCCGTGGCGAAGGGCGACCTGTCGCAGAAGATCACGGTCGACGCCCAGGGCGAGATCCTGGAGCTGAAGAACACCGTCAACACGATGGTGGACCAGTTGTCGTCGTTCGCCGACGAGGTGACCCGCGTCGCGCGCGAGGTGGGCACCGAAGGCAAGCTGGGCGGCCAGGCGCAGGTCAAGGGCGTTTCGGGTACGTGGCGGGACCTGACGGACAACGTGAACTCGATGGCGTCGAACCTGACGTCGCAGGTGCGCAACATCGCCTCGGTCACCACTGCGGTGGCGAAGGGCGACCTGTCGCAGAAGATCACCGTGGATGCCCGGGGCGAGATCCTGGAGCTGAAGTCGACGGTGAACACGATGGTGGATCAGCTGTCGTCGTTCGCCGACGAGGTGACGCGGGTGGCCCGCGAGGTGGGTACGGAGGGCAAGCTGGGCGGTCAGGCCCAGGTGCGGGGCGTCGCCGGCACCTGGCGGGATCTGACGGACAACGTCAACTCGATGGCGTCGAACCTCACCGCCCAGGTCCGCAACATCGCCCAGGTCTCGACGGCGGTGGCGAAGGGCGACCTGTCGCAGAAGATCACCGTGGACGCCCGGGGCGAGATCCTGGAGCTGAAGTCGACGGTGAACACGATGGTGGATCAGCTGTCGTCGTTCGCCGACGAGGTGACCCGGGTGGCCCGCGAGGTGGGCAGTGAGGGCAAGCTGGGTGGCCAGGCGCAGGTCAAGGGCGTTTCGGGTACGTGGCGGGACCTGACGGACAACGTGAACTCGATGGCGTCGAACCTGACGTCGCAGGTGCGCAACATCGCCTCGGTCACCACGGCGGTGGCAAAGGGCGACCTGTCGCAGAAGATCACCGTCGACGCCCAGGGCGAGATCCTGGAGCTGAAGTCGACCGTGAACACGATGGTGGACCAGCTGTCGTCGTTCGCCGACGAGGTGACCCGGGTCGCGCGCGAGGTGGGCAGTGAGGGCAAGTTGGGTGGCCAGGCGCAGGTCAAGGGCGTCTCGGGCACGTGGCGCGACCTCACCGAGAACGTCAACCAGCTCGCCTCGACCCTGACCACCCAGCTGCGCGCCATCGCGCAGGTGTCCACCTCGGTGACCCGGGGCGACCTGACCCAGCGCATCGCGGTCAAGGCGCAGGGCGAGGTCGCCGAGCTGAAGGACAACATCAACCAGATGATCGTCACCCTCCGGGAGACGACGAAGAAGAACGCCGAGCAGGGCTGGCTCGACTCCAACCTGGCCCGTATCGGCGGTCTGCTCCAGGGGCAACGCGACCTGGGCGAGGTCTGCCGCATGATCATGATGGAGGTGACCCCGCTGGTCGACGCGCAGCTCGGCGCGTTCTTCCTGGCGGACACCTCCGAGGGCGTGACGCGGCTGCGGTTGACCGCCTCGTACGGCTACGTCGCCCGGGGGCACGAGGTCACCTTCGGCCCCGGTGAGGGGCTGGTCGGCCAGGCCGCCCTGTCCCGTCGCACCATCCGGGTGGGCGGGGCGCCGGACGGCCGGCTGATGCTCCGCTCCGGGCTCGCCGAGACCCCGCCGGCCGACCTGGTCGTACTGCCCGTGCTCTTCGAGGGCGAGCTGCTCGGGGTCATCGAGTTCGCCAGCGTGGCGGCCTTCTCCGAGCTGCACCTGTCGTTCCTGGAGCGGCTCGTGCTCACCATCGGCATCGCCGTCAACACCATCCAGGCCAACCGGCGTACGGAGGAGCTGCTCGCCCAGTCGCAGCGGCTCGCCCACGAGTTGCAGGAGCAGTCGGCGGAGCTCCAGCGCACCAACGCCGAGCTGGAGGACAAGGCGCAGCTGCTCTCCGAGCAGAAGGGCAACATCGAGACGAAGAACCGGGAGATCGAGCTGGCCCGGCTCGGCCTGGAGGAGAAGGCCCAGCAGCTCACGAGGGCGTCGGCGTACAAGTCGGAGTTCCTGGCCAACATGAGCCACGAGCTGCGTACGCCGTTGAACTCGCTGCTGCTGCTGGCCCGGCTGCTGGCCGAGAACTCGGAGCAGAACCTCACGCCGAAGCAGATCGAGTTCGCGCGCACGATCCACGGGGCCGGCTCCGACCTGCTGTCGCTGATCGACGACATCCTCGACCTGTCCAAGATCGAGGCGGGTCGGATGGACGTCGAGCCCACGCCGGTCCGGTTCGACGACATCCGTGGGTACGTGGAGCAGGCGTTCGCGCCGCAGGCGGAGGAGAAGGGCCTGGACTTCCAGGTACGGATCAGCAGGAACCTGCCGGAGGCGCTGGTCACCGACGCCCAGCGGCTCCAGCAGATCCTGCGCAACCTGCTCTCCAACGCGGTCAAGTTCACCGACAACGGGGCGGTGACGCTGCGGATCGCGCCGGCGCCCGAGAGCACGGTCTTCGACGTGCCGGCCCTGACCAACGCGCGGCAGGTGATCGCGTTCACCGTGGTCGACACCGGCATCGGCATCTCCGACGACAAGCTGTCGCTGATCTTCGAGGCGTTCCAGCAGGCCGACGGCACCACCAGCCGCCGCTACGGCGGTACGGGCCTGGGGCTGTCGATCAGCCGCGACCTGGCCCGGCTGCTGGGCGGCAGCATCGTGGTGGCGTCGGCGCCCGGTCAGGGTTCGACGTTCACCCTCTTCGTGCCGGACGTGCTCGCGCCGGACGCGGTCGTCGCGCCGCTGCCGCCGTCACCGGCCCGCGCCGGGCTGCCGTCCTCGCTGCTCATGCCGCCGCCGGAGTTGCCCGAGCCGGCCTCCACGCCGGCCACCCGGCGGCTGGAGGGAACCACCGTGCTGATCGTCGACGACGACGTCCGGAACGTCTTCGCGCTGACCAGTGCGTTGGAACTGCACGGCCTGACCGTGTTGTACTCGGACAACGGGGCGGACGGCGTCCGCCTGCTGGCCGAGCATCCGGAGGTCGACATCGTCCTGATGGATGCGATGATGCCCGATCAGGACGGGTACGAGACGACTCGCCAGATCCGGCGTAACCACCGGTTCGCCGACCTGCCGATCGTCTTCCTGACGGCGAAGGCCATGCCCGGCGACCGCGAGTCCGCGCTGGCGGCCGGCGGAAGCGACTACATCACCAAGCCTGTCGACCTGGACGAGTTGATCGAACTCATGTCGTCCTGGATCGGTGGCAGCCGAACCGAGGAGAGTTCGTGACCCAGATGGCTAAGGCGCTGCTGGTGGACGACCGCCGGGAGAACCTGATGGCGCTGGAGGCGATTCTCCAGGGCCTGCCGGTGCAGTCCGTCGCCGTCGAGAGCGGCGAGGCGGCCCTGAAGCAGCTGCTGGTCGACGACTTCGCCGTCATCCTGCTGGACGCCCAGATGCCGGACATGGACGGCTTCGAGACGGCCAGCCACATCAAGCGGCGTGAGCGTACGCGGCACGTGCCGATCATCTTCCTCACCGCCGCCGACCGGGACGCCCAGCTCGCGCTGCGCGGCTACGCGGTCGGCGCGGTCGACTACCTGACGAAGCCGTTCGACCCGTGGGTGCTGCGGGCCAAGGTGTCGGTCTTCGTCGAGCTGTGGGTGAAGACCCGGCAGCTCGCGGCCCAGTCGGATCTGGTGCGGGAGCGGGACACGCAGTTGCGGGTGCTGACGGACGCGGTCGACGAGGCCACCGCGATGCTGCGCCTGGACGACCCGGACGCCCGCGATCGCGCCGTCGAGCTTCTCGAACAGGCCCGCTGGGGCAACACCCCCTGACGATCCACCGCACCCCGCCCCCGCTCGGAAGGGGGCGGGTCAGCCGGTCGTCTGGTCGTTGCGGATCATCAGGGCGCTGCGCAGGCCGGTGATGTCCAGGACGCGGAGCAGGAAGTCGCCGACGTTGGTCAGGACCAGCAGACTCTGCGCGTGGCTGGCCTTGCGGCTGAGCACGACGAGGGTGCCGAGGCCCTGCGAGTCGCAGAAGGTGACCCCGCCGAGGTCGAGGACGATCCGGGGTGGCGGATCGGTGAGGACCTCGTTGACGACGGTCGACAGCTGGGCGGCCGTGAGCATGTCGATCTCACCGGCCAGGCGAAGCACAGCTTCGTCGCCCGTCCGGTGTAGCGTGATGGACAGTTCGGCACGATCCACCGGGTCAGCCTATCGCGATCCGGGCGACCCGGCCTGTCGAGCGGTGGCGACCGAGCGCGACGGATCGCGCGGCGCCCCCTTCCGGCAGCGCGGGTGGTTCCGCACCCGACACATCGGCCACGGCCTGTCCCGCACCGCGCGGGCGGGCGTCGCCGGACAGCGGTAAAGGGCCGACCCGGGTGAGCCTGGTAACCCCGGTGCGGGGTGCCTGCCGATTCGCCGCCCGGCGCTGACACAATGGCGGCATCGTGACCGATATGTTTCCCGCCGGACCTGGCCGTTACCCGGCCGACGCGCCGGCCTCCGAGGCCCTGTTCGACCGCGCCAAGGCCATCGTGCCCGGCGGGGTGAACTCTCCCGTGCGCGCGTTCCGTGCCGTCGGCGGCACACCGCGCTTCATGGTCCGTGGGGAGGGACCCTGGCTCTACGACGCCGACGACCGGCGCTACGTCGACCTGGTCTCCTCCTGGGGGCCGCTGATCCTCGGCCACGCGCACCCCGAGGTGGTGGACGCGATCAGGTCGGCCGCGACCCGGGGCACCAGCTTCGGTACCCCGACGCCGGGCGAGGTCGAGCTGGCCGCCGAGATCGTCGACCGCACCCCGGTCGAGCAGGTGCGGCTGGTCAACTCCGGCACCGAGGCCACCATGTCGGCGATCCGGCTGGCGCGCGGGTTCACCGGCCGCCCCCGGATCGTCAAGTTCTCCGGCTGCTACCACGGGCACTCCGACGGCCTGCTGGCCGCCGCCGGCTCGGGCGTGGCCACTCTCGGCCTGCCCGATTCGCAGGGCGTGACCGGCGCGGCGGCCGGTGACACGATCGTGCTGCCGTACAACGACGTCGCCGCCGTGGAGCAGGCGTTCGCCGCCGAGGGCCAGCACATCGCGGCGATCATCACCGAGGCCGCCGCCGGCAACATGGGCGTGGTCGCCCCGCGCGACGGCTTCAACCAACAGCTCGCCCGGATCGCGCACGCGCACGGCGCGCTGCTGATCGTCGACGAGGTGATGACCGGGTTCCGGGTCTCCCGCGCCGGCTGGCACGGCCTCGACCCCTCCGACGCCGACCTGTGGACGTACGGCAAGGTCATGGGGGGTGGCCTGCCGGCCGCGGCGTTCGGCGGGCGCGCGGAGATCATGGAACGTCTGGCCCCCGCCGGCCCGGTCTACCAGGCCGGCACCCTCTCCGGTAACCCGCTGGCCTGCGCCGCCGGCCTGGCCACCCTGCGGCTCGCCGACGACGCGCTCTACCGCAAGCTGGACGAGACGGCCGCCGTCGTGAGCCGGCTGGCCACCGACGCGCTGGCCGCCGCCGGGGTCCCGCACCGGCTGTCGTACGCGGGCAACATGTTCTCGATCTTCTTCACGGACGCCGACGTGGTCGACTACGACAGCGCCCGCACCCAGCAGGTGCCGGCGTTCAAGGCGTTCTTCCACGCGATGCTCGCCAGCGGCGTCTACCTGCCGCCGAGCGCGTTCGAGGCGTGGTTCGTGTCTGCGGCGCTGGACGACGCCGCTCTGGAGCAGATCGCCGCCGCCCTGCCGGTGGCGGCCAGGGCTGCGGCGGCGGCAGGTCACGGGGGGTAGCGGTGAGCGCGAGGAGTGAGCCGGGTTTGCGAGCCCCGCAGTCGCGAACGAAAGGGTCTGCGGTGAGCGCGAGGAGTGAGCCGGGTTTGCGAGCCCCGCAGTCGCGAACGAAGGGGGTGCAGCGGTGAGTAAGACGGTGGTCCACGTGCTGCGGCACGGCGAGGTGCACAACCCGGACGGCATCCTCTACGGCCGGCTGCCGGGCTTCCGGCTCTCCGAACTCGGCGTGCAGATGGCCAAGGCCGCCGCGCAGGGGCTGGCCGAGCGGGAGATCGTGCACGTGGTGGCGAGCCCGCTGGAACGCGCCCAGCAGACGGCCGAGCCGATCGCCGCGCAGTTCGGGCTGCCGGTCGGCGTGGACGAGCGGCTCATCGAGAGCGCCAACTGGTTCGAGGGCAAGAAGGTCTCTCCCGGCGACGGCTCGTTCCGCGACCCGCGCAACTGGTGGGTGCTGCGGGATCCGGTCACCCCGTCGTGGGGCGAGGCGTACCGTGCCATCGCGGAGCGGATGTTCGCCGCCCTGCACGCGGCCCGCGTGGCCGCCGAGGGGCGCGAGGCCGTGCTGGTCTCCCACCAACTGCCGATCTGGACGCTGCGCCGGCACGTGGAGCGCAAGCGGCTCTGGCACGACCCGCGCAAGCGCCAGTGCGGGCTGGCCAGCCTCACCTCGTTCCACTTCGACGGCGCGAAGGTGGTCGGCATCGGCTACTCCGAGCCGGCCGCCCACCTGATCGCGATGTCGCCGACAGCCAGGACAGCCAAGGGGGCCTGATGAACGCCCGGAGGTGGACCGCGGGTCTGCTCGCCGCCGTCGCGACGGTGGCGCTGGCCGGCTGCTCGTCGCGCGACGGCGAGGAGGCGTGCGACAACACCGACGGCATCATCGAGTGCGCCCCCGACCAGCGATCGGCCGCCCCGAAGCTCGCCGGTGAGCTGCTCACCGGCGGCAGCCACGACGTGGCGAGCGACCGCGGTCAGGTCGTGGTGGTCAACTTCTGGGGCTCGTGGTGCGCGCCGTGCCGGGCCGAGGCGGACGACCTGGAGAACACCTACCAGGCCACCAAGGCCTCCGGGGTCAAGTTCCTGGGCATCAACATCCAGGACCAGCGGGACAAGGCGCTCGCCTTCGAGGAGAGCTTCAAGGTCACCTACCCGAGTCTCTTCGACCCGCCGAGCCGGCTGGCGCTCGCCCTGGACATCCCGCCGAACACCATTCCGGCCACCATCGTGCTGGACCGCGACGGCCGCATCGCCGTGGTGATCCGTGCGGCGGTGAAGCAGGAGGGCCTCCAGCCCATCGTCGAGCGGATCGCGGCCGAGCAACCCGCCTCCGACGGTTCCCGCTGATGGGCGAGACGTTCTCCGAACTCGCCCAGTCGGGTCCGCTGCTGCTCGCCATCGGCGCGGCGGCGCTCGCGGGGCTGGTCAGCTTCCTCTCCCCGTGCGTACTTCCGCTGGTGCCGGGCTACCTGTCGTACGT
This sequence comes from Micromonospora sp. NPDC049051, assembly GCF_043197575.1. NCBI lineage: Bacteria > Bacillati > Actinomycetota > Actinomycetes > Micromonosporales > Micromonosporaceae > Micromonospora > Micromonospora sp. NPDC049051. The sequence goes on from NZ_JBICTL010000001.1 coordinate 561,441, forward strand.
CACCGGCCTCGCCGGCGCGGACCTCGAAACCCACCGCCCAGGTGCGCGGAGGGGCTCCCCGTCAACGGATCCGGACCGCACCTCCAGTGGCGGCGGCCTGGCGGTACGGGAGCGGGCCGAGCCGGCGCCGGCCGCCGTCAAGGGCCGGGTGCTGGCCGGCACGCTGCTGTTCATCGGCGGCTTCACCGCCGTCTTCACGGCCACCGCGATCCTCTTCGCCAGCGTCGGCCGGGTCTTCTTCGAGTACCAGCGGGCGCTGGAGATCGTCATCGGTGGGCTGATCGTCGTGCTCGGGCTGAGCTACGTCGGGCTGCTGCCGGGGTTGCAGCGGGAGTTCCGGATCCAGCGGCTGCCCGCCGCCGGGCTGCTCGGCGCGCCGGTCTTCGGCGCGGTCTTCGCGTTGAGTTGGGTGCCCTGCGTCGGCCCGACCCTCGGTGCGGTGATCGGCATGGCCGCCGTCGGCGGGCAGACCGACCGGGCCGTGGTGCTGGCCGTGGCGTACTGCGTGGGGCTCGGGGTGCCGTTCGTCGTCTTCGGGCTGGGCTTCGAGCGGCTGCTCGGAGTGTTCCGGGCGGTCCGGCGCAACAGCCGCTGGGTCACCCGGCTGGGCGGCGCGCTGCTGGTCCTGATCGGCCTCGCGCTGGTCACCGGCGGCTGGACGAACTTCGTGATCTGGCTGCGGACCATCGTCGGGGTGGGCGAGGTGAGTATCTGATGACCGCCGTCGACGAGCGGCCGGCACCGCCGGCCGAGGCGCCCCGGCGCCGGCCCAACCGGCTGCTGGCCCTGCTGCGCAACTCGTGGCGGCAGCTCACCAGCATGCGTACGGCGCTGGTGCTGCTCTTCCTGCTCGCGGTGGCCGCCATCCCCGGCTCGGTGCTGCCGCAGCGCGGGGTCAACCCGGAGGACGTGCGGGACTACTTCACCGCGCACCCCGACCTGGCGCCGGTGCTGGACCGGATCGGCGCCTTCGAGGCGTTCGGCTCGGTCTGGTTCTCCGCGATCTACCTGCTGCTCTTCACCTCGCTCATCGGCTGCATCACGCCCCGGCTGCGGGATCACGTGCGGGCGCTGCGGTCGAAGCCACCGGCCGCGCCGAGGCGGCTGGACCGGCTGCCGCAGCACGCCGTGCTGGCCGCGCCGGAGGGCGGCGTGGCGGCGATCGCGGACGCGCTGCGCCGGCGGCGCTGGCGGGTGGTGGTACGCGGCGACGAGGTCTCCGCCGAGAAGGGCTACCTGAAGGAGACCGGCAACCTGCTCTTCCACAGCTCGATGGTGGTCGTGCTGGTCGGCGTCGCGCTCGGCTCCTGGTACGGCTGGAGCGGCAACAAGCTGCTGGTGGCCGGCAAGGACAACGCGTTCTGCAACACCCGGCAGCAGTACGCCGAGAGCAAGCTGGGCCCCCGGGTCAGCAGCGCCGACCTGCCCGGCTTCTGCATCCAACTCGACGACTTCCACGCCCGGTTCCTGGAGTCCGGCCAGCCGGAGTTCTTCGACGCCGAGGTGACCGTCGACGAGGCGGGCGGCGAGCGGCGGCAGGCCAACTTCTCGGTCAACTCCCCGCTGCGCCTCGACGGCGCGAACGTCTACCTGCTGGGCCACGGCTACGCACCGGTGATCCGCTACACCGACCGGTTCGGCAAGAGCCAGACCAGCAACTTCCCCTTCCTGACCACGGGCGACGTCGGGCTGACCAGCGAGGGCCTGGCGGCCTTCCCGGACATCAACGTCGACCCGGCCACGGGCACCCGCGACCCGGACCTCCAGATGGCCTTCTCCGGCCTCTACCTGCCGACCGCCCCCGCCGCCGCGCCGTTCGCCCGCTCCGAGTACCCCACCGAGCGCAACCCCGCGCTGAACCTCGTCGCCTACCGGGGCAACCTGGGCATGGACGCCGGCATCCCCGGCTCGGTCTACGAACTTGACCAGCGGCAGGTGAGCGCAGGCAAGGTCAAGGAGGTCGGCACGAAGCTGCTCCGCAAGGGCGAGACCTGGGAGCTGGACGACGGCACCAAGGTCGAGTTCCTGGGCACCGTGCCGTACATCACCCTGTCGGTCCGCTACGACCCCGGCGCCACGCTGCTGCTGGTCAGCTCCGCCGTGCTGCTGGTCGGCCTGATGGGCTCGCTGTTCGGCCGGCGCCGCCGGGTCTTCTTCCGGCTGCTGCCGGCCGGTGCCGACCCGACGAGTGGATCTCCGACGAGCGGTAGTAGTTTGGTCGAGGCCGGTGGCCTGCCGCGCACCGACCATCCGGGGTTCGCCGACGAGTTCGCGCAGCTCGTGGCCGCCATAGGCGGCGACGGGCGGCCGGACGACGAGGCCGGTGTCGACCGCGACGGCGGCGACCGGGCCGGAGCGCGAGAAGGAGCCGAATGATGTCCGCACTCTCCGACCAACTGGTGTCGTTCGCGATCCTGGCCTACCTGGTGGCGATGATCAGTCACGCCGTCGAGTACGCGCTCGGCAACGCCCGCGCCCGGGTCGCGGCACCCGTACGGGAACTGGTCGGTGCGGGCGTGGGCGCGCCCGGGGGCGGCATCCCGGACGCACCTGACGAGGCCGGGGCGGCGGCCGCCGAGCGCACCGCCCGGCGTGCCCGGATGGCGGGCCTGGGCGGCGTCGCGGTCACCGCGATCGGGGCGCTGCTGCACCTCGGGGCGCTGGTCACGCGCGGCATCGCCGCCGACCGGATGCCCTGGGGCAACATGTACGAGTTCGTGCTCACGGGCACCTGGATCGGTGTCGCCGCCTGGCTGGTGGTGCTCTGGAAGCTGCCGCAGCTGCGCCGCCTCGGACTGTTCCTGTCGCTGGTGATGGTGCTGCTGGTGGCGACCGCCGAGCTGGTGCTCTACACCCCGATCGTGCCGCTGGTGCCGGCGCTCAACTCGTACTGGTTCGTCATCCACGTCTCGACGATCGTCTTCGCCTCCGGCGTCTTCCTGCTGGGCGCGGTGCCGGCGGTGGCGTTCCTGCTGCGCGCCGGCTACGAGCAGGGGCGGCGGAGCTTCCCGTACACCCTGGCGAAGCGGCTGCCGGCGGCGGCGGCGCTGGAGCGGCTGACCTTCGTGCTGCACGCCTTCGCGTTCCCGGTCTTCACCTTCGCGGTGATCGCCGGAGCGATCTGGGCCGAGGCGGCCTGGGGGCGGCCGTGGGGCTGGGACCCGAAGGAGACCTGGTCGTTCATCTCCTGGGTGATCTACGCCGGCTACCTGCACGCCCGGGCCACCCCGAGCGTGAAGCGGAACGTGGCGACCTGGCTCGCCATCGTCGGCTTCCTCACGATGATGATGAACCTCTTCGGCGTGAACATCTTCTTCGAGGGCCTGCACTCCTACGGCGGCCTCGACTGAGCTGACTCCGCAAGACGGATAACCGCCTTTCTTACAAGTGTGGTCATCCGTCCTGCTGTGGACCTGACGAGGCCGCCCGAGTCCGGCGAACGTGGTTCTGGTCGACCCTGATCGGCTCTACTCCGGCGCCTGGGATTCGACACCGATGAGGCGCGGCGGGGCGGTCAGGCCGCGTCGTCCAACTGCCGCCGGATGAGCCGCTCGGCGGCGGCGGCACCGGTCGGTTGCAGCTCGGCGTCGTCGTTCTGTTCCTGGACGTCGATGGCCACCGCGATCCGGTCCGATCCGGCGATGATCATCTCGAAGACCTTGGCGAACCGCACCTCCGACTCCTCGCCCTCGTCGTCGGTGATGACCAGCCGGCTGCCCTGCGGCGCCTCGTGCAACTGCCGCATCCGCAGTGCCGTGATGTCCCGGTAGCGGAAGTCGAAGGCGTCGGCTTTCGACACGACGCACCGGACGAAGTCCCACTCGCAGGAGAAGACCGAGATTCGACTCTGCCCGAGCAGCAGGATGACGAACTTGTACCGCGAGAATCTTCGGATTCCGTCGTCTCCCACCGCCTCTTCGGTTCGCAGGGCGGGGCTGAGGACGAACTGCGGTTCGCAGATCAGGTCGTCGAGTTCGCGATCGACGTACCGGAGGGCATGATCGAGCATGCCGATCTTGTCGAAGTGCAGCCACCTGTCCATCTGCTCGTCGTCGGGCGTCGGGCCGGTCACCGCCGCCATCTCGCGGTCGTACTTCGACATGAGGGCGTCGTACTGGCGGAAACCCTTCACCGCCAGAACGGCGCCGCCCGCACCCACCAGTATTCCCAGGGGGAAGTAGGCGGACGTCGACAACGACGCCAGCATGAGGACCAGCGCGAGGGCCACCATCGCCGCGCCGGCGGCCATGATGGCCTGCGGACCGGCGGTGGCGGGCAAGTCAGGCGTACGGAGAAAGTACCGGTGCACATCCGGCTCGCGTTCCTTGATGCCCGCCTTCGCCACCGCGACCGCGTCATTCCACAGCGGGTTCTCGCGGCTGTCGAGGAAGGGCGCGATCTCGGCCGCGTGCACCGGATCGACCTCGCCGGCCAGTGATTCCAGGTAACTGACCGAGGGGCCCGGGTCGTGGCGACCGGCGTAGTGGTCACGCTTGATGGCGGCCCAGAGCAGGGCGGCGTGCCCTGTGTCGGGATCGACCTGGAGCGCCTTGTCCAGTTGCTCCTCCACCCGTGCCATCACCTGCTGCGCCTCGCGGCCCATGCGGCTGGGCCGCCGGCCGCCGAGGAGCGCGAGCGCCAGGTAGTAGTGCGGGGCGGAGCCTCGCGCCCCCTTGGCGATCGCTGCGGCGAAGTAGCCGACCGCTTCCTGATACAGCCGTTCGGCGACGGCACGCCGCCCGTACTCCATCAGCTCCTTCGGCCCGTCGGAGGGGTTGATGTGCACCGTGTCCGCGTTGATCTGGTCGCCGAAGACGTGTTGTTCCTGCTGGTCGAAGGTGGTCATCAGGATCCTCCGCCCACCGTGTTCCAGATGGTCGCCAGCGCACCGCCGATCGCCGCGAGCGGGGCCGTCGCCTGCAACACGTCGATGGCCCTGCGCATCCGCCGGGAAGCGTCCGTGCGGTTGTCCTCGGCCAGGCTCCGGGCGGCACCGCGCAGGTCGCCGGCGATGGACAGGCCGGTCTGCGGGTCGAGGGCGCCGCTGGAGACGGCCTGCTCCACGGCGCTCAGGACAAGCCCCAGGCGACGGATGACCTCCGCCTGCCCGGCGGCGTCGGGGACGCGTTCGAAAACGGCGTTCCGCAGATCGATCTTGTCGGCGTTGAACTGCCCTCCGTGCACCTGCTGGTCGCGCTGATCGAATTTGGCCATCGCCGACCGCCACCTCGTCCTTCTCCGATGGAAGCTGTTTCGGATGGTGGTGACGGAACCACTGCAATTGCGCGTGTGCAATGTCGGAAGATTTACGTTTCCGGCCGGGCCGGACGCGGGCCGACTGAACGTCCGGGAATTCTGAATGGAGGGTGCTGGCCGCGCTCGGCCATGGTGTGTTACGGGGTGACCGAAAGGCCGATGACCGCCTCAGGTGTCCCGGGCCGGACGCTCGTCGGCGGGTCGACCGGCGCGGGCCCGAGAAGCGGTGCGGCGCGCTCCGTTCGGGCTTCGCCCGTTCGGCCGACGGTGACCGGGGGTCTTGACGGCGGGCGGTCGTGCTGCTGCGAGCCCCGCCCGACGCCCGCCCGCTCCCGGCTCCGGACGGGTGCCACACCCGCGACGGGGCGCGGGTGAACGGCTCCGCGCGGGTCGTGGGCTGCCCTGCCCAGCGGCCGTGGAGCGGAACGGCAACCGCCGCGCGGAGGGCGGCGGTCAGCGCCCCCGGTGGGCGGTGGGCAGGTCCAGTGCCCGGTCGATCGCGTCCAGCGCGTCCGGGTCGTCCGCCCGGGCGCTGCGCAGCAAATCGACGACCACCATCCGGATCTGGCCGATGATCGTGCTGACCGGCAACGGCTGCTCGTGCCGGAGCAGCGGTGACATCGCCCGTACCGTGTCGAGGGCGACCTCCTTCGCCCGGCCGGTGTGCCGGTCGACCGCGTCGCTCTCGCCGGCGACGACGGCGGCGAGCACCGCGGCGGCGCAGCTCGTCAACTGCTCCAGCGCGGCCAGGGCGGGATCGAGCTGCCCCGGCGGCGGGTCCGGCAGGTGGGTGAGCACCACTGCCGAGCGTGCCAGCGTGCGGGTGTTGCGGACGGCGTAGTCGAGCTGGTCGACGGCGGCCCGGGCGGCATCGACGCGTGGACGACTGTGCCGCGCCCAGATCGCGAGCCGCAGGTTCTCGTCGGCGACCCGCACCGCCTTGCGGAGCGCGTCGGTACGCGCGTCCATCTGCCGCGCCCGGCCGAGGGCGGCCTCGGCCGCCGCCCCGTCGTGCCGCCGTACCGCCCGGCGGATGTCCGCGAGGACCCCGGCCAGCTCGGCGAACGCCCGCCGTCCCTCGGTGTCCAGGGGTCCCAGGGGCGAGCGGGCGCCCGCGACCTGGGTGATCAGCAGCGCGATGGAGCCGCCGATCAGCGCGTCGTAGAGGCGGGTCGGCTCCAGCTCGTGGTTCGGCGGGACCACGGCGACCAGGAAGAGCGCGGACGTCGTCAACTGGTTCCGGACGACGCCGGGAGCCCCGGCGGCGATCGACACCCCGGCGGCGGCCAGGATGACCACGAAGATGGCGGCGGTGGAACGGGCGCCGAGTGCCCAGATCACGACCTCGCCGAGGATCACCCCGACGGCGATCCCGGCCAGGACCCGGATCGCCTGCCGCAGCCGTACGCCCCGGGCCTGGGCCAGGACGATCAACGCGGCGGCCGGCGCGTAGAACGCCGCGCTGTCGTCACTCCCGTGCGGACCTCCGAGGAGGCGGCTGGCGACGAACCAGGAGGCGGTCGCCGCCAGCGTCAACTCCGCCACGAGTTGCCAACCGCCACGCAGGCGACTCCACGCGCTCCGGAGCCAGCTCGCCGACCGGGACGCGCGTGTCTCTCCCATGGCCGGTCCAACGAGGAGCCGATCGCTTCGTCGCCGCCGCGTAGGCGCGCGTGGGCTCCAAGGGCCGGGCGTCAGCCGCCGAACCAGCCGGGCACGTCGAGGCGGAACGGGTTGGCCGGGGTGACCGCCCGCAGGTCGTCCTCCATCGCGGCGACCCGGTCGGGGCCGAGGGTGGCCGCCCACCGCTGCCGGAGCTGGTCGAAGACAGCCGCCGAGCGGCGCAGTCCGTCCAGGCCGTGCGGGGTCGCCCGGACCAGCTTGCGTCGGGCGTCGCGCGGGTCGTCGGCGCGCTCCAGGTAGCCGAGGGCGACCAGCCGGTCCACCGTCTTGCCGGCCGCCTGCTTGGAGACGCCGAGTCGCTGGCCCAGCTCCGTGGCGGTGGTGCCCTCGGCGCCGACGGCCTGGAGGACGAAGCCGTGCAGCGGCCGCAGCTCCGGGTGACCCTGCCGGGCCAGCTCCGCGTGCAGGTCGTCGATGAGCGTACGGAAGCCGGCCAGCAGCAGCAGGGGCAGCAGGAAGCCGGGCCGGTCGGGGTCAGCCGTTGCCACGTTCGACAACCCGGTTTACTATTTCGACAACCACGTTGACGATCCTACGTCACGCCCGGCGCGACGCCGACCATCCCCGAGCCTCCGAGAGCAGGTTGCCGTGCCCACGTTCACCGCGCACACCGTCGACACCGCCCCCGCCGCCGCCCGGCCGACCATCGAGGGCGTACGCCGCCGGCTCGGGCACCTGCCCGCGGCGGTCGGCCTGATGGCCGAGTCCCCGGAGCTGCTCACCGGCTTCCTGACCGGCAACGGCATCTTCGAGAAGTGCGCCCTCGAACCGCTCGAACGGGAGGTCGTCGTCATGACGGTCGCCACCCGCAACGAGTGCCACCTCTGCGTCGCCATGCACACCGCCGCCCTCGCCCGGCACGGTGCCACGCCCGAGCTGGTCGGCGCGCTGCGCGCCGGCACGCCCCTGCCCGACGACCGGCTGGAGGCGTTGCGGCGATTCACCGTCGCCGTGCTCGACCACCGCGGCGCGGTGCCCGAGGACGGGATCACCACCTTCCTGGCCGCCGGCTACCAGCCCCGGCACGCGCTGGACGTGGTGCTCGGCGTCGGCACGTACACCATCTCGACCTTCGCCAACCGGCTCACCGGCGCCCCGCTCGACGCGCCCCTGGCCGCGTACGCCTGGGAGCCTTCCGGCGCTCCGAGCGCGCACCGCTGAACCTGCCCGGGACGGGTGCCGACGGCGGGAGGGCCGGCCACGGTACGCCCGCAGCCGGCCCTCCTCGCCGGCCCACCCGCTGGAGGCAGGCCGGGATCAGGTCAGCCGAGGGTGACCGGGGCGGAGTCGTTGGCCGGATCGTCGTCCAGGCGCGGGTAGTTGTAGTACAACCGGACCTCGCCGGGAGCGCCGGTCGGCCCGTCGATCCGCAGCTCGAACGGCACCGTGAAGCTCTGCCCAGCGGGGAACACCGCCCCCAGCCAGCAGACCCACGCCGTCGGAGCGCCACCCTCGTCGTCGCTGGTCGGTACGCAGCCGGGCGGGTCGGCCAGCACGGTCACTCCGGCGGGCGGGGTGAAGAGGAACCCGCCGGCGTTGCCGCCGGAGACGGTGCCGTCCGGGACACCCGGACCGTCGTTGCGGACCCCCACGGTCACCCGCACGGTGTCACCGACGGCGCCGGTGACGGTGGCGCCCGTGGCGACGATGTCGAAGGCGCCGTGGATGGCGCGCAGGTAGGTGGTGCCGCCGGCGCCGTCGGCGGTGATCGGATCCATCGGCTCGCCGACCGGGCGCAGCCGGAGCGCGCGGTCGGCCTCCCGCCGGGTCAGCCGTACGTTGTCGGGCAGCGGTCCCGCGGTGGCCAGCGGTTCCACGAAATGGCCGATGCGCTTGTCGCCGAGGGCGGCCGGGCCGACCGTGGTGGTGAAGCCGTGCCGCAGCTCGTGGCGGACCCCGGGCGCGAAGGTGCCCCGCACGGTGCAGACCACCACCGTGGCGAGCACCGGGTCGGTGCCGTACCGGCAGTTGCGGTAGCTGGCAGGTTGCAGCCCGACCGGGAAGCGGAGAGTCACCCGGAGGTCCCCGGCCGCCTGGTCACCGGCGTTGACCACGGACACGGGCACGTCGCGGACATCCCCGACGTCGACGCCCGAGACGTACTCGTCGACCAGGCCGACCAGGTCGGGGCCGGACCGCACGTCGACGGTCGCCTGATGGGTCTGCGGCTCCAGCCCGTCGGCCCGCACCGTGTAGCCCAGCGTGCCGGTCGCGCCGTGGACGGCGCCGGGCGCGGCGCGGAACACCAGCGGCACCGTGCCGTTGACGGTGCCGTACTCGTCCGGGGTCGCCCCCGGCGGCATCGGGCAGGTCACCGAGGCGCCCTCGGTGACGCACCAGTCGGGGAAGCTGGCCGTGGCGACGCCGGCGAGACCGGACAGGTCGACGGTGACCCGGGGGGCGGTCGCGCCGGTGCTGCTCAGCTCCAGCGGCGCCATCCGGCCGGGCGCGCCCGGCGCGCCGATGGTGAGGTCGTTGAACCATCCGCTGACCCAGCCGGGGTCCGTCTGCGCGGCGGCCGGGCCGGCCACCACGCCGGTGCCCGCCGTGACCACGGCCAGCACGGTCAGGGCGCGCGACATTCCGCGGCGCGGGATACGCACAGCTGCCATCGATCTCCTCCGTGGGGCGGGCCGGCCCGGAAACCGCGGCGGAGCGGCACCGCCGGCCCGATCGGTGGACCTGATCCTAGTGATCACCGGCTGTCCCGTCCGACCCGTCGAAGCCCTGTTTCGGCGGCGCACACCCGCCTCCGGTCGAACGCGGTCGGACCCCGTTCCCGCGCCGCCGTACCGGTGGATCGCCGGTGTCACACCACCCGGCGTGGTCGCCGCCCAGGTCGGTACGGGAGACTGGCAGGCATGGCGGCACGTGGCTTCCCGTACACCGATCTCAAGGACTTCCTCGCGGCTCTGGAGCGCGCGGGCGAACTGCGGCGGGTGAGCGTCCCGGTCGATCCCACCCTGGAGATCAGCGAGATCGTCACCCGGACGGTCCGCGCGGACGGCCCGGCGCTGCTCTTCGAACGGCCGACCCGGGGCGAGATGCCGGTGGCGATCAACCTCTTCGGCACCGAGAAGCGGATGGCGATGGCGCTCGGGGTGGAGCACCTCGACGAGATCGGCGCGCGGATCGGCGAGATGCTCAAGCCGGAGCTGCCGCAGGGCTTCTCCGGGATGATGGGCGGCCTCGGCAAGGTCATGCAGCTCAAGTCGATGCCGCCGAAGAAGGTCAAGACCGCCCCCTGCCAGCAGGTGGTCTACCGGGGCGACGACGTCGACCTGAACCGGCTGCCGGGGCTGCAGGTCTGGCCGGGCGACGGCGGGATCTTCCACAACTTCGGGCTGACCCACACGAAGCACCCGGAGAGCGGCAAGCGCAACCTGGGGCTCTACCGGTTGCAGCAGCACTCGCGGAACACCATCGGCATGCACTGGCAGATCCACAAGAACTCCACGGCGCACCACGCGGTCGCCGAGCGGCTCGGGCAGCGGCTGCCGGTGGCGATCGCCATCGGCGCCGACCCCGCGGTCGCGTACGCGGCCAGCGCCCCGCTCCCCGCCGACATCGACGAATACCTGTTCGCCGGATACCTGCGCGGCGAGCGGGTCGAGATGGTGGACTGCCTGACCGTCCCGTTGCAGGTGCCGGCGCACGCACAGATCGTCCTGGAGGGCTACATCGAGCCGGGCGAGCGGCTCCCGGAGGGCCCCTTCGGCGACCACACCGGCTTCTACACGCCGGTGGAGCCCTTCCCGGTCATGCACATCGAGTGCATGACCATGCAGCGTGACCCGGTCTACCACTCGATCGTCACGTCGCAGCCGCCGCAGGAGGACCACGGCCTCGGCAAGGCCACCGAGCGGATCTTCGCGCCGCTGCTGCGCTTCCTGATCCCGGACATCGTCGACTACGACCTGCCGGCCGCCGGGGTCTTCCACAACTGCGCGATCGTGTCGATCCGCAAGCGCTACCCGAAGCACGCGCAGAAGGTGATGAACGCGATCTGGGGCGCGCACATGATGTCGCTGACCAAGCTGATCGTGATCGTCGACGAGGACTGCGACGTGCACGACTACAACGAGGTCGCCTTCCGCGCCTTCGGCAACGTCGACTACGCCCGCGACCTGCTGCTCACCGAGGGCCCGGTCGACCACCTCGACCACGCGTCGTACCAGCAGTTCTGGGGCGGCAAGGCGGGCGTCGACGCCACCCGCAAGCTGCCCGAGGAGGGCTACACCCGGGGCTGGCCGGAGGAGATGCGGATGGCCCCCGAGGTCGTCTCGCTGGTCGACAAGCGCTGGAAGGAGTACGGCATCTGATGGCCACCGCCGTCGAACCGGTGCAACGACCGGGCCGGGTGAAGTCCTTCCTCAAGCTGGTGGCGATCGAGCACTCCGTGTTCGCGCTGCCGTTCGCGTACCTGTCGGCGCTCACCGCCATGCAGGTCGACGGCGGGCGGGTGCGCTGGGCGGACCTGCTGCTGATCACCGTGGCGATGGTCGGCGCGCGGACGTTCGCGATGGCCGCGAACCGGATCCTCGACCGGCGGATCGACGCGCGGAACCCGCGTACCGCCTCGCGGGAACTGGTCACCGGGGCGGTCAGCGTGCGGACGGCCTGGACCGGCGCGGCGGTCGCGCTCGTGGTCTTCCTCGCCGCCGCCGCCCTGCTCAACCCGCTCTGCCTGGTGCTCGCACCGCTCGCCGTGGTGCCGCTGGTCGTCTACCCGTACGGCAAGCGGTTCACCAACTGGCCGCACGCCATCCTGGCCGTCGCCCAGGCCGTCGGGCCGGTCGGCGCCTGGCTGGGCGTCACCGGCACCCTCGACGGCTCCTGGCCCGCCTGGCTGCTCGGCGTGGCCGTCGGCCTCTGGATCGGCGGGTTCGACCTCATCTACGCCTGCCAGGACGCCGAGGTGGACCGGCAGATCGGCGTGCACAGCGTGCCGGCCCGCTACGGGCTGCGGTTCGCGCTGCACGCCTCCACCGTCGCCCACGTGGTGACGTTCGCGCTGTTCGTCTGGTTCGGGGCGCTGATCGGCTTCGGCTGGCTCTGGTGGGTGGGGCTGGCGTTGACCGCCGTCGCCTTCGGCTACCAGCACCTGGTGGTCAGTCCGACGGACCTGAGCAAGGTCAACCGGGCCTTCTTCACCGCCAACGGCTTCGTCGGCATCGCCCTGTTCATCTTCGCCCTGCTCGACCTGGTGGTGCGGCTCGGGCTGCGCGCCTAGCAGCCGCGGGGACGGCAACGGCGGCGGTGCGCCCGGCACCGCCGCCGTTCGCGTACCACCGGTCTATTTGTTCTATCAACACTAGAACAAGTAACCTTTAGAGATGCTCTTCCGCATCGACCCCTCGCTGGACGAACCGCTCTTCGCCCAGCTCGTCACGCAGGTACGCCTCGCCGTGGCGCGGGGCGTCCTGCAACCCGGCGAACGGCTGCCCGCAGCCCGCGAACTCGCCGCCTCGCTCGATCTCAACGTGCACACGGTGCTCCGTGCCTACCAGCTGCTCCGGGCCGACGGGCTGATCGAGCTGCGGCGCGGCCGTGGCGCCATCGTCACCGCCCGACCCGCAGCCGACCACGCCAAGCTGCTGGCCGCCATCGACGAGGTGGTGCGCGAGGCACGTGCCCTGCGCTTCTCCCCGGAAGCCACCGCGACACTGCTGAAGGAGGCGTTCCTCTGATGACCACCGGCACCGAGCCTCCCCGCGCCCTGCACCGGCGGATGCGCCGCGTCGGCCTGACGGTCACCATCGCCGGGCTCTCGATCCTGGCCGTGGCCGCCGCCGTGGCCCTCTCCTGGCACGGGGACCTGCCCGACCCGGTCGCCACGCACTGGGGAGCCCGGGACAGGCCCGACGGCTTCATGTCCCTCGGTGCCTCCCTCTGGGTCGTCCTCGGCCTCGGCGCCCTCCTGGTGCTCGGCTTCGGCGCGGTCACGACGCTGTGGGGGCAGTCGGCGGCTAACCGCCGCATTGGCGCGGCCACCACCATCTGGGTGGCACTCTTCCTGGCCCTCCTCCAACTCGGCGCCCTGCACGCCCAGCTCGGGCTGGCCGACGCGCACGAAGCCGGCGGGATCGGCGGCGTGCTCACCCTGGCGATCGTCGGCTCCCTCGTGCCGGCCGTGCTCGTCGGCCTGCTCCTGCCCGGTGATCCGCCCCAGCCGGCCGACGCCCCCGTCGCGCCCGAGGCGTCCCGCCTCCCCCTGGCGGTGGGCGAACGGGCGGTGTGGATCGGGCACACCGGCGCCGGGCCGGGGATCGTGCTGGGCGCCGTGGCCATCGTCGTCCTGGTCGCGCTCGCCGTCGTCAGCGGTACGTGGGGCCTGCTGATCGTTGCGGCGCTGCTGGTCGGGATCTTCGTGGCGATGTTCGCCTTCACGGTCCGGGTCGACGGGACCGGCCTGTCGGTCCGGTCGTCGGCCGGCTGGCCGCGTACCCACGTGCCCCTCGACGAGGTGCTGCGCGCCGAGGTCGTCCAGGTCCGCCCGCTCGGCGAGTTCGGCGGCTGGGGCTGGCGGGTGGGCCGTGGCGGCCGGGTCGGCATCGTCCTGCGTGCGGGCGAGGGGCTGCTCGTCGAGCGGACCGGCGGGCGCTCGATCGTCGTCACGGTCGACGACGCCGGCACCGCCGCCGCGCTGCTCAACACCCTCGCGGACCGGCAACGGCGCACCCCCTGACCGAGCCGGCGGCGTCCCGTTCAGCTGCGGGGTGCCGCGTACCGGGCGCTCTCCAGCGACCAGTCGATCGTGCCGCGCACCGAGCGGGCCACCCCCTCCACGTGCGCGGCCACCGCCGGGTCCAGCGCCGGGCCGAAGGACGGCACCGCCGCGCGCAACTCCATGAACTCGCGCATCGTCGCGCGCCAGCGGGCCGTCGCCACCTCCACGGCCCGCTCCTCCGGCAGCCGCTGCTCCCGGGCGATCGCCAGCACCAGGTTGTGCCCGCCCGAGGTGGCCCGGTCCGTCTCCAGGGACACCAGGTCGTTGAACCAGGAGAGCAGGTCGTTGCCGGTGGCCGCCAGCGCCCCGAGGGCCGGATGGTGGTAGACGGCATCCGGCAGCGCGTGACCGGTGACGAACTCGATCATCGTGTACGACACGTACGCCGCCGAGGTGGCCCGGCGCAGCGTGACGTACTCGGCGACGCCGGGAGCGTGGCCCCGGGTCTTGTTCTCCGCCTCCACCCGGTTGCCGGCCAGGTGGTGGGCGACGGCGTCGGCGAAACGTCGCCGCCACGGCAGCGGCATCCGGGCCCGCGGCACCTGCCAGGCGTCCGCCAGCATCCGGAGCAGCGGGTCCCGCGACCCGGGCGGGCGGCTGCCGGAGCCGTGCCGCAGCACCCGCAGCACCTCGGCCCGTAACGCGGCGACCTGCGCGCCGGTGGCGCGGTGGGGTCCGTCGCAGGCGTCGTCGAGCAGGAAGAACCAGGTCCAGAGTGCCGCCACCATACGTAGGTCCGCAGCGCTGGCGTCGGGATAGAGCCGGCCGGCGTACCAGGCGACCCGACCGGCGTCCAGCCGGCGCAGGGCGAGCTCGTCCAGCGGCAGGCCGAAGCGGCGGACCCAGCCGGCCAGCCACTCGTGTGTCGCCTCGGTGTGCGGCGAGCAGCGGGCGGGGAGTGGACAGGTGGCACGTAGTGCGCGGGCTGCCGCCGCCGTCATCGGTCGTACCGCCCCTCCGGTCGCCGCACACCGGTGATCCCGGCGTCCGAGCATGTCAGAGATCAGGAGCACGCGTCCCGTCGGGCAGCCCCGGCGGCCGTGCGGGCGTCGACGGCACCCCGACCCCGCAGCGGAGGCGGGGGTGACGGCGCGGCGCGCGGGGGAACCAGGCAGGCTGGAGGGCATGCGCGAACCATGGGTGGTCGGAGTCTCCGGAGCGTCCGGCACGCCGTACGCGGCGGCCGTCGTGCGGGCGCTGCTCGACGCCGGCGATCCGGTGGACCTGATCGTCTCCCGGGCCGCCCGGCTGACCGTCCTGGACGAGACCGGTCGCCCGTTCCGGGACGGGCACTGGGCCGAGGACCTCGCCGCCTGGCTGGGCCGCGACCTGGCGGGAGCCGACGTGCGGCACTGGCCCGCCGGGGACCTGGCCGCCGGCCCGAGCAGCGGCTCCTACCGGGTACGCGGGATGGTGGTGGTGCCGGCGAGCACGGCGGCCTGCGCCGGCATCGCGATCGGGCTCTCCAAGGACCTGTTGCAGCGGGCCGCCGAGGTCAACCTGAAGGAGCGCCGGCCGGTGGTGGTGGTGCCCCGGGAGACGCCGGTGACCCGCAGCCACCTCGAACACCTGATCGCCCTGCACGACGCCGGGGCGGTGGTGCTGCCGGCCAGCCCCGGCTTCTACGGGGCGGGGGCGGCGGCCTCCGCGCCGCAGCTCGTCGACTTCGTGGCCGGCAAGGTGCTGGACGCGCTGGGCGTACCGCACACGCTGTTCCGCCGTTGGTCGGGCGAGCTGGGCGCGGCGCGGGAGTGAACCCGGCCCGACCCACCGGGACGCGGACCGGAGCCCACGTCCGGTCCGCGTGACGATCCGCACCATTCAGTACATGCCGGCGTTGGCCGGGCCGGGCCCGGTAGAGGCGGCCGGCCCCGCGTTGCGCGGTTTGCCGACGTCTTCCGCCTCGTCCAACATGCCCTCCCCCTCAAGCAGGGCCCGCACCTCGGATTCCCGAAACCGGCGATGCCCGCCTGGAGTCCGGATGCTGCCTATCCGGCCGGCCGCCGCCCAGCGCGTCACAGTTTTCGGGTCAACCCGAAACAGCGCGGCAACTTCACCCGGTGTCAGCAGGCGATCTCCAGTGTCCACAGCCCCCTCCTCGCGTCGACGAAGCCCCCGGCTGAACACACTGCCCCCGGCCGGTGCGAGCCCAGAGCCGTCATGAGGGACGTATGGCAATTACAGCACCAGCGACCTGGCCTGTCCGCCAAACGCGAAAAACGCACTGAGTGGGAAGTTAGGAAATATTACCTGCGTACCGCTCCTTTGACGGTGAGTTTGCGAACGACTACACCCTGTCATGTTCAACGCCCACCAGGTGCCCGACGTTACGCCCGGACCGCTAGGGTCACAGTCCGTGGACGCCATCGACTCGAGCCTCGTGGAGCTGCTGCGCGGCAACGCCCGCCTGTCCTACGCCGAGCTGGCCCGGCAGGTCGGCCTCTCCGCGCCGGCCGTGCACGAGCGGGTCGGCAAGCTGGAGTCCAGCGGCGTGATCCGGGCCTACCGGGCGGAGGTGGAGCCCGAGGCGATCGGGTACGCCGTCACCGCGCTCATCGGGATCGTCCAGGACTCCGGCGGCGACACCGACGACGTGCTGGAGGCGTTCCGGCAGATGCCCGAGATCGAGTCCTGCTACTTCATGGCCGGCGTCGAGTCGTTCATGCTCAAGGCCCGCGTCGGCACCATCGCCGAGCTGGAGCGGCTCATCGTGCGGCTGAACCGCACCCCCGGCGTCGCCTCCACCCGCACCGGCATCGCCCTCTCCACGAAGTGGGAGAACCGGCCGCAGGCCCCGATCCCGCCCGCCACCTGACCCGCCACCGCGCATCCGGGCGCGACGGTGGGCTGCGCGCGCCGCGTCGGGTGCAGCCGCCGGAATCCGCGCCCGTCCGGCCCTGGCGCGCGGTCGCCGGGCGGCGATAGCGTGCGCCGATGACGAAGCCAGCCCTCGGAGCGGCCGTGGTCACCGGCGCGGCCGGCGGTCTCGGCCGGGCCATCGCCGCCGCATTGCACGCCGACGGCTGGCCGGTGCTCCTCACCGACCACGACGCCGAGGCGGTGCGGAGCGCCGCCGCGCCGCTGGGCGGCTGGTCCCGCCCCCTGGACGTACGCGACTCCGACGCCTGCGCCGCCGTCGCCGCCGAGGCCGCAGGCCGGGGCGGGCTCGGCCTCTGGGTGAACAACGCCGGGATCCTCGTCACCGGCCCCTCCTGGGAACACGACGCGGCGACCCGCCGCCGGGTGGTCGAGGTCAACGCCCTCGGCGCGATGAACGGCACCCTCGCCGCACTGGCCGTCATGCGGACCCAGGGGCGCGGGCACGTGCTCAACGTCGTGTCGCTGGCCGGCCTGGTGGCCGCGCCCGGCGAGACCGTCTACGCGGCCAGCAAGCACGCCCTGATCGCCTTCAGCGTCGGCACCCTCGCCGACCTGCGGCTGGCCGGGCACCGGGACGTACACGTGTCGTGCCTGTGCCCGGACGGGATCTGGACGCCGATGCTGCACGACCGGCTCGACGACCCGGGCGCCGCCGCCTCCTTCACCGGGACGCTGCTCACCCCGGAGCGGGTGGCCCGGCGGGCCGCGCGGCTGGCCCGGCGGCCCCGCCCGGTGGTCAGCGTCCCCCGCTGGCGCGGCGCGCAGGTCCGGCTCCTCGACGCGCTGCCCGGCGCCGCCGTCCGGCTCGCCCCGCTGATCCTCGCGGCCGGCCGGGCCGGTCAGCGCCGCCAGCGCCGTCGGACCGGAGCCGATCCGCAGTGAGCCGGCTTGCTAGGTTTCGAGAGTGACTCACATCGACCGGTGCGACGAGGCCAGCCGGCGCTGGGTGACCGAGGCGATCGCGGCCGTCGAGGCGGACGCCAACCGCTCCGCCGACACCCACCTGCTGCCGTTCCCGCTGCCCCGGTCGTGGGGGATCGACCTCTACCTCAAGGACGAGTCGGTGCACCCGACCGGCTCGCTGAAGCACCGCCTGGCCCGTTCGCTCTTCCTCTACGGGCTGTGCAACGGCTGGATCGGCCCGGAGACCACGATCGTGGAGGCGTCCTCCGGCTCGACGGCGGTCTCCGAGGCGTACTTCGCGCGGATGCTGGGGCTGCCGTTCATCGCCGTGATGCCCGCGTCCACCTCGCCGGAGAAGATCGCCCAGATCGAGTTCCAGGGCGGTCGTTGCCACCTCGTCGACGACCCGGCCAAGGTGGTCGTCGAGGCGCGCTGGCTGGCGGAGGACTCCGGCGGGCACTTCATGGACCAGTTCACCTACGCCGAGCGGGCCACCGACTGGCGCGGCAACAACAACATCGCCGAGTCGATCTACGCGCAGCTCGCCCTGGAACGCCACCCGGTGCCGGCGTGGGTCGTGGTGGGCGCCGGCACGGGCGGCACCAGCGCCACCATCGGCCGGTACGCCCGCTACCAGCGGCTGCCCACCAAGTTGTGCGTGGTCGACCCGGAGAACTCCGCGTTCTATCCCGCCTGGCAGGCTGCTGACTGGTCGGTACGCACCGGGCGGGGCTCCCGCATCGAGGGCATCGGCCGGCCGACCGTGGAGGCGTCGTTCGTGCCGTCCGTGGTGGACCGGATGGTCCAGGTGCCCGACGCCGCCTCGATGGCCGCCATGCGCGCCGGATCGGCCGTGCTCGGCCGCCGGGTGGGCGGCTCGACCGGCACGAACCTGTGGGGCGCCTTCGGGCTGATCGCGGAGATGCTCGCCGAGGGGCGCACCGGCTCGGTGGTCACCCTGATCTGCGACGCCGGCGACCGCTACTCCGACACCTACTACGCCGACGACTGGCTGGCCGCCCACGGGCTCGACCCGGCCCCGCACCTGGCGACCGTCGAGCGCTTCCTCACCACCGGCGCCTGGCCGACCTGAGCCCCGTTCCTGATCCGGCGGGCAGGTGCCCGTGGCCCGTCAGCGCGGGTCGACGCGTTCGGCCAGCCCCGGGTAGCGCAGCACGTAGCCGTCGCCGTCGAGGTCGATGTCGGCGGTGAAGGTGTCGCTGGTGAAGCGGACCCGGCCCGGGCCCAGCGGGGTGTAGACCTGCTCGGCGGGCACCACCAGCAGGCTGGGCACCAGCACCCAGGCGACGTCGACGCGGTGCGGCGTGTCGGCCGCCGCGCGGGTCAACCCGAGCCGGCGCACCGGCAGCGCGTTGAGCAGCACCGCGCCGCCGAGGTCGACGTCCACCGCCCCGGCCAGCCGGTCCGGGTCGTCCGTGCCGGGAAGTCCGACCTCCGGATGGCCGGCCGCCCGCAGCGCCGCGTCCAGGTCACCCTGCTCGGCGGTGGTCACCCGCCACCCGTCGGGCACCCGTTCCAGGCGTACGCTCCGCAGCCAACCCGTGCCCTCCGCCTCCACCTCGACGCGGGAGCTGGCCCACTGCGGGTCGGTGACGAGCTGGTAGCGGCAGGTGTAGGGGATCGGGTCGACGGCCGTCAGGGTGCCCCGCGCGGTCAGCCCGTGGCCGTCGTCGAACAGCGCGTGCTCCGTGCCGGCGGTGTCCGTCCGGGTCCAGAAGAGCGACTTCGGCATGGTCGGCATGAGCCGGACGTTACGCGACCCGACCGCCGCCGGCAGCGGATGCGGAAACGCCGCCGCGGAGCCCGGGCCCCGCGACGGCGTTCGTCGATGACGCTGACGATCAGTGGGTACGCGCCGGCGGGCGCCCGCCGAAGCCTCGCCGCTCGTCGCGCGGCCGCTCGTCACGTCCCCGGCCCTCGGGACGGAAGCCGCCCCGGTCGCCGTAGCGGCGCTCGCCCTGCGGTCGATCGCCGTAGCCGCGGCTGTCGGTGGGCCGGTCGGTGTAGCGGCGTTCGCCGTGCGGCCGGTCGCCGTAGCCGCGGCTGTCGGTGGGCCGGTCGGTGTAGCGGCGTTCGCCCTGGGGCCGGTCGCCGTAGCCGCGGCTGTCGGTGGGCCGGTCGGTGTAGCGGCGTTCGCCCTGGGGCCGGTCGCCGTAGCCGCGGCCGTCGGTGGCTCGGTCGGTGTAGCGGCGTTCGCCGTGCGGCCGGTCGCCGTAGCCGCGGCTGTCGGTGGGCCGGTCGGTGTAGCGGCGTTCGCCCTGGGGCCGGTCG
>NZ_JBICTL010000001.1:581282-1534833 GCF_043197575.1 Micromonospora sp. NPDC049051
CGCCGTAGCGGCGCTCGCCCCGGGTGTCGCGGTCGCCGTAGCGGCGCGGGCCGCCCGGCCGGTCGCCGTGCCGGCGCGGCTCCTCGGCCTCGATGCGCACCGGGACGCCGCTCGGCTCGCGGGCGCCGGTCAGCTCGGCGAGCGCCGGGTCGCCGACCCGCACCCGGGTCTCGGCCGGTGCCACGCCAGCCTTCTCCAGCATGGCGAGCGTGGTCCGCCGCTGCTTCGGCAGCACCAGCGTGGCCACCGCTCCGGACTCGCCGGCCCGGGCGGTACGCCCCGCGCGGTGCAGGTAGTCCTTCGGGTCCTTCGGCGGGTCGACGTGCAGCACCAGCGAGACACCGTCGACGTGGATGCCCCGGGCCGCCACGTCAGTGGCGACCAGCACGTTCACCCGTCCCTCACGGAACTCGGCCAGCGTGCGGGTACGCATCCGCTGGGTCTTGCCGCCGTGCAGCCCGCCCGCCCGTACGCCGACGGCGGCCAACTGCTCGACCAGCCGGTCGACGCCGAGCTGGGTACGGGCGAAGACCATCGTCCGCCCGTCCCGGGCCGCGATGGACGCGGCGACCGGGAACTTGTCGTGCGGCGGGATGAGCAGCATGTGGTGGTCCATGGTGGACACCGAGGCGGTCGACGGCGCCGTGGAGTGCGTCACCGGGTCGGTCATGAACCGCTTGACCAGCGCGTCGACGTCGTTGTCCAGAGTGGCCGAGAAGAGCAGCCGCTGGGAGTCGGCGGGCGTCTTCGCCAGCAGCTCGGTGACCTCGGGCAGGAAGCCCATGTCGGCCATCTGGTCGGCCTCGTCGAGGACGGTGATCTCGACGTCGTCCAGGTGGCAGACGCCCCGGGCGATCAGGTCGCCCAGCCGGCCCGGGGTGGCCACGATGATCTCCACCCCGCGCCGCAGCGCGTCGATCTGCCGGTCGTACGGCACGCCGCCGACGGCGGTCTTGAGGAACACGCCGACGGCCTTGCCGAGCGGCATCAGCGCGTCGTTGACCTGCATCGCGAGTTCCCGGGTGGGCACCAGGACCAGGGCCCGGGGGCGCAGCGGCCGGGCCCGGTTGCGGTCCGCCACCAGGGCGAGCAGGGGCAGGCCGAAGGCCAGGGTCTTGCCGGAGCCGGTCTGGCCCCGGCCGAGTACGTCCCGACCGGCGAGCGCGTCGGGCATGGTGGCGCGCTGGATCTCGAACGGGGTGGTGATGCCCTGCCGGGCGAGCGCGTGGACCAGCGGCTGGGGCAGTCCCAGCGCGGCGAAGTCGGTGGGTCCCACCGGGGCGGCCGGGTCCTGGGCGGTGCCGTCCCGCTCGGCGGCGGTCGGCGCGCCGGCGGTGTCGAGGGCGGGCGTGAACGTGCCGGGTTCAGCAGAGGTCGTCAAGAAATGCCTTTCGAGCGGGGCGCATCTTCGCGATGGCCTGCCGCAGCTGAACGCCGCCGAATCGCCCGCAAGATCGCCCATGGGCGCGCAGGGCGCGCGCCGGGTCAGTGATGCTCACCAGTGTACGGCGACGGGACGAACCCGCCACCCGACCACGGACGGGTAGTGGGCGGGCTCACCATCGACGTCGTACGCGGCTCACATGCTCAGGACGCCGCCCACGAACCCGCCCATGGTGTCGTTGGCGAGCAGCACCACCAGCACGCTGATCGCGACCAGCAGGCCCAGCGAGGCGGCCAGGACGAGCACCACCTTGGTCGTGCTGGACCGCTCCTCGGTGGGGGTCTCCGTCCAGCCCTGCGCCAGGATGTGCCCGGTCAGCGAGCCGGAGTTCTCCACGGCGTTGTTCGGCAACGAGACGGTGCTGAAGCCCGGGCCCTCCGTACCGGCCCCGGCACCTGCGCCGTAGATGGTGCCCAGGTCGGGCCCGCCGTCGTAGCGGCCGGTGGCGGTGCCCTCGGCCCGTCGCGTGGACGGGCCGGCGGGGGAGCCACCGGCGAGGAAGGTGCCACCGTCGGCGCGACCGGTCGGCGGGTGCGCCTCGCGAGGCGCGGTGGCCGGTTCGGCACCGCCGGACCGGCGGTCACCCGGGTTGGTCGGCGGCGGCCAGGCCGGCAGCGCGGGAGCGGGCACCACGGGCGGCGCGGAGGCGGGCCCGACGGCCGGCCCGGACGAGGGCGGCGCGGAGAACGGAGGCGCGGAGGCCGGTGGGGCGGAGAACGCGGGCGCGGGGGCGGGCCCGACGGGCGGCCCGGACGGGGCCGGCGCGGAGAACGCGGGCGCGGCGGCCGGCGGCGTGGGGAACACGGGCGCAGGGGACGGCGGCGCGCTCGCGACGGGTACCGGTCGGGCAGCCGCGGCGGCCGTGAGGGGCGGCGGCGGGAACGGCGGCGCCGGCGCCGGGCCGGGTGGGGGCGGCGGGGCGGGCACCGGCGGCCCGGGTGGCGGCGCGGGCGGACCCGGCACGGGCGGTACCGGCGCGGGCGGCCTGGGGCCCGGCCCCGGAGGCGTCGGGCCGGGCGGGTAGGGAACTGGCGGCGTCGGGACCGGCGGGGTCGGGCCCGGCAGCGGCGGCACGGGAGCCGGCGCCGGCTCGGGCTCCGGGACCGGCGGGGTCGGCGGCTGCGCCGGCTCCGGCGGCCGGGCGGGCTCCGGGGGCTCCGGATTGACCGGCGCCGCACGGTAGATGCGCGCCTCGCCCGTCCGGGAGCGGATGGCCCCGGCCTCGTCGGCCGAGATCCGCCGCATCCCGGGTACGGCGGCGCTGGCCCGCGCTGCCGTGCCCCGCTGGCCGGGTACCGGGGTGTCGGCCGGGGCGGCCGTGCCCGTGGCCCGGTAGGTGGTGCCGGAGCCGGCCGGCTGCGCCGTGTCGCCCGTACCGGGCGGGGCTGCGGTGGCCACGGAGACCCGGCCCCGGGCCGCCGGGGCGGGCTCCCGGCGTACGTCCTCGGCGGGCGGCTCGGACGGCCCTGCGGAGCCGGCCCTCGGCGTGGCTCCGTCGTCGGCCGTGGTGGCGGTCGGGGCGCCGACGGACGGCAGGGGGTGCGGTGCCCCGGCGGGACGCCGGTCGGGCGTGGACCCGTGGTCGACCGGCTCCGCCGGAACCTCTTGCTCGGCCATGCTCGCCCTCCGCGCACGCTCGCGCCCGGGTCCGCGTCATCGGACCGGGCGTGCCTGTCTGTCACCGTGCCACATTCCGGCCAGGCGGCACAGCCGGAGTGCGTTGCGGTGTCGGTCTGATCCGATCGCTGGACCGGCGCGGCCGGCGGCGGGCCGGCTCGCGCGCCGGCCGCGCGCCTGATCAGCTGCCGGTGCTCGCCGAGGCGGTCGCCGAGGTGCTGCCCGCCGGATCGGAACTGCTCTGTGCCGTGGTCGGCGCCACACCGTCGGTCGGGGCGCTCGGCGACGAGGTGCCCGAACTGCTCGGCGACGCCGAGGTCGACGGGTTCGACGTGTCGGGCGTGGCGGTGGCCGTCGGCGACGGGGAGCCGGTGGGCGAGGTCGACGGTGACGGCGACGGGGACGGCGAGGTCGACGGCGACGTGGACGGGGTCGGCGACGGCGAGGTGGGCTTCGGGCTGGCCGGCGGCTTCGTCGCGGGCGGCTTGCTCGGCGTCGGCGTCGGCGAGGGGGTGCTGACCGGCGCGGGCACCGCCCCGATGACGCGGGTGGCGGCGTAGAGGCGGGACCAGCGCACGGTGGAGATCTTCACCACGTCGCCGGTGGTCGGCGCGTGGATCATCTTGCCGCCGCCGACGTACATGCCCATGTGGTGGATCGTCGTCCAACTGGTGCCCGAGGCGAAGAAGAGCAGGTCACCGGGGAGCAGCGCGGTGCGGGACACGGTGCGGGAGCGGGTGGCGTAGTACTGGTCCCGGGAGACCCGGGGCAGCCCGTAGTAGCCCGCCGACCGGTAGGCGGCATAGATGAGGCCGGAGCAGTCGAACCGGTCCGGACCCTCGGCGGCCCACAGGTAGGGATCGCCGAGCTGCGCCCGGGCGTACGCGAGGGCCTTCAGGGCCGTCGGGTGGGCGGCGAGGCCGTTGGCGGTCTCGTTGCCGAGGTAGCCGGCACCGAGGCGCTGCTCGGCGGCCTCCTGCTGGCGTTCGATCTCGATGAGCTGGGCGGCGTTGTCCCGCTTCAGCTTGTCCAGCTTCTTCTCGGCCTCGCGCAGGGCCTTCTCGCCGGCGGCGTATTCCGCCCTGGCTCCGGTGAGGCGGGACTCCGCCGAGACCATCGCCTGGCTGGCGGCCTGCTCGCCGGTGCGGGCCCGGGACACCTCGCCCTCGGCGGCGGTGGTGCCGCCCTCGGCCTTCTCGCCCCGGATGATCCGGGAGAGCCGGCTCAGCTCGTGCAGGTCGTTGGCGAACTCGCCCGGCGGGAGGGCGGCGGCGGCCTTGAAGGCGCCCGCCGCGGCGGCGTCGGCGCCCTCCTGGGCGCGTGCCACCGCGTCCCGGGCGAGGGCGAGGTTGCGCTCGGCGGTGGCGTGCTGCGTCTCGGCCTCGGTGCGCTTCTGCTGGAGCGAGAGCAGCTGGTCGCGGAGCTGCCCGACCTGGGCCTCGGCGGCGTAGATCTGGGCGGCGAGCGGGCCGTTGCCGACGTTGCCGGTGGGCAGGCCCGGGACCGTGCCCGGCACGCCCGGCAGCCCGGGGACCGTGCCCGGCAGCCCGGGGACCGGCGTGCCGCCGGGGAGCTGGAGCTGGCCGATGTAGGACGGGCGGGACCCGGTGTCGGGGACGCTGGTGGGCAGCGAGGGGTCGGCCTGGACCGGGTTGGCGAGGACGGTCGCGGCGACGGCGCCGAGCAGGGCGGACCAGAGCGCCGGGCGCAGCACCGGCGAGATCACCGGGCTCCGCCGTCGCTGCCGCCGTCCGCGCCCACTGTCGACCATTCCGCTCCCCGTCCGGCGTGCGTCGCCGCGCCGGTGGGCGCGGCTGTGAGGACGCTACCAGCGTGTGGCGAACGTCCCATCCTGTCTTACCGCACCCAGGCAGCGATGTCGATGCGTGGGCAGGTAACGGGTGCCTGAGAGTTCGGTGAACGGGCGCACGAGGGCCTACCGTGCTGCGGGTACGTCGGCGGGCCGACGTACGCTCGATTCCTACCGCAGGTGGAAGGGACGTGGCTTTTCGATGGACGCCGGACTCAAGCGTGAGCTCGAAGCGAAGGTGTACGCCGGCGAGCGGCTGACCCGCGAGGACGGGATCGCCCTCTACGACAGCGACGACCTCGCGTGGCTGGGCCGGCTGGCGCACCACCGACGCACCGAGCTGAACGGCGACCGGGTGATGTTCAACGTCAACCGGCACCTCAACCTGACCAACGTCTGCTCCGCCTCCTGCGCGTACTGCTCGTTCCAGCGCAAGCCGGGCGAGAAGGACGCCTACACGATGCGTATCGACGAGGCGGTCCGCAAGGCCAAGGAGATGGAGGACGAGCAGCTCACCGAGCTGCACATCGTCAACGGCCTGCACCCGACCCTGCCCTGGCGCTACTACCCCAAGGTGCTGCGCGAGCTGAAGGCGGCGCTGCCGAACGTCAAGCTCAAGGCGTTCACGGCGACCGAGGTGCAGTGGTTCGAAAAGATCAGCGGCCTGAGCGCCGACGAGATCCTCGACGAGCTGATGGACGCCGGCCTGGAGTCGCTGACCGGCGGCGGGGCGGAGATCTTCGACTGGGAGGTCCGCCAGCACATCGTCGACCACGCCTGCCACTGGGAGGACTGGTCGCGGATCCACCGGCTGGCCCACACGAAGGGGATGAAGACCCCGTCGACCATGCTCTACGGCCACATCGAGGAGCCCCGGCACCGCGTGGACCACGTGCTGCGGCTGCGTGAGCTGCAGGACGAGACCGGCGGCTTCATGGTCTTCATCCCGCTGCGCTACCAGCACGACTTCGTCGACTCGGCGGACGGCAAGATCCGTAACCGGATCCAGGCCCGTACGACGATGGCCTCGCCGGCCGAGTCGCTGAAGACCTTCGCGGTCTCCCGGCTGCTCTTCGACAACGTCCCGCACGTGAAGTGCTTCTGGGTCATGCACGGGCTGTCGGTGGCCCAGCTCTCGCTGAACTTCGGCGTCGACGACCTGGACGGCTCGGTCGTCGAATACAAGATCACCCACGACGCCGACTCGTACGGCACCCCGAACACGATGCACCGGGACGACCTGCTGCACCTGATCTGGGACGCCGGCTTCCGCCCCGTCGAGCGGAACACCCGCTACGAGGTGGTCCGCGAGTACGACGCCGCCCCGTCCCTGGCCGAGCGGCGCGCCGAGCCGCAGCAGGTCTGGGCCTGAGCGGCACGTACCCTTCGTAGACCATGACCGAGCAGCGGAGCGGGTTCCCCCGGCGTGACGCCGAGGGGCGCATCCTCACCCTGGGCGACCTGCTCGGGGTCAGCCTGGCGGGCCTGGTCATCGGCGTGCTGGCGGTCGTGCTGTTCGACTGGGCGTTCGCGCTGATCGGCAGCGGCGAGTTCGGGCGGTCGAACGGCTGGCTGGCGATCATCCTGCCGGCCTGGCTCTTCTGGGACGACTTCCGCGCGTGGGAGTTCGGTGCGGCCCGGGTGGTGTCGGCGCTGGCGGCAGCCGTGGTGGGGGTGGTGGCCGGGCTCGTGGTGGCCGGCCTCGCCGCCGGGCTCCCGCCGCTGGTCTCCGGCGGGTTGGGGGCGGCGACCTTCACCCTCGGCTACGCGGTGGTCTGGTTCCACGGCGTCCACTGGCTGGCCCGCCGGACGGGCTGAACCTGCCGCCGGGCGCCCGGCGGCGGAGAACGGAGTGCGGAACGTGAGCGCGGCGGTCAAGTACACGCTGGGCCGGATCGGGCTGTTCGTCGCCGTGCTGGCGGCCCTCTGGCTCGTCGAGATGAACATCTTCATCAAGCTGATGGTGGCGCTGGCCTTCTCGGCCGCCCTGTCGTTCTTCCTGCTGAAGGGGTGGCGGGACGAGATGGCCGAGGAGATGGCCGCCGCCGCCGAGCGTCGTCGCGACGAGAAGGAACGGCTCCGCTCCGCCCTGGCCGGCGAGGACGAGCCCGACAGCGACGAGCGGCAGGGCGGGGCCGGTTCCGCGGGACGCTGACGACCGGGCAACCCGACCCGCCGGTACGACTGCCGCGGACGATCACGTCCGCACCCCGCCGGTGGCCGGGCTCAGAGGCACGAAGAAGGGCCCGGCACGGTCGCCGTTGACCGTGCCGGGCCCTGGTCAGCCGATCACCAGTTGGTGGAGCCGGGCACGTTCGGCCACGGCTTCAACGTGGGCTTGATCAGGTAGACGACGCCGCCGGAGCCGCCGGAGACCCCGCCGCTGGCGTTGATCCGCTTGGTCCGCAGCCAGATCTGCTCGAACTGCTCGCGCTTGTAGACGTTGCGCACCGCCTCGTTGCTCGACGTGGCGGGGTCGTTGACGATCACGTCGCCCTCGGCGGTGAAGCCGACGATGACGAACAGGTGGCCCGAGGTGCCGTAGTTCGCGTCGTCCAGCTCGCTGGCCAGGAACGACTGGCTGGTCACGACCGGGATGCCGGCGGCGATGAAGCGCTCCACCTCGTCCAGCGAGTGCAGCCGGGTGACCCGCGCCTCCAGGCCCGGGAAGCTGGCCGCGTACGCGGTGTTGAAGGGCCAGTTGCCGGCCCCGTCGTACTGGTAGTCGTAGACCATCCGGGCGGCGTGGTTGACCGTTGGGTCCGGGTAGGTCGGGTCGACCCAGGAGGTGTCCTCCTCGGACGCCTTGCGGCCCCAGTACTCGATCACCATCGTGGTGGAGGTGGGGGAGCACCAGGCCTGGCCGCCGCCGTTGTACTCGGGGTAGTGGCCGGCGTGGACGTTCTGCGAGTAGCGGGGCACGGCGAGTTCCTTGCCCCAGGCGATGCCGCCGGCGCTCGGCTCGACGGTGAACCGGTCCGGCACGTTGGAGCTCATCGCGCCCACCATGTGCACGACCGGCGCCGCGCTCTGGCCGGGTGCCTTGTAGAGGGTGAGCCGCAGCTGGTACGCCCGCAGCAGCACTCCGACGGAGGCGTCGTCGATGCTGAACGTGTCGGTCCAGATGGTCGACCAGGGGTCGCCCTGCCGGTTGACGCTGGTGCGCATGATGTCGGCGTCACCGGAGGCCCAGCGACCCATCACGTACCACTTGCTCTGGACGCCGGTGTTGTACGTGCCCTGCATCTCCACCTGGATCCAGGTGCCGGCCGGGGTGTTCGCGTTCCAGGAGGCGATCAGCTCGGTGGCGTCGAACCCGATCTGGGTCACGGGGGACGTCCAGGTGCCGTACTCCCAGCTCCTGGTCACGCCGGTGTGCGGGTCGGTGTAGTTGGTGGTGCCGAGCGGGCCGACCAGCGTCACTCCCGGGCGCTGGCCGGGGACGGCGCGCGTACCGGCGTGGGTGCCACGCCGCCAGTCGGGGTAGCGCGACCAGTCCTGGAAGGTGATCTGTTCGTCGTGCACCACCTGTCGACTGGTCGACGGGGCGGCGACGGGTTCGGTGGCGACGGCGGGTGCCGAGGTGCCGAGAAGGGTGAGCGCGGTTGTGGCCGCGAGGGCGGCCGTACGCAGGTGTGTTCTGACCATGGGTCCTCCGCAGGGACGGACGGATCGTTGCGGGTCAGTGTCCCGCTCGGAGGGAACTTTCGCCAGAGGCCGACAGTTGGAAAATCCTTGCCGATGTGAGGATCAGGATGACATGCAACTTGGGCAGCGATGGATGTTGATATGACCATGTGAGCGGTGGTGGAGTGTCCTCCACCGAGCGGGATCTCTCCCGCCCCCCGAGGAGGTTGTCCATGGCCTTCCGCAACACCGCCCTCCGTCGCCGCCTGGCGGTCGCCGTAGCAGCCGGGTTCGGCCTGCTCACGGTTGCCGCCGCGCCCGCCACCGCCCGGCCGGCCCCCGACCGGGTCGACTCCGCGGCGGCGTCCTACCGGGTGCTCGGCCCGCGTACCGTCGACGACCGCACCGCCGTCGCCGGCACCGGCGCCGCCATCGACTTCGTCGAGCACGGTGTGCTGAACGTCTCGGCCACCCCGGCCGAAGCGGCGGCGATCACCCGGCTCGGTTTCCGGCTGGAGGCGGTCTCCGCCCCGTCGGCCGACGGCCACAGCCACGCCGAGGGGGACGTCGGCACGGCCGCCTTCCCGCCGGCCGACTCCAACTACCACGACTACGCGGAGCTGACCGCCGTGGTGAACAAGGTGGTCGCCGACCACCCGTCGATCGCCCGGAAGATCAGCATCGGCTCCTCGTACGAGGGTCGGGACCTGATGGCGGTGAAGATCTCCGACAACGTCGCCACCGACGAGAACGAGCCGGAGATCCTGTTCAACTCGCAGCAGCACGCCCGCGAGCACCTGACCGTCGAGATGGCGATCTACCTGCTCAACCTCTTCACCGACAGCTACGGCACGGACTCCCGGGTCACCAACATCGTGAACACCCGGGAGATCTGGATCGTGCCCACGGTCAACCCGGACGGCAGCGAGTACGACATCGCCACCGGCTCGTACCGCTCCTGGCGCAAGAACCGGCAGCCGAACAGCGGCTCGTCGTACGTCGGCACCGACCTGAACCGCAACTGGTCCTACCAGTGGGGCTGCTGCGGCGGCTCGTCCGGCTCCACCTCGTCGGATACCTACCGGGGCCCCTCGGCGTTCTCCGCCCCGGAGACCGCGGCGCTGCGGAACTTCGTCAACAGCCGGGTGGTCGGCGGCACGCAGCAGATCAAGGCCAACATCGACTTCCACACGTACTCGGAGCTGGTGCTCTGGCCGTTCGGCTACACGTACAACAACACCACCACCGGCATGAGCGCCGACCAGTACAACACCTTCGCCACGCTGGGCCAGCAGATGGCGAACACCAACGGCTACACCCCGCAGCAGTCCAGCGACCTCTACATCACCGACGGCGACAGCATCGACTGGATGTGGGGCCAGCACGGCATCTGGGCGTACACCTTCGAGATGTACCCCGGCTCGGCCAGCGGCGGCGGCTTCTACCCGCCCGACGAGGTGATCCCCGCCCAGACCTCGCGCAACCGGGAGGCGGTCCTGCTGCTCAGCGAGTACGCCGACTGCCCGTACCGGGCCATCGGCAAGGAGGCGCAGTACTGCGGCAGCGGTGGCGGCGGCACCACGGTCTGGTCGGACACCTTCGAGACGGACACCGGCTGGACCGTCAACCCGAACGGCACCGACACCGCGACCTCCGGGGCGTGGGAGCGGGGCGCCGCCCAGGCGACCACCTCCAGCGGGGCGAAGCAGCTCACCCCGTACGCCGGCGCCAACGACCTCGTCACCGGCCGGCTGGCCGGTACGGCGGCCGGTGACTACGACGTCGACGGCGGCGTGACCAGCGCCCGGTCGCCGGCGGTGACCCTGCCGGCGAGCGGCACGCTGAACCTCTCCCTCGCCTGGTACCTGGCCCACGGCTCGAACTCCTCGTCGGCCGACTACCTGCGGGTGAGCGTGGTGCACAACGGCGGCACCACGGCCCTGTTCACGCAGGCCGGGGCGGCCACCAACCGCAACGGCGCCTGGGCGGTGGCCAACGCCAACCTCACCCCGTACGCCGGGCAGTCGGTGCGGATCCTCGTCGAGGCGGTGGACGCCTCGGGCGCGAGCCTGGTCGAGGCGGCTGTGGACAACGTCACCATCACCAGTTCCTGATTCGGTGGGGCCCTGCTCCGCCCCCGGCGGGGCCCCACCACCCCTCCCAGCAGACGTCGATCCAGGGCATATCGCCGCCGTTGATGATCAACGAGCACCGATGCGCCCTGGATCGACGAGGCGTGTCCGGCGCGTGCGCTACGGTTCTACCGACCACGCGCAGCGAAGCCGGTGCGAAACCGGCGCTGTCCCGCAACTGTGATGCCCCGCCGTCCCGGCCGAACGCCGGGCCGGGCGGGGACGAGCCAGGTCGCCTGCGTCCGTGGTCGCGACACGCGCTCTCGAGGAAGGGCGCCTCGCGGACGGGCGCCCCTGGTCCCTGTCGGCGAAGCACCATGCTCCTCGACCGACAGGAGGACCCGTGCTCAGACGTACCCCCAGACTCCTCGCCGCGACCCTCGCGGCGGCCGCGCTCGCCCTCGGCGCCTGCGCGACCGACAACTCCGCCGACACCCCCGCCGCCGGCACCGGCTCGGCCGGCGCGGCCTACCCGGTCACCGTCGGGAAACTCACGCTGGAGAAGCGGCCCGAGAAGATCGTGTCGCTGTCCGCGTCGGCCACCGAGATGCTCTTCGCGATCGGCGCGGGCAAGCAGGTGACCGCCGTCGACGAGCAGTCGAACTTCCCGGCGGACGCGCCGAAGACCGACCTCTCCGGCTTCACCCCGAACGCCGAGGCGATCGCCGGCAGGAACCCCGACCTGGTGGTGCTCTCCGACGACCGCAACAAGATCGTCGAGCAGCTGACCACGCTGAAGATCCCGGTCTACCAGACCCCCGCGGCGACGACGCTCGACGACACCTACCGGCAGATCACCGAGCTGGGTGCCCTGACCGGCCACGCGGACGAGGCCGGCGACGTGACCAGGCGGATGAAGGACGACATCACCAAGCTGGTTGCCGACCTGCCCAAGCGCGCCGAGAAGCTGACCTACTACCACGAGCTGGGCCCGGAGCTGTACACCGCCACCAGCAAGACCTTCATCGGCTCGCTCTACGTCCTGGCGGGCCTGGAGAACATCGCCGACCCGGCGGACGCCGACGGCAGGAGTGGCGGCTACCCGCAGCTCTCCCAGGAGGTCATCGTCAAGGCCGACCCGGACTTCGTCTTCCTCGCCGACACCAGGTGCTGCCAGCAGAACGCGGAGACGGTCAAGGCGCGCGCCGGCTGGGCGGGCCTCACGGCGGTCAAGAACAACCAGGTCGTCGCGCTCGACGACGACATCGCCTCGCGCTGGGGCCCCCGGGTCGTGGACCTGCTGCGGACCGTCGTCGACGCGGTCGCCAAGGTGCCCGCGTGACCCGCGTCCGGCCATGAACCGCCTGCTCCTGAAGGCGCCGCCCGCCCGGCGCGCCGGGACGCTCCCCGCGTCCCGGCCCGCCGGGCTGCGGCCCCGCTGGCTCGTCGCCGGCATCGCCGCGGTACTGGTCGCGCTGGTCGCCGGCGTGTCCCTCGGCCCGGTCAGCCTGCCGCCGGGCAGCGTCGCGGCCGAGCTGCTCAACCTCATTCCCGGCGTACGCCTCGACAGCGGGCTGACCGAGCGTGAGATCGCCATCGTCACCGAGCTGCGGCTGCCCCGGGTGGTGCTCGGGCTGCTGGTCGGCGGGCTGCTGGCCCTGGCCGGCGGCTGCTACCAGGGGGTGTTCCGCAACCCGCTGGCCGACCCGTACCTGCTCGGGGTGGCGGCCGGCGCCGGGCTCGCGGTCACCGCCGCGATCACCCTCGGCGCCGGGGCCGGCGGCGCGCTGACCGGGCTGCCGTTCACCATCCCGCTGGCCGCGTTCGTCGGCTCGATCGGCGCGGTGGCGATGACCTACCTGCTGGGCGCCTCCGGCGGGCGCGGGCGTTCCACCGCCACGCTGATCCTCGCCGGGGTGGCGGTCTCGGCGTTCCTCTCCGCCGGGCAGACCTACCTGCTGCAACGCAACTCCGACAACATCCAACAGGTCTACTCCTGGCTGCTCGGGCGGCTCGCCACCGCCGGCTGGCACGACGTGCGGCTGGTGCTCCCGTACTTCCTCTTCACCGCCCTCGTGGTGCTGCTGCACCGGCGGGAACTCGACGTGCTCTCCGTCGGCGACGACGAGGCCGTCAGCCTCGGGCTGCACCCGCAGCGGTCCCGCTACCTGCTCATCGTCGCCGCCTCGCTCGGCACCGCCGCCGCCGTCTCCGCGTCCGGCCTGATCGGCTTCGTCGGGATCATCGTGCCGCACACCGTCCGGCTGCTCGCCGGGTCGAGCTACCGGGTGATCCTGCCGCTGTCGCTGCTCTTCGGGGGTGCCTTCCTGGCGCTGACCGACGTGGTGGCCCGTACCGTCGCCGCCCCGTCGGAGATCCCGATCGGCGTGGTCACCGCGCTGCTCGGCGGCCCGTTCTTCGTCCTGGTGCTGCGTACCTCCCGTCGGGTGCTCGGATGAGCGCGCGGCGCGTACCGGCGGCGCGGCCGGCGGACGGTCGGGCCGCCGGGTCGGCTCCGGGGGCTCCCGAGAGCGGTGCCGTGCCCGCCGTCGAGGTGCGCGACCTGCACGTGCGTCTCGACGGCACGCCGATCCTGGCCGGCGTCGACCTGACCGTCGCGCCGGGCGAGTGGGTCACCGTGATCGGCCCGAACGGCGCCGGGAAGTCGACCCTGCTGCGTGCCGTCGGCGGCCTGCTGCCCGCGCCGGGCGCGGTTTCCCTCTTCGGTACGCCCAGCGAGGCGCTGCGCCGCCGCGACCGCGCCCGGGTGGTCGCCACGGTGGCCCAGTCCCCGGTCGTACCGGCGGGCATGTCGGTGTTCGACTACGTGCTGCTGGGCCGCACCCCCTACATCGCACCGCTGGGCCGGGAGTCCGCCGCCGACCTGGCCGCCGCGCACGAGGTGCTCGCCGGGCTCGACCTGGCCGGGTTCCACGACCGGGAGCTGGCCACCCTGTCCGGCGGCGAGCGGCAGCGGGTCTTCCTGGCCCGCGCGCTGGCCCAGGGCGCGACCCTGCTGCTGCTGGACGAGCCGATCAGCGCGCTCGACATCGGCCACCAGCAGGAGGTGCTGGAGCTGGTCGACCGGCTGCGCCGCGAGCACGGCCTGACCGTGCTGGCGACCATGCACGACCTCAGCATCGCCGGCGAGTACGCCGACCGCATGGTGCTGCTGGCCGACGGCCGGGTGGTGGCCGCCGGCACCCCTCACGAGGTGCTCACCGAGCAGCTCCTCGCCACCTGGTACCGCGCCACGGTCCGCGTCATCCCCGGCGACCACGGCCCCCTGGTGGTCCCAACCCGCCCCCACCGGTCGGGCTCTTCTCGTTGATCATGAAGTTGTTGTCGCTCTGCCCGGCGTGTCGCCGCAACAACTTCATGATCAACGGGGTGTGGACAGGGGTCAGGGGCGGGTCAGGACGTTGAAGAGGGCGCCGTGGGGGTCGCGCAGGGCGGCGAAGCGGCCCGCCGGCGTGGTCTGGGGCGGGACCAGGATGGTGCCGCCGAGTTCGGCCGCGCGGGCGGCGGCCGCGTCGGCGTCGGTCACGGCGAAGTACACCGACCAGTACGCGGGCATGTCCGCGGGGAACCCGTCCCCGAGCGGCGGCACCATGCCGGCCACGATCCGGGCGCCGAGCCGCCAGCCGGTGTAGGTGACCGGGCCCATGCGCTGGTCGTCCGGGTGCCAGCCGAAGACCAGCTCGTAGAAGACCTTCGCGCCCTCCGGATCGGGAGTCACCAGTTCGGTCCAGGTCAGCGCCCCCGGGGTGTCGAAGACCTCGGCCCCGGGCATCGCCATCGGCTGCCAGACGCTGAACGCCGCCCCGGCGGGATCGGCGAAGACTGCCATCCGCCCCTGGTCGAAGACCTCGAACGGAGGCACCACGACCTGCCCACCGGCCCGCTCGACCCGGCCGGCCACCAGGTCCGCGTCGTCGGTCGCCAGGTACGTCGACCAGATCGGCACCTGCTCGGGAATGGCCGGCGGCCCCGCGCCCGCCACCGCCCGCCCGTCGAGCAGGAAGACCGTGTAGCCGCCCGCCTCGGGCTCCGGGTCGATCCGGCCGGTCCAACCGAACAGTTCGGGGTAGAACCGCCGCGCCTCGGCGAGACCCGGGGTGGCGAGGTCGGCCCAGCAGGGCGTACCCGGCGGGACGGTGCTCACGGCGACCCCTCTCGGCGGGGGACGGCCACGCCGGCACGCCCCTGCCGGCATCGTGGCACCGACCCGCCGCGCCACGTGGCGGATCGGACGAAACGTCAGCTGAACCGTCGACCCCGTCGCGCTCTCCCGCCTCCCCGAGGCAGGTCGCCGGTCAGCCGAGCGGGGCGGGCAGCGGTCGGGTGTGCAGCACGGCGAGCCGGGAGACCGCCCGGGTGAGCACCACGTAGAGCCGGTGCAGGCCGCGCGGCTCGGCGGCCACGATCGCCGCCGGCTCGACGACGATGACGTGGTCGTACTCCAGGCCCTTGACCAGGGTCGCCGGCACCACCGTGACGCGCGCCGCGGCGGCCGGCTCGTCGACGGTCGCGGTGTCGACCCCGGCCGCGTCCAGCGCCGCTCGCAGCCCGTCGACCGCGTCGTCGGCGGCGATCACCGCAACCGAGCCGTCGAACGCCAGCGCCGCGCGCACCTCGGCCACCGTCGCGGCGGTCAGGTCGTCGACGGTACGCACGTCCAGCGCGCCGTCGCGGCGCAGCGACTCGGCCGGGGGCACGTCGACGGCGAGGGCGGGCAGCAGCCGGTTGGCGAACGCGACCACGGCGGCCGGCACCCGGAAGCCGACCGTCAGCGGCACCACGACGGCGTCCGGCTTGCCGAGGTGGCGCAGGGACTCCCGCCAGTCGGCCGCGGCCCACGGGGCGGTGCCCTGGGCCAGGTCCCCGAGGAGGGTGATCGACCCGTGTTCGCTGCGTCGGGCGATCACCCGGCACTGCATCGGGGAGAGGTCCTGCGCCTCGTCGACGACGACGTGCCCGAAACCGCCCGGGCGCTCGATCAGCCCGGCCGCCTCGTCGATCAGCACGGCGTCGGCCGCCGTCCACTTCGTGGCCTTCGGCGTACGCCCGAGCTTCGTGCCGGCCGGGGTCGGCCGCCGGGCCGGGGCGCGCGTGGTGCCGGGGGCCGGGTCGGGGGTGCCGGCCGGCGCCGTCGGGTCGCTCACGAGTTCCGGGGCGAGGCCGCGCAGCCGCGCCTGCTCCTCGGTGCTGAGCAGCCCGTCCGCCGCCGCGGCGAGCCGCTGCGGGTCGCTGAGCAGGGCGTGTACCAGCCCTTCCGGGGTGAGCGCCGGCCAGACCGCGTCGAGGAAGGCGGTGACCGGCGTGGCCTTGCCCATCCGGCGCAGCCAGGCGTCACTTGGGGACTCGGCACGCCGCGCCTCGGCCTGCCGTTGCAGCAGCGCCACCACCCGGGCCCGGACGCGCTCGCGGCCCGTCGCGTACGGCAGCCGCTCGCGGCGGGTCTCCTCGACGACCCGGTGCAGCGGGTCCAGCCCGATCCGCCAACGGAACGAGCCGTCCGAGACCATGATCGGCTCGGTCGGCGCGCCGATGTGGGCGTCGACCGCCCGGCGCAGCACCTCGGCCATCCGGGCGTCGTGTTTGACCGCCGCCACCGCCGGGTCGTCGACGGCCCGTACGGGCACCCGGGCCACCAGGTCCTCCACCGTGGCCTGTTCGACCTCCACCTCGCCGAGTGCCGGCAGCACCGCCGCGATGTACGACAGGAAGGCCCGGTTCGGCCCGACGATCAGCACGCCGGACCGGCGCAGCCGCTCCCGGTGCAGGTAGAGCAGGTACGCGGCCCGGTGCAGGCCGACGGCCGTCTTGCCGGTGCCCGGGGCACCCTGCACGCAGATCGAGTCGGCGAGGTCGGCCCGGACCAGCTCGTCCTGCTCGGGCTGGATGGTGGCGACGATGTCGCGCATCGGCCCGACGCGCGGCCGTTCGATCTCGGCGGTCAGGATCCGGCTGGTCGTGCCGAGTTCCTCGCCCCGGTCGAGGCGCTCGTCCTCGAAGCTGGTCAGCGCACCGTTGCTGAACCCGAAGCGGCGCCGTACCGCCACGCCCTGCGGGTCGCGCGCGCTCGCCCGGTAGAACGAGCGGGAGACCGGTGCCCGCCAGTCCAGCACCAGCGGCTCGCCCCGGTCGTCGGTGACGTGCCGCCGGCCGACGTGGTAGCGCCGCCCGGCGTGGTCCGCGTCCCACCCGTCCGGTTCGTCGCCGGGGTCGCGGGGCCGGTCGGCGGCGGGCGGGGCGCCGGTCGCCGGGCCGAAGTCGAGGCGTCCGAAGAAGAGCGGCGTGGTGGGGTCGTCGGCGAGTTCGGCGACCCGCCGGGCCAGGGTGCGCCCGAGCGTCTCCGCCGCGTACGCGTCGCCGGCCACCTGGTCGCCGGTGGAGAAGAGTGCCTGGGCACGTTCCCGCATCTGGGCCAGGGCGGCCCGGGAGGTGGCGAGGTGCTCGCGTTCGGCGGCGAGGTCGGCGTCGAGGTCGAGATCGAGGTCGGTCACGCGGAATCCCGTCGGGGTCATCTGCCGGTCGCTCGCGTGTCCGGTGGGCGGATGGGCCGCCCCCGGCGCGGGACGTCCGATGCGGTGCTCACCTCACCCTGGCCGTCAAGCGACCTGACAGCCTACGCGTCGGGCGCGCCGCGTCCACCGAATTTCGGCCGCGACACCGCCCGCCGGGGTGGGGAACCCGGTCAGGCGCGGCGAAGCGCCGATGTGCTCCTGGCGTAGCCCGGCTTGACCGGAGAAGCGGGCCGGCCTGGGACTGCTGCGCTGCCGGTCGACAGCGGCGCGCGACCAGGAATCATGGACGCATGACGGAGGCGCGTCCCGAGCGGCGACGGATGACGATCAACGACCCGCAGGTGATGCGGGCGTTGGCCCACCCGGCCCGAATCGCGATCATCGAACATCTGGACCGGGTCGAGGGCGGCGCGACCGCCACCGAGTGCGCGGAGATCGCGGGGCTGTCGCCGAGCGCGACCAGTTACCACCTGCGCGCGCTGGCGAAGTCGGGCCTGGTGGAGCAGGCGCCGAGCCGGGGCGACGCGCGTGAGCGGCTGTGGCGCACGGTCGGTCGGGGCCTGATGGTCGACGCCGGGCGCGCTGCCGGGCCGGAGGCGCGTGCCGCCGAGCAGGCGCTGGTGGAGGCGCACGCGGCCCGGGACATGGAGCGCGTCCGGGACTGGCTGCGCCGCGCCGGTGACGAGCCGCCCGAGTGGTACGACGTCGCGCTGTTCAGCGACACGATGCTGCTGCTCACCGCCGACGAGTTGGCCGGGCTGAACGAGGCGGTGAGCGCGCTGTTCGAGCCGTACCGGCAGCGGAACCGCCAGGCTGGTCCGCCCGAGGGGGCGCGTAGCGTGGCGGTGCAGTACCGGGCGGTGCCGCTGACGTAGGGGGTTGATCCGGGCAGTTGTGAAGGATTATTTTCGAAGTATGTCCTTCACAACTGCCGGGTCGCGCTGGTCCGACGTCTGGCTGACCGCCACCGCGCGCGGCATCTCGATGTGCGGGGACTTCCTCGCCGCCACCGCCCTCGCGCTCGCCCTCCAGGCGGCCGGCGCCAGCGGTCTCGCCGTCTCCGGACTGCTGCTGGCGGCCACCCTGCCGCTCGTGGTGCTCGCCCCGCTCACCGGCCGCCTCGCCGACCGGGCCGACAGCCGTACGCTGCTGGTCACCGCCGGTCTGGCGCAGGTCGCCGTCTGCTCCCTGCTCGCCTTCGTCGACCACCCCGCCCTCATCATCGGGCTCGTCGCGCTGCTCGCCTGCGGGCTCGCCGTGACCCAGCCCTGCCTCGCGGCGCTGCTACCGACGATGGTGCGCGCCGCCGACCTGCCCCGGGCGAGCGCCATCAACCAGACCGCCTCGTCCCTGGGCGCGCTCGCCGGCCCGGTGCTCGCCGGGCTGCTGGTCGGGCAGTTCGGCACCCGCGTACCGCTGCTCATCGACGCCGCGAGCTACCTCGCGCTGGTGGCCGTGGGCCTGCTGCTGCGGACCCGGCGGGGCGGCCGGCGGGTGGCCACGCCGACGTCGGGGCCGGACCGGGCCCCGGCATGGCGGCTGCGGCGCGATCCGTTGCTGCTGGCCGTCGTGACGAGCACGGCCGCGGTCATCACGGCCGTCGGCGGCATCAACGTGATCGAGGTCTTCTTCATCCGGGAGACGCTCGGCGGCTCATCCACCACGTACGGGCTGGTCGGCGCCGCCTGGATGGCGGGGATGCTGCCCGGCAGCTGGCTCTGCGCCCGCCTTGCCCACCGGCTCACCGACGACGCCGCCCTGGTGTACGGGGTGCTGGTGACGCTCGGCGGCATCTGCCTGACGGTGCTGGTCGCCGCCGCCGTACCCACGGCCGCGCTGCTGGTCCCGCTCTGGCTGGTCGCCGGCGCGGCGAACGGCGGGGAGAACGTCTTCGCCAACCTGCTCACCGCCCGGCGGGTGCCGGAGGCGTCGCGCGGCCGGGCGTACGCCCTCTACGGCGCGGCGGTGCAGGGCGGCTCGATGGGCGGGTACCTGATCGGGGGCGCCCTGCTGGCGCTGCTGTCGCCGCGTCCCCTCATCGCGGGCGCCGGCGCGGCCGGCCTGGTGGCGGTGGTGGCATTCGTGCCGGTCGTCGTCCGCTCCGCCCGACGCGCCCGGGCGACCGGCACTCCAAGCGGCACCGGGGAGCCGGCCGGCGACACGGCGGATGCGGGGTTGGCCACTCCCGCCCCGGCCCGCTAAGCCCGTGCCGGCCGGCGGGGATACGGTCGGGGCATGGCTGAGCACGTCGCACGCCCCCGGGTCGGGCACATCCAGTTCCTGAACTGCCTGCCGATCTACTGGGGGCTGATGCGCTCCGGCGCCCTGATCGACGTCGACCTGCACAAGGACTCCCCCGACAGGCTGAGCGCCGCGCTCGTCGCCGGCGACCTGGACATCGGCCCGATCTCCCACGTGGAGTACCTGCGCCACGCCGACGAGCTGCTGCTCCTGCCCGACCTGGCGGTCGGCAGCGACGGCCCGGTGCTGTCGGTCAACATCGTCTCCACCCGCCCGCTGGCCGAGCTCGACCACGGCAAGGTGGCGCTGGGCTCGACCTCGCGGACGGGTGTGCTGCTGGCCCAGTTGCTGCTCGGCGAGCGGTACGGCGTGAACCCCGAGTACTTCCGCTGCCCGCCCGACCTGACGCAGATGCTGCTGGAGGCCGACGCCGGGGTGCTGATCGGCGACGTGGCGCTGCGCGCCCTCTACGAGGCGCCGAGGCGCGGGCTGGAGGTCACCGACCTGGGGCAGGCGTGGCGGGAGTGGACGGGCCTGCCGATGGTCTTCGCTGTCTGGGCGGTACGCCGCGACTTCGCCGCCGCCCACCCGGGCCTGGTCAAGGAGGTGCACGAGGCGTTCCTGCGGTCCCGGGACCTCTGCCTGGCGGAGCTGGACCAGGTGGCCGAGGCTGCCGCGCGCTGGGAGCCGTTCGACGCGGCGACCCTGGCGACGTACTTCCGGGCGCTGGACTTCTCCCTCGGCGAGCGTCAGGTGGCGGGCCTGCGGGAGTTCGCCGGCCGGGCCGCCGCCGTCGGCGCCGCCCCGTCCCTGCCCGCCGCCGGTCCGGCCTTCTTCACGGGCTGACCTGCCTGCCCCGCGCGTGACCCCTCCACGGTCCGTCGATCATGGAGTTGTGGCGGGCGGTAAGGGCATCAGCGTCCCTTGTGCGAGGCGCCACAACTGCATGATCGACGCCCGGTCTGGGATAGGGCCGGGAGTGGGCATCGGCGCCCGGTCTCAGGTCCGGCCGGGTCGGGTCGGCAGGGGCGGGGTCAGGTGGTGGGGCGGAGCAGGGCTTCGGTGATCTTCTCGCAGTTCTCCATGCCGTACTCGTAGCCCATGCCGATCGGGTAGCGGACCATCACGCCCATCGTCCAGGTGTCGCCGATGGCGAGGCAGTTGATGTGCATCTCCTGCTCCTTGGTCCGGTCGATCCAGCCGTTCTTGATGGCGATGGTCTTGCGTTCGGCGGCCGGGAACGCCTTACGGATGCCGAAGTCGCCGCTGCCCCGGACGAGCCGCATCTCGTCGATCAGCCACTTGGTCCACTCCGGTCCGGCGGCGCGGCCGTCGGCGATGCAGGCGCCCATCCGGGC
Organism: Micromonospora sp. NPDC049051; assembly: GCF_043197575.1. Taxonomy (NCBI): domain Bacteria; kingdom Bacillati; phylum Actinomycetota; class Actinomycetes; order Micromonosporales; family Micromonosporaceae; genus Micromonospora; species Micromonospora sp. NPDC049051. Next base: position 601,982 of record NZ_JBICTL010000001.1, read on the forward strand.
CGTGTCGCGGGGGGAGAGCTTCGTCCGGCTCCAACCGCCGTCGCTTGCGACGCTGCTGTCGGTCAACTCGCACAGCGAGAGCAGCCGCTTGATCGAGGCGGACCCGCCCAGCGCGTTGTAGAACTGCTGGGCCCGGGTGTTGTCGCTGTCGCGGATGATCTTCGTGGCGTCGGCCAGCTTGGCGTCGCTCGGGGTCTGCCCCTTCTCGTCGGCACGACGCAGGTAGTCGGCGACGATCCACGCCTTGATCAGCGACGCGGTGGTGCTGGTCTCGTCCATGTTGTCCGAGCCGATGATCTCGCCGCTGCGGCGGTCGAGGACGCTCCAGGAGTACCAGCCCTCGATGTCCAGGTCGAGGTCCTTCGCCTGGAACGGCAGCGGCTCCGGCTCGGGGGTCGGTGACGGCGAGGGCGACGGCCGGGTGCTGCGGTTGCTCGGGGCGGTCGTGGCGCGCTCGGCGGGGGTGCCCCAGGTGGCGGCGGCGGTGGACTCGAATGGCGAGCCCGGCAGCAGCCGCAGCGAGACGAGCACCAGGCCGATGAGGACCACCGCGATGACGATCAGCCTGCCGGGGGAGGCGTCGGTCGGCCTGTCGGCCCGACGCCGTCGCGCCATCAGAGCTTCCCGACGGGCTGCTGTGGCACCTTGAGGGCGGCGCCCGGCTGGGGGGTCACGAGCTGGCTGGCGACCGAGGCGCAGACCTGCGCGCCGTAGGCGAGGCCGTTCTTCTGGGGGTATCGCAGCATCACCGCGAGGCTCCACTTGTCGTTGACGGCGAGGCAGTTGACGTGCCAGTTGCCGTCGTAGTTGAGCGGGGTCCAGCCGTTCTTCATGCCGACGGGGCCCTGGTCGAGGATCGACTGGGGGAGGCCGTCGATGATGCCCCAGCGGCCGCCGCCGGAGCGGGCCTTCTGGTCCTTGGCGGCCGTGCTGCCCCGGACCTTGCTCATCTCGTTCAGCAGGATCTTGGTCCACTTGGGGCCGGCGGCCGTGCCGTCGGCGATGCAGTCGCCGAGCCGCACGGCGTCGCGCGGCGACATCCGGGTGAAGCTCCACCAGCCCACGTAACCCGGCACGTTGCCCGGCTTGGTGTCGGTGAGCTCGCAGATGTCGACCATCCGCGTGATCGTCGCGGCGCGGCCCACCGCAGCGTAGAGGGCGTTGGCGGCGTCGTCGTCGCTGTCCCGGATGGCGGCGATGATCTGCTTCTTCCGTTCCTCCATCAGCGCCTTGCCATCGAGCCTGCGGAGGTAGTCCGCCGCGAACCAGGCCTTGATCATCGACTCGGTCGAGCTGGTCGAGGCCATGTTCTTCGACCCGGAGATCTGGCCGGTCGCCCGGTCCATCAGGGCCCAGGAGAAGAACTCGCCCTTGAAGTCCACCGTCACCGGGCCGGCGGCGAGGGTCGGCGGCGGTGGGGCAATCGGCGCGGGCACCGCGACGCTCCCGCCGCCGCCTCCGCCGCTCGCGTCATCGCCGGCGAGTCGGGCGTACGCGGCCGGGACGAGCAGGCCGCCACCGAGGAGGACCGCCACGACGGCGAGCACCAGGGTCACGCGGGATCGCATGAGTGGATGAACTCCAGATGTCAGGGCCGGGGGGACCGGCTGTTGTCGGACGGATCGGCGGCTCGCCGAGGGCCGGGGGGAAGCGCCCTGCGTGTTCGCGGGCGATCGTCGGCAGCCGATCGGTGTGACGGAGGAAGTCTACGTGCGGATCGGCCCGGCGCCAGGACCCGACGCCTGGCAACTTGCCATGTAGGCGGGATATCGGGACGTTACGCGGCTGTTGAGGGGATTCACCTTTCCTTCGTGACTCAAGTCATAGTTTTCCCGGTCACGGGCAGTGGCTGCCCCGTCCCGAAAGAGTCTCCGGAAACCTGTTACACCCTCTGGTGCCCCGAGCGGCAAGCTGTAACACTTGACGCCATGTATGGCAACGACTTCTCCGCCGAGGACGCACCCGGCGGTGGCCTGCTCGGCGAGGTCGAGGCGGCGGAGGCGGCCCTGCGGGAGGCCGCCGAACGCGGTCGTCGAAGCGGCGCCCCCGGCCCGGGTGAGGACCTCGAGGCGTACTTCGCCGAGGTCATCGACGCCGACCAGAAGATCGAGCCGCGCGACTGGATGCCCGAGGCGTACCGCAGGACGTTGATCCGGCAGATCGCGCAGCACGCGCACTCCGAGATCATCGGCATGCAGCCGGAGGGCAACTGGATCAGTCGCGCCCCCTCGCTGAAGCGCAAGGCGATCCTGCTGGCCAAGGTCCAGGACGAGGCCGGCCACGGCCTCTACCTGTACGCCGCCGCCGAGACGCTCGGGATCAGCCGGGACGAGCTGGTCGAGCTGCTGCTCAACGGCCGGCAGAAGTACAGCTCGATCTTCAACTACCCCACCCTGACCTGGGCCGACGTGGGCGCCATCGGCTGGCTGGTGGACGGCGCCGCGATCGTCAACCAGGTGCCGCTCTGCCGCTGCTCCTACGGGCCGTACGCGCGGGCGATGATCCGGGTCTGCAAGGAGGAGTCCTTCCACCAGCGGCAGGGCTACGAGATCCTGCACACGCTGGCGCACGGCACCGACGCGCAGAAGGCGATGGCGCAGGACGCCCTCGACCGCTGGTGGTACCCGTCACTGGCCATGTTCGGCCCGCCGGACACCGACTCCACCCACTCGGCGCAGTCCATGGCCTGGAAGATCAAGCGCTTCTCCAACGACGAGCTGCGCCAGCGCTTCGTGGACATGTGCGTGCAGCAGGCGGAGATTCTCGGTCTGACGATCCCGGATCCCGACCTGCGCTGGAACGAGTCCCGGCAGTCGTACGACTTCACCCAGCCCGACTACGACGAGCTGATGCGGGTGATCAAGGGCGAGGGGCCGTGCAACCGGCAGCGGATGGAGCACCGCCGCCGTGCCCACGACGACGGCGCCTGGGTGCGCGAGGCCGCCGCGGCGTACGCCGCGAAGCGGGTGGAGCAGAAGGAGAAGGTGGCGGCGTGAGCGAGCGCAGCGAGCGAACGGACCAGCGCGGCGTGAGCGGTGCGTCGCCCCTGTGGGAGGTCTTCGTGCGGGCGCGGCGCGGGCTGTCGCACACCCACGTCGGCAGCCTGCACGCCCCCGACGCCGAGCTGGCCCTGCGCAACGCACGGGACCTCTACACCCGCCGCCAGGAGGGCGTCTCCATCTGGGTGGTGCCGGCGGGCGCGATCACCGCGTCCAGCCCCGACGAGAAGGACGCGTTCTTCGACCCGGCGGCCGACAAGGTCTACCGCCATCCCACCTTCTACGACGTGCCGGACGGGGTGGCCCACCTGTGAGCGAGCGCAACGAGCGAGCCGTTCGGCTCAGCACCGGGGCGCGTCGCGCCACCGCCGGGCGGAGCGGGGTGGCGGCGTGACCGGTCCCTTCGACTTCGCCCTCGCCCTCGGCGACGACGCGCTCATCGCGGCGCAGCGGCTGGCCGAGTGGACCAGCCGCGCGCCGGAGATGGAGGAGGACATCGCCCTGGCCAACATCGCCCTCGACCAGCTCGGCGCGGCCCGCCTCCTGCTGTCGTACGCGGGCGAGCTGGAGGGCGCCGGCCGGGACGAGGACGCGCTGGCGTTCCTCCGCGACGACCGGGAGTTCCGCAACTGCCTGCTCGTGGAGCTGCCCAACGGCGACTTCGCGGTCACCATGGCCAAGCTCCTCTTCCTCTCGGCCTACCAGCTTCCCCTCTACACCGCGCTGGCCGGGTGCGCCGACGAGCGGCTGGCCGCGATCGGGGCCAAGGCCCGCAAGGAGTCGGCCTACCACCTCGACCACGCCTCGACGTGGGTGCGGCGGCTCGGCGACGGCACCGAGGATTCGCACCGGCGCATGCAGGCGGCGGTCGACGAGGTCTGGCCGTACGTCCACGAGCTGTTCGCCCCCGCCCCGGCGGCGCCGGTCGACCCGGCCACCCTGCGGGCCGCCTTCGACGCCCGGGTCGCCGCCGTGCTGGACGAGGCCACGCTGACCCGACCGGAGCCGGGCTGGGCGCCGGCCGGCGGGCGCGACGGCGTGCACACCGAGCACCTGTCCTACCTGCTGGCCGAGATGCAGGTCCTGCACCGCGCCCACCCCGGAGCCAACTGGTGAATCCGAGGGAGGCCGTGGCGGCGGTGGTGGATCCGGAGATCCGGGTCGTCACCATCGACGACCTCGGCATCCTGCGGGCGGTCGACGAGGACCCGGCCACCGGCCGCGTCGTGGTGACCATCACCCCCACCTACACGGGCTGCCCGGCGATGGACGTGATCCGCGCCGACATCCGGCGGGCGCTGGCCGCCGTCGGTCGCCCCGACGCCGAGGTGCGCACCGTCTACAGCCCGGCGTGGAGCACCGACTGGATCTCCGAGGCCGGCCGGGCCAAGCTCGCCGCCGCCGGCATCGCCCCGCCGTCGCCCGTACGCGCCGACAACGTGGTGCCGCTGACGATCGCCGTCCGCTGCCCGCGCTGCGGCTCGCCGGAGACGGAGCAGGTCAGCCGCTTCGGCTCGACCGCGTGCAAGGCGCTCTGGCGCTGTCGTTCCTGCCGTGAACCCTTCGACCACCTGAAGGCGCTGTGACTGTCACGATCACCCGCCCGGTCCGTCGCCGGCCGGTCTTCCACCCGCTGCCCGTCGCCGCCGTCGACCGGCTCACCGACGACGCCGTGGCGGTCACCTTCGCCGTGCCCGAGGAACTGCGGGAGACGTTCGCGTTCTCCGCCGGGCAGCACCTCACCGTCCGGCGTCCGGGCGCCGACGGCGAGGACGTGCGGCGGTCGTACTCGATCTGCTCCACGCCCGACGACCTGGCCCGGCACGGCCGGCTGCGGATCGGCGTGCGGGAGATCCCCGGCGGCGCCTTCTCCACGTTCGCCTGCGGCGCGCTGCGCGGCGGCGACACGATCGAGGTGCTGCCGCCGCTCGGGCACTTCACCACGGCCTTCGCGCCGGAGCGGACCCGCCACTACGGCGCGGTGGTCGCCGGCTCGGGCATCACCCCGGTGCTCGCGCTCGTCGCGACGGCGCTCGCCGTCGAGCCGGCCAGCACGTTCACCCTGGTGTACGGCAACCGCACGGCGAACACGGTGATGTTCGCCGAGGAGCTGGCCGACCTGAAGGACCGCTGGCCGACCCGGCTGCACCTGGTGCACGTGCTCTCCCGGGAGCAGGGCGAGTCGCCGCTGCTCTCCGGCCGGATCGACGCCGACCGGCTGGGCCGGTTGCTGGACAGCATCGTGCCCGGGGACGCCGTCGACGAGTGGTTCCTCTGCGGCCCGTACGACATGGTGGTGGACGCCCGGGAGGTGCTCGCCGCACGCGGCGTGCCGGAGTCGGCGGTGCACACGGAGCTGTTCCACGTCGCCGAGGCCCCGGCTCCGCCACGGCGCCCGGCCGACGAGCCGGGGGGCGGCGCCGAGGTGACGATCCTGCTGGACGGCCGGTCGTCGAGCTTCACCATGCGGCGCGACGAGCGGGTGCTGGACGCGGCGCTGAAGGTGCGCGGCGAGCTGCCCTACGCCTGCAAGGGCGGGGTCTGCTCGACCTGCAGGGCCAAGGTGGTCGACGGCGCGGTCACGATGGCCCGCAACTACGCGCTGGAGCCGGACGAGGTGGCCGCCGGCTACGTCCTGACCTGCCAGTCCAGCCCGACCACCAACCGGCTGACGGTCGACTACGACGCCTGACGGGTCTGCCCGCCGGGCGGCGGGAGCAAGCCGGGCCGGCGGGGTCGGCGCCGGCACCGCACCGACCCCGCCGACCCCACACCGCCGTGGTCAGCTCGGGGCCTTGACCTGGCCGTCGTAGGCGATGCTGCGCCACAGGTCGAACTGGCGGTCGTTGCCGACCAGCGGGTTGCCGGCCAGCGCGACGGCGGCGTGCACCTCCTCGTCGTTGCGCAGCTGGCGGAAGTAGCCGGGGCCGACGAGGGCGATGCCGCGACCGGGTGACTGGATCAGCTTCATGTCGTTCTCCGTGAGGTCGAGGGGTGGGTTGCCGGTGAGCTGGCGGGCCACGTCGGCGCGCATCGAGTCCAGGTCGATGAACGACGGGTCGATCTTGCCGCTGGTGCTGGTCTCCCGGTGGCCCCGTGCGTGGCTGGCGTCCCGGCCGAGCCGCCGCAGCACGGCGGCGGTGGCGAGCACGGAGGCGCTGTACTGGGCGCCGGTCATGGCCTGGCTGACCCCGTTGTAGTCGATCTCCCAACCGACCATCAGGGTGTTGCCGTCACCGGCCGGGATGGGTCCGCTGCCACGGCTGACGCCCGCGTGGTTGGCCCGTCCGCCCGAGATGACGTGGAAGACGCCGTGGTAGTCGACCAGGGCCTGGCAGAGGGGGCCGGGCAGGTCGGACCGGCCGTTGATGCAGATGTTGAGGGCGGGGTGCGGGTTGCCGGCGCTGGAGGTGGCCGCCGTGTGGTGCCAGAGCACGCCGATGGGGGCGAACGAGCTGCCGGCCACCCGGCCGAGCCAGTTGCCGTGCTCGACCACCGTGACACCGGCGGCGCGGAGCACGTCGGCCAGCCAGGGGATGGTCGCCATCAGTCCGCCGCCAGGTCGGCGAGGCACCCCGGCGTCCGGGTCGTCGTGGGAAAAATCATCCACGGATGCTAATTGATCGATGCGTCGGGGATAAGTCCCCCGGATCCTCTCATCGCCCGGCGGGGGCCTGTGGCGTGGTCGACAGGAGTCCGGCGGGGCCGGCCCGGGGCGGGGCGACGTAGGCTCGGGGGGTGAGTGTGAGCCGGGAGATCGACGACATCCTGCAGCGCGGCGCGGACGGCGGGCGGATCACGCCCGAGGAGGCCCTGCTGCTCTACACCGAGGCGCCCTTCCATGCCCTGGGCGAGGCCGCCGACGCGGTACGCCGACGGCGCTACCCGGACAACATCGTCACGTACCTGATCGACCGCAACATCAACTACACGAACGTCTGCGTGACGGCGTGCAAGTTCTGCGCGTTCTATCGGGCGCCGAAGCACAAGGAGGGCTGGACCCACCCGACCGAGGAGATCCTGCGCCGCTGCGGCGAGGCGGTCGAGCTGGGCGCCACCCAGGTCATGCTCCAGGGCGGGCACCACCCGGACTACGGCGTGGAGTACTACGAGGAGCTGTTCTCCTCGGTCAAGAAGGCCTACCCGCAGCTGGCCATCCACTCGATCGGCCCCAGCGAGATCCTGCACATGGCCAAGGTCTCCGGCGTCAGCCTCGACGACGCCATCGCCCGGATCAAGGCGGCCGGCCTGGACTCGATCGCCGGCGCCGGCGCGGAGATGCTGCCCGCCCGGCCCCGCAAGGCGATCGCGCCGCTCAAGGAGTCGGGTGAGCGCTGGCTGGAGGTCATGGAGCTGGCGCACCGGCAGGGTGTCGAGTCGACCGCCACCATGATGATGGGTACCGGCGAGACCGCCGCCGAGCGGATCGAGCACCTGCGGATGATCCGCGACGTGCAGGACCGCACGGAGGGCTTCCGGGCGTTCATCCCCTGGACGTACCAGCCGGAGAACAACCACCTCAAGGGCCGTACGCAGGCCACCACCCTGGAATACCTGCGGCTGGTCGCGGTGGCCCGGCTCTTCTTCGAGACGGTGCCGCACCTTCAGGCGTCCTGGCTGACGACGGGCAAGGACGTCGGGCAGCTCGCCCTGCACATGGGCGTGGACGACCTCGGCTCGATCATGCTGGAGGAGAACGTCATCTCCTCGGCCGGCGCGCGGCACCGCTCCAACCTGCACGAGCTGATCGGGATGATCCGCTCGGCCGACCGGATCCCCGCCCAGCGCGACACCCTCTACAACCGGCTGGCCGTGCACCGCACCCCGGCCGACGACCCGACCGACGAGCGGGTGGTCTCGCACTTCTCCTCGATCGCCATGCCGGGCGGCGGCGCCGGCAGGTCCCTGCCGCTGGTCGACGCCCGCTGAGCGGTCTTTCCGCCGGCATCCGCACCGCACCCCACCGTCGTCCGGCGGTGGGGTGCCGTCGTACGTGGGCCGCTGCGTGGATCACAGGTGCACGAATAGTGACGCTCATTCATCCGTACGGCTGGCCGATCGGATGAATTCCCGTGAGCCGTTGATCTCGATTAGATTGCCGTTCGGAGTCGGTGCCGGGGTGCCCGGGGCAGCAAGACATATCAATCCGGGCATTCCTTAAGTGATTCTTAGCCACGCTGTTCAAGGTGCGCGAACTGCGGGGTGGCGGGCGTGATCGCTTACCGCTAACGTCCCCGGCCGTACCTTTCCTTTGCCCCAACGGGGGGACCTCTTTCATGATCTTCCGTAATCGTTCGCTGGCGCGTATCGGCGCCGGCGCGCTGCTCGCCTCCGGCGCGTTGACCGTCCTCGGTAGCCCGGCCCACGCCTCGGGCACGGAGACGGACCTCGCGATCGACGTGGCGGGCACGCGGGTCGCCGCCGGCGCGGAGGGCAAGTTCGCCTACGCCAAGGTGACCAACACCGGCAAGAACACCCCGGGTGAGCTGGCCGTGCGGGTGGACGTGTCCAAGGTCGACTTCGACAAGGTCGCCGCCGTGCCGGCCGTCGAGGACGGCTGCGACGTGGAGTTCGCCGGGGAGAAGCCGACGGCGTTCGTCTGTCACGCCACGGAGAAGGGCCTGCCGGGCCCGGGCGAGACCACCGACCTGCCGATCGTCCTGTTCAGGTTCGAGGGCACGGGCACCTACAAGGCGCCTCTGACCTTCAAGCTCATCTCGAAGGACGACACCAACGCGGCGAACAACACCAAGACCGCCACGCTGGAGTTCTCGGACGCCAGCGGACCGGACCTCTCGGTCGTCGCCGAGGACGTCAAGCAGGCCGTGAAGATCGTCGACGGCAACCCGGTCTACTCCGGCGACCTGCACGCGGGCGGCCGGTCGGCACTGACCTACTTCATCAGCAACCAGGGTGACGTGGCCGCCGCCGGCCTCAAGATCAGCGTCAAGCTGCCCAAGGGCGTGACCCCGACCGAGGTGGAGCCCGGCTGCGAGTACGCGGCCGACAAGTCCACCTTCACCTGCACCTACGCCGACTTCGGGCTGATCCCGCAGGACGAGGACACCAACGGCGAGGACGAGGTCTACTCGGCCTACGGCTTCTACCACCTGTTCGACGTGGCGGCGGACGTGAAGCCGGGCGCACTCAAGGGCGGCCTGGTCAGCGTCGAGCCGATCGGTTCGCCGGCCAAGCGGATGCGGGCGGCCGCGGTCACCCTGCCGGAGAACGTCACCGGCCTGCGGGCGACCGACGTGGACGCCTCCGACAACTCCGACGGCTACGCGGTGATCGTCGCGGCCAAGGGCGGCGCTGGCGGCGGCGGTGACGACGACGGCGGCCTGCCGGTCACCGGCGCGCAGACCACCCTGATCGGCGGCATCGGCGGCGTGGTGCTGGTCGCGGGCGCGGTCATGTTCATGATGGCGCGGCGGCGCCGGGTCGTCCTGGTGACCCCGGGCGACGAGAAGCCGACGGCCTGACGGTCGTCCTCTATCGACCCGCGAGGGTCGTTCACATAACGCACGGCAGCGGGGGCGGGATGGGTGACCATCCCGCCCCCGCTGTGCGTCGGGCCGTCCGACCGGATCGGCCGGACGGATGAAACACGATCTCCCTGCTGGCGGGCGGCATCGACCTTCGATAACGTCCGCCCGGGTTCCGCAACACCCGCCTCATTCCCTAACCCCCGGGGGACCGATGACCCTGTTCCATCGTTCGGCCCTGGCCCGCGCCGGCGCCGTGGCACTCCTCGCGGCGGGTGGCCTGACCGCCGTCGCCGTTCCCGCTCACGCCGCTGACGGGCCGGACCTGGCCCTGATGCCGATGAGCACCCAGCTGGCGAAGGGCGTCGACGCCGCCCGGAGCAAGCCGTTCAAGTTCACCGTGACCAATGTGGGCACGGCCACCGCGCAGGACGTCTCGTACCGGGTCGACACCCGGGAGCTCAAGAAGAGGCGGGTCGGTTTCGTGGTGCCCGAGGGCTGCCGCGTCGTCGAGAGCCACCTCTACCAGTGCTCCCTCGGCGACCTGCCCGCCGGCACCAGCAAGGACTTCGGCGTCCCGCTCTTCAGCACCGGCGGCCGGGGCAACGGCGGCACGCTGGTCGTCGGCGTCACCACCACCACGCCGGGCAGCGACCTCGGTGACGAGGTCGAGGTGCCGGTCACCGTGACGAAGCCCGGCTACGACCTGACCGCCTGGGTGCAGGACATCCAGGCGGGCGTCGTGGTCAACGGCGCGGTGGCCGACGAGCCGGACCTGAAGCCGGTGCGCCGGGGCGTGACCGTCCCGCTGGACTGGGCGGTCTACAACGACGGCAGCCGGCCCGCGACCGGCGTCTTCTACGGCATCACCCTCCCGGCGGGCGTCAGCTTCGTGACGCTGCCGGAGAGCTGCGTCCGGCAGGTGTTCCTCGGCAGGGAGCAGGCGTTCTGCGAGGACGCCGGCGCGGTCATCCGCCGGGGGCAGTACTACACCGCCGACGTCACGGTGAAGGTCGGCGACGACGTCACCGAGCCGGTGCTACGGGAGGGCGACCTCTTCGCGTACGGGCTGGACGTCGCCGAGGGCGAGCCCGAGGAGGAGTCGCGGGTGGCCGGCCAGGCGCAGCGGAAGGCCTTCTCCGAGACCGACGTGATGGACAACCACACGATCTTCGAGGCCTTCGTCGACCTGTCCGCGCAGCCGAGCCCGACGCCGACGCCGACCGTGGCGCCGACGGCGACCCCGACCGGTGGACCCACGCCGGTCCCGACCACGACCCCGGGCAGCGGCGGCGGTGGCGGTGACGGCGGGCTGCCGGTGACCGGCGTGCAGGCCGGGCTGATCGGCGGCATCGGCGCGGCCGTGCTGCTGGCCGGCGGCGCGCTGCTGCTGGTCTCCCGGCGGCGCAGGGTCGTCCTGGTGGCGCCCGGCGACGAGAAGTCGACCGACTGACGTACGGCCACACGGGGGCGGGATGGGACGACCATCCCGCCCCCGCGGCGTGTCCGGGCGTCGCCCCTGCTCCGGGGCGTGCTCACCGTCGACGGGCCGCCCGGGCCGGCCTGGCGTGTCGCCCTGGCGGAACCGAGCGCCGGCGGTCGACCCACCGGTCGCCCGTGCGGGCCGGGCTGGCAGAGTGGAGGGGTGAGCCGTTCCCCGCAGGGCCAGCGCGCCAACCTGGACAAGCAGCCGCACGAGGTCGCCGCGATGTTCGACGGCGTGGCGGCTCGCTACGACCTGACCAACACCGTCCTCTCCTTCGGACAGGACCGGTTCTGGCGGCGGGCGACCCGCGCCGCCCTCGATCTGCGGCCGGGTGACCGGGTGCTCGACGTGGGCGCCGGCACCGGCGTCTCCACGGAGGAACTCGCCCAGTCGGGCGCGTACGCGGTCGGCGCGGATCTGTCCCTCGGGATGCTGCGCGTCGGCAAGCGGTCCCGTCCCCAGGTGCCGCTGCTGGCGGGGGACGCGTTGCGGCTGCCCTTCGCCGACGCCACCTTCGACGCGGTGACCATCTCGTTCGCGCTGCGCAACGTGAACGACACCGACGCCGCCCTGCGGGAGTTGGCCCGGGTCACCAGGCCGGGCGGCCGGCTGGTGGTGTGCGAGTTCAGCACCCCGGTGAACCCGGCGTTCCGCACGGTCTACCTGTCGTACCTGATGCGTTCGCTGCCGAGCGTGGCGCGTGCCGTCTCCAGCAACCCCGACGCGTACGTCTACCTGGCGGAGTCGATCCGGGCGTGGCCCGACCAGCCCGCCCTGGCCGCGCGGATCGGCGCGGCGGGCTGGGGCCGGGTGGCCTGGCGCAACCTGACCGGCGGGATCGCGGCGCTGCACCGCGCGGTACGCGACTGACCGAGGTTGCCTGCCTCTTTTCGCAGATATCCGTTTTTGTGCCAGTTCGTTCCGTAAGATCGCCCCATGACGGGACCACAGCAGGCGGTCGGCGCGGAGACCACCGACGACGACGCGGCCGAGTTGATCGCCCAGCTCAAGGAGCTGGCCGGCGCGGATCCCGCCGACGTCCGTGAGGTGGTGGCCGAGGTGTTGGCCGCCCTGGACCGCGCCGCAGGCGGCGCGCTACGCGAGCACCTGCCGGAGGCGATCCGGCACGACGCCGGCCTGGACCCGGCGGCCGCCGCCCACTGACACCCGCCCCGACGACCCCGCCTCCGACCTCGGCCGACGCCTCTCCGGCAAGTTAGGTACCCCTGGTCCGGGCCGGTCATGGCGTCGGTCATAGACTCCCACCGTCTGGCTTGTGAAGGATTTCACGAGCATGCGGGAGGAGGCGCGGGATGGCCGCGGTGGAACATGACGCCGACGTGATCGTCGTGGGCGCCGGTCCCGGTGGGTCGGCTACCGCATACCACCTGGCTCGGCACGGCGTACGGGTGCTGCTGCTCGAGAAGACCGAGTTCCCCCGGGAGAAGGTCTGCGGCGACGGGCTGACCCCGCGCGCGGTGCGCCAGCTGATCCGGATGGGCGTGGACACCTCGCCCGAGGCGGGCTGGCTGCACAACCGCGGCCTGCGGGTGATCGGCGGCGGCGTCCGGCTCGAGCTGGACTGGCCCGACCTCGCGAGCTTCCCCAACTACGGCCTGGTGCGCACCCGGCTCGACTTCGACGACCTGCTCGCCCGGCGCGCCGTCGAGTCCGGCGCCGAGCTGCGTACCGGCGTGAACGTCACCGGCCCGGTGCTGGGCCCGGACGGCCGGGTGACCGGCGTGGAGGCGGAGGTCGGCCCGGGCAAGGAGCCCGCCACCTTCCACGCGCCGCTGGTCGTCGCGGCCGACGGGGTCTCCGGCCGCTTCCCGCTCGCCCTCGGGCTGGCCAAGCGCGAGGACCGGCCGATCGGCGTCGCCGTCCGGCGCTACTACCGCTCGCCCGCCAAGCACGACGACAACTACCTGGAGTCCTGGCTCGAGCTGCGCAGCAAGGACAGCGGCGACAACCTGCTGCCCGGGTACGGCTGGATCTTCGGGCTGGGGGACGGCCGGGTCAACGTCGGCCTCGGCGTGCTCAACTCCTCGTCCGCGTTCGGCAAGACCAACTACCGTCGGCTGCTCACCGACTGGCTGGCCAACACGCCGGCCGACTGGGGCATGACCGACGAGGCGAACGCGGAGGGCCCGATCCTCGGCGCCGCCCTCCCCATGGGGTTCAACCGGGTGCCGCACTACACCCGCGGCGTGATGCTGGTCGGCGACTCCGGCGGCATGGTCAACCCGTTCAACGGCGAGGGCATCGCCTACGCGATGGAGTCCGGTGAGCTGGCCGCGGAGGTCGCCGTGCAGGCGCTCGCGCGCCCCGCCGGCGCGGACCGGGAGCGTGCCCTGGCGGCGTACCCGGCGGAGCTGAAGGTGCGCTTCGGTGGCTACTACCGCCTCGGTGGCATCTTCGTGAAGCTCATCGGCCGCCCGGAGATCATGCGGATGGCCACGAAGCACGGCATGCCGCACCCGATGCTCATGCGCTTCGTGCTCAAGCTGCTGGCCAACCTGACCGACCCGCGCGACGGGGACGCGATGGACCGCGTCATCAACGCGATGACGAGAGTGGCGCCGGCCGTGTAGCGCGAGGACGAGCCTGGGCGCCCCTGCGGTCGCGAAAGAAGGCAGCGCTGTGTGACGGCCCCGTTCACAGACTGCGACGACCGCAGGTGCGGACAGGGGAGATCGACCCCCGGCGGCGACCGTCGCCAGGGACGTGAATAGTGTGATTTTTGACAAGGACCAGGGGCAGGGAAGGACGAGCAGGAGAAAACGATGTCGCTCTCGCCTTACGCACCGATCATCGGGCTGTTCGCCCTCGCCGCGGCGTTCGCGCTGTTCTCCGTGGCCGCTGCCCGCTTCGCCGGTCCCCGGCGCTACAACAAGGCCAAGCTCGAGGCGTACGAGTGCGGCATCGAGCCCAGCCCGCAGCCGGTTGGCGGCAGCCGGTTCCCGATCAAGTTCTACCTGACGGCGATGCTCTTCATCGTCTTCGACATCGAGATCATCTTCCTCTACCCCTGGGCGGTCTCGTTCGACGCCCTGCCGATCTTCGGCTTCGTGGAGATGGTCCTGTTCATCGTCGCGGTCTTCGTCGCGTACGCCTATGTCTGGCGGCGTGGCGGCCTGGACTGGGACTGAGGGAGGAACCTCAGATGGGTATCGAGGAGAAGCTTCCCGCGGGTGTCCTGCTCACCTCCGTGGAGAAGCTGGTCAACTGGTCGCGGAAGACGTCGGTCTGGGGGGCCACCTTCGGCCTGGCCTGCTGCGCGATCGAGATGATGGCCGCCGGTGGCCCGCACTACGACATGGGCCGCTGGGGCATGGAGGTCTTCCGGGCGTCGCCCCGGCAGGCCGACCTGATGATCGTGGCCGGCCGGGTGAGCCAGAAGATGGCCCCGGTGCTGCGCCAGATCTACGACCAGATGGCGGAGCCCCGCTGGGTCATCTCGATGGGCGTGTGCGCCAGCAGCGGCGGCATGTTCAACAACTACGCCATCGTGCAGGGCGTCGACCACGTCGTCCCGGTCGACATGTACCTGCCGGGCTGCCCGCCCCGGCCCGAGATGCTCATCGACGCGGTCCTCAAGCTGCGCGAGAAGATCATGCACGAGCCGCTCGGCCCGAACGGCCGCAAGATGCTCGAGGCGCGGCAGGCCCGTGGTGACGTCCCGGTCGTGCCCTACGGCTCGATGCCGTCGTCGTACCGCAGCGACAAGGCCCGGCGGGCCGAGTGGACCAAGGCGGTCCGTGAGGGTCGCGAGGAGCAGCTGCGGATCGAGAACTGGATGAAGGCCCAGAACCACCTGCACGGGAGTGTGAAATGACCGCGCCTAACGACGGCGGCGTGCCGGTGCCGGTGACGCCGGCGGGCGCCACCAGCGGGGCACCGGCCGAGTTTCCCCCGGCCAGCCCGGCGGGGCGCGGCATGTTCGGCAACCAGGGCTCCGGCGACGTGTCCGGCTTCGGCGGCCTCGTCCGCCAGCGCCGGACCATCGAGGACGCGCCCCGGCCCTACGGGGGCTACTTCGACGAGGTCCGCGACGCGCTGGAGGAGGCCTACCCGGCCTTCGCCGACGCCGTCGAGAAGGTCGTGGTCGACCGGGGCGAGCTGACGCTGCACATCCGCCCCGAGCGGATCGCCGAGGTCTGCCAGGTGATGCGGGACGACATGGCGCTGCGCTTCGAGCTCTGCTCCTCGGTCTCCGGGGTGGACTACCTCGGCGCCGACGCCCGTCGCCTGCACGTCGTCTACCAGCTCACCTCGATGACCTACCGCCGCACGGTGCGGCTGGAGGCCGCGGTCTCCGCCGAGGACCCGCACCTGCCGAGCGTCACGTCGGTCTACCCGACGGCGGACTGGCAGGAGCGTGAGGCGTACGACATGTTCGGCATCATCTTCGACGGCCACCCCAACCTGACCCGGATCCTCATGCCGGACGACTGGGAGGGGCACCCGCAGCGCAAGGACTACCCGCTCGGCGGCGTCCCCGTCGAGTACAAGGGCGCTGAGATCCCGCCGCCGGACCGGAGGAGGTCCTACCAGTGAGCGCGATGAGTGAGCTTGCGAGCCCCGCAGTCGTGAACGGAGGGCCGGCACTGTGAGCACGTCGAACTACGCCACCGAGCGCGACACCACCGAGGGCAAGGTCTTCACCGTCACCGGTGGCGACTGGGACAGCGTCGTCTCGGGGACCGACCCGATCAACGACGACCGGATCGTCGTCAACATGGGTCCGCAGCACCCGTCGACGCACGGCGTGCTCCGGCTGATCCTGGAGCTGGAGGGCGAGACGGTCCGCGAGGCCCGCTCGGTCGTCGGCTACCTGCACACCGGCATCGAGAAGAACCTCGAATACCGCAACTGGGTCCAGGGCAGCACCTTCGTGACCCGGATGGACTACCTCGCCCCGATCTTCAACGAGACCGGGTACGCGCTGGCGGTGGAGAAGCTGCTCGGGATCTCCGACCAGATCACCGAGCGGGCGAACACCATCCGGGTCCTGATGATGGAGCTGAACCGGATCTCGTCGCACCTGGTCTGGGTGGCCACCACGGCCATGGAGCTGGGCGCGATCAACATGATGCTCTACGGCTTCCGCGAGCGTGAGTACGTCCTGGAGATCTTCGAGATCATCACCGGCCTGCGGATGAACCACGCGTACGTCCGTCCGGGCGGCGTGGCCCAGGACGTGCCGGACGAGGCGATCGTCAAGATCCGCGAGTTCCTCAAGCTGATGCCGAAGAAGCTCAAGGAGTACGAGAACCTCCTCTCCGGGCAGCCCATCTGGCTCGAGCGGACGAAGAACGTCGCCGTGCTCGACGTGACGGGCTGCGTCGCGCTCGGCGTGACCGGCCCGGTGCTGCGCTCCGCCGGCCTGGCCTGGGACCTGCGCAAGACCATGCCGTACTGCGGCTACGAGACGTACGAGTTCGACGTGCCGACGCACACCGACGGCGACGTGTGGGGCCGCTACGTGGTCCGGCTCGCCGAGATGCGCGAGTCGCTCAAGCTCGTCGAGCAGGCGCTGGACCGGCTCAAGCCGGGCCCGGTCATGGTGGCCGACAAGAAGATCGCCTGGCCGGCGCAGCTCGCCATCGGCGTCGACGGCATGGGCAACTCGCTGGAGCACGTCGCGAAGATCATGGGTCAGTCGATGGAGTCGCTGATCCACCACTTCAAGCTCGTCACCGAGGGCTTCCGGGTGCCGCCGGGTCAGGTCTACGTCGGCATCGAGGCGCCCCGCGGCGAGCTGGGCGTGCACGCCGTCTCCGACGGTGGCACCCGGCCCTACCGGGTGCACTACCGGGAGCCGAGCTTCGTCAACCTCCAGGCCCTCCCGGCGATGGCCGAGGGCGGCCTGATCGCCGACGTGATCGCCGGCGGCGCCTCGCTGGACCCCGTCATGGGTGGGTGTGACAGGTGAGCGCGAGGAGTGAGCTTGCGAGCCCCAGTCGCCCGCGCGAGGAGAGAGCGGAGCGAGCCCCGCAGTCGCGGGCAGAGGCGTGCCCAGTCGCGAACGGAAGGCGACGCTGATGAGTGTTTTCACTGACGAGACCCGCGAACGGGCACGGGAGATCGTCGCCCGCTACCCGGCCGACCGGTCCCGCTCGGCGCTGCTGCCGCTGCTGCACCTCGTGCAGGCCGAGGAGGGTTACGTCTCCCCGGCGGGCGTGGCGTTCTGCGCCGAGGTGCTGGGCCTGAACAAGGCCCAGGTCGGGGCGGTCGCGACCTTCTACACCATGTACAAGCGCCGGCCGACCGGTGACTACCTGGTGAGCGTCTGCACCAACACGATGTGCAACGTGCTCGGCGGCCAGGAGGTCTACGACACCCTCGCCGAGCACCTCGGCGTGGGGCACGACGAGACCACCGCCGACGGGAAGATCACCCTGGAGCACGCCGAGTGCCTGGCGGCGTGCGACTACGGCCCGGTGATGACGGTCAACTACGACTTCTTCGACGGCGTCGACCCGCAGAGCGCGCGCGGCGTGGTCGACGAGCTGCGCGCCGGCGGCCGGCCGATGCCGACCCGGGGCGCCCGGCTCTGCACCCTGAAGGAGATGGCCCTGCAGCTCGCCGGCTTCGCCGACGAGCGGGAGGGCGCGGTCGCCGAGGGCGGGCCGGGAGAGCCCACCCTGCGCGGGCTGCGGCTGGCACAGGAGCACGGCATCTCCGTGCCGGGCTTCGACCCGAACACCCCGATCCGGAGCAAGGCCGAGGCCGACAAGGCAGCCGCCGAGGCGAAGGCCAGGAGCGAGGCCGCGAAGCCGGCCCCGGAGCCGGCCAGGACCGTCCTCGGTGCGGCCGGCAACGCGGGCACCGGCGAGCCGGCACCCGCCGCCGAGGCGGCCGGCAGCACCACCCGCGACGTGAAGGCGCCGGACGCCAAGTCGCCCGAGGTGCGTACCGCCGAGACCCGGCAGCCCGACGCGGCGACCGCCGTGCCGGACGCGCCCGGCACCAAGGTCCCGGTGGACGGCGCCCCGCCGGCCCCCCGCGACGCGCGGAAGGCGGAGGCCGCCGGCGCGGCGGCCAACGCGCCGGCCGGCGACGGCAAGCCCGCCGGCGACGAGGCCGGGGCGCAGGAGCGCAACCTCAAGGAAGCCGAGGCGGGGACGGGCGCCGATGGCGCGGGCTCCGCCGTCGCGAGCGAGACGGGGGTCCAGAAGTGACCACTCCCCGGCCGGAGACCCTGGCCAAGCTGACGCCGGTACTCACCAAGCGCTGGCTGTCGCCGGACGCCTGGGGGATCGGCACCTACGAGAAGCTCGACGGCTACGCGGCCCTGCGCAAGGCGCTCAAGGCGCACCCGGACGACCTGATCCAGCTGATCAAGGACTCCGGCCTGCGCGGTCGCGGTGGCGCCGGCTTCCCGACCGGTCTCAAGTGGGGGTTCATCCCGCAGGGCGACGGCAAGCCGCACTACCTCGTCGTCAACGCCGACGAGGGGGAGCCGGGCACCTGCAAGGACCTCCCGCTGATGACGCACGACCCGCACTCCCTCGTCGAGGGCGTGATCATCGCGTCGTACGCGATCCGTGCCAACCGCGCCTACATCTACATCCGGGGCGAGGCGGTGCACGCCGCGCGCCGGCTGCGCAACGCCGTGCGGGAGGCGACCGCCAAGGGCTACCTCGGCCGGAACATCCTCGGCTCCGGGTTCGACCTGGAACTGGTGGTGCACTCGGGCGCCGGGGCGTACATCTGCGGCGAGGAGACCGCGCTGCTGGACTCGCTGGAGGGCTTCCGGGGCCAGCCCCGGCTGCGCCCGCCGTTCCCGGCCACCCACGGCCTGTACGCGAGCCCGACGGTGGTCAACAACGTCGGCACCATCGCCAGCGTGCCGTACATCGTGCTGGGCGGCGCCGACTGGTGGAAGTCCATGGGCACGGAGAAGTCGTCCGGCCCGATGATCTACTCGCTCTCCGGCCGGGTCACCAACCCGGGCCAGTTCGAGTGCGGCATGGGCGTCACCCTGCGGGAGCTGATCGAGCTGGCCGGTGGCATGCAGCCCGGTCACAACCTGCGGTTCTGGACGCCGGGTGGGTCGTCGACGCCGCTGCTCACCGCCGAGCACCTGGACGTCCCGCTGGACTTCGAGGGGGTGGCGGCGGCCGGCTCGATCCTCGGCACCACGGCCACCCAGATCTTCTCCGACCAGGACTGCCCGGTCTACGCGACCTACCGGTGGCTGGAGTTCTACCACCACGAGTCGTGCGGCAAGTGCACCCCGTGCCGGGAGGGCAACTACTGGATGGTCCGGGTCTACCGGCGGATCCTCGCCGGTCAGGGCACCCACGAGGACCTGGACACCCTGCTGGACACCTGCGACAACATCCTCGGCCGCTCGTTCTGCGGTCTGGGCGACGGCGCGACCAGCTCGGTGACCTCGTCGCTGAAGTACTTCAAGCAGGACTACCTCGACTACATCGAGGGACGTACCGCGCCGAAGCTGTCGGACAAGCAGCTCGTGGGAGCGCACTGATGGGAGCGCGAGGAGTGAGCGGAGCGAGCCCCGCAGTCGCGAGCGAAAGGCAAGCACTGTGACCGACGTAGCGAAGCAGACCGAGACCGTCACCCTCACCATCGACGGTGTCGAGGTCACCGCCCCCAAGGGGGCGCTCCTGATCCGGGTCGCCGAGCAGCTGGGCACCGAGATCCCCCGGTTCTGCGATCACCCGCTGCTGGCTCCGGCCGGCGCGTGCCGCCAGTGCCTGGTCGAGGTGGAGGGGCAGCGCAAGCCCGTCGCCTCCTGCACCCAGACCGTCGCCGACGGCATGGTGGTACGCACCCAGCTGACCTCCCCGGTCGCCAAGAAGGCGCAGGAGGGGGTCATGGAGCTGCTGCTGCTCAACCACCCGCTCGACTGCCCGATGTGCGACAAGGGCGGTGAGTGCCCGCTGCAGAACCAGGCGATGTCCACCGGGCGCACCGACTCGCGGTTCCACGAGCACAAGCGGGAGTACCCGAAGCCGCTGCCGATCAGCACGCAGGTGCTGCTCGACCGCGAGCGCTGCGTGCTCTGCCAGCGCTGCACCCGGTTCTCCGAGGAGATAGCCGGCGACAAGTTCATCGACCTGATGGGCCGGTCGTCCGCCGAGGAGATCAACATCTACCGGGACGAGGACTACGGCGTGGAGGCGGGCGGCGGCTGCGCCGGCTCGGCCTCCGACGAGGCCGGGGACGTGCCCTTCAACTCGTACTTCTCCGGCAACACGGTGCAGATCTGCCCGGTCGGCGCGCTGACCGGCACCCAGTACCGGTTCCGGGCCCGCCCGTTCGACCTGGTCTCGACCCCGAGCGTCTGCGAGCACTGCTCGGCCGGCTGCGCCCAGCGCACCGACTGGCGGCGGGGCAAGGTGCTGCGCCGGCTGGCCGGCGACGACCCGGCGGTGAACGAGGAGTGGAACTGCGACAAGGGGCGGTGGGGCTTCCAGTACACCCGCGCCTTCGACCGGCTCACCACCCCGCTGGTCCGCGACCCGCAGACCGGCGAGCTGCGTGAGGCGGCGTGGAGCGAGGCGCTGGCCGTCGCCGCCGAGGGACTGCGCGCGGCGCGGGACGGCGGGCGGGGCACGGCGGTGCTCACCGGCGGCCGGCTGACCGTCGAGGACGCCTACGCGTACGCCAAGTTCGCCCGGGTCGCGCTGAACACCAACGACATCGACTTCCGGGCCCGGCCGGTCTCCCGTGAGGAGACCGACTTCCTGGCCAGCTCGGTCGCCGGGGTCACCGACGTCACCTACGCCGACGTCGAGAAGGCGCCGGCGGTGGTGCTGGTCGGGCTGGAGCCGGAGGAGGAGTGCCCGATCCTCTTCCTGCGGCTGCGCAAGGCGTACCTGAAGAAGAAGCTGACGGTGTACGCGATCGCGCCGTTCGCCACGCGCGGCCTGGAGAAGCTCGGCGCCAAGCTGGCCCGGGTCGTGCCGGGCGAGGAGGCCAGCGTGCTCGCCGAGCACGCGACGGTCGCCGAGGCGCTCGGCACCGAGGGCGCGATCCTGATCGTCGGCGAGCGCCTGGCCAGCGTGCCGGGTGGCCTCTCCGCGGCGGTCGACGTCGCCCGGCGTACCGGCGCGAAGCTGGCCTGGGTGCCGCGGCGCGCGGGTGACCGCGGCGCGGTCGACGCGGGCTGCCTGCCCAACCTGCTTCCCGGGGGCCGCCTGGTCAACGAGCCGGCCGCCCGGGCCGAGCTGGGCGAGGCGTGGGACATCGCCGCCGGCGTCATCCCGAGCCAGGCCGGCCGGGACACCGACGGCATCCTCGCCGCCGCCGCCGGCGGTCAGCTCGGGGCGCTGGTGGTGGGCGGGGTCGACCCGGCCGACCTGGCCGACCCGCGACTGGCCGAGAAGGCCCTGGACGAGGTGCCGTTCCTGGTCAGCCTGGAGCTGCGGATGAGCGCGGTGGCCCGCCGGGCCGACGTGGTCCTCCCCGTCGCCCCGGTGGCCGAGAAGGCCGGCAGCTTCCTGGACTGGGAGGGCCGGCTGCGTACCTTCGAGGCGGTGCTGCACACCGCCGCGATGACCGACGGCCGCGTGCTGGACGCGCTCGCCGCGCAGCTGGACGTGCAGCTCGGCACGGGCGACGTGCTCAGCGTCCGCCGCGAGCTGGGCGCGCTGCCGCGCACCCGCACCGACCGCCCCGCCGCCCCGTCGGTCGAGCCGGCCGCGGTGCGCGAGCCGGGCGCCGGTGAGGCGGTGCTCGCCACCTGGCACCAGCTGCTCGACCTGGGCAGCCTCATCGACGGCGACGAGCACCTCGCCGGCACCGCCCGCCCGCCGGTGGTCCGGCTGGGCAAGGGCACCGCGGAGGCGCTCGGCGTCGCCGACGGCGACGCGGTGACGGTGGGCACCGACCGGGGGGCGCTGACCCTGCCGGCGGCGATCACCGAGATGCCGGACGGCGTCGTCTGGCTGCCCACCAACTCGCCCGGCTCGACCGTGCGGCGCAGCCTCGGCGCGACGTCCGGAGCGGTCGTACGGGTCTCCGCCGCCGCGGTCGCCGCCGACGAGGCGGACCGTCCGGGCCCGCTCCTCAACGCAGGGGGTGTACAGCAGTGAACGCGGTCTACCTGGCCCAGGATCCGACGCTGGCCGACTTCGGCCGGGACCCCTGGTGGCTGGTCCTCGGCAAGATCGTCTTCGCGTTCGTCGTCGCCGTGCTGGCCACGCTCCTCGGCGTCTGGTTCGAGCGCCGGGTCGTGGGCCGCATGGCGGTGCGCCCCGGCCCCAACCAGGCCGGCCCGTTCGGCCTGCTGCAGACCCTCGCCGACGGCCTGAAGCTGGCGTTCAAGGAGGACATCCTCCCGCGGACCGCCGACAAGGTCGTCTACTTCTTCGCCCCGGTGATCTCGGTGGTCTGCGCGGTCACCGCGCTGGCGGTGATCCCGTTCGGGCCGATGGTCAGCATCTTCGGGCACCGGACGCCGCTACAGGTCACCGACGTGCCGGTGGCGGTGCTGGTGGTGCTGGCCCTCTCCTCGCTGGCCGTGTACGGCATCGTGCTCGGCGGCTGGGCCAGCGGCTCCACGTACCCGCTGCTCGGCGGCCTGCGCTCCGCCGCCCAGCTGGTCTCGTACGAGGTCACGATGGGCCTGAGCGTCGTCGCGGTCTTCATGACCGCCGGCACCATGTCGACCAGCGGGATCGTCGCAGCCCAGGGCGACGGCACCCGGCTGAGCATCGGGGGCTTCGAGGTTCCGGCCCCCGGCTGGTACGCGCTCCTGCTGCTCCCCAGCTTCATCATGTTCTTCATCGCCATCGTCGGTGAGACGAACCGGGCGCCGTTCGACCTGCCCGAGGCCGAGTCGGAGCTGGTGGCGGGCTTCCAGACGGAGTACAGCTCGCTGAAGTTCGCGCTCTTCATGCTCAGCGAGTACGTCGCGATGGTGACGATGTCGGCGTTCACCGTGACGCTCTTCCTCGGCGGCTGGCACGCGCCGTGGCCGATCACCGGCATCTGGGCGGGCGCCAACTCCGGCTGGTGGCCGATGCTGTGGTTCTTCGGCAAGGTCATCATGCTGGTGTTCGTCTTCGTCTGGCTGCGCGGCACGCTGCCCCGGCTGCGCTACGACCAGTTCATGCGCCTGGGCTGGAAGGTCCTGCTCCCGATCAACCTGGTCTGGATCCTGGTCCTGGCCGGCCTGCGCTCGATCGAGGACTGGGACTCGCGCAGCAAGCTGATCGCCGTCGGCATCCCCGCCGGCATCCTGCTGCTCGCCACGCTGTTCTGGCCGAGCCGCAAGCCCCAGCCGAAGCCGACGGTCCAGGAGCAGGTCAACGACCGGCCGCACGGCAGCTTCCCGCTGCCCCCGATGGACCTGCAGGTACCACCGAGCCCGCGCACGAGGCGTGTGGTCGCCGAGCGGGAGCCGGCCAACATCGCCGCCGGCCCGGACTCCAGGGAGGTGTGACGTGGGCGCGATCACCGGAACGTTCAAGGGCTTCGGTGTCACCTTCTCGCACATGTTCAAGAAGGTCATCACCACCGACTACCCGTTCAAGCCGCCGGTCTCGGCGCCGCGCTACCACGGGCGGCACATCCTCAACCGGCACCCGGACGGGCTGGAGAAGTGCATCGGCTGCGAGCTGTGCGCCTGGGCCTGCCCGGCCGACGCGATCTACGTCGAGGGTGGCGACAACACCGAGGAGCAGCGCTTCTCGCCGGGTGAGCGGTACGCCAGCACCTACCAGATCAACTACGCCCGCTGCATCTTCTGCGGGCTCTGCATCGAGGCCTGCCCGACCCGTTCGCTCACCATGAGCAACGAGTACGAGCTGGCCCGGGACAGCCGGCAGGACCTGATCTTCACGAAGGAGCAGCTGCTCGCGCCGCTGCTGCCGGGCATGGAGCAGCCGCCGCACCCGATGCGGTTGGGCGACAGCGAGAAGGACTACTACGTCGGCGCGCTGACCAACCCGGGCACCTCGGCCGGCGCGGAGCACTCGGCCAACAACCCGGGCCGGTACCAGGTGGAGGAGCACCCCGGTGTGACCTTCCCGGGCGCCGAGCAGCACGCCCAGCGGGCGGCAGCCGCCAAGGGAGACGGAGCATGACCACGCAGACGGTGCTCGCCGCGGCGGGCGAGGTCTCCAGCGGGGAGCAGGTGACCTTCTACATCCTGGCCCCGCTGGCGCTGATCGGCGCGATCGGGATGGTGGCGGCGCGCAACGCCGTGCACTCGGCCCTGTTCCTGGTGCTGACGATGCTCTGCCTGGGCGTGTTCTACGTCCTCCAGGCCGGGCCGTTCATCGGCATGGTGCAGATCATCGTCTACACCGGCGCGATCATGATGCTGTTCCTGTTCGTGCTGATGCTGGTCGGCCGCGACGCCTCCGATTCGTTGATCGAGACGCTACGGGGCCAGCGGGTCGCGGCCGTGGTGCTCGGGCTCGGCTTCGCCGGCCTGGTCGGCAGCGGGCTGTGGCGCGCCCTGGAGGGCACCACGGCGGTCGGCCTGGAGCAGGCCAACGCCGAGGGCAACGTGCAGGGCATCGCCCGGCTGCTCTTCACCAAGTACGTCTTCGCCTTCGAGCTCACCTCGGCTCTGCTCATCACGGCCGCCATCGGTGCGATGGTCCTGGCCCACATCGAGCGGCGCAAGGAGGACAGGATGGACCAGCCGACGACGATGCGGGCGCGCTTCGCCCCGGGCAACTACCCGGGCCCGAAGCCGGGACCGGGTGTCTTCGCGACCTCCTCCTCCGTGGCCACCCCGGCCCGCCTGCCGGACGGCCGGCTGACCGAGCGGAGCACCCCGGACATCCTGCCGGTCCGCGAGCTGACCGACCGGGAGACCACCCTGAAGGGGACGGAGAAATGACCCCCGACTACTACCTGGTGCTGGCCGCCGTGCTCTTCACCATCGGCGCGGTCGGTGTGCTCATCCGGCGCAACGCGATCGTGCTCTTCATGTGCATCGAGCTGATGCTCAACGCGGCCAACCTGACGCTGGTCACCTTCAGCCGGATCAACGGTGACCTCAACGGCCAGATCATGGCGTTCTTCGTGATGGTGGTGGCGGCGGCCGAGGTCGTGGTCGGGCTGGCGATCATCATGGCGATCTTCCGGACCCGACGCTCCGCGAGTGTCGACGACGCCAACCTGCTGAAGTACTGAGGGGTCCTGCGGTGGGAACGATTCTGACGAACGCCCCGGCTGAGCCGGTGGGCACCGTCGCCTACGCGACGGCGGACGGGCTGCTGGGCAGCGTCTGGCTGCTGGTGGCGATCCCGCTGGTCAGCGCGGCGATCCTGCTGCTGCTCGGCCGGCGGGCGGACCGCTGGGGGCACTGGCTCGGGGTGGCCGCCATCGGCGCCGCGTTCGTGCTGGGCCTGACCTACTTCTTCCAGCTGCGTGGGCTGGAGAACAAGTCGGTCGAGCTGAGCCTGTGGGACTTCATCACGGTCGGTGACCTGCGGGTGGACTTCGGTCTGCTGTTCGACCCGCTGGCCGCCGTGTTCGTGCTGCTGATCACCGGGGTGGGCTTCCTGATCCACCTCTACGCGGTCGAGTACATGTCGCACGACGCGGGACGTCGGCGGTTCTTCGCCTACTTCAACCTGTTCGTCGCGGCCATGCTGCTGCTGGTGCTCGGCAACAACTACGTGATGCTCTACTTCGGCTGGGAGGGCGTCGGTCTGGCGTCGTACCTGCTGATCTCCTTCTGGTACGAGCGGCCGAGCGCCGCCACGGCCGGCAAGAAGGCGTTCCTGATGAACCGGGTCGGCGACGCCGGCCTGGCGATCGGCATCTTCATCATGTTCGCCACCCTCGGCACCACCCAGTACGACGAGGTCTTCAACGGCGTCGGCTCGCTGACCGCGACCACGGTGCTGGTGCTCGGCCTGCTGCTGCTGCTCGGCGCGACCGGCAAGTCCGGCCAGTTCCCGCTCCAGGCGTGGCTGCCGGACGCGATGGAGGGCCCGACCCCCGTGTCGGCGCTCATCCACGCCGCGACCATGGTCACCGCCGGCGTCTACCTGATCGCCCGGTCGAACCCGATCTTCTCGGCCAACTCCACCCTCCAGCTGGTGGTGGTGAGCGTCGGCGCGCTGACGCTGCTGATCGGCTGCATCATCGGCGCGGCCAAGGACGACATCAAGCGGGTGCTGGCCTGGTCGACGGTCAGCCAGATCGGCTACATGTTCCTCGGCGTCGGCCTGGGTGGAGGCGCCTACGCGCTGGCCATCATCCACCTGCTGGCGCACGGCTTCTTCAAGGCCAACATGTTCCTCGGCGCCGGCTCGGTCATGCACGGCATGAAGGACCAGGTCGACATCCGCCGGTTCGGCGGCCTCTCGAAGCACATGAAGATCACCTGGTTGACCTTCGCGGCCGGCTGGCTGGCGATCATCGGCATCCCGCCGCTCTCCGGCTACTTCTCGAAGGAGCCGATCATCGCGAGCGCCTTCGAGCGGGAGGGCTGGACCGCCTGGCTCTTCGGCGGCGCGGCGCTGCTCGGCGCCGGACTGACCGCCTTCTACATGACCCGGCTCTTCGTGCTCACCTTCCACGGGCCGAAGCGTTGGACGGAGGACATCCAGCACCCGCACGAATCGCCGAAGCTGATGACGATCCCGCTCATCCTCCTGGCGATCGGGTCGGTGGTGGCCGGTGGGCTGATGGCCTGGAACGACGGGGTCGCCTCCTGGTTGACGCCGGTGCTCGGTGAGAAGGCCAGCGGCGAGGCGCACGGCGTGCTCTCGCACACCGTGATCACGATCATGTCGATCCTGGTCACCGTGCTCGGCGCCGGGCTCGCCTGGTTCCTGTTCCGCAAGGGCACCGCCATCGCGCCGCAGCCGGCCGGGGTACTGGTCACCGCCGCGCGGAAGAACCTCTACACCGACGCGTTCAACGAGGCCGTCTTCGAGAAGCCGGGCATCTTCCTCACCCGGGCGCTGGTCTACCTCGACAACCGGGGCGTCGACGGGCTGGTCAACGGCCTCGCGGCGGGGATCGGCGGCGGCTCGGGTCGGCTCCGGCGGCTCCAGACGGGCTTCGTCCGGTCGTACGCCACCTCGATCCTGACCGGCGCGCTGCTGGTCCTGGCGGCGTTCCTGGCCGTCGAGGCGGGGTGGCTGACGTGATCGACCACTTCCAGGCGGCCGTCACCGGCGGACCGCGCAGTGACGACGGAGGTAAGGCCGCATAATGTCCGACTTCCCGTTCCTCTCGGTGCTCACCGTGGCACCGCTGGTCGGTGCCCTGGTGGTGGCCTTCCTGCCGCGCAGCCGGCCGGAGCTGGCCAAGCAGGTGGCGCTCGGCTGGTCGCTGCTGGTGCTGGCGCTGTCGGTGGTCATGTGGGTGACCTTCAAGGTCGGCGGTGACCGCTTCCAGTTCCGCGAGTCCTACGCGTGGATCCCGAACTGGGGCGTCAACTTCACCTTCGCCGCGGACGGCATCGCGCTGGTGATGCTGATGCTGATCGCGGTGCTGGTGCCGCTGGTGATCCTGGCGTCGTGGCACGACGCCGAGTCGTCCAAGCGGTCGGTGCCGGTCTACTTCGCCCTGCTGCTCGTCCTCGAGTGCACGATGATCGGCGTCTTCGCCGCCGCCGACGTCTTCCTGTTCTACGTGTTCTTCGAGGTCATGCTGGTGCCGATGTACTTCCTCATCGGCAGCTACGGCGGCCACCAGCGGCAGTACGCGGCCGTGAAGTTCTTCCTCTACTCGCTGGTCGGCGGTCTGTTCATGCTGGCCGCTGTCATCGGCCTCTGGGTCGTCGGCGGGAAGACCTTCGACTGGCAGGCGCTGTCCCAGGTGGACATCTCCACCGGCACGGAGCGCTGGCTGTTCCTCGGCTTCTTCCTCGCGTTCGCGATCAAGGCGCCGTTCTTCCCCTTCCACACCTGGCTGCCGGACGCCGGTGGCGCGGCCCCGGCGGGGGCGGCGGCGCTGCTCGTCGGCGTGCTCGACAAGGTCGGCACCTTCGGCATCCTGCGCTACTGCCTGCCGCTGTTCCCGGACGCGGCCAAGTGGTTCGCCCCGTGGGCGCTGGCGCTGGGCGTGATCGGCATCATCTACGCCGCGCTGCTGGCGGTCGGCCAGAACGACCTGAAGCGGCTGGTGTCGTACACCTCGATCGCGCACTTCGGCTTCATCGGGGTGGGCATCTTCGCCTTCACCACCCAGGCCGGCACCGGTGCGGTGCTCTACATGCTCAACCACGGGCTCGCCACCGGCCTGCTCTTCCTGGTGGTGGGCATGCTCATCGCCCGGCGCGGCTCGGCGCTGATCAGTGACTTCGGTGGCGCCGGCAAGCTGGTGCCGCTCCTGGCCGGGGTGCTCTTCTTCGCCGGTCTGGCCTCGCTCGCGCTGCCCGGCACCGCGCCGTTCGTCTCCGAGTTCCTGGTGCTGATCGGCACGTTCACGGTGAACAAGCCGGTCGCGGTGATCGCGACGCTCGGCATCATCCTGGCTGCCGCGTACGTGCTGTGGATGGTGCAGCGCACCACCCAGGGCACGCTCAACCCGGCGCTCACCCAGATCGACGGCATGAAGCGTGACCTGAACCTGCGCGAGAAGTTCGTGGTCGCCCCGCTGATCGCGCTGATCGTGCTGCTCGGCTTCTACCCGAAGCCGGTCACCGACGTGATCAACCCGGCCGTGCAGGCGACCATGCAGGACGTCGGCCGGACCGACCCCGCCCCGACCTCGGGCGGCACCGTCCAGGAGGCGGCAAAGTGAGCGCGAGGAGTGAGCTTGCGAGCCCCGCAGTCGCGAACGAAAGGCCGGCAGCGGTGAGCGCGAGGAGTGAGCTTGCGAGCCCCGCAGTCGCGAACGAAAGGCCGGCAGCGGTGAGCGCGAGGAGTGAGCTCGCGAGCCCCGCAGTCGCGAACGAAAGGTTTGCGCAGTGACCGAGCTGAAACTGCCGTCGATCGACTACGCGGCGCTCGCTCCCACCCTGATCATGTTGGGCGCCGCGCTGCTGGGCGTCCTGGTCGAGGCGTTCGTGCCCCGCCGGCTCCGGCACGTGGTGCAACTGTCGCTGGCCCTGCTGGCGGTGCTCGCCGCGCTGACCATGGTGGTGCTGGCGGCCGACGAGCGGAAGATCACGATCGGCGGGGCGATCGCCGTGGACGGGCCGACGCTCTTCCTCCAGGGCGCGATCCTGGTCCTCGCCGCGATGGCGCTGCTGCTCATCGGTGAGCGCTCGGTGGAGCGGGGCGGGGCCTTCGTCGCCCAGGCCGCGATCACCGCCGAGTCGACCGACGACCGGCGGCAGGCCGAGGGCAAGAACGGCCTCACCGAGGTCTACCCGCTGACCACGTTCGCGATCGGCGGCATGCTGATCTTCGTGGCGGCGAACGACCTGCTGACCATGTTCATCGCGCTCGAGGTCTTCTCGCTGCCGCTGTACCTGCTCTGCGCGCTGGCCCGTCGCCGGCGGCTGCTGAGCCAGGAGGCCGCGCTGAAGTACTTCATGCTGGGCGCGTACGCCTCGGCCTTCTTCCTGTTCGGTGTGGCCCTGATCTACGGCTTCACGGCGGGCATCCCGGGCCGGCCGGCGGGTGTCGACTTCGCCACCATCGACGCCGCCGTCGCGGACTCCCCGGCCAGCCCGCTGCTGCTCTTCGCCGGCATGGCGATGCTCGCCATCGGTCTGCTCTTCAAGGCCGCGGCCGCCCCCTTCCACGTCTGGACGCCGGACGTTTACCAGGGCGCGCCGACCCCGATCACCGGCTTCATGGCCGCCTGCACGAAGGTCGCCGCGTTCGGCGCCCTGCTGCGGGTGTTCCACGTCGCATTCGACGGGGCCCGCTGGGACTTCACTCCGGTCCTCGGCGTGGTGGCGGTGCTGACCATGCTGGTCGGCGCGGTGCTGGCGGTCACCCAGACCGACATCAAGCGGCTGCTGGCGTACTCCTCGATCGCCAACGCCGGCTACCTGCTGGTCGGCGTGCTGGCGCCGGGGGCCGAGGGCATCTCCGGGACGATGTTCTACCTGGTCGCGTACGGCTTCTCGGTGCTCGCCGCGTTCGCCGTGGTGACCCTGGTGCGCGACGCCGACGGGGAGGCCACCCACCTGTCCCGCTGGGCCGGGCTGGGACGGCGCTCGCCGTTCTACGCCGGCATCTTCACCTTCGTCCTGCTGGCCTTCGCCGGTATCCCGCTGACCAGCGGCTTCACGAGCAAGTTCGCGGTCTTCGCGCCGGCGCTCGACGGCGGGCAGGCGTGGCTGGTGATCGCCGGCGTGCTGACCAGCATGGTGCTGGCCTTCCCGTACCTGCGGGTCGTGGTGATGATGTGGCTCTCCGAGCCCGGTGAGTCCACGCCGACCGTCGCCGTCCCGGGCGGGCTGACCTCGGCCGCGCTGATGATCGGCGTGATCGCCACGCTGGTGCTCGGTGTCGCGCCCGCGCCGCTGCTCGACCTGGCGACCGGCGCCGCCGAATTTGTCAGATGACCGACGCTGACGCCCGCGGGGGCCGGTACGCCACGGCGTGCCGGCCCCCGCGCCGTATCCCCCGTCCCGAGCAGGTCGGAGGGGTGTGGCATGGTTGATGGCGTGGTGAATCCGGCTGGCGAGCGTTCAGATGCCCCCGGGTCCGGCAGCCGTCGGACCAGGGCGAGCACGAGTCAGTTCGGCGCGCTCGGTCTCTATCTCGCCGACCCCCGCGTCGAGGCGTCCGTGCTGGGCCTGTTGGACGGCGTCGAGTCCGAGCTGCGCGCGAGCGTGGCGAGCGCCGACCCGTTCGTCACGGAGGCCGCGCGGCACCTCGTGGAGGCCGGTGGCAAGCGGTTCCGCCCGCTGCTGGTGGCGCTGGGCGCGCAGTTCGGCGACCCGGCCAACGCGCAGGTCGTACCGGCCGCGGTGGTGATGGAGCTCACCCACCTGGCGACGCTCTACCACGACGACGTGATGGACGAGGCCGCCGTGCGCCGGGGGGCGCCGAGCGCCAACTCCCGGTGGACCAACTCGGTCGCCATCCTCGTCGGCGACTACCTCTTCGCCCGCGCCGCCGACATCGCGGCCGACCTGGGCATCGAGGCCGTACGCCTCCAGGCGCGCACCTTCGCCCGGCTGGTGCACGGCCAGATCGCCGAGACGGTCGGCCCCCGCCCCGGCGACGATCCGGTGGCCCACTACCTCGACGTGATCGCGGGGAAGACCGGCTCGCTGATCGCCACCTCGGCCCGCTTCGGCGGCATGTTCGGCGGCGCCGCCCCGGAGCACACCGAGGCGCTGGCCGGCTACGGCGAGACCATCGGCGTGGCCTTCCAACTCTCCGACGACCTGCTCGACATCGCCTCGGAGTCGGTGGAGTCGGGCAAGACGCCCGGCACCGACCTGCGCGAGGGCGTGCCGACCCTGCCGGTGCTCTACGCGCTCGCCTCCGACGACGCCGACGCCGCCTCGGTGCGGCTGCGGGAGATCCTGGCGACCGGCCCGCTGACCGACGACGACCTGCACGCCGAGGCGCTCGGCCTGCTGCGCGAGAGCCCCGCGCTCAAGCGGGCCCGGGAGACGGTCCGCAGCTACGCCGAGGAGGCCCGGGAGCAGCTCTCGCCGCTCCCGCAGGGGCCGGCCCGCCGCGCCCTCGAATCCCTCTGCGACTACATCGCCGACCGCACCAGCTGACGCGCCGGTCGAGCGGGCGGACCGGGGCCCAGGAGCGCGTGGTGGGCAGCCGGGCCCACGCCGCAGGCTAGCGGCGGGCGAGCATCCGGCTGCCGGTGAGCATCAGGGCCGCGGCCAGCAGCATCGCGACGGCGGCCACGATCCACATCGTCCGGTAGCCGGCGTGCGCGGCCACGGTACCGAGGCCGAGCGGGCCGAGGCAGCCGCCCGCGTACACCCCGGTCTGGGTGACCGAGGTGGCGGCGGCCGGGGCCTGCGGGTGCAGCCGGACCACCGCGAAGGTCATCAAACCCGGCCACGCCCAGCCCAGGCCGAAGCCGAGCAGCACGCCGGCCACCAGCGGCACCGGCCCCGGGGCGGCCAGCAGCCCCAGCCCGGCCGCGCCGACCACGAGCATGCCGGCGATGACGGCGACGTGCCCGGTGGCACGGCGGTCCGCCAGCCAGCCGACGGTGATCCGGGCGGCCACGCAGACCGCGCTGCCCAGGGTCAGGGTCAGCCCGGCCAGCCCAGGTGACAGCCCCCGGCCGGCCGAGGAGTCGACGACGAAGGTGCCGAGCGCGTTTGCGGCGGCGGCGGCGAAGGTCGCGGCGGCCCCGACCACCACCAGGGCCGCGGTGGCGCGGCCGGCGCGGGTGGGCGCGGCCGTCCGGGTGGGGCGCGGCTCCCGTGCGGGTACGGCCGGCAGCGTCGCCAGGGCCGCGCCGGCAGCCGCCACGAACGCCCAGCGCCAGCCGGCCGTGAGCGCCACGGTGGGCACCGCCGCCCCGGCCAGCAGGGCGGCGGCGGGGATGGCGGCCTGCTTCACCCCGAACGACAGTCCCTGCCGGCGGGCCGGCACGTGCCGGGCGAGGGCGGCGTTGCTGGAGATCTGGCCGAGAGCGTTGGCGGTGCCGGCGAGCGCGAGCAGCCCGAGCAGGACCGGGTACGAATGGGCCACTCCCGCCACGGCCAGCAGGCAGGCGGCGGAGAGCAGGATGCCGGCGCGGGCCACCACGGCGGGCCCGTAACGCTCCGCGAGGACGCCGGAGGGCACGGAGGCCAGCGCGCCCACGCCGAAGTACGCCGCCACGGCCAGGCCCAGGCCGGCCGGGGAGAAATCCAGTTCCTCGCCCATCTGCACGGCGAGGCCGCCCAGCAGGAAGACCGGCAGGACGCAGGCGATGGTGACGGCGACCGCCCCGGCCACGGCGCGGCCGGGTCGGGTCGGGGTGTTGCCCGGGGCCGGCTGTAGTTCGATGTCGGTCATGGTCCGGTAAACCTACGCGAGGGGCGTTTGCGTCACGGAACGTGCCTGTCGAGGTACGCGGCGTTGATGACGATCTGGCATCCTCCACCCGTACAGGCATTTCGCACCCGGCCTGTTTTTCATATGGTGTAAGTCCCCGGCGGCGGAGGTGGTTGTGCGCGACCCCTTGGCGGAACCTTCGGACCTGATCCGGAGCGTGTCTCGCGCGCTACGAGTGCTCGAGTCGGTCGGTCGCGCCCCGAAGGGGCTCACCGTCAAGCAGATCGCCCGGCGCTGCGAGCTGACCGTGGCGACGACCTACCACCTGGTCCGCACCCTCGCCTACGAGGGCTACGTGATCCGGCGCGAGGACGGCACGTACATCGTGGGCCTGGAGGTGGCCGACCGCTACCGCGAGCTGGTGACCGCGTTCCGGGGGCCGCCGGCCGTCGGGGAGAGCCTGCGCCGGGCGGCCGTGGACACCGGCTACAGCCACTACCTCGGCCGGTTCGTGGGCGGCCAGGTGGCGGTCACGGCCATGGCCGAGGGGCCGCGCTCGCCGTACCTCGAGGATCTGATGCCCGGGTTCGACGAGGGGGCGCACGCGACCGCCCTCGGCAAGGCGCTGCTCGCCACGCTGACCGCCGAGCAGCGCCTCCGCTACCTGCGCGACTACGGCATGCGCCCGTTCACCTCCGCGACCCTGACGACTGCCGAGGCGTTCGAGGTCGACCTGGCCGCCGGGGACCGGCGGGGCATGCAGCTGGAGCTGGGGCAGTTCCGGCAGGGCGTCGCCTGCGCGGCGGTGCTGGTCAGCCCCGACAAGGACATGGAGCGTCGGGTGGTGCTGGCCTGCGCGCTGCCGGCCGGCGAGATGATGACCTCCGCCCGCGCGGTCCGGGCGAAGCTGCTGACGATGGCCCGGACGATCGCCGAGAACCTGGTCGCCGAGCACTGATCCCGACGGGGCGTCCGGAGACGGCCCGAGGGCCCCCCGTCCGGATGACAGAGGGCCCTCGGTGGCGGTCCGGCGCTGCTCGCCGTGACGGGCCGGGCCGACTCGACCGCTGGCGGACCGCCCGGAGACGGTCAGCTGCCGATCGGGCCACCGTCCAGGCGCCAGGCGACCACCACGCCCGGCTTGGCGTAGTCGCCGTCCGGCCAGTTCGAGGCCGGCTTCTCGACCGACGCCCCGCTCAGCTCGCCCGGGTGCTGCACCGCCACGAAGACCGAGCGGTTGTCGCCGGTGATGAAGGGGCCGCAGGCCTCCGCGCCCACCGGCACAGTGAGGAACTGCTTCAGGTGGCCCCGCTCCGGCCCCTCGACGGCCGTGGCGAAGAGGCCGTCGTTGCTGCCCAGCGCGTTGCCGTCCGTGGAGATCCAGAGGTTCCCGGTGGCGTCGAACGCCACGTTGTCCGGGCAGGAGATCGGGGAGACCTTCGACTTGTCGTAGCCGGCGAAGAAGGTCGACGGGTCGGCCGGGTCACCGGCGACGATCGGCAGCGACCAGGCGAACGTCTCGCCCGCGTTGTCGCCACGATCCTCGACCAGCTCCAGCACCTGACCGTGCTTGTTGAGGTCGCGCGGGTTGGCCTCGTCGGCGGCCGGCCTGCCGGCCTTCCCCCGGTCGGTGTTGTTGGTCAGCGCCACGTACACCTTGCCGGTGAGCAGGCTCGGCTCGACGTCCTCCGGGCGGTCCATCTTGGTCGCCCCGACCTTGTCGCCGGCCAGCCGGGTGAAGGTGAGCACGTCGGCGGCGGTCATGCCGTCGACGTACGAGCGGTTGCCGCTGACCAGCCTGATCCACCGGCCCCGGCCGTCGAACGCGCCGTCGGACGGGAGCCGGCCGGAACCGTCGATCTCACCGGCGCTGGTCCCGTCGAGCCTGGCGACGTAGAGGGTGCCCGACTCCAGCAGGGTCAGGTTGTGCCGGCGGACGACCCAGGAGCCGCCCTTCATGAACTTCTTGTCGGAGACGAACTTGTAGAGGTAGTCGAAGCGCTCGTCGTCGCCCATGTACGCGACCACGTGTCCGCTCTTCGCCACGATGACGTTCGCGCCCTCGTGCTTGAACCTGCCCAGCGCGGTGTGCTTGCGCGGCCGGCTCTCCGGGTCGTACGGGTCGATCTCCACGATCCAGCCGAACCGGTTGGCCTCGTTCGGGTGCTTCGCCAGGTCGAACCGCTCGTCGGCGCGCTCCCACCGGCGGCTGCCGCCCGGGTACCGGGCCGTGGTGGTGATGCCGTACCGGGCCAGCTTCGGCCTGGCCTCCTCGGCCACCGCGTCGCCGCCCACGAAGTACTGGTTGAAGTTCTCCTCGCCGGAGAGCACCGTGCCCCACGGGGTCACCCCGCCGGCGCAGTTGTTCAGCGTGCCCACGACCGTACGGCCCTTCGGGTCGGCGGCGGTCCGCAGGTGCGCCGAGCCGGCGGCGGGCCCGGTCAGCTCGAACTTCGTGGCCAGCGCCGTCAACCGGCGGTTGTACGGCCGCCGGCCCTTGGCGACCGGCCGCCACCGCCCGGTGCCGTCCACCCGCTCCAGTTCCACGACGGACATGCCGTGCGCGGCCATCGCGATCCGGAGCTGCTCGACGGTCAGCGCGTCCTGGCTGGTGAAGCCGGGGAACATCAGGTCCTCGTTGGTGTACTCGTGGTTGACCACGAGCAGCGCGCGCCGGCGCCCGTCCAGCGGCAGCACCCCGACGAAGTCGTTGTTGTAGCCGAACTGCCCGGCCTGGGCGGCGGCGGTCTGGGCGTGCAGGTCGAACTCGGGGGCGCCCGGCACGACCGGGTCACCCCAGCGCACGACGACCGCGTGGTCGTACCCGTTGGGCACGACGAGGCTGTCCAGGGTGTTCGGCGGGACGGGCTTGAACGTCAGCGCGCCGTTGCCGACGCCGCCGGCGGGACGGTCGAAGCCGGCGGCCCCGGGGACCACCGGAGTGGCGGGGGCCGCCGCGGCGGGGGCCGCACCGGTCACCGCACCGCCGAAGCCGAGGACCAGCGCGCCGACCGCGCCGGCACGGACCACGCCCCGCCGGGACACCGCCGCGTTCACCACGTCGCCGAAGTACGCGTTGTCGGAGGTGTTCGGCACCGGGTGGTCACACGCGTTGCCGCACCGGTAGAGACAGGTCATCGCGTCGCGGCTGCCGTGGCGGGGGGCGCCCAGCAACGGCAGCAGCCGGGGACGGTCGCTCATGGAAGAGCCTCCTGAGGGGTCGGTGCACGCCGAACCAGCCGCTGGCGTGCGTACCCGCCGGACGCTAGGAGGGCGCGGTGAGCCACCGTCGGCGGCGGCGTGAACCGGGCGTGAACACCTCGGCCGGGAAGCCCCCGGTGAGCTGCGGCTGAACCGAACGCCCCGGCGGCACGTATGTCCGGGCGAACGCCACCGCCGGACTCGCGCCGACAGCGAGGAGACCGCCATCAGCGACCACGACGCACACCTGCTCCGCGCGCTGCACGACGAGCACGCGGAGGCGCTGTACGCGCACGCCCTGCGGCTGGTCAACGGCGACCGGCAGCGGGCCGAGGACCTGGTGCAGGAGACGCTGCTGCGGGCCTGGCGGCATCCGGAGTCGCTCGACCCGACACGCGGCTCGGTGCGGTCCTGGCTCTTCACCACCGCCCGCAACCTGGCCATCGACGCCTGGCGGCGGCGCTCCGCCCGGGTCGGCGAGGTCTTCACCGACGAGGTGCCCGAGCCTGCCGTGGCCGTGGACGAGGCGGAACGCGCGGTGGAGGCGTGGACCGTCGCCGAGGCCCTGAACCGGCTCAGCCCCACCCACCGTGAGGTGCTCGTCGAATGCTTCTACCAGGGAAGGTCGGTGGCGGAGGCGGCCTCCCGGCTGGGCGTACCGCCCGGCACGGTCAAGTCCCGCACCCACTACGCCCTGCGCTCACTGCGGTTGGTCCTGGCCGAGATGGGGATGACGGAATGACCCCGTGCGAGTTCGCGCACGACGACGGCGCGTACGTGCTGGGTGCGTTGGCCCCCGCCGAACGGGTGGCCTACGAGCGGCACCTCGCCGGCTGCGCCGCCTGCCGCCGGGCGGTCGCCGAGATCGCCGCCCTGCCCGGGCTGCTCGGCCGGCTCGACCCGGCCGCGCTGGAGCACCTCCTGCCGCCACCGGAGAACCCCCGGGTGCCCGAACTGCTCGCCGCCGCGCGGGAGCGCCGCCGCCGCGAGCGGTCCGCCACCCGCCGCCGGTACGCCCTCACCGCGCTCGTGGCCGCCGCGCTGGCCCTGGTCGTCGGCGTCGGCGCCGCCGCCCTGCTGCCCCGGGAGGCGGCCGACCCGTCGCTGCCGGTCGAGGTGCGGATGGTCGCCATGCAGCCGGTCGCCGGCACGGTGCCGGTGCACGCCGAGATCGCCCTGCGCGGCACCGAGTGGGGCACCGAGGTGAGGATGCGCTGCGGGTACGACGCGAAGACCGGCTACGCCAAGGCGTACGCCTTCCGGCTGGTGGCGCACGGCCCGGGCGGCGCGACGGAACAGGTCGCCTCGTGGCTCGCCGCTCCCGGCGACGACGTGCGGATCACCGGCGCGACCCGGTTCACCGACGCGGAACTGGTCCGGCTGGAGTTGCTCCGCGCCGACGGCACCCCCGTCCTCGCCTACGACGTCCCCTGACCGGACCGCAGGCCGGTCAGGGGGTCGTGGCGACCGTCTCGGCCTGGCGGGCGAGGCGGGTGGCGGCGCGGGTGTGGCGGGAGTGCCGCACGGCGTCGATGGTGAAGACGATCAGCGCTACCCAGACCAGGGCGAAGCCGGCGAGCCGGGCCGGCGGCATCGGCTCGTGGAAGATCAGCACCCCGCAGCCGAGCTGGAGGACCGGGGCGAGGTACTGGATCATGCCGAGACCGGTGAGCGGGAGCCGGTTCGCCGCACCGGCGAAGAGCAGCAGCGGGATCGCGGTCGCCGCCCCGGCCAGCACCAGCAGCACGCTGTGCCAGACCGACACCTGCCCGAAGGTCCCGTCACCGCTCGCGGTGAGCCACCCCAGGTACGCCAGCGCGGGCAGCGCCAGCGCCGCCGACTCGACGAAGAGGCCCTCCGCGGCGGGCAGCCCGAGCCGCTTCTTGACGAAGCCGTACCCGGCGAAGCTGAACGCCAGGACCAGTGCCAGGTAGGGCAGCCTGCCGTAGTCGACGGTCAGCACGGCCACCGCCAGGGCGCAGATGCCGAGGGCCAGCCACTGCGTGGGGCGCAGCCGCTCGCGCAGCACGGTGACGCCCAGCAGCACCACCACCAGCGGGTTGATGAAGTAGCCGAGGGCGGTCTCCACCACCCGGTCGGAGTTCACGCCGTAGATGTAGGTGCCCCAGTTCACCGCGATCAGCGCGGCGGCGATGCCGATGCCGGCCAGCGCCCGGGGCCGGCGCGCCAGCGCCCGCAGGAAACCGATGTTGCGCATCGCCGCCAGCAGCAGGGCGACGAACACCACCGACCAGACGATGCGGTGGGCCAGGACCTCCATCGGCCCCGCCGGGCGCAGCAGCCGCAGGTAGAGCGGGAAGAACCCCCAGAGCAGGTACGCGACGAAGCCGTAGAGGTATCCGAGGCGGAGTGGCGTCACGTCCCCACCGTAAGGGCCGAATGGCCGCCCGGTTCCTCGCCGGTGACCTGGCTCACCTGCTGATTGCGCTGGTCAATCTGCATCCAGCGGTCCGGATCGGTCATCCGGGCGAACCCGACCTTCGCGTACACGCCCTGGGCGTCGGCGGTGGCCAGCAGGATCCGGTACACGCCCAGGTCGGCGAGGTGGTCACGGACCGCCCCGGCCAGCCAGGTGCCCAGCCCCCGGCCACGCTCTCCCGGGTCGACGTAGACGTCGCAGAGCCAGGCGAAGGTGGCCCGGTCGGTGACCACCCGCGCGACGGCGACCTGCCGGCCGTCACCCGGGCGGTAGACGCCGAACGGCACCGACCCGGCGAAGGCCCTCGCCACCGTCTCCCGGTCCCGCCCGATCGCCCAGTACGCGTCCGTGGAGAGCCAGCGGTGCACCACGTCCAGGTCGATCCGGTCCGGGTCGGTGCAGATCAGGTAGCCGTCGTCGCGGGTCAGGGTGAACATGCCGCGATGCTAGGCGGTGCGCGGGCCCGTCGTGCGGACGGTGGCCGTGCGGGCCGGCAGGCGCAGGCGACATGGCCCGTCGGGTCCTCCGGCAGTGGACGCCGTTGCGGGGGCGCGGGCCCCTGGCAGAAACCGGCAGCACCGGCGGCCTCGTCCCGTTCGAGGAGACGCACGCACTTCGATCTAGAGGAACTTCGATGAAATGAGTAACGTCATGCATCGATGTACTGAAACTTATCGTCATGTAGCGGCATTGATGGAGGGTGTATGACCAGAACCCGGATGCTGACCCTGCTCGCAGGTGTCCTCTCCGCGACGCTCGCCGTACTCGGGCTGGCCAACCCGGCGCAGGCCGCCGGTCACCACTACGTGGCGCTCGGCGACTCGTACGCCTCGGGCGTCGGTGCCGGTAGCTACACGGCGGAGAGCGGCAGCTGCAAACGCAGCACCAAGGCGTTCTCCGCCCTCTGGGCGGCAGCCAACGCGCCGGCCTCCTACAAGTCGGTGGCCTGCGGAGGCGCGAAGACGACCGACGTGATCAACTCGCAGATCGCCGCGCTCAGCGCGCAGACCACCCTGGTCAGCATCACCATCGGCGGCAACGACGCCGGGTTCGGCACCATCATGAGCACCTGCGCCCTGCAGGGCTCGAGTGCCTGCATCGCCGCCGTGGACGCGGCCCAGGTGCAGGCCCGGGCGAACCTCCCCGGCCTGCTCGACCGCGCGTACGCCGCGATCCGCAGCAAGGCCCCGAACGCGAAGGTCGTGGTGCTCAGTTACCCGGTCTTCTACCAGCTCGGCACGGTCTGCGTCGGGATCGGCGAGGCGGCCCGCGCGAAGGTCAACGAGGGCATCAACCTGGCCGACAGCCTGATCGCCGCCGCCGCGGCCCGCGCCGGGTTCGTCTTCGCCGACGTACGCGGCATCTTCGTGGGGCACCAGATCTGCAGCGGCAACAAGTGGATCCACGCCGTGGACTTCCTGAACCTGTCGAACTCGTACCACCCCATGGCGACCGGGCAGGCCAACGGCTACCTTCCGGTGTTCACCCAGGCGGTCGGCCAGTCCGCCACCGCCAAGAAGGCCAGCGCCAAGGTGTAGCCCGCTTCTCGCCTCCGCCGGCATCCGTCGGCGGAGGCGAGGCGCGAGCGGTCCTCGTCCGGGGCGCGGCGCCTGCCGGATCTCCGGACAGGGCAGCGCCCCGGCGGGCGGCAAGCAGCACCGGGGCGGTCAGTCGCGGTCGAGGGCGGCGCCGAGGATCCAGGTGACGATGCCGACGAGGAGCGCGCCGAGCACGGCCTCCGGCCAGAAGCCGTCGACGTGGAAGGGCAGCCCGGCCTGGTCGGCGATCCAGCTGGTGAGCAGGAACAGCAGCCCGTTGACCACCAGCGCGATCAACCCCAGCGTCAGCAGGTAGAAGCCGCAGCCGACGGTCTTGATGATCGGCTGGAGCACCGCGTTGACCACGCCGAAGATCACCGCGACGAGGACCAGCGTGACGACCGCCTCACCGGCGGACGCGGTGCCCAGCGTGATGCCCGGGATGAGCAACGTGGCCAGCCAGAAGGCCAGCGCCGTGCTGCCCAGCCGGATCAACAGCCCTTTGAGGAAACCCATGGCCGGGATCGTGCCACGGACGGACAAACCACGGAAGCCTCGAGATCGCGGCCGGCTCAGCGGCGGGAGGGACGGCCGACCAGCTGCGACTCGATCGGGGTGGGGGAGAGCAACGCCCAGCGCAACGCCCGCCGGTTGACCACCGCGACCATGTCGTCGCGGATCCGGGTCAGCCACTCCGCCGATCCGCCGAGCCCCAGCGCGCCACCCGCCACGGCGGCCTCGGCCGGATCGAGCGGTTGCAGCACCGCCAGGTCGGCGCGGCCCAGCGCGTCGGCGTCGGCGGCGGTCAGCTCGTCGCGCACCAGCAGGGTGGTCCGCCAGGGGGCTGCCGGCTCAGCCTCGGCGGGGGCCGGACCGGCGTCGACCACCACCAGCAGCGGGCGCAGCGGCGAACCGGGCTCGCCCACCGGACGGCCGGGCGGCACCACCGGGATCATCCCGCCGGGGGTGCCGACGCCCCGGACGAACGGCTCCCAGGCGCGTGGCCGTGCGGTCTGCACCACCACCCGGGCCCCGAGAGCCATGGCGCGTACCACCGTGAGCTGCGCCGCGCGCACCCCGCCGACCAGCATCACCCGGGTGCTCTCCGGCCGGAACAACCGGACGGTCACCGCGCCGCCGTGCCGGTTGGTGCCGACCATCAGCCCCGACTCCCCGAGGGGCAGCTCCAGGTCGGCGGGCGCCGGACCAGGACCCGTCGCGCCCGCCGCGAGCGGCAGCGTGTCGGCCAACCCGTCGAGCTGCGCCCCGTCGAGCCGATGCACCTCGCCGCCCACCTCGGAGACCAGCCGGCGCAGCGCCTGCGCCGCCGTCGAGAGCTCCGTCGGGGTGGCGGCGGCCAGTCGTACGGTCAGCTCGGTCGGTGCCGACGCGGGGTCGGCGCCGGCCCACGGCCCGACGGCGAGCGAGACGGTGGTCGCCGTCGCGGGCAGCGCGAGCAGCCGGGGCACCAGCCGCCGACCGGCATCGGTACGCCCGTCGGGCCAGCGGCGCAGCCGGAACGTCGTCTGGAGCAGGTCGCCCGCCCGGACCGCCTGCCAGGACTCCTGCGCCGGATGGTCGTCGTGGTGGGCCAGCTCCGCCAGCATTCGCAGCGTCGCGTGCTCGCCGAGCGCCCGGACGGTGACGGGCCCGAGCCGCCGGACGATCCGGCGCACCGTTCCGGCGAGCGCCCGGCGCAGCTCCTCCGCCGTCCAGCCCTCGGCCCGGAGCACCCGCACGGCGAGCACGGCCCGTTCCCGGCCGGCGAGTCGCCCGTCGGTGAGCTGCCGGTACGAGGTGGCGACCGTGCCGCCACCCGCGCCGACGGTCGGCGCCGGTGAGCCCGTCAGCAGGAGCTGGAGCCGGACCGGGGGGCCGTCCGGCGCGGCGGCCGGCAGCAGCGTCGCCGGGACGGGCAGCGCGCGGGGCGCGTCGCCGAGCAGGTCGGCCGGGTCGCCGATCTCCAGCACGGCCACCATGCCGGCGGCGTCGTCCAGCACGGCGGCCGGCGTGCCGGCCAGTTCGGCAGGCCGGACGACCGCGCCCGGGTCGACCAGGCCCAGCAGGGCCGCCGGACCGGCGGCGGGCGGCAGGGCGCGGCGGCGCGTGGCGTAGCCCAGCCCGGTGGTCAGCCACTCGAAGACCCACCGCCCCCGCAGCCGTACCCACGCCAGGGGCAGCAGCAGCGCGGCCACCGCGACGGCGGCCAACGTCGCCAGCAGGCCCCGGCCGGTGGCCGCGACCACGGCGGCCAGCGCCACCTGCGTGGCGACCACCTGACCGGCCCGGACACCGGCGCCGCCCCGGCGGGCGGCCGGGATCCACGGCGCCGTCGGGACGAGCGGAGTCGCCGGCCCGCCCGCCACGGTGCCGGCCGGGCCGGGCCAGCCGGTCGGGCCCGGTGATGCGGGGACCGGAGCGGCATCGTCGTCCCGGCCGCCGCGTCGGCCCGGTGGTACCGGGGCGGTCGGGCCCGGAGCGTCGCCCGGTGTCGACCGGTGCCCGCCCACGCCGGTGGTCACCGTCACCGCGCCTCCTCGACCGGTCACTCGCCGCGACATCGACGCCGCCCATCGTAAGGTGCCCACCGGTCGGGGCGGGGCCCGTGCCCGTCCACAGGGGATCGTCACGGGGGTAGCAGAACCGCGACCGTGCCGCTACCGTCAGCGACGAGTTTCGCTGACCCCGCGCCCGCCGTGTTCGACGTCCGGGCGGCGCGAGCGGCGCACCCGGTGAGCGGGCGCGCCGACGGCCAGCCACGACCGATGAGACGAGGTGACGTCCCGGGTGTCCCAGACCCAGGCAGAGGCAGCGGTGATGCAGCAGACCGCCGCGAAGTTCGAGCAGGTCGACCAGTCCCTGCAGTCCATGCTGAGCAGCCTGATGGCCGAGTTGGAGGTGTTGCAGCAGGCCTGGCGCGGTGCCGGCGGGCGCTCGTTCAGCCAGGTCAAGCAGCAGTGGGCACAGGACCAGGCGGCGCTGCAGCGGGCGCTGCGGGAGACCGCCGGTGCCATCCGCACGGCCGGCCAGCACTACGACGTCTCGGACGCCGAGGCCGCCAGCCGCGTGTCCACCACCAACCGCGGCGGCATCCAGCTGCCGCTCTGACCCGGTCTCGGGGGAGGAGACATTCGATGGACCACGGTGTACTGGTCGTCAACTTCGCCGCCCTGCAACAGGCGAGCGCTGACATCCAGAAGGCGCTGAACGCGCTCGACTCGCAGCTCGGGCAGCTCGAGCGGGACGCCGCCCCGCTCGTGGCGAGCTGGTCGGGCGAGGCCCGCCAGGCCTACGAACAGCGGCAGGGCCGCTGGCGTTCGGCCTCGCAGGACCTCCAGGCCATGCTGCGCGACATCAAGCTCGCGGTGGACGACTCCGCCACCGACTACCTCGACACGGAGAAGAAGAACGTCGGCCTGTTCCAGTGAGTCCCGCCCGATGGTGGCGTCGACCGTGTCCCGGTCGGCGCCACCACC
This sequence comes from Micromonospora sp. NPDC049051, assembly GCF_043197575.1. Lineage (NCBI taxonomy): Bacteria > Bacillati > Actinomycetota > Actinomycetes > Micromonosporales > Micromonosporaceae > Micromonospora > Micromonospora sp. NPDC049051. The sequence goes on from NZ_JBICTL010000001.1 coordinate 645,431, forward strand.
GGCCGTTGGGGACCGGTCGGGTCACGCGGGCCCGGCCGGGCGCCAGCGTCGGCGGGCGCCGCGCGGCACGACGAGCGCCAGCAGCAACGCCAGGGCCGCCACCGCGCCGCTGGCCCCCGCCACGAGCAGCGCCCGGTCCCGGGCCGCCTCCCGGCGGGCCCGCTGCGCCACCACCGCCGGTTCGGCCCGGTCGTCCGCGAGCGCGGTGACCTGACGCGCCCGCTGCGGCGTCCCGTCCCCGGTCTCGGTGACCGCGCGGTACGGGTTCAGCACCCCCGCGCCGTACCCGCCGCCCCGACCGTCGCCCGGGGCCGGATCGGCGGTCGCCACGATCCGCTGCGCCACCTGCGCCGCGGTCAGCTCCGGTCGGTACTGGCGCAGCAGCGCGGCCGTGGCCGCCACGAAGGGCGCCGCGTAGCTGGTCCCCTCGGCCCGGTGGTGGCCCTGACCGGGGGCGGCCATCAGCACGTCGCCGCCGGGGGCCACCAGGTCGACGTACGAGCCGGTCTGGGAGAACGGGGCCCGCATTCCGTCCGGCCCGATCGCGCCCACCCCGAGCACCCCGTCGTACGCGGCCGGGTAGGGCCGGGGATCACCGGCCTCGTGCAGGTTCCCGGCGGCGGCCACCACGACGACGTCCCGGTCGACGGCGTAGCCGATCGCGGCCCGCACCGCCGGGTCGTCCGCGTACAGAACGACGGAGAGGTTGAGCACGTCGGCGTCGTGGTCGACGGCCCAGCGGATGGCGCGGGCGAAGTCCTCGGCGCTGACCGTACGCCCCGACTCGCGCCCCTCGACCACCTGCTGCTCGCTGACCCGTACCGGCAGGATCCGGGCGCTCGGGGCGAGGCCGCGGAACGCCACCCCGTCGCGGGGGACGGCGGCGACGATGCTCGCCACGCCCGTACCGTGCCCGGCGCAGTCGCGGCTGCCGTCTCCGCCGGGCTCCAGCAGGTCGGTGCCGTCGAGCACCCGGCCGGCCAGCTGCGGGTGCCGGCGGTCCACACCCGAGTCGATCACCGCCACCGTCACCCCGGCGCCGGTGGCGAGCGGTGCCAGCCGCTCCGGGGCGTACCGCTGCTGCGGCCACGGCCGCGCGGACACGGGGCGGACCGGGGCGAGCGGTGCGGCGCAGCCGGGCACCGCACGGGCGGCGGTGGGCGCGGCGACGGACCGGCCGGCCGGCACCGGGCCGATGGTGCGCCCGTCCGGGCGGATGGCGACCGTCGGGGCGGACGGGTCGCCGGCGGCTGCGGGAAGGGCCGGATCGGCGGCCGGGACGGTGGTCAGCAACACCGTCGTGAGAGCGGCGAAGAACGGGCGTGTGCGGGACCGGGACATCGACCGCCTCCGTATCGTGTCGACTCCGGAACGGGATGTTAACGCTTCTTGTGGCACCCGGCGCACCGCCGCCGGCCAGCGATTGTGATCTTGTTTCTACCTTGTAGGTTGTACGCGATACCTATGGCCTGTGCGCGGGAGGAGGGGTGGCCGTGACCGAGTGGGAGCCGGCCACCGACGCCGAAGCGGCGATGCGGGACGCGCTGCGCGCCAACGATCAACAGCTCTACTTCCGCGTCCTGGCTCGGACCGAACTACTGCTGCCGGTCTCCGCCGAGGCGCTCGCGGGGACGGCGCCGGTGGGCTGGGGCACCTGGACCACGGGTGGCCGTACGCACGTGTTGGCGTTCACCTCCGGGGCGGCCGTGCGCGCCTGCCTGGGGGAGAACGGCGGCACCGTCCGACGCGTCCCGTACGCCGATCTGGCCGACAGTTGGCCCAACCACGAGTGGTGGCTGGCGGTGAATCCCGGCCTGCCCATCGAGGGCTACCTGCCCGCGTGGTTCGTCGCCCAGCTCTCCCGGGGCGACGTCCGGCTGCCCGGCCGCACCATGGGTGCGCGCGCCCGGCTGGAACGGGTGGAGACGGCCGCGCGGGCGCGGGCCCAGGCGGCGGCCCACGACACGCCGGGCGGGTCGATTGCCGGTGTGCCCCGGCCCGAGCCCACGGCCGCGCCGACCACCGGCCGGGTCCCCGCGTCGGTCTGGCCCGCCGCGCCGGCGGAGCCGGCCCGCCCGCCCGCCCCGCCGACCTTTCCGGCGGACCATCTCGACCCACGCCGTGGTGCCCCGACGGCCGGCGGACCGGCGCGGTTCGACGCCGCGACGGCACCCGACCGGCCCCCGCCACCGCGCCCCGCGCCGCTCACCGAGCGCCCCAGGGGCCTGCCGCCGCCCGACGCGCCGTCGACCAACGGCCGCCCGGCCGGGGAGACGCCCGAGCGGCCGAACCGGTCGTTCTTCGAGCCGGCCTCCGGCCGCGCCGCCGCCTCCCGGCAGGAGGCGCTGCGCTCAGGCGAGCGGGCGGCTCCGCCGCCCCGCCTCACGCCCGGCAGCCAGCCCTTTCCCCGCCGCCGGCCGCTCTCGGAGCCGGTGCCGGAGGACCCCACCCGCCCGATCCCGAGCGCCCCGACCGGTGCTGAGCCGACGCAGGCCTTCACGGCACCCGGCGGCGAGGCGACCCGGGCCTTCACGGCACCCGGCGGCGAGGCGACCCGGGCCTTCACGGCACCCGGCGGCGAGGCGACCCGGGCCTTCACGGTGCCCGGCGGCGAGGCGACGCAGGCCTTCACGGCACCCGGCGGTGAGCCGACCCGGGCCTTCACGGTGCCCGGTGCTGAGCCGACCCAGGCCATCACGGTGCCCGGCGGTGAGCCGACCCGGGCCTTCACGGTGCCGGGGGCCGAGGCCACGCAGGTGTTGCCGCCGCGCGGACCCGACGAGGAGGCCACCCGGGATCTCCGGGCCCCCGCCCCGGAGACCGGCCCACCACCGGCGTACGGCGTGCGGCGCCCGGAGCCGACCGAGGACGTGACGCAGAAACTGCCCCGCCGACAGCCCACCCCCGAACCGGTCGGGCCCGAGCCGGCGGCGGCCTCGGACGCGGAGCCGGTCTCCGCACCGCCCGCCCCCCGGCGCGGGTTCACGCCGATCGTCATCGAGGGCACGATCATCGAGTCGCGGGACCTCACGGGCCCGCCCGCGGCCGGGCCCGGCGCGGCTGCCGACGAGACCGTCTCGCTGTTCGAGCCCGTCCGACGTCGGCGGGAACCGGTGACCGCGTCCGCCGCTCCGGCCGACGCCACACCTGAGCCCGCCGCCGCGGCTCCGCCGCCGTCCGCCCCCGCGGCTGCACCGCCGTTCGCCGCCGGACCGCCGTCCGCCGATCCGCCGTCGCTCGCCGCTCCGATGGCGTCCACCGAGGCGGTGCCGCCCGCCGCCCCGTGGTCCGGTGCCGCGTCCGCCCCCGCCGCTCCGGCGTGGTCCAGCCAGGAGCCGGCCCCCGACGGTTCGTCGGCCTGGGAGGCGTCGACGACCGTACCGGTGCCGGGTGCCGGTGCCGCCCCGGAAGAGGCCGCGCCCGTGGCGCCGGCGCCCACCGGTGTCACCGAGGTCGGCGCGACCGCGGGGACGGGGACGGCGTGGCCGGTCGCGGTCGGGGAGGCGCCCGGAGCCCCCGTCGCCGACGAGCCGACGACGGGCCGTGTCGCCGGTGACGTGACGCCGGACCCCGGTCCCGCCCCGGTCGACTTCCAGCCGGCCAACGAGGTCGAGGAGAACATGCTCGACGCCGCCGGGGCCGGCAGCACCGACACGTTCCTGTCCACCCTGCTGCTGGCCCGCGTGCTGTTGCCGGTGGCGCCCGACTCCGCGCCCGGCGCCCGGCCGGGTGAGCCCGGCTTCGTCTGGCGTACGGAGGAACTGGACGGTGAGCCGTACGTCGTCGTGTACACCTCGCCGGAGCGGCTGGCCGATCACACCGACGCGCCGGTCGAGACCATCGAGGTCCGGTTCGTCCAGCTGATCCGCCGCTGGCCCGACGAGTCCTGGTCGTTCGCGGTGAACCCGGGCACTCCCGTCGGGGCGAAGCTGCCCGGGGAGCAGATCCTCGGGCTGGCCAACTGGGCGGCCGAGGTGGGGCTCGGGGACGACACCGGGGCCGAGGCCGAGCCGCCCGCCGCCGAGGAGCCGGTCAGCCGCCCCCGCTACGCCCCGCCCGCGCCCGACCCGGCGCGGCCGATCGTCATGCAGAAGGCGGTCGCCCCCAGCCAGCTCGCGTACTACCTGGAGCGGGGCTACGACCGGGTCTCCGGCTTCGTGCACCGGGCCGGCGAGCTGGCCCACCTCAACACCCCGGCCCAGTTGCACGACGCGCTCGGCCTGGCCTATCCCGACTCCCCCTTCGACAGGGACGCCGGGGAGATCTACGTGCTGCGCTGGCCCGCGCACCGGCCGAGCCTCTACCGGATCCCGTACGGGGGGCAGAACGAGGCCGCCATGCGCGCCATGGAGGGCTGGGTCATCGAGCGCCCGCCGTTTCGGGGCAACGGGTTCGCGCCGGGCGAGAGCAGCGACGTGGTGGCGGAGTTCAAGGTGGACAGCGCCCGGCTGCCACACGGCGCGCAGCTGTGGCGGATCGGCGCGGACGGCACCGAACGGGTGGTCGCCATCCTCGACACGGACGCGCTGCGGTGGCGACAGGTCGGTGAGCAGTGATGCGCGACGGCTACGTGGCCCGCTGGCAGGGCCGGGAGTACCAGGCGAGCCCGGACGGCGACGACGTCCGGCTCTACCAGCCGGAGCCGGGCGAGGGCTTCGAGGAGATCCGTCCCGGCCGGTACGTCCGGGTGCTGCCGGCCAGCGAGATCGACGACCTGGCGTACGTGCGTACCACCTGCACCTGGCAGGGGCAGCCGTTCATCGTCCTCGGTGAGCACGACGGCTGGCTGCGGGTGGAGTACACCGGCGGGCGCTGGCCGGTGGCCCGGGCGATGGGGCTGGAGGTCTTCGACTTCGGCGTCTACCAGGGCTGGGCGCCCGCCACCGAGGTCGCCGACCTGCGCGAGAAGCGGGTCTGAGTCAGGACTTCGCCCAGCGCAGGATCTCGCCCAGCACCACGTCTGTGGCCTCCACGTGCGGGAAGTGCCCGACGCCGTCCAGCAGCCGCCACTCGTAGGGTGCCACCACGTAGCGGCCGGAGCCCTGGGCGGTACGCGGCAGGGAGGCCTCGTCCAGCGCGCCGTGCAGTTGCAGGGTCGGCGTGACCAGTGGCTTCTGCATCAGCCGGACGAAGCGGTAGCCGTGCAGCCGGAGCACCGAGCGGAACGCCCAGCGGTAGCCCTCCAGGGCGCAGAACGCCGCCTGCGGGATGCGCATGGCCTCCCGGCACCGCGTCGCGTACGCCTCGAAGCCCGGCCCGCCGACCCAGCGTGGCCCGCCCCAGCGACGCAGCATCTCCTCGACGGCCGCGGCGTCGTCGCGGGTCAGCACGTGCTCGTAGCGGGGCAGCTGGAACTTCAGGGTGGGCGTGGCCGCGGCGAACTGCCCGCGCGGGTCGGCGAAGATGGCGGCCCGGAGCCGGAGCGGGTGGGGAGCGCCGAGCACCACCAGCCGGCGGACCAGGGACGGGTGGAACGACGCCACCGTCCACGCGATCATGCCGCCGACGCCGGTGCCCACCACGGTGGCGGAGCGCTCGCCGAGGGCCCGGATCAGCCCGGCGACGTCGGCGGCCAGGGTGTAGCCGTCGTACCCCCGGGGCGGCTTGTCGCTGGCGCCGTAGCCGCGCAGGTCGACCGCCACGGCCCGGAAGCCGGCGTCGGCGACCGCCGGCAGCATCTCGTGCCAGGCCCACCAGTGCTCCGGGAAGCCGTGCAGGAACAGCACCATCGGGCCGGCGCCGGCCTCCACGACGTGGAAGCGGCTGCCGTTGGCGCCCACGAACCGGTGCGTCCACGGCCCCTCGGTGAGGACGCACGACTCGTCGACGGGCCCGCCGCGCTGCTCGGTCATGACAGACAGCCTAGGACCCCCGTGCCGGCCGGCTCCGCCCCCGACCCGCGTGATGGCCGGGAGCGCTCGGGCGGGGTCGGCCGGGATCGCTCAGGCGGGGCGGGCCGGTCAGCAGACAAGGGCTGGTTCCCGCGACGCTTCCCGGCTCCCGGCTCCCGGCTCCCGGGTTCCGGCTCCCGGGTGCCGGGGCCGCACGCGGCTGGAGTGTGGAAAGGGCGATGCCCGGGCAGGTCACCTGCCCGGGCATCGTGTGTTGCTGGTGGTGCGGGATCAGCGGATCAGGAGATGCGGATCTTGGTGTAGACGCCGTCCTTCTCCAGGACCTTGATCTTGGTGCCGGTGGCCGGGAGCTTGACGCCGTGGTTCGGCAGCTCCGGGTACCAGTACTGCTTGGTGTCGTCGAACAGCGGCTCCGCAGCCTGGCCACGGATGTACTGCGGCTGGCTGTTGAGGTGCAGCGTGAACGAGTCGGCCTTCTTCAGGCTGAACGGCGCGTCGTAGACCTGGACGCGGGCCCGCCACGGCTGGCCGGTCAGGTTGTAGATCGGCCGCGGGTGCGCGTCGATGATCAGGTTGCGACCCTCACCCGGGTGCGCGAACGTGTCGTTGTCCGCCCAGCGGGTGTTCCAGTAGGAGATCAGCAGACCCTCCTGGTACGCGTAGTGGTCCACGTAGTCCGGGCGGGTGTTCGCGTAGCCGAAGAAGTACGGGCCGGTCTTCAGGTACTTGTCGTACGAGATGTACTGCCGGGTGCCCGCGATGTAGTAGTTGTCGTACAGCTTGGTGTAGGTCTCCTCGGCGACCGAGAAGCCACCGGCGAGCGTCCAGCCCGCGGCACCGGTCTCGGCACCGTCGGAGAGGACGGTCTGACCGTCGGCGGTCACGGTGATCGCGTCACCGTAGAAGCCGCCCGCGGAGAGACCACCGTCGGTCTGGTAGCGCAGCCGGACCTGCGCGACCTTGCCCGCAGCCACGTCCAGGGGGATGACGATGTCGGCCCACTGGTCGTCGGTGCTGCCGTCGAGCGCGTAGCGCCCGGCCGAGATCTCCTTCAGCGGCTGGCCGTTGGCCGTGCCGGGCAGGGTCACCCAGGACTGGCCGCCGTCCAGCGACGCCTCGAAGAACAGGTAGTCGTAGTCTTCCTCGATGTTGTAGCGGCCCTTCATCGACAGCGACGCCGACGACTTCCCGGTGAGGTCCAGGGTCCGGGTCATCGTGCTGTTCAGGTCGTCCTGGTTGCCGGTGAAGAACTGCTTGGTGCCCTCGAACGGCTTGCCGTTCTCGAACGTGTACTCCCGCTTCGGGAGCACCACGACGACGCCCTGGGCCTCGTCGCTGTTGTACTCCTGCGGACCGAGGGTCATGGTCCGCTTCTGCCCCGCGACGACCACCTCGTAGTCGAGCCAGCCGAGCTGGAGCTTGTTCCACGCGCCGAGGTCGCCGCCCCGGTCGCCGATGCCGCCGTCGTTCTTGGCGCCGAGCCGGCTCTGGGCCATCAGGGTCCAGTGCTCGTTGTTGTTGTCCCCACCACTGGTGACGTTGTAGTCGTCCGGCAGGCCCAGGTCGTGGGCGTACTCGTGGTAGAAGACGCTCCGGCCACCGTTCTCCGGCTGGATGGTGTAGTCGCCGATCCAGAGGCCGGTGTTGCCGATCTGGGTGCCGCCGAGCGGGTTGCCCACCGGGCCGGTCGAGCCCTGGTCGGACGCGTAGGCGTACCAGCGGTGGCTCCAGATGGCGTCCTCGCCCTGGTGCGGGTCACCGTCGGCCTCGTCGCCACCGGAGTGGACGATCTGGAAGTGGTCGATGTAGCCGTCCGGCTCGTTGAAGTTGCCGTCCGAGTCGTGGTCGTACCGGTCCCACTGGTCCATCGCCGACAGGTCGGCGGCGATCTGGGCGTCGGTGCGGCCCGCGGCCTTCTGGTCGGCGACCCACTGGTTCGCGGCGTCGCGGACCAGCGCCCAGGTGTTGGTGCAGACGTTCGAGCCGCACGGGTAGCCGCCGGAGCGGCCGTAGCGGGCCTCGTTGTACTGGACCTTCACCCAGTCGGTGACGGTGCCGTCGACGCTGTAGCGGCCCGAGGACTGCGCCTCGAAGTACTGCTTGACCGACTCGTCACCGGGGTTGGTGCCGAAGTAGAGCTTGCGGAAGTAGTCCGCGTTGTAGTCGGCCTGCCACACCGTGGAGTTGTCCACCGCCCGGTTGGGCTGGGGGATCTCGTTGTGCAGCGGACCGTCGAACCGGGTCGGACCCGGGGTGTTCGGGTTCGTGTCCTGGTCCGGGTAGTTCGGGTGACGCTCGTTGCCGAACTCCGCCAGGATGACGAAGATCCGGTCCGTCTTCTCCCGGGAGAGCTCGACGTACTGGTCCTCCGTCTGGGCGGCGGCGTTGGCCCGGGTCGAACGGGCGTTGGCCCCCTCGGCCTGGGTCTTGCCGACCTTGACGACCGTGCTGCCGTTGATCTTCTGCGGCTTGACGCGGCCCGAGAGGACGTCGCTCAGGCCCTCCTGGCGCAGGGCGCGCCGCTTCTCCTCCAGCGGGTTCGGCAGGTCGTGGTCGACATGGGCTGGCTCGGCGACCGACGGAGCGGCCGTCGGCAACTTCGGCTGCGGCGCGGCGCTGGCGGACGATCCGAACGCCAGTCCTGTCGCCGTCAGCGAAAGCCCGAGCAGACCCACTGCGACTTTGCGCACGTGGTACCTCCGGTTTGAGGGAACCGACCCAACGGGGGTACGGGTCGGTGAGACCGATCCCACTAGTGGGACCAATGGTGAACATAGACACTGATGTGACCGGTGGGAAGATGCGTGCGTCGATTTGTTGCAAAGTTTTGTTGGGAACGCTTTTCACCGTCACATCCCGGCCCTTCGCGAGCGCGGTGAGCTGCGCGGACGGCCGCACCTGGGCGAGAAAGAGACGGTTTTCGATAGGCGTGATCGCCGGCGGGAAATGTGTGCCGGGCCACCATCCCCGCCCGTCCCGCTGGTGCTTCAACACACTTCGTGGCCGCCGCCCGAGCGCGGGTACGCAGGGCGGGGCCCGCCCGGAGAGCAGCGTGCTCCCCGGACGGACCCCGCCCGTCTTCCGCTCGGTCGACCCCGGTCAGTTCCTGGCGGGGGTGACGTGCACCGTGGCGTACGAGTTGTCCCTCGCGGCGCGCTTGATGGTGATGGTGACGCCGTAGGACACGCCCTGGTCACCCGGGTTCCCGGTGCCCAGCACGATGGCGCCGCCGCCCAGCGTCACCCCGTAGTAGGAGGGTGCCGGCGTACCGTCCGGGTTGGTGACCCGGGTGGTGTACGGCGCGTTGCCCTTCGACGGGACGACCACGGAGGCGTCGTTGTCCCGGGCGTACGCCGCGCCGTCGCGCATCTCGATGCCCGGGTACCAGCCCTTCGCGTCGGTGAAGCCCTTCACGGGCGGCTGCGCCGGGAAGTTGGTGCAGTACTCGCTGTACGGCTCGTCCGCCGCCTCCAGACACTCCTTGAAGGGGTACGTGGCGTTGAGCGAGAAGGCCGCGTTCGCCGACTGCGGGCGGCTGGGCAGGTTGTCCAGCACCGACGGGTCCTTGACGGCCGCCTCGCCCGTACGCCGGTACGGGTCGAAGTGCGAGTCGACGATCAGCAGCCCGCCCTTGGCGCCGTAGCTGGGCAGCGCGGTCATCTGCGCCGTGGTGTGGTTGACGTCCCCGAGCGCGGTGTCCCGGTACCAGACGAGCATGCCGGGCGCGTTGTACGAGATCCGGTCGACCTTCCACGCGTCGCGCGAGTAGACCGTGTCGTAGGTGTACTTCAGGCCCTTGTCGAAGCCGTCGAAGTTGCGCCACTCGGCCAGGTAGTAGTGCGCCTGCACCGAGGTGCCGCTGGCGGTGCGCCAACCCGGGCCGGTGGTGTCGACGAAGGTGCCGCCGGTGGCGGTCCAGCCGTTGGCGCCACTCTCGACGTCGTCGCTCCAGGTGGTGGCGCCGCCGCCGGTCACCGAGAAGTCGTCGGCGAACCAGCCCCGCTCCACGAACGCCTCGTCGGTGGCGTAGCGGAGCCGGAGCTGCACGGTCTGCCCGGCGTACGCCGACAGGTCGACGTAGTCGTGCCGCCAGCCGTGGGTGTCACCGGTCAGGCCGTACTTCTTGTTGCCGAAGTCGACCATCCGGCCGTTCGGGTCGGCGTAGCCGTCGTTCGTGGTGACCAGGTTGCCGGCGGCGTCGTAGACCTTCTGCTCGGTCCAGGTGGTGCCGCCGTCGGTGGAGAGCTCGACGAAGCCGAAGTCCCAGTCGGCCTCGATGACGAAGTTGTTCCACATCCAGAACTTCGCGTCGGCCGCCGCCGGTACGGCCACCTGGCGGGTGATCTTGACGTCCGCCCAGTTCTGGTCGGCGCCGGTGTACCACATGTTCGCGCCGCTGTGCGGCGTGGCCAGCGTGATCACCTTGTCCGGCAGGTCGATCTTGATGCCGTCCTGGGTGCCGCGCGGGGTCCGCGAGGTCTGACCGAGCTGCACGGTACGCGGGTCCGCGCCCGGGGCGAGGGTCAGCGGGTCGGCCCAGCCGAGCACCCACTTGTCCCACAGTCCCATGTGCGTCGGCAGCGCCTGGAAGATCTCGCCGGAGTGCGATCCCGAGGCCATCAGGTCCCAGAAGTCGACGTCCGAGTCGGCGTTGCCGGAGGTGTCGTAGAGGTCCGGCAGGCCCAGGTCGTGGCCGAACTCGTGGGCGAAGACTCCGACGCCGGCGTCCTCCGGCTGCACGATGTAGTTCGAGACCTGGAGGTTGGTGCCGGGGATGGTGTAGCCGCCGGTGATCGAGGAGGAGTGCGCCCACACGGCGTACGTGCCCTCGGCACCGCCGCCGCGGGACTTGCCCTGCCCGGCGTGCACCAGCACCAGGTGGTCGATCACGCCGTCCGGCTCGAAGAGGTTGCCGTCACCGTCGCGGTCGCCCTGGTCCTCGGTGTCGTAGTCGGCCCACGGGAAGTTCGGGTTCATCCTCGCGAGGGCGTCGATCGCGTCGGTGGCGAGCCGGCCGGCGCCCTGCGGGTTGTCCGGGTGGCCGTTCATCGACTGCTGGCGCCCGGCGACCCAGTTGCCGTTCTCGTCCTGGAAGCAGCGCGAGGCCGCGTACCAGCCCTCCGAGTGCGGGACGGTGATCCACGGGCTGGCCTGCCCGTCGACCGTGTACGCGCCCTTGGACATCTCCAGGTACATGTTGTGCATGGTGCGGCCGGTCAGGTCGATGCCCGGCCTGCCGTCGGGGCCCCGCAGGTCCTTGCGGACCCGCTCGGTGATGCCCTTCTTCGAATAGAGCATCTTGTCGTAGTGGGCGGGGGAGAAGTCCGGCACCCACATCGAGTTGTTGTCCTCGTGCGGCAGGTTCGCCGGGTTCGGGATCCGGTTGTGCCGGGGCCCGTTCTGCACGGTCCCGGGGACACAGGTCCGGTCCTCGAAGACCGTCCTGGGGACCATGACGCCGGTGAAGTCGTCGTTGGCCTGGTCGTTGAACTCCACCAGCAGGGTGAGCAGCTTGGCGGTCTGGGTGGCCGGGGCCTTCTTGATCTGCCGGGGGCTCTTGCCCGTCATGATCGACTTGGCCTCGTGCTTCGCGAGCTGCTCGGCCGCGACCGGGTTGCCGCGGGCGTACTTGCGGTCGTAGGCGCGTGCCTCCTCGACCGCCGGGGCGTAGACGCCGCCCTTGCCCTTGACCTCGCGGCCGTTGCTGTCCGGCTGGACGGCCGGCTCGGCGTAGTTGATGTAGTACTCGTCGGCGCCGATCGTGGCTCGGGCGGGGCCGGGCTCAGCCGCCGCCGTACCACCCGTCACGGTCAGTGACCCGGCGGCGAGGGCGAGGGCGGGCAGCGCGACGAGCAGGCGTCGACGCGACCCGGATTGCGGTTTTCTGTTCATGCCGCTCCGTTTCTCGGGCATGGGGAGGAGGAAGTCGACCGGGCCCTGTCGATGTGACGCCCATCGAAGCGACCCGATCTGCGTGAACGTAGAACAGAAAACAGGGGAACGACAGGGGTCGACAACAGCCTGTGTCCGTTCAGCTTCTCTCGGCTCACCCGACCGACCGATGTGACAGTCCGCGACCGGCCGGTCGTACACCCGTAAGAAAACGACGATGGGTGACGGTCCGCGAGGGACCGCCACCCATCGGGGCGTACGCCTGCGTCAGTCCTCGTCGGACTTGCCGCCGCTCATACCGGACGAGATCAGGTCCATCACGGACGAGTCCTGGAGCGTGGTGACGTCGCCGAGCGAGCGGTTCTCCGCCACGTCGCGCAGCAGCCGGCGCATGATCTTGCCGGAGCGGGTCTTCGGCAGCTCCGGCACCAGCATGATCTGCCGGGGCTTGGCGATCGGCCCGAGCGTCTTCGCCACGTGGTTGCGCAGCTCGGCGATGAGCTTCTCGCCCGCCTCGCCGGCGGTGTCCGTGGTGCCGCGCGGGATGGCGAACGCGACGATCGCCTGCCCGGTGGTCGGGTCGGTCGCGCCGACCACGGCCGCCTCCGCCACCGACGGGTGGGAGACCAGCGCGGACTCCACCTCCGTGGTGGAGATGTTGTGCCCGGACACCAGCATCACGTCGTCGACGCGGCCGAGCAGCCAGATGTGCCCGGCGTCGTCCTTCTTCGCCCCGTCCCCGGCGAAGTACATCCCGTCGAACCGCGACCAGTACGTCTCGATGAACCGGTTGTCGTCGCCCCAGATGGTGCGCAGCATCGACGGCCACGGCTCACGCAGCACCAGGTAGCCACCGCCGCCGTTCGGCACCGACTGGCCCTGGTCGTCGACCACGTCGGCGACGATCCCGGGCAGCGGCGTCATCGCGGAGCCGGGCTTGGTCGCCGTCACGCCCGGCAGCGGCGAGATCATGATCGCCCCGGTCTCGGTCTGCCACCAGGTGTCCACGATGGGCAGCTCACCGCCGCCGACGTGCTGCCGGTACCACATCCACGCCTCGGGGTTGATCGGCTCGCCCACGCTGCCCAACAGCCGCAGCGAGGACAGGTCGTAGCCGGCGGGGATGTCGTCGCCCCACTTCATCATCGTGCGGATGAGCGTCGGGGCGGTGTAGAGGATGCTGACCTTGTACTTGCCGACGATCTCCCAGAACCGGCCCTTGTGCGGGGTGTCCGGGGTGCCCTCGTACATGACCTGGGTGGCGCCGTTGGAGAGCGGGCCGTAGACGATGTAGGAGTGCCCCGTCACCCAGCCGATGTCGGCGGTGCACCAGTAGACGTCGGTCTCCGGCTTGAGGTCGAAGACCGCGTGCGTCGTGTACGACGTCTGGGTCAGGTAGCCGCCGGTGGTGTGCAGGATGCCCTTCGGGCGGGCCGTGGTGCCGCTCGTGTAGAGGATGAACAGCGGGTGCTCGGCGTCGAACGGCTGCGCGTCGTGCTCGGCCGAGGCGGTCTCGACCGTCTCGTGCCACCAGCGGTCCTTGGCCGACCAGGCGACCTCCTCGCCGGTACGGCGCACCACCAGCACGTGCTCGACCGACGGGCAGTTCGCCACCGCCTCGTCCACGGTCGGCTTCAGCGCCGACGGCTTGCCCCGGCGGTAGCCGCCGTCGGCGGTGATCACCACCTTGGCGCTGGCGTCCTGGATCCGGTTGGTGAGCGCGTCGGCGGAGAAGCCGCCGAAGACCACGCTGTGCGTGGCGCCGATCCGGGCGCAGGCGAGCATCGCGACCGCCGCCTCGGGGACCATCGGCAGGTAGATCGCCACCCGGTCGCCGGCGGCGACGCCCAGCTCGGTCAGCGCGTTCGCGGCCTGGCAGGTGAGCCGGTGCAGGTCGGCGTACGTGATGGTGCGGGTGTCGCCCGGCTCGCCCTCCCAGTGGATGGCGACCTTGTCGCCGAGGCCGGCCTCGACGTGCCGGTCCAGGCAGTTGTACGCCACGTTGAGCTGCCCGCCGACGAACCACTTCGCGAACGGCGGCTTCGACCAGTCGAGCACCTGGTCCCACTGCCGCGCCCAGGTCAGCCGCCCGGCCTGCCGCTCCCAGAACGCCAGCCGGTCGGCGTCGGCCTCGTCGTACGCGTCGGCGGTGACGTTGGCGTTCGCGGCGAGTTCGGCTGGCGGCGGGAACTGGCGCGTCTCGTTCAGCAGATTGGCCAATGCCTCGCTCATGCCGTGCTCCCTCGTCGATCGGGTGACCTGCGTCTCTCTAGGGCAGAAGGTTAGTCGGGGCGACCAGCGCGGGCGACCGCCGGTTCCGCCAACGCGCGCCGAGCGGCCCCCGCGACGCGCCGGACGGTGATCCGGACGCAAGGAAGGGCCACTTGGCAGGGCATGAACGACCCTGCCAACGTCGGAGCGGGTGGCGCTTGTCGCTTTCGGTCGGCTCGTCGGCGGGGCATGCCGGGCAGTCGATAGCGTGACGGGGTGACCGCCGACCCGCTCGCCCCGCTGCTCGCGCTCGCCGACATCGCCTCCGCCGTCGAGCGGGCCCGCGAGCGGTTCGACCAGGCGTTGGGGCACCGCGCGCTGCGCCGGCACGGTGGCCAGGTCGCGGCCGAGGTCAGCCTCCGGTCCGCGGTGGCCAGCGCCGCCCTGGAGGGGTACGCCCGCGACCGCGAGGCGGTACGCGCCGGAACGGTGACCGAGCCCGTGGTCCAGGGCGCGCTGCGGGTCGCCGGGGCGCTGCCCGGCCTCACCGAACTCTGGCCGAAGGCGCCCCGGCAGGCGCTGGCGAAGCTGCACGTGCTCGCCGCCCGCGACGTCGTCGGCGAGGCCGAACTGGGCCGTCCGGTGACCGACCCGGTCGTCGCCGCCCGCCTGGACGGGCTGGCCGGGCTCGTCGCCGGCGGCACGAAGGTCTCGCCGCTGGTGCTGGCGGCCGTCGTCCACGGCGAACTGCTCAACCTGCGCCCCTTCGCCGGGCCGTCCGGGGTGGTGGCCCGGGGCGCCGCCCGGCTGGTGCTGCTGTCCAGCGGGCTCGACCCGCGCGGCCTGCTCGCCGTTGACGTCGGTCACCACGAGCGCGAGCCCGAGTACGTCGGCGCGGCCGGAGCATTCGCCACCGGCACCCCGGACGGCCTGCGCTCCTGGCTGCGCCACTACATGGCGGCGGTGGAGGTCGGCGCCGACCAGCTCACCACCATCGGCGACGAGATCCTCGCGGCGTCCTGACCGTCCCCGGCTGGCGGGCTCAGGCGGGCGTGGGGGTGGTGCGGGTGCGGCGGTGGCGGCCGTACCAGGCGATGCCGATGGCGACACCCACGCCCACACCCAGCGCCGCCGCCGCGACCGGGACGGCCGGGCGCTCGCGCAGCCGCCGCCCCAGGGGGATCGGGTGCCGGAACTCCAGCACCGGCCAGGAGTTCTCGATCGCGAGCCTGCGCAGCTGCCGGTCCGGGTTGACCACCGACGGATGGCCGACGCACTCCAGCAGCGGCCGATCGCTGTACGAGTCGGAGTAGGCGTACGAGTCGGCCAGGTCGTAGCCGCGTTCCGCGGCCAGCTCGCCGACCGCGTCGACCTTGCTCGGGCCGGCCGCGTAGAACTCGACCTCGCCGCTGTAGCGGCCGTCCACCACGCCCATCCGGGTGGCGATGACATCGGTGATCCCGAGCAGTACGCCGATCGGCCGGACCATCTCCTCGCCGGAGGCGGAGACGAGGACGACGTCCCGGCCGGCGGCCTGGTGCTCCTCGATCAGGGCGGCGGCCTCGGCGTACACGTAAGGGTTGATCAGCTCGTGCAGGGTCTCCGCGACGATCTGGCGGACCTGTTCCACCGGCCAGCCCTTGCAGAGCGCGGCGAGGTAGTCCCTTGTCCTGGCCATGGTCTGCTCGTCGGTGCCGCCCAGCCGGAACATCAGCTGCGCGTACGCCGACTTGACCACGTCACGCCGGGTGATCAGGCCGTCCCGGTAGAACGGCCGACCGAACGCCAGGGCGCTCGACTTGGCGATGACGGTCTTGTCCAGATCGAAGAAAGCGGCACTTCGGCCCACGGCGCGAAAGTCTAGCCGGATGGTCTATGGTCGGCGGGTGCCCGGGGCCCAACGACCCCTCGGAGCTGCGGGCCGAGCCCCCGCCACCCTCGCGCACAGTGACGAGAGTCACACTCTGCGAAATTTATTTCGCGGGGAGTGGGGGCGGCACCACTCGACGTATACACGTTCGCTCAGGCAGACTTGTCGACGCGACGAGCGTTCACATCTCGTACAACAGGCAGACCCTCGGCGGTTGCACCCCCCGCGACCGCTGAGCGGGTTCGGCTCGACCCCCCCGGAGCCGAACCTTCGACGACCCCCGTCTCCCCCCGACGGGGGTCGTCCCTTTCCCGCGTGCCTATTTGTGCAGGTGGATGGGCCTCGCCCCGGCTGGCGCGGCGTGGTGCCAGGCGGAGTCAGCGAACGTCAGCCGGACCCGATGGGCGTAGTCGTCCGGGGTGTGCGTATAACGATTGAGCGTCGTTGACGACCGCTTTGTCGAAGGGGAGCAGCACGACGCTGGAGCGCCACTACCTGTACGGGGCGTACTGGATGCTGCGGGACCAACGCCGCCAGAAGGGTAGCGGCAGGCATCCGGCCGGCGCTTCGCCTCCGATCTCGGTCTCCACGGTTCCATCGGCGAGCAGGACCGAGATGGCCGAGCGACCCGGAGCGAACACCTCCCGAACTCTGCCGGCGATCACCGAGCGAGTGATGTCTTCAAGCAGAGCGACGTCTTCGGGACCAGCGCCCAGTTCCCATCGGCCGCCGTAGTCGCCGACCTGAAGGATGAGCTGATCGGAGAACTCCGCCCAGCCGAAAGCGCGAGCACGAGGATTGCGCGGTGTGACGCTGACCGATATCCCGCCCTTGCAGTCGTCGATCTCCACAGTCGCCACCGCCGCCAACTCCTGTGCCAGCTGCCTTGCGATTCTCAGAGTCGTCGCTGACGGCTGGTCGGTGCCGGGTTCGTCCAGGCCGTGCCCATCACTCACGGCGTCACTCTGCCAAACCAACGGCCGAGAAGTCCTGATCTTCGTCGGGCGGATCCGGTCGCCGCGCCCGGGTCCGTCTCCGGAAGGCACAGGTCATGACCACCTTGGTCGCCTGCCCTACTTCTTGTTCGAGCTGGACGGCAGTCTCCTCTCGTAGAAGATTTCCGCGTACGTGCCGTCGTGGTATGCCGGGATCTCGACATAGCCGTGCCGCAAGTAGAGCGCACGGGCCTCGACCAGGTCGAGACGGGTGTCGAGCACGATTCGTTCCGCGCCCAGGTCACGCGCGAGACTCTCCGCCGCGACCAGCAGCCGCGCGCCGCCGCCCAGGCCCCGCAGCGCGGGGCGCACGAACATCCGGGTCAACTCGGCGGTGTACGGGTCGAGTATCCGCAGACCCACGCAGCCGGCCGGGTCGTCGCCGTGTCGCGCGAGCAGGAACAGTCCGGTTGGCGGGGCGAGGTCATCGCTCGGAGCGGCGGCAAGGCCCTCTTCGATCTCCCGAGGCGTGGACGGGCGGCCGAGGTGGAGCTGGTGGTAGCGGTTGCTGACCTCGGTGTAGTAGTCCCGCAGCAGGTCTGTCGCCGCAGTGGAGCCGACGAGGGCCAGGCCCACGTTCCAGGCCTGTGCGGTCGGGACGGTGATGCTCATGCGCCATTGTCGGAGGGCCGGCATGGTCATCCAAACCAATTTGCGGCCGACGCCGAGCGCGACCGTCGGAGCCCATAGCAGATCGACTCGCGCGGCGGGCGTTGTCCACAGAGCCTGCGGTTATCCACAGGCTGTGGAGATCGGGCGGCGCCGAGGGGCGGTTCCGGAGCAGGGTCTCGGGTCAGCAACCCCGAGCCCGACCGCTGGAGGCCGCGATGCCACCCCGTACCTCCGTTCCACCGCACCGGCCCCTGCCGCTGCTCGTCACCTCGGACGGTGATCTGCTCGACGACCTGCTCCGGCTCGCCGCGGCGGGCGGCGTCGAGGTGGAACTCGCCGCCGACCCGGCGGCGGCCCGCACCCGCTGGTTGCCCGCTCCGCTGGTGCTGGTCGGCGCCGACCAGGCTCAGCCCTGCCTGCGGGCACGGTTGCCGCAGCGGCCACGGATGGTGCTGGTCGGCCGGTCCGGGGAGCTCGATCCCGGCTGGCAGGTCGCCGAGCTGATCGGCGCGGAGCACGTGGCGACGCTGCCGGCCGCCGAGCCCTGGCTGGTCGACCGGTTCGCCGAGTGTGGACCGGAGGGCGTCGAGCGGGGCGGCGCGCAGATCGTCGCGGTCCTGGGCGGGCGGGGCGGCGCCGGAGCGAGCATCCTGGCGGGCGGGCTCGCCGTCACCGCCGCCCGGGCTCGGCTGCGTACCCTGCTCGTCGACGCCGACCCGCTCGGCGGCGGCCTCGACCTGGTGCTCGGCTGGGAACAGTTGGAGGGGTTGCGCTGGCCGGCGCTGACCGGCGCCGACGGCCGGGTCGACGCGCCGGCGCTGGTGCGGGCCCTACCGAGCCGGGGTGACCTGGTGGTCCTCTCCTGGGACCGGGGCGACCTGCTCGCCCTTCCCGCCCAGGCGATGGCGGCGACCGTCGACGCCGCGCGTCGGGGCCGGGACTTCGTCGTGGTGGACCTGCCCCGGCAGTTGGACGACGCCGCCGTGACCGCGTTGCAGGCGGCGGACCAGGTCTACGTGGTGGTCCCCGCCGAGCTGCGGGCCACCGCCGCAGCGGCCCGGGTGGTGGCGGCCGCCGCACCGCACTGCGCCGCGATGTCCGTGATCGTGCGCGGCCCGGCACCGGGCCGCCTCGGGGCGGCGGAGGTGGCCCGGGCACTCGCGCTGCCGCTGGCCGGCACGCTGCGCCCGGAACCCGCGCTGGCCCGTGGGTTGGAGCGGGGCGAGGCCCCGGCCGCGCACGGTCGGGGTCCGCTGGCCGCGCTCTGCCAGCGGATCGTCGCCGAGCTGACCGGCACCCCGGCGGCGGGTGCGGCATGACCGGGCCGTCCGAGGGTGACACCCTCGCCGCGCGGGTGCGCCAGCGCATCGCGGCCGCGGCGGCGCCGGTCACCCCCGCCGCGATCGTGTCAGCCGTACGGGCGGAGCCGACCGCCGCCGTTCTCGGCGACACCGCCGTGCTGCGGATGGCCGACCAGGTGCACGACGATCTGGTGGGAGCCGGTCCGCTCGCCCCGTTGCTGGCCGACCCGGAGGTCACCGACGTACTCGTGAACGGCGTGCGGGTCTGGGTGGACCGGGGACGGGGCCTGCACCAGGTGGCGGTGCCGCTCGGCACGGTCGACGACGTACGCCGACTCGCGCAGCGGCTCACCGCCAGCGCCGGCCGACGGCTCGACGACGGTTCCCCGTACGCGGACGCCCGGCTCCCCGACGGCACCCGGCTGCACGCCGTGCTGCCGCCGGTGGCGACCGACGGGCCCTACCTGTCCCTGCGGACCTTCCGGCAGCGGCCCTTCACCCTCGACGAGCTGGTGAGCCAGGGGACGGTTCCCCGACCGGTGGCGCCGGTGCTCTCCGCCGTGGTGGCGGCCCGGCTGGCGTACCTGGTGACCGGCGGCACCGGCTCGGGCAAAACGACCTTGCTGAACACGCTGCTCGGGCTTGTCCCCGGCACCGAGCGGATCGTGCTGGTGGAGGACGCGGCCGAGCTGCACCCCCGGCACCCACACGTCGTCGGATTGCAGGCGAGGACGGCCAACGTGGAGGGCTCCGGCGCGGTCGGGCTGACCGACCTGGTGCGGCAGGCCCTGCGGATGCGGCCCGATCGGCTGGTGGTCGGCGAGTGCCGGGGCGGTGAGGTGGTCGATCTGCTCGCCGCCCTGAACACCGGCCACGACGGAGGCGCCGGCACCCTGCACGCCAACGCCCCGTCGGACGTGCCGGCGCGGCTGGAGGCCCTCGGGATGCTCGGCGGGCTGCCCCGGCCCGCGCTGCACGCCCAGGTGTCCGCCGCGCTCCAGGTGCTGCTCCAGGTACGCCGGAGCGCCGAGGGCCGGGTGCTGGAATCGATCTGCCTGCTGCTGCCGGAGGGCCCCGATCGGCTGGTCACCGCAGTCCCCGCCTGGGTACGCGGTCGGGGGCTCGACCTCGCCGCCCCGGCGCTCGCCGCACTGCTGCGGGAACGGGCCGTGCCGGTGCCGCCGGTCCTGACCGAACCGTGGCCCGGATCGGCGGGACCGAAGTGAGCACCCCGTTCGCGCTGGTGGCGCTGCTCTCGGCCCTCGCAGCGGCGGTGCTGGTGGCCGGGGCGGTGCGGGGCGGTCGGGGCCTGCGGGGCGTACTGGTTGCCGGCATCGGGGGAGACGTGCGCGCCGCCGAGGACCCGCTCGTCGACTGGATCGCCGAACTGCGTCGTACACCCGATCGCGACCCGATGACCCCTGCCGTGCGCGTCGACGGAGGCGTTGCGTACCCCCGCCGCGATGCGTACGACGAGCCCAGGGCCCACCTTCGGCAGCCACCGGCAGGCTCGGTTACTCCGACCGGCGGCGGTCTCGGCGGCGGACGCGTACCGGCTGGTGGGGATCGGTGGTCGTCGTGGAACGCGGCCGGCCGGTCGCCCTGGCCCTGGTCTGCCGGAGACGACCCCGGCGCGGCGCGACCAGCGGGATCGGTCCGCCCCGGTGACGGAGACCCCGGCCGGGCCCGACCACCTGCGCGGCGGGACGCCCGACGGCCCGGTGGAACGCCCGCCCCGACAGCTGCCCCGTTCCGTCGACCCGGGGCGGCGAGCGAACCGCCCGATGCAGGGCTGCGGGCGAGGTGGCTCCGGTCGGAGCTGCTGACGGAGTCACCGAGGCGTGCCCTGCTGCTCGCCGCGTCGGTCGGTGCCGGAGCCGGCCTGCTGCTGGCCGGCCCGGTCGCGGCGGTGGCCGTCGGCACCTACGGCACGTTGATCGTCCGCGCACTGCTTCGACGGAAGGCTGGCCAGCACGCCGTCCGGGCCCGTCGGCATCGGCTGGACCAGCTCTGCGGCCTGGCCGCGGACCTTCGGGCCGGCCTGCCGGTACCGGTCGCCGCGGAGCGGCTCACTTCCGGCGCGGCGGGGACCGACGGAGTCCCACAGTCGCGGGCGGAGACGGGTTCGGGTGAGCGCGGCGAAATCCCGGGGAGCAAGGCGGCGGACGACGATCGGGGCGGGGTGGGACGCCTGGACCGGTTGGCCGGTGCGGCCGTGCGCCTCGCCGACGAGACGGGCGCTCCGCTGGCCGAGTTGCTGGAGCGGATCGAGGCGGACGCCCGCGCGTCCGATCGTGGGCTGGCTGGGGCGGAGGCACAGGCGGCCGGGGCACGAGCCACCGCCCTGCTGCTCGCCGTTCTGCCGCTCGGCGGTATCGGGCTCGGCTACGGCATCGGCGTCGATCCGGTGGCCGTGCTGCTGCACACCCCCGTCGGCGGCGCGTGCGCGGTCGTCGCCATCGCGCTCCAGGTCGCGGGACTGTTCTGGGCCGAGCGACTCGGTGCGGCGCCGGGACGGGCGAGCTGATGCCCCGGGTGGCGCTGGCGGTGGGCTTCGTGGCGGCGGCGGCCCTGCTCGCCGTGATGCTCGCGGCGGGCCGGCGCCCTCTGCGGCGTCTGCGTGCCCTGCGCAGGGCGCCCGTCGGCGTACACCCGGCGGCCCTGCCCCGCCGACCGGTCGCTGCCGCGGGCGACGCCCCCGACGACGCCGTGTCCCGCCGCCGGCGACCGGACGCCATCCGCGTCGCCGCCGGCCTGGGCGGCGTGGCGGTCGTGGTCGTCGTCGGCGGAGTGGCCGGGGCGGTGGCGGCCGTGCCGACGACACTGCTGCTCGACCGGCTGCTCCGCCGCATCGAGCCTCCGGCCGTACGGAACCGGCGGCTGCGGGAGGCGGCCGATCTTCCACTCGCCGCCGATCTGCTGGCGGCGGCGATGAGGGCGGGAGCGCCCGTGGACAGGTCGATCCTGGCCGTGGCGGGGGCGTTGGACGGACCGCTCGCCGACCGGCTCGCCCGGGTCGGCCGGTTGCTGCGGCTGGGCGGCGGCCCCGAGGAGGCGTGGGCTCCGCTCGCGGCGGTGCCGGGGGCCGAGCGGCTGACGGCCGCCGTGTTGCGCAGCGCGAACAGCGGAGCCGCGCTGGCCGGCGCGCTGACCCGACTCGCCGACGACCTCCGCGCCGACCGGTCCACGGCCGCGGAGGCGGCCGCCCGCCGGGCCGGCGTGCTCATCGTCCTGCCGCTGGGGCTCTGCTTCCTGCCGGCCTTCATTCTCGCCGGCCTGGTGCCGGTGATCGTCGCCGTCCTCGGCGACGTGCTCTGACCATCTCCGAGAAAGGACGAGAACGTGCGCAAACTGCTTGCCCGCCTGCGCGGGGACGCGGGAATGAACACCGCCGAGTACGCCGTCGGCACCCTGGCGGCCGTCGCCTTCGCCGGGATTCTGCTGAAGGTGCTGACCTCGGGCAACGTGCAGTCCGCGTTGACCGCCGTCATCGACCGGGCACTGAAGTGAGCGGGCGCCGGTCGGCCGGCCGCGACCGGGGTTCCTTCACCGCCGAACTGGCGGCCGGCCTGCCGGCGCTCCTGCTGCTCCTGCTCGGCGGGCTGTCGGCGGTCAACGCCGTCGGTACGAGGGCATCTTGCCTCCACGCGGCCCGGGAGGCGGCGCTGGCCGCCTCCCGGGGCGCCGACGGGGACGCCGCAGCCAGCGGTGTGGCCCCGCCGGGAGCGGAGGTGACCGTCACCGTCGACGGACAGCGGGTCGTCGCCACCGTCCGGGCGCCCGTACGCGCGCTCGGCTCCCGACTGCCCCGGATCGCCGTGACCGCCACGGCGGTCGCGGCCCTCGAACCCGGGGTCGCGGGAGCTGCCACACCTGCCCCGGGTGCCCCGGCGGGTGGACGGTGAGCGGGCGCCGGTGGTTCGGAGACCGGTCGGCCCGAGGCTCAGGCGGCAGCGCGGGGGAGCGTGGTGGGGCGACCGTCTGTCTGCTCGCGGTGGGGCTGGTGTTCGTCCTGGTCGGGTCGCTCGGTGCCGCCGTCGGCGCGGCCCGGGCCGCCCGGCAACAGGCCCGGGTGGCGGCGGATTTCGCCGCGCTGGCCGGTGCGGGCCGTGGGCTGTGGGGCGAGGCGGGCGCCTGCGGGCGGGCGGCCGACATCGCCGCCGCCAACGGTGGCCGGCTGCTCGCCTGTCGGCTCGACGGTCTCGATGTCCTGGTGACCGTGGAGGTTGCCGTCAACCCACTGTCGAGGGTGGCGCGGGTGGCGACGGCCAGTGCCCGTGCCGGCCCGGTGCGCGGCTGAACCCCTGCTGCGCACCAGGCCCCAGACCGCCGGGCTGCGCAGAGCGGAGGCTTACCGTCCCGGCAGCCGAGCTTCGTTGATTGTGGACGCCAACGGGGCGGCTACGGCACGACGGGCGATCTCCGTTGATTGTAGACGCCAACGGGGCGGCAACGGCACGACGGCGATCTTCGTACGACCAGCGGGGTTGGTGATCAACCCGCCAACCGGAGGGGCGGTCGCACAGACGGCACGGAAATGGGCTCCCACCCGCCTTGGGGTGGCCCCTGCCTCACCCGCTGGCTCGTGCGGAGGGATGTCGTTCGGGGTGGACGTCGCTCGCCATCCTGGGAACAGGAAGCTCAGCTCCGACCGCACCGCTGGAGGAGGCTCCATGAGAAAGCCGGTCAGGACCGCTGCGATCCTTTTCGGGCTGGGTGTCGGCGTCGCCGTCGGCTCGTCCCTCGGCGCGGACGCCGCCTGGCCCGGCGTCGCGGTCGCCGTGCTCGGTGTCGGCCTGTCCCTGGTCGGCACAGCGGGATCCGCTCCAACGGGGGACAACACGGTCGACCCTGACGGGGACGCCTGGTTGACGACTTCCATGACGGCCGCGGAGAGAGCGGCTGCCGCGGAGCAACGGTGGCAGGATCAGACGCGGCCCACGCTCAGTGGTCTCGGCAACCGGGTGGAACAGATCCTCAGGCTCGCGGAGAAACAGGGGGAAGACCACCGCAACGAGGCGCGGCGTGAGTCCGAGGAACTCGTCGACACCGCGCGGCGGGAGGCGGAGACGATCGTGAACCGGGCGCGCGAAGAGGCGGCCCGGATCGCTGGCGGCGAGGGCGGGTAGCGCGGCGGCGAGTGTTTCAGGCCCGGGTGGGCGGCGTCCCGCTGCGCCCGCGACCCCGGCGCAGCAGCCGGGCGGCGGTCACGGGCAGCAGGTTCAGCACGACGATGAGCGCGACCACCAACGAGACGATCTGGCCGGTGGCGAGCCCGTGCAGCGCCAGCACCAGCCAGCCGCAGGCACCGGTGAGCAGCGCCTGGGCCGCCACGCGCAGCAGAACCCGCTGAATTGGCTGTGCCGTGCCGTCCGGTCCGGGCTTGGGGCCGCGCTGCCAGATCGTGCTGACCGACGCCGCGATCGCGATCAGCAGGGCGATGTCCAGCGCCCAGATCGCTGCCGTACCGACGCCAGCGTCGTTGGTCTGCGAAGGCACGGCGACTGTCGCGGCCACAAGCACGACGAGGGTCGGCGGCCAGGTGAAAAGGAAGGCCCATACCGCTGTCGTGATCGGGTTCCGGATCGGGTTCGGCAGGCCTGGTGGTGACTGCACCTGTTGCGTGATGCCGTCGATCACGTCGTCGGAGGCTCGCACCAACTGACGAGCCGAACGAGTGTCGGGCATCGGATCTGTCATGCGGGCAAGCCTAATGACCCCTCGCCATGCCGGGCTCGGGTCGTGCTCGGGCCGGGGTGCCGGGAGTCGACACCCCGGCCCGGACGGATCAGCGTCCCTGGAGCGCGTCGAGGGCGATGGCCATCGCGATCACGAGGCGGCGGTCGACCTGCGGCTGGTGGATCTGGACGACGTACCGGTCGCGCAGGCCCCACTTCTTGATGACGGAGAAGACCGGCTGACCGCCGGCGACGAAGTCGAAGTGGTAGGGCAGCCAGGACAGCGAGTCGACGAAGCGGCGCAGCAGGGCCACCGGCATGCTGCGTTCCTGGCCGGTGACCTGCGGCAGGCCGGGCTGCTCGACGTGCCAGGTGGACCGCAGCAGGGACTGGGCGAAGTCCTTGCGGAACAGGCCGATCGGGCTGCCGGCGTGGTCGGTCACGTCGTACGTGGCGCCGAGGTCGAGACGCTGGCGGGCCTTGAAGCCGAGCAGGGGCTGCTGCTTCGAGTCGTCGGTGTAGATCGTCACCTGCTCCTTGAAGGCGAGCCGCTTCTGCTGGGCGAACGCCAGCAGCCCACCTTCCGAGCCGTCCGGTGCGACGGAGTGCACCTCGTACTGGTTGACCATCATCCGGATCCGCTGCCGGATGTGGAACTGCTGCTGGGCCTGCAAGTTGTCGGGCTGCATGGGTTCTCCTTCGAGGGGTCGCCGGAGTGTCGCACAGCTTCAACCGCGCTGCCGCCCACAGGTCACGCGGCCCCACCCGCAGCCCCGCCCGGCTCCGCCACCCGGTCAGGCAGGCACCGGCACCGCAACCCGCTCAGTTAGGCACCGCCACTCGCAATCCGGTCAGCCAAGCACCGGCACCGCAACAGGGTCGCACGCATCGGCAGCCGCAACGGGCGGTCCGCGTGCACCGGGCTCAGCGCCCGCCGTCGACGGTCGCCTTCAGCGCCCACGCGTTGAGGACCTGGTGGATGCTGCGCAGCCGCTCGTTGATCTGCTCCAGGCGCTCGGCCTGCGCCAGCCCGGCGAGCGCGGAGCCCAGGGCGATCTGCTGGTCGAGGGTGAGTTTCTCCTGGTCGATCGTGTAGAGCAGGTCGACGGTCTCGGCGATGGTGTCGGCCACGACTCCTCCTTCGGGCGGGAAGGGCAGCTGGGTATCCGCGAACTTGCATGGAAGCGCTCCCACGCCCTTGATGCCCGGGGAGAAGAGGTTCTATGCCTGCTTCCCGCGACCCGGGACGGGGGCCTCCCCGGCAGGCGGTTCCGCGACCACCGGGGAGCGGGAGCCGCCCGAGCCCTCGGGGCCGCTGGTGGCGGCATCGTCCGCAGCGGCGCGTTCCCCCGGAATGGGAAAGTGGGAGGGACCGTCGGACTGGCGGGGTGCCGGCACGGCGTCGGGCAGGTTGGCGAGCACCACGTCCAGCACCCGGACGGCGTCCGGCTTGGAGAGCGGGTTGTTGCCGTTGCCGCACTTCGGGGACTGGACGCAGGACGGGCAGCCGGCCTCGCAGCCGCACTCGGCGATCGCGTCGCGGGTGGCCCGCAGCCAGGTCGCCGCCGTCCCGTACGCGCGCTCGGCGAAGCCCGCCCCACCCGGGTGCCCGTCGTAGACGAAGACCGTCGGGGCCTCGGTGTCCGGATGCACCGCCGTGGAGAGCCCGCCGATGTCCCAGCGGTCGCAGGTCGCGGTGAGCGGCAGCAGGCCGATCGCGGCGTGCTCGGCGGCGTGCAGCGCGCCGGGCACGTCGGCGGGTTCCACCCCGGCGGCCGTCAGCGACTGTGGCGACAGGGTGAACCAGACCGCGACCGTACGCAGCTCCCGGGCCGGCAGGTCCAGGGGGCGGGTGTCGATGACCTCGCCGGTGGCGATCCGCCGCCGCTGGTACGACACGACCTGGCTGGTCACGTCGACCTCGCCGAGGAAGAGCCCGACGGGGCCGGCGTCCACGTACGAGCGGACCGACACCACCGACAGCGAGGTGACGTCGCGGGCGTGGGTGGACCAGTCCGGTTCCTCGGGGTGCACCAGCGCGCAGCCGTCGGCCAGGTCGAGCGAGTCGACCACGTACGAGGCGCCCTGGTGCAGGTAGACCGCCCCAGGGTGGAGCAGGAAGTGCGACGAGCCGCCGTCGACGGTGCCGAGCAGCCGCCCGGTCGCCGCCTCCACCACGCAGACCGGCGCGCCACCCTCGCCGCGCAGGTCCACCTCCGGCCGCTCCCGGTGCCGCCAGTACCAGCCGGTGGGTCGCTGCCGCAGCGCCCCCGCCGCCACCAGTTGGTCCACCGCCTCCTTCGCCCCGTCGCCGAAGAGAGCCAGGTCGTCGGGGGTCAACGGCGCCTCGGCCGCCGCGCAGGCGAGCTGCGGAGCCAGCACGTACGGGTTGGCCGGGTCGAGCACGGTCGCCTCCACCGGCCGCCCGAAGACCGCCTCGGGGTGGTGCACGAGATAGGTGTCGAGCGGGTCGTCCCGGGCGACCAGCACGGCGAGCGCCTCCTGCCCGGAGCGCCCCGCCCGCCCGGCCTGCTGCCACAGCGACGCCCGGGTGCCCGGGTAGCCGCAGATCAGCACCGCGTCGAGGCCGACCAGGTCGACGCCCAGCTCCAGCGCGTTGGTCGAGGCCAGGCCGAGCAGGTCGCCGTGCAGCAACGCGCGTTCCAGTTCGCGCCGCTCCTCGCGCAGGTAGCCGGCCCGGTAGGCGGCCACCCGGTCGCCGAGGCCGGGCACCGCCTCGTCGAGGGATCGGCGGGCGTTCGCCGCGACCACCTCGGCGCCGCGCCGGGAACGCACGAAGGCGAGCGTGCGTACGCCCTCGGCGACCGCGTCGGCGAGCAGGTCGGCCGTCTCCCGCAGCGCCGAGCGGCGGACCTGGGTGAGATCCGCCTGCTGGTCGGCGGCGGAGTCCGGCGGCAGCAGCGGCGGTTCCCAGAGCGCGAACGTCACCCCGCCGCGCGGCGAGGTGTCCTCGGTGACGGCGGCGACGGGCAGCCCGGTGAGCCGCCCGGCCGCCGTCGCCGGATCACCTGAGGTGGCCGAGGCCAGTACGAAGACGGGCGTGCTCCGGAACCGGGCGCACTGCCGCCGCAGCCGGCGCAGCACGTGCGCGACGTGCGAGCCGAAGACCCCCCGGTAGGTGTGGCACTCGTCGATCACCACGTACGTGAGCCGGCGCAGGAAGCCGGACCACTGGGCGTGCCCCGGCAGGATGCCGTGGTGCAGCATGTCCGGGTTCGTCAGCACGAACCGCGAGTGCTTCCGGATCCACTCCCGCTCGGCGCGTGGGGTGTCGCCGTCGTAGCAGGCGGGGCGTACCCCTTCCAGCTCAAGCGCGGCGACGGCCCGCAACTGGTCGGCGGCGAGCGCCTTCGTCGGCGCCAGGTAGAGCACGGTGGCCCGGGGGTCGGCGAGCAGGGTGGCCAGCGCGGGGAGCTGGTAGGCCAGGGACTTGCCGGACGCGGTGCCGGTGGCGACCACCACGTGCTGGCCTTCGTACGCCAGGGTGGCCGCCTCCGCCTGGTGCCGCCAGGGCGCGACCACGCCGCGTCGGGCGAACGCCGTGCGCAGCTCCTCCGGAGCCCAGTCCGGCCACGCGGCGGGCTCGCCGACTCGGGCCGGCACCCGCTCGACGTGGGTGACGGGGTCGGCCCCGGTGCGGGCGCGCAGCCGGCCCAGCAGGTCCGCGGGCGTGCGCCCGGTGGGGACGGAGGACGGCTCCGGGTCGTGGCGGGGCGACAGGCGCGCCGAGCTCGAGCCGTCGGTGGTCACGTTCTGCACTCTCGCACTGGTGTTCGGAGATGGAAAACGGGGGGCCGGGGTATGAGGAAGCCTCCGCCGGTGAGCAGAGCCGGTATCCGGCGGGATGGTTAGATGCCCAGGAGAGTTTACGGCTCTTGCGAGGGAGGACCGATGGAGCTGTCGCTGGCGACCCGCACCGTGGGCGAGCACACGGTGCTCGAAGTCGGCGGTGAGGTGGACGTCTACACCGCCCCCCGGCTGCGGGAGCGGCTCCTCGAGCTGATCGACGGCGGGGCCCGCCACGTCGTGGTCGACCTGGGTCGGGTGGACTTCCTCGACTCCACCGGGCTGGGCGTGCTGGTCGGCGCGCTCAAGCGGCTGCGCGCGGCCGGCGGCTCGTTCGCGCTGGTCTGCGACAAGGAGCCGCTGCTCAAGATCTTCCGGATCACCGCGCTCGACCAGGTCTTCCCGCTGCACCCCACAGTCGACGCGGCGATCGGCGCCGGCCCGGCCGGCTCAGGCGCCTGATGGCCACGGTCAAGCTCTCCTTCTCGCCGGCCCCGGTGCACGTGCGCACCGCGCGCCTGGTCGGGGTGGCGGTCGCCCGGCGGGCCGGGGTCCGCGAGGAGCTGCTCGACGAGGTACGGCTGGCCATCGGCGAGGCGTGCACCCGCGCGGTCGCCCTGCACCGCCAGTACGGCGTGCCCGACCCCGTGCTCGTGGAGATGTCCGACACGGGTGTCTACGCCGTGCGCGTCGTCGACCGCGCGCCGATCGAGGCCGGTCTCGGCCTGGCCGCGCTGAACGCCGACCAGCTCGCCAACGAGTCGCTCAACGAGGACGACCTCACGACCGGCGTCGGCTTCGCGCTGCTGGCCGGTTTCGTCGAGGACCTTCAGGTCCGCCCCGTCGACGAGGGCGTCGGCACCGAGGTACGGATGGTCTGGCCCGTCGGCCGTTGAGCTGATCTTCCACCGCCCTTGGTGAGGGCGACACAAGCTGATCTTCAAGCGCTTCCGAAACCCCGTCGTACGCCGTGAGAGGCCGCACCCCGCAGGGTGCGGCCTCTCAGTCATGGATGGGCTCCTATATCAGATTTTTCCTCATAACACAGCGACGAAGATCATCGGGCCGGGGTGCCCCCTCGGTGTGACCTCCAACACTGCGGAGGGCTACAGTACGCGGGTTGTCAGCAAGTGATCCAACCCGCAGCCAGCGGGAACGGTTGTTCGTCGCTGGTCCGGCCGGGGTGGATGGCGTGTGCTTGCGACTCGCATCCAGGCGCCGGACGGTGCGTCTCCACCGGTCGGCGCGAGCGTTCGGTACAGGAGGACACAGATGTCCGACACCTTGGCCGCCGAGGGCGGCGGGATCTCCCTCACCGGAAACAACGTCACGTACGTCGTCATCGCCGCGGTCATCGCGTTGGTGGCGCTCGCCTTCGCCGGCGCGCTGACGAAGGCCGTGCTGGCCGCCGGCAAGGGCACCAACAAAATGCAGGAGATCTCCGGCGCGGTCCAGGAGGGCGCCTCGGCCTACCTGCTGCGGCAGTTCCGGACCCTGGCGATCTTCGTGGTCGTCGCCGTGGTGCTGCTCTTCCTGCTGCCCGTGCACGAAACAGACGGCAGCGAGACGGCAGTGAAGATCGGCCGGTCCGTCTTCTTCGTCGTGGGAGCACTGTTCAGCGCGTTCATCGGCGGCGCCGGCATGTGGCTGGCCACCCGGGCCAACCTGCGGGTCGCCGCCGCCGCCCGGGAGCGCGAGGGCGGCCGGGAGGCCGCCATGAAGATCGCCTTCCGTACGGGTGGCGTGGTCGGCTTCCTCACCGTCGGCCTCGGCCTCTTCGGCGCCGCGCTGGTCGTGCTCTTCTACCGCAGCGACGCGCCGACCGTGCTGGAGGGCTTCGGCTTCGGCGCCGCACTGCTCGCCATGTTCATGCGGGTCGGCGGCGGCATCTTCACCAAGGCCGCCGACGTCGGCGCCGACCTGGTCGGCAAGGTCGAGCAGGGCATCCCCGAGGACGACCCGCGCAACGCCGCCACCATCGCCGACAACGTGGGCGACAACGTGGGCGACTGCGCCGGCATGGCCGCCGACCTCTTCGAGTCGTACGCGGTCACCCTCGTCGCCGCGCTGATCCTCGGCCGCGCCGCCTTCGGCGAGCAGGGGCTGGTCTTCCCGCTGATCGTCTCCACCATCGGCGTGCTCGTCGCGATCGTCGGCGTCTTCATCACCCGGCTGCGCGCCTCCGACCGCAACGGCCTGACCGCGATCAACCGGGCCTTCTACATCTCGGCGCTGCTCTCCGCGGTGCTGGTGGCGATCGCCACGTACGCGTACCTGCCGGCGACCTTCGCCGAGTTGGAGGGCGGGCTGACCGACGTCAGCGAGAACCCGCGGACGGTCGCCATCGGCGCGGTCGTCATCGGCATCGTGCTGGCGGCGGCGATCCAGGCGTTGACCGGCTACTTCACCGAGACCAACCGGCGCCCGGTGCAGGACATCGGCAAGAGCTCGCAGACCGGCCCCGCCACCGTCATCCTCGCCGGCATCAGCGTCGGCCTGGAGTCGGCGGTCTACTCGGCGCTGCTGATCGGCGCCGGCGTGTTCGGCGCGTTCCTGCTCGGCGGCAGCTCCATCACGCTGTCGCTGTTCGCGGTGGCGCTGGCCGGCACCGGCCTGCTCACCACGGTCGGCGTCATCGTCGCGATGGACACCTTCGGCCCGATCTCCGACAACGCCCAGGGTGTGGCGGAGATGTCCGGCGACATCGACGAGCACGGCGCCCGGACGCTGACCGAGCTGGACGCCGTCGGCAACACCACCAAGGCGATCACCAAGGGCATCGCGATCGCCACGGCGGTGCTCGCCGCGACGGCGCTGTTCGGCTCGTACACCGACACGCTGCGCACCGCGTACTCGGACGCCGGGGTGGGCGACGTCGGCGCAGAGATCCTCAACTCGCTGAACGTGGCGAACCCGCGCAACCTGGTCGGCCTGATCATCGGTGCGGCGGTGGTGTTCCTCTTCTCCGGCCTGGCCATCAACGCGGTCTCCCGCTCGGCGGGCGCGGTCGTGATGGAGGTACGCCGGCAGTTCCGCGAGCTGCCCGGGATCATGGACGGCACCCAGCGCCCCGAGTACGGCAAGGTCGTCGACATCTGCACCCGGGACGCGCAGCGCGAGCTGATGACCCCCGGCCTGCTCGCCATCCTCGCGCCGATCGCGGTGGGCTTCGGCCTCGGGCCCGGCGCGCTGGCGGCGTACCTGGCCGGTGCCATCGGGGCCGGCACGCTGATGGCGGTCTTCCTGTCCAACTCCGGCGGCGCCTGGGACAACGCCAAGAAGCTCGTCGAGGACGGCGCGTACGGCGGCAAGGGCTCCGAGTCGCACTCGGCCACGGTCATCGGCGACACCGTCGGCGACCCGTTCAAGGACACCGCCGGTCCGGCGATCAACCCGCTGATCAAGGTCATGAACCTGGTCTCGCTGCTGATCGCGCCGGCCGTGGTGGCCTGGAGCGTGGGCGACGAGCGCAACACCGGCCTGCGGGTGGGGATCGCCGTGGTGGCGACGCTGGTCATCGTCGCGGCGGTCGTGTTCAGCAAGCGCAAGGGCGTGGTGATGTCCGACTCCGACTCCGGTTCGGGTGCGGGCAACTCGGGCCAGCGGCCGGAGACGGTCAACGTCTGATCCGTCCGAGGTCCCGGTCCCCGGTCGGCCCGCGTGGTCGGCCGGGGACCGCTCGTGACACCGGCAAACCTGTCCGCTGCCCGGACTCGACAGACGCCGTACGCTGCAACGCATGCGTACGTGGACGTGCCGGGCGGCAGTCGCCGGAAAGCTCACGGTGGTCCTGGCCACGCTCGTACTCCTGACGGCCGGCTGCGGCGGCGGTCCGAGCCCACGGGCGTGGGCGGCGTCCGTCTGCTCCGCGCTGACCCCGTGGCGGGCCGAGATCAGCAAGCTGACCCGCAGCACCGACCAGCAGATGACCGCCCAGACCACCCCGGCGCAGGCGAAGGAGAACCTGGTGCGGCTCTTCGACGGCGCGGAGCGGGCCAGCGAGACCGCCCGGCGCAAGGTCGAGGCGGCCGGCATCCCGGACGCCGAGCATGGCGCGGAGGTCTCCGCCGGCTTCGGGGCCTCCCTGGCGAAGGTGCGCGACGCGTACGGCAGGGCCCGCGACACCATCGACGCGCTGGGCACCGGCCAGCCCACCGCCTTCTACGACGGCGTCCGCGCCGCCGTGGACACCCTGAACAAGGAGTACGACGCCAGCGCGCTCGACACCAGCCGGCTCAACTCCGAGGAGTTGAAACGCGCCTTCGACGAGGTGCCGGAGTGTCGCTGAGCGGGCCCGGTGAACCGTCGGGCGGCGAGGCGCTGCCGGTGCTCTTCCCGGCCCCCGTGGACCGGGTCGCGCCGGTCGCCCGGCGTACCGTCCCGGCCCCGCCGGCCGATGCCGACGAGACCGTCCGGCAGCTGACCTTCTTCGGCGCGGAGGCGGCGGACCCGTCCCTCGCCGACCTCGCCGGGCTGCTGGCCGGCCCCGGGGAGGTGGTCCGGATGGGCGGCACGGCCCGCCTCTCGGTCGTGGTCGACGCCGCCTGGCGGGTGCACGTGCTCGTCGCGGAGCTGGCGCTGCGCGGGGTGGCCGCCACGTGGGAGGCGACCGCCGACGGGCGGCACGCGGTGCGCACCTCGTACGCCCGCACGCTGAAGCCGCTCGCGGTGGCCTGGCTGCGCGGCTCCGGCAAGCGACCGCCCGACGGCTTTCACCTCAACGGGCGGCGGCTGCGGCTCTGGCTCGCCGCGGCGGGGGCCCCCGAGGCGTCCGGCTTCCTGCTCCGGCTCGGCGTCGCCGACGAGGAATGCTGGGCGCCGGTCGGCGGGGCGCTCGACGCGGTCGGCGTCGCCGGGGCGCTGCTCGGGCCCGGCGAGGGCGGACCCGCGTACCGGATCACGGGCCGCCGGCCGCTGACCCGCCTGGCCGAGCTGGTCGGCGACCCGCCGCCCGCCGCCCCGGCCGCCGACTGGCCGACCCGCTCCTGACCACCGCGAACTGGTCGGCCCGCTGCTGACCGCCCGTGGACTGGCCGGTCCGCTGCTGGCTCCCGTGCCTGTTCGCCCGCCACGGCCTCGGCGGGGCCCGGTGGTCCGGCCGCGACGGTCGATCAGGACCCCCTCGCGGCCCACGCGACAGCCGGCGACCGCCGCTCGCCTGTCCGATGCGGGACACCAAGTGCGCAATTTTGCGGAAAACGGCTGGGTCGTGCCTCGGTCGAGGGTCCGCCATCGTCACAGTGTCCCGCCCGACGCCACACGCACGGTGTACGGTGGCGCCGTCCGGCACACCCGGGCGCCGGTGCGGAAAAGGGCCGCCCCGGCCCGGCATGGTTTGCCGCCCGCGAAACCCGAAATGCGGGCGGCGCGTTACGTTGGACATCCGGACCGCCGGGGTCGGCGGGCCGAAACTGGCCCGAACCGCGCGCCGGTGGCTACGAGCAGGAGTGAGGTCGGGGAGAGACGTGCCGAGCAACGCTGGAACCACCCGTCTGGTCATCGTCGAGTCACCGGCGAAGGCCAAGACGATCTCGGGCTATCTCGGCCCGGGGTACGTCGTGGAGGCCAGCTTCGGCCACGTCCGGGACCTCCCGCGCAACGCCGCCGACGTGCCGGCCAAGTACAAGGGCGAGTCGTGGGCCCGGCTCGGAGTGGACGTCGACAACGGCTTCCACGCCCTCTACGTGGTCTCCGCCGACCGCAGGCAGCAGATCAGCAAGCTGGTGAAGCTGGCCAAGGAGGTCGACGAGATCTTCCTGGCCACGGATGAGGACCGCGAGGGCGAGGCGATCGCCTGGCACCTGGTGGAGACGCTCAAGCCCAAGGTGCCGGTCAAGCGGATGGTCTTCCACGAGATCACCAAGCCGGCCATCCAGGCTGCGGTGGCCAACCCCCGCGAGATCGACCGCGACCTGGTCGACGCCCAGGAGGCCCGGCGCATCCTCGACCGCCTCTACGGCTACGAGGTCTCGCCCGTGCTGTGGAAGAAGGTCATGCCGAAGCTCTCGGCGGGCCGGGTGCAGTCCGTGGCGACCCGGATCGTGGTGGAGCGCGAGCGGCAGCGGATGGCCTTCCGCACGGCGGAGTACTGGGACATCCTCGCCACCCTGGCCGTGACGGACGCCGGCGAGGGGCCGCGCAACTTCAACGCCACCCTCGTCGCGCTGAACGGCGACCGGATCGCCACCGGCAAGGACTTCGAGCCGACCACCGGCCGGGTCAAGGCCGGCGCGGGCGTGGTGCACCTCGACTCCGGCGGCGCCCGGGGCCTCGCGGCCCGCCTGGAGGGTCGGCCGTTCACGGTCACCCGGGTCGAGGAGAAGCCCTACCGTCGCCGCCCGTACGCACCGTTCATCACCTCCACCCTTCAGCAGGAGGCGGCCCGCAAGCTGCGGTTCTCGTCGCAGCAGACGATGCGCACCGCGCAGCGGCTCTACGAGAACGGCTACATCACCTACATGCGTACCGACTCGGTGAACCTGTCGGAGACCGCCATCGCGGCGGCCCGCCGGCAGATCGTCGAACTGTACGGCGAGCGCAGCGTGCCGCCGGAGCCGCGCCGCTACACCGGCAAGGTGAAGAACGCGCAGGAGGCGCACGAGGCGATCCGCCCGGCGGGCGACAACTTCCGCACCCCGGGCGACGTGGCCAAGGAGCTGTCGGCCGAGGAGTTCAAGCTCTACGAGCTGATCTGGCGGCGCACCATCGCCTCGCAGATGACCGACGCCGTCGGCTCTAGCGTCTCGGTGCGGATCCGGGCCGTCTCCTCCGCCCAGGAGGAGGCCGACTTCGGCGCCACCGGCAAGACCATCACCGACCCAGGCTTCCTGCGGGCGTACGTCGAGTCCAGCGACGACGAGAACGCCGAGGCCGAGGACGCCGAGCGTCGCCTGCCCAACCTGGTCAAGGACCAGCCGCTCACCGCCGACGAGCTGGCCGCGCAGGGCCACCACACCCAGCCGCCGTCGCGCTACACGGAGGCGTCGCTGGTCAAGGCCCTGGAGGAGCTGGGCATCGGCCGTCCGTCCACGTACGCGTCGATCATGCAGACGATCCAGGACCGCGGCTACGTGACCAAGCGCGGGCAGGCGATGATCCCGACTTTCCTGGCGTTCGCGGTGATCGGCCTGCTGGAACGGCACTACCCGCGCCTGATCGACTACGACTTCACCGCCAGCATGGAGAACGAGCTGGACGAGATCGCCGGCGGGGACCACGCCGCCGTCGACTTCCTCACCGCGTTCTACTTCGGCAGCGCCAACGGCGCCGGTGACCGGGACATCGCCCGCTCGGGCGGGCTGAAGAAGCTGGTCACCGAGAACCTCAACGAGATCGACGCGCGCAGCGTCAACTCGATCCCGCTGTTCACCGACGACGAGGGCCGCGAGGTCGTCGTACGGGTGGGCCGCTACGGTCCGTACCTCCAGCGGGCGGTGCCGGGCGAGCAGCAGGCGCCGGCCGCCGAGGGCGAGGAGGGCGGCGCCCAGGGCGATCGGGCGCCGATCCCCGAAGGGCTGGCGCCGGACGAGCTGACCCCGGAGAAGGTGCACGAGCTGTTCCTCGGCGGCGGGGGCGAGCGCAAGCTCGGCGACGACCCGGCCACCGGCGAACCGATCCTGCTCAAGTCGGGCCGCTTCGGCCCGTACGTCTCCAGCGGCGAGCGCAAGTCGTCGCTGCTGCGTTCGCAGTCGCCGGACTCGCTGACCTTCGACGAGGCGCTGAAACTGCTCAGCCTGCCCCGGCTGGTCGGAGTGGCCCCGGACGGCGCCGAGGTCCTCGCCAACAACGGCCGCTACGGCCCGTACGTCAAGCGCGGCGACGAGTTCCGCTCGTTGGACTCCGAAGAGAAGATGTTCACCGTCACGCTCGACGAGGCACTGGCCCTGCTGGCCGCCCCGAAGACCCGCCAGCGCAGGGCTGCCGCGCCGCCCCTGCGGGAGATGGGCGTCGACCCGCTGACCGAGAAGCCGCTCGTCATCAAGGACGGCCGCTTCGGCCCCTACGTCACCGACGGCGAGACGAACGCGTCGCTGCGGCGCGGCCAGACCCCGGAGGCGCTGAGCATCGAGGAGGCCTCCGAGATGCTCGCCGAGAAGCGTGCGAAGGGGCCGGCGCCGAAGAAGAAGGCCGCGGCGAAGAAGGCACCCGCGAAGAAGGCCACGGCGGCGAAGAAGACGGCTGCGGCGACCAAGTCGACGGCCGCGAAGAAGTCCACGACGGCCAAGGCCACCACGGCGAAGAAGGCTCCGGCCAAGAAGGCGGCTCCCCGGAAGGCCACCACCACCGCCGACTGACCGCCGGGCGGCTCGCCGGCACCTGCTGCCACTGCCACAAGAGATCTTGGCAGGTCCCGGCCCTTTGGAGGGCCACTGCCTGCCAAGGTCTCTTGCGTTGTCCACAGGGGCGGCGCGGCGCGGTGCCGCGTAGGCAGGGTGGAGGGCGTGAGACCGCGCTTCACGCAATCCCTGGCGGCGCTGG
Source organism: Micromonospora sp. NPDC049051 (assembly GCF_043197575.1). Classification (NCBI taxonomy): domain Bacteria; kingdom Bacillati; phylum Actinomycetota; class Actinomycetes; order Micromonosporales; family Micromonosporaceae; genus Micromonospora; species Micromonospora sp. NPDC049051. The sequence goes on from NZ_JBICTL010000001.1 coordinate 682,127, forward strand.
GCCGGGCGGTGCCAGGCGACGACGCCGACGAGTTGACCTGGTTGCTCTTCCGGCAGGACGAGGTGATCAGCCTCGACCAGGCGTTGCGACACCTGTCCCGCAAGGCGATCCGGTACCGGGTGACCAGCAGACGGTGGCGACACGTTCACCGTGGCGTCTTCGTCGCTCACAACGGGCCGATCGGTCCCGCACAGCTTCGATGGATCGCGGTGCTGGCCGCCGGGCCAGGCGCGATGCTTGGTGGGCTGACCGCCGCCCAGGCGGGAGGTCTGCGTGGCTTCTCTGACCTGGCGATCCATCTCCTGCTACCGGCCGGCCGGCGGCGAGAGCTGCCGCAGCGAGTGGTGGCGCACCGAACGACCCATCTGCCGGAGCGAGATGTGCTCGCGATCGGGCAGCCACGTCGGACGATGCCCGCCCGCTCGGTCGTGGACGCGGCGCAGTGGGCGCGTACCGACGCGGAGGCCCGGGCGATCGTCGCGGCAGGCTTCCAGCAACGGATCGTGTGCGAGAAAGATCTGCGCGACGTTCTCGACCGGATGCCCCGGCTGCGTCGCCGGAAACTGATCCTGACCGTCGCCACGGACGCGGCCGGCGGAGCACACTCCCTGGCCGAGCTGGACTTCCTGAGCCTGGCACGCCGCGCCGGCCTGCCCGAACCCACTAGACAGAGAGTCAGGTACGACGCCACCGGACGGCGCCGCTACCTCGACGCGTACTTCGAGGAGTGGAGGGTGCACGTCGAGATCGACGGCGGGCAGCATCTCGACCCACGTGCGGCCTGGACCGACATGCGTCGCCAGAACGACCTGTGGGTCGAAGGGGACCGCGTCCTGCGCTTCCCCGCCTGGGCCCTTCGCGCCCATCCGGGCGAGGTCATCGCCCAACTCCGTACGGCACTCCGCAGAGCGGGCTGGCCGGGTTGACGCCCCCGAACGCAATCTTGGAAGCTATCGGCCCCTCGCGGGGCCATTCCCTGCCAAGATCTCGCCGCTCGCCGCTCGCCGCTCGCCGCTCGCCGCTCGCCGCTCGCCGTTCGCCGGTCCCGGCTCCCCGATCGAGCCGGCGGAGCCAGAGCCTGGCGGCGGGCGGGTGGGGTCAGCCGAGGACTCGGGTGAGGTGGGGGTTGGTGAAGAGGTGGTGCGGGTCCAGGCGGGCGCGTAGCGCCTGGAAGTCCGCCCAGCGGGGGTAGGCCGCCGAGAGCGACTCCGCGTCGCGCCAGTGCAGCTTGCCCCAGTGGGGCCGACCGCCGAGGCTGGCGGCGACCTGCTCGAAGGCCTTGAAGTACGGCTCGTACGGCATGCCGACGTACTGGTGGACGGCCACGTACGCCGACTCGCGCCCGTGGCCGTGGGAGAGCCAGATGTCGTCGGCGGCGGTGAAGCGCACCTCGACCGGGAAGAGCACCTTGAACGGCAGCCCGTCGACGATCCGCCACAGCGCGTCGAGCGCCTCGGGCAGGGCGTCGCGCGGCAGCGCGTACTCCATCTCCACGAAGCGGACCCGGCGCGGGGTGCAGAAGACCCGGTCGGAGCGGCCGGTGTAGCGGCGCTCGGTGAGCGCGCGGGCGGAGACGGCGCTGATGCCGGGGGCGAGCGCCGGCACGGCGCGGCCGAGGCGGCAGGCCCCGGCGAAGACGGTGTTGGAGAGGAACTCGTCGTCCAGCCAGCCGCGCCACCGGGGCAGGGGCAGGTCGTCGGCGGGCACCCGGTCGTTGGCCTTGATCTGGGCGCGCTCGGTGTACGGGAACCAGTAGAACTCGACGTGGTCGTGCCGCCCGATCAGCGCGGGCAGTTCGTCGAGCACGGCCCCCAGCGGCGCCGGCCGCTCGTGGGCGCGGAGCACGAAGGCGTCCACGCAGCGCAGGGTCACCTCGACGAGGACGCCGAGCGCGCCCAGCGACACCCGGGCGGCGGCGAAGACGTCGGGGTGTTCGTCGGCGGAGCAGCGCAGCACCTCGCCGGTGCCGGTGACGAGGGTGAGCGCCTCCACGAACGTCGACAGGCAGCCGTACGCGGCGCCGGTGCCGTGGGTGCCGGTGGAGATCGCGCCGGCGATCGTCTGCGCGTCGATGTCGCCCAGATTGGGTAGGGCGAGGCCGTGGGAGGCGAGCAGGTCGTTGAGCGCGCGCAGGGTGATCCCGGCCGGTACGGTGACCAGTCGGCGACCGACGTCGACGCGTACCTCCGTGTCGAGGTCGGTCAGTTCCATCCGTCGTCCGTCGGTGACCGCGACGCCGGTGAAGGAGTGACCGCTGCCCACCGCCCTGATCCGGTCCCCGGTCGTCGCGGCGGCGCGGACGGCCTCGGTGACGTCGGCGAGGGAGGTGGGGCGCAGGATGGCAGTGGCAGTGGCCCGTTGGTTACCGGCCCAGTTGGACCAGGCTGTCACGGTTGGCGGTGTGCTACCGGCCATGTGCACTCCTCGACATGAATGTGAACTGCCTTCATATCAGCAACGTTGTCGCAGGTAAATACCGCAATCGAGGTTTGCTCGTTGTACCGGTAGTCACGAACCCGTGACGTGCAGATATGTTCATCCGTCGAAGGGGGGTGGCGAGTGTCCACACCAGCCGCCACAGCCGGGCCGCTGCGCCGCGTACCGGTGCAGGGTCGAAGTGTCGCACGGGTCCAGCGGATGCTGGACGCCTGCGCCGAACTCGTCGACGAGGTGGGGTACGAGGGGCTGACCACTACCCTCCTCGCCGAGCGTGCCGAGGTGGCGATCGGATCGGTCTACCAGTTCTTCCCGGACAAGCGGGCGATCGTGCAGGCGTTGACCCTGCGCACGATGGAGTCCTACCTCCAGCGGCTCGACGAGCGGTTCGCCGCCGACGACCTGACCCACTGGTGGGACGGGGTCGACGCGGGCATCGACGAGTACATCACGATGCACCGTACCGTCCCGGGCTTCCGTACCCTGCACTTCGGCGACGTGGTCGACCTGCACCTGCTCGACGAGCAGCGGGACAACAACGGGGTGATCGCGGACCAGTTGGCGCGGGTGCTCGCCGAGCGTTTCGGGCTCGACGTCCCCGATCTCCGGTTCTACCTGGAGATCGCCGTGGAGGCGGCCGACGCGCTGATCAAGTTGGCGTTCCGCCGGCTGCCCGAGGGCGACGACCGGGTGCTGGCCGAGGCGAAGGCGCTGATCCGGGAGTACCTGCACCGCCAGGTCGACACCCCGGCCGAGGCCAACCAGCCCGGCTGACCCGCCGCCGGCCAACCAGCCGGGTCCGAGGCCGATCAGCCAGGTCGATGGCCGATCGGCCCGGCCGATCAGCCGGGCTGACGGGCGACGGCCGATCAGCCGGGCCGATGGCCGATGGTCGATCAGCCGGGCCGATGGCCGATGGTCGATCAGCCGGGCCGAGGGTGACGCCGAGGGTGACGCCGACGCCGACGCCGACGCCGACCCAGAACCGGACGCCGGGGGCGGGCCGACGCCGGCAGGTCGGCGGTGCCGTGTTGGCGGCCGGATCACAGGAAGGCGTGGCCCTCGCCCCGGTAGGTGGGGACGGTGGCCACGATCGCGTCCCCCTCGACCAGGTGCAGCTCGTTGACGTGCTCGCACAGCTCGCCGGCCTTCGCGTGCCGGAACCAGACCCGGTCGCCGACCCGCAGCGTGCCGGCCGTCGGGCCGGACAGCGGGGTCTGCACCTCGCCGGCCCCCTCGGTGCCGACCAGCTTCAGGCCCTCCGGCAGCCACGGTCGGGGCAGCCGGCTGTCCTCGGCGGGCCCGGAGGCGATCCAGCCGCCGCCGAGCACGGTGACGAGGTCGGGACCGGGACGGCGGACCACGGCGCAGGCGAAGGACGCGGCCGGGGTGGGGCGCCAGGCGCGGTACGCGTCGAACAGCGTCGGCCCGTACAGGCCCGATCCCGCGGTGACCTCGGTGACCGCGGGGTCGGCGCTGGTCGCGGCCACGCTGCCGGTGCCGCCGCCGTTGACGAACTCCAGGTCGGCGTGTTCGCGTACGGCGGCCACCGCCGCGCTCCGGCGGGTCAGCAACTCGCGGTACGACCTGCGCTGGGCCAGCCGGATCGCGGAGCCGAGCACCGCCCGCCCGGGCGGCGCGTCGCCGAGGCCGGCGATCTGCGCCTCGTACGCCATCAGCCCGACCAGCCGGAAGCCGGCGCGCGCCGCGATGGTGGCGGCGAGCGTGCCGGCCGCCCGCGCGCTGTGCACCGGCGAGCGGCGCACCCCGACGTGCACCCGCCCGCCGAGGGGTCGCCAGGAGGCGTCCAGCTCTAGGCAGACCCGCAGCTCGGGACGGCGCCCGGGCGGGCACACGGCGTCGATGAGGTCGAGCTGGTCGGTGCCGTCGATCATCAGCGTGACGGCACCGGCGAGCGCCGGGTCGGCGGCGAGCGCGGCGAGCGCCCCCCGGTCGGCTGTGGGGTACGCGACCAGCGCGTCGTCGGTCACTCCGGCGCGGACGAGCCAGAGTGCCTCGGGCAGGGTGAAGGCCATCACGCCCCGCCAGCCGGGTCGCGCCAGCGCCCGGCTGATCAGGTCGCGGGCGCGTACCGACTTGCTGGCGATCCGGACCGGCTTGCCGTCGGCCCGGTCGACCAGCTCGGCGGCGTTGCCGTCGAAGGCCGTGAGGTCGACGACGGCGTACGGCGGGTCGAGGTGGGCGGTCGCCCGTTCGAGACGGTCACGAAGTTTGTCGCTTTCGATGGCCACGAGTGCACGCTAACTGTCCGACGGTCAATGCGAAATACCCTCGCGTCTGTCCGGGCTGCGGGCGGTGGCCGCGGCGGCCTAGGCTCGGCGAACAGGAGAATGTCGCGGCGGGGTGGGTCTCCACCGGGTCTAGAGTGTTCCACCGGGACTGCCCAGCGATGGGCCGGCACGTGGAGGTACGGCCATCGAAAGCCAGTTCAACGGCGAGTCGCCCGGCGTGTCGTCGTCCTCGAGCAAGCCCGGCAGCGCCACCGAGAAGCCCGGGCCGGACCACTCCGGTTACGCCGCCATCCGTTCGGTGTTGCGGATCACCCCGTTCCGCCGGCTCTGGATCGTGCTCGGCGCGGCGTCGTTCGGCGACTGGTTCGGCCTGCTCGCCACCAGCGTCTTCGCCGCCTCCCAGGTCGAGGGGAGCACCGCCCAGGGTGCCGCGTTCGGTGGCGTGATCGCCATCCGGCTGCTGCCGGCGCTGGTGCTCGGCCCGGTCGCCGGCGTACTGGCCGACCGGTTCGACCGGCGCTGGACCATGGTCATCTGCGACGTGCTGCGCTTCCTGCTCTTCGCCTCGATCCCGCTCGCCGCGCTGCTCGGCGCCCCCGGCGGCGCGGTGGTCGCCTGGGCGGCGATCGCCACCTTCCTGATCGAGTCGATCACGCTGCTGTGGATCCCGGCGAAGGAGGCCGCGGTCCCCAACCTGATCCCGCGCGCCCGGCTGGAGGCCGCCAACCAGCTCACGCTCATCACCACGTACGGCCTCACGCCGGTCCTCGCCGCGCTGGTCCTCGCCGCGCTCGACGGCATCGTGCGGGCGGCCACCGGAGGCTCGACGCCGAACTGGGCCGCGCCGGCCGACCTGGCGCTCTGGTTCAACGCGTTCTCCCGGCTGGCCACCGCGCTGGTGGTGGCGTACGGCATCAAGGAGATCAGCCAGGGCAAGGGCGGCGAGCGGGACGGCACCGAGCAGAGCATGCTGCGCCAGTTCAAGGAGGGCTGGCGCTACATCGGCCAGACCCCGCTGGTCCGCGGCCTGGTGCTCGGCATCTTCGGCGCGTTCGCCGGCGGCGGCATCGTGATCGGCACCGCCAAGTTCTTCGCGACCTCGCTCGGCGCCGGTGACGCGGCCTTCTACCTGCTCTTCGGCGCCATCTTCGTGGGTCTCGCGCTCGGCATCGGGCTCGGCCCGATGATCGTCAAGGAGATGTCCCGCCGGCGCTGGTTCGGCATGAGCATCGTGCTGGCCAGCGCCTCGGTGATGGCCCTGGCCTTCGCCATCCACCTCTCCATGGCGATGGTCGGCGCGGTCCTCGTCGGCGCGGGCGCCGGAATGGCGTTCCTCTCCGGCACCACCCTGCTCGGCGGGGAGATCGCCGACGAGGTGCGCGGCCGGGTCTTCGCCGTGGTGCAGATCGGCACCCGGCTGGTGCTGATCCTCGCGATCGGCCTCAGCAGCCTGCTCGCCGGCGTCGGCGGCTCGCGCCGGCTGGAACTGGCCGACCTGGGCGTGTCGATCTCGTCCACCCGACTGCTGCTGCTCGCCGCCGGGGCCGCCGGCATCTTCGCCGGGATCAGCGCGTTCGGGCAGATGGACGACAAGAAGGGCGTCCCCGTCCTGGCCGACCTCTGGGGCTCGATCCGGGGCCGCCCGCTGATGCCGGCCGAGCCGTTCGTCTCCGCCGGCCTCTTCGTGGTCTTCGAGGGCGGTGAGGGCGCCGGCAAGTCCACCCAGCTCGCCGCGCTCGCCGAGCGGCTGCGCGGGCAGGGACGCGACGTGGTGGTGACCCGTGAGCCGGGCGCCACCGCCGTCGGCGAGCGGATCCGGTCGCTGCTGCTCGGCGCGCCCGGCTCCGACGTGCCGTCGCCGCGCGCCGAGGCGCTGCTCTACGCCGCCGACCGGGCGCACCACGTGGCCACCGTCGTCCGGCCGGCGCTCGTGCGGGGCGCGGTGGTGATCAGCGACCGGTACGTCGACTCGTCGCTGGCGTATCAGGGGGCGGGGCGGACGCTCCCCGTCGACGAGGTCTCCTGGCTGTCGTCCTGGGCCACCGGGGGGCTCAAGCCCGACCTGGTGGTGCTGCTGGACGTCGACCCGCGTACCGGCCTGTCCCGGGTGGCCAGCCGTGCCGAGGCGGCCGACCGCCTGGAGGCCGAGTCCGTCACCTTCCACGAGCGGGTCCGCTACGCCTTCCTCGACCTCGCCGCCGCCGACCCGAAGCGCTACCTGGTGCTCGACGCGTCCCGCCCGGTGGAGGAGATCGCCGGGCAGGTCAGCCGTCGGGTCGAGGAGATGCTCGGCGCCCCGGGCGGCATCGTGCACCCGCGCCCCGCGAACGGGCCGGACACCTCGGTGCAGCCGGAGTTATCCGAATCGGAGCTGGTACCGATGGAGCACCGGACCTGATGCCCGACGTCTTCGCCGACCTGGTCGGGCAGGACGAGGCGGTCGACACGCTGCGCCGTGCCGCCGCCGCGGCGTCCGCCGTGCTGCGTGCCGCCGCCGTCGCGCCCACGACCGACGCCGCCGGGGACGAGTTCGACGCGCTCGCCGAGGAGTCGGACGGCCCGCCGCCGCCGGCCGCCGTCGACGCGGGGGCGGGGATGACGCACGCCTGGATCTTCACCGGGCCGCCCGGCTCGGGGCGGTCGGTGGCGGCGCGGGCCTTCGCCGCCGCGCTCCAGTGCGCGTACGGCACCGGCTGCGGCACGTGTCCCGGCTGCCACACCACAATGGCGGGCACGCACGCCGACGTCCGACTGGTGGTGCCGGAGGGGCTCTCCATCGGCGTCAACGAGATGCGGGCGCTGGTGCTGCGCGCCGCCAGCACCCCGTCGGGCGGGCGCTGGCAGGTGGTGATCATCGAGGACGCGGACCGGCTCACCGAGGCCGCCGGCAACGCGCTGCTCAAGGCCGTCGAGGAGCCGCCACCGCGTACGGTCTTCCTGCTCTGCGCCCCGTCCACCCACCCGGACGACATCTCCGTGACCATCCGGTCGCGCTGTCGGGTCGTACCGCTGGGGCAGCCCTCGCCGGACGCGGTGGCCGAGGTGCTGGTCCGCCGGGACGGCGTCGCGCCCGACGTGGCGCGGTGGGCTGCGGCGGCGGCGCAGGGGCACGTGGGCCGGGCCCGCCGGCTGGCCCGCGATCCGGAGGCGCGCAAGCGTCGGGAGGCCGTCCTCGCGGTGCCGCGCCGGCTGACCGGCGTGGGTGCCGCGTTCGACGCGGCGTCGGCGCTGATCGAGGCGGCGGAGGCGGAGGCCGAGGCGTCCGTCGCGGAGGCCGACGCGGCCGAGCGGGCGGCGCTGGAGACCGCGCTCGGCGCCGGCGGCACCGGGCGCGGGGCGGCCGGCGCGATCCGGGGCGCCGCCGGGCAGCTGAAGGACCTGGAGAAGCGGCAGAAGAGTCGGGCCACCCGGGCACAGCGGGACGCGCTCGACCGGGCGCTGGTCGACCTGGCCGGCTTCTACCGCGACGCGCTCACCATGGCGCTGCGTGCCCCCGTGGCGCCGGTGCACACCGACACCGCCACGCTGGCCGGGGCGGGCGCGCAGAAGTGGGACGCCGAGGGGGCGCTGCGCCGCCTGGAGGCGGTGCTGGAGTGCCGCGCGGCCATCGAGGCGAACGTCAAGCCCCGCATCGCCGTCGAGGCGATGATGCTCTCGCTCTGGAAGGGCTGAGCGCACCGACCACCTCCGGTCCCGCCGGCCGGACCGGCTGTCCACAGGCATCGACACGCGCGATTGCTGTGCGGTACGGTCCGGTGTGCCGTGGTGACGGTGGCGGCACGCACAGTGATTTCCTGCTCGGGAGGAGTCCGCCGATGCCGCGGGGGGAGATCGACGAGGCCTGGATCGAGGAGGCGGTGCGGCGCTACCGCCGCATCGAGTCCCTTCAGGCCGAGTTCGACCAGGCGGTGTCGACCGTCGAGGTGACCGTCCGATCGCCCGACGGGCTGGTGGAGGTGATCGTCACCGCCGGCGGGCGGATCACCGACGTGCGGTTCCTCGGCCCGCTGCACACCCGCAACCCCCGTGACGTCGCCGGCTCGGTGCAGGCGGCGGTCACCGCGGCTGCCGACGCCGCCCAGTGGGCCCGGGAGAAGCTGCACAACGAGACCTTCGCCGCCTACCGGCCGCTGGCGGGAGCCTGAGATGGAGAGCCTGCGCGCCCTCGCCGCCCGGCTCGACGCGGCGAGCGAGACCATGACCACCGTGTCCCGCACGGTCACCGCCGGTGACCCGGCCCAGGTCGCGTTCGGCGCCGACGCTCCCGGCCGGCCCGGCGAGATCGGGCGGGCCCTGCACCGGCAGTGGACCGCCGCCACCGGCGACCGGGCCCGGGAGGCGCACGCCGCCGCCCAACGGTTGGCCGCCGCCGCGACGGCGGTGCGGGCCGCCGCCGACCGTTACGCCGACGTCGACCGCGCCGCGCACCACCGGCTGACCGGGGAGGTGTGATGGACGCGCTGGACCGGCTCGCCGAGCCCGGCCTCGACCTGCTCCGCCGCGTCGACACGCTGCTCGCCGCCGGAGCCCCCGAGGGCCACCGCGTGTGGCCGCTGCTGCGGCGGATGCAGGTGCTCCCCGGCGAGGCGGTCCGCAACTTCCTCGACCTGCATCCGGCGCCGTTGGCTGCCGCCGGGCACAGCGCGCGCCGCCTGATCCGGGGCTACGACGACGCCTGCGCCGCGCTGACCGACCCGGTGCTCTGGTCCGGCCCGGCCGCGTCGTCGTACGGGCAGGCGCGGGCGGCGCTGCTGCGCCACCTCGACGAGGGGCCGGACAGCCTGGTCGGCCGGCTGGAGTCGACGGCCGGCTACGCCGACGCGCTCGCCGACTGGGTGGAGGGCAGCCGGCTCGCCCTCGCCCGGGCGCTGGCCGACGTCCTGCGCTGCGCCGAGGCGGTGACCGTGGTCGCCGCGACGTCGTTGCCGACGGGGGTCGCGGGGCAGCGTGGGGCGGCGGGGCCCGGCGGGACCGAGGCCGCCGAGATCGCCGCGCGGGTGCTGGCGGTGCTCTGCGTCGCGTACGACGGGGCGGAGACCCTGCTGCGCCAGTGGGCGCCGAGCCTCGCCGAGGCCCGCTGGCGGGCGCCGGTGACCGAACGCCCCCGCTACGACACCCCCACCCGCGTCGGCTGGTGACGCGCACTCGGTGACCGCAACCACGAGCGCGGCCGCTCCGGGCGCACGTGCCGTAGTCGGGCGGCGACTGCCGGCCCGGTGGCCCCGGTCCCCGCGTCGTAGGGTGTGAGGCATGGGCATGCTCTGCGCGGTCAGCTTCCAGCGGTACGGGCGCCTCTACTACCTGGACCCGGGCGAGTTCCGCCCCCAGGTCGGCGACAAGGTGCTGGTGCCGACCGACGACGGGCCCGAGGTCGCCGAGTGCGTCTGGGCGGCGCAGTGGGTCACGGAGGAGACCGACGGCTTTCCCCGGCTGGCCGGCCTGGCCGGTGAGGAGGACCTCCGCCGCGACGAGGCGGTACGCCGCCGCAAGGCCGAGGCCAAGGTCGCGGCGAAGCGGCTGATCCGGGAGCACGCCCTGCCGATGAAGGTGGTGGCGATCGACCACGTCCTCGCCGCCGCCGAGGGTGGCGGCGAGCGGAGCACGATCTACTTCACGGCCCCCCACCGGGTGGACTTCCGGGCGCTGGTCCGGGACCTCGGCGCCACCCTGCACTGCCGGGTCGAGCTGCGCCAACTCTCCGCCCGGGACTCGGCGCGGGTGCAGGGCGGCATCGGCTCCTGCGGCCGGGACCTCTGCTGCGCCACCTTCCTCACCGACTTCGAGCCGGTCACCATCCGGATGGCGAAGGAGCAGGACCTGCCGCTCAACCCGCTGCGCATCTCCGGCGCGTGTGGTCGGCTGATGTGCTGCCTCAAGTACGAACACCCGCTCTACTCGGGTGGCGGCACCTTCCTGAAGGAGTGCAGCAAGGCCGGCTCGTGCGGCCCTCGCCGGGCGTACGACACCCGGACCAGCCCCGCCTGACGGGCGGACGCGGCGCGCCGACGTGGAAAGAGGGTCGCCCTCCGCGCCGGAAACGCGGAGGGCGACCGGTGTACGGGATTGCCGGTTACCGGACGTCGGTGAGACCGTAGGCGCGGTCGATGGTCTGCAAGACGCGATTGCCCGACCGGTCCCACGCCTCGGTGCGTACGGACACCGCACCGCTGGTCCCGGCCAGCTTCGGGTGTACGACCAACGCGTGGTAGCTGCCGCCGAGCCCCGGCACGACGACCGCCTGCTTCCAGGTGGCCCCGTCGTCGTACGACACCCACGTACGCAGCCCGGCGATCCGGGGAGCGTTCGGCGCGGCGTGCGGGGTGACCTCGAACCGGTACGCCCGCCCGGCCATCGTGGTGTCGGTCAGCGACAGGTCGAAGTCGTGTTCGAGCTGGATCAGCGGCTGCCAGTCGCACCGGCCGCTACCGATGCGGATCTGCTCGGTGTAGCAGGACGCCGGCTCCTGCACGGTGCCGGTCGCGCTGGTCGACCGGAACGTCCAGTCGGTGGCGATCCGCTTCGCCAGGTTCTGCCCGGAGAAGTTGTCCTGGCGGACGGTGCGCAGCGTGTACTGGCCCGGCGTCGACGGCACGGTCCAGTGCATGAAGTTCGTCCCCCGGCCTGGTGGCGGATTCGGGGTGACGGGGACGCCGTCGCGTTCGAGGGTCGCCTGCACCTGTCGGGCGCCGGAGACGGAACTGGTCAGGTCCGCCGCTGACGATGAGCGTTCCAGCAGGTAGATGGTGTCCCCGTCCCGGCAGCCCATGCAGGTGCTGGACAGGGACGGGTGGCTCGGCAGGGTGCCCAGCACGACCGGCGGCTGGTGGATCTTCTCGGTCCTCGTGACCGGCCGGGGGAACATGCCCACGTGGTCGGAGCCTCGGCTGGCCCCGTCGGCGGGGTTGCGCACGGTGAAGTACCGCGCCCAGAGGATCTCCGGACCGGACGTGTTGTAGTACTCGGTCCGGGCGACCGGCACGTTGTAGGCGTGCGCGGCGTTGGCGCTGAAGTTCTGCCCGGGAGAGTACGTGTGGCTGACCTCGTGCGCGTTCGTCTCGTACTGCGGCGCGGAGACCTGGGCGTGCTGCTCGCTGCGCACCTGGACGAGGTCCCGGTGCCGGACGCTGCCGACCGGCTTGGCGGGCATCCGGCCTTCGGTGTGGTGGCGCAGCTTGTACTCGTACGGGCTGACGACCTGGGCGTCGATGTCGACGAAGGGACGCTTCGCACCGGCGAGCACCTTCGCCACCTTCGCCCCCTGGTCACCGTCGAGCCACAGCAGCGGCAGCCGGGGCTTGACGACGTCGTACGGGGGGATCTGTTCGTAGGAGCCGGGATCGTTGCGGCCGGCGAAGTACTGGAGCACGCCCGCCGCTCCGGCCTCGGTGGCCCGCTCGATGTCGTCGACGTACCAGACGTCGGCCGGGGTGTCGAGGAAGACGAGCTTGCCCCTGACGTCCCGCCCGGCCAGCAGGTCCGCCCGGCTGGCGAGCTGGAGCCGCTGGTCGGTGGTGAACTTGGGCGCGAACTCGGCGTCGGTCAGGTACGTCGGGTTGACCTTCACCCGGCCGTTGCCGTGCACGGTGGTGGTGGCCTCCGGCGCGGCGAGCAACTGCTCGAACCAGGTCCAGTAGTCACCGATGGTCGGCTTGACCCGGGTCGGTACGACGTGGGTCCGCCAGCTGTACGCGTGCCCCGGACCGCTGTACCAGATGCTGGCGTAGTTGGCGCCGGACGCCGTGGAGAAGCTGCTGCCCATGGCCCGGTGCACCGCCTCGCTCGGCAGCGGCGTGTCGATCTTCTCGACCTCCACGAGGTCGCGGGCGAGGTCGTACTCGATGGTGGTGTTCCCGGTGATCTTGTATTGCGGGTCCTCGATCCAGGCCTGGTGCCGGAACGACCTCCCGTCGCCCCAGTAGGCGCCCCAGCAGCTCACGTGGTACTCGCCGTCCGGGACGTATCCGGTGCCCTGCATGTCCTTGCCGCCCAGCGGGACGGACATCATGACCTGGTAGTTCGTGTCGTCCCGGAGGTTGCGGAAATCGCAGGGGGCGGCGCCGATGGCGAGGGGCTCGCCGGGCCGGCTGAGGATCCGGGTGGTGACCTGACGCATCGGCGGCTGTCGGATGAGCCCGACCGCGAGGGTCAGCCGGGTCCCGGTGGCCTCGTCGGTGGCGACGAACGACCCGGTGTAGCTGCCGATGTCGAGCCCGGTGGCGTCGAGGGTCAGCGTGGCCTGCGCGGTGCCGCGGGCCGGCACGGTGACCGAGGCGGGCGTGGAGAGGGCGCCGGTGACGTCGCCCCCGCCGACTCTGCGCAGCGTCGGGGTCAGGGTGAGGGTGACCGGCTGGTCGGTGGGATTGTGGTAGCCGACCTGCCGCTCGATGCGGGGCTCGGTGTTCGGCGACACGGTGCCGAAGTCGACGTTCACCGTGCTGGTGGTGACCTGCTGGCGGACCGCGCGGGCCAGGTCCAGCCGGCCGGCGCCCTGTTCGTAGGCGGTGTGGCCGTTGTCCTTGCTGGTGCCGATCAGCGTCGGCTTGAGCTGGGCGGCGGTCCAGTCCGGGTGCTGCTGGGCCAGCACGGCGGCGGCGCCCGCCACGTGCGGAGTCGCCATCGAGGTGCCGTTCGCCGAGGTGTAGAGGTTGTCGACCGGGGTGCCCATCGAGGTGCCGGTGGCACGGGCGGCGACGATCCCCACGCCGGGGGCGGAGATGTCCGGCTTGATGGCCCGGTCACCGAGCCGGGGGCCACGGCTGGAGAAGCTGGCGAGTTCGTCCGTCTTCGAGGTCGCACCCACGGTCAGCGCCGCGTCCGCGGCACCCGGGGCGCCGACGGTGTTCTCCTGGCCGGAGTTGCCCGCGGCGATGACGAAGAGCGTGCCCGTCTCGGCGGTCAGCCGGTTGACCGCCTGGCTGGCCGGATCGGTGCCGTCGGTCGGCGCGCCACCGAGGCTCATGCTGACGACCTTCGCGCCGCTGGTGGTGGCCCACTCCATCGCGTCGATGATCCACGACATGTCGCCGCTGCCGGCGTCGTCGAGCACCTTCGCGACGAGCAGGTCCGCGCCGGGGGCGACGCCCTTGCGCGCCCCGGCCGAGCCGGCGCCCGTGCCGGCGATGGTGGCCGCGACGTGGGTGCCGTGGCCGTGCCCGTCCGCCACCGACTCGACGTTCGGCACGAAGCTCTTCGAGCTGACGACCTTGCCCCGCACGTCCGGGTGGTCGGCGTCGATGCCGGTGTCGAGCACCGCAACCTTTACCCCGGTGCCGTCGAGCCCGGCGGCCCACGCCTGCGGCGCACCGATCAGCGGCACGCTCTCGGCGAGGTCGACCTGCACCTTCTGGTCCAGCCACACCTTGCCGACTCCCGAGCCCAGCGCCGGTGCGGCGGTCGCCGCCGCCGGCCCACGGGCAGCGGCGGCCCGGTCGGCGCCACCGGTCAGCGCGGTCCAGAACTCATCCGTCCGGGCCTTGTCCACGACCAGGCCCGCGCCGGCCACGCTGGGCAGGTCACGCCGTACGGTGGTGCCGGGCAACGCCGCCGGGGCGGCCTTCCGGGCCGTCGCACCGGCGCCGTAGCTCACGATCACCGGCATCGTCCGGGCGGCGTCGTCGCCGTACCCGTTGCGGGCCAGGTACCGCACGTCGAACAGTTCCCGGTCCAGCAGGCCCCTGGCCACCAGATCCTGCGCCGACTGGGGAATCACGTAGACCCCGGTCGGGTCCGAGTAGGAACGGAAACCGTCCGCCGCGGCGGGGCCGTCCGGCGAACTGATCACCGTGGCGCTGCTCCGGCCGTCCGTTCCTTCCGCGTACCGCACCCGGTGGCCGGTGATCAGGGTGACGGTCGCCTCGAGGCCATCGCCGGTGCCGGTGGTCGTCGTGGTCGGCTCCGGTTCGCCGGCCGTCGGTGCGGCGGTCACCGGTGACGGAACCCCGATGGTGGCGACGGCCACCGCGACGGCGAGGCCGCAGGCGACCCCGCCACGCCGTGATCGCCGTTGGATCAGGCTCGACATGAATATTCCTCTCCAAAGGGGTGTACGCAGGGGGAACGGATGCGTTCCGTGGAGCTTCGCAGCGGCTCCGGCGTCACGGAAGCCATCCGTCTGCCTGGTTCACGCCACTGGCGTGAATGGGGCACCCTCCGGAAGGGACCCTCGCCGGCCCAGGTGACGGTGGGTACGGACCAGATCACGCGGTCAGACGAGCAACCGCGCGACCCTTGTCGCCACCGCCGGGCAGGGGCAGCATGACCGGATGCGGGATGATCAACGGTCGATCCCCGACCTTGGCCTGTCCCCCGGGCAGCAGGCCCTCTACGAGTCACTGGTCGCCAGCCCGGACCCGGTGTCGGCCGACGTCGCCGGGACCGCCGACTTCGCGCGCCTGGCCGAGCTGGGCCTGGCCACCCGGCTGCCCGGTCAGCCTCCCCGGTGGACGGCGGTGGCACCCGACGTCGCGCTGGGCTCCCTGCTGTCCGAACGCCGGGAGTCCCTGCGCGAGCTGCGCCAGCGGGTGACCCGGATGGCCGACCGGTTCCAGCGAGCCGCCACCGCCGAACACTCGGAACTGGTCGAGGTGCTGCACGGCCGCGCCGCCATCCACGCCGCCTTCCAGGAGCTCAGATGCAGCGCCGAGCGGGAGTTGCTGATCTTCGACGCGCCGCCGTACCTGAACGCGTTCGCATCGCCCTCCGAGGAGGCGGAGCGTCGGGAGGTACGGATGCGCACCATCTACGACCGGGAGGGCGTGGCCATCCCGGGGCGCCTCGCCCAGCTCGCCCGCTTCGTCTCCGCGGGTGAGCAGGCCCGGGTCGCGGACGTGCCGATGAAGTTGATGCTCTGCGACCGGCAGGTCGGCCTCGTACCGTTGCGACCGGACCTCGCGCTGGAGACCTGTCTGCTGGTCCGCGACTCCGTCCTGCTGTCGGCACTGTCGGCCCTCTTCGAGAGCCTGTGGGAGCGGGCCGTGCCGCTGGACGTGGGGGTCCGGCAGCGGGTCGAGTCGGACCCGGACGCGCCGTCGGACCTCGAACGTGACCTCCTCGCGCTGCTGGTTGCCGGACTGACCGAACAGGACGTCGCCGAACACCTCGGCCGCCACCCGCGCACCGTCCGCCGGCACATGAACCGGCTGTTCGCCCGGCTCGACGCGGTGACCCGGTTCCAGGCCGGCTACCAGGCCGTCCAGCGCGGCTGGCTGACCGCCGAAGAGCGGGAGGAGCTGTGTACGAACTGATCGGCGACGCCGAGGAGACGGCCTACGATTTGCTGCTCGAACGCCCCGGCACCACCCTCGCCGAGCTCGCCGCGA
This sequence comes from Micromonospora sp. NPDC049051, assembly GCF_043197575.1. Lineage (NCBI taxonomy): Bacteria > Bacillati > Actinomycetota > Actinomycetes > Micromonosporales > Micromonosporaceae > Micromonospora > Micromonospora sp. NPDC049051. The sequence continues at coordinate 698,133 of NZ_JBICTL010000001.1, forward strand.
TGTGGTCGGGGCCGGGCCGACTGGCCGACGCGCTCGCCCGGCTGGAGGCCGCCGGCCTGGTCGGCGTCCAGCCCGGAACCCCGCCCCGGTACACCGCGTCCGCCACCGACGTCGTCGCCGGGCTCCTGCAGGAGCGCAAGGCGTCCCTGGAGCGGACGCACGAGCACGTCCTGCGGCTCACGGAGGCGTACCGGGAGGCCCGCGCCGACGTGGACCCACACGTCGTCGAGGTGGTGCGGGGTCGCCGCGCGATGGAGCAGGCGGTCAACCAGGTGCAGCGCAGCGCCCGACGGGAGCTGTGCTGCTTCGACAAGCCGCCGTACGTCCACCTGCAGAGCACCGCCGCGACCGACCGGGAACTGCTCGCCGCCGGCGTGCAGTCCCGCTGCATCTACGACCGTACGGCCGTGGAGGAGAGCGGTGGGCTGCCCACGATCGAGGAGCTGATCCGCGCCGGGCAGCAGGCTCGTGTCCTGCCCGACCTGCCGATGAAGATGTACATGGCCGACGACCAGCGGGCGATCCTGCCGATGCAGCCCGGTCCCATCGGGCAGGAGAGCGCCATCATCGTCCACCCGTCGGCGCTGCTCGACGCGTTGCGCACGCTGTTCGACAGCCTCTGGAACCGGGCGGTGCCACTGCACCTGCCCGCCCAGCGCGGCGGCGGCGAGGGCCGGAACCGGGGCACCGAGATCGACGACGGGCGGTTGGTGGTGCTGCTGCTGTCCGGGTTGACCGACGAGGCGATCGCCCGCCAGATCGGCGTCGGCTACCGCACCGTGCAACGGCGGATCGCCACGCTGATGAGCGACCTCGGCGCGCGCACCCGGTTCCAGGCCGGCGTCCAGGCGGCGTTCCGCCAGCTCTCCTCCCGCCCCGCGGGTGGCGGCAGGCCGTCGCTGCCCGATGAGCGACGGTGAGCCGGCGGCCCCGGCTGCCGGCCGCGGCGGAAACCGGGGCGCCTCAGGTGATGGTGACGGGAGGCTCGGCCAGGCGGGGGCGCAGCGGCTGCCTCGGGACCAGCCAGGAGGACTCGGGGGACTCGTCGGGGTTGACCTGCCAGTCGCGGGCCACCCGGTCGACGGCGATCGGATAGATCGTCAGGGCGCCGTCGGGGTCGATGCGCAGCCGCAGGAACGCCTTCGCGTCCTCGATGCCCTGGCCGGCGAAGAGCTCGTTGACGTTCACCCCGAACGCGCCCGCCACCAGCAGGTACGCGGCCACCAACTGGCTCGCCACCAGCCCGATCACCGGCCCGTAGAGCACCGCCGCGGCGGCGGCCGGCAGCGGCCACGGCCAGTCGTAGAAGGGCAGCGCCAGCCACGCCCAGGTGCCGGCGGCGGCCAGCCCGATCTGGGCCAGGCCGTGGCCCACGCCGAGGATCCAGTGCCGGGCGTGCCGCTTCCCGCCCGAGCTGGGCGGCTTGGCGAAGAACGCCGCGCCGAGCATAGTGACGATCAGCATCGCCATCAGCGGCACGCTGAACAGCCGCTGCTCGGTGCCCTCCGGGTTGCTCGCGACCCCGGCCATCGCCAGCATCAGCAGCGTGTGCAGGGTGCCCAGCAGGGTGGTGAAGCCCGGGTTGCGCAGCGGCAGGCGGGGGAAGATCCCCCAGGCGTACCGCCGGGAGCGCGCGGCGTCCGGGTAGCTGCCGGCCAACTCGTACGGGTGGGAGGCGCTGGCCCGCCGGGCGAGGGTGTCGCGCGGCGGCACCTCGATCCGCTCCGGGAGCTGGTGCGTCGGGTAGAGGTACGCGCCGCCGCCCCCGCAGGTGATCAGCTGCCGCTCCGGGCCGGCGTACCGGGCGTAATGGTGCAGGTCACCGGAGATCAACAGCCGCACCTGGGCCCCGGTGGGCGCGACGATCGTACGGATGAAGTAGTCGATCGAGTCGTACGCCGTGGGATGGTCGACGGCCTTGACCCACGTCGGCGCCGGCACGGCCACGATCACCCGGCTCTGCGGGCCCAGCCGCTCGGCGACCCGGTCGAAGTAGGTGAGCTGCGGATCGTCGAGGTACGAGCCGGACTGGTCGTCGAGGCCGAGCAGCCACCAGTCGGCGGGCAGCTCGACGGCGAAGTACGAGCGGGACTGGCCCGTCTCCCAGCCCCCGAAGTGCCGGTCCCGGGACCGGACGAAGAGTCGCAGGAAGGCGGTCAGGCCGTCGTACCAGTCGTGGTTGCCCGGGACCGCGAAGAGCGTGGGCCGCTCGGGCGGCGTGACCGGCAGCGCGGCCTGGTAGGGCCCCTTGCAGCGGTCCTCGTACGCCTCGAACGCCGCCGACGGGTAGACCTGGTCGCCGCCCATCACCAGGGTCTGCGCGCGGGGCAGCCGGTGGCCGTCGACCGCCAGCTCCCGCTGGGCGATCAGGTAGGCCACCGAGTAGGTGGCGTTGAAGCCGTCGCCCAGGTCGGCCACGTAGTCCAGCCAGAGGCCGCCGTCCGGCCCGACCTGCCGCGCGATGCCCGCATCGAGGGAGTTCTGCAGCTCCCGCTTGTCCAGGTACGCCCCGAAGAGCATCGCCAGCAGCGTACGGATGCCGGTGCTGATCAGCAGGAACGGCGCGAGCCACGGCACCGGCTTGCGCGGCGTGAAGCCCAGCTCCCGGGGATCGGTGCCGCCCGGCCGACGCGCCGCCCGCCCGCCGCCCGCCTCGCTCGCGTGCGGGCTCTCCGCCGCGCCGTCCTGCGGATCCACGTCGGGGGCGCGATCGTCGTTCACCCGCCGCAGCGTAGTCCCGGCGGGCGGCGGTCGCTGTCCGGCGGGCGACGGTTCGGGCCCCGATGTCCGGATGGGGAACCCGCTCGGCCGCGCGGCGGGTCGTGCCGTACACTTGCTGATCGTTGCCGCCTTAGCTCAGTCGGCTAGAGCGACGCACTCGTAATGCGTAGGTCGACGGTTCGATTCCGTCAGGCGGCTCGGTGAAGAAGCCCAGGTCAGAGACCTGGGCTTCGCCGTTTCCCGAGGTCGGTCACGCCGCCGGTTGTGGTGCCGGTCCTTAGATAGTCCTCATGCCGCGCCGCCACTGCCTCGTCCAGCCGGTTGGCGACGGCGTCCAGGTCGTCACCGAAGAGGCCCGCGTACACGTCCAGCGTCATGGACGCCGAGGCGTGCCCGAGCATCCGCTGCACCGCCTTGATGTTGGCGCCTCCACCTTGTCCCCGTCCGGGGAGGCTGGACGGTCTACGACTGCCCGACGAGGAGATCCGCTACAGATTCGATGGCCCACGTTCCAGTATTGTCCCCCGTGGCCAGCGAGAAGGGGCGAGCCATGAGCCAGCGCGGACGGGCCTGGATTGTCATTGCATGCGTTTCAGCCGGCTCGTTGCTGGTAGGGCTGGTCGGCTGCCTTGGGGTGCTGGTACTACTGCTGCCGGACGGTGCAAAGCACGCCCACGAGTATCTGAGCCAGGTGCAGGTTGACGCCGCGTACCGCAAAGTGGGTGAGGGCGGCCAGGGTAACTGTAACTGCAACCTGGAGTACATCTATATCGGCCCGAGCCACATCGAGGCGGGCGAGGTCTTCTCAGGCCCTGCGCTCACCCTTAAGCCTGCCGACGGAACCAATGTGGTGTGGGATCGGCTCCTAGAGGGTGAAGGAGCTAGCGCGGCAAGCGGTAATTGTGAGGTAGTGGTTTATCGGTACCAGCGTGACCGTGAACCGTTTGACGGATGGAACCTCAAGAAGCTGCCCACCGACGAGCGGGCTCTTGTGGCGTCTGGCCAGCTAGTGGTTCTTTCTCTCTACGTGTCTTGTGCAGGCGACTACGGCTGACAGGGCGACCCGCCAAGGACCCGCCAGCCTTCCATGGACCACAAAGTGTGTGAGAGATGTCGAGAGGGGTTTCCGCTGCTAGAAGCTCGTCCGCACAGCTCGCCGGGTAGCCTATTCTGATGCGACCGGGGGCTCATGACCTGGCGAACGACGCCTACCATGAGCCGATGATCGAGCGAAGTCAGCGACGCGTACCTGTGCCGGTCGCCGCCGCCTCCGTGATTTTGCTCGTGGCGGCCGTGCTCCCCGCGTCGATGATGTTCACGAATGGCCCGTCCCTCGCCACCGGGTTGACAGGGGTGCTTCTTCTCCTGGCGTTGGCTTACGGCCTGTTGCGTGGTAGCGGCCGGGCCCGGTTCTGGACGACCGTCTTCTCGACCGCCAGCGTCGTGTCGTCGTGATCACCAAGGCTGGCGCGCTCGGGCTGCTGCAGATCGAGGGCGCGGCAGTGCTCGTCGGCCTGTTGCTGCTGCCCGCATCGTCCCGGCGGTCGTTTCACGACGTGCCGGTGAAGGAGTAGCGCGACCACCAGTCCGCCTGAGGTGCCCGGCCCTCGTCAACGAGCGGACGCGGTGACGGCCTCGCGGACGGCTCGCTCGTACTGGTCGCGGCGGAACACGAAGGGACCGAAGTCCGCGTAGTCGCGCCCGGGGCGGTAGGGCTGGACGAAGCCACGCCACGTCACCACGTCGTCAGCGGCGACCACCTGGGCGTTCAGCGGCCAGCAGCCGACCTCGCCGCAGTCACAACCGAGCAGGGCGATCGTGCCGCTCCCGGCCCGGTGGGCGGAGTCCGGCCGGCCGCTGAGGTAGGCGGTCAGGTCGCCGAAGGCGAAGCGGTCGAGAACGAGCCCGGCGTACTGGCCGGGCACATCGTGACCGGCGGCGTGCTCGTAGCCCGAAACCAGCTCCACCAGGCTCACCTCGTCGACGTACGGCAACAACTCGCGTGCCGGGTCCGGACCGTCGTCCCATGGTCGGATCTCGAAACGCACCTTGCGGATGAGCGGCTGGGGTCGCACGGGGCCAAGTCTGCCCCAGGGTCCCGTACGGCCGCGACGGCGCCGGGCAGCCCGGCCGGCCGGAACGGACGGGCGAGGATGTCGGCCGTGGTCGTTACGCTGCCGCCGTGACCGATCTGACGAGTGGCGTCGGCAAGCTGCCGAGCGCCGAGGACGAGGCCTGCTTCTGGGCGCTCGTCGAGTCCGCCTGGGAGCGGCTCGGCCCCGAGCCTGCCGCGCTGCGCCGGGCGCTGCTGACCCGTGATCCGGAGTCCGACGACGATGACGACGGCCGTTACGCCCTCGACCCGTGGCTCGATCCGTTCCTCGACAGCCTCCGGCAGCTCACCGCCGAACTGTCCAGTGCGGAGCTGACCGACCTGGACCGGGTGGTCGAGCGCAAGCTGCACGACATCGACCGGGCCGACGTGCACGAGGTGACCGACGGCTCCGACGACGGTTTCCTCTACTGCCGCGGCTTCGTCGTCGCTCTCGGGCGCGAGTTCTACGAGGCGGTCAGCGCGAATCCCGCAGTGGCCGTCCCGGACGGGGAGTGCGAGGCCATGTGTTACTTCTTCGCCCGCCTGCACGACAAGCGCTTCGGCGGCTGGCCGGAGACCGGCTCGGGCATCTCCCGGGAGTCCTGCACCAATCCGGCCGGCTGGAGCGCCTGACGCCCGCGCGCCGCTGCCGGGTGTGGGCCCGCGACGACCCGCACACTTACCGTGATCGCCAACCTGAGGAGCCTCATGCAGTACGCGCCCGTCGTCGTCGCCCTGCCGATCGCCGATCGTCCGACCTCGTACCGCTTCTACTCGGAGGGGCTCGGGCTGGAGGCCGTCGGCGAGCCGGCCGAGGACGGCGTTCCCGAGCCCTTGCAGTACGCCCTCAACGACGGTCTCCGCGTCATGCTGGTCCCCACCGGCGGCTTCGGCTGGGTGATCGGCGACCACGAGGTGGCCGGGCGCGGGCAGAGCGAGTGCGTCGTCAGCCTCCCGGCCGCGACGCCGGCCGAGGTCGACGAGCTGGTCGGGCGGGCCCGGGCCGCAGGCGCGCAGGTCGTCGTCGAGCCGGGCCCGCAGCCGTGGGGCTACACGGGCACCTTCGCCGACCCGGACGGCCACCTCTGGACGGTGCTCGCCGAATCGCGCTGACGCCGCCCACCGCGCCGAGCGTGCGCTGCTCGCCGAGTCGCGCCGACGCCACCGAGCCGCGACCGAGCAGGACACGGACGGCCCGGGTCGTGATGACCCGGACCGTCCGTCGACAGGGCAGGCGTACGAGAGATCAGAGGGTGCGGTGCGGGTAGCCGGCGCTGCCGGGCCCCGGGACGACCTCGGTCTCGGTCACCACGTACTCCGTGTCGGGGGTGACGGTGGTGGTCGGCCGGTCGTCGGCGTCGGAGCGGCGCTTGGCGGCCGTGGCGGCTCCGGCCGCTGCCGCCCCGGCCACGGCGGCGCCCGCCGCCACGGCCTTACCGGACACCCCGGCGCTGCCGCTGTCGCCGCGCGTGGCCGCCGCGTGCTCGACGCCCGGGGTGCCGACCCCGATGCCGCTGTCGACCCTGCCGCGCCAGGCGCCGGTCTCGACGCCGCGCTCCTCGATGTACGTCTTGAACTTGCGCAGGTCGGATTCGGCCTGCCGCTCGATGATGTTGAGCTTGTCGCCGGCCTTCTCGATCAGGCCTTCGGGCTCGTACTCCAGGTGCAGCCGGACCATGGTGCGGTCGGCGCCGACGGGCTGGAAGTAGACCGCGCCGGCGTTGGTGACGCCCTCGGTGGCCGCCCAGGCCACCTTCTGGTCGGGCACCTGCTCCAGGACCTTGGCGTCCCACTCGCGCTGGACGCCGGCGATCTCGGCCACCCAGTGCATCCGCCTGTCGTCGAGTTGGCGCACCTCACGCACGCCGCCCATGAAGCGGGGGAACTCCTCGAACTGCGTCCACTGGTTGTACGCGGTGCTGACCGGAACCTGTACTTCGATGGACTTCTCGACCTTCGTGGTCATTGGCAATCCTCCTCGTCAGGTCGAACCGCTCCGTTCGGTGTCAAGAGCCGTCCTCGTCAATCGAACTCCTACCCCCGTCGTGGACGCTCAATCGCCCGACCTGCCGAGGCACCACTTCGGACAGCGGCGATCCGGCCGATCGGCCGGCGGAGCGGAACCGGCTGCCGCCCGGGACCGGAAGAGCCGGTCAGTCCGCCTGCTCCGGGAGCCCGCGCAGGCGGGGAACCGGCGAGAAGAGCACCCACAGCACCCCGGCGAGGGCACCCGCCGTCGCGATCCAGAGCGCCGGCCGTACGCCGAGGGTGGTGCCGAGCGCGCCGCCGAGCAGCGCGCCGATCGGCCGGATGCCGTAGTTGACGGTGCGCCGGGCCCCGGCCACCCGGGCCAGCAGCGACTGTGGGGTGAGCGCGGTCTGCACCGAGCCGACCGTGATGTCGAGCAGCATCACCCCGAGGGCGGAGAGGAACTCGGCGGCGAAGAGCATCCCGACCACCAGCGGTGTCGGCCCGCCGGCGAGGGGGACGAGCAACATGGGGGCCGGGAAGAGGACGAATCCGGCCAGCAGCGTCGGTCCGACGCCGAACCGGCGGACGAGCCGGCCCGTCAGCGCCGCGCCGATCAGGCCGCCCACCGCGCTCGCGCCCAGCACCGCGCCCAGCAGGCCGGGCGAGAGGCCGAGATCCTGCGTCACGTAGAGCACGAAGAGCGCGACGAACATGAAGTTGAACAGGTTGACGGTGGTGGTGCCGAGCAGGAGCGCGCGCATCATCGGCATCCGCGCGATGAACCCCAGCCCGGCGCCGAGGGCCAGCCCGCCGCCGCGTTCGGGCGGCGGCTCCGTCGGCCGGATCCGCACCAGGAAGTACGCGGACACGACGTACGACAGGGCGTCGGCGACCAGGGCGATCGGGGCGGTGAGCACCTGCACCAGAACGCCGCCGATGCTCGGCCCGGCCACCAGCGACATCGCCCGGCTGCCGTTGATCAGGGTGTTCGCCTCGACGTAGTCGGGACGCCCGACGACGGAGACGAAGAGTGGTCCCCGTGCGACCTCGAAGATCACGGCGAGCGTGCCGACCGCGAATGCCACCACGTAGAGCTGCGGCATCGTCAACAGGTCCAGCAGGTACGCCACCGGCACGGCGGTGAGCAGCAGTGCCCGCCCGACGTCGGTGAGGATCATGAGGCGGCGCTTGTACGGGTACCGGTCCACCCAGGCGCCGACGAGCAGTGAGAAGAGCAGGTTCGGGGCGAGCGCGGCGGCGGTCAGGTAGCCCATCTCGGCGGGGCTCGCCTGGAACACCAGCACGGCCAGCAGTGGCAGGGCCAGAGTGGAGATCTCGTCGCCGAAGTACGAGACGGTCTGCGCCGACCAGTACCGGCGGAACATCCGCTCGCGCAGCAGCCGGGGCAGCGGCCCGCGCCGGGCGGGACCGCCGGGCGGGACGGCGACCGGAACGTCGGTCGCTTGACCGCTCACCGGTCGCCCTCCCGCTCACCGGGGTTGCGGGCCTCCGCTCCGCTGACCGGAGGCTCTCCGTCACCGCCGCTGCCGGCGCCAACGGTGACCGCGTTGGCGCCGGCCCTCGGGCTGTTGGCGCCGGCCGTCGGGCTGGGGGCGTCGGCGGGGGCACCGGTGGGCGGCGGGTCGGCCAGGACGTCCAGGCGGATGAGGCTGACCTTCCGGCTGCCGGCCGGGCGCTTCGTCGGGTCGACGAGCCGGTCGTCGTACTCGGTGAGCAGGTCGTCGATCCGCGCCCTCAGCGCGGCCATCTCCTCGGCGGTGACGTACACCTGCTGGTCACCGAAGCCGGTGACCGCCCGCCAGGCCGTCGACTCTTCGGCGCGTCGGGCCAGGAACTCCTCGGCCTTGCGCACGTAGAGGGCGAGCTGGACGGCGCTCAGTTCGTCGATGGCCGCCCGGGTCTGCGGGTCGTTCGAGGTGTCGTCCCAGGAGGTGTTCAGGGCGGTGGCCCGCCAGGGCCGCTCGCGGGCGTCGGCGCCGGGTGCCCGCTCGGCGAGCCCGTACTTGGCGAGCTGCCGGAGGTGAAAGGAGCAGTTCGGCACGCTCTCGCCGAGCCGCTCGGCAGCCTGGGTCGCGGTCATCGGACCCTGCTGGCGCAGCAGCCCGATCAGCGCCATCCGCAGCGGGTGCGCGTAGCCCCGTAGGGCCTTGGGATCGGAGAGCTTCACTTCGGGTAACGACATACGCTAAAGCTATCTTTATAAAGAACCCTTTAGCAACACCCCGGCCGCCACCACCCACCCCGGGGAAGGACCGCCCGACACCGCGTCCGCCAGAGTTGATCAGGACGCCGTGGACGTTGAAGGCGCTGGGTAGCGTCCATGGCGTCCTGATCACCAGGGCGCTGCCGCAGCGGGTTTCCGAGGGCTGCCCACGCTGCGGCGGGTGGCCACGCTCGACCGGCAGGCGTCAGCTGTAGATGGTGGCCGCGTACCCCGGGCCGTAGTGGCGTTCCAGGTCGGCCAGGCTCTCCGCCGGGTTCTCGACCTCCTTGATAAGCCGGGCCCGGGACGGCAGCACGTCCGGCTCCCAGCTCTCCGGCTGCCACAGCTGGGAGCGCAGGAACGCCTTGGCGCAGTGGTAGAAGATCTGCTCGATCTCCACCACCAGGGCGAGGACCGGGCGATGCCCCTCGACCACCATCTCGTCGAACCAGGGAGCGTCGCGGACCAGCCGGGCCCGGCCGTTGATCCGCAGGGTGTCGGTGCGCCCGGGGATCAGGAAGATCAACCCGACGTGCGGATTGTCCAGGATGTTGCGGTAGCCGTCGGCGCGCCGGTTGCCCGGCCGCTCCGGGACGGCGATGGTCCGCTCGTCCAGCACCCGGGCGAAGCCCGGCGGGTCGCCCTTCGGCGAGACGTCGCAGCTGCCGTCCGCGCCCGCCGTCGCCATCAGGCAGAACGGCGACGCGGCGAGCCACTCCCGGTCCCGTGGGTGCAGGACGGGCCGCTCCTTGGCGAGCGTCCGTGGCGTCGGCAACCCCAGCAACCCGCGCAGCTCGTCGTGCGAGGTGATCTCCACCGTCACGTGATCCTCCTCCACGCGTTGACCCCGGTGGCGGCGCGCCACCTGCGGCCAGCCTAGGAGAGCGTGACCAGCGCGAGGTTTCCCACCGTGAGGCGGGGGTACCGCCTCAACCGCGCGCCCGGAGAGACCGAGCAGTGGAGGCCTGATGGAGAGCCGACTCAAGGTGCTGGGCCATCCCGTCCACCCGATGCTGGTGATGTTCCCGGTCGCCCTGCTGGTCACCGCGGTCCTGTTCGACCTGGTGGACACCGTGGGCGGGCCGGACTTCCTCGGCGAGGTCGCGTACTGGAACATCACCGTCGGCCTCGTCGGCGGCCTGCTGGCCGCGTTGGCCGGGACGTTCGACCTGCTGGCCATCCCGTCGGCCACCCGCGCGAAGCGGGTGGCGCTGACCCACGCCGCCGCCAACGTCGCGGTGATCCTGCTCTTCGCCGCGGTCTGGGTGGTCCGGCTCAACGCCGACTCGCGGGCCGCCGGCGGCGCGCTGATCGCCATCGAGGTGGTCGCGCTGGCCATCCTCGGCGTGAGCGCGTGGCTGGGCGGCGAACTGGTCGACCGGCTCGGCGTCGGCGTGGACCGGGACGCGGGGCTGGACGCGCCCAGCTCACTGCGTCCCTCGGCGGCCAGCCACCGGATCGGCGAGGCCCGATGAGTGGCCGGGCCGTGGACGGGAGGACCGTCTTGAGCGAGCGAGTCATCGGCGGAGGGGCGTCATGAGCGAACAGGGCGGTGGGGCCGGGCGGGGCTGGCGCGGTCGACAGCAGGGCTGGGATCCGATGGGCGAACTCCAGTCCCTGCGTTCGGAGCTGCGCCGGCTGGTCGGCGGACGGACCGGGTCGCCGGACGTCGAGCTGACCGAGACCGCCGACGGCTGGGAGGTCGTGGTGCGGCTGCCCGGGGTGGCGCCGGAGGAGGTGGCGGTCGAGCTGGACGACCGTGAGCTCTGCGTCCGGGCCCGCTCGGAGGCCGAGGTCAACGCCGACCACGGCATCCCCGGCGGCTTCGAGACCCGGGGCTTCGAGTACCGGGTCGACCTGCCGTCCCGCGTGGACCCCGACGCCATCGACGCGGTCATGGACCACGGCCTGCTCCGGGTGCGACTGCCCCGGGCCGCCCGGCCCGCGCCGCGCACCATCACCGTCGGCCGCACCGGTCCCCGCCCCACCAACCCCGCCGGGGGTACGCCGAGCGTCGTCGACCCGGCCGCGGACCGGGAGATGCACCGCCCGGACATCGCCCTCGACGAGACCGACCGGCCGTAACGCCGCCCGTGGTCACCCCGGACCTGCTCGGCCCGGCGACCGGGCGCGTGCCCGACGTCGAGCGGATCGCCGTGCTGCGCGCCAACGCGCTCGGCGACTTCATCTTCGTCCTGCCGGCGCTGGAGGCGTTGCGGGCCGCGTACCCGGAGGCGGAGATCGTGCTGCTCGGCGCGCCGTGGCACGCGAAGCTCTGGCGCGACCGGCCCGGGCCCGTGGACCGCGTGCTGGTGGTGCCGCCCGTGCCGGGGATCCGTGGCCCCGATCCGGGCGAGCCGGAGCCGGCGCTGGACGACTTCCTCGCCGCCGCCCGCCAGGAACGCTTCGACCTGGCGTTGCAACTGCACGGCGGCGGCGCCAACTCCAATCCGTTCGTCGCCGCCCTCGGCGCGCGGGTCACCGCCGGGCTGCGCGCCGAGGACGCGCCGCCGCTGGACCGCTGGATCCGGTACGTCTACTACCAGCACGAGGTGATCCGCTACCTGGAGGTGGCGGGCCTGGTCGGCGCGGGCGCCACCACGATCGTCCCGACGCTGGCCGTGACCGACGCCGACCGGGCCGAGGTGGCCGAGGTGCTCGGCCCGGCGCGGCGGCCGAGGGTGGCGCTGCATCCCGGCGCCACGGACACCCGCCGGCGCTGGCCCGCCGAACGCTTCGCCGAGGTGGCCCGCGAGCTGGTCGGCGACGGGTACGAGGTGCTGGTCACCGGCACCGCCGCCGAACAGGACGTGGTGGACCGGGTGGTCGCGGCGGCCGGGGTGCCGGTGCGGCCACAGGTGGGCACGCTCAGCCTCGGCGGGCTGGCCGGCTGCTACGCAGGTTGCGAGCTGGTGGTCTCCAACGACACCGGGCCCCTGCACCTGGCCGCCGCCGTGGGTACCGCCACCGTGGGCATCTACTGGGTCGGCAACCTGATCACGGTCGCGAACCTGCTGCGCGGCCGGCACCGGCCGATCAGCTCGTGGACGGTGCTCTGCCCGGTCTGCGGGGTGGACTGCACCCCCGGCATCTACCCGCACCGCCCCGGCGACGGCGAGTGCCCCCACCGGGACTCCTTCGTCACCGACGTGCCGGTGGTCGAGGTCGTGGAGGCGGCCCGGGAACTGCTCCGCCCGCAGCCCGGAGCACCCTGAGCGGCCCGTCGGAGACGGGCCGCCCGGCTGGTACGACCGGTGACCGGCTGTGCCGCAGGTCAGCCGTGGAAGTCGGCGTTCACGGAGACCTCCGCGAAGCGGCCGGCAGCCAGACTCTCGCGGGTGATCGTGTAGTAGACGGTGGCGTAGTCGGTCTCGAAGTCGTCGCCGACCTTCTCCTCGTTCAGGAAGAACTCGGCCAGCAGCACCTCTCCCCTCTCCTCGTTGACGGGAACGCCAAGGCCACCGGTGTTCGACAGCCCGTGACCACCGAGGACGATTACTTCGTCGCCGTCGTGCTCGTCGCCGAGGCTCCACACGATGCTCCGGTAGTCGGGCTCGTCGTCGCGGTCGCCCCAGGTGTAGCCCGGAGTGACGGAAGGGCGCTCGGGCAGGCTCCAGTTCGGCGTGGCGTGCAGGGGGAAACGGTCGTACGGGTCCCAGCCGGAGGGCGACTCCGCCTCGGCGACCGCCGCGCCGGCCGGCACGTGGATCACCTGACCGGTGTAGGTGGGCATTTCCGGCGTCACGAAGAACACCAGGGTGCCGTCGCTGGGCAGGTCGAGGTCGAGCGCGCCGTCGGGGAGCGCGGCGAGGTCGATCGAGGCCAGGTGGACGGTGTCGTCCGGCCAGGCCACCGAGGCGGGCAGCGAGGGCGTGCCGCCGAAGTGCCCGACCACCGGGCCGCTGCCGTCCTTCTCCAGATAGAGGCAGGGGCGCGCGAGGCGCAGCCACCAGTCGATGGCGTCGTCGGGCATTCCCTTCTTCTGGGCAGCGGCGCGAAACGCTTCCAGTTCATTCACGGACCGCATTGTGGCAAGGGGGTGAGACAACCGAGGACCGGCACTCACACCCGCTGAGGCGCGTCCTCGTCGGCGAGCACGACCTCCCACGCCTCCACCTCGCGGTCGGTGACCGTGGTCGGCGACTCCAGGTGGTACGCGCCGCTGGGCAGGACGCCGGCGCCGCCGAAGCGCGCCAGCACGGCGAGCTGCGCGGCGACGTCCTCGCCCTGGTGCTTCTCGTCCACCCGACGCCAGAAGTCGAAGCCACCGGCGTCGAGCAGCTTCGCCCGGTCGTAGAGCACGCAGCCGCCGACCCAGGACACCTTGTACGCCCGCCAGGCACCCGCCGGCAGGTCCAGCTTCCGGGTGACGTGCAGCAGGTTCGCCGCCGAGTGGATCGACGCCCGCTCCCACTCCGGGGTGCCGGGGCGGATCCGCTCCGGGGTGGGCGGGCCGTCCCACTCCTCGTAGTGCCGGTGCGTCTCCGGCCGGACGTCCTCGGCGTACGACAGCCCGTGCACCGCGTTGCCGACGAAGCCGCAGCCCAACTCCCCGATGGCGGTGACCAGCCGGCGCAGCGTGCCCGGCTCCAGCCAGACGTCGTCGTCGAGGCAGAGCACGTACCGGGCGGCGGACGCGGCCAGCAGGTAAGCCCGGTGCTCGGCCAGCCCGCGCCGGGGCAGCCGGCGGGTCAGCAGCACCGGGTGCCCCCGGTGGCGCAGCGCCCGGACCATGGTGGCCGCCGCCGGGTGCCGGTACGCGGCGTCGCCGTCGGACTGGTCGCTGACCACCACCCCGAAGCCGGGTACGCCCTCCTGGGCGGCCAGCCCGGAGAGGGTGACCGCCAGTTCGGCGGGGCGGTTGCGGGTCGGGATCAGCACGTCGAGCAGGCGTCGCGCGCGGAACCCGTCGGCCGTGCCGGGGTCGAGCGGGCGGTTCACGACGGTTCGGGAGTCAGGGAGGTGTCCTCCTGCGGCTCATGGCCGTGCGCCCGGATCCGGTCGATGATCGCCGAGGTGGACCGGTCCGGTACGTAACCGAGGGTGCGTACCTGCCCGCCGAGCCGGCGCACCAGCGGCGCCTCCGGCACCATCTCCGGCGGGTAGTCGCCGCCCTTGACGTACACGTCGGGGCGGACCGCCTCGATCAGCTCCGTCGGGGAGTCCTCCTCGAAGACCACCACGTGGTCGACGCAGGCCAGCGCGGCGAGCAGGGCGATCCGGTCCTCGACCGGGTTCACCGGCCGGTCCGGGCCCTTCAGCCGGCGTACGCTGCCGTCGGAGTTGACCGCCACCACCAGCAGGTCGCCGAGCGCGCGGGCCTGCTCCAGGTAACGCACGTGGCCCCGGTGCAGCACGTCGAAGCAGCCGTTGGTGAAGACGACCGAGCGGCCCGCCCGGCGGTGCTCCGCGACGACGGCGGCCAACCCGTCGGTGTCGACCAGCGCCCGGTGGCCCGCCCGCTCGACCGGTGCGTCCAGCGCGACGAGCAGGTCGTCGCGGCGGCACACGCAGGTGCCGGTGTCCGAGACGGTGATGGTGGCGGCGAGCTGGGCCAGCTGGGCGGCGGTGGGCAGCGGCGCGTCCGCGGCGAGCGCCAGCGTCATCGCCGCCAGGTACGCGTCGCCCGCCCCGACCGCGTGGCTGGCCGGCACCGGGGTGCTGTGGCTGCGCCGGGGCTCGCCGTCCGCCCCGCCGACCACCGCGCCGTCGGTGTCCAGGGTCACCGCCACCACGTCCGCGCCGGTGTGCGCGCGCAGCTCGGCGAGGCGGGACTCGGCGAGCACGGCCCGGTCGACGCCCTCGCCGGCCGTGGCGTTCACGGTGACGCCGGTGCCGGTCACGGTGAGCCCGTCGCCGGTCATCGCCACCCGACCCTCGCCGGCCGACGGCTCGCCGGTCGGGTTCGTCGGGCCGGGACGGTGGGCGGCGTGGTGCGCCCCGGCGCCGCCCGGGGAGACGCCCACCGTCAGCTCGGAGGGTCCGTCGGCCCGGTCGCCGTCGGAGTGGTCCAGGTGCAGCCCGGCGTGGGGCGCCGGCCGGGCTCCGCCGGCCCGGGCGAGCAGCCGGGTCGCCTCGGCGAAGCTGGGCGTCACCACGGTCGGGGCGAGACCGCGCCAGTCGGCCAGGTCGTGGGCGTCCAGCGCGACCGTGGCGTACCGCTCCCGGTTGGTCACCAGCCAGGCGCGGACGGCGGCGGGCAGCGCGCCCAGGCCGTAGTCGCAGACCACCAGGGTGGGCGCCTCGCCACCGGCGGCGCGTAGCTCCTCGGTGGCGCAGTCCAGCGCGGTGAGCAGCCGCGTCACCCCGTCGTCGTCGAGCGCGTCGTCGGCGTCGCCGGAGTCCTCCCGCAGCAGGATCTGGTTGCCCGCCAGCATGCGCCGCTTCACCGGCGTCGGCCGGCCGTGCTGGGCGACCGTACGGTCCCAGACGCCGGCCCGGTCCAGACAGTCGTGCAGTTCGTCGCCGGCCACGTCCGCGCCGACCGGTGCCACCAGCACCGCCCGGCCCCCGAGCGCGGCGACGTTGACGGCCGTGTTCGCCGCCCCGCCGGCTGCGGAGATCCGCCGGCGCAGCGTGAGGACCGGGGCGGGCGCCTCCCGGCAGAGCCGGTCGGAGTCGGCGAAGCGCCACTCGTCGAGCATGGCGTCACCGACGACCAGGACGGTACGACCCAGCCAGCCCTCCACCACCGCGGCGAGCCGGCGCTGTTCCGCTGCTCCTCCTGCCATGCCGTCCCGGGTCCCCCGGGGCATCCTGGCCAAACCTGCCGCCATCGGGGAGGGGTTTCGGGCACCGGGCCCCGGGAAGGGACGGAGGGTACCCCGGAGAGGAGAGACACCGAGATGGCAGCGACGACACTTCAGGGCAAGCGGATCGCGTTCCTGGCCGCCGACGGCGTCGAGGAGGTCGAGTACGTCCAGCCCCGCGAGGCGGTGGAGCAGGCCGGCGCCACGGTGGAGCTGGTCTCGCTCAAGCCCGGCACGATCCAGTCCTTCAACCACCTGGACCAGTCCAAGACGTACGACGTGGACGTGACGGCGGCCGACGCGGACGCCGGCGGCTACGACGCGTTGGTGCTGCCCGGCGGGGTGGCGAACCCGGATTTCCTGCGGACCGATCCGCACGCGGTGCGTTTCGTCCGGGCGTTCTTCGACGCCGGCAAGCCGGTCGGGGTGATCTGCCACGGGCCGTGGACGCTGGTCGAGGCGGACGTGGTGCGGGGCCGCCGGATCACCTCCTGGCCCAGCCTGCGCACCGACCTCACCAACGCCGGCGCGGACTGGGTCGACGAGGAGGTCGTCGCGGACGGCGGCCTGGTCAGCAGCCGTAAGCCGGACGATCTGCCGGCCTTCTGTGCGAGGATCGTCGAAGAGTTCGCCGGAGGCCCGCACTCGTCCCGCTGACCCGTCGTCGGTCGTGGGGCCGGTGGTCCGTAGCGCCGCCGGCCTCCCGACCGACGAGGTGCACGCCTTTCCGCGCGCATGTCTCAGGTGGGCGGGGAAAGGAGGCGGGATGACGACGCAAGCCCCGGCGCTCGGCGGGCGGCAGATCCGGCTGCTGATGTTCGGCCTGATGACCGGCATGCTGCTGGCCGCGCTCGACCAGACGATCGTCGGCACCGCGCTGCCGACGATCGTCGGTGAGCTGGGCGGGATCAACCACTACTCGTGGGTGGTGACGGCGTACCTGCTCGCCTCCACGGCCTCGACGCCGCTCTACGGCAAGATGGCCGACCTGTACGGGCGGCGCCCCGTCTTCCTCTTCTCCATCAGCACGTTCCTGCTCGGCTCGCTGCTGGCCGGCCTGTCGCAGGACATGACCCAGCTCATCGTCACCCGGGGGGTGCAGGGTCTCGGCGCCGGCGGCCTGATGACGCTCGCGTTCACCATCATCTCGGACGTGGTGTCGCCCCGGGAGCGCGGTCGCTACCAGGGGCTGTTCGGGGCGGTCTTCGGCCTCTCCTCGGTCGCCGGCCCGCTGGTCGGCGGTTACTTCGCCGAGACCGACTGGCGGTGGATCTTCTACATCAACCTGCCGCTGGGGATCCTGGCGATCGTCGTGTGCTCCCGGGTGCTGCGGCTGGTCCCGTTCACCCGGCGCGACCACTCGATCGACTGGGTCGGCGCGGCGCTGCTGGTCGCCGGGGTGAGCTGCCTGCTGCTCGCGCTGAGCTGGGGCGGCAACGAGTACGCCTGGGGCTCCGGGGTGATCGTCGGCCTCTTCGTCGCGGGCGCGGTGCTCGGCGTGCTCTTCGTGCTCCAGGAGGCCCGGGTGGCCGAGCCGATCCTGCCGCTGCGGCTGTTCCGCAGCGCCACGTTCGCGCTGGCCAACTCGGCCGGCTTCGTGCTCGGCCTGGTGATGTTCGGCTCGATCATCTTCATTCCGCTCTACCTCCAGATCGTCCGGGGCGCCTCGCCGACCCGCAGCGGCCTGCTGATGCTGCCGATGATGGCCGGCGTCATCGTCACCTCGGTGCTGACCGGCCGGGCGATGAGCCGGATCGGGCGCTACAAGTGGTTCCCGGTGGCCGGCGCGGTGGTGCTCCTGGTCGGCATGCTGCTGTTCACCCGACTGGAGGTGGACACCTCCCTCTGGGTGGCCTTCGGCTACATGGTCGTGATCGGCATCGGGCTGGGGCTCTGCATGCAGTCGCTGATCCTGGCCGTGCAGAACGCGGTGTCGATGCGGGACCTGGGCGCCGGCACCTCGTCGGCCACATTCTTCCGGTCGCTGGGCGGCTCGTTCGGCGTCGCCATCCTCGGCGCGGTGCTGTCGGCGCGGCTCACCTCGGAACTCGCCGCCCGGCTGCCGGCGGCGATCGCCCAGCTGCCGCCGGAGCAGCAGGCCGCAGTGGCGGCGAGCGGCGGGGCGGACGTCTCGGTCAACGACCCGGCGACGATCCTGGCGCTTCCCGCCCCGGTACGCGCCGCCGTCCAGGCGGCGTTCGTGGAGTCGCTGCACCTGGTCTTCCTCACCACCGGCCTGATCGCGATCGTGGCGGTGCTGGTCACCCTGGCGCTGCCGAACGAGAAGCTGCGCGGTGCGGGGCCGGGCGGCGCCACGGGCGGCACGGACGGCCTCGGCGGCGAGGGCCCGCCGCCCGGCGGAAAGCCGCTGTCCGGGGAGTCGAAGGAGGAGGCCGCCGCCGAGATGGAGGCGAAGAGCCAGACGATGCTCTGAGGCGGACCACCCGTGCCGCGGAGCCGGGCCGGGCCTCACGTGAGACCGGCCCCGCCAGTCCTCACTTGAGGATCAGCCGGTTGGTCTGCTCGAAGACGTCCAGGTCGGCGAGGGTCTCGGTGACGCTCGTGGAGAGCGGGGCCGGCAGCTGCGCCCGGTGGAAGAACCCGGCGTCGGTCGTCTCGTCGGTGATCCGGGCGAGTTCGCCGTCCCACTCGTCGACCCGGAACGCGGTCGTGAAGATCTGGTACGTGTGGCCGTACATGTTGGTGTGGGTGCGGTCCGGGCCGGTGTAGAGGGCGAAGGCGCTGACCCGCAGCGCGCGCAGCCCGGTCTCCTCGCGTACCTCGCGGACGGCGCAGTCGGCGATCGACTCGCCCAGCTCCATCGCCCCGGCGGGCAGGGCCCACTGCCCGTTGTCGGAGCGCTGGATGAGCAGGAGGCGCCCCGCGTTGTCGCGGACCACGGCGCGGGCGCCCACGAACATCAGCGTCCGGTCACCAGCGAGCGCGCGTAGCTGTCCCACGTACGAATCAGCCCAGGAGATGCTCACCCGGACAATTTACGGGGCTCTTCCGATCTCGGTCGGCATTCCAGGGTTCCCAACCTGTGACCGCCGACACTATTTTGTTACCCATGCGTAGCACCATGATGGACGCCCCTCTCCAGGTCTCGCGGATCCTGCGACACGGGGCCACCGTGCACGGCACGGCGGAGGTGGTCACCTGGACGGGCGGCGACCCGCGCCGGATGACGTACGCCGAGGTCGGGCGGGCGGCGGCCCGGCTGGCCCACGCGCTGCGCGACGAGTGTGGCGTCACCGGCGACGAGCGGGTCGCCACCTTCATGTGGAACAACGCCGAGCACCTGGTGGCGTACTTCGCGGTGCCCAGCATGGGCGCGGTGCTGCACACGCTCAACATCCGGCTCTTTCCGGACCAGGTCGCCTACATCGCCAACCACGCCGAGGACCGGGTGGTGCTGGTCGACTCGACGCTCATCCCGCTGCTGGCCCGGGTGATCGGCGAGATGACGACGGTGCGGCACGTGGTGGTGGTCGGCGGCGGGGACCCGGCCCCGCTCACGGCGGCGGCCGGCGACCGGATCACCGTGCACCACTGGGACGCGCTGCTGGCCGACCGTCCCGACGTCTTCGACTGGCCGGAGGTGGACGAACGCGACGCCGCCGCCCTCTGCTACACCTCGGGCACCACCGGCAACCCGAAGGGCGTGGCCTACTCGCACCGCTCGATCTACCTGCACTCGCTCCAGGTCTGCATGCCGGAGGGGTTCGGTCTCGGCCCGGTCGACCGCGAGCTGGCCATCGTGCCGATGTTCCACGCGATGTCCTGGGGGCTGCCGTACGCGGCCTTCCTCTCCGGGGCGTCACTGATCATGCCGGACCGGTTCCTCCAGGCCGGGCCGATCGCGGAGATGATCGCCGCCGAGCGGCCGACCCTGGCCGGCGCGGTGCCGACGATCTGGAACGACCTGCTGGCCCACCTGGACGCCCACGACGTGGACAGCTCCTCCCTGCGGGAGGTCATCGTGGGCGGTTCGGCCTGCCCGCCGGCGCTGATGCACGCGTTCGCCGAGCGGCACGGCATCGACGTCATCCACGCCTGGGGGATGACCGAGATGTCCCCGCTGGGCTCGGTATCCCGGCCGCCGGCCGGCGCGACGGGCGAGGAGGCCTGGCGCTACCGCTACACGCAGGGCCGGGTGCCGGCCGGGGTCGAGGCCCGCATCGTCGGCCCGCTGGGCGAGCCGCTGCCCGCCGACGGGGCGTCGGTCGGCGAGCTGGAGGTACGCGGGCCGTGGGTGACCGCCCGGTACGTCGGCGACGACGTGCCCGACGAGGAGAAGTTCCGCGACGGCTGGCTGCGTACCGGTGACGTCGGCACCCTCTCGCCCGACGGCTACATCACGCTGACCGACCGCGCCAAGGACGTCATCAAGTCCGGCGGCGAGTGGATCTCCTCGGTCGAGCTGGAGAACGCCCTGATGGCCCACCCGGCGGTGCTGGAGGCCTGCGTGGTGGGCGTGCCCGACGAGCGCTGGGGTGAGCGTCCGCTGGCCACCGTGGTGCTCCGTGAGGGGGCGTCGGCGACCGTCGAGGAGCTGCGCGAGTTCCTCGCCGAGTCGGTGGCCCGCTGGCAGTTGCCGGAGCGCTGGGCCGTCATCGACACGGTGCCGAAGACCAGCGTCGGCAAGTTCGACAAGAAGGTCGTCCGTTCCCGGTACGCCGGGGGCGAACTGAGTGTCCGGGAGCTGACCGCCCCGTAACGTTCTCAGGCGCATTGTCGCCTGTTGGGGTAGGGAACACTCCTGAACTCCCTCCCCAGGGGCGGCCCCGGCGTTCGCACCGCGCCGGGGCCGCCCGCTCCATGCGGGTCACCCCGCACCGTCATTGTTGCGAAGATTGTTCGTCTCTGTGCCCACTACGGGGAAACTTGCCCAGCTCAGACGGCTTTCCATCCCCTCGGGGCGGCCGTCACTCGTTTCCGCTGGTGGTGATCAGCACCTTGCCGACCACCGAGTTCTCCACCGCCTGGTGCGCCGCAGCGGCAGCCGAGAGCGGATGGTGGTGCAGCGGCAGGCCCGCGTCCTCGCCCACCCGGATCCCGCCCTGTGCCGCCGCGGCGGCCACGTCCACCACCGCCTGCGCCTTTGCCACCTTCGGCTCGGTGTAGACGAGCACGAACTGGAATCGCGCGTTCGGCGCCATCAACGGCCGGATCGGCAGGGTCACCTCGTCCCCGCCGTCGTCGGCGTAGACGCAGACCGCGCCGCCGCGCCCGAGCAGTTGGACGTCGGTGGCGGCGTTGCGCGCCGCGGAGACCTCGACGATGGTGTGCACCCCGTCGGGCGCGATCTTGCGGACCTCCTCGACCACGTCCTGCTGCCGGTAGTCGACCACGAAGGAGGCGCCGGCCGCCGCCGCCAGCTGCGCCTTCTCCGGGCTGCTGACCGTCGCGACCACGCAGGCGTCCGCCCACCGGGCGAGCTGGATGGCCGCGTTGCCCACCGCCCCCGCCCCGCCCTGCACGAGCACGGTGTGGTCGCTGAGCGCGCCCGCGTGCAGCCGGTCCGGCGTGTACTCGCCGGCGGTGAGGCAGCGGTGCGCGGTGAGGAAGGGGATGCCCAGGCAGGCGCCCAGGTCGAACGAGGCGTCGCCGAGGGGCACCGCCTGCCGGACCGGCACCACCGTGTACTCGGCGGCGGTGCCCCATGGCCGCTGCCACGCGGCCTCCCACAGCCACACCCGCTCGCCGATCAGCTCCCGGTCGACCCCCTCGCCGACCGCCTCGATCACCCCCGCGCCGTCCTGCCCGGGCGTCTGCCAGCCGCCCGGCAGCGGCCCCGCCCGTCGCGCCTTCCAGTCCGTCGGGTTCACCCCCGACACGGCCATGCGCACCAGGACCTCGCCGGGGCCGGGCTCCGGCACCGGCCGGTCGACCAGTTGCAGCACCGAGGCGTCGCCGGTGCGCTCGTACACGATCGCCTTCATCCCCGTCTCCTCACCCGGCGGCCCCCGGCGGGCGCCGTCGGGTGCGGTACCCGCCGCATCCCCGCTCATGCCGCCCCGCCCCATGCGACGCGTCCGCCCGCTACGCGGGCGGACGCCGGGTGAGGTTCCCCGGTGATCAGGACGGCATGGACGTCAACCGGCGGTTTCGGGGTCCACGGCGTCCTGCTCACCGAGGTCGGCGTCGATGGTCCGGGGGGTCAGGTCGCCGATCGCGTCGAGCACCACGGCCGCGAGCCGCTCGGCGTCCGGGTCCAGCGGGTACGTCCCGTGCGGCACCGCCACCACCGTCATCCGGGCGGCGGCGGCCGACCGGACGCCGTTGGACGAATCCTCCACGGCGACGCAGCGGGCCGGGTCGACGCCCAGCCGCTCGGCGACCGCCAGGTAGACGTCCGGCGCCGGCTTGCCCCGCGCGGTCTCCTCGGTCGACAGCGTGGCGCCGAACGCCCCGGTCAGGCCCGTCGCGGCCAGCGCCGCCGCGATCAGCCGGGTCGGCGACGAGCTGGCCAGCCCCAGCGGCCACCGTTCGGCCAGCCGGCGCACGACCTCGTCGGCCCCGTCGATCAGCGGTACGCGTTCCGCGTAGCGCCGGGTCATCTCCTCGACCACCTCGGCGGCGACCTGCTCGGGGCTGCGGTCGACGCCCAGCTCACCGCTGAGGTAGCGGGCCCACTCGCCGGTGCTCATGCCCATCAGCCGGCGCTGCGTGTCGGGCTGCCAGGTCCCGCCGTGCGCCGCGACGTACGCCCGCCGGACCTCCTCCCACACCGGCTCGGAGTCCACGATCACGCCGTCCAGGTCGAAGACCACCGCATCCACCACGCACCCATCCTGCCCCAACGCGCGGCACCGGGCAGACGGCGGCAGGCGGTCGGACAAGCGGACAGGCGGGCGGCGGTCAGGTCCGCAGCGCGGGCAGGCCGATCGGGTTGCCCTCCGGGATGACGGTGTGGGCGGCGCGGGCGATGGGTTCGAGCAGCTCCCGCAGCCGCTGCGCGCGCTCCGGACCGAGCGCCCGCCACGGGCCGGCGGCAGCGGCGTCGGTGGCGTCCTCGATCGCCTGGAAGCGGGACCGGCCCAGCTCGGTCGGCTCCCCGTCCGGCGTCAGCCAGCCCCGCTCGGCCAGCCGGGTGCGGGCCTCGGCCCACTGCTCCTCCGACCAGCCCCGCCCGAGCAGGTTCAGCGGGGAGATGTCGACCGCGACCCGCCAGGCCAGCGTCTCCACCGGGTCGAGGTCGGCCGCGACCAGCGCGGCGATGTGCCCGTCGCCGCGCTGCTCGCGCAGCGTGGTGGCGGCCTGCCAGAGCCGGGCCAGCGGGTACTCGCCGCGCGGCAGGGCGGCGTTGGCGGCGCCCAGCACCCGGCCGGCCGGCTCCGCCTCGGCGGCGGCGGCCTCCAGCAGTTCGGCGGCCTCGACCAGGTGCGACTCCGGCAGCTCGTAGGTCAGCTCGGCCAGCGCCTGCACCGCGCCCGTGAGCCGGGCCCGCAGCGCCTCCTGCGGGGTGACCAGCCGCCAGACGGCCGGCAGCGCCCGCGCCACCGTGTGCGGGGCGAAGCTGAAGAACGCCGCGGTCACCGGCGCGGCCTCGGCGGGCCCCAGCGGCGCGGCCCGGCCGGCGAAGTAGCCGCGCCAGAAGCCGCGCAGCCCGACCGCCTCGAAGGCGGCCCGGGCGCGGGGGTGGAAGTAGGTGACCGCGTGGACGGGCTCGTAGTGCGTCCACAACACCCGGGCGGTCCGTCCCGCGTCGTCCAGCGCCGTCACGTGCACCTCCGCGTCCGGTCCGGTCGTCACCCCGGACGGCCGACCGCCCGGGGTGACGCTGAACCTACTGCGAGTTGGTGAGGGGCCGGAAGCCCCGTGTGGGCTACCACATCAACAACGGGCGACATCCCGGACGAACCGGGCCGCCATCGCCGGGCAACGGGCCGGTCACGGGTCCAACTCGGCCCGCCTCGCGGGTCACTGCGCCGCGAGCACGTCCACCACGAAGCGCAGCGGACCGGCCGGACGGCCGCTGGAGGCGTCGTTGCCGTACGCCAGCTCGGCCGGGATGTCGAGCTGCACGCGGCTGCCGACGGTCAATCCGACCAGGCCCTGGTCCCAGCCGGGGATGACCTGGCCGACGCCGATGGCGAAGGAGGCCGGCTGGCCGGCGTTCCACGACGAGTCGAACTCCTTGCCGTCCTTGAAGAAGACGCCGACGTAGTTCGTGGTGATCGTCTGGCCCTTCTGCACCGCCGGGCCGGTGCCCTTGATCAGCGGGGTCACGGTGAGCTTCTTCAGCTCGCCCGTGCCGGCGGCGACCGTCGGCTTGCTGCCCAGGGCCGGGTCGGCCCCCTCCGGCAGCTTCGGGGTGCCGGGCGCATCGGCGGCGGGGGCGCTGGCGGACGGGCCCGAGGACGCCGTGCTGGCCGTCTCGTCCTTGTCGCCGTCGCTGTTGCGCCCGATCGTCACGAAGACGGTGATCAGCACCGCGACCACGGCGACCCCGGCGAGCCCGCCGGCCCACGCCTGGCGGCGGCGCTTCGCCTCGGCCGCCTTCTGCGCGGCCAACTGGGCGGCCAGCCGCCGCTCCGACTTCTGGGACCGGTTCTGCGTACGCTCGCTCACGGCGTCGACTCCCTGCTGCGAAGGTGGTGGCCGGCATCGGAGTGCCGGGGGAAAGCCGACGCACACGGTACCCGCCCCGCCGCCCACCGCGCCGCCTCGACGGTCGTCGCTCCCACCGCACGGGTCACGCCGGCCCCGGCACCACCATGAAGTCGGTCACGTACGAGGTGACCCGGCCGTCGGCGGTCCGCCCGATCCAGGTGCCGTAGCAGCCGTCGCCCCAGCCGGACCAGACCGTCACCACGTTGGCCCCGGTCGACTCGTCCAGCACCGCGGCGACGTGCCCCGGCACCGGTCCGTCGGCCGGCTCGTCGGCGACGAAGACGTCCGTCACCGCGTCCTCGTCCCACGCCTCCAGGGCGGCCAGCGCGGTCGGGTCGGCCAGGGTGCCGATGCCGGTGTCCACCCCGTAGCCGAACCAACCGTCGGCCTTGAGTTCCGCGACGTCCTGGTCGCCGACCAGCGCCATCTCCCAGCGGACCGCCGGCTCGTCGTGGACGACCAGTTCGAGGGCGGCCACCCGCCGGTCCGTCTCGGCGTCCTCGCCCCGCACCACCGCGACCCAGGCCCGCGCCGGGTAGCGGCCGGGGGCCACCCCGACCGTGAACGGCTCGTCCTCGGGGCAGGCCACCGGGTCGCAGCCGACCACCCGCCCCGTCGGC
Source organism: Micromonospora sp. NPDC049051 (assembly GCF_043197575.1). Classification (NCBI taxonomy): domain Bacteria; kingdom Bacillati; phylum Actinomycetota; class Actinomycetes; order Micromonosporales; family Micromonosporaceae; genus Micromonospora; species Micromonospora sp. NPDC049051. Next base: position 723,132 of record NZ_JBICTL010000001.1, read on the forward strand.
AGCACGACGTCGCCCAGCGGGTGGACCTCCATGACGTACGTGGCGTGCTCGTCGGCGAAGCGGGCGCCGGGCGTCAGCAGCCGGTCCAGGTCGGGGGTGTACGGCATGGGGTTCCTCTCGCGGCGGGGCCGGCGGGAGCGTACCCGCGACGGACCGCACCGGGCGAGACCGCACCGGGCCGTCGGCGGCTCAGCCCTCCAGCTGCCGGGCCAGCGCCTGGCGCAGGTGGTGCTTCGGGCGGGACCCGACGACCGAGCCGACCACCTCCCCGTGGCGGAAGACCAGCAGGGTCGGCAGCGACATCACCGAGTACGTGCGGGTGGCGGCCGGGTTCGCGTCGGTGTCGATCGTCGCGACGAGCATCCGCCCGGCGAACTCCTCGGCGAGCTCGGCGAGGCTGCGGGAGATGGCCCGGCACGGCGGGCACCAGTCCGCCCAGAAGTCGACCACCACCGGCCGGTCGGCGGCGAGCACCACGGTGGCGAAGGTGTCGTCGGTGACGACGGTCAGCGAGCCGTCCGGCGCAGTCTCGAGCATGTTTCCTCCCGGTGGGTGATGGCGTGGGCGAGCTGGTCGCGCAGCTCCCGGCGGACCGCGTGCAGCCGGTCGATGCCGGCGTCGACCTCGGCCAGCTTGCGCCGCAGCACGGCCACCGAGTCGGGGCAGACGTGACCGGAGGCGTTGCCGGCCCGCAGGCAGGCGACGAACGGGCGGATGTCGTCCAGGCCGAAGCCGACCGCGAGCAACGCCCGGATCTCGCGTACGACCGGCAGCTCCGACTCGTCGTAGACCCGGTATCCGTTGGCCGAGCGGGTCGCCCGGAGAAGTCCGTGCGTCTCGTAGTAGCGCAGGGCCCGGGTGCTCGTGCCGGCGCGTTCCGCCAGCTCACCGATCAGCATCCGACCTCCCTCGTCCGACCCGATCGACGCTAGACCTTGCCACCGGCGTCAAGGCAACCTCGGCCGCGCGGCAGGCGCGTACGACCGGAAGGGGTCAGGCGGTCTTGCGGGCCGCCTTCTTCGGCGCGGCCTTCTTCGCGGCGGGCTTCTTCTCGCCCTCGGCGGTCTTCTTCGGCGCGGCCTTCTTGGCGGTCTTCTTCGGGGCGGCCTTCTTCTCGGCGGTCTTCCTGGCCGGGGCCTTCGCCGCCTTCTTCTCGGCGGCCTTCTTCTGCGCCGAGCGGGCCGCCGAGATCGGGGTCGGTTCCCCACCGCCGCCGGCCGGTGCCTCGCCCCGCGCGGAGCGGGCACGCTCGACGGACGCCTTCAGCGCCGCCATCAGGTCGACGGCGGCGGCCGGGGCCTCCTCGACCTCCTCCGGCTGGACCACCTCGCGGCCCTCCACCTTGGCGTCGATGACCTCCTGGAGGGCGGCCCGGTAGTCGTCGGTGAAGGCGTCCGGCTCGAACTCGCCGGCCATCGAGTCGATCAGCGAGCTGGCCATCGCCAGCTCCGGCGGGCGGACCTTCAGGTCCTCGTCGAGGAAGCCGAAGTCGGGTTTGCGGATCTCGTCCGGCCAGAGCATGGTGTTGAGCAGCAGTACGCCCTCGCGGACCCGCAGCGTGGCGAGCTGCTCCCGTTGGCGCAGCGCCACCTTGACGATCGCCACCCGCTCCGAGTCGGCGAGCGCGTCGCGCAGCAGCACGTACGGCTTGGTGGCGGTGCCCTCCGGCTCCAGGAAGTACGCCTTGTTGTAGAGGATCGGGTCGACCTGCTCGGCCGGGACGAACTCCAGTACGTCGATCGCGCGCGAGCTGGACAGCGGCAGCTCGGCGAAGTCCTCGTCGGTGAGGATCACCATCTCGCCGCCGCCGATGTCGTAGCCCTTGGCGATGTCGTCGTAGCTGACCTCCTCGCCGCAGACCTGGCAGGTGCGCTTGTAGCGGATGCGGCCGCCGTCCTCCCGGTGCACCTGGTGGAAGCGGATGTCCTTCTCCTCGGTGGCCGAGTAGAGCTTGACCCCGATCGAGACGAGGCCGAACGAGACGGCTCCCTTCCAGATGGCCCGCATCCCCGTGCTCCTCTCGCCGGTAAAGCCCAGGATCGCAAATGATCGAAGGCCACGCGAGCGCTTCCGTGCGCAAGTACAGTCGGGAGGTGCCCGGCGCGCCGCTCAAGCCGATGCTCGCGATGACCGGGCAGATCCCGGCGGGTGCCGGCTGGGCGTACGAGTTCAAGTGGGACGGTGTCCGCGCGCTGGCCGACATCTCCGGCGGCCGGCAGCACCTGTACGCCCGCAGCGGCGTGGAGATCACCGCCGCGTACCCCGAGCTGGCCACCCTGCGCGAGCAGGTGGGCGACGCGCTGCTCGACGGCGAGGTGGTGCTGCTCGGCGCGACCGGTCAGCCCTCGTTCACGGCCCTGGCGGAGCGGATGCACGTGCGCGACCGGCAGAAGGCCGCCCGGCTGGCGGCGGTGGCCCCGGTGACGTACATGATCTTCGACCTGCTCCGGCTCGACGGCGAGGACCTGACCGGCCGGCCGTTCGCCCGACGGCGGAAGGCCCTGGAGGGCCTCGGGCTCGGCGGCGCCCGGTGGGCGGTGCCGCCGGTCTTCGGCGACGGCCCGGCCACCTACGAGGCGGCCGGCGAGCACGGCCTGGAGGGCGTGATGGCCAAGCGGGTCGACTCGGTCTACCGGCCGGGTGTCCGCTCCCCGGACTGGGTGAAGGTGAAGCTGGAGGTCACGGGCGACTTCGTGGTCGGCGGCTGGCGGCCCGGGGCGCGCAAGATCGGCGGCCTGCTGGTCGGCGTGCCGCGCCCGGACGGGCGGCTCACCTACCGGGGGCGGGTGGGCGGCGGCATCGGCGCGGCCATCGAGCGGGCGCTGCTGCACGAGCTGGAGCCGTTGCGCAGCGGCGCGTCCCCGTTCGGGGGCGACGTGCCGCGCGAGGACGCCCGGGGCGCGATCTGGGTGACACCACGGGTCGTGGTGGAGGTGAAGTACGGCCAGCGCACCCCGGACGGGCGGCTGCGGTTCCCCCGGGTGCTCCGGCTGCGGCCGGACAAACCCGTCGAGGAGGTCGACGATGCCGGGTGAGCGGTTGAAGGTGGACGTCGAGGGACGCGCGTTGGAGCTGTCCAACCTGGACAAGGTGCTCTACCCCGACGCCGGGTTCACCAAGGGTGAGGTGATCGACTACTACACCCGCATCGCCCCGGTGCTCCTGCCGCACCTCACCGACCGGGCGCTCACCCGGATCCGCTTCCCCAACGGGGTCACGGGCGGCTCGTTCTTCGAGAAGAACGCTCCGGCCGCCACCCCCCGCTGGGTACGCACCGAGACGCTGCCCGCGCCCGGGTCCAGCAAGGGCCGCGAGACCATCGACTACGTGGTCGCCGACGACCTGCCCACCCTGGTCTGGCTGGCCAACCTCGCCGCGCTGGAACTGCACACGCCGCAGTGGAAGATCGGCGAGCACCCGGACATGATGGTCGTCGACCTCGATCCGGGGTCGCCGGCGTCGCTGCGCCAGTGCTGCCAGGTGGCGCTGCTGATGCGCGACCGGCTCGCCGACGACGGCGTCTCCGCGTACCCGAAGACCTCGGGCAAGAAGGGCATGCAGCTCTGCTGCCCCATCGCCGGCACGCAGGACGCCGATCTCGTGTCCGACTACGCCAAGCGCATAGCGCAGGAGCTGGAGCGGGCGCACCCGAAGCTGATCGTGTCGAAGATGGCGAAGAACCTGCGGCCGGGCAAGGTCTTCATCGACTGGAGCCAGAACAGCGCCGCCAAGACGACCGTGTCGCCGTACTCGCTGCGGGCGCAGTCCGTGCCGGCCGTGTCCACCCCGCTGACCTGGGACGAGGTCGAGGCGGGCGCGGCGGGGAAGCGTCCGGCGACCAGGCCGTACACGGCGGGGGAGGTGCTGAAGCGGGTGGAGAAGCAGGGCGACCTGCTGGCCCCGCTCCTGGACGGCGGCCCGGCTCTGCCCGGCCCGTGACAGGCTGAATCTTGGACAGTGGCCGTTCGTGCCAGACGGCAACTGTCCGAGATCTGCCCGGCGGCGTGTGGCGGGGCGGTTTGTTGGCGTCGGGTGGGTGCCGGTTCAGTAGGGTGGGCGCAGCCTGCGGAGGAGTGCGACATGAACACGACCGATGCCCTCGTCCGGGATCCGCTGACCGGTGACCGGGCGGCGGAGGTGGACCGGCCGCTGCTCACCTACCTCGACGACGCGACGGGCGAGCGGGTCGACCTGACGGCGGCGGAGCTGGGCGGCTGGGCGGCGCGGGCCGCCGGGCTGCTGCGCGAGGGCTGCGGGCTGGGCGTCGGCGACCGGGCGGCGGTGCTGCTCCCGGCCCACTGGCAGACCGCCGCCGTGCTGCTGGGTGCCTGGTCGGCCGGGGTGGCGGTGTCGTTCCGGCCCCGGGCGACCGCCGGCCTGCCAGCCATCGAGCCGGGCGCCGACGAGCCGTACGACGCCGTGTTCGTCAGCGCCGAGCGGCTGGACGACTGGCTGGAGGACGTGCCCGAGGCGCGGCACCGCTACGTGCTCTCCCTCGGCGCCAACCCGCCGCGGGAGGTGCCCCCGGGCTACCTGGAATGGCGGGCCGAGGTGGAGCGGCACGCCGGCGCGCTGCCCGCGTCCGCCCCGCTGACCAGCTCGGACGCGGCCAGCCCCGACGGTACGAGCTACCGCGAGTGGGGCAGCGTCGCGCTGGCCGTGGCGGAGCGGCTGGACCTGCGGGCGGGCGACCGGCTGCTGGTCGACGTCGCCGAGCACGAACAACCGGTCTACTGGCTGCTGGCGCCACTGGCTGTCGGCGCGTCGGTGGTGCTCTGCGCGAACCTGGACCAGGCCCGGCTGGAGGCCCGGATCGCCGCCGAGCAGATCACCCGGGTGCTGTAGATGGGCGGGATCTACACCGAGGCGAGCATGTCCCTGGACGGCTACATCGCCGGCCCGGGGGAGAGCGGCTTCGACCAGTTGTTCCAGTGGTACGGCAACGGCGAGGTCGCCACTCCGACCGCCAAGCCGGAGATGACGTTCCGCACCTCGCCGGCGAGCGCCGGGCACCTGCGGCACACCCTGGACGACACCGGCGCCCTGGTCGTCGGTCGGCGGCTGTTCGACCTCGTGGACGCCTGGGACGGCCGCCACCCCATGGACAAGCACGTCGTGGTCCTCACCCACCACGTACCGGACGGCTGGCCCCGGCCGGGCGCGCCGTTCACCTTCGTGACCGAGGGCGTCGAGGCCGCCGTCGCGCAGGCCAGGGAGCTGGCCGGCGACCGCTGGGTGGCGGTGAACGGGGGCAGCGTCGCCCGCCAGTGCCTGGCGGCCGGGCTGCTCGACGAGATCCGGGTCAACCTGGTGCCGGTCCTGCTCGGCGACGGCGTGCCGTTCTTCGAGCACGTCCGCGACGCCCCTGTCGAGCTGTCGAACCCGACGGTCGTCGAGGGCGATCGGGTCACCCACCTCTACTACCGGGTCCGCCGCCCGTAACCGTCCACGGAGGAAGAGAGCGGGCAGGTAGTCGGGTCCGCGGAGCACCCGAGCGCCTCCTAGTAGCGCTCCCCGGCCCCCTGGCGTTACAGGGAAATCCGGCCGTTTACGCAGGTCTGTTGCCGGTGCCATCGACGTGGTCTCATACCGGGGAGACGACGTCATCGACCTGGTCGAGACGACCCCGCGTCGACTCCGCACCGCCTCCATTTTCTGAAAGGTGCACTGATGCACAGGAGACCCATCTTCCGACTCGCAGTCCTCACGGCCGCCGCCGCGACGGTCCTGGCGTCCGGCGGCGCCTACGGCGCGGTGTCGGCGGCGCCCGTGCCCGTCTCCCCGGGCGCGGCCGAGTGCGAGCCGGGTGCCGACGGGCACAGCGCGGCCCGGCTCGCCGAGGGCGCCACCGCCAAGGAGCCGGAGCTGTACTCCAAGAACGAGGCGAAGGCCTATGGCGTCATCAAGGACGCCCCGCGCCTGCCCAATGGCAGCGTCACCGTGCCGACGGTCTTCCACATGATCTCCGACCACCCCCTCAGCGCGGCCGAGACGACCCGGTGGAACACCCTGATCGCGGCGCAGATGAAGGTGCTCAACGACTCGTTCTCGGGCCGCACCGCGCCGGACGCCGCCGACACGCCGTTCCGGTTCGACCTGGTCGACACGACCTGGACCGTGAACAGTGACTGGTACACGGTCGTGCCCGGCAAGAACGAGCGCGACATGAAGAAGGCGCTGTACACCGGCGACTCCGAGACCCTCAACGTGTACGCGGCCAACATCGGCGGCGGCCTGCTCGGCTGGGCGTACTTCCCGAAGGGCTACAACAACGGCCGCGACTACATCGACGGCGTGGTGATGCTCGACGAGTCGATGCCGGGCGGCACGGCCGGCAAGTACGCCCTCGGTGACACGCTGACGCACGAGGTCGGGCACTGGCTGATGCTGGAGCACACCTTCGCCCACGGCTGCTCCGCCGCCGGCGACTTCGTCGAGGACACCCCGCGCGAGGCGGCGCCGCAGTTCAACTGCCCGGTCGGCGCGGACACCTGCACCGCACCCGGGCTGGACCCGATCCACAACTTCATGGACTACACGCAGGACTCCTGCATGAACATGTTCACCCCGGGCCAGGCGGACCGGATGAGCGACGCCTGGGTCGCCTTCCGGGCCGGCGGCGCCGGCTGACCCACCCGACCACACCGCTTCGCCGAGGCGGGGCGAGACGAGTCGAGACGAGTCGATCAAGAGGTTTGCGTCACCGACGAGCATGTCGGAGGACGCAAACCTCTTGGTCATTCCGGAGGGCCGTGGTCAGCGGCGGAGGCGGTGGGTGCAGGGCGACAGGTGGTCGGTGGGCAGCGCACACCGCGCGCCGCCGGGCAGTGGCCGGTCACAGAAGACCCAATGTCGTACGCCCTGCTGGTCCTCGGCCGAGACGGTGACCCCGCCGGGCTCGACACGGGCGCTGAGCCGGGCCAGCACGCGGGCGGCGGTCCGGGCGAGGATCCGGGCCCGGAGCAGGTCGGGCGCGGTGACCGGCAGATGGATCACCCAGCGTTCGGTCATCGGTTGAGCCGACGAATCAGGTTGCGCACGGGTGACCGCCCTTCGCCGTTCGTGCCTTCGGTGGTTCGCGTCTGAAGTGGAGGGGCGGCCTCCGCCGGGTGCGGGCGACGGAGACCGCCCCGCCCTGCCGCCGCAGCCTGATCGGCGGTACGGCGACAGGGGGCCGCGCCGGGGGAGCGCGGGGGTGGGGTCTCGACGGCGATGCGAGACCGGTACGAGAGGCGCCAACCGACCGCAGCAGCATCGCATCACCGACAGTGACGCTATTGCCACCGAGTCACCTATGTCAAGCATGTCTGCGAGTCATCTACCCACCTATGTCATCCGTGCTACATACGTTGCCTGTGCCGCGAACGTTGATCGATACTGGGCGGGCCAACCGACTGCAAGGGGCCCGACGTGCCTATTCCGCCCACGATGGACGAGCTGCTCGCCGATCTACTGAAAAAGATCAAGGATGGGGCATATCCGGCTGGCTCGCAGCTGCCCTCCGGGCGGGCGCTGGCGGCGGAGTATGACGTCTCGCAGTCGACGATCAGTCGCGCGGTGGCGCGGTTGCGGGAGCAGGGTGTGCTGGTCGGCCGCCCGGGGCGCGGCGTCTTCGTCGCGGAGTCCATCCGGCCCTGACGGTGCCGCTCGCCTGAGCCGGGCCCCGAACGGATCGCCACCGGCCGCTGTTCCCCGCTCAGGCTTCCACGGCCCGGCGGCTGTCCCTTATGGAGTTAATCGAGCAGTGCGCAACGCGCGCTCTTGAGATGCCGCAAGTGATTCACTAGGTTCGATTGGTAGGCGCGATCAGGGACCGTTTCGGATCCGGGAGAGTGACCCCATCGCACACATCGAACTAGGGGTGGACGAGGCCGAGTTCCCGGGCATCCGTGGGCCGCTGCGCTTCCGGCCGGAGACCGGCCAACCGTTGCTTGAGCTGGTAGAGGTGCTGCTGCGGGGGCCGCATCCGCTCACGCCCGGGGAACGGGAACTGATCGCCGCGTACGTCTCCGGCCGCAACGAGTGCACCTACTGCTGCGCGGCGCACTCGGCGTACGCGGCGGCGCAACTCGACGAGGGGATGGCCCTGGTCGACCAGGTGCGCGCCGACCTGGACAGCGCACCGATCTCTGCGAAACTGCGTGCCCTGCTGCGCATCGCCGGTGCCGTGCAGGTCAGCGGACGTGCGGTCACCCCCGAACTGGTCGAGGCCGCCCGTGCCGAGGGCGCCTCCGACCTGGAGATCCACGACGCGGTCCTGATCGCGGCGGCCTTCTGCATGTTCAACCGGTACGTCGACGGCCTCGGCACCCGACCGGCGGCCGACCCCGGCTGGTACGCGCAGGCGTCCGAGCGCATCGTCAACGCCGGCTACCGCAGGGTCGTCTGACGACGAGCCGACCGGCGCCACCGGACCGAACCCGCCTGCCCACGAGCAGAACCCGGAGCATCAGGTCATGGCACATATCGACCTCGGCCAGGACGAGCAGGTCTACCTGGGCATCCACGGCCTGATCCGGTACCGGCCGGAGACCGGCCGCGCCCTGCTGGCGCTGAACGAGGCGCTGCTGCGCGGACCGCACCCGCTCACCCCCGGCGAGCGGGAACTGATCGCCGCGTACGTTTCCGGCCGCAACGAGTGCCGGTTCTGCCAGGGCGCGCACTCGGCGTTCGCCGCCGTGCAACTCGACGAGGGGATGGTCCTGGTCGACCAGGTTCACGCCGACCTGGACAGCGCACCGATCTCCGCGAAACTGCGTGCCCTGCTGCGCGTCGCCGGTGCCGTGCAGGTCAGCGGACGTGCGGTCACCCCCGAACTGGTCGAGGCCGCCCGTGCCGAGGGCGCCTCCGACCTGGAGATCCACGACGCGGTCCTGATCGCGGCGGCGTACTGCATGTTCAACCGGTACGTCGACGGCCTCGGCACCTCCGTACCCGAGGACCAGGAGTGGTATCTCGGGCCGGCCGGACGGGTCGCCACCCAGGGCTACCTGCCGGTGCTGGACCGCTGACCCGTACCGGTCACCCGAGGGTTCATCCGTCAACCGAATGGGGGCGTGACGTCATGGCACACATCGACCTGGGCGTGGACGAGAACGAGTTTCCCGGGGTCCGGGGCCCGTTGAAGTACCGGCCGGTGACCGGCAGGCCGATGCTGGAACTAGCCGAGACCCTGCTGCGCGGGCCGCTCAGCCTGCCGACGGCCGACCGCGAGCTGATCGCCGCGTACGTCTCCGGCCTGAACGACTGTACCTACTGCTGCTCGGCGCACTCGGCCTTCGCCGCCGCCCTGCTCGACGAGGGCATGACCCTGGTCGACCAGGTACGCGCCGACCTGGACAACGCCCCGGTCAGTGCCAAGCTGCGCGCCCTGCTGCACATCGCGGGGGCCGTGCAGCGCAGTGGACGCAGCGTCACCCCCGAACTGGTCGGGGCGGCCCGCGCCGAGGGCGCCTCCGACGAGGAGATCCACGACACGGTGCTGATCGCGGCGGCCTTCTGCATGGTCAACCGGTACGTCGACGGCCTCGGCACGTTCGCCCCGAGCGACCCGAAGTACTACGACGAGACGGCCCAACGGGTCATCAGCGCCGGCTACCGCAACACGGTCTGAACCTGATCCTGCTGCGTCAGACGGCGGCGAACCGTCGTCCTTCCATCCATGCCGCCGAGGATGGGGATGAGCCAGTCTGCTGACAGACTCCGGACATGAGTTACGACCTGGCGGTGTGGGAGGGCGTGCGGCCCGGAGACGACGGGGAGGGTGGCGTTGTCTACGAAAGGCTCTACGAGAAGTACATGGAGGGTGAGGAGTTCGACCCCACGCCGATCATCCTTGCCTATGCCGAAGCGCTAGCTGAGCGTTGGGCCGTCATTACTGAAGGCAGATCCTCCGGTTGGGGGTCGTTGCGTGACGACGCCTCCGGCCCGATGATCTACCTGACCATGCCGTACGGGCTGGCTGGGAAGTTGTCGGCCGAGGCCGCCCGGCTGGCCGACAGGCACGGACTTGTCTGCTACGACCCACAGACGGAGCACCTCCGGCCAGTACACGACGACTAGGTCCGGCCGCAGGGACTTACGGCTGAGTCGTTTACGACATCAGCTCTACAGCGAGCGCGAGGGACATCGGCCCCCCGGAGATCAGTCGACCGTGGGCAGCTTCGGGCCGAGGACGTCGTCGGCGTCGACGATCGTGTACGCGTACCCCTGCTCGGCGAGGAAGCGCTGCCGGTGGGCCGCGTACTCGGTGTCGATGGTGTCGCGGGAGACGACGGTGTAGAAGTGCGCCTGGCGGCCGTCGGCCTTCGGCCGCAGCACCCGGCCCAGCCGCTGCGCCTCCTCCTGCCGGGAGCCGAACGTGCCCGACACCTGGATCGCCACCGCCGCCTCGGGCAGGTCGATGGAGAAGTTGCCGACCTTCGAGATCACCAGTGTCCGCACCTCGCCGGAGCGGAACGCGTCGAAGAGCCGCTCGCGCTCCTTGTTGGTGGTGGAGCCCTGCACGATGGGCGCGTCGAGGTACTCGCCGAGCTGGTGCAGTTGGTCGATGTAGCCGCCGATGACAAGGACCTGCTCATCGGGGTGCCGGTCGACCAGCGCCTTCACCACCGGCAGCTTGGTGCGGGCGGTGGCCGCCATCCGGTAGCGCTCCTCGGCCTCCGCCGTCGCGTACGACATGCGTTCCGCGTCGGTGAGGGTGACGCGTACCTCGGTGCACTGGGCCGGGGCGATCCAGCCCTGCTGCTCGATGTCCTTCCAGGGCGCGTCGTACCGCTTGGGGCCGATGAGGCTGAACACGTCGCCCTCGCGGCCGTCCTCGCGTACCAGCGTCGCCGTGAGGCCCAACCGGCGACGGGCCTGGAGGTCCGCGGTGAAGCGGAAGATCGGCGCGGGCAGCAGGTGCACCTCGTCGTAGACGACCAGGCCCCAGTCGCGGGCGCCGAACAGGTCCAGGTGGGTGAAGGCGCCCTTCTTGCGCGAGGTGAGCACCTGGTACGTGGCGATGGTGACCGGACGGATCTCCTTGCGCTCGCCCGAGTACTCGCCGATCTCGTCCTCGGTCAGCGACGTGCGGGCGATCAGCTCCCGCTTCCACTGCCGGCCCGCCACCGTGTTCGTGACCAGGATGAGGGTGGTCGCCTTCGCCTCGGCCATCGCCGCCGCCCCGACCAGCGTCTTGCCGGCGCCGCAGGGCAGCACCACGACGCCCGACCCGCCGGCCCAGAACGCCTCGACGGCCTCCCGCTGGTACGACCGCAGCGTCCAGGGTTTCCCACCGTCCTTGCCGGCCTCGGCCAGCTCGATGGGGTGCGCCTCGCCGTCGACGTAGCCGGCCAGGTCCTCCGCCGGCCAACCCAGCTTGAGCAGTGCCTGCTTGAGCCGGCCGCGCTCGGACGGGTGCACCGCGATCGTGTCGTCGTCGAGCTTCGCGCCGAGCATCCCGGCGAGCTTCTTGCTCTTGGCGACCTCGATCAGCACCACCCGGTCCAGCGCCCGCAGCACCAGGCCGTGCGCCGGGTCGTTGGCGAGCTGGAGGCGGCCGTACCGGTCCATCGTCTCGGCCACGTCGACCAGCAGCGCGTGCGGCACCGGGTAGCGGGAGTACTTGATCAGGGAGTCCACCACGCCCTCGGCGTCGTGGCCGGCGGCCCGCGCGTTCCACAGCCCGAGCGGCGTCAGCCGGTAGGTGTGCACGTGCTCCGGGGAGCGCTCCAGCTCGGCGAAGGGCGCGATGGCCATCCGGCACGCCTGCGCGTCGGGGTGGTCGATCTCCAGCAGCAGGGTCTTGTCCGACTGCACGATCAGGGGTCCACCGCTCACGCCAGTGCCTCTCCTCCGCCTCGGTCGCCGGCTGTCCGGGAGGCGACTGACCCACCCAGGCCGACCCACCAGTCTTGCACGCACCCGGGTGACGGCAGAAAATTCTGGTCACCTGGAGCAACCGGAGCGGCACTCGCAACGTCTAGCAAAGGGAACAACTGTCAGGAGGCAGCATGAGACACGTCCGGATCAGCAGCCGGCTGGTCGCCCTGGCAGTGGTCACCCTGGTCGGGGCCGGTGCGTGCACGTTCGATCCGCAGGCCGGCGGCGGCGGGGGCGGGGGACCTGTCGCGGCCGGGGCTGCGGAACGGGTAACGGGGGCGAGCGGTACGCCCGGGCCGGACCAGCGGGTGCGGCCCAGCACGGCGCCGCCGAAGCCCAGGGTCAAGCCGACTCGGGTCACGCCGGCACCGACGCGCCCCCCGGTGCAGCCGACGCGGCCCGCGACGAAACCCACCGCCCCGCCGTCCGTCGCCGCCGGCTGCCCGCAGGGCGAGCACCAGCGCGAGGTGGAGACGTACCTCGCCCGGCTGGGCGGGTTCGGGCGCGTGACCGTCGACGGCCGGCAGTCCGCCGCCGACTGCACCGCCATCAAGAAGTTCCAGAAGCGGTACGACATCCGCCCCGCCCACGGCCGCGCCGGGCCCACGACGTACGACGTGGCGAAGCGGCTCGCCACCACCGACACGGCGCGCTGCCGGGCCGGCTCGGGCACCACCTTCTGCATCGACCTGACCCGGCAGACCACCTGGGTCATGCGCAACGGCAAGGTGCTCGTGCCGCCGACGGTGACCCGCACGGGCATGCCCGGCTACCGCACCCCGGCCGGCACGTTCAAGATCAACTATCGCAACGTCAAGGAGTGGTCCGACCCGTACGAGGTGTGGCTGCCGTACTGGCAGCACTTCACCCAGGGGATGGGCTTCCACCAGACCACGACCTATCTGCACAACAAGTCGATCGGCTCGCACGGCTGCGTCAACCTGCTGCGCGCCGACGCCGTGCGCTACTGGGAGCTGGGCAAGGTCGGCAGCAAGGTGGTGCTGGTCGGGCGGCGTCCCGGCACCTGAGCCGCCCCGGCAGCACCGATAAGACGCACAAGTCGTCCGATCCGGGTTTCATCCCCTGTCACTCGCGGCATGACGGTGTCACGCTGGACGCCAGACGTCGAACCGGACGGGGAGGCTGGAGATGACGGTCGACCGTGAAGTGGTCCCGGAGCACAGTCCCGCGCACGACCGGTCGCCCGTCGAGGAGGTCTCCACCGCCACGATGGTCGCGTACGGCGTGGCAGCCGTGGTGCTCGTCGGCTGGTTCCTCTTCGGCTGGCTGGTGCTCGAACAGGGCTTCATCGACTCGGTCGGCGAGTCGGCCGGCGCCGGGTTCGCGCTGCTGCTGATCGTCTCCGTCGTCGGGACCGTACGCCGCAGCCGGCGCTGACCCGGCCCGCCCGCTCAGTCCTCCCGTACCGCCGCCGTGATCCGGTGCAGGGCGAAGGTGTGCAGCATCTCCGTCCGGTCGTCCTCGGCGCGCAGGTAGCCCGCGCCCAACGAGACCGGCCGCACGAGCCGGGACGCGGTCGCCCCGTGCGCGTCGACGTAGCCCACCCAGACCAGCGCCCGGTCCCGGACCGCCTGCTGGAGCACCGCGATGGCGTCACTGTGCGAGGGCACCGGAGCGGGACCCGTACGGCCGACTCCGCCCCGCACCACGGCCGGCGCCCGCCGGGCGGCCCGGGCCGCCGCGTCACCGCGCCGGATCTGCTCCACCACCCCCAACAGGCGGGGCATGGCCAACTTCGGGGTCGTCAACGGGTCGAGCGTCCTGGTCGTCACCGGCACCCGGGCCGGGGCCCGCCGGGTCTTCGGGCGGGCGAGCACCGCCGACCCGCTCGCGTCCTCCGGCACCGGCGCGTAGCCGGCGTCGCGCAGCGCCAGCAGCATCCGGCCCACCTGGTACGGGGTCGCCAGCACCGTCGGCGCCAGCCGGCGCAGCGCCAGCGGCTCCAGCCGCCGGTCGGCGAGCACCTCGGTCAGCAGCGCCTCGTCGTCGCTGCGCACGTACGCCCCGGCGGAGCCGACGCGCAGCCCGCCGTGCTTGCGCGCGACGTCGTCCACCAGGTACGTCAGCCCCTGCGGGACGGGGGTGCGGGAGCGCCGCCGGAACAGGGAGTGCAGGTCGTCGGCCGAGTAGCCGGCGTCCAGGGCCCGGCGGACGCTGGCCGGGGTGACCCGGTGCACGCTCGCCCCGCCGGCCGACTCGTGCTCCGCCACCACCTCCAGCTCGCCGGCGAGCGCCGGATCGGGCGGGCCGGGCACCACGACGGTCAGGTCCGCCTGTACGAGGAAGTGGTCCACCGGGGCGGGTAGCAGCGCGTCCAGCGCGCGTACGGCGCTGGTCGGGTCACCGCTCTCGGCGTCGGAACGCAACCCGAGCGGGTCGTCGCCGTGCTCGTCGGCCGCCGTCACGTCGGCGAGCAGCAGTCGCCCGTACGAGGTGAGCGCCCCCAGCCCCGTCACGCCCAGCGTGGCCGCCTCGGTCAGCACCTCGCGGTGCGCGGCCTCCCGCCCCCGGCTGCGCCGGGGCGCCCGCCAGTCGAGCAGGGCCAGCACCTCCTCGGGGGTGGGCCCGGTGGCCGGCTCCAGGCCGGCGAGGACCTCCAGCACGGCCCGTCGGGCGGCCGGCGCGCCGGCCCGTTCCGCCTCGGCGGAGAGCACCGTGATGGGCCGGTCCCGGTCGTCGCGCTGCCCGACCAGCCCGACCTGCCGGGTCATGGTCAGCCACGCGCGGGCGAGCTGCTCCCAGCGCTGCGCGAGCGTCCCGGCCCGCCACACCTCGTACCCGGCGGTGGGCAGCACCTGCTGATCCGCGCCGTGCCGCGTCGTGGTGGCCCCGGGCAGGTCGACCTCGCCGATGAGCCCGCCCGCGTACGCCGACTCCAGCAGCAGGGCCGCCGTCGGCTCGTCCACCCCGACGGCCTTGGCGAGCCGGCGCAGGTCACGGACGCCCAGGCCACCCGAGCGCAGCACCGGCGCCGGTTCGGCCGCCAACTGCTCCAGCAGCGCCTCCGTGTGGCGTACCACCTCCATGGTCTGCCCGGCCCCGGCCGAGTCGGCGGCCTTCGGCTCGCGCGGCGCGGTGGCCACCGCCGGCGGGCTGCTGCGCAGCGGACCGAGCGGGCCGCTGTCGCGACGCAGCAGCAGGCCGACCTCCCGGGGCAGCTCGACGGTGCCCGTGACGCCGGCCCGGCCGCCGGAGACCGGCACCAGCAGGTGGTGGTCGACGAGCCAGCGCACCGGCGAGCCGGTCGGCGCGCCGCCGTTGGTCGGGTCCGGCGGCAGGTCGTCCTCCGCGCCGAGCGCGGGCGCCCGCAACGCGCCCGCCGGCACGCTGCCGACCGGAGGTCCGGCGGCCAGCCGGTCGAGGATCGCCCGGGCCGAGGGCGGCGCGGCCAGCAGCGTCCGCCGCAGCTTCGCCGGGTCCGCGCAGAGCGCCGCCGTCCGCGCGTCCAGCTCCGCCGCCGGTCGACCCAGCCCCGCCGGGTACGGGGAGACCTCGTCGACGCTCGCCACCACGCGCAGGGCGTTCTCGGGGCCGTGCAGCACGAAGAGCGCGCGCAGCCGGTTCACGGCGGCGCGGACGGTGGTGGGGGCGGGTGGGTGCGGGCCGGCGGTCGCCATGGCCAGCACCGCGTCGGTGGAGGTGCTCTGGTCGACCGCGTCCCGGGTCAGCCGGGCGGCGTCCAGCATCAGCAGGGTGAACTCGTCCAGCGCGTCGAGGGCGCGGGCCACCGAGACCCGCGACTGGGCCCGGGTGGCGAGCGCGGAGACGTCGGCCGGTACGGGTACGACGAGGTCCGGCCGCAGCTGGAGGAGGGCGGCGAGCGACTCGTCGGGAAGCGACCGCAGATGGTCGGCGAGTGAGGTGGTCATCGTCGTTCCACGCTAGCCCGGCAGGGGGTCATCCCGCCCCTCGGACGTTCGGCTGGCCCGGGACCGGCGGGTACCTTCTCCGCATGGCAGCGCTGACGGTCGGCTTCGACCTCGACATGACCCTGGTCGACTCGCGTCCCGGCATCGCCGCCGCCTTCCGGGCGTTGACGGCCCGCACCGGGGTGCACGTGGACGCGGAGGCCGCCGTGTCGCGGCTGGGCCCGCCGCTGCGTACCGAGATCGCCCGCTGGTTCCCGCCGGAGCAGGTCGACGAGGCCGTCCGGACGTACCGCGAGCTGTATCCGGCGTACGCGATCACGCCCACGGTCCCGCTCCCCGGCGCCGTCGCCGCGCTCGACGCCGTACGCGAAAACGGAGGTCGCGTGCTGGTGGTGACCGCCAAGCACGGCCGCCTGGCCCGGCTGCACCTCGACCACCTCGGGATGGCGGTCGACGAGGTGGCCGGCGACCTGTTCGCGGAGGAGAAGGCGACCGCGCTGCGGCGGCACGGCGCGACCCACTACGTCGGCGACCACGTGGCCGACATGGCGGCCGCCGGGGCGGCGGGCGTCCCCGGCATCGCGGTCGCCACCGGCCCGTGCAGCGCCGACGAGCTGCGTGCGGCCGGGGCGGAGGTGGTGCTGGACGATCTCAGCGGATTCCCGGCGGCACTCGACGGCATGATCCGGCTAGCCTTGGAGAGGTAGACGTCTCAAGCTCAAGCGAAGCAGAGGTTCTCAGGTGCCGACGGGTCGAGTGAAGTGGTTTGACACGGCCAAGGGATACGGTTTTGTCACCAGCGACGAGGGTGGCGACGTGTTCCTGCCCAAGGGCGCGCTGCCGGCGGGTGTCACCGACCTCAAGGGCGGTCAGCGGATCGACTTCAGCGTGGTGGACAGCCGCCGGGGCGCGCAGGCGATGGGGGTCAAGCTGCTCGACGCCCCGCCGTCGATGGCGGAGCTGCGCCGCCGGCCGGCCGAGGAACTGCACGGCCTCGTCGAGGACATGATCAAGGTGCTGGAGGCGAAGGTCCAGCCGGACCTGCGCCGCGGTCGTTTCCCGGACCGCAAGACGGCGCAGAAGATCGCTCAGCTGGTCCACGCCGTCGCCAACGAGCTGGAGGTCTGAGGCACCAGCCCGGCGTCGGCGGCCCGGCCGAGCAACGCCTGTACGGCGGCGAACCCCGCGTCCCCCAGGTCGGCGGTGAACTCGTTGACGTAGAGCCCGATGTGCCGGTCCACCACGTCGGGCTCCATCTCCTGCGCGTGCGCCAGCACGTACTCCCGGCTGGCGGCCGGATCGGCCCAGGCCTGGCGCACGGACTCGCGGATCCACCCGGCGGCGGCCTGCGGATCGACCGCGCCGCGCCGGGCCAGGATGGCCCCGAGGGGGATGGGCAGGCCGGTGTCGGCCTCCCACCACTCGCCGAGGTCGACGAGGGCGGTCAGGCCGTGCCGCGGGTAGGTGAACCGGGCCTCGTGGATCACGAGACCGGCGTCGTACCGGCCGGCGGCGACGCCCGGCATGATCTCGTGGAACGGCACGACCTCGATCCGCGCCGGGGGCCGCTCGGCCGCCCACAACCGGAAGAGCAGGTACGCCGTGGTCCGGTCACCCGGCACCGCCACCGTGGCGCCACTCAGGTCGGCACGGCCGGAGCCGGCGGGCTGGCCGGGGTCGCCGTCTGGCTGGCCAGCGATGCTGGCGGGCTGGCCGGAGTCGGCGGGCCGGTCGCCGCGGGTCAGCACCAGCGGGCCGCAGCCACGCCCGAGCGCGCCTCCGCAGGGCAGCAGGTGGTAGTCGTCCAGGAGCCACGGCAGCGCCGCGTAACTCACCTTGACCAGGTCGAACGCCCCCCGCTCGGCGGCCGTGTTGGTCACGTCCACATCGGCGTACGTGACGTCGACCGGCGGGGCACCGGGCACGAGGCCGTGCACCAGCGCGTGGAAGACGAACGTGTCGTTGGGGCAGGGCGAGATAGCCAGCGAGAGCGCCACACCCTCACCGTATCGCCGCCGTGCGTGGGCTGTCGGACCGCGCCAGTCCCGGTGTGACCTGGATCCGCCGCCTCCCTGCTGCCCGCCTGCTTGCCCGCCCGCGTGCCTGCCGGACGGGAACGCCGCGTCCGTCGTTCTGTCTTCAGGCAGAGGTTGCCACACGTCTCCTGTCGAGCTGATGTCGTAAACGATTCACCGGGAGGACGCTTTCCTCTCCGGCCTCTCCGGCGCCGTCCGGGGTGCAGGCGTTCGAATCCGTTGGTGTCCCTCGCCGGAGGTTCGGCGACGGACCCGGGCACCGCACACGACCCGGCGTCCCCGGTACGGCGAGGCTGGGGCCACCGTCACTCGTGCCCTCGCCGCACCGTCACTCGTGCCCCCGTCGCACCGTCACTCGTGCCCCCGTCGCTTACGAGTGGGTGTCCGGGCGGCAGCGGTGCCTGATGTCGTAGACGATTCAGCTCGACAGCGTCGCGACAGGTTGCTGCCCCGTCTTCAGCGGGTTGTTCCGGTCGGCCGACAAGCCGGCGGGATCGGTCGGCCCCCGGTACCCACGTTGTCCACAGGTTTGTCCACAGGCGGGGGCAGGCTGTTGAGAACGTGACGTCACGCCGGGAGCATGATTCTCGTGGCAGAGCTGACGGATGCCGTCGATCTTGGCGCGACCCTGCGGGCCCTACGACGTCGAGCGGACCTGAGCCAACGCGAACTGGCCGAGCGATCAGGGGTGCCACAGGCGACCCTGGCCCGGATCGAGTCGGGCCGCGCGGCGGATCCGCGGTTCCGGACGGTGGAGCGGCTCGTTCGGGCCGCCGGTGGAGAAGTGGCAATCGGCCTGCTCCGCCCTGCCGGGACCGCCGCGACGGCTGAGGCGGACGGAGCCGTCACGACCGCCGGAGCCGTCCGAATCGCAGAGCGCGTCGGAGCCGTCCGAATCGCGGACCGGTTGCTTCCGGAGGTGCCGCACGATGCGCTCCGGGACGGAGCCGGGCGTCGCTACCCGGCTCACCTCGACGTCTGGGAGGTGAAGGAGCCGAAGGACTGGCCGGGTGCCTGGTGGGCGAACTGGTGCAATCTTCCCCCGGCACGTTGGCCGCTACCAGTGCCACCGGCCACGTACGAGCGGAATCGTCGCTACCGGGACCGGCGGCGACGTGCCGAGGAGATCCGGCGGACGGTACGGCTGCGTCGGGTGACGGGCGGCGGCCTGCCCGCGACCTCGTGGCGATTCGTCGCCGAACTGCCGGGTGGCGACCTGGTCGGTGAGCTTCGGGCCCACGAGCGCAGCCCGCACCTGATCGACGGCGCCGAGCCGGCCGAGGAGCGGGAGATCGTCTTCGACGGCGTACT
Source organism: Micromonospora sp. NPDC049051 (assembly GCF_043197575.1). Lineage (NCBI taxonomy): Bacteria > Bacillati > Actinomycetota > Actinomycetes > Micromonosporales > Micromonosporaceae > Micromonospora > Micromonospora sp. NPDC049051. The sequence goes on from NZ_JBICTL010000001.1 coordinate 742,234, forward strand.
CGTCGCGGAGGGCTGCCGGCGGCTGGGCATCGGGCGCCGGTTGCTGGCGATGCTCGCCGACGAGATGGGCCGCTCGGGCATCCGAAACGCCCACGCGATCGCCGAGGCCGCCGACGTCGATCTGCTGCTCGCCTGCGGGTGGGAGTTCAAGACGAGCCGACCGTGGGCCCTACGGCTCGACCGTCGGCCTTCGGCTGCGAACCGACCGTCGGGAGAGGCCGGGTGAGACAGGTGCTCAGGGCAGGTCGGTGAGGGCGGATCAGCTCGGGTCAGTCAGGGCGGTGAGGCGGGCGGGTTCAGGTCAGGGCCGCGGCGGCCGAGGTGAGGGCGGCCAGCGCCTCGCGCATGCGCCAGGCGTCGCGGTCGCGGGGGCCGATCGGATTCGAGACGGTACGCAGCTCCGCGAACGGGACACCGGCCTGGGCGGCGGCGACGGCGACGCCGTAGCCCTCCATGGCCTCGGCGACCGCGTCGGGGTGGCGTCGGCGTAGGGCATCGGTGCCGGCGGCGGTGCCGGTCACCGTGCTGACGGTCAGCACCGGGCCCACCGTCGCCGCCGGCAGCGCGGCGCACAGGGCGGCCAGCAGTCCCGGATCGGCGGCCAGCGTGGTGCCGGCACCGAGCCACTCGGGAGGCATGCCCAGCTCGTCCACCGGGAGGAAGCCCGCCGGCGACTCGGCGCCCAGGTCGGCGGCGACGGCCGCAGAACCCAGCACTGTCGCGCCGACCTCCACCCGGCCGGCGAAGCCGCCCGCCACGCCCGCGCTGACCACACCGAGGTACGGGCGTCCGGCCGCCTCGGCCAGCGCCAGCAGCCGAGCGGTGGTGGCCGCGGCTACGGCCGGGCCGACCCCCACCGGCAGCACCGCCGTCGACGGATCCGTCAGGCCCGCGCGGACCGCCTCGGCTTCGGCGGGCACCGCCGTGACCACCAGCAGGCCCGTCACGGCAGGGGCCCCTGCGGTTCCCGCCGGGTCTCGTCGTCCGCGCCGCCCGGCCCGCCGACCGCCGAGGACGGTCGGTAGATGTGGTAGCCCGGCGGGGCCAGGGCCGGGTCGTCCAGCGGCGAACTGCCCTGCGCCGGGGCGGGCGAGACGGGCGCCACCCCGGTCTCGGGAGCAGCCTCCGCCTCGGTGCGTGTGCCGGCACCGTTGCCCGTGCCAACCCCGGTGCGCGCGCCGGCCGTGGTGCTTGTGCCGGCCGTGGTGCTTGTGCCGGCCGTGGCGCCCGTGCCAGCGCCGCCGGCGGGCCCAGCCCCGCCGCCGGTGCCGTCGTCGGCACCGGCGGTCTCGTCGGCCAGTTCCTCGTCGGCGAGCGGGCGACCGGCCAGGCGCTCGGCGCGCAGACGGCCCGCCACCACCACGCCCCGCACGGCGGCCAGCGTGCCCGCCCCGGCGGCGACGGCGATCCCGATGCGGCCGTCGAAGGGTACGAGCCCCAGCCCGCCCCCGGCGACGAACGCGAGCATCAGCACCGTCTCGGAGTGGGCGAACGAGCTGGCCCGCAGCCGCTCCGGGATGCGCTCCTGGATCGAGGCGTCCACGGTGAGCTTGGCGATGCCGCTCATCAGCGCGGCCACCAGGCAGAGCAGGGCGACCATCGGCAGCGAGAACATCAGCGCGGCGAGTACCGCCACCCCGGCCACGATGATCATGCCGCTGGACTGGATCGCGACGGGTCGGTGGATGCGCAGCCGGGTGCCGATCGCGGTGGCGAGGAACGTGCCCACGGCCAGTGCCGCGCCGACGAGGCCCAGCGCCCCCTCGTCGCCCAGGTCCCGGCCGAAGACGACGGTGGTCAGGTCGCCCGCCTTGATCGCGAAGGCGAGGAAGAGCAGCAGGAAGCCGTACAGCCCGCGTAGCGTCGCGGCACCGATCAGGGTGGCGATCACGAGTCGGCCGGCCGGTCGCCCCCGGCCCAGCGGGCGGTCGCCGTTGCGCCGGCCGAGCGCCCGCAGCGGTCGGGGCACCCGCTCCGGCGGCTCGGAGTCGGCCTTCGGCGGCAGCCGCAGGGAGATCACCATGCCGACCAGGAAGATGATCGAGGCGACCCGGAGCGGCCACTGCGGCCCGAACCAGAAGGCGGCCAGCCCGATCGGGGCGACCAGGGCGCCGGCCACCGTGCCGTAGACGCTGGCCCGGGCCCCGATCTGGGACAGGCCCAGCCCTTCGGGCAGCAGCCGCGGGACGGCCGCCGAGCGGGCCACCCCGTAGGCGCGGGAGAGCGCCAGCACGCCGAAGGCAGCTGGATAGAGGCCGAAGCCGTGGATGTAGTCCGAGATCAGCCAGGCCAGGAAGGCCCGGCCGAGCATGGTGGTGGCCAGCGCGTACCGACGGCCGTGGCGGAAGTGGTCGAGCAGCGGGCCCACCACCGGGGCGAGCATGGCGAACGGCACCATGGTCACCAGGAGGTAGAGCGCGACCTTGCTGCGGGCCTCGCCGAGCGGGACGTTGAAGAAGATCGTCCCGGCGAGGCCGATGGCGATCAGCGTGTCGCCGGCGCAGGAGAGCGCGTGCAGGTCGAAGAGGCGGACCATGCCGACCTCGCCCCCTGCGCCCCGGGCGCGGGCCCGGCCCGCCCGGCGGGTCATCCAGCGCCCACCGCTGACCGAGCCACGGAACAGCAGGCGGACGGCCTTGATCCCGGTGCCGACGGTCCGCCCGAGTACGGACCGCCCGGAGCGGGAGAACAGCGGCATGCCCACCATCCTCGCCCATCCGGTCGGTCCGTGCCGCACCACTGTCCCAGAACGTCGTCGGCGGGTGCCTGTCGGTCTGCCGTACGCATGGGGAACAATGGTTGGGTGACCAGGCCTGCCTCCGCCCGTGCCGCTCGTCTCGACCAGGTCTGCGCCGCCGCCGTCGAGGTGGCCCGTGACGCCATCACCGAGGTCGACCCCTCGGACATCGGCGACCACCTGCAGGCCGTGGCGGAGGGCGACCGACTCGTCACGCACTACTTCGAGTGCCGGCTCGCTGGCTACCGGGGCTGGCGCTGGGCGGTCACCGTCACCCGGGTGCCGCGCAGCCGGCAGGTCACCATCTGCGAGACGGTGCTGCTGCCGGGCGCGGACGCGATGCTCGCCCCCGGCTGGCTGCCCTGGCAGGAACGGCTCAAGCCGGGCGACCTGGGCCCCGGTGACCTGCTGCCCACCCCGGCGGACGACGACCGGCTACAGCCCGGCTACCTGCTCTCCGACGACCCGGCGGTCGAGGAGACCGCCTGGGAGCTCGGCCTCGGGCGGGCCCGGGTGCTCTCCCGGGAGGGGCGCAGCGAGGCCGCCCAGCGCTGGTACGACGGCGACCACGGCCCGTCCGCCGCGATCTCGGCCGCCGCCCCCGCCGCCGCCCGCTGTGGGACCTGCGGCTTCTACCTGCCGCTCGCGGGTGCCCTGCGGCAGGCCTTCGGCGCCTGTGGCAACTTCTACGCCCCTGACGACGGTCGGGTGGTCAGCGCCGACCACGGCTGCGGCGCCCACTCGGAGACCCTGATCGAGGCCGCCGAGACCCCCGTCGACGAGATGCCGACGGTCTACGACGACAGCGCGGTGGAGCCCGTGGCGGTCAGCCGGGCGCCGGGTTCCGTCGAGGCATCGGAGCCGGCGGAGCCGTACGGCCACCCCTGAGCGGGCGCCTGACGCGGGCAGGTCGCGCCGGCTCGGTGTCGGCGCAGGTCAGCGGCCGGCGCGGCGGCGGCGCCGATTGGCGTCGTGCCGCATCATCACGGCGAGACCGGGGAAACCCCACAGGAAACCGGCCAGGCAGGTCCACAGCCAGTTCTGGTGACCGTGTGCGGTGAGCCAGTCGCGGAAGAAGATCAGTAGCACCAGCCCGGCGAGCGCCCACGCCGCCATCCCGGCGAGGGCGAACGGCACCATCGGCGGGTCGAGCGGCTCGGGCCGCGGGGGCTGCTCCTTCGGCACGCGGCAAGCGTACGCGATCAACTTTTCCTGGTGGCCGGTGATCTGCGACGATGCGCGCGACAACGGAAGATCACCTGCGAGGAACTGATGGCAGTAGCGCCGCCCGAGAACGGCACACCACCCGACCCAGCGCACCCCCGCAACGGATTTGACCGATTTTTCGAGATCTCCGCCCGCGGCTCGACGATGAGCCGTGAGGTACGCGGTGGCCTGGCGACCTTCTTCACGATGGCGTACATCGTGGTGCTCAACCCGCTCATCATCGGTGGTGCCGTCGACGGCGACGGCCAGAAGCTTCCCATTCCCGCCCTGGCGGCGGCTACCGCCTTGGTCGCCGGCCTGATGACCATCCTGATGGGTGTGGTCGGCCGGTTCCCGCTGGCGCTCGCCGCCGGCCTCGGCGTCAACGCGCTGGTCGCGTACGAGATCGCCCCGGAGATGACCTGGGCGGACGCGATGGGCCTCGTGGTGATCGAAGGTGTGATCATCGCGGTGCTGGTGCTGACCGGCCTGCGTACGGCGGTGTTCCGCTCGGTGCCGACGCAGATGAAGACGGCGATCGGCGTCGGCATCGGCCTCTTCCTGACCATCATCGGGCTGGTCGACGCCGGTTTCGTCCGCCGGGTGCCCGACTCCGAGAACACCACGGTCCCCGTCGGGCTGGGCATCGACGGCAGCCTCGGCAGCTGGCCGATGCTGGTCTTCGTGGTGGGTCTGCTGCTGACCATCGTGCTGCTGGTGCGCCGGGTCAAGGGCGCGATCCTGATCGGCATCCTCGGCTCCACCGTGTTGGCGATCGTCGTCGAGGCGTTGGTGAACGTGGGGCCGTCGTTCGTCGACGGCAAGCCGAACCCGAAGGGCTGGTCGCTCAACGTCCCCGAGTTGCCGAAGACCTGGATCGACGTGCCGGACCTGTCGCTGCTCGGCAACTTCAACGTGTTCGACTCGTGGAGCCGGGCCGGCTGGCTCGTGGTCCTCATGTTCGTCTTCACCCTGCTGATCACGGACTTCTTCGACACGATGGGCACGATGGTCGCGGTCGGCCAGGAGGGGAGCATGCTCGACGAGCGGGGCACCCCGCCGCGGGCGAAGGAGATCCTGCTGGTCGACTCGATCGCGGCGGCGGCCGGCGGTGCGGCGAGCACGTCGAGCAACACGTCGTACATCGAGAGCGCCGCCGGTGTGGCGGAGGGCGCCCGTACGGGCGTGGCCAACCTGGTCACCGGCGGGTTGTTCCTGCTGGCGATGTTCCTGGCGCCGCTGGTCGTGGTGGTGCCGTTCGAGGCGGCGTCGACCGCGCTGGTGGTGGTCGGCTTCCTGATGATGACCGCGGTGCGGACGATCGACTGGTCCGACTACGAGATCGCCATCCCGGCGTTCCTGACGATCGCGCTGATGCCCTTCACGTACTCGATCTCCAACGGCATCGGAGCCGGCCTCATCTCGTACGTGGTGGTGAAGCTCGCCAAGGGCAAGGCCCGGGAGATCCACCCGCTGCTGTACGGGGTGGCCGTCCTCTTCGTGCTCTACTTCCTGCGCGGGCCGATCGAGTCGATGATGCTCTGAGCACGTTCCGCTCCGGGCCGGTGACCGATTCGGGTGACCGGCCCGGAGCGGGGCGAACTTCTCGTGAGCGTGGTCATATAAGTGGTCGTTCGCCATGCTAATTAGTTAGGCTAACTATCGTGACGGAGCGGACGGTGACGGCGAAACGCGTGCCACCGGCGCAGCTCGCACCGCAGCTGCGCGATGCGATCACCAGGCTCAACCGACGGGTCCGCCAGGCCCGGCCGGTCGGCGACCTCACGGTCACCCAGCTCTCCGCGCTCACCAGCCTCCGGCTGGCGGGTGCGCTGACGCCCCGGGAACTGGCCGACGTGGAACGGGTACAGCCGCCCACGATGACCAGGATCGTCGCGAAGTTGGAGGAGCGCGGCCTCGTGCGCCGCACCCCCCATCCGACCGACGGCCGGCAGGTCATCCTGGCGGCGACCGAGGGCGGACAGGCGGTGCTCGACCAGTTCGAGCGGGTCCGCGACGAGTGGCTGGCCCGCCGGCTGGCCGAGCTGACCGAAGCCGAACGGGAGACCCTGCGGCAGGCGGCCGAGATCCTTCAGCAGGTCGCCCGCGCCTGACCCGCGCGTCGTGCCCCCGCGCCGTCCGACGTCGATGACGCGTACGACCGCGAGGAGGCGCACCTAGAGTGCAGGCGAAGCTGAGCACGATGTTCCAGTCCCTACAGGTCCGCAACTACCGGCTCTTCGCATCCGGGCAGCTGATCAAGCTGATCGGCGTCTGGATGATGTTCATCGCCCAGGACTGGCTGGTCCTCGAGCTCTCCGACAACTCCGCCACCGCCCTCGGCGTGGTCACCGCGCTCCAGTTCACCCCGGTGCTGCTGCTCACCCTGCTCTCCGGGCGGCTCGCCGACCGCTACGACAAGCGGATGCTGCTCTTCGCCGCGAACGCGTTCTGGACCGTGCTGGCGCTCGGCATGGCCCTGCTGGTGATCACCGGCCTCGTGCAGCTCTGGCACGTCTTCGCGTTCGCGGCCCTGCTCGGCGTCGCCAACGCCGTGGAGACCCCCGTCCGGCAGGCGTTCGTCTCCGAGCTGGTCGGCACGCCGCTGCTGCCGAACGCGCTCTCGCTCAACGCGGCCGTGTTCAACTCCGCCCGGATCGTCGGGCCGGCCGTCGCCGGCCTGGCCATCGCCGCCTTCGACGTCGGGCCGGTCTTCCTGTTCACCGCGCTCAGCTCGATCGCCCCGCTGGTCACCGTGATCCGGATGCGCCCCACCGAGCTGCACCGGGAGGCGCTGCCGCCGCGTGACGAGCGGGCGTCGGCCAAGGTCGTCGACGGCCTGCGCTACGTCTGGCGCCGGCCCGACCTGCTGCTGCCCATGGCGGTGATGTCGGTGATCGGCATGTCGCTGTTCAACTTCCAGCTCACCCTCGCCGCGCTGGCCAAGACCGTGTTCCAGACCGGTGCCGCCTCGTTCGGGCTGTTCAGCACCGCCCTGGCGGTCGGCGCGCTGGTCGGGGCGCTCGCCGGCACCGGGCGGCGCAGCCGCCCGTCGGTCTGGCTGGTGCTCGGCGCGGGGGTCGGCTGCGCCAGCTTCGGCACGCTGGTGGGGCTCGCCCCGGCGTACTGGATGGTGGTCACGCTGCTGCTGCCGACGGGCTTCTTCATGGTCTTCTTCGCCCAGGCGGCCAACCAGCGGGTCCAGCTCGGCACGGACGCCGCCTTCCGCGGCCGGGTGATGGCCCTGTGGGTGCTGGTCTTCCTCGGCACCAACCCGGTCGGGGCGCCGCTCATCGGCTGGGTCGCCGAGACCTACGGCGCCGGCGCCAGCATCTGGATCGGTGGGCTGATCTCGCTGGCCACCATCCTGGTCGCGCTCACCTGGCAGCTGCGCCGCTCCGGCGCCCGGCTGCGCTTCCGCATCCTGCCGATGCCGCGCTTCTACGTCACCTCCGCCGACTGCTGAACGCCCCGCGGCCCGGGTGGGACGAACCCGCCCCACCCGGCGGATGGCGTGGATGCCACGAAAGCGGTAGCGGTAAGGGGGAAAGAGGCTTAGCGTCGATACGTGGAGCCCGGTCGTGCGCTGCTGCTGATCCTGGCTTTCGTCGCCGTGGCCAGCCTGCCGGCGGTGATCGCCCTGGTCTTCTGCGCCGACGAGGTCATCGACCGGGTCGCCTGCGGCTACGCCGAGTGGCGCGAGCGCCGGCGGGAGCGGCGCACCATCGCCCGGCTGAACCGGGCCGTGGAGGCCGACGCGCTGACCCGCGACATCGACCTCGCCGGCCTCGACCGGCCCGACCGGCGCCCGCTGGAGGAACTCGCCGCCGACCTGCGCCGCCTGCGCGGCCAGGGCGTCGGCTCCGACGGCCGCCAGCTCGTCTGGCACGGCATGATCCTCCAGGCGTACGACGACCGGCTCCGACTGGCCTGCCGCGCCCTCGGGCTCACCGAGCACCTGGCCGAGCTGGTGGGCGTCGACCTGGAGCTGGAACGGGTCCGGGTGGAGGGCCTGCTGCACGCCGCCGGGCTGACCCTGCCCGCCGCGCGCGCCGGCCACCAGCAGCGTCACCGCTGAGGGGCGGCGCGTGAGGCTCTTCGTCGCGCTCTACCCGCCGCCCGAGGTGGTCGCGCACCTCGGCGCCCAGGTCGCCCGGCTGCGCGTCGGCGCGGCGGCCGCCGCCGGGATCAACGTCCGGCTCGCCGACCCGGCCGACGCGCACATCACCCTCGCCTTCCTGGGCGACGTGGAGGCGGACCGGCTGGTCGCCGTGGAGAGCGCGCTCGGCCTCGCTGGCGAGCGGTCGCGCGACGGTCGCCACGCCGCGCCCCGGCTCCGGCTCGCTGGCGGCGGGCGGTTCGGCCAGGACCGGTCCACCGTGCTCTGGGTCGACCTGCGGGGTGAGGTGGAGCCGGTCCTGATGCTGGCCCGACTGATCCGTTCCCGGCTGCGGCAGGCCGGCCTGCCGTACGACGAGAAGCCGTTCCGCCCGCACCTGACGATCGCCCGCCCCGGCGACCGGGTGTCCCCGCTCGACGTGGCGGCCGACGTGGCGGCCCTCGACAGCTACAAGGGCCCCCAGTGGTCGGCCGCCGAGATGGTGCTGATGCGCAGCCACCCCGGGCCCCGCCCCACCTACGAGCGCCTGGCCGCCTGGCCCGTCTGACCCGTCTGACCCGTCACCAGGCCCAGGCCTCCGGGCCCGGGCCCCCGTTGCCGACCGGCGGGAAGAGTTCGTCGAGGCGGGTGAGGGTGTCCTCGTCGAGCGCGACGGACAGGGCACCCAGGGAACGGTCGAGCTGGTCGGCGGTGCGCGGCCCGATGATCGGTGCGGTCACCCCGGGCCGCGACAGCAGCCAGCCGAGGGCCACGTCCGCCGGGTCGTGACCGAGGTCGCCGCAGAGCTTCTCGTACGCCTCGATGGTCGGCCGGTGCTCGGCGAGCGCGTCGGCGGACCGGCCGCTGGCGCCGCGTGCCGCCCCGCCCTCGGCCATCTTCCGCAGCACCCCGGCGAGCAGCCCGCCGTGCAGCGGCGACCACGGGATGATGCCCAGCCCGTGATGCTGCGCGGCGGGCACCACCTCGAGTTCGACGTGCCGGGTCATCAGGTTGTAGATGCACTGCTCCGAGACGAGGCCGAGGAAGTGGCGCTTCCCCGCCGCCTCCTGCGCCACGGAGATGTGCCAGCCGGCGAAGTTGGACGACCCGACGTAGAGCACCTTGCCCTGGGCGACCAGGGTCTCCATGGCCTGCCAGATCTCCTCCCACGGCGTGCTGCGGGAGACGTGGTGCATCTGGTAGAGGTCGATGGTGTCGGTCTGGAGGCGGCGCAGCGAGTCCTCGCAGGCCCGGACGATGTGCCGGGCGGAGAGGCCCTGCTCGTTGGGCCACTCGCCCATCTTGCCGTAGACCTTGGTGGCCAGCACCACCTTCTCCCGCCGGCCCCCGCCCTGGGCGAACCAGCGTCCGATGATCTGCTCGGTGATCCCCTCGCCGGTCTGCCAGCCGTAGACGTTGGCGGTGTCGAAGAAGTTGATCCCGTGTTCGAGAGCCCGGTCCATGATCGCGAAGCTGTCCGGCTCGGTGGTCTGCGGCCCGAAGTTCATCGTGCCGAGGCAGAGGCGGCTGACCGACAGGCCCGTACGGCCGAGATTCGTGTACTCCATGGGGCCACCCTGCCACGGCGGGACTCCGGGTGCCTCGCATGACTCCGGCGACGGGTCGTCGCCGGAGTCAGGCGGTCACGAGGACTCGCGGGCCGCCGGGCCGCTGCCGAACAGCACGTCGTCCCAGCTCGGCAGGCGCTTGCGCGGCTTGCCGCCGGCGTCGGCCGACTCGCCGGCCGCTGCCGCCGGCGCGCCCGTGCGTCGGGGCCGGAGCACCGCCAGCGACGGCACGGCCGGCACCTCCTTGGGCGCGTCCGAGTCGTCGTCGAACGCGGAACCCTGACCGCCGCCGAGCAGCGCCGCCGCCCCGCCGCCGACCGGCCGCTGCCGCGGCGTGTCCGACCCGGCCAGGGCGGCCGGGGTGCGGGGTTCGAGCCCGCGGCCCGAGGTCGAGCCGAGCGGACGGTCGAGGGAGGCGAGCAGGGCGTCGCGCCCGGCCCGGATCGGGTCGCGGCCCGGACGGGGTTCGGCCGCTGCCGGCAGGCCGTGACCGCCCCGGCTCGGCTCACCGCGCGACGGGCCGGGCAGCGCGTGGCCGCCCCGCTCCGGCGCCGGCTCCTGGCCGAGGATCGGGGTGGGCCGCTCGGCGCAGAGGTATTGCGCCATGTCGTCGTGTGGGGTGACCGCCTGCCGGGTCTTGTCGAGATCCCAGATCGCCTGCGCGGTCGCCTTGCCCGACGGCCAGGTCGCCACGATCCGCCAGGTGCCGTCGTCGCGGCGCCACGCGTCCCAGGAGATCTTCTCGGTGTCGATCCCGTGCTGGGCCAGCCGGCCGTTGACCACCTCGGCGAGCGGGGTGGGCTTCTCCGCGCCCTTGAGCCGGGTGCGGCGGGCGTGCTGGGCGAGCATGGCCCGCTCCTGGAGCACCGGGCCGGCGTAGCGCAGCACCCGGTCGACGGGCACGCCGGCGATCCGGGCGACGTCCTCGGCGGACTCGCCGGAGCGGATCTTCGCCTGGATGTCCCGTGGGGAGAGCGAGGGCACCGGGTCGGCGGAGGTCGCCGGGGCCACGGCGAGCGGCGGGGCGCCGGGCTCGGCGTGCAACGCGCCGGCGATCCGCTCGTCGATGGGCAGGGCGAGCAGGCGCCCGACCTCGTCGGCGAGCACCAGAGCCTGGCCGTCCTCGGAGAGGGCGACGAAGCGTACTGGGCGCATGCGTTGCCTCCGTCCCGCTTCGCTGGCCGTCACGCCACGAGCCGGCCACCCGGGCGTCCTCGCACCACCGTACGCGCATCTGTCCGCAGGTGGGGGATGCGACACCCGCATGTCGTGACTGAGCTGCGACGATGATCACGGTCGGTGGCCGCCGACGCGGCCGACGGCCACCGACCGTGACGGCGACTCAGAGTCGCTCGACCACGTAGTCGATCGATGCGGTCAGGGCCTCGACGTCGGCCGGCTCGACGGCTGGGAAGAGCGCGACGCGGAGCTGGTTGCGGCCCAGCTTCCGGTACGGCTCGGTGTCCACGATCCCGTTGGCGCGCAGCGCCTTCGCGACCGCGGTGGCGTCGACGGAGTCGGCGAAGTCGATGGTGGCGACCACGTTGGAGCGCAGCGCCGGGTCGGTGACGAACGGCGTCGCCACCTCGGAGCGCTCCGCCCAGCCGTACACGATCGCGGCGCTCTCGGCCGTGCGCTTGGCCGCCCACGCCAGGCCGCCCTGGGCGTTCATCCAGTCGGTCTGCTCGGCGGCCAGGAAGATCGTGGCCAGCGCCGGGGTGTTGTAGGTCTGCTCCAGCCGCGAGTTGTCGATCGCGGTGACCAGGTCGAAGAACGCGGGGATGTAACGGCCGGACGCCTTGATCTCGCCGGCCCGCTCCAGCGCGGCCGGGGACATCAGGGCCAGCCACAGGCCGCCGTCGGAGCCGAAGCACTTCTGCGGGGCGAAGTAGTAGACGTCGGTCTCGCCGACGTTGACGTCCAGGCCGCCGGCGCCGGAGGTGGCGTCGACCAGCAGCAGCGAGCCCGGGTCGGCGCCCGCCACCCGGCTGATCGGCACCGCGACGCCGGTCGAGGTCTCGTTGTGCGGGGTGGCGTAGACGTCCACCCCGGCCTCGGCGGTCAGGGTCGGCGCGCTGCCGGCCTCCGACTTGCGGATGGTGGGCTCGCCGAGGAACGGCGCGTCCTTGACGGACTTGGCGAACTTCGCGCCGAACTCGCCGAAGCTGGCGAACTGGGCCCGGTCCCGGACCAGGCCGAACGTCGCGACCTCCCAGAACGCCGTGGTGCCGCCGTTGCCCAGCACCACCTCGTAGCCCTCGGGGAGGGAGAAGAAGTCGCTGATGCCGCGGCGCAGCCGGGCCACCTGGTCACGGACGGTCTTCTGCCGGTGCGACGTGCCCAGGTAGCTGGTCGCCACGTCGGTGAGGGCGGAGACCGCCGCCGGACGGACCTTGGACGGCCCGCAGCCGAACCTCCCGTCGGCGGGCTTGAGGTCGTCGGGAATCCGGATGGTCGGTGCGTCAGCCACGGTTGTCGAGATCCTTCCGCATGGGCGAGGGCGGGCCCGGTGTTCAGGTGGGCGCGGATCGACGGCGGACGCGCGCTCAGGCGCACGACGCGGCCGGGACCCGGGCCCGGTCCGGCGACACTGCCGGCCTTCATCCTCCCACCCGGGCGGGCCGCTTCCACCGCTGGTCCCACGGCCGGTGGTGAGGCGTCCACCACAGCCCCGACCAGGGGCCGGAGACGTCATGCGCGCCGCACCGGTGTCGCACCCGCCCGCCCCGAAACGCGCGGAAGGGCCCCCTCCCTGCGCGCGAGGCGTCGGGAGGGGGCCCTTCCTTCCACGAACTCAGACGCCGTGCGGGATGGCGTCCCAACCCTCGACGTCGCTGGGCTTGCGGGTGCCCGGACCGACGTAGCGCGCCGACGGGCGGACCAGCCGCTGGAGCTTCTTCTGCTCCAGGATGTGCGCGCTCCAGCCGCCCATCCGGGCGCAGGTGAACATCGAGGTGAACATGTGCGCCGGCACCTCGGCGAAGTCCAGCACCACGGCCGACCAGAACTCGACGTTGGTGGCGAGCACCCGGTCCGGGCGGCGGGCCTGGAGCTCGGCCAGGGCGGCCTTCTCCAGCGCCTCGGCGATCTCGAAGCGCGGCGCGCCCAGCTCCTTGGCGGTGCGGCGGAGCACCCGGGCGCGCGGGTCCTCGGCGCGGTAGACGCGGTGGCCGAAGCCCATCAGCCGCTCACCCCGGTCGAGTACGCCCTTGACGTAGCCCTCGGCGTCGCCGCTGCGCTCGACCGCCTCCAGCATGCTGAGCACGCGGGACGGCGCGCCGCCGTGCAGCGGGCCGGAGAGGGCGCCGATGCCGGAGGAGATGCAGGCCGCGGCGTCCGCGCCGGTGGAGGCGACGATGCGGGCGGTGAAGGTGGAGGCGTTCAGGCCGTGCTCGGCGGCCGAGATGAAGTAGGCGTCGACGGCCTTCACGTGCCGGGGGTCGGGCTCGCCCCGCCAGCGCTTCATGAAGCGCTCGACGATGGTGGACGCCTTGTCGATCTCCTTCTGCGGCACGGCCGGCAGGCCCAGGCCGCGCGCCGACTGGGCGACGAAGGAGAGCGCGGTGACCGACACCCGGGCGAGGTCCTCGCGGGCCTGCTCGTCGGAGATGTCGAGCAGTTGGTTGAGACCCCAGTACGGGGCCAGCATCGCGACCGCGGACTGCACGTCCACCCGGATGTCGCCGGAGTGCACCGGCACCGGGAACGGCTCGGCCGGCGGCAGGCCCGGGCCGAACCGCCCGTCGACCAGCAGCGCCCACACGTTGCCGAAGGAGACCTGGCCGATCAGATCCTCGATGTCGACCCCGCGATAGCGCAGCGCGCCGCCCTCGCGGTCGGGTTCGGCGATCTCGGTCTCGAAAGCCACGACGCCCTCGAGTCCGGGTTTGAAATCGGCCATGTCGCTCTCCTGGATCTGCTCGGCGCGCCCGCCCCGGGCTCCGGACCCGGCCCAGCCGGGCGAACACCTTAGGCGACCCTCAGGTAAGTGTTCGTGACATCTTGCCTGCTGGGTAACCGGATCCGCGACCCACCGGGACTGTGCCGCACACGACATCCCCGGTTCGGGTGGGCCGGATCGCGTCGGTGACACTGTGCGGTGCGGTGCGCTCTGGCCTGCGTCGCAGCAGGTCGACCGGACCGACGAAGAGGAGGGGGAACGTGACGGGGGACACAGCCCGACCGGCGTCGATGCGTAACGAGTACGCCTCGGAGCTGGGCCTTTCCGAGGCGGACCTGGCCGCCGACTGGCACGGCCAGTTCGCCCGCTGGTTCGCCGACGCGGTCGCCGCCGGGCTGCCCGAACCGAACGCGATGGTGGTGGGCACCGCCGACGCCGCGGGCCGCCCGAGCGCCCGGACCGTGCTGCTGAAGGGGTACGACCCCGACGGCTTCGTCTTCTTCACCAACTACGAGTCCCGCAAGGGCGCCGAGGCGGCCGTCAACCCGTACGTGAGCCTCGTCTTCCCGTGGTTCGCGATGCACCGGCAGGTGGTGGTGGCCGGCCGGGCCGAGCGGGTCGACCGGGCGGAGACGGAGGCGTACTTCGCCAGCCGGCCGCGCGGCTCCCAGCTCGGCGCCTGGGCCAGCACCCAGTCCCGGGTGATCCCCGACCGGGCCGTGCTGGACGAGGCGTACGGGGCGGCGGCGGAGCGCTTCGCCGAGGTCGAGCCGATCCCCGCGCCGCCGCACTGGGGCGGGCTGCGGGTGCGGCCGGAGTCGGTGGAGTTCTGGCAGGGGCGGGTCAGCCGACTGCACGACCGGCTGCGGTTCCGGCTCACCGGCGCCGGGGAGTGGGCAGTCGAGCGGCTGGCGCCGTGACCCAGCTCAAGAGCCCCCGGCCGGGCCGGCTGCGCAGCTTCGCGATCGACGTGCGCCCGCTGGCCGTGCCGGCGTACCGGCGGATGTGGCTGGGCAACGGCATCGCGATGTTCGGCATCCAGCTCACGGCGGTCGCCGTGCCGGTGGAGATGTACGCGCTGACCGAGAACTCCCTCTGGGTCGGCCTGATCGGGATCGCGGCGTTCGTACCGCTGCTGGTCTTCGGGCTCTGGGGCGGCGCGGTGGCCGACGCGTACGACCGGCGCAAGGTGCTGCTGGCGACCGCCGTGGTGCTCTGGGTCGCCACGTTGGGCCTGGCGGTGCAGGCGGTGCTCGGCGTCGGCAGCCCGCTGCTGCTGCTCGTCCTGGTGGCGGTGCAGTCGGTCGCCTTCGCGATCAGCTCGCCCACCCGCAACGCGATCCTGCCGAGGCTGGTGCCGGCGGACCTGGTGCCGGCGGCGACCACGCTGAACTTCACCACCTACACGGCGGCCTCGGTGTTCGGCCCGCTGGCCGCCGGCCTGATCTTCGCCTGGTGGGGCACGGACCTCGGCCTGCCGATCGCCTACGCGGCCGACGCGGTGCTCTACCTGGTGGCCGTCTGGGCGACCGTGAAGCTGCCGGCCATGCCGCCGGAACCCGATCCGGACGCGGCCCCGGACGCCGTCCCGCGGCGGGCCGGGCTGGCCAGCATCGTCGACGGGCTGCGCTACCTGGCGACCACGCCGGTGCTGCTGCTCTCCTTCGTGATCGACCTGATCGCCATGGTGCTGGCGATGCCCCGGGCGCTCTTCCCGGAGATCGCCGAGTCCCGGTTCGGCGGCGGCGCGGCGGTCGGCTGGCTCTACAGCGCGATCGCGGCGGGCGCGATGCTCGGCGGGCTGACCTCCGGCTGGATCGGGCGGCTGCGCCGGCAGGGGCTGGTGCTGGTGGTGGCGGTGGTCGGCTGGGGGCTGGCCATCGCGGCGGCCGGGCTCGCCGGCCAGCTCTGGCTGATGGTGCTGCTGCTCGCGGTGGCCGGGGCGGCCGATCTGGTCAGCGCGGTGCTGCGGCAGTCGATGCTGCTGGTCTACGCGCCGGACCGGATGCGTGGGCGGCTCATGGGCGTCAACACGGTGGTCATCGCCGGCGGCCCGCGCTTGGGCGACCTGCGCGCCGGTGCGGTGGCGGCCGGCCTCGGCGGTGGCGTCGCCTGGGTCAGCGGCGGGTTGATCTCGGCGGCGCTCGCGGTGCTGCTCGCGGTGGCGTTCCCGGCGCTGCTGCGCTACCGGGCGGCGACCTCGGCGGACGGTGACCGAGCGTGACCGGTCGGGTCGGGGCGAGCGACGACGGGGCGCGAACCGTTAGGGTCCCCCGCATGGACACCCCCGACCAGCGCCCGCCCTCGGGCGCGCAGTGGACCATTTCCGCCGCCGGCCACGAGGCCGTCATCGTGGAGGTGGGCGGTGGGGTCCGGACATACCGGCACGACGGGACCGACCACCTCGACGGGTACGGCGTCGACGAGCTCTGCCCCGGCTGTGCGGGACAGGTGCTGGCCCCCTGGCCGAACCGGATCCGCGACGGGCGCTACACCTTCGGCGAGCGGTCGTTGCAGCTCACGCTCAGCGAGCCGGAGCGGGGCGTGGCCATCCACGGGCTGGTCAGCTGGGTGCCGTGGCAGCTGGTGGAGCAGTCGCCCGAGGCGGTGACGGTCGGCTACGAGCTGCCCCCGCAGCCGGGCTACCCGTGGCCGCTGCGGCTGCGTACCCGGTGGAGCGTCGGTCCGGACGGGTTGCGCGCCGAGCACGAGGCGACGAACCTCGGCGGCGAGCCGGCGCCGTTCGGTTTCGCGGTGCACCCGTACCTGCGGGTGCCCGGGGTGGCGGTGGACGACCTGGCGATGCGGCTGCCGGCCCGGACGCGGTTGCAGGTGGACGGGCGGCTGCTGCCGATCGGCGGCACTCCGGTCGCCGGCACCGAGTACGACTGGACCAGCCCCCGCCGGATCGGCGGTGCCCGGCTCGACCTCTGCTTCGGCGACGTGATCCGCGACGACGACGGCGGTTCGGTGGTGAGCCTGGCCGCCCCCGACGGCGCCTCGGGCGTGCGGATCTGGGCGGACCGGGAGTTCGGCTGGTGGCAGGTGTTCACCGGCGACGCCCTGCCCGGCGAGCGGCGTCGCCGTTCCGTGGCGCTGGAGCCGATGACCTGCCCGCCGGACGCGTTCCGCTCGGGCCGGGACGTGATCACCCTGAAGCCGGGCGCGACCTGGCGGGGTGTCTGGGGCGTACGGCCCGGGGCCTGAGCGGGGGAGCGCATGGAGTTCAGCGAGGTGGTCCGGCGGCGCCGGATGGTGCGCAACTACGACCCGGACCGGCCCGTCCCGCCCGACGTGGTGCAGCGGCTGCTCGACCACGCGGTCCGTGCGCCGTCGGCCGGCTTCGCCCAGGGCTGGGGCTTCCTGGTGCTGGAGGCGCCGGAGGACCGGGAGCGGTTCTGGGCGGCGACCACCCCGGGCGGCGGCGGCCGGGAGCGGTGGCTGGCGGGGATGCGCCGCGCCCCGCTGATCGTCGTCCCGCACGCGAACCGGTCGGCCTACCTGGAGCGGTACGCGGAACCGGACAAGGGCTGGGCGGACCGCTCGACGGAGCGCTGGCCGGTGCCCTACTGGTACGTGGACACCGGCTTCGCCGCCCTGCTGATGCTGCTGACGGCCGTCGACGAGGGGCTGGGGGCGTGCTTCTTCGGCATCCCCGCGCAGCGCCTCGACGCGTACCGGGAGGCGTTCGGGGTGCCGGGCGAGTACGAGCCCGTCGGGGCCGTCACGGTGGGTTATCGTGCGCCCGACCATCGGTCACCGTCGCTGCGCCGGGGACGCCGCCCGGTGGACGAGGTGGTCCGCCGGGGAAGGTGGAGTTGACGGTGCCGAATCCCCGGTCGGGTCTTTCGTCCGGTGGCGGACCGGACGGTGGGTAGTGAAACTGACATCAGGGAGCAGAACGCGGTGTGCTGCAGCCCGCTACGCTGGCACGGTCATCGGTGCCGCGGGTCGCGGTGCCGCGCCGCGACCCGACCCGGTGTCGTGGGTCGGCCCGGCCAGGGGGAGGGGAGCGTGCCGTCGTGATCTTCAGAGCGGTCCGGGACGGGCGTCCCTACCCGGAGCACAACCTGACGCTCAAGCAGTGGGCGGAGATTCCGCCGAGGCCGCTGCGCCTGGATCAGTTGATCACCACCAAGCGCGAGCTCGCGTTGGACAAGCTCCTCGCGGAGGACTCCACTTTCTACGGCGACCTCTTCCCGCACGTCGTGCAGTGGAACGGCGGGCTCTACCTGGAGGACGGGCTGCACCGGGCCCTGCGGGCGGCGCTGCAACAGCGCAACCAGATCCACGCCCGGGTGCTGGCCCTCTCCGGCCCGATCGAGTGAGCCGGCCGTCCGACCCGCTCTGACCTGCGAATTCGCGGGTTTGGCGCGGCGGTCGCGC
Organism: Micromonospora sp. NPDC049051; assembly: GCF_043197575.1. Classification (NCBI taxonomy): domain Bacteria; kingdom Bacillati; phylum Actinomycetota; class Actinomycetes; order Micromonosporales; family Micromonosporaceae; genus Micromonospora; species Micromonospora sp. NPDC049051. The sequence goes on from NZ_JBICTL010000001.1 coordinate 760,131, forward strand.
CCGGTGGCGTGCTTCGGCGAGCGGCTGTCGCACCGGAGCCGTACCGTCATCCTCAGACGACGTGTCTGACAAGGACGGTGAGGGCCATGGCCCGCGACGGCGACATCAACGAACCCACCAGGGAGTTCCCCGGTTACCCGACCGGCGAGGCGCTCAAGGAGCGGTCGGCTGTCACAACGGAGCCGGCGGAGCCGGATGCGCCACCGCCGGCGGGTGGGCCCGCGCGCGGCCTGCTCTGGGTGCTCGGCGCGGCGGCGCTGGCGGTGGTGGTGCTGCTCGGTGTGCAGGCGACCGGCCTGCTGCCGGAGTTCCGCAACCCGTTCACCAAGGAGCAGACCGACCGCAGCCAACCGCCGCTGCTCAAGTCGATCCAGGATCTCAGCCGCTACGTCGCGGCCGAGGGCAACTTCCAGGTGGTCGTCGATCTCCAGAACGACCGGCGCAACGTGCCCGACTGGCTGCTCAACCAGCGCACCCTCTTCGTGGGGGCGGGCAGCGTGGAGGCCTACGTCGACTTCGCCAAGATCTCCGAGGGCGCGGTGGTCGAGTCGGCCGACGGCAAGTCGGTGGAGATCAGGCTGCCGGCGCCGCAGCTGGCCAAGACCAACCTGGACCTGGAGAAGAGCTACGTCTTCGCCGAGGAGCGCGGGCTGCTCAACCGGGTCGGCGACCTGGTGAAGGGCGATCCCAACCGCCAGCAGCAGGTCTACCAGCTCGCCGAGGAGCGGATCACCACGGCCGCCCGCGACAGCGGCCTGACCCAGCGGGCCGAGGAGAACACCCGCAAGATGCTGGAGGGGCTGCTCCGTTCCCTCGGCTACGAGAAGGTCACGGTCACCTACACCGCCCCGTGACGGCGGATCCCATCGACGCGACGGCGCCCGCCCCGGTCGACGGGGCGGGCGCCTCGGGTGGTCACTCCGCGTCCGGCGGGGTGCGACGGGCTCAGTAGCGGGCGGCGGCGTGACGGTCCTCGTTCGGCATCAGGATCCAGAGCACCAGGTAGACGACCACCTGGGTGCCGGGCAGCAGCAGCGACAGCAGGAACAGCAGCCGGATGAAGCCGGCTGACCTGCCGAAACGCTGGGCGAGGCCGGCGCAGACGCCGGCGAGCATGCGCCCCTGACGGGGGCGGACCAGTTTGCGACTCATCGTCGTACTCCCACTCTGCGGCATTCGCCGCCTCTGTCCTCAACGGTAGGAAGGGGTGGCCACCGTGCCCTCAGTCGTGAGGAGGATCGGCGGCCTCCGTACCCGTAGGTGGTTACCCGGGATCCCGGGTCGCGACGCCCGGCGACCCGGTCGGGTCGCGGGTGGGGGTCGTCATCGACGGGCAGGCGCTGAGCTGGGCGGGTAGGCTCGCCGGTCGGGCACCCACACCCCTCGGGTGCCGGACGGCCGCCCCGACCGGGCCGGCCACGACCGTGCCGCAGACCCACGAGGTACGACGGCGAGGAAGTGCAGCCATGATCAGCGTTTTCGACCTCTTCAGCGTCGGCATCGGGCCGTCCAGCTCGCACACGGTGGGGCCGATGCGGGCCGCCCGGACCTTCGTCGCCGGCCTCAAGGCCGACGGGGTGCTGACCGGCACGGCACGGGTGCAGGCGGAACTCTTCGGCTCGCTCGGGGCCACCGGGCACGGCCACGGCAGCGACCGGGCCGTGCTGCTCGGGCTGGCCGGTGAGGCCCCGGAGACGGTCGACACCGACACGGTCGACGGGCGTATCGCCCGGATCCGGGCGGAGCGCCGGCTGAGCCTGCTCGACGCGCACGAGATCGACTTCGATCCGGACCGCGACCTGGTGCTGCACCGGCGCCGTTCGCTGCCGTACCACCCCAACGGGATGACCTTCGTCGCGTACGACGACGCGGGCGCCCAGCTGCGGGTGCGGACGTACTACTCGGTCGGCGGCGGGTTCGTGGTCGACGAGGCGGCGGCCGGGGCGGACCGGATCAAGCCCGACACCACCCGGGTACGGCACCCGTTCCTCACCGGTGCGCAACTGCTCGATGTGACCGCGTCGACGGGGCTGTCGATCAGTGAGGTGATGCTCGCCAACGAGCTCTCCTGGCGCAGCGAGGGCGAGGTACGCGCCGGCCTGCTGGAGATCTGGCGGGTGATGCGCGAGTGCGTCGAGCGGGGCTGTTCGCGTACCGGGGTGCTGCCCGGCGGGCTGAAGGTCCGCCGCCGCGCCGCCGAGCTGCGCCGCAGCCTGGAGACGGAGTCCGATCCCGCCGACCCGCTGCGGGCGATGGACTGGGTGACGCTGTTCGCCCTCGCCGTCAACGAGGAGAACGCGGCCGGCGGCCGGGTCGTCACGGCGCCGACCAACGGGGCGGCCGGGATCATCCCGGCGGTGCTGCACTACTACACGCGGTTCGTGCCCGGTGCCTGCGAGGAGGGGGTGGTGCGTTTCCTGCTGGCGGCGGGCGCGATCGGCGTGCTGTTCAAGGAGAACGCCTCGATCTCCGGCGCCGAGGTGGGCTGCCAGGGCGAGGTGGGTTCAGCCTGCTCGATGGCCGCCGCCGGCCTGGCCGAGGCGCTGGGCGGCAGCCCCGAGCAGGTGGAGAACGCCGCCGAGATCGGCATGGAACACAACCTCGGGCTGACCTGCGACCCGGTCGGTGGTCTGGTGCAGATCCCCTGCATCGAGCGGAACGCGGTGGCTAGCATCAAGGCGATCACGGCTGCCCGGCTGGCGCTGCGCGGCGACGGGGTGCACCACGTCTCGCTGGACAAGGTCATCAAGACCATGCGCGAGACCGGCGCGGACATGAAGGTGAAATACAAGGAGACGGCGCGCGGCGGACTGGCCGTCAACGTGATCGAGTGCTGAGGGGGCGTTCGTTCACCGGCTGCTAGCCTGTCGTCCGTCCGGTCAGGCGGGAGGCGGCGGTGACCTCTGGCGTCGCGGCGTTGTGGGCGCACCGCACCTCGCTGCGCATCCTCGTCCGGCGCGACCTCGCCGTGAAGTACCAGCAGTCCGTGCTCGGGTACCTCTGGTCGCTGATCGAGCCCCTGGGCATGGGGGCGATCTACTGGTTCGTCTTCGGGATCCTCTACTCCCGCGACACCAACCGCCACCTCGGTGACGCGGCCGACTCGTACCCGCTGTTCCTGCTCACGGGGATCTTCGCCTGGATGTGGACCAGCTCGGCGCTGAGCGAGGCGACGAACGCGCTCACGGGGCAGGCCCGGCTGATCACGACGATGAACGTGCCCCGGCAGGTCTTCCCGATCGGCCGGGTCACGGGCCGCTTCGCCGAGTACGCCGCCGGCCTGCCGATCCTGTTCGCCGCCGCCGTCGGGTACGCCGCGTCCGGGCGGGTCGAGCTGGGCTGGTCGCTGCTGGCCCTGCCGCTCGCGGTGACGGTGCAGGCCGTCCTGCTGATCGGGCTGGCGCTGCTGCTCTCGGCGGTCAACGTGCTGATGCGCGACGTCGAGCGCTTCATGCGGTTGATCATCCGGGTGCTCTTCTACGCCACCCCGATCATCTACCCGCTGAGCCTCGTACGGGATTCCGACCTGCCGGGCTGGCTGAAGGCCGCGTACGAGCTGAACCCGCTGGTGGGCGTCTTCCAGCTGCACCACGCGGTCTGGTACCCCGACGAGTTCCCGGACGCCCGCCTGCTCGCCACCACCGTCGTCGTCAGCCTGCTGGTGCTGGCCGCCGGCTGGTGGTCGTTTCGCCGGCTCGAACCCGCCGTGCTCAAGGAACTGTAGGGATGGCCGAGGCGATCATCGAGGCGGAGGGGCTCGGCATCCGGTTCGTCCGCAACCGGCGGCGGCAGTTGCGGCTGCGGGAGCTGTTCATCCACCGGGGCCGGCGCGGCGCGGACGACGGCCGGTTCTGGCCGCTGCGGGACGTGTCGTTCTCGGTCCGGCCCGGGGAGACCGTCGGCGTGGTCGGCCGCAACGGCACCGGCAAGAGCACCCTGCTGCGGCTGATCGCCGGTGTGCTCATCCCCGACGAGGGCCGGATCCGGGTGCGCGGGGACGTCGCGCCGCTGCTGGAGCTCTCCGCGGGGTTCTCCAACGACCTGACCGGGCGGGAGAACCTCTACCTGGTGGGTGGTCTGCACGGGCTGCCGGCGTCCTACCTACGGCGGCACTTCGACGACATCGTGTCGTTCGCCGGTGAGCAGGTGGAACGGGCCGTCGACACCTCGGTGCGGCACTACTCGTCCGGCATGAAGGTCCGGCTCGGCTTCGCGATCATCTCGCACCTGCCGCACCCGATCCTGCTCATGGACGAGGTGACCGCGGTCGGGGACGAGGAGTTCCGCGGGAAGTGTTATGCGACGATCGACCGTCTGCTCGGGGAGGGGCGCACTCTGGTGCTGGTGTCACACAACGAAAAGGATCTGACCCGGTTCTGTCGTCGGGGGCTCTACCTCGACGGGGGCCGGCTGGGCGTCGACGGCACGATCGCCGAGGCGCTGCACGCGTACCACGCCGCGGTTCCGCGGTGACGCTCGCGATCGTGCTCGCCGCCGACGCCCCGGCCGCGAGCCTGCCGACCCGCTCGGGCGAATCCCTCGCCGACCGGCTGGCCGACCAGCTGCGGCACGCCGGGGCGACCGAGGTGCGCCATGCCGCCGACCTGGCCGAGCTGGCCGCCCTCGTCGACTCGGCCGCGCAGCCGGTGCTCGTCACCGGCGCCGACCTGGTCGCGCACACCGCCGTCCTGCGGCATCTGGCCACCAGCCCGGTCGGGCCGACGGTCGCGCTGGTGCTCACCGACCCGCCCGGCGAGGGCCGCACGGCCGTGCGGGAGGAGCGCGGCCAGGTGGTCGGGGCCGGCTCGCCGGAGGTGCTGGGCGGCGAGGCCACCGGGGTCTTCGGCGGCGCGCTGCGGGTCGGCGTCGACGACCTGCCGTCGCTCGCCGCCGCCGCGCGCGCGGCCGCCGCGGTGGTGCCCGCCGGCGCGCCGTCGGCCGCCGCGCCGCCACCGGCCGGGCCCGCCGTGGACCGGCTCTTCGCCGGCCTCGCCGGGCTCGGCGTGCTGACCTTCGCCCAGCGGGTACGCCTGCTCGTCGCGCACCGGGTGGGCGACCCGGCGGGGCTGGCCGCCGCGGAGGCGGCCGTGGCCGCCGTCGACGAGGACCGAGCGGAGCTGAAGCTCTCGGTGAAGGAGCGCGACGACTTCTTCACCACCTTCTTCGTCAGCACCTGGTCGCCGTACGTGACCAAGGCGTCGGCGAAGCTCGGGCTCGGCCCCACCGCCGTCACCATGATCTCGGTGGCCTTCGCGGTGGCCGCCGCCGTGCTCTTCGGCACGGGCGGGCGGGTGGCGTTGGTCGCCGGGGCCGTGCTGCTCTATCTCGGCTTCGTGCTCGACTGCGTGGACGGCCAGCTCGCCCGCTACACCCGGCACTTCAGCGCCTGGGGCGGCTGGCTGGACACGATGGCCGACCGGGCGAAGGAGTACGTCGTCTACGCGGGCCTCGGCTACGGCGCCACGCAGGCCGGTTTCCGGTACGGCTGGGCGCTGGCGATCGCCGCGATCACCCTGCAGACCGTCCGGCACATGACCGACACCTGGTACGGCGTGCTGCACGACGAGGCGGCCCGTCGGCCGAAGGCGGTCGGTACGGGTGGCGGCGGCATCGGCGACAAGCTGAACGCGGCCTCGAACCGGGTGCAGGCCGACACGGGCTCGGTGTCGTACTGGCTGAAGCGGACGGTGGTCTTCCCGATCGGGGAGCGGTGGGCGCTGATCGCGATCACCGTGGCGCTGTTCGGCCCGCTGGTCAGCCTGTACGCGGTGCTGGCCTGGGGGGTGCTGGCCTTCGCGTACACCGGTGGGCTGCGTACGCTGCGGGCCCGCTGGATGCGGGTACCGGTGCTGGCCACGGTCGACGCCACCCTGCACCGCGACGACGGGCCGCTGGCCCGGCTCCTGCCGGTGCTGCGGCCGGTGGGTCCGCTGACGCTGGCGGTCGGTGCGGCGCTGGGTCCGGCGGTGCTGCTGGTGGCGGCGCTGGTCAGCCGCGACGGCGCGGGAGCCCCGGGCCTGCGGTGGGCCGTGCCGGTCGCGCTGCTGGTGCTGCTGGCCGCCGGTCTCGGCGCGGGCGCGACGCACGACGGCCCGCTGGACTGGCTGGTGCCGGCCGCGCTGCGGGCGGGCGAGTTCCTGTTCGCCATCGCGGTCGGGGTGGTCGGCGACGTGCCGCCGTGGCTGATCTTCGGGTACGTCTTCGTGCTCACCCTGCACCACTACGACCTGACGGCGCGGCTGGAGAAGCGGCAGTCCGCTCCGCCGCTGCACGATGCCACGCTGGGCTGGGAGGGCCGGTCGGTGCTGCTGGCCCTGGCGACGATTGCCGGTTTTGCGGGTATCGGGATGGCTACACTGGGTTCGTACCTTCTCGTGGTTTTCGTGGGGAGTGTCGTCCTCGCCTGGGTCGTCCTGCCCGCCCGCGCCGCGCGGGCGTCGGTGGGCCTGGTCGGGGCGGGAGGTCGCTCGCCGGGCTGACGACAGGGGCCGGCCGATGACTCTGATCAGTTTCGTCGTGCCGGCCTACCGGGTGCAGGGCTACCTGCGCGAATGCCTGGACTCCATCCTCGACCAGCCGGTCACCGGCATCGAGGTGATCGGGGTCGACGACTGCTCACCGGACGACAGCGGCGAGATCCTGGCCGAGTACGCGGCCCGTGACCCGCGGGTGCACGCCGTCCGGCTGACGGAGAACGTCGGGCTCGGTCCGGCCCGCAACGTCGGGCTGGACCGGGCCGCCGGCGAGTACGTCTGGTTCGTCGACGGCGACGACTGGCTCGCCCCGGGGTGCCTGCCCGAGGTCGTCGCGCGTCTGCGGGAGACCCGGCCGGACGTGCTCCTGGTGGACCACGTCCGGATGCACTGGAACGACACCGCCAGCCGCAGCGCCATGGCGGAGGTGTTCCCGGAGCCGCCCGAGGGGACCTTCCGGCTGCGGGAGCGGCCCGAGACGCTACGGCTGCTGCACACCGCCTGGAACCGGCTGGTCCGCCGACGGTTCCTGCTCGACACGGGTCTGCGCTTCGCCCCCGGCTGGTACGAGGACGTCTCGTTCAGCTACCCCGTGCTGATGGCCGCCGAGCGGATCGGCGTGCTCGACCGGGTCTGCGTCAACTACCGGCAGCGCCGCACCGGGGCGATCACGAGGACCAGGGGCGAGCGGCACTTCGAGGTGTTCGACCAGTGGCACCGGGTGTTCCGGCTGATGGACGCCGAGGGCCCGGCCGTCGACGACCTGCGCCCCGCGCTGTTCGAGCGGATGATCTGGCACTACCTGACCGTGCTCGGCAACGGGGCGCGGATCGCGCCCGAGCTGCGCCCGGCCTTCTTCGCCCAGATCACCGCCGACCACGCGCGCTGGCTGCCGCCGGGCGGCTACCCGGCGCCGCCGGGTGCCGAGGGGCTCAAGCACCGGCTGGTGGCCGCCGGCCGCTGGCGTACGTTCAGCGCGCTGCGGACCGCCTACCGGGCGCGCGACGTCGCCCGGCGTACCGCGCGGAGCGCGAAGCGGCGCGTCGCGCCCCCGGCCCGGCGCGCGGCGACGCTGGCCCGGGACACACTGCTGCGCGAGTATTACCGGGCCGAACTGCGCCGGCCGGTCGACCCGACGTTGGCCGTCTACGCGGCCTACTGGTACCGCGGGTACGCCGACAACCCGGCCGCGATCTTCGAGGCGGCCCGGCGGCTGGCGCCGCAGGTGCGCGGGGTGTGGATCGTCCGGCGGGACCGGGCGCACACCGTGCCCGAGGGCGTCGCGTACGTCGTCGCCGGGACACCCGCGTACTACCGGGCGCTGGCCCGGGCGCGCTGGCTGGTCAACAACGTGAACTTCCCGGACTTCGTCCGCAAGCGGCCGGGCACGGTGCACGTGCAGACCCACCACGGCACGCCCGTGAAGGTGATGGGGCTCGACCAGCAGCGGTACCCGATCGGTGCGGTCGGGATGGACTTCGCCGGGCTGCTGCGCCGGGTGGACCGGTGGGACTACAGCGTCAGCGCGAACAGCTTCTCCACCCAGATGTGGGAGCGCGCGTACCCGGCCGCGTACACCACCCTGGAGGTCGGCTACCCGCGCAACGACCGGCTGGTCACCGCCACCCGCGAGGAGATACTTCGGCTGCGCGCCGGGTTCGGCCTCGGGCCGGGTGAGCAGGTCGTCCTGTACGCCCCGACGCACCGGGAGCACCTGCCCGGCTACCGGCCGCCGTTCGACCCGGAGCGGCTGCTCGACGTGCTCGGTCCGGCCGGCCGGCTGCTGATGCGCAGCCACTACTTCCACGACCGGGACCACCGCGCCCGCCGCCCGACCGACCGCGACCGCGTACGCGACGTGAGCGACCACCCGTGCGTGGAGGACCTCTACCTCGTGGCGGACGTGCTGGTGACGGACTACTCCTCGGCGATGTTCGACTACGCCGTGCTCGACCGGCCGATCGTCGTCTACGCCCCCGACTGGGAGGCCTACCGGCTGGCCCGGGGCGTCTACTTCGACGTGACCGCGCAGCCGCCCGGCGCGGTGACCACCACCTTCGCCGACCTGCTCGAGGTGTTCCGCGACGGCGAGTTCGACTCGGCGGCGGCGCGCAAGGCCCGGCAGCGGTTCCGGGCCCGGTTCTGCGCGCTCGACGACGGCCACGCGGCCGAGCGGGTGGTCCGGCGCGTCTTCCTCGGCGAGCGGGCCGAAGTCGAGCGGTGCGCGTCGTCCCGCCGGGTGGCGTCATAGGGCCGCAACAAGCTGAACATCGCACGTTTACCCGATGTGCGAACCGGATGATCCTCGTCACAGTCATTCGGGGTGCGCCCGACGAGCTGGGGGGAGGGCACGGTGACCACCGTCGCGCTCAAGGATGTCACAAAGGTGTTCAGGGACGGCACCCTCGCCGTGGACAACGTCAACCTCGACGTCAACGACGGCGAGTTCATGGTGCTGCTCGGCCCGTCGGGCTGCGGCAAGTCCACGGTGCTCAGGATGGTCGCCGGGCTGGAGGAGCCGACGTCGGGCGCGGTGATGCTCGACGGCGAACTGGCCAACGACCTGCCGCCGCGCGACCGGAAGATCGCCATGGTCTTCCAGGACTTCGCGCTCTATCCGCACATGACCGTCGGCGACAACATCGCCTTCCCACTGCGCCTCGCCGGGCTGGAGCCCGAGCCGCGTGGCGAGCGGGTGACCGACGTGGCCAGTGCGCTCGGCATCGGCGACGTGCTCGGCCGCAAGCCCAGCCAGCTCTCCGGCGGGCAGCGCCAACGCGTCGCGATGGGCCGGGCGATCGTGCGCCGCCCCGGCGTGTTCCTGATGGACGAGCCGCTGTCCAACCTCGACAGCGGCCTGCGCGCCGAGCTGCGGGCCGAGATCTCCGGGCTGACCCGGGAGCTGGGCGTCACCACCATCTACGTCACCCACGACCAGGCCGAGGCGCTGACCATGGCCGACCGGGTCGCCATCATGCGCAAGGGCGTCCTCCAGGACGTCGGCACCCCCACCCAGGTGTACGGCCGCCCGGCCACCCTCTACGTGGCCGCGTTCCTCGGCAGCCCGCGGATGAACCTGCTGGAGGCCTCGGTCTACGTCCACCTCGACCGCTACGTCACCCTCACCCTCGGCGAGCAGGCGCTCTACCTGCCGTGGGACGACATCCGCAGCCGGGCGGTCGCGCACTACCACGGGGAGCGGATCGTGGTCGGGATGCGGGCCGAGGCGCTCACCCCGGTCGCGCCGGACGCCCAGGGCGCCGTGCTGCACGGCCGGATCCGCTACCTGGAGCACCACGGGCACGAGTCGCTCGCCTTCCTCGACGTCGGGGCCACGGCGATCGTGGTGGACGAGATGGGCGCCCGGGTCGAGGCGTCCACCGGCCAGCGCGGGAGCCGGCGCCGCTTCGGGCAGGTCGTGCAGCGGCTGACCGGGCGCGCCGCCGAGCACGAGGCCGCCCCGGTCGCCACCGGCCGCACCAGCGTGCTCAACGACCCGGGTCGGCACCACCGGCGCCCCGCCGAGCTCGCGGTCCGGCTCGCGCCGTACCCGGGGGTCTCCGCCGGTCACCCCCTGGCCGTCTCCGTACGGATGGACGCGTTGCACTTCTTCGACGAGCGCGGCGACCGCATCGACGTGGGCTGGCGCTGACCGGGGACCCTTGGCGGAGAAGTTACCGGCTAGTAATGTCGGGGCATGACCATCGACTCGCGTCAGGTGGCGGCCGGCATCCTGGAAGCCGTGCCGTTCGCCCGTACGCTCGGCATCGAATTCGTCGAGGTGGCCCCCGAGGCCGACGGCGGCGTACGGGTGACCGTCCGGCTGCCCGACTCGCCGGCCCACCACAACCACATCGGGGGCCCGCACGCCGGGGCCATGTTCACCCTCGCCGAGACCGCCTCCGGCGCGGTGGCGCTGGCGGCGTTCGGGGAGCTGCTCGACCGGGCCGTGCCGCTGGTGACGCGGGCCGAGATCGCGTACCGCAAGCGGGCCATGGGCCCGGTGCTGGCCACCGCGCGCCTCTGCCGACCGGTCGCCGAGGTGGTCGCGGAGCTGGAGTCCGGCCAGCGGCCGGAGTTCCCGGTGCAGGTGGACATCGTCACCGAGGAGGGCAGACCGACCGGTGAGATGACCGTCGTCTGGACGCTGCGTCCGAACTGAGCCGGGCGGCAAGCAGGCCGAAAGCGGTTTGCGGGCCCGGAGGCCTGGATAGATTTCTTACCGTGTTGGGCCTGCCTGCTCACGTGACCGCCTGTCTCTTCGACCTGGACGGTGTGCTGACGCAGACCGCCCGGGTGCACAACGCCGCCTGGACCGAGACGTTCGACGGCTTCCTGCGCCGCCACGCCGCCGCCACCGGCGAGGAGTTCCGCCCCTTCGACCCGGGGCTGGACTACAACCGCTACGTCGACGGCCGGCCGCGCGCCGACGGGGTGCGGACCTTCCTCGCCTCCCGGGGCATCGTGCTGCCCGAGGGGTCGCCCGACGACCCGCCGGACGCCGACACCGTCAACGGCGTCGGCAACAGCAAGAACGTGCTGCTGCTGGAGCGGCTGCGTACGGACGGGGTGGACGTCTATCCCGGATCCGTCGCCTACCTGGAGGCGGCGACCGCCGCCGGCCTGCGCCGGGCGGTCGTCACGGCCAGCGCGAACGGCCGCGAGGTGGTGGCCGCCGCCGGGCTGGAACCCCTGCTGGAGGCCCGGGTGGACGGGCTCGTCGCCCGCGCCGAGGGGCTGCGCGGCAAGCCGGCCCCGGACACCTTCCTGGCCGGCGCGAAACTGCTCGGCGTCGACCCGCGCGACGCCGTCGTCTTCGAGGACGCCCTCGCCGGGGTCGCCGCCGGGCGGGCCGGCGGATTCGGGTACGTGGTGGGCGTCGACCGGGTCGGCCAGGCCGCCGAGCTGTCGGCGCACGGCGCCGACGTCGTGGTCACCGACCTCGCCGACCTGCTCGACACCGGCCGGCCCGCATGATCCGGGAACGCGCCTATCCGGTCGAACCGTGGCACGTCCGGGAGACGCGGCTGGACATGGACGTCCTGGCCCAGTCGGAGTCGGTCTTCGCCCTCTCCAACGGGCACGTCGGGCTGCGCGGCAACCTCGACGAGGGGGAGCCGCACGGCCTGCCCGGCACGTACCTCAACTCCTTCTACGAGCTGCGCCCGTTGCCGTACGCGGAGGCCGGCTTCGGGTTCCCCGAGTCCGGTCAGACGATCGTCAACGTGACGAACGGCAAGCTGATCCGGCTGCTGGTCGACGACGAGCCGCTCGACGTGCGCTATGGCGAACTCCTCGCCCACGAACGGGTCCTCGACCTGCGCGCCGGCACCCTGCACCGGGAGCTGCACTGGCGCTCCCCGGCCGGCCGCGAGGTCAAGGTCCGCACCACCCGGCTGGTCTCGTTCACCCAGCGCGCCGTCGCAGTGATCAACTACGAGGTAGAGGCGGTCGACGGGCCGCTGCGGCTCATCCTCCAGTCGGAACTCGTGGCGAACGAGGCGCTGCCCGCCCAGAGCCGGGACCCGCGGGTCGCGGCCGTGCTGGAGTCGCCGTTGCTGGCCGAGGAGGAGTTGACCACGGCCGACGGCGGCCTGCTGATCCACCGGACCAAGATCTCTGGGCTGCGGGTGGCCGCCGCGATGGAACACGAGGTGTACGCCCCGGCGCGCAAGACCATCCAGTCCGAGGGGTACGAGGACTGGGTGCGTACCTCGATCGGATGCGTGCTCCAGCCCGGCGAGAAGCTGCGCGTGGTCAAGTACCTCGCCTACGGCTGGTCGAGCCGCCGGTCGCTGCCGGCGATGCGCGACCAGGTCGAGGCCGCCCTGACCGGGGCGCGGCTCGACGGCTGGGAGGGGCTCTGCCGGGAGCAGCGGGAGTACCTCGACGAGTTCTGGGACAACGCCGACGTGGTGGTGGAGGGGGACCCGGAGATCCAGCAGGCCGTCCGGTTCGGCATGTTCCACGTCCTGCAGGCCGGCTCCCGGGCGGAGCGGCGGCCAATCGCCGCGAAGGGCCTGACCGGCCCCGGGTACGACGGGCACGCGTTCTGGGACACGGAGATGTTCGTCCTGCCGGTGCTCACGTACACCCACCCGGCCGCCGTGCGGGACGCGCTGCACTGGCGGCACGCCACCCTGGCCGCCGCGCACGAGCGCGCCCGGACGCTCAACCTGGAGGGCGCCGCGTTCCCCTGGCGCACGATCGAGGGGGCGGAGTCCTCGGGTTACTGGCCGGCGGGCACCGCCGCCTTCCACGTCGCGGCCGGCGTCGCCGACGCGCTGCGGCGCTACGTGCAGGTCACCGAGGACACCGCGCTCGAACGCGAGATCGGGCTGGAGCTGCTGGTGGAGACCGCCCGGCTGTGGCGGTCGCTGGGCCACCACGACCGGCACGGCCAGTTCCACATCGACGGGGTCACCGGCCCCGACGAGTACACGGCGGTGAAGAACGACAACATCTACACCAACCTGATGGCGCAGCGGAACCTGATCATCGCCGCCGACACGGTGCTGCGCTACCGGGACGAGGCGCTCCACCTGGGCGTCACCGACGAGGAGGCGGCGGCCTGGCGGGACGCGGCGGCCTCCATGCACATCCCGTACGACGAGGAGATCGACGTCCACGAGCAGGTCGAGGGCTTCACCCGGCTCCAGGAGTGGGACTTCGCGCGTACGCCGCCGGAGAAGTATCCGCTGCTGCTGCACTACCCGTACTTCGACCTGTACCGCAAGCAGGTCGTCAAGCAGGCGGACCTGGTCCTGGCCATGCACTGGCGGGGTGACGCGTTCACGCCGGAGCAGAAGCTGCGCAACTTCCTCTACTACGAGCGGCGTACGGTGCGCGACTCCTCGCTGTCGGCGTGTACCCAGGCGGTGCTGGCGGCCGAGGTGGGCCACCCGGAGTTGGCGCACATCTACCTGCGCGAGGCCGCGCTCATGGACCTGCACGACCTGAACGAGAACACCCGCGACGGCGTGCACATGGCCTCGCTCGCCGGCGCCTGGATCGCCCTGGTGGCCGGGTTCGGAGGGCTGCGCGACCACGACGGCAACCTCTCCTTCACGCCCCGGCTGTCGAGTCGGCTCGAACGGTTGGAGTTCTCGCTCCAGTGGCGCGGGATGCGGCTGCGGGTCGACGTCCGGCAGCACCAGACGACGTACGCGCTGCGCCACGGCGACCCGGGCGACGTGCTGGAGCTGCGGCACCACGGCGAGACGGTCCGGGTGGTGTGCGGGGAGCCGGTGACGATGCCGATCCCCCCGGTGGAGCCCTCGGGGCCGGCCCCGGAGCAGGCCCCCGGCCGGGCCCCCCTGCTGCGCCTGCCCGAGAACGAGCCGTGACCGGCCGCCGGCCCGTGCGTCACGGCGGGCCGGCGACCCTGGTCAGCGCGGCCGACCCGCGACGGGCGGGCGGCGGTGCGGATCAGATGGGCTTGCCCTGCGACGGGCGGCCGGCCGCGTCGTGGGGTGCCATCGCCCGCGGGTCGTCGGCCGTGCGCGCCTGGGCCGCGTCGTCCGCCCAGTCCCGGCCGCGTTCGGTGTCCTGTTCCCGCCGGTCCCGGTCGGTGCTCTGCTGCCGGGTCTCCCGCTGCTGCGCCATGGCGATCCTCGCGATCCGTCGGGGCGCGGTTGCGCCGGTACGGTCTGCGGTCACCCGCCGCCTACCCGGGGCCCCCGGCGGCAAACACCGGGCGCGCCGGGGCCGCTTGCCGTCCCCGGGGACGGGTATAGCCGACACCGGCCTGCACCTCGCCGGGGCCGGAACAGGGCGACCCCCAGGACGTACGGAGGCGACATGGACGTGCGCGGCAGTGCGGTGACGATCCCGGCGCGTGACGCCGAACTCCCGGCCGACCTGCTGGTCCCGGCGGAGCCGGCCGGCGTGGTGCTCTTCGCGCACGGCAGCGGCAGCTCGCGGCACAGTCCGCGTAACACAGCCGTGGCGCACGTGCTCAACCGCAGCGCCCTCGGCACGGTGCTGGTCGACCTGCTGACCCCGGCCGAGGACCAGGTGGACGCCCGGACCGCCGAACTGCGCTTCGACATCCCGCTGCTCGCGGACCGGCTCGCCGCGATCGTGGACTGGTTGGCGGCCGAGCGTCCCTTCGGCGCGGTGCCGATCGGGCTGTTCGGGGCCAGCACCGGGGCCGCCGCGGCCCTGGTGGCGGCTGCCGCCCGGCCGGACCTCGTCGGCGCGGTGGTCTCCCGGGGTGGCCGCCCCGACCTGGCCGGCGCGGCCCTCGGGCAGGTACGCGCGCCCACGCTGCTGCTGGTCGGCGGCCTCGACGAGCAGGTGATCACGCTCAACGAGCAGGCGCAGGAGGCGTTGCCGGAGACGGCCGAGCTGACGGTGATCCCGGGGGCGACCCACCTCTTCGAGGAGCCCGGCACCCTGGAACAGGTCGCCCACTGCGCTGCCGACTGGTTCACCGCCCACCTGCCGGCCGCCCGCTGACCGCCCGCGCTCAGGGTCCGGCCGGGGCCGGCGCCGGGGGTGCCGGACGCTGGCGGTGCCGCTGGACGGTGTCGACGATCCGCCAGACGACGGCGGTGATCGGCACCGAGACGAAGGCCCCGGCGATGCCGGCGATCAGGGTGCCGGCGGTCACCGCCACCAGGATCACCGCCGGGTGCAGGCGTACCTGGCGTTTCATGATCAGCGGCTCCAGCAGGTTGCCCTCGATCTGCTGTACGGCGATCACGGCGGCCAGCACGAGCAGCGCGGTCACGGGCCCCTTCGCCGCGAGGGCGACCAGCACCGCCACGGCGCCGGCGACGGTCGCCCCGATGATCGGAACGAAGCCGCCGAAGAAGGTGATGAGCGCGAGCGGGAAGGCCAACGGCACCCGGAGCAGCACCAGCGCGATGCCGATGCCGATCGCGTCGATCGCGGCGATCATCATCGTGCCGCGGCTGTACGCGCCCAGCGTCCGCCAGCCCACCCGGCCCGCCTCGGCGGTCACCGCCCGGTTCGGCCCGGTCGCCCGGGACAGCGTCCAGTGCCACATGGACCGGCCGTCCTTGAGCAGGAAGAACAGCAGGACGAGCGCGAGCAGCGCCGAGCCGAGCACCTCCGCCGCCGTCCGGGCGCCGGAGACCGGGTCGACCGAGCCCTGCTCGACCTCCCGGCGGGCCTGGCCGAGCAGCCGGTCGAGCTGCTGGTCGGTGACCGGCAGCGTCGAGGTGACGAACTCGCGGGTGCGTTGCAGGCCCTGCCCCAGCTCCTGGCTCAACTCGCTGAACTGGCCCGCCGTGAGGCTCCACACCAGCGCGCCGACGCCGAACAGCAGGCCGACGAGCAGCAGCACGGTGAGCAGGGCGGCGAGCGCGGCGGGCAGCCGGAGCCGGCGCAGCGCGAGCTGCACCGGATCGAGCAGCGCGGTGAGGAACACGGTGGCGGCCAGCGCGATGGCCAGCGGCGCGAGCAGCACCGCGATCTTCCCGAGCAGGTACAGCCCGGCGACGATCACCACCAGGCAGGCGCTCCACACGACGGCCGAGCGGACCAGCCAGGGAAGCGCGGCCCACGTCTGCCGGCCGCCCGCGCCCCGGTCCGTCGTCTCCTCGGGCGTACGCCCGGCATCGTCTGCGACCACGTCGACCCTCCTCGATCTCCGGCGAGTCGTTACCCGGCCGGCGTCCTCCCGACACCCGCGAAGGAGTTCCGGCGCGGGCACCCGCCGCCGGAGGGGAGCCGGGGTACCCGCCGCGGGAGGGTGCGGGGCACCCGCCCGGTCCGCGTCCATCACCTGCGCGGCGCGCCGGAGGGGTGCTTCCTGCACGCTAGATGGGTCGCCGGAGTGCCGTCCGACCGTTTCGCGATCGCCCTGCGGCCGCCCGTCCCTCGCGTTTGCGTCCCCGACCTCAGGGAAGGCGGAGAGCGGACCCGGATTCGAGGAGGACCGATGAGCGACTTCATGGACAAGGCCAAGGACTTCGCCGACAAGCACGACAAGCAGGTCGACCAGGGCCTGGAGAAGGGCGGCGACATGGCCGACAAGCGCACGGGCGGCAAGTACGACGAGCAGATCGACAAGGGCGTCGACATGGCCCAGGCGCGTACCGGCGAGGGCGACCAGGCCCGCTGAGCCGTCGGGCCGTCCCGGGGCGTCGCGCTGTCGGCGGCCCGGGCGGTCGCCGGTGGAACGTCGACGCGTACCGCTAGCCAAGGATCGACCACTCTCGCTACTATCCGCAGTCGGAACATGACTCAAAGTGGAGTCGTCCCCGACCGGACCGGCGCCCACCCCTTGGGGCGCCGTGACGAGAGGAAATCATCCGGTGACCGAGGCCCCTGAGACGACCATCCCCCAGCGCTACCCGTTCAGCGATCCCGACCGGCTCAACCTCGACCCGCGCTACGCCCGGCTGCGCCAAGACGAACCGCTCACCCGGATCCGGATGCCGTACGGCGAGCCGGCCTGGCTCGCCACCCGGCACGCCGACGTCCGGACCGTGCTCGGCGACCCCCGGTTCAGCCGGGCCGCCTCCGTGGGCCGCGACGAGCCCCGCAACTCGCCACGGCAGCAGGAGGGCGGGATCCTGTCGATGGATCCGCCGGAGCACACCCGGCTGCGCCGGCTGGTGGCGAAGGCGTTCACCGCCCGGCGGGTGGAGGAACTGCGACCCCGGACCCGGCGGGTGGCCCACGAACTGGTCGACGGCATGCTCGCCGCCGGTCCGCCGGCCGACCTGGTGGAGCACCTGGCGACCCCGTTGCCGATCCGGGTCATCTGCGACCTGCTCGGCGTACCCGTGGCCGACCAGGGCCGTTTCCACACCTGGTCCGAGGCGATCGTGTCGACCACCTCGCTCAGCCCCGAGCGGGTCCAGGAGTACATCGACAGCCTGTTCGCGTACATGGGCGAGCTGATCGCGCGACGGCGCGAGCAGCCCACCGACGATCTGCTCGGCGCGATGGTCCGGGCCCGGGACGCCGACGACCGGCTCGCGGAGGACGAGGTCGTGCGGCTGGCCGCCGGGCTGCTCGCGGCCGGGCACGAGACGACCGTGACCCAGATCCCCAACTTCGTGTACGCGCTGCTCACCCACCCCGAGGAGTGGGCCCGGCTGCGGGCGCGGCCGGACCTGGTGCCCGGCGCCGTCGAGGAGCTGATGCGGTTCGTACCGCTCGGCGCGTCCGCGGCCTTCGCCCGCTACGCCGTGGAGGACGTCGATCTCGGCGGCGTGCTGGTGCGGGCCGGCGAGCCGGTGGTGGTGTCGATCCCGTCGGCCAACCGGGACGAGGCGGTCTTCGCCGAGCCGGACCAGCTCGACCTGACCCGGGAGGTCAACCCCCACCTCGGCTTCGGGCACGGGGTGCACCACTGCATCGGCGCGCAGCTCGCCCGGATGGAACTCCAGGTCGTCCTGGAGACGCTGATCGCCCGCACGCCCGAGCTGAGGCTGGCGGTGCCGGAGCCCGAACTGACCTGGAAGAGCGGCCTGCTGGTACGGGGGCTCGTCGCCATGCCGGTGAGCTGGTGAGCGCGATGGGTGCGACGAACGAGCAGTGGCGGGTGCACGTGGACCCGACCCGGTGCATCGGGTCCGGGATCTGCGCGGGCACCGCGCCGGAGCACTTCGTGCTGGTGCACGGCCTGGCCCGCCCCCTGGCGGAGCGGGTCGCGCCGGACGACGCGCTGGTGGACGCCGCCGATTCCTGCCCGATGGAGGCGGTCATCGTGTCCGAGGCGGACGGCCTGCGCCGGATCGCGCCGGAACCCTGACCGACGCGGCGGTCGTGGGACGTGCCCGCACCGCACGGTGCCACCGCCGCCGTACCCGGGAGGAGGAGCCACGAGGGCCGGCCCCCGGGTGGGGCCCGGCCCTCGTACGCGTCGGATCAGGAGGAGTAGCCGCGCTCGGCGATCCAGTCGGCGACCTTCTCCAGGGTCATCCAGTACTCGCCCTCGGCGGCGGCCGGGTCGGCGACCCGGATCAGGTCCCCACCGTCCCGGTAGCCCACCAGGGTCAGGTAGTGCCCACCCTCGTACGAGTGCGGGTTGCCGACCGTGTCGACGGCCGTGCCCTTGATGTTGGCCACCACCGGCCGGCCCTCGTCGAGGGCCGTGACGACGTCGGAGCGCAGCCGGTCGACCTGCTCCGGCTTGGCCACCGGGTGCGGGATCTCGGTGGTCCGGTACCTGTGGCCGGTCAGCTCGTTGAGCACGCGGGTGGTGTCCAGGGCCGAGGCGGTGCCGGCCTCGGTGGTGCCCAGCCGCTTCGCGACCTCGTCCTGAGGGAGCGCCTTGCCCAGCGCCGACAGGGCGATCCTGGTCGCGGCCGGGCCGCAGTAGTAGAAGTTGGGCTGCGCCTGGTACTCGACGCGGACGGTGCGCTCGGCGCGCCGGTCGACCCGGCCGCCCTTGTCGGTGTGCACCGCCCCAACCGGGTCGGCCGCCGCAGGTGCCGCCTGGGCGCTGGGCGCCGCACCCGCCAGGCATCCGCCGGCCACCAGCAGGCCCGCGACGGAGAGGCCGCTCTTCTGCACGATCGAATTCATGGGTCGGGCTCCAATCGGGGGGTTGACGCCTCCGGGGGACCGGAGGCGCACAGCACCGGGAAAGGCGCTCGGCTCGGGGACTCGAACGGCCCGGGAACGGTCAGGCCCACGGGCGTACTCGGGGGTGCAACCGCCCTGCTCCGCAGGGCATTCCGGAGGGCCTCGGACGGGGCGTGCCGTCCGCACGTGAGGTTCAACGGGACCACGGGCAGCACGATTCCGGCGTACGGATGCCGCGCGTCACAGGCCCACCGACGCCTCAGGGCCGGCGTTCCGGACCAACCCGCCGTCCCGCCGTTGGATGGGACGAACCGGTCAGGCGGTCACAGACTGCCCAGCAGGCGGGTCACGCTGATCTCGATGACCACCCGGTCCGGATTCGGGCGCGGCGTCCGGTAGCGCTCGGCGTAGCGGCGCTCGGCCTCGGCGACGGCCGGCCGGTCGGCGCGCACGACGGCCCGACCCTCGATGGTCAGCCAGCGCCGCCCGTCGACGTGGCAGACGGCCACCGGGGCGCCTGCGGGCCCGGCGGCGGCGACGTGTCGCGCCTTGCGGGACGCCCCGCCGGTGATCACCCGGGCCAGGCCGGCCGACGCGTCGAAGGTGACCCCCACCGGTACGACGTGCGGGGTGCCGTCCGCGCGCAGGGTGGTCAACGTGGCCAGGTGCCGTTCCCGGCAGAACGCGAGCACCCGCTCGTCGTGGGGCGCCAACCGGTGGTCGCCGGGCATGTCGGTCCCCTGTCTCGCGGTGCGGCACCGGTCACGGCACGCGGCGGTGGGCCCGGTCGGGATCGGCCGGTACGCCGGAGGCGGCCGGGGCGTCGGGCGCGCCGGTCAGCGCCCGGTTGGCGGCGCGGCGCTGCCGGACCAGCCGGCCGAGGTAGAGCAGCGCGCCGGTCAGTACCGCCATGTCGTCGAGGTAGATGGGGTCGGGCAGCAGGTCGATCGGCAGGACGGTGTAGGCCAGCGCGCCGTAGAAGGCGACCTTGCCGCTCACCCCGAGCGTGCCGAGCAGCCGGCGCGTGCGGATCACGCGGACGGCCAACACCACCGCGCCGGCCAGCGTGGCGACCGCCACGACGCCGACGAGCACCCACGCCTCCCGGGACACACCGTCACGCTAGCCCAACCGGACCGGTTCCGCCCGTCCCAGCCGGTCAGTGGGCGACGACCGCCCGTCCCGGCCGGTCAGTACGCGACGACCGCCGCCCGGCCCCGGGCGACCGACGGCACGTCGCGGCCGGTGACCACCGGGAACTCCCGGGTCTGCTCCGTCGCCCCCTCGATCAACGGCAGCAGCGACGGCGACTCCTCGGGGCGGCGGTTGACCGCGGCGAACGCCTCGTCCCGCAGGCTGCGCGCGGCCTCGGCGGCGGTCTCGGCGGCCCGCCATGCGTCCTGCTCCCGCTCCCGCGCCGCCCGCTGCCGGGCGAGCATGTTGTCCCGTACGGCCCGGCGCAGCACCAGCTCCTGCTCGACCGGGTGCAGCCGCGGGTCCCAGCCGTCGCGGTGCGCGAAGACGTCGCTGAGCTGCTCCACCGACAGCTCCTTGCGCCAGTACGCGTCGAGGGCGGCCCGGTGCAGGAAGCGCTCGCGCTCGGCGTACTCGGCGGGCGTCCGGACGGTACGCGGAAGGGGCATCGCCCCGGCGACCGTCAACCGGCGGACGTCCGCCTCCGCGGCCTCGTACGCCTGCCAGGCCGCCTCGACCTCCTCCTGCGCGGTCAGCCACTCGGCCCGCAGCCGGGCGGCGGTGGCGGCGGCCCGCTCCGCGGCGACCGAGATCTCTCCGGCGTAACGGGAACGTTCGCGCGCCTCCTCGGCCAGTTCCAGCTCGCTGGGCATCGCGGCGCGCCGGATACGGGAACCGGCGTCGAAGCGGAGTCGGCCGGGCCGCAGCAGCAGGCCGGCCACGGTGACGGCGACGACGCCGAGCAGGCTCAGCCAGATCACGGCGGCCCGGGGGACGTCGAGGAGGACGGAGGAGTACACGTCTTGCATGGTCAGCACCTCGCGATCGATCGAGAGGGATCGACAGGGGATCTGTGCCCGGCGTACGGGCGGGGTGGGCATCGGGCGCGCGTGCGGGGCGTACCGCGGCGGTGGTCTGGCGGGTGGACGCCGACGACGGGGAGACCGGAGCTGGGGCCGGGGCGGACGGACCTCCGGGCGCGCGACGGAAATTCCTCGCGGCCGGTGTCCCGGCTGCGGAGCGGTGGCCGCCGGGTCAGACGCCGGGCGGACCGCGCCGGGTAGGGACGCCCCGGCCGGGTTCGCGGGCGTGACCCTCCGGGCGGGCGTCCGCGACGGCGGGGGCGCCGGTCGGAGCGTCGGCGCGATGGATCGCCGCCGGGGCGGCGGTGTCGGTGGTCTGCTCGATGACCGGCTCGCGGCGCGGCAGCGGCTGCGCGGCCTGGGCGCTGGTGGCGACGGTGGCGGCGAACGGGCCGGTGGCAGACGGCGTCGGTGCGGCGGTGGCGCCTCCGAGGCCCACGGCGAGCACCAGCGCGGCGACCGCCAGCCGGGTCAGCTCGCGCAGGGAGCGCAGCGTGACCGACCAGAACGGGTCGACTGACGCTACGGACGGCACCGCTCCAACCTATCGCCCCGGACCGGATCGCGCAGCGCGGCGACGGCGTGTGAGCGGGTGACCGCCACCACGATGTCCGATGTGGATCAGGCGTCGACACGTGCGACGGCCCACCCGGTGGCGCGTCCGCCGGGTGGGCCGTCGTCGTGCGGGATGTGCGTCAGCCGTCGGTGCCGAGCACGGGCGGAGCGGCGACCGTGCCGTCCCCCCAGACCATGTCGTCCTCCGTCAGCCAGGTCAGCCGGCCGTCGGTGTCGTCGTCGTTCGTCGGGCTGCCGCCCAGTACGCCGGGGCGGCTCGCCCCGCCGCGGGCGCCGCCCGGTCGTCCCGTCCCGCTGGCCGCCCGGTCGCCGGCGCCCTGTCGTGCCCCGTTGTCGAAGCGCCGGCCCATGCCGGTCGCGGAGCGGTTGTCGGCCACCGGACTGCCGCCGGCGGACCGGATCGAAGCGGTCGGCGCACTGCCGCTCCCGGCGAGGGCTCCGGTGCCGAGTACGCCCGGACCACCCTGCCCGCCGAACTGGAGGCCCGCGCCGCCGGCCGAGGCCGTCGAGGTGCCGCCCAGCCCCACAGGGCCGGTCGCGCCGGTCAGCAGCGTGGCGCCGGCGAGGGAGGTGCCGGTCGTGACGCCGCCGGGAGTGCCGCTGCCCGGCTGCCCGACGCCGGTGCCGGGGGTGACCGTCCCCGAGCCGCCGCCCGGGCCGGAGCCGGGCCCAGTGGTGGTCGCGACGGTCGCGCTGCCCGGCTGCCCGGCGAGGCCGGACGCCTTCGGCGCGGCCGTCGGCGTGGTGGCGCCAGGGCCGCTGCGCGGGGTCGTCGAGGGGTCGCGGTTGGTCGTGCCCGGGATGTCGGGGTGCGGCGGTGGCGGTGGGACGAGCCGGCCGTAGGCGGAGAGGTCGTAGCCGGCGGCCAACTCGGCCACCACGTTGACCATGCGCTTGTGCGCCTTCTCCTGCTCGGCCTTGTCCTGCTGGTGACCCAGCAGCCCGCCGACCACCATGCCCGGCACGCCGAACATGGCGCCCTTGGCCGCGCCGGAGACCGCCCGGTCGTGGTCGTCGGTCTCCTCCGGGCTCTCCGCCTGCTGGCGGGCGGTGCGCAGCTCACCGGCCATCAGGGTCAGGCTCCGGCTCACGTCCGCCATGCCCTCGCCGAGCTTGTCGGCGTAGTCGGTGACGAGCGTCAACCGCCGCTGGAACTCCTGCGAGGCCGAGCCAGTCCAGGTGTTGGCGAGCTTGTCGAGGTCGCCGCTGAGCTCGCGGGACAGCCCGTCGAGAATGCCCTTGAGCGCCGTCCACTGCGCGGCGACGCCGTCGATCTGGCCCGGCTGGCCGGCCATCACGCCGTCGTAGAGCTGCTGGTGGCTGACGGGCTCGTAGCGCTGGGTGTACTCAGACACGCGGTGCCTCCTTCCGCTTCAGCGCGTCGTCCACCCCGTTCAGCACGGCGGCGATGTCGGCGGAGTTGGCCGCGTTGCGCTCCTCGGCGGTGCGGTAGTTGGCCAGGATCGTCGCGGTGGCGCTCTGCGCCGCTTTCACCGCGGCACGCAGCCGGTCGACCTGGTCCACGTAGGACTGCTGGATCTCGGAGTAGCGGCGGGAGTTCTCGGTGGCGTCGGCGAACGAGCCGAGCGCCGGGGGCCGGCACTGCATCTCGGTGCGCAGCTTCCGCAACGCCTTCTCCGCCTCGGTCAGCCGGTGGGCCAACTTCTGGTGGAAGTCTTCCAGGGACAGCAGGTCGACTGTCGTGCGCCCGGTCATGGCAGCATCCCCGTACGTCATCGTCGATAACCGTTGGCAGGGCTCAGGTTAGTCGACCGGTGCGACTCGGGCGACCCGCCACCGGCGTCGATCCCTCCGGCCTCAGCCATCCGCCCCGGGGCTGGGGGACGACGTGCCGGACGAGGCCGGCGCCCCGGACGTGGGCCCGGCGGAGGGCGTGGCCGACGTGCTCCCCGCGGAGGGCGTGGCCGACGCGTCGGACTTCTGCGGCCTGGGGCTGCCCGACGACCCGGCCTGGGCCGACGGCGCGGGACCAGGCGTGAAGTGGGCGAGCGCCTTGTCCCGCGAGAGGGTCGGCCCCGTGGGCACGAGAGCCAGCAGCGAGGCGGGTACGGCCAGCGGGGTGACCCCCTCGTAGCCCAGCGCCGACATCGCGCCGACGCCGAGCGGGTAACGGACGCCCTGGGCGGTGATCAGATGGACGGTGGTGCCGCGGGCGGCGGCGCCGCTCTCGCCGGACCCGGGCATGGACTGCACGAGCACGCCCTTGCCGCCGGGCAGCAGCACACCCTCGGCGGTACGCACGCCGTCGCGCGCGCTCTGCCGCACCGGAACCGCGCCGGGGGCGGCCAGCTCAGCCGGCACCCGGTCGAAGACCTCCAGCGTGGTGGTCGGCGGCCCGCCGTCGGTGCCCGCGCGGTAGGTCGCGCAGACCGCCGTCCGGCCGGCGGTGACCGGATGCAGCGCGGGCAGGGCCTGCGGCATCCCCTCCGCCTCCGCCCGCTGGTCGGTCAGCAGCTTGCCGGCCTCGGCCGGGGTGATGTCGGTGACCTGGCCGCCGTCGCGCAGCAGCAGCAGGGCGCTGATCTCGCCGATCGCGGAGAGGCCCTCCCGGGTGAGCACGTAGTGCTGGCCCGCCGCCCGGAAGACCTGGCCGACCTTGGCCGGGCGCTCGGTCAGGCTGCTGGCCTCGTCCTCGCCGGCGATCGCCGGCTGCCGCATGACCGGCCCGGCCGGCACGGCGTTGAGCAGCTGCTGCCCCACGGCCAGGCGGGGCGCGTTGGCCATCCGCAGCGCGGCGAGCGCGGAGTCGCCGCCCGTCACCCGCAACCGCCGGTCACCGGTGAGCAGGTGCCGCTGGCCGTCGGCCTCCACCAGCACGGCCCGGTCGCCGAGCGGCGTACCGCCGGGCAACGAGCGGTCGATCACCAGGCGGGTGCCGGAGCGGCGGGGGTCGGCCGGGTCCGGGACGTCGCAGACCGACCAGGGCAGGCCCGTCAGGGACTTGCGGTCCGGCAGCGCGTCCGGGGCGCCGACGATGCCGACCGTACGCCCCCGGGGCCGCTCCCGGATCGACGCCTGGGACATCGTGCGCACCTGCGGCGCCGGCTCGTTGATGATCAGTCGGGCCGAGGCGTAGTTGAGGGTGGGGTGCAACTGCCCGTCGACGAAGACGTACGTCGCCCCGGTCTCCCGCTCGATCACCAGCGTGTTCGGCTCCAGCGGCGCCGTGTTGCCGGTGAACTGCCCGTACGCGCCCACGCCCCCGAGCACCACAGCCGCGGCGATGACGCTGCCGACGACCGCCATGCCGAGCCGCCGCATCGGCAGGTTGCTGGTCTCCGGGTCGCCCGACAGCAGCGCCGAGACGATCCGGCGGGTGACGAAGCGGTACGCCTGCACCTGGTCGCGGCGGGTCCGCATGACTTACCTCCGGCGGGGGTGGGTCCGCGACGAGCAGGTCCGAGTCGGTGTCGCGGGCTTCCCTACGATAAGGGGCCGTCGGCGGGTCACCGGGACCAGCGCCCGACCCCGTCCGGCGGACGCTCCGCCGTCCAGAGAGGACTGTCAGCGATGACGCAGGTTCAGGCGCCACCCGGTCGTCCGGCACCGCAGCCGTCCGACGTCGCCGGGCGGCCGGTCGTCCCGGCCAACCGGCGCGACCGTGGTCGGATCGGACCGGTTGCCGTGGGCCAGCTCGTGGTGCTGGAGCTCTGCGCCCTGGCCGTCTGGGCGGCGCTGGGCGGGCCGGTCTGGCTCGCCGCCGTCGTCGGGGTACTGTCGCTGGCGGTGGTGGTCGCGGTCTTCACCCGCCGAGGCGGCCGCTGGTGGTACGAGGACCTGCTGCTGCGCCGGCGGCTGCGGCTGCGCAGGGAGGCGGCCAGGAGCACCGTCGCGGCGGGCGGCGGGACCGATCCGAGGCTGGCCGCCCTGGCCCCCGAGTTGACTGTGACGGAGCTCACGGACCGTGGCACGCGGCTCGGCATCGGGCAGGACGCGCAGGGCTGGTTCGCGGCGGTGGCGTTGCAGGAGCGCGCCGGGGCGCCCGCCGGATCGGTCGAGGCGTCGGTGCTGGACCGGGCGCTGCGCGTACTCGCCGACTTCACCGGCCCGGTCACCCGCGCCCAGGCGCTCTCACACACCCTGGTCTGGTACCCGTCGCCGGGGGCGCCGCCCGCGGCCCACCGGACGGTCTGGCTGGCGCTGCGGCTCTCCGTACGCGACGCCCGCGTGGAGACCGTCAGCCGGGGCGGCGGCATGCCGGGCGTACACCGCACGCTGGCCGCCGGGATCGGCCGGCTGGGCAAGGCGCTGACCGCGGCCGGGCTCGCCCACCGGCCGCTCAGCCGCGACGAGCTGCGCGCGGCGGTGGTCTCGGCGGCCGGGCTGGACCTCGCGCCGACGCCGCCGGCGGAGACCTGGACCGGCCTGCGCGGCGGCGGCTGGACCCAGCGCTGCCTCGTCCTGCGGCCCCGGTCCGACGCGCCGTTCGGCCCGCTGGTGGACGCGGTGACGTCGACGTCCGCCCCCTCGCACACGCTGGCCGTCGTGGTGCTGCCGGGCGGACGGCTCGCCGCGCCGATGCTCCGGGTGGCGGCGCCCGACGAGCACGTGGAGGCGCTGGTCAAGGCGGTACGGGAGGTGGCGCGCCGGTCGGGCGCCCCGGCCCGCCCGATGGACGGCCAGCACGGCCCGGGCGTCTACGCCACGGCCCCGGCCGCCACCACCGTCGTCACCCTGCACCCGACCGACTGAGGCCGGGGGCCGGACGGGGTGGGTCAGGGCCGGAGGTTGACGATCCAGCCGTAGAGCCCGACGACCCAGACGGCCAGCGGGACCAGGGCGATGATCAGCATGATCTCCACGATGTCGAGCAGCCGGCCCCAGACCGGGGAGATCCGCTTGCCGGCCACGGTGAGCCCGTAGATCAGGCTCACCACGGCCGCGAGCACCAGGCCGCCGAGGATCAGGCCGAGGCGTACCGACGTCGAGCCGTTGCCGAACGTCGCGGCGGCGGTCAGGCCGAGCCCCGCGCTGCCGGCGAACAGCACCGGGGTGCGCTGGGCGCGGCCCAGGAACGGACGGGCCCGCAGCAGCGACAGCAGCGACAGCACCAGGCAGAGCAGCACCGCCGGCAGGCTGCCGTGCAGCGCGAGCACCACCTGCGCGCCGAGCACCAGCAGCGACACCGTCCAGAGCAGACCCGTCAGGAACTCGTCGGCCCGCTCGCTGAGCTGGAGGACCTGCCGGCCGTCCACCGTCTCGGTGTCGCTCTTCAGGTCGTCGGGGCCGGTCGGGATGGACGGCACCGGCAGCCGCGCCAGCCGGTACGCCGCCATCGGCAGCGCCGGCACGGCGCCGAACGCGACCGCGGCGACGACGGCGGCGGCAGCCGGCGCACCGGTGTCGAAGACCAGGCTGACCAGCGCACCGAACCCGGTGCCGGCGCTGACCGCGACCGCGCCGAAGAAGAGCGGAAGCCGGTCGCCGACGGCCAACGCGGCCACCGCCGCGCAGACCATCACCGCCGTGGCGCCGAGGAGCACGTGCGGGGCGGCCAGCTCGGTCAGCGGACGGTCGCCGGCGAGCAGCAGCAGGCCGCCGACGCCGGCGTACGCCAGACCGACGGCCCCCAGCACCGACCCGGTCGCGCTGTCGGCGGCGGCCCGGGACAACACGGCCGCGGTGACCACCAGGGCGACCGCGACGACCAGCGCGGCCAGCGCGCCCGGCAGGTGCGGCGGCCCGGTGAACAGCGTCGCCACCGCGCCGGCACCGAGCGCCACGGCGGCGAAGAGCACCGCGAAGGACCGGGTGGTGCCGACCTGCCAGGCCCCGGGTCGCTGGTTGGTGGCGGTGGCCACGGCGTCGACCACGTCGTCGAAGACGATCTCCGGCGCGGTGGCGGACCGGGGGTTGAAGTAGAGCACCTCGCCGTCGCGGACACCGAGCTGCGCGGCGGTACGGCCGCCGTCGAGCGGCTGCCCGCCCAGCCGGGCCAGACTCCAGCCGCCGTGGCGCACCCCCTCGTCGGCCAGGTCCTCGCCCGCGTAACGCAGCAGAGTGGGCAGCAGGTCGGCGAGCGGTACGTCCGATGGCAGCGCGAGGTCCATCCGGGTGCGGGGCGCCACGATGGTGATCCGGCTCAGGCCGCCGGTCGCCGTCTTCGTCGCCACAGTGGCCTCCTCGCGCTCTCTACGATCACCCCTGGCCGGTGGTGCCGACGCACGGGTTCCTGACGCCCACGGGAGATTACCTACGATGGCGGGCACGTACGATGCCCACCCGACGACTCCGGTCGCTCACCGAACTTCATCAGGGCCGCTTCTGGGAGGAGACAGCCGTGAGCACGGTGGTGTTCCGCCGGCTCCCGCGTCAGCCGGGGCCTGCGCTGCCACGAGGCGAGGTGCTGCTGGAGTCGCCTCCGGAGCTGCCCGAGCCGACCCCGCGCGGGATGGGGCAGCTGCTGATGATCCTGCCCATGGTCTGCGGCGTGGGCGCCATGGCGTTCCTCTACGCCGGCCGGGGCGGCGGCACGATGACCTACATCGCCGGCGGCCTCTTCGGTGTCTCGATGCTGGGCATGGCGATCGGTTCGCTCAGCCACGGCAACAACGACAAGGCCGAACTCAACGCCGACCGGCGCGACTACATGCGTTACCTGGCCCAGATGCGCAAGCGCACCCGGCGCGCCGCCGAGCAGCAGCGGGCGGCGATGGCCTGGCGGCACCCGGAACCCGACGCGCTCTGGTCGATCGCCGCCTCCCGCCGGCTGTGGGAGCGGCGGATCACCGAGGACGACTTCGGCGAGACCCGGATCGCCACCGGCCCGCAGCGCCTGGCCGTGGAGATCGTCCCGCCGGAGACCAAGCCGGTCGAGGACCTGGAGCCGATGAGCGCCATCGCGCTGCGTCGCTTCGTCCGCGCCCACTCGAACGTGCCGGACCTGCCGACCGCGCTCTCGGTGCGGGCGTTCAGCCGGGTGGTGCTGCGCGGCGACCGGGAGCCGGTGCTCGACCTGACCCGGGCGGCGCTCGGCCAGCTCGCCACCTTCCACGCCCCGGACGACATGGTCGTCGCGATCGTCGCCGCGCCGGACCGGCAGCCGTCCTGGGACTGGGTGAAGTGGCTGCCGCACAACCACCACAGTGCCCGGACCGACGCGGCAGGCGCCCGCCGGATGGTCTTCGCGAGCCTCGCCGAGGCCGAGGAGGCGCTCGCCGCCGAGCTGGCCGGCCGGCCCCGGTTCGCCCCGGAGGCGAAGCCGCTGACCACCGCGCCGCACCTCGTCGTGGTGATCGACGGCGGCGAGGTCTCGGCGGCCTGCCAGCTCATGGGACCGGGGCTGCTCGGCGCGACCGTGATCGACCTCTCCGGCACCGTGCCCCGCGACGCCGGCCGCTGGCTGCTCTGCCTCGACGTGGGCGACGGCAGCTTCCTCGAACTGGTCCGCGGCACCTCCTCGTCGCGGCTCGGCCGGCCCGACCGGCTCACCGAGGCCGCCGCCGAGGGGCTGGCCCGGCAGATCGCCCCGTTCCGGCTGTCGCAGCAGCAGACCACGTCGGAGGAGCCGCTGGCCAAGAGCATGGAGCTGCCGGACCTGCTCGGCGTCGGCGACGCCGCCGCGGTCGACGTGCAGCAGACCTGGCGCCCGCGCAGCCACCGCGACCGGCTGCGCATCCCGCTCGGCGTCGGGCCGGACGGCAACGTGGTCGAGCTGGACTTCAAGGAGTCCGCGCACGAGGGCATGGGCCCGCACGGCCTGATCATCGGCGCGACCGGCTCCGGCAAGAGCGAGCTGCTGCGTACGATCGTCGGCGCGCTGGCGGTGACGCACTCCTCCGAGGAGCTCAACTTCGTCCTGGTCGACTTCAAGGGCGGCGCCACGTTCGCCTCGCTGGACGCGCTGCCGCACACCAGCGCGGTCATCACCAACCTGGCCGACGAGCTGCCGCTGGTCGACCGCATGAAGGACGCCCTGGCCGGCGAGATGACCCGCCGCCAGGAGGTGCTGCGGGCCGCCGGCAACTACGTCTCCCGCTACGACTACGAGAAGGCCCGCGCCGCCGGCGAACCGCTGGACCCGATGCCGAGCCTGCTCATCATCTGTGACGAGTTCAGCGAGCTGCTCGCCGCGAAGCCCGACTTCATCGACCTCTTCGTGATGATCGGCCGGTTGGGCCGGTCGCTCGGCGTGCACCTGCTGCTCGCCTCGCAGCGGCTGGAGGAGGGCAAGCTGCGCGGCCTCGACACCCACCTGTCGTACCGGATCGGTCTGCGTACCTTCTCGGCGGTGGAGAGCCGGATCGTGCTCGGCGTGCCGGACGCGTACGAGCTGCCGAACGCCCCCGGCCACGGCTACCTGAAGACCGACACCAGCACGATGCTGCGGTTCCGGGCCGCGTACGTGTCCGGACCGTACCGGGCGCCGGGGCAGGCCGCCGCGTCGTCGCGGGCGCTGGTGCAGCGCCGCATCGTCCGGTACGGGGTCGACTTCGTACCGGTGCAGAACCCGACCCTGCCGGTGCCGGACGCGCCCGAGCCGGAGCAGCCCGCCGACGGCAAGGCCCTGGCGATGCTGGACGTGCTGATCGACCGGCTCAAGGGGCGGGGCCGCCCGGCGCACCAGGTCTGGCTGCCGCCGCTGGCGGAGCCGCCGGGCCTGGGCGAGCTGCTGCCGCCGCTGAGCGTCGACCCGAGGTTCGGCCTCTGCACCGCCTCGTGGGGCGGTCGCGGGCGGCTGGCCGCGCCGATCGGCATCGTGGACCGGCCGTACGAGCAGCGCCGTGACCCGATGCTCGTGGACCTGGCCGGCGCCGGCGGCAACGTGGTGATCGTGGGCGCCTCGCTGAGCGGCAAGAGCACCATGCTGCGCTCGATGCTCGCCTCGTTGGCGCTCACCCACACCCCGCGCGAGGTGCAGTTCTTCTGCCTCGACTTCGGCGGTGGCGCGTTGCGCAGCCTGGACGGGCTGCCGCACACGGCCGGCGTGGCCGGGCGGCGGGACACCGAGGCGGTGCGCCGTACGGTGGCCGAGGTGGTGGCCGTCCTCGATGAGCGGGAGAACCGGTTCGCCCAGCACGGCATCGACTCGGTGGCCAGCTACCGCCGGCGCCGGGCGGCCGGGGAGTTCGCCGACGACCCGTTCGGCGACGTCTTCCTCGTCGTCGACGGCTGGAACACCCTGCGCCAGGAGTACGAGGAGCTGGAGCAGACCATCACCACCCTGGCCAACCGTGGCCTGGGCTTCGGCGTGCACGTGGTGCTGACCGCCGTGCGGTGGGCGGAGATCCGGATCAACATGCGGGACCTGCTCGGCACGAAGCTGGAGCTGCGTCTCGGTGACCCCAACGAGTCGGAGATCGACCGGCGGGCGGCGGCGAACGTCCCGACCGGCTCGCCCGGGCGCGGCCTCACCCGCGACAAGCTGCACTTCCTGACCGCGATCTCGCGGATCGACGGCCGGCGCGACATCGACGACCTGACCGAGGCGTCCGTCGCCCTGTCCCGGCACGTCGCGGAGGCGTGGCAGGGCCAGCCGGCGCCGAAGGTGCGGCTGCTGCCCCGCAAGCTGGCCGTCACCGAGCTGGCCCGGGTCGTCGACCGGTCGGCGCCGGGCCTGCCCATCGGGGTGAACGAGTCGGCGCTGGCCCCGGTCTACCTCGACCTCGTCAACGAGCCGCACCTGACGGTCTTCGGCGACGCCGAGTGCGGGAAGACCAACCTGCTGCGGCTGATCGCGCGGGGCATCACCGAGCGCTACACCCCGGCGCAGGCCCGGCTGGTCATCGCCGACTACCGGCGCGGTCTGCTCGGCGCGGTCGAGGGGGACCACCTGCTCGACTACGCGCCCTCGAACCAGGTGTTCGCGCAGGGGCTCGGCTCGATCCGCAGCGCGCTGTCCAACCGGCTGCCCGGCCCGGACGTCACCACCGCGCAGCTGCGTGACCGCAGCTGGTGGAAGGGACCGGACCTCTACATCCTGGTCGACGACTACGACCTGGTCGCCTCGGGCGGCAGCAACCCGCTCAGCGCCCTGCACGAGCTGCTGCCCCAGGCCCGCGACATCGGCCTGCACCTGATCATCACCCGGCGGGTGGGCGGCGTGGCCCGGGCGCTCTACGAGCCGGTCCTGCAACGCCTGCGCGAGCTGGACCAGCCCGGCCTGCTGATGTCCGGCAACCGGGAGGAGGGCGCGGTCTTCGGCACGCTGCGGCCGAGCCCGCAGCCGCCCGGCCGGGGCACGCTGGTGCGCCGGCGCGACGGCCAGCAGCTCATCCAGACCGCCTGGTCGGAACCGGCCTGAGGCATCTCCCACCGGTCGGCGGGACCGCCCGGGGTGACGGCATCCGGTAACCTGCGGCACGAGCGCCGCAGCCGACGAGAGGACCGTGTTGAGCACATCGTGGACGCCGGGGGGCGCGGGAGCGGCGGGTCTGCAGGGCCTCCTGCAACAGGCGCAGGAGCAGCAGCGCCGGCTTGCGGACTTCCAGCGGCAGCGCGCCGAGCTGCGGGTCACCGGGGAGAGCCCGGACGGCCTGGTCCAGGTCACCGTCGACGGTGACATGAAGGTCGGCGACATCGAGATCAGCGCCCGGGCGATGCGCCTGGACAGCTTCGCCCTGGCCGAGTCGCTCCAGGCCGCGATCGACGACGCGTACGCCGCGCACGCGCAGCGGCAGCGCGAGCTGGTGGAGGAGATGGTCGGCGGCCCGGAGCTGGTCCGGCAGGCCGAGGCGGGGAAGGTCACCCCGGAGGACTGGTTCAAGCACTTCGGAGTGGACATCAACGACCCGCTGCGCCGGCTGCGCGGCTGACCGGGAGGGGTGGGACATGACGAACGTGGTCGACGTCGGCGCCATCCGGGGCGCGGCGAAGAAGCTCGCCGCCGAGGACGGCCCGAAGGCGTTCCTGCGCAACGCGAAGGAGAAGTTGGACGAGGTCAAGCTGTCCGGCCTCTCCATGACCATCCTCGGCATCGGCGCGGTGGGCCGGCACAACGCGGTGATCGACGAGCACGTCGACAACCTGCGCACCGGCATCGAGCACCTGCAGAAGGCCGCCGACAACCTCGAGAAGACCGCGAGCAACTGGGAGCAGTCGGACCAGCCCTGGGTGGTCAAGTGACCTCCCGGGCGCAGGACGCAGGGAGGCGCTGATGCCGGAGATCCTGATCGCCAATTCCTCGGGCTCGGTGGTGGGGACGCACAGCGTCGCGGCGCAGACCGCACCGGTCCGGACGCTGGCCGGCGCGGCGCGGGCCAACTGGGCCTGGCTCGTCGGCGCGGGCGTCCTCGTCCTCGCCATCGTCCACCTCGAGTCCTTCGACAACGACGAGATCTCCAAGGCCGTCAAGAGCTGGGGTGACGCCGCCGCCTATCTCGGCGGTGACCAGTTCGGCAAGGCGATGGAGAGCGTGCCGCCGTCCGCCGAGGAGTGGAACTTCGAGGACCGCGAGGCCTTCGACAAGTTCGTCCAGCAGCTGAACATGGAGGTCGCGGCCCTCGCCGAGGCGCTCAACGCCAACAAGGACGCGTTGCAGGGCCTCCAGGACCACTACAACTCCGTGATCGACGCGCTGGTCGCCGTGTTGACGACGATCCTGATCGCGGTGATCGCGGCGGTGGCGCTCCAGGCGTTCCCGCCGACCATCCCGCTGGCGAACGCGATCGGCGTGGCGGGCCTGACCGCGAGCATGGCGATCATCGCCTTCGTCTTCCAGGACATCGGCTCGTTGCTCTCCACCATCACGAGCTCGTTCCGCGGGGCCGAGGTGCACCAGTTCACCACCGAGTCCAAGCCGGGCTTCGCGTCGGGCCCCGACCCCGACATCAAGGACATCAAGATCGACTGGGTGCAGGATTCAGGGTTCTACACGGCCTGAGTGGTCGGCCGGAAGGTGGGTGGCACCGTGTGGCAGACGGGCGTGTTCGTGTACGCACTGGTCACCATCCCGGTCTTCGTCGTGCTCGGGGTGGTCGCGCAGCTGACCCGCTCGCGGGCGGCCCGGCGGTTGATGGAGATCGTTCTGCTCAGCGGCGTGGCCGCGTTCGCGCTGGCCCTCGGCACCCTGGCGGACGACGGGCTCCAGTGGACGCTGGTGTTGATGCTGGTCGCTCTGTTCGTCGTCGGCGTGGTGATGCACGTCCGCTCCTACTTCCGGTCCTCCTAGCGGACGCGATCCCCCGCTGGGCGGTAGGCGCGCCATCTGAGGCAGGGCTGCGGGGACTGGAAGGCGTCCGCTACGGTCTTGGCTGAGTGTCCGTCGGTGGGGTGATTGCCTTGCGGCGGGGGAGGGCGCGGCGACTGCGCCGCCACAAGAAGACGGAAGGGTGTGAAGCATGGCGTTCGAGGTCGAAGCAGCGACTCTGCATACCGCCGCGGGTGACGTGCGCTCCACGCGCAGCGATGTCGACGGCGAGCTGAAGAAGCTGTGGAATGTGGTCGACGACCTGGCCATCGCCTGGAAGGGGCAGGCGTCCACCGGCTTCCAGTCGCTGATGCAGCGCTGGAACGAGGACACGGCCAAGCTGCTGACGGCGATGGACAACATCGCCGACCTGCTCGACAAGTCGGGTACGACGCACCAGGTCAACGACGAAGAGCAGCAGCAGATGCTGGACAAGTTCCACTCTGCACTCAACCCGTGATCCGCCGAGACGAGCAGGGGAGGAACTCATGAGCATCAAGGTTGACTACGCGGTCCTCGAGAGCAGCAACCAGCAGATGATGGCCATCTCGAAGACCATCGACGAGAAGCTGGACACGCTGCGTTCGATGCTGTCGAAGCTGCAGTGGGACGGTGAGGACCGTGCCGCTTACGAGCAGCACCAGGCGCAGTGGGACGCCGCCGTCCGGGACATCAACAAGATCCTGAACGACATCGGTGGCGCCGTGGGCATCGCCCGCGAGAACTACGTCAGCACCGAGATGAGCAACGCCAAGGCGTGGAACTGACACAATCGCCGACGCGGCTCCGGTCCGGTTTGACCGGGCCGGAGCCGCGTCGCGTTGTGTGCCGACAGGTCCGGGGAGAATGATGCGTGCGGGTAGTCCTTCACGGCCGAAGCTCAGGCTGGCCGTCGCGGCGTTGGCCGTGGTCGTCGGTGCCGGATCCGGCCCACTGGCCGCGCCGGCTCCGGCGAGCGCCGACACGGTCCGCGGCCTCCAGTGGTACCTCGACGCGCTGAAGATCCCGCAGGCCCACAAGATCACCAAGGGCAGGGGCGTCACCGTCGCGGTCATCGACACCGGGGTCAACCCCGACCTGCCGGACCTGCGCGGCCAGGTCCTCCCGGGCAAGGGCGTCACGTCCGGCACGGCGGCCGACGGTCGCCGCGACGACGACACCAAGAAGGCCCACGGCTCGGCGATGGCCGGGATCATCGCGTCCCGGGGCGGTGGCGCGATGCGACACCTGGGCATCGCCCCGGAGGCCAAGATCCTGCCCGTCGCGATGGGCAACTCCTTCGACTCGGCAGACCTCTCGGCGGGCATCCGCTGGGCGGCCGACGCCGGCGCCGACGTGATCAACATGTCCGTCGGGACGGGCACGACGGCGACCCCCGACGAGATCGCCGCCGTCCGGTACGCCCTGGACAAGGACGTCGTGCTGATCGCCTCGGCCGGCAACCAGTTGCAGAACGACCGCGTCGTCACCAGCCCGGCGAACATCCCCGGCGTCGTCGCCGTGACCGGGCTGGCGAAGAACGGCGAGTTCTTCGCGCAGAGCGCCACCGGTCGGGAGGCCGTGCTCGCCGCGCCGATGGAGGAGATCATCTCTCCCCGGTCCACCTCGGTCTCGTCCAACGGGTACGGCATCGGCAGCGGCACCAGCGACGCCGCCGCCATCACGTCCGGCGTGGCGGCCCTGGTCCGCGCGAAGTACCCGGACCTCGACGCGGCCAACGTGGTGAACCGGCTGATCCGTACGGCCCGTGACCAGGGCCCGAACGGCCGCGACAGCCAGTACGGGTTCGGCGCGGTCGATCCGGTCGCGGCGCTGACCCGCTCCGTGCCCGCGGTGGACGCGCACCCGTTGCTCGCCGCGCCCCCGAACGGGGCCGACCCGTCCGGGGGCGCGGCGGAGCCGCAGAAGGACGACGGGCCGGCCGTGTCGATCAGCATGAAGAAGGACGCCGGCGCGCTGGTGCAGGGCGCACTCTGCCTGCTCGTGCCCGTCGCGCTGCTGATCCTCGTGATCGTGCTGGTGCGCCGGTCGCGCCGGAAGGCGGCCGGCACCCGGCCCGGCGGCCCGCCCGGTTCCCCGCCGCCCGGCTACCCGCACGCGGCCCCGCCCGGTCACCCGTCGGCCGGGGCTCCGCAGGCAGGGCCGCCCGGCTACCCACCGCCCCCCGGGCATCCGCAGCCTGGCGGGGCGCCCTACGGCAACCCGCAGTTCGGCCCGCCCGGATATCCGCCGCCGCCCGGCGGGGCGCCGGGCATGCCCGCACCGCCCCAGGCGGGACCCGCGCCCGGGTACGGTCCGACGCCCGGCGGAACCCACCCGTACGGCGCGCCGCCGGGACCGCAGGCCGGTGCCTGGCCGCCGCCCGGTGCCGCGCCGACGGCACCCCCACCTCCGCCGGCTTCCGGCGGGCAGCAGCAGTAAGCCACATTGTCAGTCGGCGACGGGGAGGAACCGATGACGGACGACCGCAGGACGGACCAGCCGGACGAGATCCGGGTGGACACCCCATACATGCCCATCACCCCGCTGGCGCCCACCGTGCACATCAGCGGCATCACGATGGACAACGTCAACCGCGCGCAGACCCCCTCCGGGCTCGTGCCGGGGGCGGGCGAGAAGGGCGACAACACGGAGTGGGACGCGTCCAGCCTGGACAGCGCCATCGAGTGGTTGGAGTCGCACGCCTCGTTCCTCAACAAGCAGTCGTACACGATGGTGGAAATCCAGGACAAGATGGGCGGCACGGCGGCGGCGAGCGGCATGAACGGCGTGGGCGGCGGGGCGACGAGCCCGCTCGGCGCCTTCGACCGGGCGGGCGACCTGGCCCGCAAGCACGGCAGCCTCTTCACCACCACGCAGCAGGCTGTCCGCAAGCTCGCCGAGGACCTCTACCAGGCCGCCAACGCGCTGCGCGAGGTCAAGGAGAACTACGAGACGGCGGAGAAGGCCAACGCCATGTCCGCCGCCGAGATGGAGCGCGCGTTCAGCCAGGCCGCCACCAACGGATCCAACGGCTGAACGGGAGGGTGACAGGATGCCGAGCTGGGAAGAGATGTGCCAGCAGATCGTCGTCGCGGGCAGGCCGGGCGACGTCGCCAGCGCAGCGCTGGGCTGGGAGCAGCTGCTCAAGAACCTGAACTCCGTCAAGGAGAGCCTGGAGAAGAACGTCACCGATCTCGGCGAGGTGTGGAAGGGCCCGGCCTACGAGTCCTTCAAGACCCACGTCAAGCAGATCGCCACGGACACGGGCCGGGTCGTCGACGACGCCGAGAAGCACAACGGCATCGTCCAGTCGCTGAAGACCGCCGCCGACAAGCTGAGTGCCGCACAGGCCGACTTCCCCATCCCCGCGAGCTGCGTCAACGACGTCCTGGAGGCGCGGAACGGCCGGCTCGTGATCGACACGGGCCTCTTCGAGATGAAGGTCAAGCCCGATTTCCTGGGCCTGCTCGACCCGCTCACCTCGCTCGCCGACTGGATCAACGACAAGTCCGACGAAGCGGCCAAGGTCTACAACCAGGTCAGCGGCGATTACGTGACCATCGACTCGGGCACGCCCGGCCAGACCACGCCCGGCACGACCCAGTCGCCGAACGTGCAGACCCCGAACCTCGGCGGCGGCCCTGGTGCCGGCCCCACCGGCGGCGTACCCAGCATGGGTGGGATGCCCAAGACCGGCGGGGTGCCGGGCAGCGGGATGCCGCCGCCG
This sequence comes from Micromonospora sp. NPDC049051, assembly GCF_043197575.1. Classification (NCBI taxonomy): domain Bacteria; kingdom Bacillati; phylum Actinomycetota; class Actinomycetes; order Micromonosporales; family Micromonosporaceae; genus Micromonospora; species Micromonospora sp. NPDC049051. The sequence goes on from NZ_JBICTL010000001.1 coordinate 797,604, forward strand.
GTCACCGGGATCGGCACTCCCGAGACGGGGAATCCCGGCACCGGGTCCACCGTCCACCCCGGCCTGAACAACGGCGGCTACACGCCGGGCACGGGCTACACGCCGAACACCGGCAGCATCGGCGAGAACTACGGCAGCGGTCTGGCCGGTGCCGGCACCCCGAGCGTTTCCGGCCTGGGTGGCGGTGGCGGCCTGCCCGGCACCACCGGGCTCGGCGGCGGCGGAGGCCTCGGCTCCGGTGGCGGCGGGCTGGGTGGTGGCGTGATCCCGGGCGGCGGCTCGTTGGGCCGGCCGGTGAGCCCCAACATGGGTCCGATGATGGGCGGCGGCGCGGCCGGCGCCGGGCGCAACGGCGGCCGGGGCGGCGGCCGGCTCGGCGCGGGTGGCATGTCCCCGATGATGGGCGGCGCGGCCGGTGGTGCCGGCGGCCGTGGCGGCGGCCGCGCGGGTGCCGCCGGTGCGGGCGCCAAGGGCGGCGCGCGGGGCGTCGGTGGCATGGCCGGCATGGGTGGCGCCGGCTACGGCGAGGAGGAGACTGCTCGCAACACCTGGCTGGAGGAGGACGAGGACATCTGGGGTGCCGACGGCGGCGGTACGCCGGGCATCCTGCGCTGACTCCGAGGCGCCGAGCGCCGTCCACCGCACCGGTGGGCGGCGCTCGCTGCTGTCAGCCGGTCGTGGCGTCCGCTCCGGTGGCGCCGGGCAGGTTGGCCTGGCCGACGGTGGACGGGCGACGTCCCGGGCGCCAGCCCCGGCGTCGTCCGCGGAGCAGGATCGGCTTGACCGACAGCAGCAGCCCGGTGACGAGGGCGCCGACGGCCGCGACCCAGACCGCGACGGTGCCCTGCCAGGCGAGCGGGTCGGCGGTGGAGGGCGGCGGGGGCATCGCCCCGGCCGGCGGGTCGGTACGGGTGCCGAGCAGGCTGGCCACCGCCCGGTACGGATTCACCACCCCGTGGCCGACCTCGGGGTTCTTGCCCTCGGGCGGGCTGTCGGCCGTCCGGATCAGCCGGTCGGCGACCTGCTCCGGGCCGAGGTCGGGGTGGGCGGCCCGGACCAGCGCAGCCACCCCGGAGACGTACGCGGCGGCGAAGCTGGTGCCGCCCTGCGGCTCGGCGAGATAGCCCTCGCCCCCGGGGGCGGGACCGAGGATGTTCAGTCCGGGCGCGGCGAGATCGACGTAGTCCCCGCTCACGGAGCTGCCCACGTGGCCGCCCTCCTCGTCCACCCCGGCGACGGCGATCACCCCCGGGTAGGCGGCCGGGAACGCGGGCATGTCCTGCTGGTTCTCCTGCCGGTTGCCGGCGGCGGCCACCACGACCACTCCCTCGTCGAGGGCGTAGCGGACGGCGTCGGCGAGATCCTTCCGGTCCAGGGTCACCAGCGAAAGGTTGATCACGTCGGCGCCGTTCTGCACCGACCACCGGATCGCCGAGGCGATCTGCCCGGGCAGTCCCTCGTCGACGGTGGTTCTGGTGTCGGGCAGGACGCGTACCGGAAGGATCCTGGCCTGCGGCGCGATGCCGCTGAACGACGTGCCGGCGCCCTCCTTGCCGGCGATGATGCCGGCGACGATCGTGCCGTGCCCGGCGAGGTCGCAGCGGCCCTCCTGTTGCGGCAGGCCGTTGAAGTCCCGCCCCACCCGGACCTGGCCCTTGAGCACGGGATGACTGGCGGAGACGCCGGAGTCGATGACCGCGACCGTGACGCCGGCGCCCCGGGAGATCCGCCAGGCCGACGAGGGTTCGAGTCTGCGCAGCGGCCACGGCGTCTCGGCGGGGGCGGCGGCGCCGGGGGGCCCGCAGCGGGGGACCGCCGCCGAGGCGGGTGGCGGGGCGACGACGACGGTGCCGAGCAGGATCGCTGCCGCTCCACACAGGAGCGCGCGGGCACCGCGCCCGGTTCGGCGGGCCGGCCCGGTCCCGCCCGGTCGGAAACTCTCGCGCACGCGGTGAGATTACCGCCGCGGGCCGGAGTCCCGTGCCGCCGCCTCCGGCGCGGGGGTCCGGGACCGCGGCCGGTCGGCGTACGGGCGGACCCGCCGTCAGGTGCGTTCGGTGGCCTCCGCCGGCTCTCGCTCGTCGGTGAAGAGGGCGAGCAGGTCGCCGACCTGCCGGTCCGCTTCGGCGGGGTGCCGGAACCGGCCGGCGGGGTTCAGCGTGTACTCGTTGCGCCGGCCCACCCGGGTGCGGTAGAGGTAGCCGCCGGCTTCCAGGTCGGCGACGATCGCCTGCGCGGCCCGCTCGGTGACGCCCACCTCGTCGGCGACGTCGCGGAGCCGGGCGGTGGGGTTGCGGGCGATGGCGAGCAGCACGTGCCCGTGGTTGGTGAGGAACGTCCAGTTGCGGGTGCTCCCGGTCTCCCCTGTCGTCGCCATGTCCGCCATCGTATGGCCCCCGCTTCGTGTTTTGCTCCGTACCCTCGCGTCCGGCGGGTGCGCGAGGTGCGAGAGTCGCCGTACGGGGAGTCGCCGGACATATGAAATGCATATCACGCATCCCTTGACGTACCTTGCGCTGCGTGTGACCGTGGTGGCAGCCCGCGTCCAGCGTCGGCCCGGGTGACCAGGCTGTTCACGCGAGGAGCGAGGTGGGGATGAGCCGTCCCGGATCGCCAGGCACCCAACCAGGCCCGGAGCTGACGCTCCCGGCACCGACGACGGGCGCCCCGCTCGACGTCGGCACCGCGCCGGCCCCCACGAATCCCGAACAGGCGCTCGCCGAGCTGCACGCCGGCAACCGGCGGTTCGTGACCGGGGCCCCGCGTCACCCGAACCAGGACGCCGGGCACCGCGCCGCGGTCGCCGACGGGCAGCACCCCTTCGCGGTGATCGTCGGCTGCTCCGACTCCCGGCTCGCCGCCGAGATCATCTTCGACCGGGGCCTGGGTGACCTCTTCGTCGTCCGCACCGCCGGGCACACCATCGGCCCCGAGGTGCTGGGCAGCGTGGAGTACGCCGTCACGGTCCTGGGCACGCCGCTGATCGTGGTGCTCGGGCACGACTCCTGCGGGGCCGTCCAGGCGGCGCGTGCGGCGGACGCCACCGGCACCCCACCGGCGGGCCACCTGTGCGCCGTGGTGGACGCCGTGGTGCCCAGCCTGCGCCGGGCCGCCGCCGAGGGCGTGGAGGACATCGACGGGATCGTCGACATCCACATCGCGTACACCGTCGAGGCCATGCTGGGCCGCTCCGCCGTGCTCGCCGCCGAGGTGGCCGCCGGCCGCTGCGGGGTGGTCGGCATGTCGTACCGGCTGACCGCCGGCGAGGTGCGGACGGTGGCCGCGGTGCCCGCCCTCGCGGTCGACGCGCCGGAGCCGGCGGCCAGCGTCGCGCTCGCCTGACTCCGGTCCCACCCGACGACACAGGGCCGCTCCCGCGTCCGGCGGGGGCGGCCCTGTGCGTGGCCCGGGGGCGCTGCTAGAGCAGTGACACGTGTACGTGGTCCGTGTGGTTCGACGGGCCGCTGTAGGACTTCCAGCCGGTCGCCGGGAACCAGATCTGCCTGTTCCAGATCACGTAGTAGATGCCGAGCCGGTCGGCGTTGCGGACCAGGAACGCGGTCAGGTTGTTGCCGTACATGTAGGTGTCGTCGTTGTGCCAGGGGGAGAAGCCACTGCGTTGCAGCGACCAGTCGCAGGCCCGGCCCTTCGGATGCTCGTACGGGCCGCCGGAGCGGTAGCAGCCGACGAACCGGTTGAAGCCGGCCCGCTTGACCTCCTTGTACATGTGCAGCGTGCGCGCGGTGATGCAGCCGGAGGTGGTGGGGTCGTCCTCGGTGCAGGACAGGGGCTTCCAGTCGCCGTCGGCGGTACGACCCGGCGCGATCTTCGCCACCGGCGAGGTGGCTACCACCTTGCCGCCGGTCAGCCCTCTGCCGCCGACCAGGGCGAGCGCCTTCTCCGCCTCCTTCTTGCCGCGGGCCATCTCGTTCGTCAGCCGCTGCTGCTCGCGCACCTCGGCGTCGAGCGCCAGCTTCGCCTGCTCGGCGCGGTCCTTGACCGCGTTCACCTCGGCGAGCTTCTTGGAGTTGACCAGGTTGAGTTCGTCGAGCGCGGCGGCGCGTTGGACGAACGAGTCGGGGCTGGCGGTGTCCAGCAGCATCGACACCGCCCCGATCCGCCCCGTCCGGTAGGACTGGGCGGCGATCTGGCTGACCTGCGGGGCCAGCGCGTTCAGCTCGGCCTGCGCGCGGTCGACCTCCAGGGCGAGTTCGAGCTGGCGCTTCTTCGACTTCGCCAGCTTCGCCTTGGCCTGGACGTAGGACCGGTTGCGGGCCTCGATCAGGTCGTCGAGCAGCTTGGGCTCGTCGTCCCCGTGCCCGGAGGGCGTGGGCGGGGTGGGTGCGGCCACCGCCGGAACAGGGCCGGCGAGGACCGCCAGCGCGGCGAGTACGGCCACCACAGGCGTCAGCCAGCGGCGTAGGGGTGCCGTCACAGTTTTCCCTTCCGTCGACCGCCGACCGGGTTAGCTGACGGGTTCGGGGCGGAAGTGGCCCCTACCGCTGTCGCGGATTCACCCCACGTGCCTGGTTCCCCGGCTCGCCTGGCGGCGATTGGGCGGCGGCACCGCAGGCGCCGCTGCGCGCCTTCAATGGTGACCGGCAGCGAGGTTACCCGAGAGCACTCCCGGGGATCTACGTCCCTAAGCCGACTAAATGCGTTATTTCGTAATGGCACACGGTGACCAGTGACGCGTTTATCAGGCCGGACGCCCCGGTCGGTCACGCTGCGGAGTTTCACCATGCGGTGTCCGTACTCCTGTCCCGGCCGGACCATCCGGTGGGAGCGGCGGACGGCGTTTCCCCGCGCGGCCCGCCGAGGGCCTCCAGCGCCTCGGACCGGTCGGTCGCCGGCCGGGGGGTCGGCGCGGTCGCGGCGCGGTCGGCGGTGTCCCCGCCGCGACGGCCGGCCGTGGTCACCAGGGCCGCCAGCCCGGTGGTCAGTGGCACGGCGGCGATCAGACCCAGGGTGGCGACCGCGCTGCGGACGATCTCCTGGGCGAGGAACTCGCTGGTGAGCAGCTGGGTCACCGCCCGGGAGTCGGCCGTCAGCAGGAGCAGCACCGGCAGCGAGGCGCCGGCGTACGCCAGCACGATGGTGTTCACCGTCGAGGCGATGTGCGCCCGGCCGACCCGGGTCGCCGCCCGGTAGAGCTGCGTCCGGGACAGCCCGGGGTTGGCGTGCGCCAGTTCGGTGACCGTGGCGGCCTGGGTCACCGTGACGTCGTCCAGCACGCCGAGGGAGCCGATGATGATCCCGGCCAGCAGCAGGCCGTGCAGGTCGACGTCGGCCTGGTACATCGACAGCGTGGTGGCGTCCTCGGAACCGAACCCGGTCAGGTGGGTCGCGGCGGTGGCGATGGTGCCGAGGACACCGGTCAGCACCAGGCTGCCCAACGTGCCGAGTACGGCCACCGAGGTCTGGACGGTCACGCCGTGGGTCAGGTAGAGCACCACGAACATGATCAGGGCGGCGCCGACGACCGCGACCAGCAGCGGCGGGCTCCCGGCGCTGATCCCGGGCAGCACGAAGGTCAGCAGGATGGCGAAGCTCGCCGCCAGGCCGGCCAGCGCGGCCAGCCCGCGCCACCGCCCGAAGGCGACGATGGCGGCCGCGAAGAGCGCCACCAGCCAGATCAGTGGCTTTCCGCGCTGGTGTTCGGCGATGTTGTAGGCGCTGGCCGTGGGGTCGGCGGGGTCGGTGAGCTCGACCAGGATGATCTCGTCGTCGACGGCGACGGTCGGTGCGCCGGGCCCGGCGGGAATCGGTGTCTGCACCTGCTGGCCGGCGTCGGGGCCGTCCTCCACCCGTACGGTCACCATGCCGCAGGGGCCCGGTGCCTCCCCCGGGCCTCCCTCCGGGGTCTCCGGGGCCGGCGGGCACGGCTCCGTCACCACCCGCGTGACGGTGCCGTGGTAGCGGGGCGTGTCGGTGCCGGCCACGGGATCGGGCGTGTCCCGTGGCCACAGCACCAGGGCCGCGATCAACGTGGCGACGAAGAGGGGCACCACGGTCGCGAAGAGGACCCGCCGTACGCCCGGCGGGGCGGACGGAGCGGGACGGGTGTGGTCGGCGCCCATCGAGTGTCTCCCAACGAATCCAGGGCGTGGTACGGGCCGGCGGGCCGGTCGGTTCAGCCGCGCCACGCGGCCGGGACGGGGGACCGTCCCCGCGTGGCGGTGCGGTCACGTACCCCGGTCGTCGGCCCCCGCCCGGCGGCGGGTAATCGGTGCCACCGCCCGGCGGAGGACGCGGTGCGGACGGTGCGGAGTCCGGATGGCCACCGGCCGAATGGTAGCCACCCCCGCACCGGGGCGCAGGTCGTGCGGGCGGTGTCGCGACGCGGACCTCAGTCGGGCATCGATGCGGGGACGCCGCGGGTTGGTACCCGTGCGGAGCGGGTCGACGCGCTAGCGTGACGGTTGTGCGGACGACGGTGACGGCGACGCGGGGCGCGCGGCTCCTGCTGCTCGTCGGCACGCTGCTCGGGCTGGCCGCCATGCACACGATCGGTCACGACTCGCACCCGACCGGCCATGCCCCCGCCCCGTCGGGGCACGCCGCCGCGTCCGCCCCGCACGCGGCCCTCGCGCCCGGCCGGCAGGTGGTGCTCGCGCCCGTCCCGCACGCGGCCCCCGCGCTCGCCCCGCACGCCGACGGTGCGCTCGCGCCGCCCCCGCAGGACGTCGCCCTCCACGCCGGCGGGGCGGCTCTCCATGCCGTAGGGGCGGCCCTCGGGGCCGTCGTGGACTGCCCCGGTGGCTGCGCGGCAGGACAGCTCCTGCCGTCCGGCGGCGCGGGGGGAGAGCTGCCCGGGTGGGGAGTGTGCCTGGCCGTGCTGGGCGCGTTCGCGGCCTCGCTGCTGTTGCTGGCGGCGCTCCTGTCGGCCCGCGTACGCGCTGTCGGCCCGGTGGGGGGCGGTCCGGTCGGCTGCGTCCTGCCGCCCCGGGCCCCGCCACCCCGGCCGGTCGGTCTGCGGCTCGCCACGGTCTCGGTGCTGCGCAGGTAGGACGCGTTCGACGCGGGTGCGGCTCACGCCGTTCCGCGTCCTCGTCGTGCCGCCTACGTTCCGACACCGAAAGGCTCAGACATGACCACTCGTACCCTCGCGCGCCGTGCCGCCCTGGCCGGCGTCGCCGTCACCGCCGCTCTCGCCCTGGCCGCCTGCGGCGGCGACGACCACCCGTCCCCGGGCGCGGGACACGGCACCCCCGGCACCGGCGGGCCGGCGGCCACCGCCACCGGCGCGACGGCGTTCGGCGACGCCGACGCGATGTTCGCCCAGATGATGATTCCGCACCACCGGCAGGCGGTGGAGATGGCCGACCTGGTGGCGACGCGGGCGGCGGACCCGGAGGTCAAGCGGCTCGCCGCCGAGATCAAGGCGGCCCAGGCGCCCGAGATCGCCACCATGAGCGGCTGGCTGGCGGCCTGGGGACGGCCGGTGCCGACGCCGGGTGAGATGCCGCACATGGACCACGGCATGCCCGGCATGATGTCCGACGCCGACATGACGAAGCTGGCGGCCGCCGCCGGCCGGGAGTTCGACCGGCAGTTCCTGACCATGATGATCGCCCACCACGAGGGCGCGGTCACGATGGCCCGCGACGAGCTGGCCCGGGGCGTGCACGCGGAGGCCAAGGCTCTGGCCCAGCAGATCGTCAGCACCCAGCAGGCGGAGATCGATACGATGCGGAAGATCCTCGGCCGGTTCTGATCCGATCGCCCCGGCGTCTCCCATCGGGGGGCGCCGGGGCGCCACGGGCGGAGCCTGCCGGGAGGAGACCGGCGTGCGACCCGGTGCGCCGACGGCGGAGGAGCTGCCGGCGGCTCAGCCGCGCTTCATCAGGCGGCCGACGGCGGCCATCATCTCGGTGGCCATCTCCTCGGCCCGGCCCTCGGCCGCGCCCTCGTGCATGCAGTGCCGCGCGTGCCCGTCGAGGAGGCCGAGCGCGACCTTGTCCAGGGCGGCCTGGATGGCGGAGATCTGGGTGAGCACGTCGATGCAGTAGCGGTCGTCGTCGACCATCTTCTCGATGCCGCGGACCTGCCCCTCGACGCGACGCAGCCGCGCGAGCAGCTGGTCCTTGGTGGCGGTGTATCCCCTGGTCGGGGTGGGCGTCGGTGTGGTCATGACGTCGAGGATAACGTACCCCTCGGGGGTATGGTACGGTCCTTCGTGTCCGGGATACCCCCACCGGGTACCGGTAATCGGCAGTAGGCGTGGTTCGCCTCCGCACTACCCCCTGGGGGTATAGGCTGGAGGCGTCGAGAGGAGAGTCCGATGATCACCACCACGTACCAGGTGCAGGGCATGACCTGCGGGCACTGCGCCTCCGCGGTCAGCAAGGAGGTCGGCGCGATCCAGGGCGTCAGCGACGTCCAGGTCGACGTCGCGGCCGGTCGGGTCACCGTCACCAGCGAGGGCCCGTTGGAAACCGACACCGTGCGCTCCGCCGTCGACGAGGCCGGCTACGACCTCGTCGGCGCCTGACGGCGGGCACGGGGGAGACGAGGCGCACCATGAACACGGCGACGAAGCTGAGCGGCTTCGCCCTCGGCCTCGCGGTGGTGTTCGGCGCGACGTACGGGGTCGGTCAGGTGGCCGACCCCGTGACGCCGCCCACCGAGGCCCCGCACGAGGCCGGCGGGAGGCACGGCGACGACGGCGCAGGCGGACACGGGGGCGACAACGGCGCGGCAGCGCACCTGCCCGGCGGGCTGTTGGTCTCCGACCGCGGATACACCCTGCGTCCGGTGGACGCCCCGGCCGGGCAGTTCGCCTTCCAGGTCACCGGTCCCGACGGCCGGGCGGTGACCGCGTACGACGTGGCGCACGACAAGCGCATGCACCTGATCGTGGCCCGCCGCGACCTCTCCGGCTTCCGGCACGTGCACCCGGAGATGGCGCCGGACGGCACCTGGCGGGTCGACTCGCCGCTCGCCGGGCCCGGCGTCTGGCGGGCGTTCGCCGACTTCACCCCGACCGGGGGTGAGGCGCTGACCCTCGGCGTCGACGTGACCCTCCCCGGCGCGCTGACCGAGCGGCCCCTGCCCGCGCCGGCGACCAGCACCACGGTCGACGGCTACACCGTCACGCTCGCGGGTGCCCCGCAGCCCGGCCGCACCGCCGAGCTGACCCTGACCGTGAGCCGCGACGGCGCACCGGTCACCGACCTGGAGCCCTACCTGGGCGCGTACGGCCACCTGGTGGCGCTGCGCCAGGGCGACCTGGCGTACCTGCACGTGCACCCGAACGGCGAGCCGGGTGACGGGCGGACGCGGCCCGGCCCCGAGGTGAGCTTCTCCGCCGAGGTGCCGTCGGCCGGCGCCTACCGGCTCTACCTGGACTTCAAGCACGCCGGCGTCGTGCGTACCGCCGAGTTCACCGTCGTCGCCGGCAGCCCGACCGCGCCGGGTGTCCCGGCCGCGACGAGCGCCCCGGCGGCGGGCACCCCCGCCGCCACGAGCTCCCCGACCGCCGACGCCAGCCACGGCGTCCCCGGTCACGGGCACGACTGACGGGACCGTGATGACGACCAGCAGCAAGCCCCTGCCGTACGCGCCGAACATGATCGAGCTGGCGATCGGCGGGATGACCTGCGCCTCCTGCGCCGCCCGGATCGAGAAGAAGCTCAACCGCATGGACGGGGTGACCGCCACCGTCAACTACGCCACCGAGAAGGCCACCGTCCGGTACGCCGACGAGGTCACCCCGGACGACCTGATCGCCACGGTGGAGAAGACCGGCTACACCGCCGCCCTGCCGCCCCCGCCCCGGTCCGCCGGGGACGCACCGGCCGCCGAGCCGGTGGACGAGCTGCGCGGCCTGCGTACCCGCCTGTGGGTCTCGGCCGTGCTGACCGTGCCGGTGATCGCGCTCGCGATGGTGCCCGCCTGGCAGTTCGACTTCTGGCAGTGGCTGTCGCTGACCCTGGCCGCCCCGGTGGTGGTCTACGGCGGTCTGCCCTTCCACCGGGCGGCCTGGATCAACCTGCGGCACGGCGCCGCGACCATGGACACCCTCGTCTCGCTCGGCACCCTGGCCGCGTTCGGCTGGTCGGTCTGGGCGCTCTTCCTCGGCACCGCCGGGACGCCCGGGATGACCCACCCGTTCACCCTCGCCATCGACCGCACCGACGGCGCCGGCAACATCTACCTGGAGGCGGCGGCCGGGGTGACCGTCTTCATCCTCGCTGGCCGCTACTTCGAGGCGCGGGCGAAGCGGACCGCCGGCGCGGCCCTGCGTGCCCTGCTCGAGATGGGCGCCAAGGACGTCGCGGTGCTGCGCGGCGGCACGGAGACCCGGATCCCGGTGGACCAGCTCGCCGTGGGGGACCGGTTCGTGGTCCGGCCCGGCGAGAAGATCGCCACGGACGGCGTGGTCCACGAGGGCACGTCGGCGGTCGACGCCAGCATGCTCACCGGCGAGTCCGTACCGGTGGAGGTCGGGCCGGGCGAGGCCGTGGTCGGCGCGACCGTCAACGCGGGCGGCCGGCTGGTGGTCACCGCGACCCGGATCGGCGGCGACACCCAACTGGCCCAGATGGCCCGGCTGGTCGAGCAGGCGCAGAGCGGGAAGGCGGCGGTGCAACGGTTGGCCGACCGCGTCTCCGGCGTCTTCGTGCCGATCGTGATCGCTCTCGCGGTGGGCACCCTCGGCTGGTGGCTCGGCAGCGGGTCGGGCACCACCGCCGCGTTCACCGCCGCCGTGGCGGTGCTGATCATCGCCTGCCCGTGCGCCCTCGGGCTGGCCACGCCGACCGCCCTGCTGGTCGGCACCGGTCGGGGCGCGCAGCTCGGCGTCCTGATCAAGGGGCCGGAGGTGCTGGAGTCCACGAGGCAGGTGGACACCGTCGTGCTGGACAAGACCGGCACCGTCACCACCGGTCGGATGACCCTGGTGGACGTGGTCCCGGCGGCCGGCGAGGACCGCGCGGAGCTGCTCCGGCTCGCCGGGGCGCTGGAGTCCGCGTCCGAGCATCCCATCGCCCGGGCCATCGCCACCGGGGCGGCCGAGGCGGGCACGCTGCCGCCGGTGACCGCCTTCGTCAACTCCGAGGGGCTCGGGGTGAGCGGGACGGTCGAGGGCCGGGAGGTGCTGATCGGCCGACCCCGGCTGCTGCGCGAGCACGGTCTCGACGTACCGGACGAGGTGGCACGGGCGGCGGACGCGGCGGAGGCCGAGGGACGCACGGCGGTGCTGGCCGGCTGGGACGGCCGGGCCCGGGGGGTCCTCGCGGTGGCCGACGTGGTCCGGCCGACGAGTCGGGCGGCGGTCGCCCAACTGCGCGCGCTCGGCCTGACGCCGGTGCTGCTGACCGGCGACAACACCACCGTCGCCCGCGCGGTGGCAGGCGAACTGGGCATCGACGAGGTCGTCGCCGAGGTGCTGCCCGCCGACAAGGTCGACGTCGTACGGCGGCTCCAGGGCGAGGGGCGGACGGTGGCGATGGTCGGTGACGGGGTCAACGACGCCGCTGCGCTGGCCCAGGCCGACCTCGGTCTGGCCATGGGCACCGGCACGGACGTCGCGATCGAGGCGTCCGACCTGACCCTGGTGCGGGGCGACCTGACGGCGGCCGTGGACGCGATCCGGCTCGCCCGGCGCACCCTCGGCATCATCAAGGGCAACCTGTTCTGGGCCTTCGCCTACAACGTGGCGGCCCTGCCGCTGGCCGCCGCCGGCCTGCTGAACCCGATGATCGCCGGCGCGGCGATGGCCTTCTCCTCGGTCTTCGTGGTCGCCAACAGCCTCCGGCTGCGCGGCTTCCGCCCGGTCGCCTGAGCCGTCCACACCGTGCCGCCCGCCTTCCCGGGGGGCGGGCGGCCGGTGGATCGCTGACGCTCAGTCACCGGGACGGTTGGGCGGCGGCCGGACGGGGTACATCGGGGGCGTACCGGCACCGCCAATCGGGAGGCTGAGATGGGTTTCGACGACAAGATCAATAACACGGCCGAGGACGCGGCCGGCAAGCTGAAGGAAGGCGCCGGCCGGGCCACCGACAACGAGCGGCTCGAGGCCGAAGGCCGCAACGACCAGGCGAGCGCCAAGCTGAAGCAGGCCGGCGAGAAGATCAAGGACGCCTTCAAGAGCTGATCCGCGTACGCGGACAACCCGCCGGGTCGGCTCGCACCGACCCGGCGGAAGGCTCACCGGTCGACGTGTCCCGACAACCCCACCGCTCGTTGGCAGGACGACGTGCCGCCGCCCCGGCGCCGGTCGAACCCGGGCCGTCGACAGGGACGGCCGTGACTCCGAACGGAAGGTTCCGTGTCCCGATCCGTCGTGTACGCGCGCCGTGCCGCCGCTGCGGTGGCCATCGGGGTGCTGGCCATGGGCTGCCAGGAGAGCGCGCAGGAGAAGGCCGCCCAGACGCACCTGACCCCGCCGAGCCCGACGGCCCCGGCGAGCACCGCCCCGACCCCGTCCTGGTAGCCGCCCGACGGCAAGCCGCCCGACGGCAAGCCGCCCGCCGGCAAGCCGCCCGACGGGAGGCGCGTCATCATCGGTGCCGGACCCGCCGGCCTCCAACTCAAGAACCTCAGCGCCGGCCGCGTACCTGGCGCTTCGGGGCGGGACCGGTGCCGAGCGCGGCGCGGTCGGCAGCCGAGGTGCCGGACGACCAGCCCTCGGCGTCACGGATGGTGAGCCGGCCCCGGGTGACCCCCGGGAAGAGCGTGTCGAGGTGTCCGCGTACCGCCTCGGCGCGGGTGGCGAGCACCGGAAGCAGCCGCTCCGGCCCGGCCTGCGCCGTCGCCTCCCGGTCGGCCGCGTCGGTGGCGGCCCGCAGCCGCTCGCCGATCCGCAGCGCGAACGCGTTCAGGAAGGACTCGTCGTAGTCCCGGGTGCGCCGGCCGGCACCCCTGGCCTGCCGTTCGCTCCGGCCGCGCAGCATCGCGGCGGTGGCCTGCACCAACAGCGAGGTGTAGAGCAGCTCGACCGCCTCCAGGTCGGCTGGCCAGCCCAGCACGGTGGTGAACCCGAGGTCGTCGGACCAGACCGCCTCGCAGCGGTTCGCCGCCGCCACCTCCTGCGCCAGCAGTGCCTTCGCGCCCGCGTACGGGGGTTCGGTGCCGAGACGGATCCCGCCGGGGCGGTCGGCGGGCTCGGCGGCACCGGCCAGCAGCACCTGGTCGAGGCTGTGCCGGGCGATCAACTCCTGGGCCTTGCCGGTCAACGCCTCCGCCTCGGCCGGGTAGGTCGTCGACTCCGCCTTGGCCAGCAGCGCCCGTACCCGGTCGAGCATCCGGGACCCCGAGCCGCCACGCGCGGTCCCCGTCGACGGCGCGCCGGGCGGCGGGCGCAGCACGGCGATCGGCGGGAGCCCCTCGACCAAGGCCAACGCGTCGACCGCCGCCCGCAGCGCCGTGAACCGGTCGGACCCGACGCGGGTCGACCAGGCGGTCAGGTGGCCCTCGTCGGCATCCCACCACACCCGGGCGCCGAGGTCGCGCAGCTGGTCGTCCCACCACGGCGGCACCGGCCCGGCCAGGTCACGGCGGTGCGCGGCGAGCGCGTCGGTGACCAGCCCCGCCGCCCGAGGGTCGAGCCGGCGGGCGGCGAGCCGGCTGAGGTCCACCGGCTGCCAGCCGTGCCGCGCCAGGCGCCCGACAGCCCGAGCCAGGCGGCCCAGGAGCGCGGCGTCCACCGCCGCCGCGCCGTCCGCGGCACCCGTCCCGATCATCAGCCGGTCCAGCTGCCGCTCCGCCAGGCGTACGTCGGTGCCGCGCGCCGCCGCGAGCGCGTCGCTGACCAGTTCCTCGGCGTCCGGCACGGCCGTGTCCTCCCGGGGTCTGCGTTTCCCGCGCCGGGAGACGATCGTCGCCCGCCCGCCGAAGGTACCTGCGGGCCGTCCGCCGGTCGTGACCGGTGCCACCGGAACGGCCCGGCACGAGCGTCCCGTCACGACGACTTCCGCATGCTCCGGCCGCCCCCGGGTAGTGCGAAGAGGACGCGAGCGATGCGAGGTGACGAGATGGCGGATGTGCCGGTCAGCGGCTCCCCCGCGCCCGATCTCCGCCGGTCTGTCCTCGCCGCCGCGGTCATCGGCGTGGCCGTGATGGCGGCCGTCGACGAGATCGTCTTCCACCAGCTCCTCGGCTGGCACCACTTCTACGACCGCTCCACCCTCCCTGTCGGGCTGCTCTCCGACGGGTTGCTGCACTCGGCCGAGCTGATCGCCCTGGTGGGTGGCTTCTTCTGGTACGCCGACCTGCGCCGCCGGGGCGTCCTGCTGCCCCGGGCCGCCTGGGGCGGGTTCCTGCTCGGCGCGGGGGCGTTCCAGCTCTTCGACGGCATCGTCGACCACAAGGTGCTGCGGCTGCACCAGATCCGCTACGGGGTGCACCTGCTCCCGTACGACGTGGTGTGGAACGTGGCGGCGGTGGTGCTGTTGCTGCTCGGCGCGTGGGTGACCTGGCGGGTGCGCTCCCGCCACGGCCGCGACGTGCCGTGACGGCGCTCGCGCACACCGGTGCCGCCGCCGGGCCGGACCCGCTGCCGCTCGCGGCGGTCGCGTCGCTCGCCGCCGGCTACCTGCTCGCCGTGTCGCGGGACCGGCGCGGCTGGCGTCGCCGGCGGACGGCGGCCTGGCTGGCCGGCTGCGCGGTGCTCGCGGTCGCCCTCGGCCCGCTGGCGGCCGGTCCCGGCGACCCCCGCGCGCACATGGCGCAGCACCTGCTGCTCGGCATGGTCGCGCCGCTCGCGCTGGCCCTCGGCGCTCCGGTGACCCTGCTGCTGCGGGTCGTGCCGCCGCCGGTCGGCCGCCGGGTGGGCCGGTTCCTGCGTGCCAGGGCGGTGCACCTGCTCGCCCATCCGGTGACGGCGGCGCTGCTCAGCACCGGTGGGCTGGCGCTGGTGCTGCTCACGCCGCTCTACGCGGCGGCCGAGCGGAACCCGGTGCTGCACCACGCGCTGCACGTGCACTACGTCGCCGCCGGCTACCTGCTCGCCTGGTCGGTGGCCGGCCCGGACCCGGCGCCGCGCCGGCCGCGCCCGGCGGTGCGGGCCGGCGCGCTGCTCGCCGCGGGGGCCGGGCACGCCGTGCTGGCCAAGTATCTCTACGCGCACGCCGCCACCCTGCCGCCGGGGCTGCCCGACCGGGACGTCGAGGCGCTGCGCGCGGCGGCCCGGCTCATGTACTACGGCGGCGACGTCGCCGAACTGCTGCTCGCCACCGCCTTCTTCGCCGCCTGGTACCGCCGGGGCCGGCCACGCCGGCCGGGGCGCTCCGCCGACGCCCGTCCGGCCGCTCCGGGCCGCGAGCCCGTCGCGGTCAGCCGGCGTACGCGTTCCCGGCCGTCAGCCGCAGCGTGAAGCCGTCGGCGTCGCGTTGCCAGGTCACGTGGTTGCACGACTGGTAGGTGATCCACAGCCCGAGCCCACCCGGCGCGTCGCCGGACGCGGGGAGCAGCCCGCAGAAGGGGTCGCTGGGCCCGTCGCCGCCGTCGCTGACCGTCGCCACGATGCGGTCGTCGCCCGACCAGACGCGCAGCCGGACCGGCGGCCTGCCGTGGCGCAACGCGTTGGTGACGATCTCGCTGACCGAGACGACCAGATCCTCCACGTCGTCGACCGGCAACTGGCCCCGGTCGGCCTTGTAGACGGCGGTGCGCGCCTCGGCCGCCGTCGGGTCGGTCAGCTCGACGGCCGGCGGCTGCGCCTGGAGCGGGTCGGGCACGACCGGGAGTTCCTGCCGCAGGAAGTCCCTCGGCGGCGTCCAGGTCGGGCTCGGCACGTGCCGCCCGTCGGCGGTGGCGAACCGCGGGTGCGTACGGGCCACGTCAGCCAGCACCTCCGGCGGTGTGGTCCGGGTGTCGTACGCGCACATGCTCCACAGCGGAAAGTCGTCGTACGCGTGGTTGATCGCCGACTCGTAGCGGGCCCACCAGTCCCAGGTCGCGCCGAAGTCGGCCGGGGGCACCTCGCCGATGATCCGGATCTGCCCGGCGCCGGCGGCCACCTGCTGGGCGAGGAGTTCGCGGTAGAAGCGGATGGCGGCGGCGGGCCGGGCGTAGAGGTTGCCGCCGGGCAGGAACTCGACCGGACAGCCGGCCGGCAGCGCCGCGCGTACCAGCCCGCCGGTGCGCGTGCCCAGCGCGACGAAGGTCGGCTCGCCCGCGTCGACGCCGCCGAGCAGGAACGGCAGCACCACCGCGAGCAACTCGTCGTCGGAGCCGTAGCGGACGGCCTCGTGGTAGTAGCCGTGGTGCTGAGCGGCCGCGCCCGTCCTCATGGCGTGACCTCCACCCGGATCGCGGGCAGGCGCAGCAGGTCGACCAGGCGGGCCGTGGCGGAACGGGACGTGCGCAGCACGGCGGTCGCGTCGCGGAGCCGCGCGTACTCGGCCAGGTGGGCCAGGGCGCGGTGGTCGACGAAGCGCAGGTCGGCCGCCGACAGCACCAGTTCACCGTCGACGGGCCGCAGGTCGGCGCGGTCCAGGGCCATGCGGAACAGCTCGTGGTTCGACATGTCCAGCTCGCCGGCGAGCGCCGCGTGCCCGTCGACGGGCGGCACGGCGTACAACCGGAAGAGCAGGTCCTCGACGTTGCTCCGCGGATGCATGCAGGCCAGCTCGGTGACCGCCCGGTCGCCCAGCTTGGGCCGGTGGTAGGCGCACGTGGCCCTGAACGGCCTGGTGCGCATGTAGCGGTCGATGAGGTGCTCGTAGCGGGTGAAGACGTCCAACTGGGCCGGCGTGCGTACCAGCTCGGTGGCCTCCGCCACCACGCGCAGCCCGGTGTGGCCCGCTGCCAGCGCCTCGTCCGTGGCTGCCGCGTAGGCGGCGACCTGCGTCGCCGGGTCGACCACGCGGTCGGGCGAATACGTCGAGACCAGGGGAACCACGGCGGCGGCACCCCGGCGTACGGCCTCGGTGAAGCTCGGCAGGGCGCGCAGCCGCTCGGCCACCAGGTCCGAGGGGCGCGGCGTGACGTACCAGAAGCGTTCGCCGGCGGTGAGGCTGGCGGCGAGGTGCCGTTCCGCCTGCTCGGCGAGGGACTCCGGGTCGTCGTACGACCAGCAGAGATGACTGCCCGGCGGGGTCCGCCGTTCGCTGCTGGTCATGCTGAGTCCCTCACGGCAACCAGTGTAGGCCGCCTCGGAACGCGCACCCGGCTCACGACCTGCCGGTAGATGCCGTTGGCGGCTTTCCGCCCGGTCGGTGCCCGGTCAGGCGTCCCGTGGTCCGCTGAGCCGTTCGGTGCGGGGAAAGGACGCCCAGATGTTCTTGGTGGTGTCCGTGGCGTACCAGCCGACGTCGAGGGAGAGGGCGCGGGCCAGTTGCAGGCCGCGCCCGCCGTCGCCCTCCGGCTCGGCCTCCGGCCCGGCCTCCGCGAACTCCGGCAGGGAACTCAGGTCGTGGTCGGCGACATCGAGGATCAGGTGGTCGTCGGTGGCGAGCAGCCGGACGATGGTCGGCGGGATCCCGTGACGCAGGGCGTTCGTGGCCAGCTCCGTCGCGATCAGCGCGACGAGCTCGGGCACCTCCGCCAGGGCCTCGCCCTCACCGAGCACGTCGCCGGTCAGTTCCTCGTGCAGGGAGGCCCGCAGGGCGTGCAGGTCCGCCGGCTCCGACAAGGTCCACCGGCGCAGCTCAACGGCCTGCGGCGGGGGTGGGGAACTGCTCAGCTGGCCCATGGTCTCGTTCTACCCGATCTCCGGCCGGCTCACGCTTGGGCACATCGGTCAGCGCACCGGGTCGTGGGTACCCCGGGGCACTGCCGAACGGCAGCGGCGTACCGGTCGTACGGCGCCGGACGGGATCGGCACGCCGGTTACCGCATGCCAGGCGACGGCCGCGGGTAGTGCATGTGGTGACCGAGAGGAGAACGCCGTGCCAAGCACCACGATGCCGATGCTCGAGACGTACCCGAAGTCGATCAACCTGGACCGGGCCAAGCTGGCGGCCGTCATCGACGCGCTGAACACCTGTGCCCAGGCCTGCACCGCCTGCGCCGACGCCTGCCTCAGCGAGGACATGGTCGCGGAGCTGACCAAGTGCGTACGGACGAACCTGGACTGTGCGGACGTCTGCACCACGACCGCCCGGGTGCTGTCCCGGCACACCGGCTACGACGCCAACCTCAGCCGCAGCCTGCTGGAGGCGTGCGCCACCGCCTGCAAGTCCTGCGGGGACGAGTGCGCCGGCCACGCGGGGATGCACGAGCACTGCCGGGTCTGCGCCGACGCCTGCCGCGCGTGCGAGCGGGCCTGCCGTGACCTGCTCGCCACCATGAGCTGACCCGTCCGGGCCGGTCCGGACGGGCCGGCCGCGCCGACGGTGCCGGCATCCCGCGTGGGGGTGCCGGCACCGTCGTGCTCATGTCCCCGGGCCGATCGGTGACACATACCCGGTGGGGGTATGTAAGGTAGGTCTGGAGGAGGCGCAGATGCCCCACGGGACGCACCACCACGACGACCATCCGCCCCGCACCACGACGGACCCGGCCCCGCACGCGCACGGCGACGGCGGCCACGCGCACGGCGGCGACGGCCACGCGCACGGCGGCGACGGCCACGCGCACGGCGGCGACGGCCACGCGCACGGCGGCGACGGCCACGCGCACGGCGGCGGCCACGGCGGGCACGACAAGCACGCCGGGCACGACCCGGAGATGTTCCGCCGCAAGTTCTGGCTGAGCCTGGCGCTGACCGTGCCGATCGTGCTGACCAGCGACATGGTGATGGACTGGTTCGGCTACCGGCTGGAGTTCCCGGGCGTCGCGTGGGTGGGCCCGGTCCTCGGCACGGTCGTCTTCCTCTACGGCGGCTGGCCGTTCCTCGTCGGCGCGGTGCGGGAGGTGCGCGACCGGGCGCCCGGCATGATGCTGCTGATCGCGATGGCCATCACGGTTGCCTACGTCGCCTCGGCGGCGACCGCGCTCGGCGCCTTCGACCTGGACTTCTGGTGGGAGCTGGCGGCCCTGGTCACGATCATGCTGCTCGGCCACTGGCAGGAGATGAAGGCCATCGGCCAGGCGCAGGGCGCGCTGTCCGCCCTGGCGGCGCTGCTGCCCGACGACGCCGAACGGGTGACGGTGGACGGCGGGGTCGAGCGGGTGTCGGTGGGGGACCTGCGGGTCGACGACCTGGTGCTGGTCCGCCCCGGCGCGCGGGTGCCGGCCGACGGGCGGATCACCGAGGGCGGCGCCGAGCTGGACGAGTCCATGGTCACCGGCGAGTCGCGACCGGTCCCACGAGGCGTCGGGGACCGGGTGGTCGCCGGCACGGTGGCCACCGACGCGGCGGTCCGGGTGCGCGTCGAGGCGGTCGGCGAGGACACCGCGCTGGCCGGCATCCAACGCCTCGTGGCCCAGGCCCAGCAGTCCAGCGGTCGCGCGCAGGTGCTCGCCGACCGCTTCGCCGCGTGGCTGTTCTACGTCGCGACCGTGGTGGCCCTGGCGACCCTGGTGACCTGGGCGGTGCTCGGCGACCTCGGCGGGGCCGTGGTGCGTACGGTCACCGTGCTCGTGATCGCCTGCCCGCACGCGCTGGGCCTGGCCATTCCGTTGGTGATCGCGCTGTCGACAGCGGTGGCGGCCAGGGGCGGGATCCTGGTCAAGGACCGGTTGGCGCTGGAACGGATGCGCACGGTCGACGCGGTGCTGTTCGACAAGACCGGCACCCTGACCCGGGGCGAGCACGTGGTGTCGGGGGTGGCGGCCACGGGGAACGGCAGCGAGGACGAGGTGCTCGCCCTGGCCGCGGCGGTGGAGGCGGACAGCGAGCATCCGCTGGCCCGGGCCATCGTGGCCGCCGGCGCCGAGCGTGGCGTGGCCCGGCGGGCGACGGGGTTCCGCTCGCTGACCGGGCGCGGCGTCCGCGCCGAGGTCGACGGCACGGCGTACGCCGTCGGGGGCCCCGCCCTGCTCCGCGAGCTGCGCGCCGAGGTGCCGGACGACCTGGCCGGCCGGCAGGACGACTGGTCGCGCCGGGGCGCGGCGGTGCTGCACGTGCTGCGCCTCGACGGCGGCGCGGCCACCGTGCTCGGCGCACTCGCGCTGGAGGACCAGGTCCGCCCCGAGGCCAGGGAGGCGATCGCCGAGCTGCGGGAGCAGGGCGTCGGCAAGATCGTGATGATCACCGGGGACGCCCGTCCGGTCGCCGAGGCGGTCGCCGCCGACCTCGGTTTCCGTCCCGGCGTCGACGAGGTCTTCGCCGAGGTGTTGCCCGCCGACAAGGACGACGCCGTGGCCGACCTGCAACGGCGGGGGCTGCGGGTGGCGATGGTCGGCGACGGGGTGAACGACGCCCCCGCCCTGGCCCGCGCCGACGTGGGCATCGCCATCGGCGCCGGCACCGACGTGGCGATCGAGTCCGCCGGGGTGGTGCTGGCCTCGTCCGACCCGCGCGGCGTCACCGGCGTGATCCGGCTGTCCCGTGCCTCGTACCGGAAGATGATCCAGAACCTGGCCTGGGCGGCCGGCTACAACGTCGTCGCCCTTCCGCTGGCCGCGGGCGTGCTGGCGTGGGCCGGGGTGACGCTCAGCCCGGCGGTCGGCGCGATCCTGATGTCCGCCTCGACGATCGTGGTGGCGCTCAACGCCCAACTGCTGCGCCGCGTACGCCTGCGCTCCGCCGAGGGCTGAGGCGGCGGGTCGGCCGCGCCCTTTACCGACAATTCGAGTTGTCTTGACAAGAGAATTTGTCGGTGGGACGCTGTGGTCATGTTCGACATCGCAGTGATCGAGGACCCGGCGGCGGCCGAGGCGTCCCTGGACCCGATGCGGGCCCGGCTGCTGGCCGCGCTCGCCGAGCCGGCCTCGGCGACGACGCTCGCGGCCCGCGTCGGCCTGCCCCGGCAGAAGGTCAACTACCACCTCCGGGCGCTGGAGCAGCACGGCCTTGTCGAGCTGGTGGAGGAGCGCCGCAAGGGCAACATGACCGAGCGGGTCATGCGGGCGACGGCGGCGTCGTACGTGATCTCGCCCGCGGCCCTCGCCGCCGTGCGGCCCGACCCGGGGCAGTCGCCGGACCGGCTGTCGGCGCGGTGGCTGCTGGCGCTGGCCGCCCGCCTGGTGCAGGACGTCGGCGCCCTCATCACCGGCGCGGAGCGGACGAAGCAGCGGGTGGCGACGTTCGCCGTCGACGGCACCGTCCGGTTCGCCTCCGCACGCGACCGGGCGGCCTTCGCCGAGGAGTTGGCGGCGACCGTCACCGCCCTGGTCGGCAGGTACCACGACGAGAGCGCCCCCGGCGGACGCGAGCACCGGGTGGTGGTCGCCCTGCACCCCAGCGCCGACCCCGACGACAGCAACCAGACCGAGGAGCATTGACATGGGGCACCACTTCGAGCTGCGCAAGGACGTCGAGTTGGCCGCCACGCCCGAGCAGGTGTGGGAGGCCATCGCGACCGGCCCGGGCATCGACTCGTGGTTCATGGGCCGCAGCGAGGTCGAGCCGGGCGAGGGCGGCCGGACCCGCCTGACGATGGCCGGCCACGTCGAGGAGGCGACGATCACCGCGTGGGAGCCCGGCAAGCGGTTCGCCGACCGCACCGAACCGGCCCCGGACGGCACGTTCATGGCCATGGAATACCTGATCGAGGGCCGCGACCAGGGCAGCACGACCCTGCGGCTGGTCCAGAGCGGCGTGCTCGGGGACAACTGGGAGAGCGAGTACGAGGCGCTGCGCGTCGGTTGGGACATGTACCTCGGGACGCTGGCCGCGTACCTCGCCCACTTCCCCGGTCGGACCGCGACCCCGGTCTCGGCGTTCCGTCCGGGGGTCGGCGGCGCGGACCGGGCGTGGGCGGCCGTGGCCGACGCCTTCGGCGTCGCGGGTCCGCTCGCCGAGGGCGACCGGGTCCGGTTCACCGTCGCCGGCCTGCCGCCGGTCGAGGGCGTCGTCGACCTGGCCGGCCTGCCGACCTACGTCGGTGTCCGCACCGTCGACGCGCTCTACCGGTTCCTCCACTCCGGGGCCGAGCGGGGCGACGCCCTGGTCCTCGCCCACCACGTCTTCGCCGCTGGGCAGGACCCGGCCCGGGCCGAGCGGGCCTGGCAGGAGTGGTTGTCCGCCCTGCCCCTCGGCTGACCGGGGGTGCCCCGGCGCGTACGGGGCGTGGCCGGGGCGACATGCCGACGGGGGGCTTGTTGCATCACTTTGGCAATTACGGGATGCTGGCGTTTAGTGGTCGGCTGCCCCGGCGCGCGATGATCCAGAGCACCGCCGGGGCAGCCGCCCGTTCGTGACCGTGGTCCGCCGCGGGCACGGTCGGTCAGACCAGGACGCCGGCCCGGCACGACACCGGGCGGTACGACGAGCAGACCCGGGAGCAAGTGATGCGTACGCGTGTGTCCGAGCGCGTGACGGCGGTGGCCGTCGCCGGTGTCCTCGCCCTGGCGGGCTGCTCGTCGCCGGCGACCCCCGCGACGGGCGCGGGTGGCGGCACCCTCGTGGTGGCGACGGCCGGGGAGCCCGACGCGCTGAACCCGGTGCTGAACTACGGCGTCGACGGCGCCTCCCTGATCTTCGACGGCCTGGTCGCCCGCGACGCCCGCAACGAGCTGGTGCCGGCGCTGGCCCGCGAGCTGCCGACCGTGTCGGCGGACGGCAGGACGGTCACCGCCAGGCTGCGCGAGGGCGTGCTGTTCCACGACGGCACCCCCTTCACCGCGCAGGACGTGGTCTTCACCTACCAGGCGGTGCTGGACCCGAAGGTCGACTCCACGCTCCGCTCCGACCTGGACATGCTCGCCTCGGTCGCCGCGCCCGACCCGTCGACCGTGGTCTTCACCCTCAGGTACGCCTACGCGCCGTTCCCGCAGCGGCTGGCCCTCGGCATCGTGCCGGCCAAGGCACTGACCGGGCAGGACATCAACAAGGCCGAGTTCAACCGCAGGCCGGTGGGCACCGGCCCGTACCGCGTGACGTCCTGGACGCCGGGCGACCGGCTCGTGCTCGCGGCCAACGAGAAGTACTGGGGCGGCCGGCCCGCCAACAGCGGCGTGGTGGTGGCGTTCGTCGCCGACGACAACGTACGCGCGCAGCGGATGCGGGCGGGGGAGTTCGACGCGGCGGAGCTGGCGCCGAAGCTGGCCACCGGCTTCGACGGGCTGGCCGGCTACCGGGTGCAGCGGGTGCCCACCGCCGACTACCGGGGCGTGATGCTGCCCGCCGGCAACCCGGTCACCGCCGACCTCGCGGTGCGGCGGGCGCTGAACGCCGCGGTGGACCGGGCGGCGATGGTCACCGGCCTGCTCGGCGGGGCGGGCGAACCGGCGTTCGGGCCGGTCCCGCCGACGTCGGAGTTCGCCGAGCCCTCGATCGTCGGCAGGCCCGCCGCCGACCCGGCCGCCGCCACCGCCGCGCTCGACGCCGCCGGCTGGAGGCCGGGCCCGGACGGGATCCGCGTCCGCGACGGCCGGCAGGCCGCGTTCTCGCTGATGTACCCGGCCACGGACAGCCTCCGCAAGGAACTCGCCCTCGCCGTGACCGCCGACGCGAAGAAGGTCGGCATCAAGATCACGCCCGAGGGGCTGACCTGGGACGCGATCACCCCCCGGATGAAGAGCGACGCGCTGGTCATGGGCTACGGCACCCCGTACGACCCGGACTTCGTCTCCTACAAGCTGTTCGGTTCCGCCTTCGCCGGCCAGGGCTTCTTCAACCCCGGCTCGTACCGCTCGCCCGTCGTGGACAAGGCGTTGCAGGACGGCCGCGCCAACGCCGACCCGGCCACCCGCAGGGCCGCGTACGCCACCTTCCAGAAGCAGCTCGCCACCGACCTGCCGTGGATCTTCCTCACCTATCTCCAGCACACCTACGTGGTGAAGGACGGGCTCGCCGGGGTGACCCCGCGGGTGGAGCCGCACGAGCACGACGTCGCCAACAGCCTCTGGTGGAACATCCACACCTGGACGAGGAAGTCGTGACGGCACCCGCCCCGACAGCCACGCCGGCCCCGGCGGGGGGCACCACCCCGCGTCGACGGCGCCGGTTGGCGGGATCCGGCAAGGTGGTCCGCCAGCGGCTGCTGGTGGCCGTGCCCATCCTCGCCGCCACCAGCGTCGGCATGTTCGCCCTCGGCGCGGCCTCCCCGATCGACCCCGCCCAGCAGTACGCGGGCGCGGCGGCGTTCACCACCAGCGAGGAGAACCTGGCGCAGATCCGGGCCAACTGGGGCGTCGACGACCCGCTGCCGGTGCAGTACCTGCGCTGGGTGGGCAACCTGCTCCAGGGCGACCTGGGCTGGTCCACGAGCCGCCACGAGCCCGTCACCTCCGTGCTCGCCGCCCGCGCCGGCTGGACCCTGCTGCTCGTCGGCGCCGCCCTCGCCCTCGTCCTCGTGGCGAGCCTGCTGCTGGGCACGCTGGCCGCGTACCGGCGTGGCGGCTGGTTCGACCGGGCGCTGCGCGCCACCGCGTACGCCGTGCAGTCGATGCCGGTGTTCTGGATCGGGCTGGCCGCGATCGCCCTGTTCGCCCTGACCCTCGGGTGGCTGCCGGCGGGCGGGCTCACCGACATCACCGCCACCGGCACCGACCCCGCCGACGTCGCGTGGCACCTGATCCTGCCGGTGGGTGTGCTGGCCGTCGCCCAACTGCCGTGGTTCGTGCTGTTCATCCGGGACGCCGTCGCCGACAGCCTCCGCGACGACCACGTCCTCGCCGCCTGGGCCCGGGGCCTGCCCGGACGCACCGTCCTGTTCGGCCACGCCCTGCGTACCGCGCTGCTGCCGTTCCTCACCCTCGTCGGCACCCACCTGCCCGAGCTGATCGGCGGCGCCGTCCTGGTGGAGACCGTGTTCTCGCTGCCCGGCCTCGGCGCGGTGACCGTACAGGCCGCGCTGGGCAGCGACTTCCCGCTGCTGGCCGCCACGACCCTGGCCACCACCGTCGTGGTGCTGGCCGCGAACCTCGGCACCGACCTCGCCTACGCCGCCGCCGATCCCCGGGTACGCCTCGATGACTGACCTCGCCCTGCCCGCGCGGCTCCGCCGGGCCAGACCCCGTACGGGCCGGGCCGGTGCCGCCGTCGCCTGGACCGTGCTCGTCGGCGCGGGGCTGGCCTGCCTCCTCGCCCCCGTCCTCTGGCCGCTCGACGAGAGCGCGGTGGACCTGGCCCGTACCCGGCTCGCGCCCTCCTGGGCCCACCCGGCCGGGACGGACGGCCTGGGCCGCGACGTGGCCCACCGCAGCCTCTACGGCCTGCGGGTCTCGCTGCTCGTCGGCGTGGTGGCCGCGCTCGTCGCCGTGGTGATCGGCGGCCTCGTGGGCGCGTTGGCCGGCACCCTCGGCGGCTGGGTCGACCGTGTGCTGATGCGGGTGGTCGACACCATCGCGGCGCTGCCGCACCTGCTGCTGGGCATCTTCATCGTCGCGATGCTGCGCCCGAGCCTGGGCGCGGTGATCCTGTCGATCGGGCTGACGCACTGGCTCTCCACCGCCCGCATCGTCCGGTCGGAGCTGCTCAGCCTGCGCACCCGGCCGTTCGTCGACGCCGCCATCTCCGGCGGGGCCAGCCGCGCACGGGTGATCACCCGACACCTGCTGCCGCACGTGCTGCCCCGGTTGGCGCTGGCCACCACGCTGATGGTGCCGCACGCCGTCTGGCACGAGACCGCGCTGTCCTTCCTCGGCCTCGGGCTGCCCCCGCACCTCGCCTCGATCGGCAACATGATCAACGACGGGCAACGGTCCCTGCTCACCGGCGCCTGGTGGGCCAGCATCGTGCCCGGCCTGCTCCTCGTCGTCGTCACGCTGGCCCTGGCCGCCCTCACCGGCCGCTGGCGCGACCGCCTCGACCCGCGCGTACGAGCGGAGCTGAACCTGTGACGACCACCCGCGAGCCCACGCCCGCCCCGCCCGCCACCGACGCCCCGCCCGGACTGCTGGAGGTCGACGGGCTGACCGTCCGCTTCCAGCTCCGCGACGCCGTGGTGCGGGCCGTCACCGACCTGCGCCTGAGCGTCCACCCGGGCGAACTCCTCGCGGTCGTCGGGGAGTCGGGGTGCGGCAAGTCGGTGCTCGCACACGCCCTGCTCGGCCTGCTCCCGCGCAACGCCACGGTCACGGGCCAGGCCCTCCTGCGCCGGCCCACCGGGGAACGGGTCGACCTGATCGGTTCCTCCGAGCGCCACCTCGCCCGCGCCGTACGCGGACGCGCCGTCGGCTTGGTGCCGCAGAGCCCCGCCACCGCGCTGAACCCCGTACGGACGGGTCGGCGGCTGCTGGAGGAGACCCTGCGCGCCCACGGGCACACCCGGCGCGAGGCACCCGCGGCGGCCGAGCGGGTCGCCGCCGACGTCGGTCTCGACCCCGCCGACCTCGACCGCCATCCCCACGAGCTCTCCGGCGGCATGGCGCAGCGCCTGGCCACCGCCCTCGCCCTCGCGCCCGACCCGCCTCTGCTGCTCGCCGACGAACCCACCACGGGCCTCGACCGGCCCCTGGTCGACCACACCCTCGACCTGCTGCGCCGCCGCTGCGACGCCGGTGGCGCCGTCCTGCTCATCACCCACGACCTGGCCGCCGCCCGCCGGGTCGCCGACACGGTCGCCGTCATGTACGCCAGCCGGATCGTGGAACGGCGGCCGACCGGCGAATTGTTCGCGGCACCCGCCCACCCCTACACCGCCGGCCTGCTCGACGCCCTGCCCGAACGGGCCTTCCGGCCGGTCCCCGGCCACCCGCCGATGCTCACCGACCTGCCGCCGGGCTGCGCCTTCGCCCCGCGCTGCGCGCGCGCCACCGACGCCTGCCGCACCCCGCCCGCGCCCCCGCCCGGCGGCCCGGGCCGGGTCGCCTGCCACCACCCGCTGACCCTGGGAGCGCCGGCATGACCAGCACCGCCGGAGCATCCGCCGACACGACCAGCACCGCCGGAGCATCCGCCGGCATGACCGGCGCCGCCGGGATGACCAGCACCGCGCTCGCGGCCCACGGGGTCACCGTCTCCTACGGCGGCCGGCGCGTGCTCGACGGCGTCGACCTGCGCGTCGCCCCCGGTGAGACGGTCGGCCTGCGCGGACCGTCGGGCAGCGGCAAGTCCACCCTGGCCCGGGTGCTGGCCCTGCTGCACGCCCCCGAGGCCGGGCACGTCACCCTCGACGGGCAGCGGCTGGCGGGAGCGCGGCACCGGCTGCCGGCCACCGTCCGTACGCGTGTCGCGATCCTGTTCCAGAGCCCCCGCGCCGCCACCGACCCCCGGCTGGGCCTCGCCGACATTATCGCCGAGCCGCTGCGTGCCACCGGCACCCCCGAGGAGCAGGCGCGGGCCCGGGCGGCGGAGCTGGCCGACCTCGTCGGCCTCACGCCCGACCTGCTGGCCCGCCGCCCCCACGCGGTCAGCGACGGGCAGCTGCAACGCGCCTGCCTCGCCCGCGCGCTCGTGCACCGGCCCGACTACCTGCTCTGCGACGAGGCCACCGCCATGCTCGACGCCTCCACCCAGGCGCACCTCGCGGCCGTCATCACCGACTACCAGCGGGAACACGTTGCCGGCGTCCTGCTCATCACCCACGACCCGGCGCTGATGGCCCGCTGGGCGACCCGGGTGGTCGACCTGCCGCCCCCGCCGCCCTCCTGACCCGGCCACCGCCGACCGCGACGCCCCCGAGACCCGGTCAGGCCCACGGCGACCGCGACGGTACGGAGATTGGTCAGGCCCACGGCGATCCGGAGGGCCGGAGGTGCCGGTCAGGCCGCGCGGCGATCGGAGACGTGCGCGGAGCCGGGATGCGGTGGCGGGAGCAGCCGCAGCCCGGGCGACTCCGGAGGCTCGTCGGCGGGCAGGTGCCAGCGGGGCTCGTCGGGGCGGCTGCGCCCCGCCGGGCCGTCGGGGCGCAGCCCCGGGCGGGACAGGGCGACGACGACGAGGTAGCCCGCGAGCAGGAAGCCGTGGCTGACCAGCCGGGTGGTGTCCACCCACCCGGCCAGCAGGTCGTTGACCGACAGCAGCGCCAGCACGCCGACGAAGGCGCTCAGCATCGGCACCAGCCCCGTCGGCGGTGTGCGTCGCGCCGCGACGAAGAGGAAGCCTGCGCCCACCGCGACGTTCCACGCCGCCGACTCGTGCCACAGGTGCCCGGACATCAGCCCGCCGGCCGCCGCGTGCGCGTGCGCGTCCGCCGTACCGCGCCCGATCTGCGCCAGGCCCAGCACGAGTTGCAGCGCCCCGAACAGACCCAGGACCGCCCGCAGGGTGAGCACGACCCGCTCCCGCCGGCGGCGCGGGCCCGGCGTCGATCCGCCCCGCCGCCCCGCCTCACCCGCCCGCGAGGACAGCGCGTCGAGGATGGCGTCGGTGCGGTCGTCCCCGGCCACGGCGACCGACAGCCGGGCCCGGCGGGTCAGCGCGGCTGCCTGGTCGTACCACCGCCGGCAGTCGTCGCAGCCGGCCAGGTGACCCGCCACCGCCGTCCGCTCGGCGGGGGTCTCCTCCCCGTCCAACTGTGCCGACAGCACCTCGCGCCACTGCTCACACCCCATGTACCGGTAGTCGGCCCGCAGGCGTGGTTGGTTCCCGCGCAGTTTGCCCGAGCCTCGTCCTGCCGCAGGTCAGCGCGGGTCAGGTGGCTCAGCCGGTGGCGTCGCGGCCTCGGCGGGCGTCCGGTCCGGGCCGGCTGCGCACGGCCGCGACGAGATCCTCCCGGGCCCGCGCCACCCGGGAGCGGATGGTGCCCACCGGGCAGCCGCACACCTGCGCCGCCTCGGCGTAGGAGAGGCCGAGCACCTGGGTGGCGACGAACGCCTCCCGCCGGTCCCTGGGCAACGCCGCGATGAGGCGTTCGAGCACGACCTGCCGGTCGAAGCCGCTCAGCGCCGGGTCGGGGACGTCGTAGCCGGCCGGCACCGGCACCGTCCGTGGCCGGGACGTCAGCGTGCGTACGTGGTCCGCCGCGACCCGGCGGGCGATGGAGAGCAGCCACGTGCGCGTCGAGGAGCGTCCGGCGTACGACGGCAGGGACTTCACCGCCCGCAGGAAGGTCTCCTGGGTCAGGTCGTCCGCCTCCCGGGGCGAGACCAGCGCGGCGAGGAAGCGTCGGACCTGCTGCTGGGTCGCCTGGACGAAGCAGGCGGCGGCGCTCCGGTCACCCCGTCCCGCAGCCAACGCCCACGCTGTGAGCTGCGCGTCGTCAGCCATCCGGCACCTCCGGGTCGGGCCGTCGGAGGGGGCTGCCCGACGACAACCACGACAGGTTGTAGTAGTGACTGTCCGGTAGCGTACCGCAAGCGGCCGGGTGCCGGACCGCCCTCGCCCCCGTACACCCGGGGGACCCCCGCGTCGGCGGCCGGGAGCTGTCTAGCATGGACGGCCCCCACCCGACCGTCGAAGCAGGCAGCCCATGACCGGCACGGTTTTCGAGAACGCCCGGATCCACACCCTCGACCCCGCCCGCCCACAGGCCGAGGCGATGCTGGTGCGCGGCGAGCGCATCGTCGCCGTCGGGGATCTCGACGAGTGCCGCGACCGTGCCGGCGCCGGGGCCCGCCGGGTCGACCTGGGCGGGATGACCGTGCTGCCGGGGCTCATCGACAGCCACCTGCACTCGGCGCTCTACGTACGCGGCCTGGAGCAGGTGGACCTGCGCGGCACGACCAGCCTCGACGAGGCGTTGACGCGGATCGCCCGGCACGCGGCCACCCTGCCGCCCGACGCCTGGCTCCTCGGGGGGCGCTGGGACAGCCACAAGTGGGACCGGCCGGTGCAGCCCACCCGGGCCGACCTGGACCGCGTCTGCCCGGACCGGCCCGCCGTGCTGCCCACCATCGACGGGCACACCACCTGGGTCAACACCGCCGCCCTCCGGCGACTCGGCATCGACGCCGACACCCCCGATCCGATCGGCGGGCAGATCGTCCGCGACGAACGCGGTGAGCCGACCGGCATCCTGCGGGAGGCGGCGGGGGACGCGGCGTACGACGTCATGCGCTCCTCGCTCGCCGGTGACCTGGTCACGCAGCTGCGTACCCACCTGCCCCGGCTGCTCTCCGTCGGCCTCACCAGCATCCACGACCTCGACGGGCAGGACTGCCGGGCCGCCTACGAGACCCTGTACGCCCGGGGCGAGCTGCCGCTGCGGGTGCACAAGACGATCCCGGCGACCGCGTTGGACGAGGCGATCGACCGGGGCTGGGCGACCGGCGACGGGGACCGCTGGCTGAGCACCGGCCCGGTGAAGATCTTCACCGACGGGGCGCTCGGCTCCCACACCTGCCTGATGACCGAGCCGTACGACGGCGAGCCGCACAACCACGGCATCGCGGTCACCCCCACCGAGGAGTTCGAGCGGCTGGTGGCGAAGGCGGCCGGGGCCGGCATCGCCGTCGCGGCGCACGCCATCGGCGACGCGGCCAACGAGATGGTGCTGCGGGCGTACGCGCGCTGGCAGGAGTCGGCGCGCACCAACCCGACCGTCGCCGGGGCGGTACGGCGGCTGCGGCACCGGATCGAGCACACCCAGCACCTGCGGCCGGCGGACGTGTCGCTGCTCGCCCGGCTGGGCGTGACCGCGTCGATGCAGCCCACCCACTGCACCAGCGACATCCCCCTGACCAGCAGAATGCTCGCCGGCCGGGACCTCGCCTCGTACGCCTGGCGGAGCCTGCTGGACGCCGGCGCGACGGTGGCGTTCGGCTCGGACGCCCCGGTGGAGGACCCGGATCCGTTCTTCGGTATCCACGCCGCGGTGACCCGGCAGCAGCCCGACGGCACCCCGCCCGGCGGCGTGGACCCGCACGAGCGGGTCGATCTCGACACGGCGCTGCGCTGCTTCACCGAGGCGGGCGCGTACGCCTCCTACGAGGAGCACCTGAAGGGGCGGCTCACGCCGGGCATGCTCGCGGACTTCATCGCGCTGCCCACCGACCCGTACGGGGTCGAGCCGGCGGCCCTGCGCGACCTCACGGTGGCGCTCACCGTGGTCGGCGGGGTCGTGCGCTGGCAGCGCTGACGGCCGGACAGCTCCTCGCCGGCGGTCAGGCGGGCGGCAGGTCGAGCACCAGCGCCGGGCCGGTCCGGCGACCGCCGCCGGGCCGCCCGGTCAGCGCGACCACGGCGTCCACGGCGCGCGGGGACCGCAGCGCCTCCTCGGCCAGCCGCCGCGACCGGGCGTCGTCGAGGGCCGGGGTGACCGCCAACCGCCGGGCGTCCGCCGGCGTTCCCGCCGCGCTGCCCGCCCGCTCGGCCAGGCCCAGCGGGCCGGCGTCCGGCAGGGCGGCGGGACGGACCTCCGTTCCGGCGAGCACGGCGACGTCCGGGCCGCCGTGGCGCAGCAGGGTGACCCGCCCGTCGGGGGAGACCGCCACGAGGGTCGCGGCGAGGTAGCCACCCGGGGCGATGCCCCGTACGAGGTCGTCGAGGGTCGCGGCGATCTCCGGCAGCGACCGCCCGCGCCGCAGGGCCTCGCGGCGGAAGGCCGACTCCAGCGCCCGGGTGTGCTCGGGGCGGGCCAGGGTGGCGCCGTGCGCCACGCCGAGAAGGACGCGCAGGCCGTCGCGCCGCACCGGCACCGCCGCGGCGACCTCCCCGGGCGAGCGGCAGACCGCCAGCGCGGCGCGTCCCGTCCCGGCGGGCAGGGCGAACACGGCGACGTCACGCGGCGCGGGCACGCGGGCGATCGCACGCTGCTTGCGGCGTCGGCGGACCCAGGCCAGCAGGGGTACGGCGGCCAGGCTCGCTACGGAGGCGCCGAGCGCCCACGGGTCGGCGCGGTGCCCGGGGACGACGGGGACGACCACGGAAGCCGCCAGCAGGACGGCCGCCCAGGCGGAGACGAGCGCGGCCACCCGGGGGCGGGCGGAGACGCCGAGCAGCCCGGGAAGGAGCACCCAGCCGAGCGGGGTGCTCACCTCGGCCACGCCCATCACGACGGCGTTGCCCGTCGCCCCGGCGAGGGCCGTCCGGGTCGACACCAGTGCCCAACTCCGCATCGCCCCACCCATCCGTCGTCCTCGACTGCCGTCGCCGTCGCCGCGCCCGCGGGCGCGGCGTCCGCCCTGCTCGACAGGACGCCAAGGCTATCCGGAGGTGGGCAATCGACTCGCGACCGTGCTAGGGAAGAGGTGCACGAGCGACGGGTACGCCCCGCACGCCGGTAAGGAGGTCGTCGTCGCGGGCACCGGGGCCGTCACGACGGCCGCTGCGGGGCTCCTGCCGGACGGTCGACGCACCGTACGCAGGCACGGCCCGCCGCCGATGCAGTATCGCCCCTAGGCGATTCCGCCCCTTACCGGTTAGGGTTGGCTAACCGGTTGTCGAACTCTGGGGAGGATATGTGCTGGTTCTGGTGGCGGTCCACGCACTCGCAGCCGTGATCGCCCCGGGACTGATACGTATCTGGGGCCGACGAGGTCTCTACCTGGTGGCGCTGGCCCCCGCGGCGACCCTGGTCTGGGCGCTGACCCGGACCGCGACGGTCCGCTCCGGCGACCCGGTCGTCGAGACGGTCACCTGGGTTCCCCAGCTCGGCCTGGAGATCGCCCTGCGGATGGGGACCCTGGCCTGGCTGATGGTGGTCCTGGTCGGCGGCGTCGGGGCGCTGGTGCTCGCCTACAGCGCCCGTTACTTCCGCTCCGACGATCCGGGCCTGGGTCGCTTCGCGGCGGTCTTCGTCGCCTTCGCCGGAGCGATGCTCGGCCTGGTGGTCTCCGACGACCTGCTGCTGCTGTACGTGTTCTGGGAGCTGACGACCGTCCTCTCCTACCTGCTGATCGGCAGCGACCCGACCAAGCGGGCCAGCCGGCGGGCGGCCATGCAGGCGCTGCTGGTGACCACCCTGGGTGGCCTGGCGATGCTCGCCGGGTTCGTCATGCTCGGGCAGCACGCCGGCACGTACCGCTGGTCGCAGATCGCCACCGACCTGCCCGGCGGCGGCTACCTGGCCGTGGCCCTGGTGCTGATCCTGCTCGGCGCGCTGAGCAAGTCGGCGATCTTCCCCTTCAGCTTCTGGCTGCCCGGCGCGATGGCCGCGCCCACCCCGGTCAGCGCCTACCTGCACGCCGCGGCGATGGTCAAAGCGGGTGTGTTCCTGGTCGCGCTGATGGGACCGGCCGTGGTCGGGGTCACACCGTGGCGGCCGATCCTGCTCGCCGGCGGGTTGATCACAATGTTCCTCGGCGGTTGGGCGGCGCTGCGGCAGGCCGACCTGAAGCTGCTGCTGGCCTACGGCACGGTCAGCCAGCTCGGCCTGCTGATGGTGGTCCTCGGCGCCGGCACCCGCGACACCGCGCTGGCCGGCGCGGCGATGGTGCTGGCCCACGCGCTGTTCAAGTCCACTCTGTTCCTCATCGTCGGGATCGTCGACCACACCGCCGGCACCCGCGACCTGCGCGAACTCAGCGGCCTGGGGCGGCGTGCCCCGGCGCTCGCGGCGGTCGCCGGCCTGGCGGCGGCCTCCATGGCCGGCCTCCCGCCGCTGGCGGGCTTCGTGGCCAAAGAGGCCGCGGTCGAGGCGTTCCTGCACGGCGGCACCGCCGACCTGGTGGTGCTCGCCGGCGTGGTGCTCGGCTCGGCGCTGACCGTTGCGTACACGCTGCGTTTCGTCTGGGGCGCGTTCGCCACCAAAGGCGACGTGCCCGCCACCCCGTCCAAGCCGGTCGGTCGGCTCTTCCTCGCGCCGGCCGTCGTGCTCGCCGCCGCCGGTCTGGCGGTGGGGCTCCTCGCGCCCGCCGTCGACAAGGTCCTCGCCCCGTACGCGGACCTGTACCCGAGCGTCGAGCCGGGCTACCACCTGGCGCTGTGGCACGGGCCGACCCTGGCCCTGGGGCTGTCGGCGCTGGCGGTCGCCGCCGGTGTGGGGCTGTTCCTCCTGCGGCACCGGGGCCGGCTGGGCCAGGCGGTCCGCCTGCCCTTCGACGGGGCCGCTGTCTACGACCGGCTCATCGGCGGGGTCGACCGGCTGGCGGTGGAGCTGACGGGTGCCACCCAGCGCGGATCCCTCCCGTTCTACCTCGGCGTCATCCTGGTGGTGTTGGTCGCCTTGCCGGGCGGGGCGCTGCTGGCCGGGTTTCCCTGGCCGCAGCGGTTCCAGCTGTGGGACACCCCGTTGCAGGCCGTCGCTGCCGCGGTGGTGATCGTGGCCGCCGTGGCCGCCGCCCGCGCCCGGCGTCGACTGGCCGCGATGATCCTCGTCGGCGTCGCCGGCTACGGCACCGCGCTGATGTTCATCCTGCACGGCGCCCCCGACCTGGCCCTGACCCAGTTCCTGGTGGAGACCGTCACGATCGTCATGTTCGTGCTGGTCCTGCGGCACCTGCCCGCCAAGTTCTCCGAGCGACCCATCCGGTCCAGCCGGCGCGGTCGCATCGCGCTCGGCGTCGCCGTGGGCGTGGTCACCGCTGGCATGGCGTACGTCGCGGCGGGCGCCCGGGTGGCCGTCCCGATCTCCGTCGACTTCCCCGACGAGGCCGTCTCCTACGGCGGCGGCAAGAACATCGTCAACGTGACCCTCGTCGACATCCGGGCCTGGGACACCATGGGCGAGATCGCCGTCCTGGTCGTGGCCGCCACCGGCGTGGCCAGCCTCATCTTCCGCCACTCCCGGGACCTCGACCTGCGCAAAGGCATCCCCGGCGCCGGCCGCACCGAGTCGGCACGGCCACGCTGGCTGACCACCGGCGCCACCACCCGCCAGCAGTCGGTCATCCTCCAGGTCGTCACCCGGCTGCTGTTCCACGCCATCGTGCTCTTCTCGATCTACCTGCTCTTCTCCGGGCACAACGCCCCCGGCGGCGGCTTCGCCGCCGGACTGGTGGCCGGGCTCGCGCTGGCCGTGCGCTACCTGGCCGGTGGGCGTACGGAGCTCAACGGGGCCGCCCCGGTCGACGCCGGCGCGGTGCTCGGCGCCGGGCTGTTCGTCGCGGTCGGCACGGGCGTCGCCGCGATGCTGCTGGGCGGGGAGTTCCTGCAGAGCGCCCTGCTCGACATCCACCTGCCGGTCCTCGGCCACGTCCACTTCGTCACGTCGGTCTTCTTCGACGTCGGGGTCTACCTCATCGTGGTCGGCCTGGTCCTGGACATCCTGCGCAGCCTGGGCGCGGAGATGGACCGCCAGCAGGAGACCGACCAGAACGAGACCGAACAGGCCGACGACCGGACGAAGGAGCTGGTGTGAACCCGAACCTGACCTACGTCCTCGTGGTGGGCGTGCTCTTCGCGACCGGGGTGACGCTACTGCTGGAGCGCAGCCTCACGCGGGTGCTGATGGGCGTCATCCTGCTCGGCAACGGCGCCAACCTCCTGCTGCTCACCGGCGGCAGGGCCGGCGGGCCGCCGATCGTCGGCACCACCGCCGAGGGGGAGATGAGCGACCCGCTGCCCCAGGCGATGGTGCTGACCGCGATCGTCATCACCCTCGGCATGACCGCGTTCCTGCTGGCCCTGGCGTACCGCAGCTGGCACCTCAACGGGCACGACGAGGTGCAGGACGACGTCGAGGACCGCCGCATCATGGAGCTGGCCGACCGGGACGAGGGACCGGGCACCGCCGACACCGACAGCGACACCGACAGCGACGGCGACGTCGCCCTGGTCACCGTGCCCGCCGACGACACCACGGCGAGCGCGACCACGGACGCGGGGAGGGGCCGATGACCTGGCTCGTACCCCTGCCGGTGGTGATGCCGCTGCTCGGCGCGGCCCTGACGCTGCTGCTCGTCGGCCGGCCCCGCGCCCAGCGCTGGGTCAGCCTCACCGTCCTCACCGCCACCGTCGCCGTGGCCGCCACGCTGCTGCTCCGCGCCTCCCTCGACGGGCCGCTGGTCGTCGAGGTCGGCGGCTGGGTCGCGCCGCTGGGCATCGTCCTGGTCGCCGACCAGCTCGCCGCGCTGATGCTCGTCGTCTCCGCCGCCGTCACCCTCTGCGTTCTGGTCTACTCGATCGGGCAGGGTACGGCCGACGGCAACGAGGAGACACCGCTGTCGGTCTACCACCCGACCTACCTCGTGCTGACCGCCGGCGTGTGCAACGCGTTCCTCTCCGGCGACCTGTTCAACCTCTACGTCGGCTTCGAGATCCTGCTGGTCGCCAGCTACGTGCTGCTGACGCTGGGCAGCACGGAGACCCGGATCCGGGCCGGCACCACGTACGTCGTGGTCAGCCTGCTGTCGTCGCTGATCTTCCTGATCGCGATCGGCCTGGTCTACGCGGCGACCGGCACCCTCAACCTGGCCCAGCTCGTCGACCGGCTCGACGCGCTGCCGGACGACATCCGGCTGGTGCTGCAGGGGATGCTGCTGCTCGCCTTCGGCATCAAGGCGGCCGTGTTCCCGCTGTCGGCCTGGCTGCCGGACAGCTACCCCACCGCACCGGCCCCGGTCACCGCGGTCTTCGCCGGCCTGCTCACCAAGGTCGGCGTGTACGCGATCATCCGCACCGAGACGCTGCTGTTCCCCGGCGGCCGCACCGCCGACCTGCTGCTGGTGGTGGCGGTGCTGACGATGGTCGTGGGCATCCTCGGCGCGGTCGCCCAGTCCGACGTCAAACGACTGCTGTCGTTCACCCTCATCAGCCACATCGGCTACATGCTCTTCGGCGTGGGCCTGAGCACCTCCCTCGGGCTGTCCGCGGCGATCTTCTACGTGGTGCACCACATCACCATCCAGACCACGCTGTTCCTCGCCGCCGGCCTGGTCGAACGCCGTGGCGGAAGCACCGCCCTGGACCGGCTCGGCGGGCTGGCCCGACTGTCGCCGCTGCTGGCCGTGCTGTTCTTCGTGCCCGCGCTCAACCTCGCCGGCATCCCACCGTTCTCCGGCTTCCTCGGCAAGCTCGGCCTCGTCCAGGCCGGCGTGGCCGACGGCAGCCCGCTGGCCTGGGCGCTCGTCGCCGGCGGGCTGCTCACCAGCCTGCTCACCCTCTACGCCATCGCCCGCGTGTGGAACCTGGCCTTCTGGCGCGCCCCGCACCCGGACATGCCCGACGCCAGCGACGCCGTGCGGGCCGCCCGTACCGGCGGCGCCGAGCAGCCGCGCCGGGCACCGGACCCCGAGGCGTCGGGCGCCGTGCTGCCCCGGCTGATGATCGGGGCGACCGCCGCGCTGGTGGTGCTCGGCCTGGCGCTGACGGTGGTGGCCGGGCCGCTGTTCGACATCAGCACCGACGCCGCCGACGACCTGCTGCGCCGGACCCCGTACGTCGAGGCCGTGTTCCCGGACGGTGCCCCGTGACCAGTGACCCGATGAGCCCGCCGAAGCCCGTCGCGCCGACGAACCCGCCGCTGACCCGCAGCGCCCGCCGACGCAACCGGATCATCGCCGTGACCGGGCTGACCATCGTCTGGGTGCTGCTGTGGGGCACCCTCTCCTGGGCCAACGTGCTCAGCGGGCTGGTGCTCTCCGTCCTGCTGCTGGCGGTCTTCCCGCTGCCGCCGGTGACCTTCGCCGGACGGATCCGCCCCGTGGCGCTCGCCCGGTTCTGGGTGCGTTTCCTGCGCGACCTCGTGGTCGCCTCCGCCCAGATCGCCTGGCTGGCGTTGTCGGGCAAACCCCCGCTCAGCGCGATCATCGCCGTGCCGCTGCGGGTCAACACCGACCTCAACCTCACGCTCACCGCGGAGGCGCTGTCGCTGGTGCCCGGCAGCCTCATCATCGAGGCCGACCGGACGACCGGCACCCTCTACGTACACGTCATCGGCGTCCGCAGCCGCGAGGAGGTCGAGCGCTTCCGGCAGGGCGTGCTGGACCTCGAAGCGCGGATCGTCGCCGCCATCGGCGCGCCCGACGAGCTGCGCCGCGTGACGCAACCCCACCTCGCCGGCCCGTCGGAGCCGGCCCACCCGGAAGGGGCACCCAGATGACCGTCGTCGCCGTGACCGTCGCCGCGCTGCTCGCCGTGGCCCTCGGACTGACCCTCGTCCGCATCATCCGCGGACCGTCCATCCTCGACCGGGCCGTCGGCACCGACGTCCTGCTCGCCGTCGTCGTCGCCGCCATCGCCACCGAGGCCGCCTACAGCCGGGACGCCACGGCGCTGCCCGTGCTGGTCGTCCTCGCCATCCTCGGCTTCGTCGGCTCGGTCGGCGTCGCCCGGTTCGCCGCCCGGAAGACCGAAAAGTGAGCCTCGACGCCGTCCTCGATGTCATCGCCGCGGTCTGCCTGCTCGCCGGCGCGCTGCTCTGCGTCGCCGCCGGGGCGGCGCTGGTGCGGTTCCCCGACCTGCTCGCCCGGATGCACGCGGCGGCCAAGCCCCAGGTGCTCGGCCTGCTGCTCGTCCTGCTCGGCTGCGCGCTGCGCCTGCGCACCGGCGTGGACATCACCACCCTCGTCCTCGTCGGGGCCTTCCAGCTCGCCACCGCGCCCGTCGCGGCGCACATGGTGGGCCGGGCGGGCTACCCGCACGACGAGATCCGTCGCGACCTGCTGATCACCGACGAACTCGCGCCCCACCTGGACCGGATCAGCTCCGGCCGGTCCTGACCGGCGCGTACCTGAACGGGCGACCGCCCCTCCGGTCAGCGACCGGAGGGGCGGTCCTGGCGTCACCCGCGCCGACCGGCGTGCCCCGCAGGGCCCGCCGCCGACAGGTCAGCCCCGACCGCGGGTCAGTGCGAACCTGTCGTCGACCTCACCGCGCAGGGTGGCGAGGTAGAGCGACTGGAGCCTCGGACCCGGGTCGCTGCCCAGTTCGCCGGCGAGCCTCGTGCGCAGACGGATGTACGACTGCAACGCCTCGGCGCTGCGGCCGGCGGCGCACAGCGCCCTCATCAGTTGTTCCGTCAGCGACTCGACCAGCGGATACTCCCCGGTCAGGGCGGTCAGCGGGCCGATGAGCTCCGCCGCGTGCCCGATGGCGAGCTCGTGACCGGCCCAGTCCACGGCCACGCCGATGTGCCGCTGCCGCCACTCCTGGCGCGTGCGGGCGGCCCAGTCGCCGGGCAGGCCGGCCAGGGGTTCGCCGCGCCAGAGGTGCAGGGCCTCCCGTAGCAGTGCGGCCCGTTCGTCGTGGTCGAGGTCCGGCCCGGCGGCCTTCGCGGTCAGCCGGTTGTGGCGGTGCACGTCCACCTGGTCCGGCTCGATGTGCAACGCGTAACCGCCCGAGCGGCGGAGCAGCTCGACGCCGTCGCACGCCGGGACCGAGTCCAGCAGCCGGCGGATCCTGCTGATCAGCACGTGGAGCGTGCGACGGGCGCCGTTCGGCGCGCGGTCCCACACCGCGTCGATCAACGTTTCGGTCATGACCGGACGGTTGGCGCTCAAGGCGAGCACCGCGAGGAGCAGCCGCTGCTGTGCGGGCCCCACATCCAGTTCCTGATCAGCAATGTCAACTTGCACCACACCCAGTAAGCGCAACAGCATGAAGCCCCCGTTCCATGCGCCCTGTCGAACTTTTTGATCGACAGTTAAGAATCTATATGCATCTCGTTCGGCCTCGCAAGGCACGGTGGATACACGACAGAAGTGATGTGTGGCGGCGGAGAGGCACGGGGGCGATCGACCGGGGTTCGTGGCAAGAAGCGCTGGTCAGATGCCCGACATGCGACATCTCCGACGAAATCGACGCACGAAACGGGGCGATTCTTGTGCAGTGCGAGCCGCAGTTGATGACGCGTTCCATTGTCAATGTCGCCGGGACGTACCATTTGCGGGCCATTCGTCGGCCTGCCGGATCGCCGATGCCGGCGCCCTGATTGATGGGTGCTCCGCCACGTATTCGCGGTCATTTTTCGACGATCATTCTGCTTCCCCTATACGCACCCGAATTCGATCGAGTGTGTCGCGCGATGATCAGGAGGCGCAGCGGGCATGACCACCACCGCAATCGTCACGACACCACGGACGCCGGCCGCTTCCCGGCTCGGCCTGAACTTCGACGTGGACAGCCTGCGTGCGGACCTCTCGCGGCTCACCGACCACCAGTGGAAGCACCAGCGCCGCTACGGAGGCACCGGCGAGGCGGCCACGGTGGACTGGCGTGTGCTGTCGCTACGCAGCGTCGGCGGTGACCGCGAGCGGACCGATCCGGGCGGCCCCGGCCTGCACGAATTCGCCGGCACCGCCTGGTTGGAGAGCGCGCCGTACCTCAAGCAGGTGCTGGAGAGCATTCCCGCGCAGTTGCGCAGCGCCCGGCTGATGGCGCTCGGACCGGGCGTGGACAGCGGGGAGCACAGCGACTACAAGTACGGGCCGCCCTGGGGTACGGCCCGGTTGCACGTTCCCATCACGACGACTCCGGGCGCGACCCTGCATCTTGAGGGCACGGCGCACCGGTGGCAACCGGGCACGCTGTGGTTCGGCGACTTCAGCCGGAGCCACCGGGTGCAGAACGAGGACGACGTGCCGCGCGTGCACCTCGTCATCGACACGCTCGTCTCCCGCCAACTACTGGAACTCTTCCCCGAGCAGGAGCGCCGGCTGTTCCTCGACGCCGCCCTCGTCAACCGGTGGCCGGTCGAGCTGAGCGACGCGGCGCTCTCGGCGTACCGGCTGCGCTGCGCCGTGCCGGCGTCGTTCCTGGACTGGACCGAGGAGGACGGCGACTTCCAGCGCCCCGGAGATCCGCGTCGGGACGTGACGCTCGACGTCCGTGACGGCCGCCTGGTGCTCGCCGTCGACGACGCGCCCAC
This sequence comes from Micromonospora sp. NPDC049051, assembly GCF_043197575.1. NCBI lineage: Bacteria > Bacillati > Actinomycetota > Actinomycetes > Micromonosporales > Micromonosporaceae > Micromonospora > Micromonospora sp. NPDC049051. The sequence continues at coordinate 838,115 of NZ_JBICTL010000001.1, forward strand.
CATCGCGTTGGTGCCGCTCGGCAACGACGAGTTCCGCTTCACGGGTTGGACCGACGAACGGACCATCCGCGTCGAGCGGATCGACGGCCAGGCGTGCCTCGCCCTGCGCACAAGGACCGGCCCCGCCGTGCGGGAGCTCCGCGTCCTTGCGAGCGACCTCTGACCGAGGTCGTCCGACCACACCCGCGAGGAAGGAGACCATCATGCGCTACGCCTACTGAGATCGCAGGCCGGGCCCACGCTACGGCGTGGGCCCGGCGCCCGCCCGACCGAGGTGAGGAGCACGGATGATCGACTACGACCCCCTCTCGCCTGCCATGATCGCCGACCCGTACCCGTGCTACGCCGAGCTGCGGCGAGCCGGGCGCGTCCGGTACAGCGAGCGGCTCCGGTCGTGGCTGATCCCCGGGTACGACGACTGCCGGACGGTGTTGAGCGACCCGGCCCGGTTCGCGTGCGACTGGCGCCGGGTCGGCGAGGAGGCGCCGGACGCGGTCCTCAGCATGCAGGAGCTGGACCCGCCGGAGCACGGCCCGATCCGCCGGCTCTTCACCACCGTCTTCCGTCGCCAGGACCTGGCCGGCATCGGCGAGGCCACGTACGAGGCCAGCCGGGACATCATGCGGACGGTGGGCGAGTGGCCCCGGTTCGACGCCACCGCCGACCTCGCCCGGCCGGCCGCGCTCTTCGCAATCTGCCGGCTGCTGGGCGTACCCGAACCCAGGATCGAGACCTTCACGGCCCAGGTCGACGCGCTCAACCGTGGCATGGACGCCGGCCTGCTGCCGGAACTGCGGGAACCGGCGGTCGCGGCCCGCGCGGAGATCAACGAAATGATCGCCTCCTGGCACCGGGAGGCCGGCGGCACCGGCCTGCTGGCCGACGTCCTCGCCGGCGCAGTCGAGGCGGGCGTGTCGGAGCAGGCGGTCTGGAACACGGTCCGGGTGATGTTCCTGGCCGGGTTCAGCACCACCGTGGGCGCGGTGGTGAACGCGGTCCTCGCCCTGGTCGAGCGGCCCGACCTGGTCACCCCGCTGCGCCAGCCGGCCGTCCTCGACACCGCGGTGGACGAGTTCATGCGGTTCGACGGCCCGGTCCAGGGGACCAGCCGGGCCGTGGTGGTGGACACCGAGCTGGCGGGCGTCCGGCTGCGTCGGGGCGACACCGTGCTGATGCTGTTCGCCGCGGCCAACCGCGACGCGGCCCAGTTCGACCGGCCGGACGAGCTCGTGCTCGACCGCAGCCCGAACCGGCACCTGGGGATGGGCTGGGGAGCGCACGCCTGCACCGGCGCGATCCTCGCCCGGCTCATCATGCGGGCGATCCTGCGCAGTCTCGTCGAGTTGTCGGACCTGCCGGTGCCGGCCGGCACCCCGGCCCGTACGCCGCGGGCCACGTTGCGATACCCGGACCACCTCCCACTCGCCATTCCGTCCCACCGGAGGTCCTGACCCATGACCGCGCCGTCCTACCAGCCGCTCGACCCCCAGACGCTCGACGATCCGTACCCGGTCTTCCGCGCCATGCGCGAGCAGGGGCGTCCGGTGTGGAACGAGGCGCTGGACAGCTGGGTGCTCACCTCGTACGCGCACTGCCGGGCGGTGCTCAGCGACCCGGTCAGGTTCGCCGCCGACTTCCGGCGGGCCGGCGAGACCGTGGCCGACGTCGGGCTCGACGTGCACACCATCGACCCCCCGGAACACACGGCGATCTACTCGGTGCTGGCCAGCGTGATCAACAAGATGGTCACGCCGGAACTCTCGATCGACGTGCGGAGCAAGGTCGAGGCGATGGTCGACGACCTGCCGGCGGGCCCGGTGAACCTCATCGAGGAATTCACCGAACCGCTCGCCCGCTGGTTCATTCCGCGCGCCATCGGACTGCCGCCCTTCGACCTCGACGTCGTGGCACCGATCGCCGACGCGATCACCGCGGCGATGGACTCGGGCCTCAACCCGGCGGCCCGCGAGCCGGGCATCGCGGCGCAGGGCGCCCTGGCCGCGCTGATCGAGGAGTGGGTCGCCGACCTGCCAGCCGACCAACACCTCCCGATGCTCGTCAGGAAGGCGTCCGACGCGGGCGTTCCGCGGCACATCATCATGAACTCGATGCGTACGCTGGTGGTCAATGGCTTCACCGCGATTCCCGCGTCGCTCGGCAACGCGCTGCACGCGGTGGGGCAGCACCGGATCCGACTCGCCGAATGCACCCGGCCGGGCGATCTTCCGCGTACCGCGCACGAATTCTTCCGGTACGAGGCCGCCATTCAGGGCACGACGCGGCTCGCGGTCACCGACACCGACCTCTTCGGCGCGCCGGTCAAGCGTGGCCAGGGCGTATTGATGCTCTTCGCCGCTGCGAACCGGGACCCGGAGGTGTTCGCGAACCCCGACGGCATAACGCCTGATCGTTGGCCAAATCCGCACCTGGCATTCGGCTACGGCGCGCACGCGTGCACCGGATCGGTCCTCGCGGCGCTTCTGCTCCGAGAGGTACTCTCAGTCCTCGCTGACCGGAAGTTGATGGTGTGCCTCGATCGCCCGGGCGTACATAAGCGTCTCGCGACCGTGCGCACACTGGACACCCTGCGCGCGGAGTTGAAGGAATGACTGACAGCGGATATCGCACGGCCCTTCGCATTCCCGAGTTCCGCGCGGTCTTCGCGGCCCACACGGCCACGATGGCGGGCGCCGTGATGGCGAACTTCGCCCTCACGGTGCTCGTCTACACCCGAACGCAGTCACCGCTCCTGGCGGGAATCGTCTTCACCATCGTCCTGGCGCCCCATCTCATCGGCGGGACGTTCCTCTCGGCGGTGGTGGACCGGATTCCGGCCCGCCGACTGCTCGTCGGCTGCAATCTGGTCTCCGCCGCGCTGGCCGCGATCATGGCGACGACCGGCATGCCCATCGCGGCGCTGCTGGTGCTCGCGCTCGCACTCGGCATGGTGGAGACGGTCTTCATCGGAGCCCGGGCGGCGACCATGCCGGACGTGCTGCCCGGCGCCGCGTACGTGCCGGGTCGCAGCCTGATGCGGGTGGTCTCCCAGGGCGCGCAGACGGTCGGGTACGCGATCAGCGGCCTGCTGCTGACGGCGCTGAGCCCGGGGCAGGTGCTGCTGGTCAACTCCGGCTGCTTCGTCGTCTCGGCCCTGATCCTCCGCCTCGGTACGCGGGAACGGGGCGCGCCGGGCCGCGACTCCCAGCACTCGCTGCTGCGCGACTCCCTCTCCGGGCTCGGTCAGGTGATGCGGGTGCCGGAGCTGCGGGACATCCTGCTGCTGGGCTGGACGGTGCCGGCGCTGGCCGTGGTGCCGGAGGCGCTGGCGGTGCCGTACGCGGCCAGTCTCCAGGCCAGCACCCTCGTCGCCGGCCTGCTGATGTCCTCGATCCCGATCGGCACGCTGCTGGGCGAGATCGCCGCCAGCAACCTGCTCCCCGCCAGCTGGCAGGTCCGGCTGATCTACCCGGCGATCCTCGGCCTCTTCGTGCCTTTGTTGATCTTCATCGCGAAGCCGGTGGTCTGGCTGGCCATCCTGGCGCTGTTCATCTCCGGCACCTTCGCCTGGTTCCACCTCGGGCAGGACCGCCGGCTCCTCGACGCCGCGCCCAGGGAACTGCGGGCGCGGGCACTCAGCATCCAGTCGGCGGGACTCATGTTCTGGCAGGGCGTGGGGTTCGCGCTCGCCGGAGCGTTCGCCGAACTGCTGGCGCCGAACCTGGTCATCTTCCTGGCGGCGGTGGCCGGCATCGCGTTCGCCCTGTTCGTCGCGGTCGCTGCCCGGCGACGGCCGTCGGGACCGGCCCTCGTACCGAAGGTGGCGCACAGTGAACAGTGACCGTTGGGCCCGCCGCTACCTCGCCGCACACCTGACCATGCTCCGGTCCGCGCGGCACGCCCCGGACCGTGCGATCTTCCGGTCGAACGTCACCGGCCGGTGGCAGGTCTACGCGTACGACCGCACGACGGGCGGCCAGCGCCAGGTGACCGACCGGCCCGACGGCACCAGCCACGCCGAGTTGTCCGCCGACGGCGAGTGGATCTGGTGGTTCGACGATCTGGACGGCAACGAGTTCGGAGTCTGGCGCCGGCAGGCGTTCCACGGCGGCCCGGACGTCACCGCCGCCCCCGGCCTTCCGGCGGGCTACCCGGCCGGGATCGCGTTCGCGGGGAACGCCGCGGTGGTGGGACACACCACCGGGGGCGACGGAGCCGGCGCGGGCGGATCGGTGGTGCACCTGGTCGGCGCGGACGGCGCTGCCACGGTGGTCTACGCGCACGAGCGGGACACGCACGTGGCCGACGTGTCGGCGGACGGGGCGCTCATCGCCGTCGCGCACAGCGAGCACGGGGACAGCAGGCACCGTGCCCTGCGGGTCGTCAGGTCGGACGGCACGACGCTGGCCGATCTCTGGGACGGGCCCGGGCTCGGCCTCGGTGGCATGTGGGGCGGCCCCGAGAAGGGTTTTCCCGGCGTGTCCTTCGGGCCGCTGACCGGCGACACCCGGCTCCTCGTCCGGCACGAGCGACGCGACCGCGGGGAGCTGTTGATCTGGGACGCGGCCGACGGCACGGTCCGCGAGGTCCTGTTGGACCTGCCGGGCGAGGTGTCCGGCCGGTGGTACCCGGACGGCACCGCGCTGCTCGTGGCCCACGCCCACCATGCCCGCGACGAGCTCTACCGGTACGACCTCGGCCCCGGCACGTTGACCCGGCTGGACACCCCGCCGGGGGTCGTCCGCGGTGCGGAGGTGCGCCCGGACGGCACCGTGGAGTTCGCCTGGACCTCGGCGGCCACACCGCTGACCATCCGCTCCACCACGGGTGCCGTCGTGCTGAGCGCGCCGGGCCTGCCGGCGCCGGGCTCGGTGCCGCTGACCGACGCCTGGATCCCGGGCCCGGGCGGTCCGATCCACGCACTGATCTCACTGCCCGACGGCGCGAGCCGGCCGCTGCCCTGCGTGTTCGAGGTGCACGGCGGTCCCATCGGGTACGACGACGACGCGTTCGACCCCTCGGTGGCCGCCTGGGTGGATCAGGGCTACGCGGTCATCCAGGTGAACTACCGCGGATCCACCGGATACGGCCTGGAGTGGCGGAACGCCATCGAGGACGATCCCGGCCTGACCGAACTCGCCGACATCAAGTGCGTACGGGACTGGGCTGTGGCCGAGGGACTGGCGGATCCGGGCAGCCTCGTGCTCACCGGACGGTCCTGGGGCGGATACCTGACCCTGCTCGGCATCGGCCGCCATCCCGACGACTGGACGGTGGCGGTCAGCGCCATGCCGGTCGCCGACTACGTGGCCGCGTACGAGGACGAGATGTCCGCGCTCCAGGCGTTCGACCGTTCGCTCTTCGGCGGGTCGCCGGACGAGGTGCCGGACCGGTACCGCAAGGCCTCGCCGATCACGTACGTCGACGCGGTCACCACCCCGCTGTTGGTCATCGCCGGCGAGAACGATCCACGGTGCCCCATCCGCCAGGTGGAGAACTACGTGCGGCGGATCGAGGCACGCGGCGGCGAGGTGGCCTTCTACCGGTACGACGCCGGCCACGGCTCGCTGGTCATGACCGAGTCGATCGCACAGAAGCGGACCGCACTGGAGTTCGTGGCCGAGCAGCTCGCCCGTGCCTCCGACCGGCGTACGAGGGGCAGCGAAGGGGGGCGGCGCCCGGCCGCGTCCCCGCCGCCCGTCAGGACCGCCGGGTAGGGGCCGGGCCGGGCGCCGACCTCCAGCGCCGTGACCTGGGGCGCAACCCGTCCACCCCAGGTCGCAAAGCATCGATGTATTTGCATGTCTTGGTTGTCTTCGTGTATGAAGACTCAAAGCACGTCGGGTGCTGGTTCCTCGGGAGGAGCGACGATGAAACTTGCCCTGCGCCGCCTTCGAACGGCTGCGGTCGCGCTCGGCGCCTGCACGCTCGGGCTGAGTCTGCTGTCCGCACCGGCCGCCGAGGCGTACGCGGTCACGCCCCTCGCGCCGCAATCCGAGCGGGCGCCCGAGTCGGAGCAGTTCCAGGCGGAGGGCGTCACCACCGTCGGTGAACTGCGTACCGTCGAAAGCTCGCTCTCCTCCGCCAGCGACGGCCGGACGCAGATCATCCGGCACCCCGGCGCGTCGTACGTGAAGGTGCACTTCAGCTCGCTGCGACTCGCCCACGGCGACTACGTCACGGTGGCGAGCCCCGACGGCCGGGAGACCCACCGGTACGACCGCTACCTGAACCGGGCGACCGGCTCGGACTACACCACCGACGGCCAGCCGGGCTTCTGGGCGATGTCGGTCGAGGGCGACACAGCGGTGGTGACGCTGCACAGCAGCCGTGCCTCCCGCGGCAACGTCGCGACCATCGACCGGTTCTGGCGCGGCTACGACCGCGCGGAGATCTCGCAGCACAACTTCTCCACGCAGTCCGTCTGCAGCACCGACGCCCGCCGCGACGTCGTCTGCTACCAGAGCAGCCACCCCACCGAGTACGCCCGCGGCCGGGCGGTCGCGCGGCTGCTGATCAGCGGCGGTGGGATGTGCACCACCTGGCGGGTCGGCAACACCAACCGGATGCTGACCAACAAGCACTGCTTCTCCACCCAGGCCGCCGTCAGCGGCAGCGAGATGCAGTTCAACTACCAGTGCGCCACCTGCGGCGGTGCGAACCCCGGCGCCGGCACCAAGGTGAGCGGGGCGACCCTCTACGCGGTGAGCAGCGGCGGGTCCAGCGAGCTGGACTACACCCTGTACTCGGTGAACAACTTCGCCAACATCCAGAGCTTCGGCACGCTGTACCTGGCGACGACCGCCACCACCACCGGCACCCGGATGTACATCCCCGGCCACGGTGACGGCAGCCCGAAGCGTCTCTCGATCTTCGAGGACACCCAGAACGGCACCACCTGCACCGTCAAGAACGCGAACTACAACAGCTGGAACATCAGCTACAGCTGCGACACCTCCGGCGGCAACTCGGGCTCGCCCGTGCTGAACGCCAGCCACCGGGTCATCGCCCTGCACCACCTCGGCGGTTGCCCGTCGAACCAGGGCGCGAAGGCCCACCTCATCTACAACCAGATCGCCAGCCTGATCGACAACAACGGCTGACGACCGACTGACGAAGGACGGGCCGCCGGGCGCGATGAGCGTCCCGGCGGCCCATCGGCGTCCCGCGACGCCCCGGCCAGCCCGGGGCCGCTCGCCGGCGAGGCTTCATGCGGCACTCGGGTCGCCCGGCTGACGCGCATCGCGCCAGAATGCGTGCGCAGGAGCCGGGCAGTGAAGGAGTAGCCGAATGGCCGACGACGACCTCTCGGCGGCACCGCAGCCCCTGCCCGGGACGGAGCAGGTCCGCCTGGCGGTCTATCACGGGTTCGCCCGCACCGGAAACGCCCCGGATCTGCCGGAACTCGCCGCACGAACCGGACTGACCCCCGAGCGGGTACGCCGGGAGCTGCGAGCCCTGCACGAGCGGCGCGACCTGGCCCTCGACCCGCGCGACGGCGACCGGGTGCTGATGGCCCACCCCTTCGCGTCCGTGCCACTCGGCTTCTCCGTCATGGGTACGCGCACGTTGTGGTGGGGCGGCTGCGCCTGGGACTCGTTCGCCATGCCCCACCTGCTGCGGGACGAGCCCGACGTCCTGGTCGCCACCCGCTGCCCGAACTGCGACACGCCCCACGCCTGGGCGGTCGGCCGCGACGCACCCCCGCCCGGTGACCAGATGGCCCACTTCCTCATTCCCATGCGGCACGCCTGGGACGACGTCGTGCACACCTGCGGCCACCAGCGCCTGTTCTGCTCCACCGACTGCGTGCACGGTTGGCTGCGCAGGACCGGTCAGGAGCAGGGCTACGTCATGGATCTGGGCACCCTGTGGCATCTGGCCCGCGACTGGTACACCGGCCGCCTGGAACCCGGCTACACCCGACGGGACCTCAGCGCTGCCACCGCCTACTTCGCCCAGGTCGGCCTGCGCGGCTCCTTCTGGGGCCTGCCCGACTGATGTCCTTTCGGAGGGAAGGTGGCCGATCGCGGGGGCTGCCCTCCGCCACTGCCGTTTGCGCCCAGCGGCAACGGGAAGCCCACGGGGGCACGGGTACGGGGAAACCGCCCGCGCCACCGAGGGAGGCAGACATGGGGAATCAGGAACGCCTGCACGACCTGCGTCAGCAGGCCCACGATGCGGGCATCGAGGGCAACTCCAAGATGACCGAGGCGCAGCTGCGTGAGGCGCTGCGCAAGGTCGGCAAGGGTGAGCAACCCCAGATGGCCAAGCACGAAGCCAAGCGCTGACGGACCCGGGCGGTGCCGGCCACAGTACGCCGGCACCGCCGGCTGTCGTCGGCTGACGGTGGTCAGCAGGTCCCGGCACGCCCGCTCGCAGGCCCGGCGCAAGCCGTACGTCCTGTCCCACACCCGGATCGACGCGGGCCCGGTCCTGCCGGGTGTCGGCCCCCGGTCAGTCGGCGACGACGAGCGCCTGGGGTGCGGCGGCCTTCATCCGCGTGCGCAGCCACTTGAGCTGGATCGCCGTCTCGCCCTCGCAGCGCCGGACGACCGCGAGCAGGTCCTCGTCGCGGGCGCCGTAGGCGGCCTGGCCCACGACGGTCCAGGCGATGTCGCACTCGGCGGCCATCAGGTAGAGGTCCTGGAGGTCGCGGAGCAGACCGATGCCACCGGTACGGGTGCCGGTGAACAGTTGCGAGTGCAGCCGGTCGGGCTCGGCGGGGGCGTCCTCGGAGTAGCGAACGGCGAACGGCTGTAGTTGTCCGGCGTGCGCGTCGCAACGCTTCGCCTGCTGCTGGCAGAGGTGCTGGATGTCGGGTTCCTCCGCGTGCGCGTCGGCGACCTGCCGGAACGCCTCGGCGAGGTTGACCTGGGCGCGGTGCAGCAGGCCGAGATAGTGGGCGAGGTGCACGGCTCACTCCCTCCCGCTGGTGGCCTGGGCAGCCGGACCGCCGACGGTCGGCGGGACGTCGGCATCCGGGGGCGGCGCGCTGCCGCCCACGGTGGGGGCCGGTGCGGGTACGCCACCGCTGTCGGCAAGCTTCGTCACCGCGACGGCGGCGACCTTGAAGAGGGGCTGCTTGGAGACCGGGTCCCACGCGGTGACGGTCAGCTCGTTCGCGGCCCGGGGCGTACGGTCGGCCGGATCCTGGTCGAAATAGCCGTAGTGGAACGGCACGAACACGACGCCTGGACGGATGCCGCAGAGCCGGGCGCGGGCCTGGACTTCGCCGCGCGGGGACGAGACACCGACCAGGTCGCCCTCGGCGATGCCGAGCCGGGCCGCGTCGTCCGGGTTGAACTCCACCCACACCTCCGGCGCGGCCTGGTTGAGCTGCGGGGCGCGGCCGGTCTTGGTGCGGGTGTGGAACTGGTAGACGGTACGGCCGGTGGTGAGCAGCATCGGATGCTCGTCGTCGGGCACCTCGGGGGAGGGCTGGTAGTCGACGGCGTGCAGGAACGCCCGCCCGCGCGGCTCCTTCGCGCGGTACTCGGATTCGATGAACTCCGCGCCGGTGGCGAGATCGTGGCCGTACGTCTCGCAGTGGTCCGGGTCGGTGTTGAAGTGCCCGTCGGTGTAGAGGCGCTCCGTGCCGTCGGGGTGCTCGTCGGTGCAGGGCCACTGGATGCCGGAGCCGCCGCGCAGCTTCTCGTAGGTGATGCCGGTGTAGTCGCACGGCCGCCCGCGGCTGCACTCCTTCCACGCCTCGAACACCTCCTCCGGCCCGGTCCACCGAATGAGCGGCTGGCCGTCCTTGTCGCGGAAGTCCATCCGCCGGGCGTAGTCGAGGAAGATGTCCAGGTCGGGTCTCGCCTCGCCGGGTGGGTCGACGGCCTTGTCGGAGATGTGCACCGTGCGGTCGACGCTGGTGAAGGTGCCGGTCTTCTCCCCCCACGTGGCACCAGGCAGCACCACGTCGGCCAGCTCGGCGGTCTCGGTCAGGAAGAGGTCCTGGACCACCACGAACAGCTCCGGCTTCGCCAGGATGCGCCGGATGCGGGCCAGCTCGGGCAGGGAAACCGCCGGGTTGGTGGCGGAGATCCAGAGCAGCTTGATCGAGCCCTGCTCGGCGTACCGGAAGATCTGCATGGCGTGCGTCGGCGGCGCCCAGTGCGGGATGGTGTCGACCTCGACGTTCCAGAGCCGGGCCAGCTCGGCGATGTGCGCGGTGTTCTCCCAGTTGCGCAGGCCGGGCAGGTCGCCGTCGGCGCCGGTCTCGCGGGTGTTCTGCGCGGTGGGCTGGCCGTTCATCTGGTAGATCCCGGCGCCCGGGCGGCCGATCATCCCCCGGACCAGGTGCAGGTTGTTGACGCCGCACGCGGCGGCGGTGGCCTGGTTGGACTGGTAGAAGCCCTGCAACACGGTCGACAGCAGCCGCTGCGAGGTGCCGAGCAGTTCGGCGGCGCGCTCCACGTCGGCCGCCGGCACGTCGCAGATGTCGGCGACCCGGCGCGGCGGATAGCCGTCGACGATCCGGCACAACTCCTCGAAGCCCAGGGTGTGCGCGTCGACGTAGTCGCGGTCGTACCAGCCCCGCCGGATGACCTCGCGGAGCAGGCCGTTCATCAACGCCATGTTGGTGCCGTTGCGCACGGCCAGGTGCAGGTCGGCCTCCCGGGCGACCGGGGTCGCCCGGGGGTCGACGGCGAGCATCGCCGGCGGGTTGGGGCCGCGCCGCCGGTCCAGCATCCGCATCCACAGCACCGTTTGCGTCTCGGCCACGTTGTGACCCCACAACGCGATCGCGTCGCAGTGATCCACGTCGGTGTACGACCCGGGCTGTCCGTCGGTGCCGAAGCTCGCCTTCAGCGCCGCCGCAGCCGTCGCGGTGCACAGCCGGGTGTTGCCGTCCATGTGCGGGGTGCCCAGCCCGGCCTTGCCGATCACGCCGAGCGTGTAGTACTCCTCCAGGAACAACTGGCCCGTGGTGTAGAAGCCGAAGTGCCCCCACCCGCCCGGTCCGCCGAGCAGCTCCTTCGACCGGGTCACGATCCGGCCCATCGCGGTGTCCCAGTCCGTCTCGACCAGGCGGTCACCGTCGCGGACGAGCGGTCGGGTCAGCCGGTCCGGGCTGTGGTTGGCCTGCCAGCCGTAGAGATCCTTCGGATCGAGCCGGCCCCGGTTGATCCGGTCGACCGCCCGGCCCCGGACCCCGACGATCCGCCCCTCGGCGACCGCGATGTCCAGCGCGTCGCCGTTGGAGTGCAGCACCGACGCCGACTGCACCCAGCGGTCCACGTCCGCCTCGGTGCGGTCACCGTCGAGAAACCGGTCCACCCGCACCGGCCACTCCTGACCCGGCCCGTACGGGGTCCGCTCACCCCACGGGTCGGCTATCCGGTCAACCACGACGCGCTCCTTCCGACGACTGGTCGGGTGCCGCCAGCCGCTCGGTCAACTCGACTGGTTCGGGTGCCGCCCACAGCGGCATGGGCAGGCTGTCTCGTCCGCCATCGCCGCTCCTCACCTGCACCCATCCATACAGCATGGGGCGTACCCGGAGTCGGCACGCCGAACCGGACGAACAGCACCGGTCCGAGGTTCTTCCCTGGCCGCCGTCCGCTCTGCAATCCGATGCGTTACATCGAAGCCCGTTCACCGATCGATGATCTGCTCGCCGACGCGGCGGACTGGGCCGTGCCGCTGCCCGTGCCGGCGGTACGGATCCGGGGGCTGGTCGCCCGGCACGGCGCCGTACTGGACGTGGTGACCCGCCCGGCGCTGCTGCACTTCGACGGTTGGGCCGGCAACGTCCTGGCCGTCGACGGACCCGACGGCACACCCCGGCTCAGCGGTCTGGTTTACGGCGAGCGGTACCTGTGGGGCGATCCGCTGATGGACCTGGTGTCACCACTGCTGTACCGCCGCACCGAGGACGAACCGGCCGACCCCCTGGTGCAGGCTTACCGGGCGACGGCGCCGTTTCCGCTGGACGCCGGGGCGCGGCGGCGTCTGGGCCTCTACCGCCTGCACCTGTATCTGCTCATGACCGTGGAGATGCCAAGCCGCGGCATCACGGCCGCGTCGGACCCCGGACGGGTTGGGCGGCTCGCCGAACTGCTCAGCAGGGAGTTGGCGGAGCTGACTCAATAAGCGGTGGCCTGAGCCGCAGCGGTGGAACACCCGCTGCAGCGTCACCAACAACCGGCTGGTCACGGCCGAGCCCGCCCTCGTGGTGAGGACCGCCGCGTCCGGGATCTGGCGGACCTGAGAACCGACCGCCGCCGGTGCCACTACCTGCTCGACCGCGACGACGATCTCTTCAGGGCGCATCGACGCGACCGTAGAACCCGCTCGATCATCCTGTCGATCCGCCCACTTCTTCGAGTGGTGCAACTTTCCGGGTGGGCGGTTCCGTTCTACCTCCGTCACGAGGAGGCAGTGCACTTGATAGCCGAAGACGAGCAAGCATTCCGCGAGTTCGTGACGTCAGAAATGGCGTCACTGCGCAAGCTGGCGTACGTGACCTGCGGCGACTGGCACGCGGCGGAGGACGCCGTGGCCAACGCTCTGGTCAAGCTCTATCCCCGCTGGCGGAAGCTGGACCGGCCCGATCTCTACGTCAAGACCATGGTCTACCGGGCCGCGGTCGACGAGACCCGTCGGCCGTGGCGACGCGAGCGGTCGGCCGGGGATGCCATGCCGGACATCGCGCTGCGCGACCCCGCCGGTGCGACCGACGAGCGGATGCGCCTGCGGGCGGCGCTTGACGCGGTGCCACCTCGGCAGCGAGCCGCAGTTGTGCTCCGGCACTACCTGGATCTGAGCCTGGAGGACACCGCCAGCGTCTTGAACTGCACGGTGGGCACGGCCAAGAGTCAGGTCTCCCGTGGCCTGGCGAAGCTGCGCGAGTCACTCGGCGGCGACCGTACCGATCTCATTGGACCATCGATAAAGGAGTTCACCCATGCGGTTGCATGATCTCGTGGACGCGGTGACGGGCAATGAGCCGCCGATGTCCCGCAGCATCGACGACATCATCACGGCAGGGCGGCGGGCTGAGCGCCGCCGTCGGGCCGGGTTCGCGTCGGCCGGCGCGGCGGGCCTCGTCGTGGCCGTGGTCGCTGGTGCGTTCGTGGTACCGACCCTAGGTGCCGAGCAGAGCTCCCCGGCCGCGCCGGTCGTGGCCGGCGCGGCGGCGTCCAAGCCGGCCGGGGCCGAGTGGCCCGACGCCGAGCCGTTCACCTTCACCTTCACCGGGTACGACGCCGGCACCCTGCATGTGCAGGACCCGATCGTCGCGTCCACGCCGTACCAGATCGCCTCCGTCTACTCCGACCGCCACACCTCGAACGACAAGCCCATGACCCGCCAGGAGGTGGAGGAGCAGGGCGACGCGTTCTTGCGGAACAGGGAAAACGGGAAGCGGGCCCTCTGGGCATACCTAACCGTCTACCGGCCCGGTGCCTTCGACCCCGCCAAGATCAAGGATGGCACGAACGTCACCGTGGCCGGGCGCAGGGCCGTGCAGGCGACGCTGCCGGTCGGCCTTGACCCGCAACGCCCGGTGGATGGCGGCAACAAGCTCTTCGCCTGGGAGTACGCCGACAACGCCTGGGCGGCTGTCACGTCCTACTCCGACGACAAGGCCACGCCGAGCTTCGAGGAGCTGGGCGGCTTGGTCGAAGGCCTGAAGCCCAGCAGGCCGACGCCGGCCCTGGTGCCCTTCACGGTGGGCTACCTGCCGGACGGTTACGTGCCGTTGCAGATCGGCACCCACACCACGGCGGGCCTCGGCGGCATCGCTACGGCCCGCGCCGGCGACTACGGCGGCGCGACGTACACCAGGTCCGCCGTGCCCACCACTGGACTGACCGCACCGTACGACGCGACCGAGGGTGGCATCAAAGACGGGTTCCACATCTCCGTCATCCCCAGTAGCAGCGCGGACCAGACGCCGGAGCCCGGTGTGACGAAGTGCCACGACGTAGCCGACCGGCGCGTGCGGGACGGCGGCTCCGGACCCCACGGCTCGCTGGTCGGCAGCTTCTGCCACATCTGGAGCGCCGACGGCACAGTCGTCCTCGAGGTCAGCACCGCTGGGCGCGGTAGAACGTTGCCGCGGGCCGAGCTGGAGAAGATCGCCAAGGGGATCACGGTCGCCGACGTCGAGGACGAGTCGACCTGGACTCCGGCCGCGACCGCCCTGCGGCCATGACGGCCAGCACCGGCACCACGACGGTGCTGTTCCGCAGGACCGTTCCAGCGCTCCTACCGCAAAGAATGAAGGTTTGGGATGAAGCGGAGAGCAAAGGCCGGTCTGATTGCCACGGCAACAGCGGCTCTGTGCGTACCGGTGGTGCCTCTCGCCGCGGCGAACACCACGCCGAAGTCCGACGCGGTGCCGGTCGGACTGGCGGAGTTCTACGCGCAGCGTCCTGTGTGGGGACCCTGCCCCCGCCCGCCGGTGCCACCGAGGCGGTCACCGGATGCTTCGGCGTCCGCGCTTCCCCGTGTCGAGAGCGCGTCCCCGGTGGTGGAATGCACAACTGTGCGGGTGCCGTTGGACTACCGGCGGCCGGACGGTCCCCGGGAGACCGTCGAGCTCTCCCGGCGCCTGGCGAGCGATCAGCCGAGCCGGCTCGGCGTACTGGTCGAGGTCCCCGGCGGGCCGGGCGGGGAGGGAATCTACGCGTCGGAGGACCCGGCGTACGAGGCGCTGTCGGCGCGGTACGACATCATCGGTTACAACCCGCGCGGCGTCGGGCGGTCGCAGCCTCTGCTCTGCGAGGGCACGAACGTGCAGTTGTACGGCAAGACTCGCTTCACCGACGCGCAGATGCGGGCGTACACCGAGGAGTTCCGCAGGCGTGATCAGCAATGCGAGCGCGCGGACGGTGCCCGGCGTCCCTACTTCACCACCGCCAACAACGCCCGAGATCTCGACATCGTCCGCGCGGTCCTGGGTGAGCGTCAGCTGAACCTGATGGGGAAGTCCTACGGCACGTACGTGACGGCCGTCTACGGCACGCTTTTTCCGAAGCGACTGAACCGCAACGTCCTGGACTCCGCGATCCACCCGCAATGGATATGGCGGGAGGCGTGGAAGCAACAGGCAATCGCCCAACGCAGGACCGCCGACGCCTGGATGACGTGGGTGGCTGAGCGCAACGAAACCTACGGGCTGGGCACCACCCGGTCGCAGGTGCACGCCACGATCGAGCGGACCCGGGCAAAGCTGGAGGAGCATCCGATCGAGCAGGATTATTCCGTGTACGACGGCACCGCGTTCGACGGCCTCATCGGGGCCACCAACGAGGTTGGGTACTGGGACTTCTTCGCGGCGACGGCGAGCCGGCTGCGTCAGCAGGTCGAGACGCCCTCGGACGTGCCGGGTGACCTGGACCGGGCGTTGGATCTTCAGCAAGAGATCCAGGCCGACCCGCCGCCGACCAGCAATGGCGTCTGGGAGGCAGTCAACTGCGAGGCCGAATGGCCCGCCGACCTCGAGGTGTACTACGCGGACATGCGCTACTTCTCCGAGCACTTTCCCTACGGCTGGGGTGCTTCGGCGGTTTCTCCGCGTGAGTGCACCTTCGGCTCGGTGGAGCGTGTCGAGCCGCTGGTGAAGCTGCGGCGCAGCGGCTACCCGACGGGGCTGGTCGTGCAGGAGGAGTTCGACCCGCAAACGCCGTACGAGGGCGGTCGGGCGATGGCGGACCTGCTCGGGCACCGGCTCCTCAGCGTTCCCCGCGATGGCTACCACGTCGTCCACGGCACCAACGCCTGCGTCGACGCCGCCATCGACGACTACCTGCTGAACGGAAGGCTGCCGAAACGGGGAGCGGAGTGTGAGGGGACGCCGATCCCCGAGGTTCCAACAGATGGTTCGGTGCGGGTGGGCGAGGGCGACCGCCCGACCCTCGACGAGCAGACGAATCGCTTGTCCGGCCGGATCTCTCGTCCGCTTTAGGCATCATCCCGGTCGCCCCGTGGCGGCGTTGCCGCCGGGAGAGGGGCAAGACACGTCGACGGCCGGCTTCGCCGGTGCCGCGAGGGAATCCCCGGCGGCACCAGCGACGATCACCGTCGACGCGGCGGCTCCATCGGAGCCCTCGCGCCAGTTCGTCGAATCAACGGATCTGGACGTTGGCGTGCAGCGGCGTGTGGGCCACGGACGCACCGACGTAGATCCGGACGTTGCCCCTGGGGGTCACCCAGCGGTCACCGGCCGCGTCCCAGATCGACGACGCCCGACGGCCACAGCGACGGGCCCGGGAGGACAACGGGAGACGACTACTGACTCCAGCGTGACCAGCTCACATCCCCATGCCGGCTCTTCGGAGAAGTCACCCGGACCCGCCACACCCCAGCCTAGAACAACCCTCGCCGCGGCCTCTTGACACAGAGGGGCGCCATGTGCGGACGCTTGGGGGTCATCATGGTCAGATTCGCGGCGGGTCCGAGCGGCCCGGGGTGAGCGCTCCCTGGTCTTCGGTGGCGGCGCCGACTGTGGGCATGCGGACGGAACGTCGTTGATCTTCGATGGTATGCGCGGTGTGTGCTCTCCAGCGGATGCCAACCCGGGTGAACCGGTGCCAACGCGGGTCACCGCGGCCGACCACCGGTCGCAGACGGGGGTTCGTGTGCTCGGGCTGTGGTCCTGGGCTGGGAGAACACGGGTCCGGGTGACGCGGGTGAACGCAGGCCACTCCCTGCCACCCCAGGTGAACCCGCAGGTCGCTAGACTAGGCCCTCGCGCCCCCGTAGCTCAGGGGATAGAGCAACGGTTTCCTAACCCGACGCTCCGCCGGCGTCCACAGGCCGACGACCTGCGGCTTTCCTGCCGTCCCCCCGTTGCGTGCCGGTCGCTTCGCGGGCACGCTGCGCTCGCTTGCTGAAGATCAGCTGGAACGTCGTGGGTCCTGCGTGTACAGGCTTACGCTGCCGCGAGTCAGGAGTCGGGTCATCGTTCCTCGTCGTCGAGCAGTTCGCGGCGCCATTCGGCAAATCGGTTACGGAGATTGTCCAGCGCTGGGCCGGTGACGCCGTACTGGGCGAAGTCGTCGGGATCGAGGTGGGTGGCTTGTCCCAGAGCGTCGGCGAAGATGCGCGGGTCGAAGCCACGGTCGGCGCGCTGCGCGAGGGCGAGGAGGGCGTCGCGGGTGTAGCGGCCGGATCGGAGGGTGGCGTCGATGTCGATGAAGTCCCGGGCGAACGCTCGCCCGTAGAGGGCGCTCATCTTGTTCGCGACCGCGTCGTCGGGGTGGAGTACCGGTCCGATCGCCATGAGGATCGGTTCGTTGGCGCGCCAGTCCACGCCGAGTTCGACCTTGGAAACCCGCACACCGTCGGTGACGGCCAGCCGCGCGAACGTGTCGTACTGCCGCTCGGTCTCGACGGTGAGGCCGTCGTCTCGGTAGGCGTGCACGACGGCGGTGACTGCGGCGATGAACTCGTCGCGGCGGTCCCAGGCGGTGAACAGGTCGACGTCCTCGCTGGGCCGCTCGACGAGCCCGGCGGCCTGGACCGCGTAACCGCCGGCCAGAGCGAAGCCGTATCGATCGGCCGCGCCGAGCCCGGTACGGGCGAGGCGTTCGTGGAAGGGGTCCACCGCTACGCCGCGTCGCTACGGGTGGCGGCGAGTTCGGGGAAGGCTTCCTCCCAGCGCTGGCGGAGTTGGGGTGGCAGCCAGAGGGTGGGCCAGAGTCGCCGGAGGAGGTCTGCATCGAGCCAGGCGTTGAGATCCTCGACCGTGGCGGCTTCGGTGAGTACCACCTTGTACATGCTGGCCAGGCGTGCGGCCCGGTTCAGGTCGTACTCGGCGTGCCCGGACCAGTCGAGATGACGCGGAAGCGTCACCGTGCCGTCGGTCGGGCCGTGCAGTGCGGCGAGGGTTTCGGCGATCACGTATGGCTTCCGGTCGCCGTAGGGCCGGTAGTCCGCCGGTGGTCGGGGTGATGTCCGGCGCCGGCTGATGTTGGTCGCCCGCCGGACCTCCGGTCGTAGCGCCTGACGGATCGTCTCCCGGCTGTATCCGGTAACCCGCTGCAGATCCACCGGCCGCCAGCCGGCCGCGTGAAACGCTCGTAGCTGCTCATCCCGCTCGGTCAACGCAGCCGCCCGCGTCGCCTCGTACCGGGAAACAACCCCATGCAGCTCATCCTCGGAGAACTGGCTCATGCTCGTCAGCCTACTACGCTAGGCCAAGCACGCTTGGCTCTTCGTCATACCCGGGCAACTGGGCGGACCAGGCATGGTGATCGGGATCGGATGAACTCATGTTCTCGTGAAGCCGAGTGCCCGGTATCCGGGCATGCGGCGTGGGAGTGAGGCGGCGAGGATGGGTGCGGCCGGGTCGTGGTAGTCGTGGACCTCGGCGAGGTCCTTGCCGGGCGCGGCGCGGATGACGCGGCCGGCGCATTGGACGAGTAGGCCGTCGTAGGAGATCGGGCCGGCGAGGAAGAGGGTGTCGAGGGCGGGGGCGTCGAAGCCTTCACCGATGAACGGTGTGGTGCCGATGACGAGCAGGCTGTCGCCGGCCTTGGCGCCGTCGAGCCGGTCAACGATGGTCCGCCGTTCGCGGGTGCTCATCGCGCCTTGAAGCACCAGCGGCTGGTGTCCGCGTGCGGCGAGTAGAGCGGTGAGTGCCTCGACCTGGGCGACCCGGCGGGTCAGGACGAGACAGTTGCGGCCGCGGGCCAGGGCCGCGGCGACGTCATCGGCGATCTGGGTGTTGCGGGGCTCGTCGAGGGCCAGCCTTCGGTGTACCTCGGCGAGTGCGCCGGGCGCGTCCAGGTCGATGGCGCCGGGTTGGAATGGGGTCTCGTGGATGAACAGCGCTCGTCGGGGTCCGGCGTCGGTGTGCATCGCGGCTGCGAGGGTGCCTTGCTCCTCGTCGGTCAGGGTGTGGCGGACGGGTCCGAGTTGCCAGGTGACGAGTTGGCCGAGGCCGTCGCGTCGGGTGGGTGTGGCGGTGAGGCCGAGCCAGAACTGTGCGGCGATCCGTTTGACCGAGTGCTCGTAGGCTGCGGCGCCGAGGTGATGGCATTCGTCGACGATGACGTGCCCGTACCCCTGGGTCAGGGTGGCGACGTCGTCGCGCCGGGCGAGGGAGGGCAGCAGCGCGATGTCCACCGTGCCGGTGAGCTTTCGTCGGCCGCCGCCGAGTTGGCCGGGCTTGATGTCGAGGAACTGTTGGATGCGGGTGCGCCACTGGTCGGCGAGGGCTTTGCGGTCGACGAGGACGAGGGTGGAGGTGTTGCGTTCGGCGATCACGGCGCAGGCCATGACGGTCTTGCCGGAGCCCGGTGGGGCGACCAGGATCCCGTCGTCGTGGGCGAGAAGCGCGCCGACCGCGTCGGCCTGCCTGCTGGTGAGTTCGGCGGTGAACGCGGCGTCGATCTCGGTCCCGGAGTTTCGTGCGTCCGTGACGGCCAGCCGGGATCCGACGCGCTCGACGATCGTGGCGATGGTGTGCCGCAGGCCCCGCGGTAGGACCAGGCGGTCATCGAGGGTGAGGTCGTAGCCCTGGATGAAGCGTGGGGTGTCCCAGGTGGACTTGCGGAGCCGCTGCAACTCGTAGAACTTCGGGTTCGCCATGGCGGCGGCGTGCTTGAACGTCGCCAGTGCGGCGGGGGTGAGCTGTCCGGCGTCGAGGCTCAGCCCGGCACCTGCCTCCGCGTGGACCACGGGAGGTAGCGGTGGATGAACCTGGGTCGCGGCGGACCGGCTCATCGTGGCGATGTCGGCACCGGTGGTGGCTTGCTTGGCCTGCCGGGCGACGTGTTCGGCGTCGCCGGGGCTGAGCCGGTCCAGCGTTGATAGGAACGCCCACTGGTCGGCGTGCGGCTCGAGGGTGCCGAGGTCGAGGAAGGTGGTCAGCCCATCCTTGCGGCGGCGGCCCTGTAGCGGAGCGGCGATGAGGTTGCCGAAGCCACCCTCGGGCAGGACGTCCTGGTTGGGAAAAAGCCGGTCGTACGACCGTAGGTCCATCGAACCGCGTAGCACCATCGCCTCACGGAGAAGGACGGTGCCGAGGGACCGCGCGGTGGCCGCGGGAACAGCGCCGGTGAAGAAGACCCACACGTGGGCTCCGCGGCCCGACTGGGAGATCTCCAACGCGGCGGGCACCGCGCTGGCTCGCGCCGCCTTCACGTACGCGAGGGCGTCGAGCATCGCCGTCGGCCCGTCGAAGTCGGCCACGACGAAGTGGCAGGTGTTGCCGGGCATCAGCGGGTACAAGCCCATGAACACGTCGCCGACCAGATGCGTCGCGACGACCTCCGTCGTGCGGGGCAGGTAGGTGGCTCCGCGCCGGTCCATACCCTTACGCCAGCCGCCGGCGACCGCGGGCATCCACCCAGCAGCGCCGGTACGGGCGTTCTCCCACCGCACGGCGTACACGTCGGCCCGGGCCCGGAACCGGTCGGCGAACAACGCCAGCTTGTCCCGGGTCGGCGAAGCCATGGTGACCATCCCCGGCGGCTCCACCGGCGCGGACAACTGCTCCGGCGCCACAGCCGTGTCCTGGCCGCGCAACTCCAGCAGACGCCCCAGCCGGGCGTTCTCCGCCCGTAACCGCTCCACCTCCCGCCGAAGATCGACGAACTCGGCCACCGAACCCATGCCGACCATCCTCGCGCATCGGGCACCGAACACCCCGGCACCGGTCCGCTATCCTCCGCCGATGGCATCGAAGGGGACCGCCGCGCTGGAGACGATGATCGAGGAAGCCACCGTCGACACGGACGGTCACGAGGACGAGCGTGCCGGCCTGTTCGCCATGATCGAGGAGCATCTGGCGGTGCCGTTCACCACCACCGTCCTCGGCGTCGAGGTCACCGTAGGCAAGATCGAGCTGGCAGCGGACAGCATCGTCGCGGTCTGCGCCCGAGGCCGCCACCGGCAACGGGTCGGCCTTCTCGACCTGCCGCTACCCACCCCTATGCCGGACGGTGCCGCGTGGATCGACGCCTACCGGCACTGGGCCGGAAGGTAGGCCACGATGAGCGAGTACCAGTACTACGAATTCACCGCCGTCGACCGATCCCTCACCGGCCGCGAGCGGGCCGAACTGCGGTCGCTGTCCACCCGGGCCGACATCACTGCCACCAGCTTCGTCAACACCTACGAGTGGGGCAACTTCAAGGGCAACCCGCGCACGCTGATGGAACGGTACTTCGACGCGCACCTGTACCTGGCGAACTGGGGCACCCGCCAGATCATGCTGCGACTACCGAAACACGTGCTCGACCCCGCCACCGCCGCCCAGTACTGCCAAGGCGACAGCGCCTGCGCCTGGACTGCCGGCAAGCACGTCATCATCGACCTCCACGACGAGGACGAGGACGGCGCCGACGAGTGGGACCTCGACGGCCACGGCCTGCTCACCTCGATGATCCCGGTCCGGGCCGGCCTCGCCGCCGGCGATTTGCGCCTGCTCTACCTGGCCTGGCTGCGCTGCGTACAGTCCGCCGAGATCGCCGACGACGAGCCTGAACCACCCGTCCCCGCCGGGCTGGACACCCTCGACGCGGCCCTCACCGCCGTCGCCGAGTTCCTGCGCATCGACCCTGACCTGATCGCGGCCGCGGCGGCCGGATCGTCGCCGGCCACCCCCGGGTGAACCGACCGCCGGGCAACTACGCACCTGGGTCGTCGGACTGCCCGCTCGGGACAAGGACGCCATCCTGACCGACCTGATCACCAGCGGCGACAGCCACCTGCGCAACCGACTGCTGCGTCGCTACCGCGACGAACACCGCGCTGATACGCCCACCCCGGCAGTCGCCCGCACCGCCGGGGAACTACTCGCCACCGCCGCGGAGTTGCGCGCCCAGCGGGAACGACGGGACACCGAGCAGCGTGAACGCGACCGGGTCCGCCGCGAACGGTCCGCCGCAGCCGCCCGGCAGCGGCACCTTGACACCCTCGCAGTCGACCAACCCGCCGCATGGCAGCGGGTCGACGAACTCATCGCCACGAAGAAACCCCGCGAGTACGACATCGCCGTGCAACTCCTCGTCGACCTGCGCGAACTCAGCGAACGCGACGGGGACAGCTCGTCGTTCCGGCACCGGCTGGCCGAGCTACGGGCGGCGCACGCCCGCAAGCCCAGCCTGCTCGAACGCCTCAACCTCGCATGCCTCGACACCTGACGGCATGGTTCGCTGCCCGGTGACCATCACCGGCGCGCAAGATCGTGGCAGCCCGGCGTTCCGGCGCGACGCCCCTGATAGCGGCGGCTTGGGCTCCTGGTGTTCGTTGGGACCCGCAACCAGCCATCGAACTGTGTCGTTTGCTGGGGTGGACCCGGAGGGTCGGGTGACTGTCTGGGTGTGTGCTGCCGATGTCATGGCCAGCTTGGAGTAGGACGCCCCGTCCCTCGCTGATGACCGCTGTATCAGCACTGGATGGAGACTTGCGACCGATCGCCCTTTCCGAAGTTGTGGTTACTGAACTGCGGCGGGTCCACGCCCCTTGATCAGACAACCGAAGAGGGTGATGCCCGATGGGCAGCCTGTGGGCCGGCGTCGATGTCGGCAAGACCCACCACCACGTGTACGTCATTGACGACGACGGCCATGTGGTGGTGTCCGAGAAGATCCCCAACGACCAGCAGGCCATCTCCGGCCTCGTCGGGCGGCTGGGTAAGCGCCGCAAGCCGATCCGTTGGGCCGTCGACCTGCGCGGCGGGCCAGCGTCGCTGCTGTTGGCGGTCCTGTTCGAGCGCGGGGCGGACGTGCGCTACGTCAGCGGCACGGTCACCTCGCGGATGGCGGAGGCGTTCCACGGCGAACGCAAGACTGACGCCCACGACGCCTACGTCATTGCCCAGACCCTGCGTATGCGCGGCGATCTACCGACCCCCACCCTCGCGGACGGGGTGCAGCAGCAGTTGAAGCTGCTTGTCTCCCGCCGCCTCGACCTGGTCGCCGACCGGGTCCGCCTCACCGCCCGCATCCAGGACCTTCTGACCATGATCAGCCCCGCCCTGGAGACAACGCTGAACCTGCACAGCAAGGGCGCGCTGCGGCTCCTCGCGCAGTGGCAGACCCCAGCCGGGCTGCGCCGCGCCGGCGAAGCCCGCATCCTGGCCTACCTACGCCAGCAC
The DNA here is from genome assembly GCF_043197575.1 of Micromonospora sp. NPDC049051. Lineage (NCBI taxonomy): Bacteria > Bacillati > Actinomycetota > Actinomycetes > Micromonosporales > Micromonosporaceae > Micromonospora > Micromonospora sp. NPDC049051. Next base: position 861,174 of record NZ_JBICTL010000001.1, read on the forward strand.
GGCGTGCGGGCCGCCAAGGCTCTCGCGGCCAAGGTTCTCACCGCCGCGCGGACGCAGACCGTCGCCGTCGCGGGAGAGGCCACTGCGGCTGTGATCGTGGCGCAGATGGCCACCGACCTGGAAGCGGTCAACGACCGGATCACCGCCATCGAGGAAACCATCGCCGGCATCGTCGCAGAGCACGAGCTGGGAGAGATCGTCACCAGCCTGCCCGGCATCGGCACCACCCTCGCCGCCGAGTTCCTCGCCCACGCCGGCACTCTCGCCACCTACCCAAGCGCCGCCGCACTCGCCGCGCACGCGGGGCTCGCGCCGATCTCCCGGGACTCTGGCCGCAGGCAGGGTCATCAGGTCCGGCCGCACCGCTACCACCGGGGCCTGCGTCGCGTGTTCAGCATGTCCAGCTTCACCGCCCTGACCCACTGCCCACGATCACGCGCCTACTACGACAAGAAACGAGCCGAAGGAAAGACCCACCGCCAAGCCACCGCCGCCCTGTCCAGACAACGACTCAACGTTCTCTGGGCCTGCATCCGCGACAAGACCCCCTACCAGCCCAAACAACCAAGATCGGCAGAGGTGGCACTGTGCGAACTCGCGTAGAGACTCCCGCCGTGATCGTGGCTGAGCTTCGAGGTTCATCCGCGTTGGGTTCCTCGGCTGCAATGCGGCGCTGGTGACCTGCCCGACGGTACCGAGCCGCGACGCCGCGGTCGCCTCCTGGCGCTTGCAGGATGACTGGTCGATCAGCTTCGTCTCGCCAGAGGTTAGCGGCGGCGGCCCGCAGATCGTGCCGCATGCCCTGTTCCTCAACCTGTACGCACACAGCCCGGCGCAGCCCGAGTTCACTTGGACACTCCCGGTCGAAACGGGCGTCTCCCGGACCCGCTACGACTCGGCCGACTACGTCGGCGCCGCCCGAGGCGCGGTGTTCACCGATCACCAACTCGTCTTCGAGGTCGACATCAACGATCCAACCCAGGACGAGAGTGCGCTACACATCCTTCATGCTCAGGAACAGCCGATGTTGACATTCCCTAGCTGGGTGGGAAAGAGCGTTCCAGGCAAGACTGTACCCCTGACGCGAATGCATAACAAAACCGAAAACGACAATAATCGCAACAAGTCAGTCGCACTGTGCAAAAACATCTGGGGTGAATATAACGGTCAGATTCAAAATTGCGACGAATACCCTTTCGCCAGCACATACGAGGGATCGCAAACCGGAGCGCCGGAGCCGACCGACCTTCAGCGCTACTCGGTGCGCGTAATCGATGCTGCCGACAATCAGCACGTTGGTCGCGACCTGCTGGAAAATCAATTTTACAAGGTGTACCGGGTGCTTGATGGAGACCTGTTCCTGGTCAAGGTGAACACTTAGGAGCGCTCATCCGGTGGGGCGGTGCCACGCTGCCGCCTCACCGGCCACAATTGAATCTGGTATCGCTCCGCCGTCTCGGGATCGAGCCGCTTGAGTTCAGCCAGCATGGCGGCGAACTCCTCGTCAGTTCCCGCCTGTGCCATCTCGTAACGATCGAGCACGTCATTGTGGTTGTACGCCACTACCCGAACGCCGCACCGGCCCGGTCCCGACGGCAGTTCAACGCCGAGCCTCGTCAGCGAATCGAGCGACTCGCTGATGCACCACCTGCCGTCCGGGAAGTCAACGACACCCTCCCACGCGAAGTCAAACGGACCCTGGTCCCGCAGGAGTAACGGCATCCCCGACCACGTCTCCACCGACACTAGTGCCTTGCTGACCTCAGTCGCGACCCGCACCCCGACGGCACTCCAGGCGAACCCGACCCCGTCAGCAGAGGCAAGTCGCTCGGCTTCCGCGAGGTCCCTCTGCTCCCTCTCCTCACGCGAGTAGAGGCAGAACACTTCGTGTGATGGCAGGACGACAGTATCTATTTTAGACAAGAGAATCGGCATCCCCGTATTATGCCGGTCCTCCACGGATAAGAAGGTTAGGGGTTCGAGTCCCGGTCCGGCGCACAGGACATCGTGGAAAAGTTCGTCGGTGAGGTCCGCGACGCACCCAACACACCTCGGATCGCGCCCCCCTCCTACCGTGCTTATGTCCGGCACCAGTCACAACGTCACACCCAGCAACGGACGAATCACCCGATAGCGCTACCCTGCCCTCGCCATCCATCCGCGCATCGAAGATTTGGATCCACGTATTCGTTCGAGAGGTGCGCCGTGATCTGCAACAGAGTCGGCGTGGGCGGCCATAGTGTGGTGTGAGGCATCAGGTAGGGCCGTCGGACGAGGAACTGTGGGCTTCGATCGCCGCCGGTGACGAGTCGGCGTTCGGTCGGCTCTTCGATCGGTACTCCCGTCCGGTCTACAACCACGCGTTCCGGTTGACCGGCTCTTGGTCGACGGCCGAGGACGTCACGCAGGCGACGTTCCTTGTCGCGTGGCGCCGCCGTCACGACGCCCGTCTGGTGGAGGGCTCGGCGCTGCCGTGGCTGCTGGTCGTCGCCACCAATGCGGTCCGCTCCGAGTGGCGGTCGGCGCGCCGGTGGCTGGCGCTGCTCCGGCGTCTACCGGCGGAGCGGTACGCCGATGGTGACCTCGCCGAGGAGGTTTCCGCGCGGCTGGACGACGAGCGGCGGATGGCCGAGGTCCTCTCGGTGGTCCGCGGGTTGCCGTCGGCCGAGCGGGAGGCGGTGGCGTTGTGCCTGTGGTCCGGCGTGTCGTACCCGGACGCGGCAGCGGTGTTGGGCATTAGCGAGGTGGCGGTGCGGTCCCGGGTCAGTCGGGCGCGCAGCCGCCTGGCGCGGCTGCTGCCCGAGGAGATTCAGGAGGGGAAGCGGTGAACGACATTCTCGACCTGCCCGCGGAGCGGGACCTGCCGCCGGAGGCGGCGCACGCGATGCGGGCTCGGATCCTTGGTTCTGTGCGCCCGCGCCCGGCTCGTACGGCACGACTGCGAGCCGCCGTGGCGGGGGTGGTGCTGCTGGCCGTGGCGTCCGGTGTCGCGGTGGTGGTGTGGCAGCGGCCGGACCGATCGGCCGTGCAGGTGTTGGCCATGGGATCGGGTGAGTTGTCGCCGATGCTGCGGGATGCGGCCGAGCGGTGCCTGCGGTGGAACTCCCCGCAACGGCAGGCCCGGCAGAACCCGAGAGAGCGACCCGTACCGGTGTCCCTGGCCGACCTGGCGGTGGCCATGGAGCGGGGCGACCGCGCGCTGGTGTTGTTCATGAACGACGTCGGCTACGCCACCTGCGACGTCAAGTCGCCGGGCACGGGCCGGGAGTCCGGCGGAGGCGCCACCGAGCCGTGGCCGCACGGTGAGTGGCTGCCCGGGCCGGTGCAGCGGCTGCTGCTGACCTCCACCGAGTCCGACGGTGGCGACGTCAGCGTCAGCGGCCGGGTCAGCGGACGTGTCCACCGGCTCGTACTCGACCACGGCGACGGCCACACCACCGCGGCCCGGCTCTCCGAAGGCGCGTTCGGCCTGATGACCAGCGACGCCAGACTAGAGGCTGACAACGCCCCTGAACTGGTCAGCTACGACGCCAAGAATGTGGAGATCGACAGGCGCCCGCTGTTTCAGGCCGAAGACCAACTCGAGCACTGCTACGTGGGCGCGGACGGAAAGCGGATCTACGGCAAACCGACCAGCGGCTGCCGACCAGCCGAGAAGTGGCGAGGATAGCCGCCGTTGGAAGCTGACCGTGGCCCCGGGACGTGGGTCGTCACTCGCGGGTCAGCCCCGGTGGTAGCGCGTCCTCGTCGGGTTGGACCTCGCGGGCGTTGGCTACCGGGTCGCGTTCGAGGGTGTGGATCAGTGGTGTTGGGCCGCCGACGCAGGTCCAGGTGTCGTCCCAGAGCGCGGAGACCAGCCACGACCGGTCGGCGGGGAAGAAGAGGTCGGGTAGCACTCCGCGGCCGTGGCGCATGTGACCACCGGTGCGCCAGGTGAGGGCCTGCTCGGGGCCGGCCTCGACCAGCACGTACGGCCAGTTCCAGTAGAGGAACACCCTCGGGGCGTGGGGGAAGACGACGTCGTGGGCGCCGGTGTCGAGATAGGCCAGCCACCACGGCTGGTCGGGCGTGTGCGTGACCAGGTCCTCGACCACGGCCTGCTCGTAGGCGGCGGCGGTGACGTCGTCGGCCTGGTAGGTGGTGGCGTAGGCGTCGAACGCCGGCGGGATGGTGGTGGTGATCGAGACGCCGGCAGTGGTGTGCCCGGCGATCCAGCCGACGTCGGCGGCGGTGCCGATGCGCCAGTCCCGCCCGTCCTTGCTGACCCGCACACCGCTATTCAAGCCGCTGCAGCGATGGTTGGCGTAGGAATCAGGCCGGTCGGAACGGCGGCCGGCGACCAGCCGTCATGGGCCACCATGCCGTACGCCTGCCCCGCGCTCGGTGAAGCATGCGGCGTGGGTCCCGCACATCGTGTCCGAGGTGCCGGCCGGTGACGGCGGCAGGATCGAGGTTGCCGCGCCCGCAGGGCCGGGAGTGGGGATGGCTGTGTGTGTTCCGCCGTGATCGTGGCTGAGCCTCGAGGTGCCCACCCACTTTCCCGCCTCGCGGGCGGGCTGGTTGAACGGGCGCGGCCCTGGTGGCCGTAGACCCTGATGCCCGGGAGGGGTGGGTATGGCTGCGTGTGTTTCGTCGAGATCGCTTGGCTCACGGTAGGAGATGCCACCCGCCGCTTCGTCGTCTGCGAGATTCGGTAGACCGCTGATGGAGATCCGCGACCTGCGTTCGCATTCGTAGAAGGTGCCGGCAAATCCGAACCCACAGACGACGGCCCGACAGAAGTCCCGATCGGATGAAGGAGAGGCGCGAGGGTGGCGAGGCTGTGGATCGGCGTGGACATCGGCAAGACCCACCACCATGTCGCCGCCGTCGACGGCGACGGCCGGCTCGTCTACTCCCGCCGAGTAGCCAACGACGAGACCGCCCTGCTCACCGTCATGGCCGAGGTCTCGACGCACGGCCGCCCGGTCTGCTGGGCGGTCGACATCACCACCGGGCTGTCGGCGCTGCTGCTGACCCTGCTGTGGCGCCGACAGGCCCAGGTCCGCTACGTCTCCGGGACCGTCGCGTTCCACATGGCCGCCGCGTTCGCCGGTGAGAACAAGACCGACGCTCGCGACGCGCTGGTGATCGCCCAGACCATCCGGATGCGCCCCGACATCCCGATCCTGGAACCGTCCGACCGGCTCCTCGCCGAACTCACCGTCCTGACCAGCTACCGTGCCGACCTCGTCGGCCAGCGTGTCGCGACCCTGTTCCGGTTGCAGGAGCTGCTCACCGGGATCAGTCCGGCGTTGGAGCGAGCGGTGGAACTCAACCGGAAGGCTCCGATGATGGTCCTGGCGTGCTGGCAGACTCCGGCGGCGATCCGGCACGCCGGCATTGACCGGATCACCGCCCTGCTCCGGCGCGGGCACGTCAAGAACGCCGTCCAGGTCGCTGAGGCGATGGTCGCCGCCGCCCGGCAGCAGACCGTGAACCTGCCCGGGCAACGCGCCGCCGCGATGGTGGTCGGGCAGATGGCCACCGAGATCCTCGCCCTCGAACAACGCATCTCCGCCGTCGACGACCTCATCGCCGACCACCTCGAACAGCACCCCTTGGCGCCGATCATCGGAAGTCTGCCCGGTATGGGAAACCTGCTTACCGCCGAACTGCTCGTCCACACCGCCGGCATGACCGAGTACGACAGCCCCGCGAAACTCGCCGCCCACGCCGGCCTTGCGCCCATCTCCCGTGATTCCGGAACGGTCTCCGGCAACCATCGCCCGCCTCGTCGCTTTCACCGGAGACTGCGGCACATTCTGTGGATGGCCGCCTTCACCGCCGCCCGAGAATGCCCTACCTCCCGCGCCTACTACGAGAAGAAACGCGCCGAAGGAAAGAACCACCGGCAAGCCATTCTTGCTCTCGCCCGGCGACGCGTTGACGTTCTCTGGGCACTCATCCGGGACCGCAAAACCTTCACTCGACCGGCACCGGTGATCCGCGCGGCAGCCTGAAGCAGACCGCTCCCCGCCGACGCAACGCCATCGCGCCGGCCGCTCCACCCTGCCCACCAAGATCACCCGGAGTCACATGGAGACTCCTAAGACCGTCATCTATGCATGTCGGTAGGCCGACTGCCTGCGATTCAGCCGTTCATTACCTCTGTTTGTTGGTCGCATTGGATAGCTGCTGCGCTCCGTTGCTGGCGGTTACAGTAGCAAACCGGCCGCCTCTGTTGCTTTTTGTGTCAACTTTCTCGATTCTAAATCCTCGTCACGGCATTTTGCGACTTGACGTAGCGAGGATGCTGTCCGGGGAAGCACGTGCGATCCTCGCCCAATCCGCTCCTTTACGCCGCACGCCGAGTTACGCCTGGGCACCGGAGTCGGAAGTGGGCGCAAACGCGTTGCCAGGCTGATGCGCCAGGCCGGGCTGCAGGGCTTCTGCCGGCGCTGCCGTCAGGGCTGCAAGGTGCGCGAGTTGGACGCGTGAGTGGATGCCGAGCTTCCGGTAGACGCGGGTGAGGTTTGCTTCGACTGTTTTGACACTGATGGTGAGGGCGGTGGCGATGTCGCGGTTGGTCGCTCCGCTGGCGGCGAGCTCGACGCAGCGCTGTTCGGCGGAGGTGAGGCAGGGGAGCGTACTGCTGTGCGCGGGGACGGGCTCCAGTTGGTGGAGGGTGCGGGTGGCGGCTTCGATCCAGGGGTGTGCCTGGTGCGTGCTGAAGAGGTCGGCGGCGCTCTGCGCCGCGGTGCGGGCGCTGGCGCGTCGGCGTCCGCGTCGTTCGGTGTGGCTGAGGGCCAGGAGGGTTCGACCGTGTTCGATGGGCAGGTGGCGGAGGTGGTCGGCTGCTGCGGTGAGGAGGTCGGCGGCCGCATCGTAGTTGCCCAGGGTGGCTTCCAGGAGTGCCTGGGAGCGGTCGAGCACGGGGAGGACGCAGCTTCTATCTAGATCAGTCGCGGTGCGACGGGTATCGGTCAGCAGTTTGCGGGCTTGGTCGAGGTAGCCGAGGGAGATGAGGGCTTGGGCGAGGTCGGCGTGCCAGCGCAGGACGGACGGGTCGCGGACCTGCTGGCGCTTCTCAAGCGTACGGACCTCTTCCAGCGCCTCCAGGGCTTCTTTCGGACGCCCGGTGACCAGGAGAAGATGTCCGAGGACGAAGAGGTTTCGGGAGAGGAAGACTTTGTTGTCCTCCCGGCGGGAGGTGTCCGCCCCGCGGCGTGCGTGAGCGAGGGCGGAGTCGGTGCACGAGGCGGTGCCCTCGACCAGGGCGGAGGTGTAGCACGTTGGTGCGGGGTCCAAGGCGGCTCTGTCGGTAAGCGACAGGGCGCGGCCGGCGTAGTCGAGGGCCAGTCCGCACCGTCCGGCGCGGATCTCGACTTCGGCGAGGCTGCGCAGGACATCCACGGTGGCTTCGGCGTCTCCGGTCCGCTCGGCTTCGACGAGCAGAGGCAGCAGTGCGCTGCGGGCTTCGTCCAGACGGTCGTCGAAGATGGCGTGCCGGGCGGAGAGCTGTTCGGGCCTGGCGTTGACGGGGATGTGAGTGCTGCGTGGCAGGGACAGGGCGTGGCCGAGCGTGGTCTCGGCTTGGGGGCGGCCGAGGATGCGTTGGATGCGGGCCTGCATCGTGAGGGCCATGGCGGTGGTGGCGGTGTCGCCAGCGCTCCGGGCGAGGCTGGCGGCCCGGGCAGCCTGGGCGCACGCCCGGTCGGGATCGCCGTTGACGTTGGCCCAGATCGCCTGGCGGATGAGGATCTGCGCGGTCAGGTCCGGATGTCCGGCCGCTTCGTGAAGTGCGTCGGCGAACAGCTTGTCGCCGTTGTGCAGGTGCTGTCCGCCTGAGTCGATCAGGGAGATGAGGGCGTTGACGCGGTTGGCGGGGCTGCTGTCGTGGTGCAGGACGAGGCGGACGGCGGCCTGGCCGCGGGGCAGGTCGCCGTTGTGGGCGGCGTCGCGTACGGCGGTCAGCGCCCGTTCGGTGAGCAGGTCGGCGTCGGTCTCCGGGGTACGTTCGGCGGCGAGGAGGGAGAGTTCGGCCGCTAGTGCGGGTTCTCCGCGCAGCCGGGCGCGGGCGGCGGCGCGGGCGGCGCGGTCGGCCGACTGCGGGTCGTTGGTGTCGGCCGCCAGCGTGGTGTGACGGTCGCGGCGGATGCTGTCGCGGCTGGCTTCGGCCAGGCGGGTGTGCAGGAGCCTGCGTGTGGCGACCGGCGGTCGGGCCGCGAGTTCGGCACCGATCGCGGAGGCGGCGAACCGGATCTTCCCGTCGGCCGGCCCGATGTTGATCAGTCCGGCTGCCTCGGCCTCTGCGAGAAGGTTGTCGGCGGGCGGGCCGGCGAGGCGGCTCAGCAGTTCGCGGTCGGGCCGGTCGTCGAGTGCGGCGACCGTCAACAGTTCCTGAACTTCGGCCGACACAGTGCCCAGCCATTCGTTCACCAGTCGGCGGGCGGCCGGCGGCAGGACCAGGTCGTCTACGAGACCCTGAGCGGCCGGCAGGTCGGTGGCGCGGCTGCGGGCCCCGGCGAATGCGAGGGCTAGGGCCGGGTTCCCTCCGCTGCGGATGTGGGTCTGCGTGACCTCGTAGGGGGTTAGCCGGTACGGCGACAGCAGGGTTGCGACCTGATCGGGTGTCAGCGCCGGGATGCGTACCGCACAGGGGTCCTCGCCGCACCAGTGGCCTTCGCTCCCCGGGCGCCAGATTCGCTCTGCGGCTATGACGGGAAGGTCGGGAGCCAGGCGCAGTGCCCAACGCAAGACGGCCGCGCTGGCCGTATCCAGCCACTGGGCGTTGTCCACCACCAGTGTCAGAGGCGGGGTGTCCAGCAGCAGGGTGGCGGTCAACCGGCGCAGCCGTAGAGCGGTCCCGGCGGGATCGGCAGAGCCCGGCACTCCGACGGCCTTGTCGATTCCGGTCGCGAGTTCCCGCGCGGCCGGCAGCGGTTGGAGGGCCAGTGCGAGTTCGAGCAGTCCGGTGTAGGGGACCTGGGCGTCCTGTGGGCTCGGAGCCAGCCTTAGGACAGGCATGCCCAGCTGCTGCCCGAGTACACCGGCCGCAGCGGTCTTGCCGATCCCGGGCGGACCGAACAGCACCACCCGACGGGCGCCGCGCACGACGCCCGGTACCACCGGCAGCATGGTGCCGGTGGCCCCCTGATGCGCATTCACTGCCGTCGCAGAATCTGGCACCGGATCATAGTGCGCCCGACGGTCCTTCGCGCACCAGAGCAAGGGGTTGCCCTGATTTCGGCCAGCCTCCGCCGTTCCTAGTGTCATCGCCAAAGCCGAGCTGTCACCGGTTGCCGGAGATCCCATCAACACGGGCCCTGCTGCCACACCCCTCAACCCATCTCGGCGGGAGGATTGCGATGTATCGAAGAACTGCCATGGCGGCCGCTGTCGCGGTTGCGCTTACCCTGGGCACCGTGACCGGGGTGGCCACCCAGTCGACCGCAGCCACCCCGCCCCCTACACCCACGGTTGCGCAGAGCCCGCTGTCGCTGGCGATCTCTGCAGCCGACCGCGCTGCCGACGGCGGTCACGACGCGCTGGCGAAAGGCCCCTTCGAGCAGTACGACCGTCGCATGGTGATCCCGTGGGTGGACGGCCTGTTCTCCATTGCCTACGAGCGCACCTACCGGGGCCTGCCGGTGGTCGGCGGCGACGCCGCCGTACTCGCCGACGGCCGGGGCGCCATCCGGGCGATCTCGGCCGCCACCAAGACGAAGATCAACGTCTCCGTCGTGCCGACGGTCGCCGCCGACCGCGCCGAGCAGACCGCCAAGGGCCTGCTCACCAAGGTCGACCAGGTCGAGTCGCGCACCCTCGTGGTGCACGTCAAGGACAGCACCGCGCGACTCGCGTGGGAGGTCGTCGTCGCCGGGCGCACCGCCTCGGCGCCCAGCCACCTGCATGTCTTCGTGGACGCGCGCAACGGCCAGGTGCTGGCCAAGCAGGAGGACGCCGCGGCCGGTTCCGGCACCGGCAAGTGGAACGGGCCCAGCCCACTGTCGATCACCACGTCGCAGTCGGGCAGCACGTACTACCTGCGCGACACCACGCGCACCGGCCTGAACTGCCAGGACTACAGCACCAGCACCGTCTTCTCCGGCGCCGACGACAGCTGGGGCAACGGAGTGGGCACAAGCAAGGAGACCGGCTGCGTCGACGCGGTGTACTCGGCGCAGAAGGAATGGGACATGCTGTCGGCCTGGCTGGGCCGCAACGGGCACAACGGCAACGGCGGCAGCTGGCCGATCAAGGTCGGCCTGAACGAGCAGAACGCCTACTGGGACGGCTCGACGATCACGATCGGCAAGAACTCGGCAGGCAACTGGATCTCCTCGATGGATGTGGTGGGTCACGAGTTCGGCCACGGCATGGACCAGAACACCCCCGGCGGCACCAGCTCCGAAGCCGGCCTCGGCGAAGCCACCGGCGACATCTTCGGCGCCCTGACCGAGGCATACGCCAACCAGTCCAGCGCCTACGACGAACCCGACTACCTGGTCGGTGAGGAGATCGACCTCGTCGGCGACGGCCCGATCCGCAACATGTACAACCCCTCGCTGGTCGGCGGCCACCCGAACTGCTACTCCTCGTCGATCCCGAACACGGAGGTACACGCGGCCGCAGGTCCGCTCAACCACTGGTTCTACCTGCTCGCCGAGGGCAGCGCGCCGGGCGGCGGCAAGCCGAACAGCCCCATCTGCTCGGGCGGCCCGTCGTCGGTCACCGGCGTGGGCATCCAGTCCGCCGGAAAGATCTTCTACGGCGGCATGCTGCTGAAGACCTCCGGCATGACCCACAAGAAGTACCGCACCGCGACCCTGACCGCCGCGAAGAACCTGGACTCCTCGTGCGTCCTGTTCAACCGGACCAAGGACGCGTGGAACGCGGTCGCGGTCCCGGCCCAGACCGGTGACCCGACCTGCACCGGTTCCAGCACCGACTTCTCCGTCTCGGTCAGCCCCACCTCGGGCAGCGTCAACGCGGGCTCCTCGGTCACCGCGACGGTCAACACCGCGACCGTCTCCGGCAGCGCCCAGACCGTGTCGCTGACCTCCTCGGGTGCCCCGTCGGGGGTCACCGTGTCGTTCAGCCCGACGTCGGTGACGTCGGGCAACAGCTCCACGATGACGGTGGCGACCACGTCCAGTGCGGCTGCGGGCACGTACACCATCACCGTGACCGGCACCGGTTCGATCACCCACACCGCGCAGTACACGCTCACGGTCAACGGCGGCACCCCCGGTGGCACCGCGCCGGACATCGACGTCGCCAACGTGCAGGCGCACCTGACACAGCTCAGCACCATCGCCACCAACAACGGCGGCACCCGCCGCTCGACCGGCCAGGGCTACCTGCAGTCGGTGGCGTACGTCAAGGGCAAGCTGCAGGCCGCCGGCTTCACCGTCACCGAGCAGCCCTGCACCTCCGGCTGCACCAGCGGTGCAGGCCCGAACCTGATCGCCGAGTGGCCGGGCGGTAACGCGAGCAACGTCTACATGTTCGGCGCCCACCTGGACGGCGTCTCGGTCGGTCCGGGCATCAACGACAACGGCTCCGGCTCGGCGGCGCTGCTCGAGGTCGCCCTCGCGCTGGCCGCGCAGAACCCGACCATGCTGAACAAGGTCCGCTTCGGCTGGTGGACCGACGAGGAACAGGGCCTCAACGGCTCCAAGTTCTACGTCAACTCGCTGACCAGTACCCAGCGAACGGCGATCAAGGCCTACTACAACTTCGACATGATCGCGTCGAAGAACGGCGGCTACTTCATCAACAACATCACCTCGACCGCGTCGCAGCCGATGAAGGCGTACTGGGACTCCCTCAGCCTGCAGCCGGAGGAGAACGTCGAGGGCCAGGGCCGTTCCGACGACTACTCGTTCCAGAACGCGGGCATCCCGACCTCCGGTTACGCGATGGGCGCCAGCGCCACCAAGACGTCGGCCCAGGCGTCGAAGTGGGGCGGCACGGCCGGTCAGTCCTACGACTCCTGCTACCACTCCTCGTGCGACACCCTCAGCAACATCGACGCCACCGCGCTGAACCGGGCTGCCGACGGCATCGCCTACACGCTGTGGAACCGGGCGGTCGGCACCTCGACGCCGACCAACGACTTCTCGATCTCGGCCAGCCCCTCGTCGGGCACCGTGAACGCGGGGTCCAGCACCACGACCACCGTCGGCACCGCCACCACCTCGGGCAGCGCCCAGACGGTGACCCTGACCGCCAGCGGCGCCCCCACGGGCGTAACGGTCTCGTTCAGCCCGTCGTCGGTCACCTCCGGCAGCTCGTCGACCGCCACCATCGCGGTCGGCTCGTCGGTGGCCGGCGGCACCTACACCATCACCATCACCGGCACGGGGTCGGTGTCGCACAGCACCACGTACACGCTGACCGTGACCGGCGGACCGGGCGGCTGCACCGCCGCCCAGCTGATCCTCAACGGCGGGTTCGAAAGCGGCACCTCGCCGTGGACCGGCTCCACCGGCGCGATCGGCACCTCTATCGGGCAGGTGCCGCGCAGCGGCACCCGGTACGCGTGGCTCGGCGGATACGGCTACACCGCGACCGAGGCCATCAGCCAGACCGTCACCATCCCGTCGGGCTGCACCAGTGCGGTACTGACCTACTGGCTGCACATCGACACGAACGAGTACGGGGCGCTCGCCTACGACGTGTTCACGATCAAGGCCAACGGCACCACCGTGGCGTCGCTGTCCAACATGAACGCTGCCACGGGCTACACGCAGCGCACCGTCAACCTCGGCGCGTACGCCGGCCAGACGGTCACGCTGACCTTCACCGGCACCGAGGACGCCTACCTGCAGACCAGCTTCGTGCTGGACGACGTGACCCTGCAGATCGGCTGAGTTCAACGGCAGGGTGGGGCGCTCGCCCCACCCTGCCGCAGGTCCTGCGCCCCTGTTCCGCTGCCGGACCGGACCTTAGCCTGAATCCGTGGATTGGATTCTGGGTGCGTTGTCGGGTTGATCTAGCCGATTGGGGGTGTGATGGATCCGCTGGCCCTGGTCTCCGTAGAACGCCAAGTAACCCGGCTCCGCCTTGACCTGGCGAGAGGCGAAGTCCATCGCCTCCGGGCGCAGATCTGCCCAACCTCGCGGGAAGCGGCCGTACCGGTCGTAGAACCTCCGCAACAGCGCGAACCCGGCCGTATCTCGCCATGCTTGGACGCAACCAGGTCCAGCTCAGCAGGGACAAGGGTCCAGTGCTCGACCAGCTCGCCGATGCTCAGAGGAGATCGACTCACAGCGGTCAACCACCGTGGCAGCGATCAGGGACCGCGCAGACCCCCAAAAAGATCAACTATTTGGCCCCTGGTCGCAAGATCGGCGTGGTTGGTCGTGAAGGGCCCGTCGGCGTGTGACCAGGTCCAGCGAAGCCGTCGGTGGGTCAGCCACGCACTAGCCTGGCCGGCGAGGTCGCGGTGCCGGCGCTGGGTCCTGTTGGTGTCGCCGCCGTCGGTGGTGAAGGCGAGCAGGGCGTAGCCGCCGGGGATGCCGGCGTGGGGCTCGCCGGGGTGCCGGCTGCCGTCGACGGGGAGGTGCACGCTGGCCAGGGCCGGTGCGCCCTGTCCGGGCAGGGTTTGCAGCATGTGGACGCGGCCGTGGTCGACCAGGTGCCATCGGCCGTCCAGGGGCAGCCTGAGCACGGTGCGGGCGTGGGCGAACAGTTCGTAGGCGTCGACGGGGTCCTGCACGACGAGGGTGGTGGTCGCGGTCATCGTGGTCACCGGGCCCAGATCGCCAGGGCTGCGGTGGTGGCGGCGCCGGCGTACCCGGCGAGCAGCAGCGGCACGGCGCGGGAGATGGCGGTGTACTTGGCCCGTACGGCGCGGGAGAGCCACCACAACTCGCGGGCGCGTGCGAGGGGGGCGGTCTGGGCTCCCGGGTCGGTGTCGCCACCGACAACGCGGACCAGGACGTCCTGGGCGGTGTCGGTGTCGGCGTAGGCGACGAACCCGAAGTCCCCACCCCGAAATCCCGGTACGCGAAACCCGCGTCCGGCACCGGTGGGGCTACTGAACCGCCGAAAGCCCTTGCGGCAGGGCTGGCGCCGCGCGCCCTTTATGGGCATCACCGCACGCTCTTCCGCGCTCGTCGAAGAGGGCCGATGCCCACCGAACTCGCACATCGTGTCCGGGGTGTCTGTCGGTGACGGCGGCAGGCTGAGGTTGCCGTGCCCGTTGGGCCGGGAGTGGGGATGGCTGAAGTGTGTTCCGCCGTGATCGTGGCTGACGTTCGAGGTGCCAACCCCGCTCCCCCCGGTTTTCGACACAGGCGCCCTCTCTGCCAGGCCAGCACGCCATTCGCACCAGCTCCACGCCCAGGTCGCGTGCGATCCGCTAACGTCGAATCGCCGTGCGTCGGGGCGCCGCAACAGTCGGCTCGACGCAGGTCGATGCGAACGGAAAGGCGAGCCCATGATTGATCGCCAGGATCTTCAACAGGCCAGGGACGATCTCGGCCGTAAGCTCGCCGCCCTGCGTAGGTCGAGGGGACTCATTCAGGAAGCCCTCGCACGCCAGGTGCACACGACGCGCAGCACCCTGGGAATGGTCGAGCGGGGCCGGCAGGTCGTGGACCGGATCTTCTGGCTGCAGTGCGACACCCTGCTGGACGCCCAGGGCGAGCTACTCGCCGCCTACGACGCCTACCGACACCTCCAGTCCCGGTTCCAGGCACAGCAGGCCGAGGCGGCACAGCGGGCGCGGTGGGGAGCGGTACCCGAGGCGGTGATGGCAGCCGGCGAGGCCACAGGCGAAAGGTACGGCGAAGTCGGCGACAATCGACGCCCGCCGGACCGGTTCCACGGCGAGCGCCCGGAGGCGGGCCGCACCACACGAACCGGGCAGGTCTCAGTCGTCAACGCGGTAGCAGGCCGTGGCGAGGAAGCCGACCACGATGCCAGGTCGCGACTGCTGGCCGAGCTGCGCCGGCACCTGCTCGCACCTGCCGCACCGAAACAGCCGGTCGAGCCTCTCACGCTTTCGGAGGTCCGTCAGCGGGTGGCCCATCTCCATAGCCTTTACCAGCGTGGCAACTATGCCGAGGCGGTCCGGGCGTTGCCCGACACGTTCGAGCAGGCGAACCTGTTGACCCGGACCTGCACCGGCACGCAGCGCGCCCTGGCCGTCGGGTCGCTGGCGGCGGCGAATCTCGCCGCCGCCAAACTCACCGTGAAACTCGGCGATCCCAGCCTTGCCTGGGTGGCGGCGGACCGTGCCGCTCGTGTCGCCGCCGAGCAGGCCGAGGATGTTGCGCTCGTCGCTGCGGCGGCGTTCTCGGTGGGTACTGCGCTGCTGGCGATGCCGGACCGCGTCGGCGATGCCGAGGAGGTGGTGCTGGCCGCTCTCGATGGTGTGACGGACACGAGGGACTCCGCGTCGACGGGTCCGCGTGTCCTGTCGGCCCACGGGGCGTTGACTCTGCTCGCGGCGCTGATCGCCGCCCGGCAGGCCCAGCCCGCCGCTGTCGAGCGGCACCTCGACGACGCGAACGCCCTGGCCCGGCGGCTCGGCGCCGATCGTAACGACCTGTGGACCGGGTTCGGTCCGACGAACGTGATGATCCACCGCATCAGCATCGCCGCCCGAACGGACCAGCCTCAGCTGGCGATCCACCTTGGAGAACAGCTCGACACCTCGTCGCTGCCGGCGGCCCTGGTGAGCCGCCGCGCCCGGGTCCACCTCGACCTCGCCGCCGCCTACGCCTGCTCGCCCGGCAACGATCCCGCAGCCGTGCTGCACCTGCTCGAAGCCGAACGCATCGCGCCGCAGACGGTGCACGTGCACGGCCGGACGCGCCATCTGATCGGCGACCTGCTCACCCGTGAGCGGCGCGCCGTCACCCCCGGCCTGCGGGCACTCGCCGAACGCGCCGGAATCGCCGCGTGACGTCCGGATCCGCGAATGCCCGTCTGCTCTACCTGGTGGTCTGTGCCGCGCCACCGGCCCGCCGCATCGTCGAGCTGGTCGAGGCGGTGCGGCGCGACGGCTGGGATGTGTACGTCATCGCGACCGAAACCGCGCACACCTGGCTTCCCAACGATCGGCTGGCCGCCGTTACGGGCAGGCCCGTCAGCTACCGGCAGCGGCATCCTGACGAACCGAGCGTCCTGCCACGCGCCGATGCCGTCGCGGTCGTTCCGGCGACGTTCAACACCATCAACAAGTGGGCCACCGGCATCAACGACAGTCTGGCCCTCGGCATCCTCAACGAAGCTCTCGGCGCAGGCATGCCGATCATCGTCTCCCCGTACGTCAAACCCACCCTCGCCCGCCACCCCGCGTTCGACGCCCACCTGCGGCTCCTCGCCGACCACGGCGTACGCCTCACCGCCACCGAGGCGCTGCGACCAGCTCACGACGATCAGCCCTTCCGCTGGAACGTGATCCTCGACGAACTCCACAGGCTGTCCGCCCGCCTGTCGTAGTCGGCCCCCGAGAGGCGCTGGGGCCGGTCTGACCGTGTCGAAATCCCGTGTCGAGGGTGTTCGACACGGTCAGACCGGCGTTGAGTGGTGGACATGACCGCTCGGCGCCCGCCGCTCAGGGGTCCCCGGCACCGCCCAACCCGAGGGGAGTTGATCCGTGTGACCCTGTACCGCAGTTTCTCGCCGCTGCCGAGGAATCCGGGACCGCTGGTGGCCGGGACGGCTCGGACCTCACGTTGACTGCGGCTTGATCGAACCCGGGCCGCCTTGCGTCGCCTTGCCGGTTGGGCACCCGGTGAGTTCGGCCTGCGTCCTGCCCAGCAGGGGAACAGTCCTCGGGCGTCTGAGGCCGTGTTCGTCCTTGGCGGATAACGGAAAGTGCGGGCCGTCCGCAACGGCGGCGGTCCTGACGAACAGGAGAGTGACGCGCACATGAGCGTCGACACGATGAGCAGCGACGACCTCCGTGACGCGATGGTCGACCAGCTGGTCGCTGACCATGCGGCCAAGGGGCTGACGATGCGGCCCGAGGTCGAGGCGGCACTGCGGGTGGTTCCCCGCGAGCTGTACACGCCGGGTGTCCCGATGGAGGAGGCGTACCGCAGCGACACCGCGGTCGTCACCAAGCGGCTCGGTGATGAGACCGTCAGTTCGGTGTCCGCGCCGTGGCTGATCGCGGAGATGCTCGGGCAGGCGGCTGACGCCCTCACCGGTGGCCTGCACGGCCGGCACGTGCTGGAGATCGGATCGGGCGGCTACAACGCGTCGCTGCTGCGCGAGCTGGTCGGGCCGTCGGGTTCGGTCACGACCGTGGACATCGACCCGGAGGTGACCGAGCGGGCGGTGGCGTGTCTGGCGGTGGCAGGTTACGGCGATGTCAGCGTGGTGTGCGCGGACGCGGAGCAGCCGATCGACCTGGGGCGCTGCTACGACCTGATCATCGTGACGGCCGGGGCGTGGGACATCCCCGCGGCGTGGATCGCGCAGCTCGCCGAGGACGGCGTGCTGGTGGTGCCGCTACGGAACGTTCGGGATGACCCGGTCGTGGGCGCTGCGCCGGGTCGGTGACCGGCTGGTCAGCCACAGCCAGCGCCTCTGCGGGTTCGTGGCGATGCGGGGCACCGGAGCCCACGAGATGCGGTATGTCGACATCGCCGCCGGTGTCCACCTGCGGCTGGATGAGGGCCAGCAGGTCGACCCGGAATCGGTCGGTGGGCTGCTGTCGCAGCCGCAGGAGCAGGCATGGGCAGGGGTGGGCCTGCCGCCTCGTAGCGTCCTGGCCGACCTGGACCTGTGGCTGGCGGCCCGCCTCGCCGATGAGGTCGACCAGTTCGTGGTGCTCTCGGCGCAGCAGGAGGCCGTCGACGCCGGCATCGTCGCCCCTGCCTGGCGGTTCGGTACGCCCGCCGCCCTGCACGAGGGGACGTTCTCCTACCGGTCGACGCTGCGCTGGACCGACGACACGTTCGACCTCGGCGCCTGCGCTCACGGGCCCGACGCCGCCGCGGCGGCGGGACGGATGGCCGGGCACATGCGCGCGTGGGTGGACGCTGGCGAGCCCTCTCCGGTGCTGCACGTCCTACCCGCAGGTACTCCCGACGGCGCCCTGCCGGCCGGGACGGTGCTGGACAAGCGACACAGTCGCCTCGTCCTCACCTTCACCTCCGCATAGGAAGGAACACGCGAGTGGAGACCATGGAACTCGAGGAGTTCGACCTGGACATCACCCTGGTGGACGCCGGCCCCGCTGCCAGCGGGTACGCCACCAGCACCGACGACGGCTGCGGCTCGGGCAACACGGGCTCGAACGCCTGTTCCGGCGGCAGCAAGTAACCGTCCCTGACGATCCACCCCGGGCCCGGCGTCTCCAGCGCCGGGCCCCCGTCTTCGAGGGTGCGTTCATGTTCCCCACGGCCGGTGCGGCGCTGATCAGAGTTGCCGCCTACCCCAGCGGTCTGACCCTGCCCGCGTGGCCCGACCTGACGACGGATCAGCCCGAGCAGTGGCGGCAGTGGCTGGCCGCAGTGTGGGCGCTGCCGGGATTCGCCACCGCCGTCGCCGCTGCCACACCCCAGTTGGCCGAACAGATCACCCGGACCGTGGCCAGTGCGCCGACCACCGACCGCCGGTTCGGGCGCATGGTCGACTCGACGGTCCGGTACCTGCTGAGGTGGACCACCCGGGCGACACCGTTCGGCACCTTCGCCGGGGTGGCTCCGGTCGAGTTCGGCGCCCGCGCATCGGTTCGGTGGGGCGAGGCGCATCAGGTGGTGACCCGCCCTGACGGGACGTTCGTCGCCGAGCACACCGGGCGCGCCGAGCAGGACCTGGCGGCGCTGCGCGACGTCGCGGTGGTGACGAACTCGGTGGGGTACCAGCGCGGCGAGGTGTGGGTGCTGCCCTGCCTGCGCGGCGACGGCGACCGCAGGTGGGACATAGAGATCCGTCTGACCAGGCCGGTGCGGGCGGCGATCCGCGCGGCGCGTTCCCCGGTCATGTTCGGTGACCTCGCCGCCCGGGTCGCCGGGCCGCTGCCCGCCGCTACCGGGGCGGCCGAACGGATGTTGGCGTCGCTCGTCCAGGCGGGTGTCCTGCTGTCGGCGCTGCGGCCGGCGACGACTGTCACCGACCCGGCCTCCCACCTGGCCCGTCACGTCCCGATGCCCGATCCCGGCGACCGGGTCGCGGTCGACCTGCGTGTCGACGCCTCGGTGACGCTGCCACCGGCGGTGCTCCACGAGGCGGCCCGTGCCGCGTCGACGCTGGTGGCGGTGGCAGCGCCCCTGCCGGGATGGGCGGAATACCACGGCGCGTTCATTCAGCGGTGGGGCCCGGGCGCGGCCGTGCCGTTACGCGACGTCCTGAACGTTCTGGGCTTTCCCGCCGGATACCGGGGTTCCACCCGGCGTGTACCTGCGGTGTTCACCGCCCGCGACCGGCTCCTCGCGCAGCTCGCCCAGCAGTCGGCGCTGAACGACTGTACGGAGGTGATCCTCGACGACGAGCTGACAGGCCGCCTACGAGGAGATGACGACCGGCCGCCGATCCCACACACCGAACTACGGTTCACCCTCGCCGCCGCGACCCCACAGGACCTGGACCGAGGCGCGTTCACGTTGACGGTGGTCAGCGGAGCCCGCCACGCCGGGGTCGCCGCCGGCCGGTTCCTGCACCTGCTTTCTCCCGCCGAGCTGGCGTCGTTCCAGCACGTCTACCGGAACCTGCCGACCGCCCTGCCCGGCGCGGACACGGTGCAACTGTCCGGCCCGCCGCTGGATGCCCGCTTGGCCGCGGTCGCCCGGACACCTGCGGTGCTGCCCGTCCTGCCCGTCGGCGACTTCCACCCGGACCCGCCGTGGACGCTCGCGGACCTCGCGGTGACCGGCGACGGCCAGCGGCTGTGGCTGGTGTCGCGGACCTCCGGGCGACCGGTCGAGCCGCTGCTGCTCAACAGCGTGCTGCTACCCGACCTCCAGCAGCCCCTGATGCGGTTCCTGACCGAGATCTGGACGGCGTGGACGGCTCCGTGCAGCCGATTCGACTGGGGGCACGCGCGTAGCCTGCCGTTCCTGCCACGCCTGCGACGCGGACGCAGCATCGTGCACCCCGCCCGCTGGACCATCGACCGGACCGCGCTCCCCGCCCGCACCCTGGCATGGTCCCACTGGCGCGACGCCTGGCAGCGATACCGTGAACAGCACCGGCTCCCGGACGAGGTCCTGGTCGGCGCCGACGACGTGCAGGTACGTCTGGACCTGAACGACAACACCCACCTGGCAGTGCTGCGCCGGCACGTCGACCGGCACGCCCGCACCACCCTCACCGAGGCTCCCGGCCCGGCCGGCTGGATCGGCGGCCGACCCGCCGAACTCCTCCTCACCCTCGCGCACACCCGTCCGGCCACCCACCCGAGCCGACCAGCGCGGGCCGTGACCGCACAACAGCATCGGCCCGGCCAGTCACCGTGGTTGGAGGCCCGCCTGTACGGCCGGGCCGACGACATCCTCACCGACCTCGCCCACCGGACCGGCAACCTCCCGGCGGCGGGCTGGTGGTTCCTCCGGTACCCGGACCCCGAGCCCCACCTGCGGCTACGCATCCCACTCCAGGACACCACCTTCGCTGCCACCGCCGCATGCCTCGCCGAATGGGCGCAACAACTGGAGCACAAACGCGTCCTGCACGACTACAGCCTGCGCACCTACCGGCCCGAGACCCGCCACGGCACCGGCCCCACCCTCACCGCCGCCGAAGCGGTCTTCGCCGCTGACTCCCGCGCCACCCTGCAGCGGCTGACCGGCGACCGCCAGGCCAGCACCGCCGCCACGATGATCGCCATCGCGGACGCCTTCACCGGCGACGGGCCGCGTTGGCTCGCCGAACACGTCCCCCACCACCGCGGCCCCCGACTCGAACCCGTCCAGCTCGACCTCGCCCGCACCCCCTACCGCGACGACGACCTGGACAAGGCACTGGCCACCTACCGGACACTGGCCCACGCCGACAACCTCGACCTCGACCAGGTACTGACCGACATTCTGCACCTGCACCACGCCCGCATGATCGGCGTCGACCCCGCCTCCGAACGGCACTGCCTCCGCCTGGCCCGCGCCGTCGCCCGCACCCGCCAGGCGACGCCGTGACCGCAGCACAGTCCCTCGCCGAAGGGGCGGCCGGCGTCGCCCTTCTACACCTGGAAACCGGCAACCGGCCCGCCGCCCACGCGGCACTGCGGGCCGCCACCGCCAACGGCGTCAGCATCGCCGCAGGCGCCAGCCTCTTCTACGGCGCACCCGCACTCGCCTTCGTCCTCGCCACCCCCAACCAACCCGGCCTCACCCGAGCACGATCGATCGCCGCCACCGGGACCGCCACGGTCACCCGCCGACGGCTGCACGCCGCCCACCGCCGCATCGACTCCCACCAGCGGCCCCACTACGCCGAGTACGACCTCATCCGCGGCCTGACCGGCCTCGGCGTCGCCCTGCACCGCCTCGGCGACCACGACCTGCTCCGCCAGGTACTCACCTACCTGGTCCGGCTCACCGAACCGGTCAACGACCTCCCCGGCTGGTGGTGCGCGAACGGACCCGACCGACACCAGCCACCACCACCAGGAGGCCACGCCAACCACGGGATCGCCCACGGCATCACCGGCCCACTCGCGCTACTCGCCCTCACCCACCGCGCCGGCATCACCGTCGACGGACACACCGAGGCGATCCTGCGGATATGCCGATGGCTGGACACCTGGCAGCAGCACACCGCCGACACCATCTGGTGGCCGCAGACCCTCACCCTCGACGACCTGCACCACGGCGCACCCGCACAACAACACCCACTACGCCCCTCCTGGTGCTACGGCACCCCCGGAATCGCCCGCGCCCAACAACTGGCCGCCCTCGCCCTGCACGACACCGCCCGGCAGCTCCTCGCCGAGACGGCGTTCACCACCTGCGTGAACGACCCCGCACAGATCCGCCGTCTCACCGACCGCAGCCTCTGCCACGGCACCGCCGGCCTCCTCGCCACCGGCCGGCGCATCGCCGCCGACGCACTCACCCCGACACCCCTCGCCCCACTGACCCGCCTCCACCTGCACGCCACCCCCGCCGCGGACGAACCCACCGGACTACTTGACGGCACAGCCGGTCACGCCCTGGCCGCAGCCTCCACAACCTCAACCTCGTGGGACGCCTGCCTCCTACTCAGCTGACGAAAGGCCCGCCATGAAGGAGACCCCCTGGCAACAGGTGAACATCACCTACCCTGGCCAGAGCCGCCACGAACGCGAACAACACGCGATACCCCACCTCCACCGCGTCCTACCCGCCGCCGAGACCGCCGGCCTCATCACCTCCTGGTGGTTCATCCGCAAAGGACCGTGGCGCATCCGCTACCTGCCCACCACGCCCGACACCGACCCCGGCCCGGTACACGACCTGCTCACCGGAACGCGCGCCTGGACCAGCGACATCTACGAACCCGAGATCCACGCCTTCGGCGGCCCCGACGCGATGGACACCGCACACACCCTGTTCCACCACGACAGCCGCCACCTCCTCACCTACCTTCACCATCAGCCGGCAGACCGACGGGAACGCTCCCTCATCCTGTGCACGGCACTCATGCGCGCCACCGGACTCGACCTCAACGAACAAGGCGACGTATGGGCGCGAGTCGCCCGACACCGCCTGGAACACCGCACCTGGCCCCCCGCCGCCGACCCCGCCACCTGGGAAGCCTTCACCGGCAAGGTCCGTCACCTGCAACTCGGCACCACCCGCACCACCAGCGACTGGCAGACCGCCTTCGAGAACGCCGGCACAGCCCTCCGCCACCTACGCGACACAGGAAAACTCACCCGTGGGCTACGCGCCGTGATCGCAGAGCACGTGATCTTCCACTGGAACCGGATCGGGATACCCGCCACAACCCAGGCCGTCCTCGCCCAAGCAGCCGCGGAAGCCATCTTCGGCCGTGCCCCCGTGCCGCCAGGCGAGCAGTGGCCACGCCCGGTCGAACCCGTACCACCATCTGCGGTACCGCCAACAGAGGTCGATGCGCCCAGTCGCGCGGCGCTTGCAAGTTCAAGACACAGCAGACTCCTCACAGAGGGGGCTAGTGCCCAATGGTCGTGAAGCGCTGGCGGGGCCGGACACATCGTCCGGCCCCAAGTAAAGTGCTGGTGCGTGATGGTTGAACCGCTTCGGTCGATCCTGGCCTTGGCGTCCGAAGTGTGCAGTCGGGCCAGTTATCGCCGACCTTTCGTCACGATTGCCCTAACTGCTAGAAGGATCAACGGGACCAGTATCGGTGTAGGCACGGAAATGGCGTCGGGAATTTCATTCACCGAAGCGGCAACCCATGTAACCGCTGCGGCGATTGCGGCTACCAGTAGCCCGGATAGGGTTAGGGCGTGTCGAG
The DNA here is from genome assembly GCF_043197575.1 of Micromonospora sp. NPDC049051. Lineage (NCBI taxonomy): Bacteria > Bacillati > Actinomycetota > Actinomycetes > Micromonosporales > Micromonosporaceae > Micromonospora > Micromonospora sp. NPDC049051. Next base: position 884,544 of record NZ_JBICTL010000001.1, read on the forward strand.
CCGTTCGCTTCGAAGGCAGAAACTTTATCTCAATGGCGAATCGCCACCAGGTTGCGAAGAAATTCCCTTCCGTTGATCTTTCTGTTCGGTGATGCGCCCAGACGCGTGCCTTGTCCGACGGTTCGGACTCGATGGGGTCAGTGTGATCGGCCAGGTTGAGCTCTTGGTCAATCTGCTGGGACGGGCAACGCCCCTGGTTCACTGCATAACCCCAATCGTGCAAGCGAACAAGCTTCACTTCCTTCCTGCGTGTTGGATCGGGTGCGGTCGCTGTGCATAAAGACTGACCGACATGGGTCGTAGGACGAGACTCCTAGGCCCATTGTCATGGTCTCAACGTGCATCGCAAGACCCGTCGCACATGGTGTGCGATGTTCCAGCTTGGAGGGACGGTTGACTAGCAGCCCTGAACCCGTGAGTCTGTTGACGGGCGCCCATTGGTAACGCGAAGTGTCTTAAATTTTCCTGGGAACTGTCAGCAGCGATAAAGAGTACCGGGCATGGGAGAAGGGGATATATATGCCAGCGAAGGGGTCTGTTGAAGCGGGCAATGGCGGCGTTCCGAAACGGCGTGAGTCCGATGGCGGCATCACCCCTCCGGCAGTTGCGTCTGGAGGTGCGAGTGGGAGCAGCGGGCCGCTAACCCGTGTAACCGTCAATTTTACTCAAAGGTCAATGTTGGCGCTCGATAGTGCCGTCCGGAAGTCGGGAGATACCAGAACGGACACCATCAACCGCGCAATTCAAGTATATGATCTAGTGCAAGATGTCCTAAAGCGCGGCGATGGCCGAAGCCTGCTGATTAAGTATCCGAATGGCGAATGCGAGCGCCTGCTAATGATGTGACTAGCCGCTCGGCTCTTAACGCATTCGGGCAGATGTTGGACTTGAATGGCACCAATTCTTCCCAAGGGTAGAGCAGGAGCAGTCACCGCCGGGTATAGAAAGTAGGCAGGGCTGACCATCTCGCGGCGGCGGCCATTGGCGACACGGCTGCTGGGGAAAGTCCATTCCGTCTGTCCGTTGTAGTCGTGGCCGCGCGCAGCGCTGCATTATCCTGCCTTGGAGGCCCTCTTGCCGGCGAGACCCCTTGCGGCATCGTTGTAAACCCCTGTGCTCGTAATCGACGGAGCGTCGCTCGTCGACTTTGCCGGCTTCGTCTACGAGTTCTCGCAGCTGCTCTGTCACGCAACCCGAGCGGAAGCCTCGATGCCTTCAGCGACATCCTCTTCGAGCAGGACCCTGGGAGGCTGGCCGTTCTGCTGACCGCAGTTCGAACCGATCGTCCCTCGCGATCTTGTGGAGACTCGGATCAGTGCGGGCGTCTGGCAACCATGAAGGCCAGCGATGTCACCGTCGTCCCGACCTAGTCGCCTAGCGTCTGTCGACCTGCACGAAGGTTGTTGCGGCGGCGACGCCTTTGGCGACTGCGTGGGGTAGCGGCACGTTGTGAGCGAGTCGTGCGGCGAGGGTGCCGAGGAAGGCGTCACCGGCCCCGCTGGTGTTGATGGCCTTGACGTGTGATGCGGGGACGAGTGCGGTGTGGTCGGCATCGCTGTAGGCGGCGCCGCGAGCGCCAGCGGTCACCACCACCGCTCGTGGGCCCAGCTTGCGGAGTTCCTGCGCTGCGATCGACGGATTGGCATGGTGGCGGCCCAGTATCGCTGCCGCTTCGGCCTCGTTCGAAACGAACAGGTCGAGTGGGGCCAGGGCGGTCAGACCGAGCGAGGGATGTGGCACGAGGTTGCCGATGAGCGTCTCTGCGTGGTGATGCCGGAAGACGGCGTCAACGGCATCGGGCTGGAGATCGAGCTGGGTTACCACGATCGGAGCTCGTAGCTGCTGAAGTGCGTTGCGCACATGCTCGCTGGCGAGCTCAGTCTCTGTGGAGTGTGCGAGGACGATGTAGTTCTCGCCGTCGGGGGTGATCTCGATGATCGCGGTACCGGTCGGAGCCGATGGCACGACTTGAAGGAAGGACATGTCGATGGCCGCGTTGGTGAGGGCTCGGCTCAGGGAGGCGCCCCATTCGTCGTCGCCGACGTTGGTGATCAGGCTGGCGCGGACGCCCGCTTGTCGTGCGGCCAAAGCCTGGTTGAGGCTCTTGCCGCCCGGTGTGGTCGTCGCGGGTGACGAGGCGAACGTCGTCCGGCCAGCGACGGGCCGTTGGGGGATCCGCACGGTGATGTCGATGTTGGCGCGGCCGACGAAGGCGACATGCGGCGTACGGACCTGATCGGGTAGTTGGTGACTCATCCGCTGGTGGCCAGCTGGTCGAGGAGCTGTCGCACTTCCGGCTGGCTGGAGAAGGGTTCGAGTCGCCGGGCCAGGGTGGTGACGTTTCGGCGGACCCGAACCGAGCCCGTCGTGGTAGCCGTGGTCAACGCTTCAGCCGCGACGGTGGCGGCCTGGCCTGGTTCCGAAGCCGCCAGGTAGGCGTGCGCCGTGCGGGAGAGGTACACGCCCCGTTCGCGTCGGTAGCGGTCGGGCCACGTGTTGACGGCGTTGGTGAAGCTGTCGATGGCCCGACGCGGTTGGTTGAGGCGGAGCCATCCCTCGCCCTCCTGCGCCGCAAGGTACGGCCGGGTGCAGAACGAACCGAGGGCACTGCTTCCCCCGCTCGGCGGCCTGGCGGTCGCCACGAGTGTGTGGGCACGCTCGACCGCGGCCTGGAAAGCGGAGGCGTCCTGCGCGATGGCGCTGCCGTGCGCCTGCTGGATGGCGGCGAAGGCGTGCAGGAGCGGGGGCGTGTCGGGCAGGCGGGAAGCGGCACGGGCCAGCCCGACGACACAGTCCTCGTCCCCGGTTCCCACCATCCGCTGTGCCTTACGGGTCAGGACGTACGCCCAGAACTCCTGATCGTCGGCTTCCTGCGCCATGCTTCCCGCGCGGTCCAGCCAGCGGTCGCCCGCGGCCCGGTCGCCGAGATCGTCGCTGAGCCAACCCGCGAACTCGCTCCACCGTGCCTCGGTGCTGAGAAGCCGGTTACGAAGCTGTCCACGTGTCTGCCGACGCAGGGCGGCGATCAGCGCGATCTGCTGTTCGACGGTCGACAGGATGGTGAGGCCACCCAGCAGGTCGTCCGCTTGTACGAGGAGCGCGCGAAGCTCCGCGAAGTGATCGACAACGGCAGGGTCGACGGACCGTGGGTGAGAAACGCCTGTGGTGGTGACAACCGGCACGGCGGTGAGGCCAGCGGCCAGTTCCAGCAGAGCCCTCCGGCTTACCCGCAATGACATCGCCTGCCCATCGGACATGACCGCAAGCGTAACCGCGTCACCATCGTGAAAGTCCGTCTCACCTGCCACCGCGGCACCGGCGACCCGCGCGAGTGGTGCCGTCAGGCCGTTCGGACCACCGGCCGTCAGATCCGTGGCGGCGAGGTCGCGCAACGACTCCCGTGCCGGATCCGTCACCGGGACACCGTGAGTGCCAGCCGGTAGTGAGCGGTCCTCGACTTCGCCCCACCGCATGCGTTGTGCCGCTTCGACTTTCTCCTGATCAAGCTGCTGCTTCAGGCGCCGATAGTCGTCGTAGTCGGCCAGCAACTCTCCACCAGCGGCTAGGGCCGCTTCACAGCGCTGCCAGAAGATCCGGTCCGGGCATTGCTGCCCGCGCTCGACGCCCGCGATCGTGGTCCGGGAAACCGGCACCCGCCTCGCCAATGCCAACTGGGTCAGCCCACGCACGTTGCGCCAGGCGGCAAGCCTTGCACCCAGTGCCCGCTTCGCATCGTCTACCCGCTGCGGATCGATCATGACGCCCGTCCCTTCACAACCCCGTACGGACACGACGGCTGCATTGACGCAAAGCGACGTTACCGTAACCGATCTCCGCCAGAACCGGCCAGCGCCTCAACAACCCCGGCGCCGACGTCCTTGTCCGCGCCGAGCAACGTCTATCGGCGGGCGACCCGAGACCCGACTCCGGACCTTCGATGATGTGCGCGGTGTGTGCTCGAGAGCGGATGCCACCGTGGGGCAACCGGTGCCACCGGATGCCACGGCGGGTCAACGGGCCGGGTCGCTGCCGGGGTCCGTGTGCTCGGGGTGTGGTCATCGGTCGGCCCTGACCAGGGCGACGACGTGGGTGAACGTGGGCCACTCCCTGCCACCCCGGGTGAACCGGCAGGCCGCTAGACTGGGCACTCGCGCCCTCGTAGCTCAGGGGATAGAGCATCGGTTTCCTAAACCGTGTGTCGCAGGTTCGAATCCTGCCGGGGGCACCTCGAAGATCAGCAAAAACGCCATCTGACCAGCGGATACGTCACCGCGTCGATCGGTCGACCTGTGCAGTGATGTGCCGCCCGGAGCCGCCGTTTGTCGCTGTCCACGGACTATTCACGGACTAATTTTGGGAGGGTTTTCCCAGGTCGCACCTGTTGTTCCGGTCAAGATCCGGATCCGCCACGGGCACCCTCATAGCCGCTGTCGTGGTGCCCCGCGCCCCGTTGCACCTGCCGTCCCTGCACGAAATGGTCCCCGAGGTCCGCGAGGAGACGCGTACGGGCGGCGTCCAGGCGTGCCGTGTAGTCCGGCATGAAGATCTCCACGAACGACTTATCGAGGGTGCCGCTGATGCGGTGCAACGCCGACCAGACAGCGATGTCCTCGTCAACGATGGCATCGAACCTCTTAGTACCGATCACCTTGTCAAGCCAGTCGGAGAGCACCAGGGCCTGGTCGTGGGTCAGCTTGATCGTGAAGTCCTCGGCCACCGAGCGAGAGTAGCCAGAGCGCGATGCGGGAGCGCAGGCTACTCACCCAGACCGCCCAACGCCGCCTGAATCCGCTGGTTCACCGTCGCTTCCTGGCCGTCGATGCACTTGGCGTACACCTTCAGCAGCACGTCGACGGAGTGGCCGGCGCGGGCGGCGACGTCGGGTGCCGGAACACCGGAGTTCAGCCACAGCGACACCACCGCGTGCCGCAAGTCGTACGGCCGACCGGCCAGCGGGGACGCCACCTGCACCGGAGCCAGCGCCAGCCCTCGCGCCGCCTTCCACACCCGCGAGTACGTCGACGCTGCCACCACGTTGCTCTTGCCGCTGCGGAACAGTCGACTGTCATCGGCGACGCCGAACCGGTCGACGTGCCGCCGCAGGATGCCCACCAGCTCCGGCGGGATCGGCATGACCCGGGACTCCGCCGCCGCCCGGTGCTTCAACCCGCGCCGGTCGTGCACCTCGCCGCTGTCGGTCCAGCGCTTGCCCGCCTGGGGCCGGTTGTCGACCAGCGTCCGCCGGCCCCACCCCGTTGCCGGAAGGTTGCAGTCCTGCTCGCGCAGCGCCAGCGCCTCACTCGGTCGCAGTGCCAGCTTGCGGCCCCCCTCCGGGCGGCCTCCGGCCGTCCTCGGGCGATCCGCAGCGCCTCATGTCAGGTCCGTCGTCGGCACCCCCGGCGAACAGTTCCGCCCGGACCGTTCGTGGGTGACGACGTATCGGAAGTTGCCATCCGTAGGATCGTCCCGTGGTTTCCCAGATGGATGCAAAAGACGGTGATGTCGGCTTGGCCCTGCCGGTACCGGCTGCGGGTTCCCGCGATGCGTTTCGCGTGGAGTTCGTCCCGACCAGCGAGGACGGTCGGTTCGGTGAGTTCCAGCTCTACGTGGGTGGCGTCCCGATCGGGGATGGCAGCACATCTGCCTGGTACCCGCACTACATGGATCTTCGCCGCCTGTGCAGCTTGGCGGAGCAGCCTGGCATACGGGAACGGGGGCCGTTGCACCTTGGCGACACCTTCGACCACCTGAACATGTACGTGGAGATGACCGAGATCGACGTGGTGTTCACCTTCACCACCCGCCCTCGCTTGGAGTGGGGTGAGCCACCGCCATGGGCGCCACCGGTGGGCGTATGGATGCGGCTGAGCGTTGCCCGTTTGGAGTTCATCAGCATCTGGCGTCAGGCCGAGCCGCAGTTCCGCTCTCTCACGACAGGACGGTAACCGGCACTTCGTCAGTACGTCGGGGCTTCCCTGAGAGCTCAGCGAACAATGATCACCGGGCGAGTCGTCCTCATCCGGGCATCGAGACGGTTATCAGCGTGGCGGTCCTTCTTGCCGTGACGATCGCGGGGTTGTCGGCCACCGTCGTGGCCGGGGCGATCGGTTGCCGCGCCGCTTCGCGGACCAGGCGCGCGGAGAGCCGCCGACACGGCAAGCCGCCCCCGGCCTCCGGGCCGGGGGCGGTAATTCGTACGCCGCCGGGCAGCCGCGCGCCTACAGCGCAGCCGTGCATTGGTGCGGGTGGCCCACGACGACGTGTCGGCAGCCGCTGCTACTCCGCAAGCTCCGGATGGTGCCGGTGGTCGAAGGCTCTTCGCTCGGCTTCGGTGAGGAGTCCGTCTACCTCTGCTTCGTTCCGCTCCACGAAGTCGGCATAGGCCCCAAGGGTCAAGATCATGGCGCAAGTCTTGGTGCGAACCGAGAAGCCTCCAATCGCAACATCCTCACCCATCTCGAAGCGGATAAGGGCCTCGGTCTCCGGCCAAGGCAGTTCCGGGCCGAATGCGCGCTGCATGGCAGATATGAGGAGGTCGACGTCTTTGAGCCCGTGGTTTGGTTCGAAGAGTCGGGCCACTGCGATTTGGAAGGCGGCGATCATGACATGGGCGGAGCCGAGCGAGCTGAACTCTGGGAACCTTGCTGTGAGTGGTTCACGCTCCGACGAGTGGCGCAGCATGCTCTCCCGTAGGAACCTGCCCATGAGCGTGCGGGGCATCTGGGGCGGGATTGGTGGCTCCACCGGCTGGGACTTGCGGTACCTGCGCCTGGCCACGGCTAGTGTCTCCCCTCCTCATTCCGTCGATCAACTCTGGCAGCAGAGGGCAGGCATGGCGTGAGCCATCCTCGCGAGGCCGTCATGGTCCATTCAATGGTCCGGTGACTGTGGCGGGCAGCGGTCATGTGCGGGCACGGGGGCAGATGTCCCGGTCGCAGGCGTCGCGGGACTCAGGGCTTGGTTGAGCGCGCTCTTCCAAACTGGGGGTTGCCGAAAGACGACCGCACGCACGCCGTCCGGTCGGCCGCCGGGAGAGACTTGTCCGGTGACGACCGTCGAGCCACCGGACGTAGTGACAGAGAAGGCCGTCTTGCAGCTCCTGCACTTGGCCTTCCTGGAGATTCGGTTGTACACGGCTCCCGTGGACGACGAGTCGCTGGAGACCTTGCTGAAGCGGCGTGAACAGATCAACGAACTTGCCGACCTCTGCCATGGGCTACCCGGCTGTGTCGCCCCGGAGCGACGGCATCTGCTGGGCGACAACCTGAGGTACCTGTGGCGTACCTCCTCTGCCCGGAAGCAGCGCTGGATGCGTTCTCGCTGGGATCATCTTGGCTACGACCACCGCTGGCTCACGGACTCGGATTCACCTCGTCGGGCGGACGCAGCAGGCGAAGACGCCGGACCGGGGGCCGTGCAGAGTACGTGCAATGATCTTGATTCGCTCGGCGCATGACCGACGCGGAGGTCCAGGTCAAGGGCATGCTCATCAACCCGCCGCAGTCGCCTTCCTACACTGTGTGTCGCAGGTTCGAATCCTGCCGGGGGCACCTCGAAGACAGCCGTAACGCCATCTGAACTCCTGATATGCCTGCTCACCGACGGGGTTTCCCTGTGTGACGGTGTGCCGTGCGAAGCCACCGTTTTGTCGCTGTCACGCACACGGATTGAGTCCGCCTGCGTCTGTCCAGGTCGCGCCCGGTGTTCCAGTCAAGATCCGAATTCGTCACGGCCATCCGCGTAGCCGCTGTCGTCAATGCGGCCCCGCCTGCTGCCGGCGCTGGAGACCGACACTGGATGCGCGCGTACGCCATCGGGGCGCGCCGGTGATGACACGCCGCCGGGTGGGTGGCCGTCTCCGTCCGCTACGCGGCGGAGGCCGCGGAGGGCGCCGCCGCGATCGAACGGTACGACCCGTGCAGGTACAGCAGCGGTGCCTTGGCTGGGTGCAGGGCACCGTAGGACACCGCCTCCCCGATGACCACCGAGTGGTCGCCCTGGTCGGAGAGGTCGCGGACCCGGCAGTCGAAGTAGGCCAGTCCCTCGCTGAACACGAGGCAGCCGGTCGCCGGTGCGCGGTGCACCCGGACGCCGGCGAACGCGGCCGCGCCGGAGGGGCGCCGGGCGTCGGCGAACCAACGGGCGACGTCCCGTTGGTCCGCCGCCAGCACGGTGACCGCGAAGATGCCGGAGTCGCGGATCTGGGTGAGCAGTCGACTCCGGTGCTTCAGGCAGGTCAGGACCAGGGTGGGGCGCAGCGACACGGTGGTGAACGAGTTGACCGTCATCGCCAGCGGGATGTCGTCGTGCACGCTGCTGACGATGCCGACGCCGGTGGCGAACGAGCCCGCGGTACGGCGGAACTCCACCGCCTGGTCCTGGTTGGTCATGGCATCAGTCCTGACCCCACACCAGGCAGAACGGGTGCCCCACCGGGTCGGCGTAGACCCGGAAGCCGTGGTTGCGGCTCCCGCCGCCGCGCAGCAGGGTGGCACCCAGCCGGAGTACGGCCTGCTCGGCCTCCCGGATGTCGTCCACCTCCACGTCGAGGTGTGCCTGCTGCGGGAAGGTCGGATCCGGCCACTGCGGCGGCTGGTAGTCGGCGACGCTCTGGAGGCAGAGGCGGGGATGCCCGTCCGAGCCTTTCAACGTCACCCAGTACCCGTCGCTGTCGGCCCATTCCAGGCCGGTCAGCTCGACGTAGAACTCCGCCAACTTCTCGGCGTCCGGGCAGTCCAGCACCACCGAGTGCAGTCGACCGATCATCCGACCTCTCCCGTCATCGTCGTCGCGCGATGACCGGCGCCCCCGGTCACCGTGTCAGTGAAGGTACTCGCCGAAGGTGGTGAAGTAGTCGAGGGCGCGCACGGGTGGGCCGGTCTCGGTCTGGACCTGGAGCAGCACCACGCCGCGATCGTCGCCGTCGCCCGGACCACCGCTGGCGACGACCACGCCGCCGTAGTCGGCCTTGACGATCCGGCCGGGTGTGCCGCCGTGCGCCCGGGTCGGCCGGGTGGCGGCCTTGACCCAGAGCCGGAGCCCCCGGTGCGTCGTCCACGCGTTGACGAACGGGTCCGACTGGCCGCGTACCAGGTTGCAGATCGTGGTGGCGTTGTCCCGCCAGTCGATCCGGGTGTCCTCGACCCCGATCCGGTGGTAGAACGACGCCCCCTCGGGCGGCTGCGGCTCGCCCCGGTGCCCCTCGGCGACCCGGTCCAACGCCTCCAGCGTGACCGGCACGTACTCGGCGAGGAGCCGGTCCAGGATCTGCCCGGCGGTGTCGTGCGGGCCGATCTTCACGCGGGTCTGGGTGATGACCGGTCCCGTGTCCAGCTCCTCCGCCATGTAGTGCACGGTGAGGCCGGTCTCCTCCTCGCCGTTGCGGATCGCCCAGTTGACCGCGCCGAACCCCGCGTACGCGGGCAGCAGCGCGTCGTGCGTGTTGATCGCGCCGCGTTCCGGGATCCGCAGCACCTCCGCCGGCACCCGGGTCCGCCAGTTGGTGGAGACGATGACCTCCGGCGCGAGTTCGCGTAGCTGCTCGTGCAGGTCGGGCTCGCGGGCGGTGGCCGAGTAACGCACGGGCAGTCCCAGCTCGGCGGCGGCCAGCTCCACGTCCGGCTCGCCGAGGCCGCTGAACTCGGCCCGGTGGGTCAGCACGAGGAGCACCTCGTGCTGCGGCGCGATGCCCCGCAGCACGGTGGCGCCCAGCTCGCCGTACCCGAAGAAGACGATCCTCACGGCTTCGCCGTCCCGTTGGCCAGCCCGGCCCGGAAGCGGACGGTGTTGACCCGCAGCCAGCCGGAGGAGTCCCGCTGGTCGAACACGTCGTCCGCCTCGAAGGTGGCGAACGCGGTGTCGTAGCGGCTGTGCGGGGAGCGGCGGCCGATCACCTGGACGGTGCCCCGGTGCACCCGCAGGATCGCGTCGCCGGTGACGTTCTGCTGGCTGAAGTCGATGGCCGTCTGCAACATCAGCCGCTCGGGGGCGAACCACAGGCCCCGGTAGACCAGGGCGGTGTACTTCGGCATCAGCTCCTCCTTGAGCTGCGCCACCTCCGGGTCGAGCACCAGCGACTCCACCGCCCGGTGCGCGTGCCAGAGCAGACTACCCGACGGCGCCTCGTAGATGTTACGGGTCTTCATGCCGAAGATCCGGTTCTCCACGATGTCGAGGCGGCCGATCCCGTGCCGGCGGCCGATCTCGTCGAGCGCCTCCAGCACGGCGCTCGCCGACAGGGGCGTCCCGTTGACGCCGACCGGGTTGCCGCCCTGGAAGTGGATCTCGACGGTCTCGGGCTCGTCCGGGGTGTCGGCGAGGTCGCGTACCCGGAACAGCAGGCCCTCCGGCGCGGGCTGCGCCGGGTCCTCCAGCGCCTCGCCCTCGTACGAGGTGTGCAGCAGGTTGCTGTCGATGGAGTACGGGCGCTCGCCGCTGCTCAGGTCCAGCTCGATGCCGTGCCGTCCGGCGTAGGCGAGCAGGTCGCTGCGGGACGCCAGGTCCCACTCCCGCCACGGGCTGATCACCGTGATGTCGGGGCGCAGCGCGGCGAAGGTCATCTCGAAGCGGATCTGGTCGTTGCCCTTGCCGGTGGCCCCGTGCGCCACGGCGTCGGCGCCGACCTCCTCGGCCACCCGCAGCTGGGCGGCGGCGATCAGCGGCCGGCCGATGGAGGAGCCCATCAGGTACTGACCCTCGTAGAGGGCGTTGGCCCGGTACATCGGGAAGGCGTAGTCGCGGGCGAACTCCTCGCGCAGGTCGACCACCCGCACCTCGTCCGCGCCGAGCTTCTCGGCCTTGCGGGCGGCGGTGTCCAGCTCCTCGCCCTGGCCCAGGTCGGCGATGAACGCGGTCAGCCGGCAGCGGTAGCGCTCCTTGAGCCAGACCAGGGCCACCGAGGTGTCGAGCCCGCCGGAGAAGGCGAGCACGATGTGCTGGGGGGCGATGTTGTTCCGAGACGACATGACGGTCACACCTCTCCGGCGGGCGCGGTGGCCCACAGCTGGTCCATGGTTTCGTGGGTAAGGTCGCGGGTCAGGTCGGACGTGGAGGCGTACCCCATGTTGATGATCTTGCGGCGACCCTGGCGGACCGGGGCGACCCGGTGCAGCGTGGTGTTGGTCCGCATCAGGTACAGGTCGCCGGGGAACAGCTCCATCGAGTAGATCGGGCGGCTGACCAGCGCTCGGTTGATCTCCGGGCGCTGCTTGTTCCAGGTGGTGCCGGGTACGCACTGGACGAAGCCGCCGTGCTCCACCGGCGGGCACTCGACCACCCAGACCAGGGCGAAGGTGAAGTCGTCCCAGTGCCAGCCGTGGGTGTCGCCGTCCTTCTCCAGGCAGGTGATGACGAACTGCTCCGGCTCGTACGGGCACGGGTGCACCGGCTCGCCGGCCACCTCCGACAGCACCCGCAGGATCGGCTCCGCCCCGTAGATCCCGCTGATCACGGTGCCCAGGTCGGCGATCTCGGCCCGCGTCACGTTGCGCATCCGGCGCGGCGTGTAGTCGGTCTCGGCGAAGCGCAGGTCCCGTCGCGTGCCCGCCTTGTCGATCAGCTCGTTGACCTCGTCGGCGACGGCCTTCTTGACGCTGTCGGGGGCGACGAAGGAGACCTTCGCGTGCCCCAGGTACGAGAAGTCGCGGCGGGCCGTGGCGATGTCGTCCGGCGCCACCTGGCGCTCCACGTGCTCCCGCAGTTGCTGGTACAAAACTCTCGAGTCGAACACGGATCCTCCTTGGTTAACCTCGCGCCGCCGCGACGCGTGCGAAATCGATGACGGCCGCCGCTACCTGCGCCACGGCGGCGGAATGCAGCACTCCGAAGTGGTCGGTGTCGATCCGGTGGGACGTGGCCGCGCCGACGCGGGCCGCCCACTGGTCGAGCTGCGCGTCGAGCAGGTCCGCGCCGATGACCAGCGCGGGAGTGTCGACCGGGCCGTCGTGGACGTACCCGGCACCGGCTCGGGTGTGGCGCTCGTAGCTGTGCCACCGGTGCGCCAGCAGCGCCGTCGGCACGGGCTGCCGGACGGCCGCCAGGCAGGCCGCGAGCGCGCCGACGGCCAGCCGCTCGTCGAAGCCGCCCGGCCCCGTACCGCCCGTGGTCCGGGGCCTCGGGGCGTCCGGCTCCAGGTCGAGGGCCCGGTGGATGTTCTCCGTGAAGGTGTCGAAGCGCTGCCGGACCTCCTCGTCCGGCAGCTCGTACCCCACCGGCGGGGCGGAGTCCAGCAGCACCAGCGCCGGTCGTCGCCCGACCTGGTCGGCGGCCATCTGGTAGGCGACCTGACCGCCGAACGACCACCCGCCGAGCAGGTCCGGGACCAGGCCGGCGGCGTCCAGGTCGGCCTGGTAGCGGCGGGCCAGGTCCGGCACCGTCGGCAGTTGCGCGCTGTCGCGGGAGGCCGTCACCCGCCAGTGCTCCGGCAGCGCGGCCAGCAGGTCCTGGTAGTCCTGCGGGCTGCCGCCGGCGCCGTGCACCAGGTGCAGGTGCGGGCCCGAGCCGTCCCGCAGGCGTACCAGCGTCGACTCCGCCGAGACCGGCTCGGACCCGCCGCCCAGCAGGTCGGCCAGCCGGCGGGGGGTCGGCTCGCCCAGCCACCGCACGACGTCCACCGCCGGTCGCCCGTCGGCGGCCAGCGCGTCCACGAGGCGCAGGGCGCTCAACGAGTTGCCGCCGGAGGCGAAGAAGTCGGCGTCGGAACCGGCCGGCGGGGCGCCGAGCACGTCGGTCCAGGCGGCGACGACGTGGCGCCAGTGCGCCGACTCGGGCAGCGGGCCGGTCGCCGGGTCGCGGTCCACGGTGGCCGGGGCCGCGCGGCCGGTGCGGGCGCGGGTGGCGACGTCGAACGAGCCGACCGTACGCTGCGGCTCGGCGCCGCCGTCGGCCAGCACCGCGTCCAGGTCGTGCAGCAGGGCCAGCACGCTGCTCTCCCGGTAGCGACCGGTGTGGTACTCGATCTCGGCGAGGTAGCCGCCGTCGGCCTCCCAGACGGACATCGCCACGTCGGCCCGGGCGGCCCGGTTCGGGCTGGGTAGCAGCATCGCCGGGACCGGGCCGAGGCGCAGGTCGGTGCCGATCGGGCCGAGGTAGCTCAGCAGCAGCGGCGCGGGGTCGCCGAGGGCGGCCCGGGTCTGCTCGGGCAGCGCCCCGAACACCACCGGGTACGGCACCGCCTGGTGGGTCAGCATCTGCCACATGCCGTCCCGGGCGGCACCCACCACCGCGGCGACGGTGTCCGTCTCGGCGACCCTCACCCGGGCCACGCAGAGGTTCGCCGTGTAGCCGAGCAGGGCCTGGTCGCGGGTGGTCATCCGGTTCGCGGTCACCACGCCCACCGCCACGTCCGGCCCGGCGCCGGCCCGGGCGAGCACGAGTTGCGCCGCACCGAGGATGATCGCGAACGGGGTGGCGAAGGTGGCCTTGGCCAGCGCCGCGATCCCGGCGCCCGCCTCGGCGCTGAAGCCGTAGCGCAGGATCGCGCCGGGTGCGCCGCTGGCCACCTCGCCCGGCAGGTCGGGTTCCAGGACGGCGGAGGCGGCACCGGCGAGCGCGTCGCACCAGTACGCCAGGCTCTTCTCCCACCGGCCGTCCGCGCGGGCCGTGGCCTGCTCCCGGGCGTACGTGCTGAACGGCACCGGGTCGGCCGGGAAGCTCACCTCCCGTCCCTCCCGCACGGCCGCGTACGCCTCCGACAGCTCGCCGACGAGCAGTTGGACCGCCCAGCCGTCGAGCACCATGTGGTGCACGGTCAGCAGCACCTCGTGCCGGTCGCCGACCCGGACCAGGGTGATCCGGGCCAGCGGCGCCGCCGCCGGGTCCACCGGCGCGGCGTGCACCTCCTCGGCGACGAGCCGCAGCAGAGTGCCCGGGTCGGCGTCCCCCGGGTCGTCCACCTCCAGCCGGTGCAGGCCGACGACGATGCGGGGCGCCACCACCAGCGTGACGGCGTCCGCCTGCCGCACCACCGAGGTCCGCAGCGCCTCGTGGCGGTCGACCATCGCCTGCCAGGCGACGGCCAGCGCCGCCTCGTCGAGCGGCTCGTCCACCCCGAGCCGCCAGGTGAGGTGGTAGACGGACCGGTCGCGGGCCCGCTGGTGCACCCACCACAGGGCCTCCTGCATCGCGGTGGCCGGGACCGCCTCCGGGACGGCCCCGGCGCCCGGCTCAGCCACGGGTGGCGAGCAGCTCGGAGGTCAACCGCTTGCGGTCGACCTTGTCCACCTCGGTCAGCGGGATCTCCGCCCGGTGGTGGAACGCCCGTGGCCGCATGTACGGCGGAAGGTGCCCCACCAGCCGGGTGAGGTCGTCGTCGGCCAGCGCCGCGCCCGTGTAGACGGCGTGCAGGTCCAGCTCCCCGTCGTCGCCGGCCACGGTGAGCACCACCGCCTCCACCACGTCCGCGTGGGCGCGCAGCGCGGCCTCGATCTCGGCCAGTTCGACGCGGTTGCCGCGTACCTTCACCTGGTGGTCGATGCGGCCCTGGTGCACCAACTCGCCGAACTCGCGGCGGACCCGGTCGCCCGTGCGGTACCAGTGTTCGGCGGTCAACGGCCCGGTGCCGTCGTAGAGACGGCCCCGCTCGCCGTCGAAGGAGACGAACCGGCCCGCGTTCTCGGCCGGGTCCAGGTAGCCGGGGAACCGCTGCTCGCCACGGACGCACAGCTCGCCGTCGTCGCCCGGGCGCAGGTCCTCGTCGAGCAGCACGTAGTCCAGGTGCGGGTAGATGTCCCCGATCGGCACCGAGCGGTTCGACGACTCGATCCGGGCGGCCGGGTCGGCGGGCACCTCGTACGCGGTGACGATGACCGTCGTCTCGGTGGGGCCGTAACAGTTGATCACCGCGGTGTTCGGCGCGGCGGCCGTCCAGTCGTTGACCTGTTCGATGGTGAGCGGCTCCCCGCCGAAGGAGCTCAGCCGCAGCGTCGGCATGCTGTCCGGCGCGAGGGCCCGCAGCCGCTTGGCGAACGAGATCAGCGACGGCACGGACAGCCAGTGCGTGAGCCGCTTCGTGTTGATGAAGCGCACCGGCGTCAGCACGTCCCCGCGCTGGGCCACGCACAGGGTGGCCCCGGTGCCCCACGCGCCGAACATCGCCAGGATCGAGCCGTCGAAGCACATCTCGAAGGTCTGCGAGACCCGCGACTCGGGCCGGAACCGGTACCGCTTGATCACCTCGGTGAGGAACGAGTCGACGTTGGCGTGGGTCGCCGGCACGCCCTTGGGCTTCCCGGTGGTCCCGCTGGTGAAGATGATGTACGCGAAGTCGTCGCGGCCCCGCTCCACGGCCGGCGGGATCTCCGTCGCGTCGTCCGGGGCGAGGAACCGGCGCCAGCCCTCGCCGGTCAGGTCGAGGACCCGGACGGTGCTCTGGGCGCGGAACTCGGCGAGCCCGTCGCCGGAGGTGTCGTCGACCATGACGAGGTCCAGGTCCGCCTCGCCGGTGATGGCGAGGTTGCGGGCCGCCGGGTTGGCGGGGTTGAGCGGCACGACCGTCGCGCCCAGCCGCAGGGCGGCCAGGTAGGCGACGTAGCCGATGAGGCTGCGGGAGGTGAGCAGCCCGACCCGTCGGGGTGGCCGCCCCGGCACCCGCTGCATGGCGGCCGACAACCGCCCGGCCGCGGCCCGCAACTCGGCGTAGGTCAGTGCGTCCGAGGCGACCTCGATCGCCACGTTGTCCGGGTACTGCCGGGCCGACGTACGGAACCAGTCGTAGAGGGTACGGGTCTGCATCGCACATCCTTCACAAGGTCTGCCGGTGCGGGCGTTCCGCCGCCGGAGCTGGGGTGGTCGACCGGTCTCGTTCCAGCTGCCGCAGGTGGTCGAAGGTGGTCCGCACCAGCGCGGACCGGGGGCGCCCCCGGCGGGCCGACTCCACCGCGAAGCGCAGGGCCCTGGGCAGGTCCGACCAGGCCCGCACCGCCTCGTCGTCGCCGAGGTGGCGGTACCTGAACGTCCGGTGCTGCGCGACGGCCCAGAGGTCGTCCAGGTGCGCCCCGGCGGCCTCCGGCTGCGCGACGACGTGGTCGCGGAGGAACTCCAGGGCGGCGTCCTCGTCGAGCAGCCAGTCACCGGGCAGCTCCGGCTCGTCCCCGGCGCCGCCCGTACGGACCAGCAACTGCGGTTGCGCGCCGGCCGGCGGGGGCACCCAGAAGCCGAAGGCCAGCGCGTTTCGCCGCGCCTGCTCCGGACGCCACGACGGCGGTGGCGTCAGCGCGGCGAGCAGGCCGGCGGTGGCGAGCCAGCCGGCGTACGGCTCCTGCTCGCCGGCGGGCAGCAGCCCGCTGAACCCGTCGACCACGTGCCAGTCGTCGCCGCGCCGGTCGTCGACCAGCAACCAGTGCGGCGCGTGGGCGGTGCCGTCGGTCGAGGGAGACCAGGGCAGCGCCGCGTTGTCGGTGACCACGAGCACCCGACCGTGGCGGCGCAGTTCCGCGTCGACGCGGTCGACGACGCCGTCGACCGGGGCGGTGGCCCACGCCAGCCGGGTGCCGTCCGGCAGCCGGTCGAGCGGCACCCGGTGGTGGGAGAAGGCGAGCCCGCCCGCCGGCAGGTCCGTGCGCACCGCGACGCGTACGGAGTCGGCGAAACGCTCCACGGTGTCGGCGAACTCGCCGGCCTGGTAGCCGGCCAGGTTGCTGGTGTAGCAGCTCAGCCCGGCGAACCGGGGGTCGGGGACGGTCATCGCGTACCCACCCCGTGTGCCACGCTCGCCGGGACCCGGCTGTGCCCGCGCAGGCTGACCCACCGCAGGTCGGCCCAGCGGCCCGTCCGCCGTCCCGCCGGCACCGGAATGGCCCAGGGCCGGCCGGCGAGGCCGGCGCCGGTGGCCTTCACGCACGCCTCCTGCACCGTCCAGATCCAGGCGAACTCGCGGTCCCGCACCGGTTCGGGCAGCCGGTCCAGGGCGGCGCGGACCGGCGGGGCGCAGCAGCGGCGCAGCAGGGCCGGCGGCGCGGGCACGGGCACCTGGACGTCGACGCCGACCGGCACGCCCCGCCCGAGCGCGGCGGCCACCGTGCCGGCGTCGTGGGACAGGCTGACGGCGACCCCCGGCCACTCGGGCAGGTGGGGCTGGCCGTTGTCGTGGGCGGCGATCGGCGTGCCGCCGGCCGTCCGGCCCAGCTCGGCGGCGAGCAGCAGGCGCAGCAGCGCCCGCGCGGCCAACCGTTCGGCGCGCGGCCCGGCGGGGAGGTCGCCGACGGCCGCCAGGTCGGACGGGGCCGGCGGAAGGTGGGCCAGCAGCCGCTGCTCGGCCACCGCCACCCGCACCCGGGCGCCCAGCCGCAGCCGGACGATGCCGCCGTGGCGGCCCGTGGCGGCCCGGCGCGGTCGCGCCCGGCAGGCCAGCACCGCCCGCCGCCGTGCCGTCACCACGACCGGTCCCGGAGCAGGTCGGGCACGTGCCCGGCGATCCCGGCGAGCATCGCCCCGGTGGCGCCGCCGGCCGTGGCGAACATGCCGGCGGCGGCCCGCAGCTGCGCCAGCCCGCCCTCGGCGTACGCCTCCGCGCCGAGCAGGGCGGCGCACTCGCCGAGCACCACGTCCAGGCCCTGCGCCACCGCGACCTTCAGCAGCATGCTGGTCACCAGGGGCTCGCTGCTCTCCCGGTGGGCGTCGCAGGCGGCCTCGATCCGCCAGGCCTCCACCACGCACCGGGCGAACCGCTCCCGGATCGCCGGGTTGTCCCAGGCCCGCCCGGCACCGAGGGGGCGCTCGACGAGGCGACGATGGGTGTCGGCGAGCACGCGTCGACACATCGCGGCTGCCCACACGCCGCCGGCGAAGCGTTCCGTGGCGATGTGCCGGGCGAAGCTGACCATGCCCCGGCCGGGGCGGCCGACCAGGTACGACCGGTCCAGGCGTACCTGGTCGAAGTGCAGGTCGCCCAGGCCGGCTCCGGTCAGCGGGGTGTTCCGGGTGGCGGACACCCGCACGCCGGGGGCGTCGGTGGGCACCAGCACCCACACGAAGCTGGTGAAGTGCCGCTGCGGGCGGTGCCGGGCCAGCACGAGCGAGTACGCGGCGGTGCGGGCGTTGGTGATCCACCGCTTCCCGCCGTCGAGCACCAGCGACCGGTCGTCGAGGCGTACCGTCGTGCCCAGCTCCATCAGGTCGGAGCCGGCGCCGTCGCGGTCCGTGGCGGCCAGCGCGAGCGTCGCGCGACCGGCGACCGCGTCGTGGTACGCGGCCAGCACCGGCCCGTCCTCCGGCCCCGCGTCGACCTGTTCGCGCAGGACGGGCAGCGCGCTGGCGACCTGGACGCAGACCGACAGCACCACCCCGACCGGGCAGTGCGCGTCGAGGGTGCCGAGCAGCCCCGGCAGCTCGGCCGGCCCGACGTCGCGCAGCAGGCCGTGGTCGCCGAGCGCCCGCCAGACCGCGCGCGCGTCCCCGGTGGTCGCCAGCCCGCGCAGCGCCGCCCCGATACCCGCGGCCACGTCGGCACCGGGTGCCGACGGGCCGGGCGCGGTGGGAGCCGCCGGTGCCGTTTGCAGCTCAGGCAAGGTGCACCTGCCGGTCCCGCAACGTCAGCGCCCCGTTGACCAGCAGCAGCCGGTCGTTGGCGTAGTTCAGCGAGGCGGAGCGGAGGTCCCGGAAGACCCGCTCCAGGTACAGCGGCGACGACCTGAGGTAGCCGTGCCGCAGGCCGACCAGCTCCACCATCTCGTCGGCGGCGGCGAAGCACTGCTCGGCGGCGTGCACCTTCAGGGAGTTGACCAGCAGCTGGGTCGACGGGTCGGCCACGTCGGGGGTGCCCTGCACGGCGGCGACGGTGTGCCGGAGCAGGGCGTTGACCAGGTCGAGCCGACCCCGGACCCGGGCCAGCCGGGTCAGCAGCAGCTCCGAGGAGGGATCGAACTGGCCCCGGCCGGCGTCGCGGATGTGGTGCAGGATCCGTGACAGCGCGCCGGTGGCCGCGCCGAGCCACGCCGCCGACCAGCCGATGTGCGCCAGCGGGCCGAAGGTGGGGGCGATGATCTCGCGGAACCGCCCGGGGGCGCCGATGACCTGGTCGGCCGGCACCCGCCCGGTCAGCCGCATCGGCACGCTCTGGGTGGCCCGCATCCCGAGCGGCTGCCAGCCGCCGCGCACCTCCAGCGTGAGCTGGTCGCGGCGGGCGTACACCAGGGACACCTGGCTGGGCGAGGTGGCGTCCGGCGCCAGCGTCGTGATGAGGTACGCGTCGGCGTGCTGGCCGCCGGTCACGATGGGGGCGTCCCGGTCGATGGTCAGGAACCCGGCGTCCTGCCGGACCTCCGACTCCGAGCTGAGCAGGTGCCCGCCCTTGCCGCGTTCCGTGGTCACCGAGGCGAGGTAGACGTCGCCCTTGCCGAGTTCCGGTAGGAGCCGCGCGGCGAACGGGCCGTCTGCGTGCCGGACCACCGCCACGACCTGCTGGCAGTGCATCGCGAAGATCAACGCGACGGACATGTCCACCCTGGCCAGCCGCAGGGTCACGTCGACCAGGTCGTCGAGCCCGCCGCCCCCACCGCCGTGCTCCGCCGGCACCAGCAAGCCGAGCAGGCCGGTGGCCCGCATCGCGTCCAGCGCCGCCGTGGGGAACTCCGCCGTCTCGTCGGCCTGCTCCGCGTGCGCGGCGGCGGCGGCCAGCACCTCCGCCAGCGCGCTCTCGTGGCCGGTCGCGGTGCTCACGCCGCCCGTCCCCGCAGCGACTCGATGGTGTTCCAGAGGCTGCCCGCCGTGGCGAAGGTGCTGTCGGTCAGCAGTTCGTCGGGCATGGACACCCCGTAGGTGTCCTCGATGGTGAACAGCAGCTCGATCGCGCGCATCGAGTCCAGGCCCAACTCGTTGAGCGAGGCCTCGGCGGTGATGGGCTGCGTTCCCGCGTACTTGAGGAACGGCTTGAGCAGGTCCGGAAAAGCGGCGTCCATTGTCAGATCAACCCCTGTCGCTGCCGATGACGGTGTGCCGGGTGAGCTCCAGCCGGGTCACGCCGGTGATCCGGCCCCCGGCGACGGTGACCTCGACCGGCATGGGATGGGCAAGGAAGGCCACCAGGCTGGCGTAGAGGCCGTACGCGCCCACGTTGGGCACGGCGACCAGCTGACCCGGGACCAGCGGCGGGAGGGCGGCGGCGCGGGCCCACGTGTCCAGCGGCGTGCACAGCGGGCCGGTGACGATGGTCCCGGGCACCGGCGGGCCGGCCGTCGCGTCCACGGTGAGCAGGTCCGGCACGATCGGCGGCAGCCGGCGCAGGCCGGACATCCCGCCGAGGTGGTGGATGCCCGACTCCAGCACCACCACGGTGGCGCCCTGCGACCGCTTCACGTCCAGGACCCGGGTGACCAGCGTGCCGCAGGTGCCGACCAGGTACCGGCCCGACTCGAAGGCCACCCCCGGCCCGCGCTCCGGCCAGCCCGGGAAGGCGTCGGCCAGCAGCGCCGTCAGCCGGTCCGCCAGCTTCGGCAGGTCCGGCCGGCCGCCGGCCCGCGCGAAGGGCGCCCCGAAGCCGCCGCCCAGGTCGATCAGCTCCGGCTGCGTCCCGGTCGCCGCCGCCAGCCGCCGTACGGTGTCGACGGACTGGGTGAACTGGGCGACCAGGGCGTCCTCGCCGTCGACGTTGCTGCCCATGTAGAGGTGGAACCCGACCGGGGACACGTTCCGGCGCGGCCCGAACAGGTCGGGCCGGTCCAGCACCCAGCGCACGTCCGCGCCGAACTGCGAGGCGACGCCGGTCATCGTGAGCCCCTGCCCGGGGGCCGGGCTGTCGTCGTTGATCCGCACCAGCGCGCGTACCTCGACGTCGTGCTCGCGGGCCACCCGGTCGAGCTGGTCCAGCCCGTACGGCGAGTCGACGGAGAAGAGCCCGACCCCGGCCCGTACGGCCTCGGCCAGGTCGACGTCCCGCTTGCCCGGGCCGGTGTAGAGGATCTCGGCCGGGTCGCAGCCGGCCGCCAGCGCGACGCGCAGCTCGCCGGGGGAGCAGACCTCCGCCCGGCACCCGGCGGCGGTCAGGTCGGCGACGACCGTCGGGTGCGGGTTGGCCTTGAGCGAGTAGAACAGCTCGGCGGGCCCGGGCAGGGCGGCCCGCAGCGCCGCGTACGAGCGGGCCAGCTCGTCGGTGTCGTAGAGGTACGCCGGGGTCTGCGGCGCGCCCGGCCGGTCGAAGAGTGCCGCCAGCTTAGACACGGGCCCGCTCCGACCACATCCGGTACAGCTCGGCCCGGTCGACCTTGCCGTTGCGGGTCAGCGGGATCTCCGGCACGACCAGGCACGTCCGGGGTGTCTTGATCTCGTCGAGTTCGGTGCGCAGCGCGGCGAGCACCTCCGGCGCGGTCAGCTCGGTCACCGCGAACAGGGTGGCGGAGTCGCCGCCGTCCTCGGCGCGGGGCGGCAGCACGGCGGCGGCCTGCACCTGCGGCAGCCGGTACGCCGCCGCCTCGACCTCGGTGACGCTGACGCGGGTGCCGCGTTCCTTGTAGATGTCGTCGCGCCGGCCGACGAAGTAGAGGTAGCCGTCCGCGTCGAGCCAGCCGTGGTCGCCCGTGCGCAGTTGGGGGAAGAGCCCCTCGGCGCGGGGGAAGCGCTGCGCGGTCAGCTCCGGGCGACGCCAGTAGCCGGCCATCACGTGCGGGCCCCGGACCACGATCTCGCCGACGGTGCCGGGCGGCACCGCCGCGCCGTCCGCGTCGACGATCAGGATCTCGGTGCCGGGCAGGGCCCGCCCGGAGGCGCCGGGCCGGCGCAGGTCCTCGTCCACCGGCATGATCGCCGCCCGCTTGCACTCGGTGAGCCCGAACATCAGCTGTACGCGCAGGGTGGGGATCCGGGCGCGCAGGTCGCGCAGGACCTCGGGCGGCATCGCGGCGCCGGTGTTGGTGAGCAGGCGCAGCGCGGGCACGGTCGCGCCCGGGCGGGACAGCATCCGGGCCAGGCCACGGGCGAGCGCCGGCACGGCGGGCAGCACGGTCGCGGCGCTGTTCACCAGGTGCCGGGGCAGCGTCGGGCCGGTGTCGGCGGGGGAGGCCAGGTGCAGCCGGGCGCCGGCGAGGGTGCTGAGGAAGACCTGGTACATGCCGTAGTCGAAGGAGAGCGGCAGCGCGCACCACACGACGTCGTCGGCCCGGTAGGCGAGCTGGGAGGCGATGGCCCCGACGGCGAAGACCATCTGCGCGTGGGTGGACACGACCGCCTTCGGCATGCCGGTGCTGCCGGAGGTGTAGATCAGGCAGACCGGGTCGACGGCCAGCGGGGACGCGGCCGGCTCGGCGTCCGGGCCGTCCCGTACGACGTCGCGCAGCTCCGCCGTGCCGACGGTCGGCACCCCGTGCCCGGCGGCCACGGCGAGCGCCCGAGGGCTGTCGGTGACGAGCAGCGCCGGTTCGGCGTCGGTCAGCACGTGCGCCAGGGCGACCGCGGGGGACTGCTCGTTGACGACGCTGAACACGGCGCCCGCCCGGGAACAGGCGTACAGCAGGGCGGGCACCAGTGGGTCGGTGGGCAGGCAGACGATCACCCGCTCGCCCCGGCGGACGCCCCGCCCGGCCAGCCAACCGGCGAGCCGCCGGCTGGCCGCGTCCAGCTCCCCGTAGCTCTGCACCAGGTCGCCGTGGGCGATCGCCGGCGCCTCCGACCGGGCGGTCGCCGTACGGTCCAGCAGGTCGTGCAGCAGCCTGGTCACCGGCCCGACACCCCCTGCGCCGCCGGGCGGGCCCGGTCGAACACGGCGCCCAGCGAGTCGAGGTCGTGCAGGGCCGGCCCGGTGAGGTCGTCCGGATCCAGCTCCACCCCCAGCCGGGCCTCCGCCCGCTCGATCACCTCGACCAGCCGGAACGAGTTGAAGCCGGGCAGCGTCCGCAGTGGACGCCCGTCGACCGGCACCTCCGGGCCCACCCCGAGGACGGCGCGCACCTCGTCGGCCAGCACCCCGCGGATCCGGCCCGGGTCGGCCGCCGGCCCGCCCTGCGGCGGTGGCACCGGCCCGACGTCGGCGAGCCGACCAGCGAGCGCCACGTCGTCGCGCAGCAGGCCGTCGAGTTGGTCGAGCACCGGGGTGGGGAAGACCCCGCCCCGGCGGACCCGGCGCATCGCCACGTAGCTCTGCCCGGCCAGGGCGAGCCAGGCGTCGGCACGGTCGGCGGCCTCGCGCGCCGCGTCGGCGGTGGCCGGGTCGCCGGCCAGCCAGGCGGCGTGCAGCGCCCGGGACCGGCCGAGCAGCCACACGTCGAGCACCAGCTGGGCCGCCGCCTCCGCCTCGCCCGCCCGCCGCCGGACCGCCGCCAGGTAGTCCTCGATCCGGTCGGCCCCGGCGCGCAGCGCGGCGGCGTTGTCCCGCAGGACCGCCGTACGGTCGAGCACCGGGGCGCCGTCGGCGGTGACGGTCATCGCGGTCGCCCGGGGCACCGCCGCGTCGAAGTCCGCGGCCGGCATCCGCCACGTCCCCGGTCGCGCGTCGCCCCACTGCGTGGAGTTGTGGTAGCCGTCGACCACCACGCACTGCTCGCCGGCGTCGACCAGCAGGAAGCTGTGCTCCATGTGCTGGTTCCCGGCGTACGGCAGCCAGCTCATGGTGAACGTGTCGGCGACCACGTAGAGCGGCGAGTGCTCCGCGAGCAGCCCGCGCAGCCGCGCGCCGGGCACGTCGTCCCAGCGTCGGGTGACCCGCAGGCCGAGCAGGTCGGCCGCCTCGGCGAGCCGCTGCTCGACCGACGCGGTCACCGCCGGTGTCCCGGCGGGCCCCTCGGCGGTGTGGAACCGCAGGGTGGCGCCGAGCGCCAGGTGCGCCCCGGGCCCGTAGGCCCGGTCGGCCAGCGCGGCCAGGTTCACCTGTACGCAGTCCAGCAGGTCGGCGCGGAGGCCGGTCAGCACCGGCGTCCACTCCCGGCTGCGCGTCGGCACCGCAGGCACAGCGACCATGTCACGCCCTTCACGTCGGGTGGACCGCGCGGAGCGACGCCGTCGCCGCCCGCAACGCGTCCGCGTCGGCCGGCCGGTCCTCGGGCAGACCGGCGAGGAGCTTGTCGTACGCGGCCAGGTCGAGCAGGCCGTGCCCGCTGACGCAGACCAGCACCCCGTGCCGCGCCGGGTGCCCGGGTTCGCGGCCGGTCGCCACCCGGACGGCGGCGGCCAGCGCGTGCCCCGACTCCGGCGCGGGCAGCACCAGCTCGGTCAGGGCGAACGTCCGGCCGGCGGTCAGCGCCTCCCGCTGGCCCACCGCCAGCGCCGAGATCTGCTCCCGGTGCCGCATGGCGGAGATCAGCTTCGCCGCGCCGTGGAAGCGCAGCCCGGCCGAGTGCGACGCGGGGATCGCGTACCCACTGCCGATCGTGTACATCGGCTCCATCGGGCCGGTGCCGGTGGAGTCGGTGTGGTCGTAGGCGTACACCCCCCGGGTCAGCTTCGGGGTGGCGCTGGACTCGACCGCGATCAGGTCGGCGGGCACCTCCAGCTCGCCGGCCCGCCAGGCGGCGAAGAACGGCAGGGCCAGCCCGCCGAAGTTGCTGCCGGCACCCACACAGCCGATCACCGCGTCCACGACGGCGTCGACGGCGGCGAGCTGGTCGATCGCCTCCAGGCCGATCACCGACTGGTGCAGGATGCTGTACGTCTCGCCGCTGCCGATGCAGAACGCCCGCTTCGGGTCCGCCCGGGCGTACTCGACGGCCTCGCCGATGGCCAGCGCGAGGCTGTTGCCCTGCCCCGGATGCTCGGCGGCGGCGCGTCCCACCCCGGTCAGCGGGCTGGGACTGGCGTGCAGCTCCGCGCCGTAGAGCCGCATCAGGCTGCCCCGGTACGGCTTGTCGCGCAGGCTCCCGCCGACCATGAAGACGGTGCAGGCCATGCCGAACGCGGCGCACGCGGCGGCGAGGGCGCTGCCCCACTGCCCGGCGCCGGTGCCGGTGACCAGCTCCCGGAAGCCCGCGCGGTGGTAGTAGTGGGCCTGCGCCAGCGCGGTGTTGAACTTGTGGCTGCCCGAGATGTTGCCGCCCTCGTACTTGACGTAGATCGGGACGGTGGCCCCGATCTCGGCCTCGAAGCGGCGGGCCCGCCACAGCGGCGCCGGCCGGTAGGCCCGGTAGCGCTCGGCCACCGGCTCCGGGATCGGCCAGAACTCCCGGGTCGAGACGCTCTGCCGGATCAGCTCCAGGGGCAGGGTGGCGGTCACCGGGCCGTCGGTGTCCGCCGGTGTCACGTCCGCGGGCAGTTCGTAGCCGAGGTGCGGCAGGACGCTGCGCCAGGCCCGGGGTGTCTCGGTCACGGCTCCTCCTTCACCACTTCGGCGACGACGTCGACCAGGTCGGCGACGGTCGTGAAGACCCGCCCGGCGAAGATGTCGTCGGGCAGCGTCACGTCGAGTTCGTCCTCGAGGCGGACGAGCATGCCGAGGAAACCCAGCGAGTTGACCCGCAGCAGGTCGCCGTTGAGCGGTTCGAGGTCGTCGACCGTGGCGGGGTCGACCGCGAGCCGCGACTCGCGTACGACCAGCCGTTTCACCGCATCGTTGATCAGGGCCCGGTCGGTCATGCCGCCTCCGTCCCGCCATCGCGCAGCCGGCCCCCGGCGTCGACGACCCAGCTCCAGGTCAGCAGGGCGGACAGGTTGACGGGGCCGCGTACGTGCAGCCGGCCGGTGGCGATGGACAGCTCCGGTCCCAGCCCCATCGTCGGGCCGTCGTGCAGGCGCAGGGAGCCGTTGACCACCAGCGCGGCGGCGTCCACGCCGGCCAGGAACGCGGCCACGACGGCCGGGTCGGCGGCCACCACGCCCTCGGTGTGCCGGGAACCGAAGCGGCGGATGTGGGCCACCGCCTCGTCGAGGCCGGCGACGGGCCGGATGCCGACCGCACGTTCCAGGAACTCCCGGCCGTCGTCGGCGGCGGTCAGCTCGGCCACCGGCGCCCCGGCCGGCGCGGCGGCGGTCAGCCGGGGATCGACCCGCAGCAGCCACGGTTCGGCCAGCCCGGCGCCGGCCCACAGCAGGGCCCGGGTCAGCTCCTCGGCCACGTCCGCGTGGGCCAGCACCAGTTCGAGGGTGTTGCAGGCGGTGGGCTCGCCCAGCTTGCTGTCGAGGGCGATCCGGGCGGCCAGCTCCAGGTCGGCGCTGCGGTCGACGTAGAGGTGGTTGACCCCGCCGCCGCTGGCGATGACCGGGATGGTGGAGCTGGTCAGGCAGTAGTCGATCAGGGACGGGCTGCCCCGGGGGATGAGGACGTCGACCGCGTCGTGCCGCTTCAGCAGGGCCCGCACCAGCCGCCGGTCGGGGTCGGTGACGACCCGTACCGTGCCGGCGGGCAGCCCCGCGTCCTCCAGCGCCTGGCCGACGACGACGGCGAGGGCCCGGTTGGTGGCCGCGATCTCCGCCCCGCCGCGCAGGACGGCCACGTTGCCGACCGCCACGGGCAGCAGGGCGCCCTCCACCGTCACCGTCGGCCGCGCCTCGAAGATCATCAGAACCACGCCGAGCGGCTTGGGCAGCCGGCGTACGGTGGCGCCGTTGCCGGCGCGGTGCCCGGCGCTCGGGGCGGTCACCGCCGGCAGCGCCGCCCGGGTGCGCGCGATCAGGTCGACCAGCGCGTCGAGGTGGCTCTTGCCGAGCGCCAGGCGGTCGACCAGCTCGGGGCCGAGGCCGGCCTCGGTGCCCCGGGCCACATCGGTGGCGTTGGCCGCCAGCACGTCGGCCCAGCCGGAGGTGAGCCGGTCGGCGAGCGCCTCGCAGTACCGGTCGTAGCGTCCGTCGCCGGGCGGGGGCAGCTCGGCCCGGGCCCGCGTCGCGCCGTCCAGGATGTCGTCCACATCGGTCACCACATGAACTGCCCACCGTCCACGATCAGCTTCTGCCCGGTCAGGTATCCGCTCGCCGGCCCGACGAGGAACTCCAGTGCGTCGGCGATCTCCTCGGTGGTGCCGATGCGGCCCCGGGGGATCTCCGCGACCACCGCCGCCCGGGCGGCGGGATCGTCCAGCCGGAACCGGGTCACCAGCTCGTCGGTCTCGGTCATGCCCGGGATCAGGCAGTTGACCCTGATCCGGGGCGCCAGCTCCAGTGCCAGGCACTTGGTGAGCTGGAGCAGGCCGGCCTTGCTGGCGCAGTAGTTCGCGCCGTTGCGCCGGGGGCGGATGCCGGTGGTGGCGCCCACGTTGACGATGACGCCGTCGCCCTCGGCCGCCAGCATCGCCGGCGCGAACCCCCGGGTCAGGTGGAAGACGCCGGAGAGGTTGGTGTCCACCACCCGCCGCCAGTCCTCGGTCGACATCTCCAGGAACGGTCGGTCGATGTTGATGCCCGCGTTGTTGACCAGCACGGTCGGCGGGCCGTGCTCCGCGAGGACCGTCGCCACGGCCGCGCCCACGGCGTCGGCGTCGGCGACGTCGAGCCGGATCGGATGGAACGCGTCGCCGAGCTCCGCCGCCGCCGACGCCGCCGCGACGGCGTCACCGCGGTACGGCGCGACCACCCGGTGCCCGAGCTTCACCAGCCGGCGGCTGAAGGTGAGCCCGATGCCCCGGGTACCGCCGCTGACGACCGCCAACGGGCTCATCGCAGCACCGCCCCGGAGGCCCGGCCGAGGAACGGCGTCACCTCGTCGACGAGCTGCGGCAGGCGCTCGGGGTCGAAGACGTCGAAGTGTCCCGCGTCGAGCCGCCCGGCGCTCAGGTCCGGCGCGAGTTTCCGCCACCGGGCCTCGGCCCCGGCGCGGAACGACGCGAACTCCTCGTCGGTGCACATCAGCATCAGCACCCGGCCGGCGTAGGACCGGTCGGCCCGGTAGTCCGCGAGGGCGGCGACCTGCGTGTCGAAGACCCGCCGGACCCGCTCGACGGTCGCCGGATCGGGACGCGGCCCGAGCATCCCGACGATGGTCTCGCGGACCCGGGCGTCCTCCTCGGCCGTGGCGCGGCGCGGCAGCGGCGACGCGTCCACCAGCACCAGGTCGGGCAGGTGCCCCCGCTCGGCCAGCCGGACGCACAGCTCCCAGGCGACCGAGCCGCCGAGGGACCAGCCGAAGACGGCCGCCGGGACCGTGCCGTCCGCGTCCAGCGCCCGCGCCGCCGCGTCGGCCATCTCGGCGATGCTGAGTTCCGGCTCCTCGTCGGGCAGCAGGCCGGCCGCGCGTACCGCCGCCACGTTGTGGGTCTTGCCGAGCGCCGCGGCGAGCCGCAGGTAGGGGTGCAGCCCGCCGCCTGCGCCCGGCAGCAGCACGCACGCCGGCCGGTCGCCGCGCCGCAGCAGGGGGACCAGCCGGCCGGGCAGTCGGGTCGTCACGGCGTCACCGCCGCGTCGCCGCCCCGCGCCGTGCGGACGAGCCCGGCCAGGGTGGCCACGGTGGGCGCGGCGAAGAAGTCGACCAGGGGTACGGCCACCCCGTAGCGCTCCTGCACCTCGGCGAGGGTGGTGAAGATGTTCAGGGAGTGGGCGCCGTACTCGATGAGCGGACGGTCCGGCCGGATGCCCACGACGTCGAGCACCCCGCCCCACAGCCCGGCCAGCTCCCGCTCCAGCTCGTCGGCGTACGTGACCTCGGCGGTGTCGGCGCTCTGCTGCTCGACCAGCAGTTCGTCGGCGAGCCGCAGCAGCGCGTCGCGGTCGGTCTTGCCGGTCGGTGTGGTCGGGACCCGGTCGACCGGGAAGATCCACAGTGGTCGCATGTAGACCGGCAGCGCCGTGGTCAGCCGCTGGCGGACCTGCTCCGGGTCGACGGTGGAGTCCGCGTCGGAACGGACGAACAGCCCGAGTTCCCGGTCGGCGCCGGTGCCCCGGACCACCGCGACCGCCTGTCGTACGCCGTCGACCTGGTTCGCGACGGTCTCGATCTCGCCCAGCTCGATCCGGTATCCCCGGATCTTGACCTGGGTGTCCATCCGGCCCAGGAAGACCAGGTCGCCCCGGTCGTCGCGCACCACGAGGTCCCCGGTGCGGTACATGGTCCCGCCGGGGGTGCCGGAGAAGCGGTCGGGCACGAACCGCTCGGCCGTGATCTCCGGGTCGTTGATGTAGCCGTCGGCCGGGCAGTCCCCGCCCAGGAGCAGCTCACCGGCGACGCCGGGCGGGGCGAGGTGGCCGGTCGCGTCGACCACGTACGCGCGCACCCCCGGGTACGGCTGACCGATCGGCACGTGGGCCGGCCACACCACGTCCCGGTACGACAGCCGGTGCGACGTGACCGCGTGGGTCTCGGTGGGGCCGTACAGGTTGACCAGGGTGCAGTGCGGGTGGGCGAGGAAGAACTCGCGGATCTCGTCGTCGACGGTGAGCTGCTCGCCGGAGACGCACAGGTAGCGCAGCGCGGGCAGCCGGGTGCCCCGGGCGGCGGCGGTCTGCACCAGGGGACGCAGCGCCGCGACCGGCAGGTAGACGTGCGTCACCTGGGTCGTGGCGATCCGGCTGAGCACGGCGGTGAACATCCGCCGGTCGGCCGGCTCGCGGGAGACCACCGTCCCGCCGGCGGCCAGGGTCGGCAGGATCTCCTGGAAGGAGACGTCGAAGCCGAGCGGGGCGTACTGGAGGAAGCGGGTCTCGGCGTCCATGGCGAGGGCCGCGATCTGCCAGCTCGTGAGGTTGGCCAGAGGGCCGTGCCCCATCTGGACGCCCTTGGGCTGGCCCGTGGAGCCCGACGTGTACATCACGTAGATCGGGGCGGCGGGGTCGGCCAGCGGGTCGGGCACCGGCTCCGTCGTGGCGGCCAGGTCCGCCACCGCGACCGTGGGCACGTCGGGCACCAGCGCCTCGCCGACCACGAACTCGCAGCCGGCCCGCCGGACCATGTACTCCAGCCGCTCGGCGGGCAGGCCCGGGTCCAGGGGCAGGTACGCCGCGCCCCGGCGGAGGATGGCCAGGATGGCGGTCACCGTGTCGCAGAGGGTCGTCGCGGCGAGGCCCACCACGGCCCGGGGGCCGACCCCGTGCGCGGCGAGCCCGGCGCTGATCCGCTCGGCCTCGGCCAGCAGCTGACGGTAGTCGAGCTGGCGGGTCGGGTCCTCGATCGCCGGGGCGTCGGGCCGCCGTCGGGCCGCCGCCGACACCCAGTCCCACGG
This sequence comes from Micromonospora sp. NPDC049051, assembly GCF_043197575.1. NCBI lineage: Bacteria > Bacillati > Actinomycetota > Actinomycetes > Micromonosporales > Micromonosporaceae > Micromonospora > Micromonospora sp. NPDC049051. The sequence continues at coordinate 914,537 of NZ_JBICTL010000001.1, forward strand.
CGTGTCGCCGGTCAGCGGGCTGGTCCAGCCGTCGGAGCGGACGCTGGCCGCGGCGGAGGCGTCGGCGAAGAGGTCACCGAGCCGGCACGAGCCGTCGGAGACCGCCGCGCGTACGGCGTCGCGCAGCGAGGTGAGCAGCCCGTCGGCGACGACAGGTGCGATGAGCTGCCGGTCGTACTCGAGTTCGAGCAGCCAGCGACCGTCGACCGGGGTGGCGCCCAGCCAGAGGTCGAACTTGGCGGTGCCGTTGCCGGGCTCCAGGACCCGCAGCACGGCCCCGCCCGGCTCCGGCGTGAAGGTGTCCTGCATGGCGAGCATCGCCGAGAACAGCGGGTTGCGGTTGCTGGACCGGTCGGGCCGTACGTCGGCGACGAGGCGGTTGAAGGTGACGTCGACGTTCGCGCGGCAGAAGTCGATGGACTCCCGGACCACCTTGCCGAGATGCTCGTCGACGGTGCGGTTCCACTCCACGTCGACGGTGACCGGCAGCGTGTTGACGAAGAAGCCGCCGAGGTCGAACGCGCCGATGGTGCGGCGGGCCATGAACGGGCTGCCGACGAGGACGCTGGACACGTTGCCGTGCCGGGCCAGCACGGTGCCGTAGATGCCGGAGAAGAAGACGAACGGGGAGATCTCCAGCCGCCGGCAGGTCTCCGACAGCGCGGCCGTCTCGGCCTGGCTGAGATACCAGCTCACCCGGTCGCCGGTGAACTCCGTCTGCACGGCGCGACCGGGCAGGGGCGCCAGCACCAGGGGCGGGACCTCCCGCAGCCGGGCGGCCCACTCCCGGGACCGTTCGACGACGCGGTCGGAGGCGGCGGTGCGGTTCTGCGCCGCTAGCTCCTTGACGAAGGCCTTCTCGCGGGCGGCCCGCCGCTGCTCGATCTCCGCCCCGGCGAGGCGCCCGGACAGCGCCTCCTGGAGGTCCCGTACCAGCGGACCCATCGACACGCCGTCGAGGATGATGTGGTGGTCGCACATGAGGACCGCCACGCGGGGCTCGTCGAGGCAGCGGACGACGGCGAACCGGTACGCGGGGCCGTTGGCCAGGTCGAACTCCGGCCGGCCGAGGCGCCGCTGGGCCGCGCCGACCGCCTCCTCGAAGTCGCGCCGGCGGGCCGTGACCCGTTCGAGCGGGAAGTCCTCCGGGCGCGGGGGCGGGGTGAGCCGGGCGTGCATCTCGGGCAGCAGCCCGAAGACCTGGCGCATGGCCGGCTGGACGGCGACCACCGTGGCGAGTGCGCGCTCGATCGTCTCGTCGGGGATCGACGGGTCGATGTCGAACCGGACGAGCTGGTTGTAGACGGCGTGCCCGGGTGAGCGTTCGTTGACGACCAGCAGCCCCTTCTGCGACTCGGTGATCGGCAGCCGCTCCGGGGCGGTCTCCGCCGCGAGCTGCGTTCCGGCCGTCGTGGTCACCGTGCGCCTCCGGTCTCGGCGCCCATGGCGCTCAGCTCGCGTAGCCACTGCTTGAGGTCGCCCACCGTGCGCAGATCCACGAGGCGGGTGGCGTCGATCTCGGCGTCGTCGTCGTTGGCCAGTTCGACGGCGAGCCGCAGCAGGGACAGCGATTCGAGGCCGGCCTCCAGCAGGGGGGTCGAGTCGTCGAAGGCCACCGACGCGTACTTCGCGATCGTCGTGTCGAGGTCAGCTGGAGTCGTCATCCCTGCTTCCCGTTCACCTGAGGTCGGCCGCGCCCGGGCGATCGGGAACCGGATGATCGCGGTCGCCGATCGAGGTGGGGGCCGACTGAATTTGCGCTTGGAAGTTCTACGGGTCCGAGCATCCCGGCCCCGATGTTCTCTCGATGTTCGCAAGATGGAATGTCGTTGGTCGCTGATTCGGGCGGCGCTGCGGGATCATCCGTATCGGGGGATGGGGCGGCACAAGAGGGGCGTTGAGCAGTGGCCGGGGCGGAGGTGGCGGGCGGCAATGCCCCCGCAATCGCCGCAGATGCGGCACGGACCGACAGAACTCCCCGGTGCGCATTATTCGGGCCGTCGGCGGGGCGCGGGCCGCCCACCGGCGCCGGGCGGCCGGAGCCCGGGAACCTCTCGGCGTGAGGATGGACACGCCTCTTCGGATGACCTATGGTGCAACAAGCGCAACGCAGAGTATTCCCAAAAGGTGCGAAAGGGATTTTTCCGCGATTGTTGGAGTTGCCTGTCGATGCCCGTACGCCCACACCGTCAACGCGCGGACCCCGATGACCTGCGACTCCCTGCCGCCCGTCGACCGGTCGATCGGAATTGCCGGCATGACGGGACGGATGCGCGGGATCGGTCGGCCGCCCGCCCGGTTCCACATGTCACCTAATTGACAAGCGCGGCCGGCCAAATGGTCCTTTATCGTTTGTCCGGGTGGTGTGCGCACTTCGCAGCGGAGTTCCCATTCACTTCTCTGAATTCAAGACCGTGTGAGGGATTGTCGTGGCCACAGCTCAACCCACAGTGCAGGCGGATCCGCCCGGAGCCAGGCGAAACGAATGGATTCTGGTCATCTTCACGGGCACCACGAACATCGCCGACGCGGTGGCCCGGATCGCCCTCCCGCTGCTCGCCGCGCAGATCAGTCGATCACCCGTCGTGGTCACCGCCGTCGCGGCCATCATGAGCCTGCCGTGGCTGGTGGCCGCGCTGCACGTCGGGGTCTTCGTCGACCGGATGGACCGGCGGGCCCTGCTGATGGGCGCCGAGATCGCCCGCATGCTCTCCGTCGGCGCACTCCTCGTCGCCGTGCTCGCCGCGAGCCCGACCCTGGCGCTGATCTACGCCGCCGCGCTGGTCATCGGCCTGGCCGACGTCGTGGCCGGCATCGCCGGAGCCTCCATCGTCCCGTCGGCCGTGCCGAAACACCGGTGGGAGACCGCCAACGCGCGGATCACGGCCCTGGAGTACCTGTTCAACGGCTTCGCCGGGCAGCCGATCGGCGGCTTCCTGGTGGCGATCGGATTCGGCCTGGCCCTCGGCGTCACCGGCTTCGCGTACGTGGCCGGCGCGGTCCTGCTGCTCCTGCTGGTCGGCAACTTCAAGGTGGCTGCCGCCACCCGCAAGCGTTCGGTCAACGAGGACATCCGCGAGGGCCTCCAGTTCCTCTGGCAGCACCGGCTGCTCCGGACGATGGCGCTGCTCATCGCGATCATGGCCGGCTGCTGGGCGGCGTGGCTCGCCCTCATCCCGGTCTACGCCGTCGGCGGCCCGCTCGGGCTCGACGAACGGCAGTACGGCTTCCTGCTCACCTGCCTCGGCGCGGGTGGGGTGGTCGGCACCGTCATCGTCGGGCCGGTCAACCGGTGGATCGGCCGGCGCTGGTCCATGTTCACCGACATCGTCGGCGCCTTCGCCCTCGTCGCGGCCCCCGCGCTGCTGCCCGCCGCGCCGTCCAGCGCCTGGGTCATCGGCGCCGCGGCCTTCATCGCCGGTGCCGGCGGCACGATGTGGACGGTCAACTCCCGGTTCATCACGCAGTCGCTGGTGCCGGCCGACATGCTCGGTCGGTTCAGCGCGGCGAGCCGCCTCGTGGCCTGGGGCATGACCCCGGTCGCCGCGATCCTCGCCGGCATCCTCGCCCAGGTCTTCACCTACCAGGTGGCCTTCGGCTTCTTCGCGGTGCTCTGCGTACTGCTGATCTACCCGTTCTTCAAGGTGGTCACCCGCGAGCGGATCGCGGAGGTCGACGGCCCGGCCGAGCCGGCCGCCGCCCCGGCGCCCGGCGGGGGCCCGGACGGGGACGGGGGCGCCGGCACCGCCGACGACGGCGGGGACCTGCCGGAGGCGGCGACGACCGGCGGCTCCCGGTGAGCACGGGCGGCCCGACCCTCTTCCAGGCGTTCGCCGACACGGTCCGCCGGTATCCCGACGCCCCGGCCCTGCGCGTCGCCGGGCACGAGCTCACGTACGCCGAACTCCTGGACCGGGTCGAGCGGCTGGCCGGCCGGCTGGCCGACCCGCACGGCCGCCCGCCCCGGGTCGTCGGGCTCTGCGCGTCGCGCAGCCTCGCGGCGTACGTCGGCTATCTCGCCACGCTGCGCCTGGCGGCGACCGTCGTGCCGCTCAGCCCCGACGCGCCGGCGGAACGGATCCGGCGCACCTGCGCCCACGCCGGGGTGGACGCCCTGCTCGCCGACGACGCCGGTCGGGGAGTGGTCGACGAGGCGGCCGGGCCGGTCCGCGTCCTGCACCTGCCCGACACCCCCGAGCACCGCTGGTACGACGTGCCGGCCGAGCGGTGGACGCGGGCGTACGACGGCGGCCCCGACGACGTCGCCTACACCCTGTTCACCTCCGGCTCCACCGGCACGCCCAAGGGGGTGCCGGTCCGGCACCGCAACCTGACCCCCTACCTCGCGCACTGCGTCGAGGCATACCAGGTGGGCCCGGGCTCGCGGCTGTCGCAGACCTTCGAGCTGACCTTCGACCCGTCGGTGTTCGACATGTTCGTCGCCTGGCTGTCCGGGGCGCTGCTGGTGGTCGCCGCGCCCGGCGACACCCTGGCCCCCGTCCGCTACGTCAACGACAACGGGATCACCCACTGGTTCTCCGTACCGTCGGTGGTCTCCCTGGCCCGCCGCCTGCGCGGCCTGCGACCCGGGAGCATGCCGGGCCTGCGGTGGAGCCTCTTCGCCGGCGAGCAGCTCACGCTCGCCCAGGCGCGGGCGTGGGCGGACGCCGCGCCGCACAGCACCGTGGAGAACCTGTACGGGCCGACCGAACTCACCGTCACCTGCACCCGCTACCAGCTCCCCGCCGATCCGGCGCGATGGCCCCGCACCAGCAACGACACCGTGCCGATCGGGCGGATCCACCCGCACCTGGAGGGGGTCCTGCTGGCGGCCGACGGGACCGCCGGCGACGACGGCGAGCTCTGCGTACGGGGCAGCCAGCGCTTCGACGGCTACCTCGACCCCGCGCAGAACCACGGCCGGTTTGTCGACCACGACGGCCGCCGGACGACTCCGGTCGACGGCCTCCCCGGCCCGGCGAGCTGGTACCGGACGGGGGACCGGGTCCGCCGGGAGGACGGCGAACTGGTCCACCTGGGCCGGCTCGACGACCAGGTCAAGATCCACGGATACCGGATCGAGCTGGGCGAGATCGAGTCCGTCCTGCGCCGGCATCCGGGGGTGCACGACGTCGTCGTCCTGGCGCTGCCCACCGGCGCCGGGGAGGTCGAGCTGCACGCGCTCTACACCTGCGACACGGTGGCGGAGCCGGCGTTGGCCGCGCTGGTGGCCGACCACCTGCCGCCCTACATGGCGCCGGCGCGCTACCACCGGGTCGAGTTCTTCCCGGTCAACGCCAACGGCAAGGTCGACCGCCGGCGGCTCGCAGCCGACGTCGGGCTGGTCTGAGCGGCAGCGACACCCACCACGCTCACGAATCGAGAGCAGAGATGCCCATCCCGCGGCAAGCGTCACCCGCCCGCCTGCGTTTCCGGTTGATGGGGCCGGTGGAGTTCCACGACGGCGTCCAGTGGCGCGGGATCGGCTCGGCGAAACAGCGCGCCCTGCTGGCGATGCTGCTGCTCAAGGCCGACCAGGTGGTGTCGCTCGAACAGTTGGTCACCGAACTCTGGGACGACCACCCGCCGGCCTCGGCCAGCGGCCTCGTCGCCGGGTACGCGTGGCGGCTGCGCCGTGCCCTCGACGACCGCGACGGTCAGGTCCTGACCACCCGCAGCCCCGGCTACCGGCTGGTGGTCGCCCCCGAGACGATCGACATCGGCGAGTGCGAGCGGCTGATCCGGCAGGCCCACGCCGATCTCGCGGCCGGCCTGCCGGAGGCCGCGGTGGAGGGGTTCGACGCGGCGCTGGCGCTGTGGCGCGGCGTGCCGCTGGCGGACGTCCGGCCGACTCCGCTGGTGATGGCCGAGGTGGCCCGGCTGGAGGAGACCCGGATCGCGACGGTCGAGGCCCGCATCGGCGCCGAACTGGAGCTGGGCCGGCACAGCATGCTGCTGCCGGAACTCAAGGTGCTCGTCAGCCAGCACCCCCTGCGGGAGCGCCTGCACGCCCACCTGATGACCGCCCTGTACCGCGACGGACAGCAGGCGGTCGCCCTGGGCGCGTACCGGGACCTGCGGCGGCTGCTGGTCGACGAGCTGGGCATCGAACCCAGCGAGTCGCTACGGGAGCTGGAACAGCGGATCCTGCGCAACGACCCGTCGCTGCGGCTGCACCACCCCGGGGCCCGTCCGCCCGCCCGGGTCGCTACGCCGAGCCCGCCGGCCGCCCGGTTCCCCGCCGACCCGGTGACCCTGCACGGGCGGGACTCCGAGCTGGCGCGGCTGGTCGACGGGGTGCGGTCCGGGCGGCTGTGCGTGGTCCAGGGCCTGGCCGGCGCCGGGAAGACCGCCCTGGCCGTACGCGCCGCCCACGCGCTGGCCGCGGAGTACCCGGGCGGGCCGGTGTTCGTACCCATGGGCGGCGGGACGTCCGACGGCCCGGCGGAGGCCGCCCGGGCGGTGCGCGTCCTGGCCGAGGCGCTCGGGCTGCCGTCGCCGACGGGCGACCACTCCGCGTCGGGCTGGTCGACCCTGCTGACCGGCCGCCGGGTCCTGGTCGTCCTCGACGACGTGGCGACCGCCGCGCAGGTACGCGTCCTCGGGCCGGTGCCCGCCGGCAGCGCCCTGATCGTCACCTCGCGGTCCGGGATGACCGCCCTCGACGGCGCCGCCCGGGTCCCGGTCGCTTCGCTGGACACCGACGACGCGCTCGACCTGCTCCGCTACCACCTCGGCGCCGAGCGGGTGGACGCCGAGCCCGAGGCGGCGCGGACGCTCGTGCGGCGCTGCGACGCGCTGCCCCTGGCCCTGCGGATCGCGGCCGCCCGGCTGGCGACCCGGCAGAACTGGTCCCTCGCCGCCTTCGCCGACCGGCTGGCCGATCCCGCCGGCCGCCTCGACGCCCTGGCCTGCGAGTCGATGGCGATGCGGGACTGCCTCGCGGGCGCGGTGCGGGTGCTGGCCCGGTACGGCGACGGCGACGGGCTGGGGCTGCGGACGCTGCGCCTGCTCGGCCGGCTGGACCGGGGCACCGTCAGCGTGTCGAACCTCGCCGCCCTGTCCGGCCAGCCGCCGGCCGCCGCCGAGGTCGCCGCCGAACGCCTGGTCGACGCGGGGCTCGCCGAGGCACTGCCGGACGGCCGCTACCGCATCCCCGAACTCGTCCGGGCTCACGTGCGCGAGCTGGGCCGCAGCCCGGAGTGCGACCAGGTCGTCGGCCTGAACGCCCAGCGTCGCACCACGACCGCCCGGCCGCGCGGGTGAACCGGCGCGCGGTGGCCCGGGCGGCCAGCGTTTCCCAGCAGGCGCGCCGGGTGGGGGCCCGGATGTCGGTCGCCGGTCAGGCGACGGCGATCGCCTCGATCTCGATGATCCACTCCGGGTCGAAGATCCCGGTGACGATCACCGTCAGGGCCGGGCGGTGCGCGCCGAGCACCTCGTTGCGCACCTTGGTGTTGACGTCGGCGTGCCGGCGGTCGGCCAGGAAGGTGGTGACCTTGACCAGGTTGTCGACGCCCATACCGGCGTCGGCGAGGACGGCCCGGATGTTGTCCCAGACCACTCGGCACTGGCCCTCGGGGCTGGTCGGGACGTGACCGTCCCGGGTCTGGGGGATCTGCCCGCTGATGAACAGCATCCGTCCGGCGGTCTGGACCTCCAGCGCGTTGTGGTAACCGCCCGTGGCCTCCGGCACCGACTCGGGGTTGATCGGCCTCATCTGCATGGTCTCGATCACGGTGAAGTCCTTCCGATTGTCCGGGGGAATCCGGATTACGGACTGTGACCCTAGTCTAAAGGTCGTCCCGGGGTCCCGATCCCGGTCGGACGGGGATCGCGTCGTTCTGGCACCTGCCGAGTACCCGGACCGGGGCCCGGCCCAACCCTCCCTGGCGCGGGGAGCCGCCGCCGTGTGGACCCGCCGGGGTGTGGACCCGCCGCCGTGTGGACCCGCCGGGGTGTGGACCCGCCGCCGTGTGGACCCGCCGGGGTGTGGACCCGCCGCCGTGTGGAGCGGGCGGGCTACGGGCGGGCGGCTGCCCGGAACACGTCGGCGGTGTGCCGCATCGCGGCGGCGCGGCCCGGCGTGTAGCCGTACTCCCGGGCGAAGGCGGCGATGAAGGCGGACGGGCTGGCGTAGCCGATGCGGTGGGCGACCTCGCCCACGGGCCGGGTCTCCAGCAGCGCCAGCGAGGCGCGCAGGCGCAGCTTCGTCCGCCACTGCGAGTACGACATGCCGAACTCGCGGGTGAAGTCGCGTTGCAGGGTCTTGACGCTGACGTGCAGGCGTTCGGCCCATTCGGCGAGGCCGGTGGTGTCACCGGGGTCGTGGGCCAGCGCCATCGCGACCGCCACCGCGACGCCGGGACGGCCGGCCTGCCGGTCGTCGACCGGGTGGGGCGGGGCACCGATCCCGGCCATGATGCGGCCGCGGGCGTCGAGGGCGTGCCGCTCGTCGTAGCCGGGTTCGGTGAGCGCGACGATGAGCCGTGCCGCCTCGGCGTCGATGGCGGCGGCGCAGGCCCGCAGCCCGTCGAGGGCGGCGGGCACCTCGCGCAGGCAGATCCGGTAGACGGTCTGCCGGTCCGCCGCGTGCACCTCGTGGGTGACCGCCCGGTGGGCCCAGAACACCTCGTCGGGCCCGATGAAGCTGGTGTGCCGGCCGTGCCGGGCGGAGAGCAGGCCGTCGGGCGACCAGTAGAGCTGGTGCAGGAAGTCCTGCCGGTTCTCGCCGAGCGCCAGGCGGGTCACCGAGCGGTATCTCAGGACGAGGATGCCGTCGACCCGACCGAGGTTGTAGGCGAACTCCTCGCAGCTGACGGGATCCGCCGCGTGGGAGTCCGCAACGGTGACCTGACCTCTCCCCGACATGGGTTGACCTCTCGTCGACATCCCGGAAACCTTGGTAAGGCTAGCCTAAGCTTCGCAGCCCAGCGGGGCTGCCACCCCCTTGAAGCCCCTCGAAGGAACAGTAGATGTCCGTACGACAGCACTGGCGTCTGGCCGCCGCCGCCCTGGCTCTCGCCGTGGTCACCGGTTGCGGCTCCGACGGCGCCGAAACCGCGACGTCCGACGGCGCCTCCGACACCCGCGTCTTCTCCGCCGACAACGGCGAGATCACCATCCCGGTCGACCCCGAGCGCGTCGTCGCCACCGGATACGCGGTGCCGGTCCTCATCGAGGCGGACGCGGCCCTGGTGGGAATCTCCACCTGGAAGCGCGGCCTGGCGATGATGACCGAGCAGGACCGGGCCACCTACGACCAGCTGCCCAAGGTGGCCGGCGAGGCGGCTGCCGAGACCAACTACGAGGCCGTCGCCGCCGCCAAGCCGGACCTCATCGTGATCGGGGTGCCGAAGCCGGCCCTCGCCAGCCTCGACATGAAGCGGCTGGAGAGCATCGCGCCCGTCGTCGCGATCGGCCCCACCACGCCCGACGCCTGGCGCGAGCTGTCCCGCCGGCAGTCCGACGCCGCCGGCCGCAGCGCGAACTTCCAGGCGGCCAAGGACGCGTACGACAAGAAGGCCGGGGAGCTGAAGGCCAAGTACGGCACCGCCCTCGCCGGGTGGAAGTTCGGGCACGTGGGCAGCTACGGCGAGATCTCCAAGGGCACCTTCCACCGCGAGTTCGCCGGCTCGTGGGGCACCAACATCGCCCAGGACGCGGGCGTGACCTACTACGGCGAGGTCAAGGAGAAGGGCGGGGGCGGGCGCGACGTCACCGAGTACCCGGCGATCGAGGAACTGCCGGAGAGCCTCGGCGAGGCCGACGCCATCACGTACACGCTCCAGCCCGACGGCACTCCCGCCGAGGCCGTGAAGCAGGTGCTCGACTCCGCGCTGTGGAAGAACCTGCCCGCGGTCAAGGCCGGCCGGGTGTTCCCGTTGCAGTACACGGAGGCGGCGACGTACGAGTCGGCCCTGAAGACCCTCGACTCCATCGACAAGGCGTTCGCGCCGCTGCTCACACCATGACCGTCGACCGCCACGATCCGGCGGGCCGGGTCGCCGCCCACCACCGCGGGGGCAGCGGCACGGCCCGGATCGGCTACCCCATCGGCGTACGGCGCGTCCGGGTCGTCGCCCGGCGGCAGCTGACGCCGCGCATGCTGCGGCTGACCCTCGGCGGCCCGGCTCTCGCCGACTTCCACACCTACCAGGCGGACGACCACGTCAAGATCGTCTTTCCCGACCCGGACGGCACCCGGCGCGACCCCGTCCCCGACGGGCAGGGCATGCTCGACTGGCCCCGCCCGCTGCCGACCACCCGCAAGTACACGGTGCGCCGCTACGACCCCGTGACCCACGAGATCGACCTGGACTTCGTGCTGCACGAGGGCGGCGTCGCCTCGACGTGGGTGGCCGGGGCGGCGGTCGGCGACGAGGTGACGATCGCGGGCCCGCCCGGGGCGAAGGCGTTCCCGCACACGTACGACCACTACGTCTTCGCCGTCGACGCCACGGCCCTGCCGGCCGCCGCCCGGTGGCTGGGGGAAGCGCCGGCCGACGTGTCGGCGCACCTGGTGGTCGAGGTCGACGACGCCGCCGACCGGGACTACCCGCTGGCGGCGCGCGACGGGGTGGCGGTGACGTGGCTGGTACGCGAGGGCCCCGGCTCGACGCTCGCGGAGGAGGTCCGGTCGCTGCGCCTGCCGGCCGGGCGGACGTTCCTCTTCGCCGCCGGCGAGGCGACCGACATCAGGCCCCTGCGCGCCTGGAGCCGGGACCGTCTCGACTCGCTCATCACCGGGTACTGGAAACGCGGGATCGCCGGGCTTGAAGACTGACCTGCCCCGACGGGCGTCGCTCCTGCTCGTGTCCGCCGCGCTGCTCGTCGTCGCGGCGGGCGCGAGCATGGCCGTGGGGGCGCGCCCCGTCGCGCCCGCCGAGGTGTGGCGGGCGCTCACCGACTTCGCGGGCACCACCGACCACCTCGTCGTACGCGACATCCGGCTGCCCCGCACGCTCCTCGGCGTCTGCGTCGGCGCCGCCCTCGGTGCGGCCGGCGTGCTGATCCAGACGCTGACCCGCAACCCGCTGGCCGAGCCCGGGATCCTCGGCGTGACCGCCGGGGCCGGCTTCGCGATCAACCTGGGTGTCCTGGCGGGCGTCGCCGGCTCGCAGGCCGGTCAGCTCGGGCTCGCCGTGGTCGGCTCCGCCCTCGCGGCGGTCGCGGTCTACGCCGTCGGGCGGGCCTCGCCGCTGCGCCTGGTCCTGGCCGGCGTGGCGCTGAGCTGGGTCCTGATGGGCGTCTCGCTCGGCCTGCGGCTGACCTTCCCCGACGTCTTCGACCGGTACCGGTTCTGGTCGGTGGGGGCGATGGCCGGCACGGAGCAGACCCCGTTGGCGCTGCCGGTGCTGGTGACCGTGGTCGGCCTGGTCGCCGCGATGCTCGCGGCCCGGCCGCTGAACGCGCTGGCACTGGGCGAGGACGTCGCCCACGCGCTCGGCGCCCACGTGACGCGGATCCGGGTCACCGTCCTGGTGCTCGTCACCCTGCTCACCGGCGTCGCCACGGCCGTCGCCGGGCCGATCGCGTTCGTCGGCCTGATGGTGCCGCACCTGGCCCGGCGGCTGGCGGCCGACTCGATTCCCTGGATCATGGCGTACTCGATGCTCCTCGGTCCGTGCCTGCTGCTCGCCGCCGACGTCGGGTCGCGGATCCTGCTGCCCACGGGCGAGGTGCCGGTGTCCATCGTGACGGCGTTCCTGGGCGCGCCCGTGCTGATCTGGGCCGTCCGTCGGTACGGGGCGGCGGCGCTGTGAGCACGCTGACGCTGCGGGCGGGCCGGTTCGTGGCCGAGGTCGAACGACGTACGGCCGTCGTGACGGCGGCGCTCGTCGCGGTCGCCGCGGGCCTCGCCCTGCTGGGGCTCTGCCAGGGGCAGGACTGGGCCACCCCGGCGGAGGTGTTCACCGCGCTGACCCGGGGCGGCGAGTCCGCGTTCGTGATCCGGGAATGGCGGCTGCCCCGGGTGGCCGCGGCGCTGGTCTTCGGCGCCTCCCTCGGGCTCGCCGGGGCGGTCTTCCAGAACCTGACCCGCAACCCGCTGGGCAGCCCGGACGTCATCGGCCTCGACGCGGGCGCGTACACCGGCGCGCTGGTGGCGATCACGGTGCTGAACGGCACCGCCGGGCAGCTCGCGGCGGGCTCGGTGGCCGGCGGCCTGCTGGCCGCGGGGGTCATCTACGTGCTGTCGCTGGACTCCGGGCTCAGCGGCCTCCGGCTGATCGTCGTCGGGATCGCCGTCAACGCGATGCTGACGGCGCTCAACTCCTGGATCGTCCTGCGGGCCGAGATCGACGTGGCGCTCGCGGCGACCGGTTGGAACGCCGGCTCGCTCAACGGCGTCGACTGGGCCGAGGTCCGCCTCCCGCTCGCCGTCATCGGCCTGTTCGTGCTCCTGCTCCTCGTGATCTCCCACGACATGCACCAGGCGGCGCTGGGCGACGAGGTCGCCCGCACCACCGGCGTACGCCTGGGTCGGCTCCGGCTGCTGATGGTGCTGGCCGGCGTCGGCTGCACCGCGACCGTGACGGCGGTCGCCGGGCCGGTGGTGTTCATCGCGCTCGCCGCACCGCAGATCGGCCGGCGGCTCGCGCGGGCCGCCGGGGTGCCCCTGGTGCCGGCGGCGCTGACCGGCGCGGTGCTGCTGCTGGCCGCCGACCTCGTCGCGCAGGTGCTGCTGGCACCGGTCGCGCTGCCGGTCGGCGTGGTCACCACGGCCGTCGGCGGCTGCTATCTCATCTGGCTGCTCGGCATGGAGGTGAAACGACGGTGACCAGCCGCCTGACCGCGGAGGACGTCACGCTCGGCTACGGCGAGCGGGTGGTGTCGACGCGGGTGAGCCTGGCCGTGCCGGACGGCGCGTTCACGGCGATCGTGGGGCCCAACGCGTGCGGAAAGTCGACGCTGCTGAAGGCGTTCGTCCGGCTGCTCACGCCGTCGTCGGGCACGGTACGCCTCGACGGCCGGGACGTCGCCGGACACCGGCCGAAATTGTTCGCGCGTCAGGTCGGGTTCCTGCCCCAGGGCCTCGTCGCGCCGGAGAACATCGTCGTCCGGCGGCTCGTCGCCCGGGGCAGGTACCCGCACCAGTCCCTGCTCGCCACCGGGTCGGCCGCCGACGAGGAGGCCGTCCGGGCGGCCATGGCGGTGGCCGGCGTCACGGACCTCGCCGAGCGGCCGGTCGAGGAGCTCTCCGGGGGCCAGCGGCAACGGGTCTGGATCGCCATGGTGCTGGCGCAGGAGACGCCGTACCTGCTGCTCGACGAGCCCACCACCTTCCTCGACATCACCCACCAGTACGAGCTGCTGGCGCTCTTCGCGCGGCTGCGCGACGAGGGCCGCACGATCGTCGCCGTCCTGCACGACATCAACCAGGCGTGCCGCTTCGCCGACCACATCGTGGCGATGAAGGACGGCCGGGTCGTCGCGCAGGGGCCACCGGCCGACGTGGTGGACGCCGACCTGATGCGGGAGGTGTTCGGCCTGCCGAGCGTCGTGATGCCGAACCCGGTCACCGGGACCCCGATGGTGGTGCCGACCGTCTGACCCGCTGGCGGGGTTGACCTCAATCCCCGTTGAGGTTGTCGGATGGTGGCATGCGTGCGATTCGGCTCCACGAGTTCGGTGCCCCCGGAAACCTGCTCCTCGACGACCTGCCCGACCTGTCGCCCGGCCCCGGCCAGGTCAGGATCGCGGTGTCGGCCAGCGGCGTGCACCTGCTCGACACGACCCTGCGCCGGGGTGAGGCGGGCGGCCCGCTCCCGCTGCCCGAGCTGCCCACCATCCCCGGCCGGGAGGTTGCCGGCGTCGTCGACGAGCTGGGCGAGGGCGTGGACGAGGCGTGGCGCGGGCGGCGGGTCGTCGCGCACCTGGGCATGGTTCCGGGCGGGTACGCCGAGCAGGCGGTCACCGACGTCGGGTCGCTGTACGACGTACCGCCGGGGCTGAACGACGCCGAGGCGGTGGCAGCGGTCGGCACGGGCCGGACCGCCCTCGGGGTCTTCGAGCTGGAACGGCCGGCAATGGACGACGTCGTCTTCGTGCCGTCGGCGGCCGGCGGGGTCGGCTGGCTGCTGGCGCAGGCCGCGCGGACGACCGGCGCGACCGTGGTGGTGGCGGCGCGCGGCGCCGGGCGGACGGCGAAGCTCGGCGAGTTGGGCGTGGACCTGGTGGTGGACTACGGCCGCCCGGACTGGGCCGAGACGGTGCGGCAGCGGGTCGGCGGCCTGAGCCTCGTGTACGACGGGGTGGGCGGCGCGGTGGGCCGGACCGCCCTGGAGCTGACGGGTCCGGGCGGCCGGTTCATGATGTTCGGCTGGTCGGCGGGCGAGGCGACCCGGGTCGGCACCGACGACGTCGTCGCCCGGGGCCTGACGGTGGGCTGGCTGGGGCAGCGGATGCGGGCCCTGCCCGGCGGCATCCCGGCACTGGCCGGCCGGTCGCTGGAGCTGGCCGGGCAGGGCTGGTGGCGCCCCCTGGTCTCGACCTATCCGCTGGCCGACGCCGCCGTCGCGCACGCCGACCTGGAAGCTCGCCGGGCGCTCGGCAAGGTCGTGCTGACCGTGCCACGCTGACTCCGGGCACGACCGCGCCGGCCCGGAGCCACCACGCCGACCAACCGGGCGCGGGATGTAACGACATTCGTGTGCAAGACGCTGTGCCCTGCGGTCCACGCGGATTCCCAGCGGCGGGAATAGGCTCCGCGTATCGACGGCCAGCACCACCGGCCATCGCGTACCGGAGGTCGGACGCGGATCGAGGGGGCGCGTCCGGCGCCGGTGTCGCTCGTCGCGACCGTGCCGGAGAATCCCGTGGTGTCGCCCCTGCCCGGCGAGCTGACGGGGCCGGGCCGCCCCCGTCGCGGCCCGGGTCCGTCAGTTCGCCGGGAGCTGCTCGGCCCGCGTCACCACCCGGTCGATGAGGCCGTACTCGCGGGCCTCCTCGGCGGTGAACCACCGGTCGCGGTCCCAGTCCCGCTGGATCTCCTCCAGGCTGCGCCCGCTGTGCCGGGCGATCAGCTCCTGCATGGTCCGCTTGACGTGCAGCATGTTCTCCGCCTGGATGGTGATGTCCGCGGCGGTGCCGCCCATCCCGCCCGAGGGCTGGTGCATCATGATCCGCGAGTGGGGCAGCGCGTAGCGCTTGCCGGCGGTGCCCGCGCAGAGCAGGAACTGCCCCATCGAGCCGGCGAAGCCCAGCGCCACCGTGGCCACGTCGTTGCGGACGAACCGCATCGTGTCGTAGACGGCCATGCCCGCGCTCACCGAGCCGCCCGGCGAGTTGATGTAGAGCACGATGTCCCGCTCCGGGTCCTCGGCGGCGAGCAGCAGCATCTGGGCGCAGATCTGGTTCGCCGAGGCGTCGGTCACCTCGGTGCCCAGGAAGATGATCCGCTCCTTCAGCAGCCGCTCGAACACCTGGTCACCGAAGGACGGCTGTCCACCGTCCAGCATCCGTACGTCGAGACCGATCATCGCGCCCGCCCTTTCCGACAGCGCCGGTGGGCGACCGGAGGGCGCCCGGGGGACCGGCCCCTCCAGCCTGCGCGGAGCGGGGCGCGTGGAGCCAACCATTCTGCCGGCGGCAGATCAGCCGACGGCAGAACCGGCCGGCCTAGACGACGGTCAATGCCCGCGCGCCGACCCGGGCCCGCCCGCAGCCGAGCGCGACGCGGGTACGCGGGCCGGGGCGGGCCGGCGCGGCGGAGGCGGACCGTCCGACCCGGAGGGTCGGGCCGCCCGTACGGGGGCCGAGGTGCAGCAGCGGGCCACCGGCCCGGGGACCGCCCCGCGCGACCGGGGCGACGGCGCCCGGCCGGCCGGCCTCCGCCCGCTCCAGCCGGGTCAGGCCGGCCCGGGGCGCGGCCGGGATGCGCGGCTCGACCCGGCGCAGGTCGTCGCGCGCCTCCTCCAACAGGTCGGACAGGCGGATGCCGAGGGCCCGGCAGATCGCCGCGAGCACCTCCGAGGAGGCCTCCTTGCGACCGCGTTCGACCTCCGACAGGTAGGGCACCGACACCCCGGCGGCCTCGGCCACCTCGCGCAGCGTGCGGCCCTGCCGCAGCCGCAACCGGCGCAGCACCCCGCCGATCACTCGTCGCAGCAACGACATGCGGGCCTCGCTCTCGGGCTCGTCGTCCACGGAACATCCCCATCATGCCCTTTGCCGGGCGTGCGGGTCGTCCCGTCGTGCCCGGAGCCGGGAACCATCGGCCCGGACGTCCACTTCGTGGCGATCGGTCCGGACCGCCACCCCAGGGTGACGACCTCGCCGTGCGAGATCCGCGCAGGCCGCTATGTTGTGGTCGTGCAGGCGACGACAGGGCCGGGGCGGGCCCTCACGTGATCCATTTCCCCGCGCAGCGACGGGGCCCCCTGAGCGCGCTGAGTCTCCGGCTTGCCGCCGCCATCGGTCTGGTCTTCGCCACCGTCGGGGTGGTCTACCTCGACCGGGACGGCTACCGCGACGTCAACGAGGACGGCCTGACCCTGCTCGACTGCTTCTACTACGCGGTGGTCACCCTCTCGACCACGGGCTACGGGGACATCACGCCGGTGAGCCAGACCGCCCGGCTGATCAACGTCGTCTACATCACGCCGGCCCGGGTGATCTTCCTGATCATCCTGGTCGGCACCACCCTGGAAGTGCTGACCGAGCAGTACCGCACCGGGCGTCGCCTGTCGCGGTGGAGGAGAGCCGTGAAGGACCACGTCATCATCTGCGGCTACGGCACGAAGGGCCGCAGCGCGGTCTCCGCCCTGCTGGAGAACGGGCTCGACAAGTCCCGGATCGTGGTGGTGGAGCGCAGCGGCCCGGCGCTGCGGCAGGCCACCTCGGCCGGCCTGGTGGCGATCGAGGGCTCGGCGACCCGCTCGTCGGTGCTCAACGAGGCGCACGTACGCAACGCCAAGGCGGTGATCATCGCGACGGACAGCGACGACGCCTCGGTCCTGGTGGCGTTGACCGTACGGCAGCTCACCGCCGGCCAGGTGCGGATCATCGCCGCCGCCCGGGAGGCGGAGAACGCCCCGCTGCTCAAGCAGAGCGGGGCCCACCACGTGATCGTCTCCTCGGCCACCGCCGGCCGGCTGCTGGGTCTGTCCACCTCGGCGCCGCCGCTGATCGACGTGGTCGAGGACCTGCTCACCCCCGGCCAGGGCATGGCGCTGGCGATGCGTTCCGCCGAGCGCTCCGAGGTGGGCCGCTCCCCCCGCGAGCTGGACTCGCTGGTCATCGCCCTGGTCCGGCGGGGCAAGGTGGTCACCCTGGCCGACCAGGCCGGCGCGGTCATCGAGACCGGCGACATGCTGGTGCACGTACGCGACGACCGGCCCCAGGCCACCGCCACGCCCTGACCCACTTCGCGGCACAGGGCCCGTCACCAGTCGGTGGCGGGCCCTGTCGCGTGCTCGGATCGTGCGGACGCCGGGTCCCCTGCGGACGCCGGATGGCCGCAACCGGCCGTCGGTCAGAGGATGGTCCAGGTGTCCCCGCTGGCGAGCAGGCCGGCGAGCTGCTGCTCCGGGGTCTCGGTGACCTTCGCCCTGGCCTCGGCGAGCTGCCCCTGCACCACGCTGTCGTACGACGGCCGGTCCACCGAGCGGAACACGCCGATCGGGGTGTTCCGCAGGTCCAGGCCCGGCAGCCGGGACAGCGCGAAGGCGTACGCCGGGTCGGTGACCGTCGCGTCGTGCACGACGATCTCCCCGGGGCTGACCGACGCGGTCTCCCGGACCTCCAGGCCGAACCCGCCGGGCGGGTGCACGACGCAGAACTGCCCGTCCTTGCCGAACGTGATCGGCTGCCCGTGCTCCAGCCGGATCAGGTACTCGTCGCGGGTGGCCGGCTCCTTGAGCTGGTCGAACGCGCCGTCGTTGAAGATGTTGCAGTTCTGGTAGATCTCCACGAACGCCGAGCCCTGGTGCTCCGCCGCCGCCCGCAGCACCGACTGGAGGTGCTTGCGGTCGGAGTCGATGGTGCGCCCGACGAAGGTGGCCTCGGCGCCGAGGGCGAGCGAGAGCGGGTTGAACGGCGCGTCGGCCGAGCCGGCCGGCGTCGACTTCGTGACCTTCCCGACCTCGGAGGTGGGGGAGTACTGCCCCTTCGTCAGGCCGTAGATCCGGTTGTTGAACAGCAGGATCTTCAGGTTGACGTTGCGGCGCAGCGCGTGGATCAGGTGGTTGCCGCCGATGGAGAGCGCGTCACCGTCGCCGGTGACCACCCAGACCGACAGGTCGGGCCGGCTGGCCGACAGGCCGGTGGCGATCGCCGGGGCGCGGCCGTGGATCGAATGCATCCCGTAGGTGTTCATGTAGTACGGGAAGCGGGACGAGCAGCCGATGCCGGAGACGAAGACGACCCGCTCACGCGGGATGTTCAGCTCCGGCATGAACTGCTGGATCGCGGCGAGGATCGCGTAGTCGCCGCAGCCGGGGCACCAGCGCACCTCCTGGTCGGACTTGAAGTCCTTGGCGGTGAGCTTGAGGGCGACGGGCTCAGACATTCTTCAGGACCTCTTCCAGCATCGTCTCCAGCTCGTTGGCCGTGAACGGCAGGCCGCGGACCTGGTTGTAGCCGATCGCGTCGACCAGGTACTTCGCCCGGATCACGTGGGCGAGCTGGCCGAGGTTCATCTCGGGGATGACCACGCGGTCGTAGGAGCGCAGCACCTGGCCGAGGTTGGCCGGCATCGGGTTCAGGTGCCGCAGGTGCGCCTGCGCGATGGCGTGGCCGCGCTGGCGCAGGCCCCGGCAGGCGGCGCCGATCGGCCCGTACGTGGAGCCCCAGCCGAGCACCAGCACCCGGGCGGCGCCGTCCGGGTCCTCGACCTCGACGTCCGGCACCGGGATCGTCTCGATCCGGGCCGCCCGGGTACGCACCATGAAGTCGTGGTTCGCCGGGTCGTACGAGATGTCGCCGGTCTTGTCGGCCTTCTCCAGACCGCCGATGCGGTGCTCAAGCCCGGCGGTCCCCGGTACGGCCCACGGCCGCGCGAGGGTCTCCGGGTCGCGCAGGTAGGGCAGGAACGTGGTGCCGTCGTCGCCGTTGGGCTTCGTGGCGAACTCGACCCGCAGGTCGGGCAGCGACTCGACGTCGGGCAGCAGCCACGGCTCGGAGCCGTTGGCGACGTAGTTGTCGGAGAGCAGGATGACCGGCGTGCGGTAGGTCAGCGCGATCCGGGCCGCCTCGAGGGCCGCGTGGAAGCAGTCCGCCGGCGACTTCGGCGCGATCACCGCGACCGGGGCCTCGCCGTGGCGGCCGTGCAGCGCCATGTTGAGGTCGGCCTGCTCGGTCTTGGTGGGCATGCCCGTGGAGGGGCCGGCGCGCTGCACGTCGACGATGACCAGGGGCAGCTCCAACGCCACCGCCAGGGAGATCGTCTCGCTCTTGAGCGCCACGCCCGGGCCGCTGGTGGTGGTGACGCCGAGCGAGCCGCCGTACGACGCGCCGAGCGCCGCGCCGACGGCGGCGATCTCGTCCTCGGCCTGCATGGTGAGCACGCCGAAGCGCTTGTGCTTGCTCAGCTCGTGCAGGATGTCCGAGGCCGGGGTGATCGGGTAGGCGCCCAGGAAGACCGGCAGCCCGGAGCGGACGCCGGCGGCCACCAGGCCGAGCGACAGGGCCGCGTTGCCGGTGATGTTGCGGTAGGTGCCCGGCTGCATCTTCGCCGGCTTGACCTCGTAGCGGACCGCGAAGTCCTCGGTGGTCTCGCCGAAGTTCCAACCGGCCCGGAACGCCGCGACGTTCGCCGCGACCAGCTCGGGGCGGGCGGCGAACTTGCGCTCCAGGAAGCGCAGCGTCGACTCGTACGGCCGGTTGTACATCCACGAGAGCAGGCCGAGGGCGAACATGTTCTTGGCCCGCTCGGCGTCCTTCTTCGACACGGCCAGCTCGGCGAGCGCGCCGACCGTCATCGAGGTCAGCGCCACCGGGTGCACCACGTAGCCGGCGAGGGAGTCGTCCTCGAGCGGGTTCGACTGGTAGCCGACCTTGGCCAGGTTGCGCCGGGTGAACTCGTCGGTGTTGACGATGATGTCCGCGCCGCGCGGCAGGTCGACGAGGTTCGCCTTGAGCGCCGCCGGGTTCATCGCCACCAGCACGTTCGGCGAGTCGCCGGGGGTGAGGATGTCGTAGTCGGCGAAGTGCACCTGGAAGCTCGACACGCCCGGCAGGGTGCCGGCGGGAGCCCGGATCTCCGCCGGGAAGTTCGGCAACGTGGAGATGTCGTTGCCCAGCTGCGCGGTCTCCGAGGTGAACCGGTCGCCGGTCAGCTGCATGCCGTCGCCGGAGTCGCCGGCGAAGCGGATGACCACCCGGTCCAGTTGACGGATCTGCTTGGTCACGCCTGCACCTCGCTTCGCTGGGCGCGGTCGCGCGGGCGGCTGAACATGATGGTGACCTCGCCTTGCCCGGCCACGTGACCTCCTTGACGCACCGCTGCACCAGACCCGCGGAGGCGGGCCCGGTCCGCTGTAGTTACCTCACCTGAGAGCCTACGTCGAATCGCCGCCCCAACCTTCTCGGAGGCCGTCCTGTGGGACGCGATCCAGCGAAATTCCACCCCGGTTTGAGGTGTTTCCGTCCCCCCGCCGTAATCCAGATCACCGGTGGCGGTGGCGGACAGGCGTCGCCGGGTCGTCCGGGTCACTCCGTCGGCGCCGGAGACACCCCGGTGTCCGGGTCGGTCATCCGCCGCCGCAGGGAGGTGGTCGCCAGCGTGAGGGCGAACACCACCAGCAGCGTGGAGACCACGATCAGCAGGATCGCCGTACGCCGTACCGAGCCGCCGCCTCCGCCGTCGCCGTCGCCGACCTGGGCCTCGGCGGCCAGCACGCCCTGCGACCCGGTCGGCGCGGGCGGCGGGGCCACCGGGGTCGCCAGCGCGGCGGCGGCGGTGATCCGGAAGCTCATCTGCACCTGCCGGGCCGGGCCGCTGCGCGGGTCGAGCTGGGCGCGTACCGCACCGGCCAGCGGAGCCTGCCGCTGGGCCTCGGGAGTCGCGGAGACCGGCAGCCGTAGCCGCGCGGTCCGGCCGGCGGCGAGGGTGCCCAGCTCGCAGCGCGTACGGGCGGGGTCGACCGTGGTGCAGCCGGACGGGGGAGCCGGCACGGTCACCCCGGCCGGCAGGACCACCTCGATCCGACCCTCGGCGTCCACCCGGCCGGTGTTGCCCAGGCGTACGTCGAGCCCGCTCGACCCGCCGCCGATGTCGAAGGAGACCGCGTCGGCGGCCAGCCTGATGCCGGGCACCGGCGGGCCGGGCGGGAAGAGCACCGCGAAGCCCTCGTCGTCGCCCACCGACCCGGGTACGCCGGGCGCGGTCGCGGTGACCCGAACGGAGCCGCTGAGCGGCATCCGCTTCCAGGCGTCGCCGTCGACCCGTACGCGGAGCAGGGTGCTGAACCGCACGCCGGGCGCGCTGGCCCACTCGCCGCAGCGGTGCTCCCCGCCGCCGGCCGGGGCGCAGCCACCGGTGCCGGCGTCGGTCAGCCCTGCCGGGAGCGTGTAGGCCAGCCGGATCCGGGCGGGCGTGACGCCCGTGTTCGTGACGGTCACCCGCAGCGTGGTGACCGTGCTCGGCGCGTTCCAGTACGCGGCGGTCAGGGTGATGTCGTCGGTCGTGACGCTGACGCCGGCCGGGGGCGCCGGCGGGGTGGTGGCCGGCGCGGAGGGCCGCACCGGCGGCACCGACGGGGTCGTGGGCGGTGGGCCGGCGGTGGGCGCGGCGGTGGTCGGCGCGGGCTGCTCCGGGGCCGTCGTCGTCGGGGCCGGCTCGGTCGTCGCGGCCGGCGGCGTGGGCTCCGGCGGCGTGGTCGAGGGCGCCTCGGTGGGCTCCGGTCCCGGGTCCGTCGGATCCGTCGTCGTCGGGTCCGGGCCCGGCTCCCCGGCGGGCTCGGTCGCGGGGGCGGCGATCCGGGCGGCGGCCGGCGTGGCGGTCGCCAGGAACGGGACCGCCGCGACGGTCAGCCCGACCACGAGACCGATCGCCACCAGGGGTACGACGCGTCGGTGCCGCGCCCGCCGGCCGGGCCGTGCGTCGACGCGCGTCATCTGTCCTCCGGTGACGATGAGGGAGATTCCCATACTCGACAATTGTTGCCAAGTGACACTAGTCCCGGTGGGAAACAAATCCGTAACGGGTTCGACCCGGGCGCCGACGGGGGGCGGTAGGCTCAGCGACCGTGACCGGTTACCTGGGCTCGTACGCGACGCTCGGGCTGCTGCTGCTCGTCAGCGTTCTCTTCTTCGTCTTGGCGTTCACGGCCAACCGGGTGTTACGCCCCGCCCGTCCGGCGGATCCCTACGGCAAGCGCGCCAGCTACGAGTGCGGCCTCGATCCCGTGGGCGCCGACTGGGCGCAGATGCAGATCCGCTACTACGTGTACGCGTACCTCTACGTGCTGTTCGCCGTGGAGTCGGTGTTCCTCTTCCCGTGGGCGGTCGTCTTCGACCGGCCGGGCTTCGGCATGGTCACGGTGGTGGAGATGGCGGTCTTCGTCGCGGTGCTGGCGCTCGGCATCCTCTACGCCTGGCGCAAGAACATCCTGCGCTGGTCCTGACCGCCCGGTCCCGGCTGACGCTGTCCCGCCCCGCCCGGTCGCGACCGACGCGCCTCGGCCGCGACTCCGGCGGGGGATCAGGCGAGACCGCGCCGGGTCAGCGTCGGCGGGCGGTCGCCCCGGATCGAGGCGACCATGTCGAGCACCCGCCGGGTGGGGCGGACCTGGTGCGCGCGGAACACCCGGGCGCCCAACCAGGCCGAGACGACGGTGGCCGCGAGCGTGCCCTCCAACCGCTCGGCCACCGGCAGGTCCAGCGTCTCGCCGATGAAGTCCTTGTTCGACAGGGCCACCAGCAGCGGCCAGCCGGTGCCGGAGAGCTCGCCGAGCCGGCGGGTGATCTCCAGGGAGTGCCGGGTGTTCTTGCCGAAGTCGTGCGCCGGGTCGATCAGGATCCCGTCGGCGCGTACGCCCAGGGTGACGGCGCGTTCGGCGAGCCCGGTGACCGTCGTGAGCACGTCGGCGACCACGTCGGCGAAGGCCGCGCGGTGCGGGCGGGTCCGGGGCGCGAGGCCGCCGGCGTGCGAGCAGACCAACCCGGCGCCGGTGCGGGCCGCCACCTCGGCCAGGGCCGGGTCGGCGCCCGACCAGGTGTCGTTGAGCAGGTCGGCGCCCGCCGCCACCGCCTCCACGGCGACCTCGGCCCGCCAGGTGTCGATCGAGATCACCACGTCGGGGAAGGCGGCCCGGACGGCGGCGATGGTGCGCACCGTGCGGCGTATCTCCTCGGCCACGTCGACCTCGTCGCCCGGTCCGGCCTTGACCCCGCCGATGTCGATGATCTCGGCGCCCTCCTCGACCGCCCGCTCCACGGCGCGCAACGCGCTGTCCTGGGCGAAGGTGGCGCCCCGGTCGAAGAACGAGTCCGGCGTGCGGTTGACGATCGCCATCACCACCAGCTCGTCCGGGCCGAACGTGCGCCCACCGAGCCGAAGCGCCCCGGCCATGTCGCCTCCTGAAGGTCCGCCGCCGACCCGTCCCCGCCGTCGGCCGATCACGACGCTAGCCGGTCCGTCCGGCTCGGGCTCCGTCGGTCCGCCGGAGGGACGTTCTCCCGGCGCGGATCCGGAACGCGGCGGGTGGTGGGGTCGCTCCGGGCGGTTCGCCATGCCACGATCTGTGCATGGGTCAGGTTCTGCTCCTCCTGGTCGTGGCGTTGACCGTCGCGGCGGTCGTGTTCGGGGTGACGGTGCTGGTCTCGGGCCGGGATCCCGGTCTGGTGCCCGCCGAGCCGGACGGACGTGCCGTGCCGTTGCCGGCGGCCCGTCCGCTGCGCGAGTCCGACGTGGGCGAGGTGCGGTTCGACACGGCGTTGCGGGGCTACCGCATGGCCCAGGTCGACCACGCGTTGCGCCGGGCGGCCTACGACATCGGATACAAGTCCGAGCTGATCGACGTGCTGGAGGAGGAGGTCGCCGCCCTGCGTGAGGGGCGCACGGCGGACGCTGACGCCCTGCGCCGGACCCGGGAGCGGGCCGCCGCCGAGGCCTCGTCGGCCAGCCGGGGGATCGTCCCGGTCGAGGCCGACCGACCGGACGCGCCGGGGGACACCGACGTGGTCGTCGCGCCGATCCCCGCGTTCGCGGGTCCGGCCGCCCAGTCGACGCCGGGCGCCGGTGCCGTGGACCGGAGTGAGGCGGGCGACGGTGGGGACGATGCCGCCGACCGGAGTGGTGCGCGCGAGGGCGGGGACGACGCCGACCGCGACGGCGGGAACGATGTGACGGACCGGAGCGGTGCGGGCGACGGCGGGAACGACGTCGCCGACCGGAGCGGTGCGGGCGACGCGACCGGTCCCGTGGTCGGGTCGGAGCCGAGGTGACCGGGCCGGAACCTGTCGACGACCTGAGCGACGCGACGCAGCCCGGCGCGGGGGAGGTCACCGCCACGGTGATCGTCGACGCGCCGGCGGAGCGCGTCTTCGCGGCGCTGACGGCCTGGGAGCGGCAGTCGGACTGGATCCCCTTCACCACCGTCCGGGTGGTCGAGGGCGACGGCGGCGAGGGCAGCCTGGTCGAGGCGGTCACGACGCTCGGTCCCGCCGTGCTGCGCGACGAGATGCGGGTGGTCCGGGTGGACGCGCCCTACGAGGTCGGCGTCGTGCACTGCGGCAAGCTGCTGCGCGGGCCCGGCGTGCTCCGCTGCACACCCCTGGAGCGGGACCGCACGCAGGTGGTCTGGCACGAGTGGTTCCACCTGCCGGGCGGCTCGGCGGGCCGGGTGGCCTGGCCGGTGCTCTGGCCCGGGTCGAAGTTCAGCCTGACCCAGGCGCTGAAGAAGTTCGGCCGGCTGGTGGAGCAGGGCCGGCTGCCCTGACTGCGCCACGCCGGGCGCTGTCCCCGACGGGGGCGGCCGGGGACGATTCGCATCTCCCCGTCGAGCGACTTCGCCTGATCGACTCGATGTCCCCGACGTCGGGGTGTCGGCGCGACCGGGACGCCCCGATGTCGCCGGACCCGGGCGGTGCGACCCCGGCAGCCGAGGCGCGACGCGGGCCGCGGGGCCAAGGGAGCGTCGGGGCGGTGCCCTAGCGTGGACGCGTGACTGACCTCGTGACCGGCGCCGACGGGCTGCCACGATGCGGCTGGGGGCACAGCACCCCCGACTACGCCGCCTACCACGACACCGAGTGGGGCCAGCCCCTGCGCGGCGACGACGCGCTCTACGAGCGGCTCACGCTGGAGGCGTTCCAGTCGGGGCTGTCCTGGCTGACGATCCTGCGCAAGCGTCCCGCGTTCCGGCTGGCCTTCGACGAGTTCCGGATCGAGACCGTGGCCGGCTACGGCGACGCCGACGTGGCCCGGCTGCTCGCCGACGCCGGCATCGTCCGCAACCGGGCCAAGATCGAGGCGGCGATCGCCAACGCCCGTGCGGCGCTGGAGCTTCCGGAGGGGCTCTCCGCGCTGCTCTGGTCCTTCGCCCCGCCGCCCCGGCCGGCCCGACCGGCGTCGTTCGCGGAGGTGCCGGCGCTGACCGCCGAGTCCACCGCGATGGCCAAGGCGCTCAAGAAGCGGGGCTTCCGCTTCGTCGGCCCGACCACGGCCTACGCGCTGATGCAGGCCACCGGAATGGTCGACGATCACCTTGCGGGCTGCCACGTCGTGGCGGCGCCGGCGGCGTGATGGGATGGAGGCCATGACGACCGACACCGCGCACCGGGTGGACGGGGCACGCCCCGCCGACGGCACGGGCGCCTGGGCGGTGCTGCTGCCCACCGGGCGCTACGAGGCCGAGCGACTCGTCCACCACGACACGCTCGAGTTGACCGGCCTCGCCGACGGCGCCGTCCCCCGCCCGGGCGACCGGGTGGCCGTGCTGGTCGACGCGCCGCCCCGGCTGGTGGCGCTGGGTCGGGTCACCGCGGCCAGCGGGCAGGAGCGGGAGGACCCGGACGATCCGCAGTCCGAGCGGGTCGAGGCGCCGCTGGTGGTCGCGTACACCCGGCGGGCCTTCGACGAGCCGGTGCCGGCCGACGCGCTGGTGCTCGCCGGGCCGGTGACCGCGCTCGACCCGACGGCCTTCCGGGAACTGGCCGACCGGCTGGGCCCGCCGCCGCAGCGGCGCTCCTGGCTGGTCAGCCTCGACCTGCCGATCGAGGCCGAGTCGCCCGCCGAGGCGGTCCGCCTGTTCTGGGCCTACGTGCAGGAGTTGGGCCCCCGCGAGCTGCCCGCCTTCGTCTCGCCCACCGGCGACGAGCTGGCCATGCAGGCCTTCGTGCTCGGCGCGGAGGCCAACCAGGATCCGGAGGAGGACGACGACTGACCGCCCCCGGGACCCCGATGGGCGTCAGCGGCCCTCGTAGACCGGCTTCTGCTTGTTGACGAAGGCCAGGGTGGCGGCGCGGTGGTCGGCGGTGCCGCCGCAGATCGCCTGCGCCTGCGCCTCGGCGGCGAGGGCGTCGGCGAGGGTGCCCGCGTCGGCGATGGAGAGCTGCCGCTTGATCGCCCCGTACGCGACGGTCGGGCCGGCGGCCAGCCGGGCGGCCAGCTCCTGCGCGGTCGGCAGCACCTGCTCGTCGTCCTCCACCAGGCGGTTGATCAGCCCGAGCTGGCAGGCGGCCTCCGCGCGTACCGGCTCGGCCAGCATCAGCAGCTCGACGGCCTTGGCGTGCCCGACGAGCCGGGGCAGCGTCCAGGAGGCGCCGGTGTCGGCGGCGAGCCCGACATTGGCGAACGCCATGAGGAAGCTGGTCGACGGCCCGCCGATCCGGATGTCGGCGAGGAACGCCAGCGAGGCGCCCGCCCCGGCGGCCATCCCCCGCACGGCCGCCACCACCGGCTTGGGCAGGTTGGCCAGCCGGGCGGCGATCGGGTTGTAGTGCGCCCGGACGGTCTCCAGCGGGTTGCCCTCGGCGGACTCCAGGGTCTGCACGTGCTCGCGCAGGTCCTGGCCGGCGCTGAACGACCGACCCGCGCCGGCGAGCACCACCGCGCGGCAGGACCGGTCGGTCTCCAGCTCGGCCAACGTCTCCCGCAGCGCCTCCTTGAGCGCCACGTCGAGCGCGTTCATCGCCGTGGGGCGGTTCAGCGTCAGGGTGACGACGGCGTCGGTGCGGTCGACGAGGAGCGGCTCGGTCACTTCTAACGACCCTTCTGTCGAGCGGTGCGGTTGCCGGAGTCGAGGCACTGCTCGACGTACCGGTCGGCGGCCGGCCGCAGCCGGGCCGCGTGCCGGTCGAAGAAACTGGCCGCGGCGGTGCCGGGCCAGCGCTCGGGGAGCAGCGCCGGGGGCAACTGCGGGTCCCGGAACAGGAAGGTACGCCACGCGTGCACGAGCCGGAACCGGACGGCGTACGCCTCCTCGTCCGGGCTGCGCACGGTGACCCCGGCCAACAGCGGTCGCTGCTCGGCGACGAACTGCTCGTACGCCTGGCCGATCTCCGTCAGGTCCCAGGCCCGGCGCACCACGCCCATCGCGCCGGGGGTGCCGGCGGTGTGCGCGGCGCTGAACCGCTCGTGGCGCACGCCCGCCTCGTCGAGCAGTACGTCGACGTCCTCACCCGGCCGGGTCGCCACCCACGTGCACTCGTCGAGGGCGCCGTAGCCGAGGAAGGTCAGGTTGGCGGCGAGCCGCTGCCGGTCCCGCCGGGACAGGGGGGCCTCCAGCACCAGGAGGTCGAACCGCCCGTCCCAGGTGATCCGACCGGTGCGGTAGATCCGCGCCGCCGCCTCGTCCAACCGGCGGGCGGCTTTCGGTGTGATCGAGTATCCCGGCCCGGAGGCCAGCCGGCACGGGTCGAGCCACCCCTGACGGACCATCCGGGAGACCGCCGTGCGTACGGCGGGCGGGGCGATCCCGAGCGGCGCCAGTAGCCTGACCAGGGCGGCGACGGGTGCCCGGCCACCTCTCGCCCGGAGGTGGTCGCCGTACAGGTCGAAGAGTGCCGACCGTGCCTGCATGACCGCACATTGTGACAGGCCTTCTCAGGATAAGCTAGATGCTGTTACATCAATGCTGCTTCGGTTTGGGTCCGGCGGTGTTCATCAGGGAAAATCGTTGGTCGACACCCCCGCATAGGTTGCGGGTGGTCAAGGCGAAGTGGCTGTGGGGCAACCCACCGACCCTGGTGTAGGTCTGAGGGGAGACAACATGGCGGCGATGAAGCCGCGGACGGGCGACGGTCCGCTGGAAGTCACCAAGGAGGGCCGGGGCATCGTCATGCGCGTCCCGCTGGAGGGCGGTGGCCGGCTCGTCGTCGAGATGACTCCCGACGAGGCCAACGCGCTCGGTGACGCACTGAAGGCAGCCGCCGGCTGACCGAGGAACGGTCCGCGCGCCCGCGCGGGCCTTTCGTCAATCCCTGAGCCACCGGCCCCGCCGGTGGCTCAGGGTCTTCATCTCCCGCGGAGCCACGCTCCGCGCGCTTCCCTGGAGGTACGGCTCCGCGTGCTCGCCATCCGTCTGCTCGCCGAGCCGGACCGGCTCGACACCCTCGTTCTGCCCGTGCGGCCCGGCCCGGCCGACGACGACCAGGCCCGACCTGCCCCGACCGGGTCGGCACTGCCCGACGGCGTGGCCGAGGAGGCCACCGCACTGGCGCCGGCGGCCCGGCTGACCGGGCGGCCCGGCGAGGTCCACGCCCAGCTGCGACCCGGACGCGACCCCGGCCGGCTGCTGCTGCTCGGCGTCGGCGAGAGCGACGAGGCGGGCTGGCGGGCGGCCGGCGCGGCCCTGGCCCGCGCCGCCAAGGATGAGACGCATGTCACGTTGGCGATGCCGGCCGACGCCACCGAGGCGGCCGTACGCGGGCTGGTCGAGGGGCTGCTGCTGGCCTCGTACCGGTTCCGGCTGACCGACGCCGGCACCGCCCCCGCCCTCGCGGAGGTCGACGTCCTGGTGGCCGATCCGGACGCGCACACCGCGGTCCTGGAGGAGGCCCGGACGACGGCCCGGATGACCCGGTTCGCCCGGGATCTCACCAACACCCCCTCTTCCGTCAAGAACCCGCAGTGGTTCGCCGACCAGGTGGCCGCCCTCGCCGCCGACGTGCCGGACCTGCACCTGCGGGTACGCGGCCCGGACGAGCTGGCGGCCGAGGGCTTCGGCGGGATCCTCGCCGTCGGGGGCGGCTCGGACAACGGCCCGCGCCTGGTCGAGCTGGACTGGCGGCCGGCCGACGCGCGTACCCACGTGGTGCTGGTCGGCAAGGGGATCACGTTCGACACCGGCGGCATCTCCATCAAGCCCGTGGCGTCGATGAAGCTGATGCGCAAGGACATGGCCGGGGCGGCGGCCGTGGTCGCGGCAACCCTCGGCGCGGCGGCCCTGCGCCTGCCGGTCCGGGTCACCACGCTCGCGCCGCTCGCGGAGAACATGCTCAGCGGCTCGGCGTTCCGCCCCGGCGACATCATCCGCCACTACGGGGGCACCACCAGCGAGACCACCAACTCCGACGCCGAGGGGCGGCTCGTCCTGGCCGACGCCCTCGCGTACGCCGTCGCCGAGTTCCAGCCCGATCTGCTGGTCGACCTCGCCACGCTCACCGGGGCGAACGCGGTCGCGCTGGGCAAGCGCACCGGCGCCCTCTACAGCGACAACGACGCGCTCGCCGCGGACGTGCTGGCCGCGATCGCCGCCGCCGGCGAGGCCGCCTGGCGGATGCCGCTGCCCGCCGACTACGCCGAGCACCTCGGCAGCGACCTGGCGGACCTGCACAGCTCGCCGGACCGGGGCGCCGGGTCCGTGATGGCCGCCCTCTACCTGCGGGAGTTCACGGGCGGACTGCGCGACCGGTGGCTGCACGTGGACATGTCCGCGCCGTCGTGGGCCGACGGCGACGACGCCGAGCTGACCCGGGGCGCGACCGGCTGGGGCGTACGCTCGCTGCTGCGCTGGCTGGGCTCGCTGGATTGACCGTCCGGCGGCGCCCGCCCCCGGCGGGCCCCCGGTCAGCGGCGGGTCAGCACTTGACGGCGGCGAGCAGCCCGTGGCCGACCGGCAGCAGCGCCGGGATCCAGTGCTCGGACTCCCGGATGGCCTTGATCGCCTCGCGGACGGTCACCGTCTCGACGTCCCGGGCGGCCGGGTCGCCGATCCGGCCGCCGGCCAGCGTGCCGTTGAGCGCGACCACGCCACCGGGGCGCAGCAGTCGCAGCGCGGCGTCGACGCAGGCGGCGAACCCGGTCGCCTCGGCGTCCACGAAGACCAGGTCGTACGCGCCGTCGGCGAGCCGGGGCAGCACGTCCAGCGCCCGGCCGGTGATGATCCGGGTACGGCCGGCGGCGAAGCCCGCCTCGGTGAAGATCCGTCGGGCGATCCGCTGGTGCTCGACCTCGACGTCGATGGTGGTGAGTACGCCGTCGGCGCGCATCCCGCGCAGCAGCCAGACCCCGCTGACTCCCGTGCCGGTGCCGATCTCCACCACCGCCCGGGCGCTGCCGGCGGCGGCGAGCAGCCGCAGCGCCGCGCCGGCGCCGGGGGTCACCGCCTCGAGGCCCACCTCGTGGGCCAGGCTGCGGGCGGTGCGCAGGACGAGATCCTCGGTCACGTACGACTCGGCGAAGTGCAGGGTCTGGGCAGTCGAAGTGCCGGAACCGGCGACCGTGGCGATGGGACACCTCCGGGCGGCATGCGTGGTGCGGGGGCGGGTGGGCACTGTGAGCCTAGAGGCGACGTCGCGCGGGCGCAGCCGCGCGTCCGCCACCCGACGATCACGGTCGGCAACCGGTGACTCGATCCGGGGCATCCGTGTAATCCTGGAAGCGGTGTTCCGGCGAGCGGGACCGGGCGACCCTGTCGCCGGGGCCGTGGAGCGCGGGACCCGGGGATGGACTGGGAGGGCACCGACGTGACCGACGGCTGGGACTGGCGCCAGCCCGGGGGAACTCCGGCACCGGCACGACCGCCGCTGCCCGGACATCCGCCGGTGGGCCCGCCGCCGACGCCTCAGGGCGCCGGGGGTGGCCCGACTTCGCCCTGGTGGTCCGACGCGCTGGCCGACCCGTGGCGCGACCCGTCCGCGCCGGCGGCCGTGGTGCTGCCGGCCGCGCCGGGCCCCGGCACCGAGCCGGAGCCGGTCAGCGATCCCGACGCCCCGGGCCGGCCGACGCTGCGGCAGTTGCTGCTCATCCCGTTGATCACCGCGCTGCTCGCCGGCAGCCTGGGCGGCGCCCTCGGCTACGCCTTCGCGGTACGCGGCGGCGCCGTGGCCGGCACGGTGCTCGGCGCGGATCCGCAGGCGCCCGGCCTGGCCCAGCGCAGGCCCGAGTCGCTGGCCGGAGTCGCCGAGCGGGTGCTGCCCAGCGTGGTGACCGTCCGGGTGGCGGGCCTCGGCGGCACGAGCGAGGGTTCGGGCTTCATCGCCAGCGCCGACGGGCACGTGATCACCAACGACCACGTGGTGGCGGGGGCGACCGGCGGCAAGGCGTCGGTGGTCTTCAACGACGGCAGCTCGGCCCCGGCGACCGTCGTCGGCAAGGACCCGGAGTCCGACATCGCCGTGATCAAGGTCTCCCGCTCGGGCCTGCGCCCGGTCGAGTTCGGTGACTCCGACGCGCTGGCCGTGGGTGACCCGGTGCTGGCGATGGGCTCGCCGCTGTCGCTGGCCAACACCGTCACGGCCGGCATCGTCAGCGCCCTGGACCGGACGATGCGGGCCGGCGAGCCCGGCGGCCCCACGCGCTACTACGCCGCGATCCAGACCGACGCGGCGGTCAACCACGGCAACTCGGGCGGCCCGTTGGTCGACGGCGCGGGCCGGGTGATCGGCGTCAACTCGACCATCAAGTCCCTGGTCTCGGACGGGCAGGAGGCCGGAAACATCGGCCTCGCCTTCGCCATTCCCATCAACCAGGCCAAGCGGATCACCCAGGACATCATCGGCACGGGCAAGGCCCGGCGCACGGTGATCGGGGCCCAGGTCGGCGGGGCCGGCGCGGGCACCGGGGGAGCCGGCGTACGCCTGGCGGCCGTGGAGCCGTCCGGGCCGGCGGCCGGCGCGGGGCTGAAGGCCGGTGACGTGATCCTGAAGCTCGACGGCCGGCCGATGACCGAACCGACCGACCTCATCGCCCTGGTCCGCAAGTACGCGCCCGGCGCCGTGGTGACCGTGGAGTACCGCCGGGGCGCCAACCGGCAGAACGCCTCGGTGACCCTGGCCGCTGACGCCAAGTAGGCCCGCTCACCCCCTCCCGGGCGGTGCCCCGCATGCGTAGTCTTGCTGCTGAAGCCGAAGGAGGCCCGCGCAGTGTTCGAGAACCTGAACTGGTGGGAGATCGGTGCGCTGCTGCTCCTGGCGCTGCTGATCTTCGGTGACCGGCTGCCCACGGTGATCAGCGACGGCCTGCGCATGGTGCGCAACCTGCGCGCGATGGCCAGCAACGCCACCACCGACCTGAGCCGTGAGCTGGGCACCGACATCCAGCTGGAGGATCTGCACCCGAAGGCGTTCATCCGCAAGCACCTGCTCAGCGAGGAGGACGAGCAGGCGATCCGGAAGCCCCTCCAGGGCGTCTACGACAACCTGCGGGCGGACGTCACCGGGGTGCACAACGAGCTGAAGGACGTGGCCTCCGCCGCCGACCTGCGCGCGGGGAACGCTCGCCCGGCCACCGCCACCGGTTCCGCCCCGGCCCCCGCCCCCCGCGTGAGCTACGACGACGCGACCTGACCCCGTCCGCCGTGCACGCCGCTGACCGGGATCGTCGCCGACGCGGTCGACGCCTGCGCCTCCGACGGCGGCGTACGCCGCTACGCGCTGGCTGACCCGTTGCCGGAGACGGCGACGGGGGCGGCGCTCCGCGGGGGAACGCCGCCCCCGTGCGGGTGGCGACAGTGCCGGCCGGTCGGCCGGCGTACGGTCAGCGGCCGGCCGGCTTGAGGCCCAGCGGCTTGCCGAGCAGCGACTCCCGCCGCAGGGCGAGCCGGTCGGCGACCTGGCCCAGCGCCTTGGCGGCCGGCGAATCCGGCTCGGCCAGCACGATCGGGGTGCCCACGTCGCCGGCCTCGCGTACGCGGGTGTCGAGGGGGACCTGCCCGAGCAGCGGCACCTGCGCGCCGATGGTCTTCGTCAGCGACTCGGCGACCGTCTGACCGCCGCCCGCGCCGAAGACCTCCATCCGGGAGCCGTCGGGCAGCTCCAGCCAGGACATGTTCTCGATGACGCCGACCACCCGCTGGTGGGTCTGCAGCGCGATCGCGCCGGCCCGTTCCGCCACCTCGGCGGCGGCGGCCTGCGGGGTCGTCACGATCAGGATCTCGGAGTTGGGCAGCAGCTGGGCCAGGGAGATGGCCACGTCGCCGGTGCCCGGGGGCAGGTCGAGCAGGAGCACGTCCAGCTCGCCCCAGTAGACGTCGGCGAGGAACTGCTGCAACGCGCGGTGCAGCATCGGGCCGCGCCACACCACGGCGGCGTTGCCGGCGGTGAACATGCCGATCGAGATGACCTTCACGCCGTGCGACTGCGGCGGCATGATCATGTCTTCGACGCGGGTCGGGCGGCCGTCCGCGCCGAGCATCCGGGGCACCGAGTGGCCGTAGATGTCCGCGTCGACCACGCCGACGGAGAGCCCGCGGGCGGCCAGCGCGGCGGCCAGGTTGACCGTCACGCTGGACTTGCCGACGCCGCCCTTGCCGCTGGCGACCGCGTACACGCGGGTGCGCGAGCCCGGCTGGGCGAACGGGATGACCGGCTCCTGGCCGCCGCCACCGCGCAGCTTCGACTGGAGTTCCTGGCGCTGCTCGGGGCTCATCACGCCGAACTCGATCGTGACGCCGGTCACGCCGGGCACCGCGCCGACCGCGGCGGTGATGTCCGAGCGCAGCTTGTCCTTCAGCGGGCAGCCGGCGACGGTGAGCAGCAGCTCGACCCGTACGACGCCGTCGTCGCCGATCTCGGCGGAGCGGACCATGCCCAGCTCGGTGATGGGCCGGCGGATCTCCGGGTCGTTGACGGTGGCCAGCGCGGCCTGGATCGCGTCGGAGACGGTGCTGACGGGTGCTGACATGCCCGCAATGCTACGTCGGCGGCCCGGCCCGACCGTCGCCAGCGGGGACCGGTGTGAGCGAATCGATGGTGACGGCTGGGCCCCCTCCGGCGGTGCTGCCGGGTCGGCGGTTCGTGCCGTCCCGTCAGCGCTCGGACTCCCGGCCCCTCGGCTCCCGGCCCTCCGCCCGGCCGCCCTCCGCCAGGTCCCCGTCCAGGTCGTCGCGGGGTTCGTCCAGCCCGTCGCCGTACTGCGGGACCCGCTCCTGCTGCCGGCGCTCCAGCCGCTGCCGGCGCCGGCCCGCCTCGTCCAGTTCCTCGGCCAGCCGGGCCAGCTCCGAACGGAGGAAGTCCCGCGTCGCCACCTCGCCCATCGCGTTGCGCAGCGCGGCGATCTCCCGGGTCAGGTACTCCGTGTCGGCCTTCTGCATGGTCGCCCGCCGGCGGTCCTCCTCCAGGGAGACCCGGTCCCGGTCGGCCTGCCGGTTCTGCGCGAGCAGGATCAGCGGGGCCGCGTAGCTGGCCTGGAGGGAGAGCACCAGGGTCAGGAACGTGAAGGTGTACGGGTCGAAGCGCAGGTCCGCCGGGGCCAGCGTGTTCCAGCCGAACCAGAGCGCGATCACGATCGTCATGTAGACGATGAAGTTCGCGGTGCCCATCCCCCGGGCGATCCCCTCGGACCATCGGCCGAAGGCCTCCGGGTCGAACCGGGGCAGCTTGACGCCCCGGGGCTCGCGCGGCTGGTCGAGGCGCGGCGCCCGTCGCTGCTCACTCATCGGCGTCGTCCAGCGTCGTCTCGGCGGCGGACGACCGGCCGGCGGCGTCCCGGTCCCGCCAGTCCCGCGGCAGGAGGTGGTCCAGCACGTCGTCGACCGTCACCGCACCGACCAGCCGGTTGTTGCGGTCAATCACCGGCATGGCGACCAGGTCGTACGTGGCCATCCGGCGGGTGATCTCCGGCAGCGGGGTGGTCGGCCGCAGCGGGTCGATGTCGTTGACCACGATGCCGCCGAGCAGGTCGGCCGGCGGCTCGCGGAGCAGCCGCTGGAAGTGCACCATGCCGAGGTAGCGGCCGGTCGGCGTGGTCATCGGCGCCCGGGACACGAAGACCTGCGCGGCGATCGCGGGGGAGAGCTGCGGTTCCCGGATCCGGGCCAGGGCCTCGGCGACGGTGGCGTCCGGCGGCAGGATGACCGGCTCGGAGGTCATCACGCTGCCCGCCGTCCCCGGCGTGTACTTGAGCAGCTGACGCACCGGGTCGGCCTCGTCCGGCTGCATGAGGTCGAGCAGCACGTCCTGCTCGGGCGGCGGCAGCTCGCTGAGCAGGTCGGCGGCGTCGTCCGGGTCCATCTCCTCCAGCACGTCGGCGGCCCGCTGCCGGTCCAGCGCGGCGAGGATCTCCACCTGGTCGCGCTCCGGCAACTCGCTGAGCACGTCGGCCAGGCGCTCGTCGTCCAGCGCGGCGGCGATCTCGTTGCGCCGGGCGTCGGGGAGGTCCTGGAGGGCGTTGGCGAGGTCGGCGGGGCGCATGTCCTCCAGCACCGAGAGCAGGTTGGCCGTGCCCCGGCTGTCGCCAGCACCGCTGAGCCCGCCCACCCGCTCCCACTCGACCTCGTGCAGGTGGCCCCGGCGGGTCAGCCGGCCGGTCTGCTCGCGTACGGCCACCCGGGCCAGCGACCACTCCCCGCCCCGGCTGCGCTCCATCGCCACGTCGACCACGGAACCCGCCTGCCCGCCGGGGTCGAGCCGCACCCGGCGGTCCAGCAGCTCCTGGAGTACGAGCAGCTCGTTCGGTCGCTTCTCGAAGCGCCGCAGGTTGAGGGTGCCGCTGCCGAGCACGACGGCTTCGGCGTCGATGGAGGTGATCCGGTTGATGGAGAGGAAGATGCGCCGCCGCATCGGCATCTCGGCGACCAGTCCGACCACCTCCGGCGGGCGCTGCGTCGGCCGCAGCCGGGCCACCGCGTCGCGGATCCGGCCCACCTGGTCGCCGTTGGGGTCGAAGACGGCGACCCCGGCGAGCCGGGCGATGTAGATCCGGGTCGGCGTGCTCACGGGCACCAGCCTAAGCGCCTAGTGTTTATCAACATGTCGACCTTGGCCTACGAGATCGTGGACGTCTTCACCGACCGCCCGTTCGCCGGTAACCCGCTGGCAGTCGTGTTCGGTGCCGAAGCACTGGCCACCGAGCAGATGCAGGCGCTCGCGTGTGAGTTCAACCTCTCCGAGACGGTGTTCGTGCTTCCGTCCACCCAGGTCGGCGTCACCTACCGGGCCCGCATCTTCACCCCGGCCGAGGAACTGCCCTTCGCCGGGCATCCCAGCGTCGGCGCGGCGGTGACCGCCAGCCGCCGTGGCATGTTCGGTGCGGGGCAGGTCACCCAGGAGTGCGGCGCGGGCGTGCTGCCGATCGAGGTGACCGCGACGGGGGCCACGCTCACCGGCGGCACACCCACCCTCGGCCCCGAGCTGGACCCGGAACCGCTGCTGGAGATGGCCGGCCTGGACGCGGACGACCACGTCGGCCCGGCGCCCCGGGTGGCCGGCTGCGGGCTCGAGTTCCCGTACCTCCCGGTCCGCCCGGACGCGGTGGCTCGCGCACGGGTCAACGCGGCGGCGGCGCAACGGTACGGAGTTGAGCATGTCAGCGTCTTCTCCTGGGACGCCGCCTCGCAAACCGCGCACGCCCGGGTCTTCGTTCCCGGGTTGGGCGTGCCGGAGGATCCGGCCACCGGTTCGGCCGCGCTGGGCCTCGGGGTGTGGCTGGTCGCCAGCGGGCTGCTGCCCGCCGACGGGCGCGCGGAGTACACCGTCCACCAGGGCATCGAGATCAACCGCCCGTCGGTGCTGGCCTGCACGGTGACCGCCGAGGACGGCCAGGCCGTGGGCGCCACCGTGGCCGGCCACGTCATGCCGGTGGCCCGGGGCGAGATCATGGTCCCGCCGTTCGTCGGCTGAGCCGCGCGATCCGTACCGCCGACCGGATCGTCCGGCGTCGTGCCCGTGGCGTACGCCCCGATCGCGTCCGGGCTCGGCGCGCGGCCGGAGCCCGGGTGGCGCTGACGGGACGGGGGCGGATGCGGGAGGATGCCGGGATGACCGACGCGGAGCGGACCAGCACGCCGCTGGTCGACGAGGCGATGAAGAAGGCCGCCGTGGCCTGGGTGAGCGTGCCCGGCGGGCCGGCGCTCGCGCTGTGGTGCCTGCCCCTGGAGGGGGCGCTCTTCGTGGTCAGCGGTCCCGGGGAGCAGTCCGCCCCCGGTCTGGCCGACGCGACCGAGGCGCAGGTCACCCTGCGCGGCGACCACGGCGGGCGGATCGTCACCTGGCCGGCGCGGGTGAGCCGCCTGACGCCCGGCACCGAGCACTGGGAGACCGTCGCGCCGCTCGTGGCGGCGAAGCGGCTGAACGCGCCCGGGCCCACGGCGGAGCTGGTGGAGCGCTGGGCGGCCGACGGCTGCGCGGTGAACCGGCTGGCCCCGGCCGGCGAGCCGGTCTCCGGCACCGGGCTGCCCGCGGACTCGCTGGCCGAGGTGCCCCGCGAGACGCCGGCGGTCCGGGCGATCCGCAAGCCGTTCCGCCTGCACCGGGTCCGCCGCCGCTGAGCAGCCCACCCGCTGACGGCGGAGGCGGCCCGCCGCTGTCCGGCGTGACCTGCCGCTGTCCGGCGCGACCCGCCGTTGTCCGGCGTGACCTGCCGTTGTCCGGCGTGACCTGCCGCTGTCCGGCGTGACCTGCCGCGCCGGTCGTCGGCGCCGGTGACCACGGGCTCAGGAGACGCAGCCGGCCGGTACGGGTGCGACCGCGGCAACGGGTTCGTCCGCCCGCCCCGGCACCCGCCCGACGAGGTCGACCACTTCGTCGAGCGAGCGCAGCACCGGCCCGATCCAGGTCTCGTCGGCGTTGAACACCATGTGGCCGGCCAGGTCCGGCGCGGCCAGCCGTACGGCCGTCATCCCGGCCCGCTCCGCCCCGGTCAGCTCCTGGCTGCCGCCGTCGCCGACGTAGAGGCAGTCCGCCGGCGCCAGGTCGAGCCGCCGGCACGCCGCCTGGTAGAGCGCCGGGTCGGGCTTGCAGCGCCCCACCTGTACGGAGAAGACGTGCACGTCGAGCAGCGGGGCGATCGGCAACTGCGGCAGGAACGCCGGCAGCTCGTGCGTGCAGTCGCTGATCACCCCCGTACGCAGGCCGAGACCGCGCAGCGCGGCGAGCGTGGGCACCGCCTCGTCCCGCAGCCGGGTGTCGGCACGGATGGCCCGGTGGCGGGAGGCGACCGCCGAGCGGACGGCGTCGTCGGAGGGGTGCAGGCCGGCCTGCTCGCAGACCCAGCGCAGGGTGGCCTCGGCGTTGCCGAATCGTCCGCAGGCCCGCTCGTAGAACGTGCGGTCGAGTACGTCGACGAGCGTGCGCGGCGCGCAGCCGAGCAGTTCGGCGGTCGACCGGTGGGCCGCGCCCCGCTGGACGGAGCAGGTCAGCGTGCCGAAGAAGTCGAACAGGACCGCCTGGTAGGTGGGCATGGAGGAGCGCCTCCGGGCGGTAGGGAATCGCCGGCGCGGACAGGCATGATCGTAACGGAGTGCTGACGGTCCGTGGTGACCCGTGGCGTGTGAGGATTGCTCCCCGTGTCCCCCGCAGCGCACCGTCCACCGTTCGATCCGGCGACCACCGGGGCGGTCGTCCTGGCCGTCGTCGCCGTCTCGTCGTCCGCGCCGCTGGTGGCCGTCGCGGCGGCGCCGGCGCTGGCCGTCGCGTTCTGGCGCAACCTGCTCTCGGTCGCCGTGCTCGGGCCGTTCTCGGCGGCCCGGCGACGCGCCGAGTTCCGGTCGCTGACGGTCGGCGCCGGCCGGCGCGAGGGCGTCTACTGCGTGCTGTCGGGGGTCGCGCTGGCCGCACACTTCGCCACCTGGATGCCGAGCACCAAACTCACCTCGGTCGCCGCGGCCACCGCGCTCTGCGCCACCCAACCGGTCTGGCAGGGGCTGATCGCCCGCGCCCAGGGCCGCCGGCTGCCGGGCGTCGTCTGGGTCGGCATCACGGTGGCGGTCGCGGGGGCGGGCGTGGCGACCGGGGCGGACTTCGCCGTCTCCGGCCGGGCCGTCGCCGGCGACCTGCTCGCGGTGGCCGGCGGCCTGTTCGCGGCGGTCTACACCGCGCTCGGCGAGCGGGCCCGTACGACGATCAGCACGACCACCTACACCACCGTCTGCTACGGGGTCTGCGCGCTGATCCTGCTCGTGGTCTGCCTGGTCGGCCGGGTGCCGCTGACCGGCTTCGACACCGGCACCTGGCTCGTGGTGCTGGCCCTGGTGGCCGGGGCCCAACTGCTCGGGCACTCGATGTTCAACTACGCCCTGAAGAAGGTCTCGGCGACCACGGTCAGCGTGCTGGCCCTGCTGGAGGCCCCGGGCGCGGCCCTGATCGGCTGGGCCTGGCTGGGACAGCTGTCCCGGGTGACCGCCCTGGTCGGGCTGGGGCTGCTGCTGGCCGGCGTCGCCGTGGTGGTGCTCGGCGGCGCCCGCGCGGCCCGCCGCGTCCGCCCGGTCACCACCGCCGTCCCCGCCGACGCCGGCCCGCCCCCCGACTGACCCGCCGCCCGGCAGACCCCGCCGGACGCCCGGCTGCCCCTGTGAACCTCGCCGGCCCGCTGCCCGGCTGGCCCGCTGCCCGGCTGGCCCGCTGCCCGGCTGGTCCGCTGCCCGGCTGGTCCGCTGCCCGGCTGGCCCGCTGCCCGGCTGGCCCGCCGGACGAGCGCTCAGCCGGTCGGCGGCCACTCTTTGGCGCGGGAACGGCCGATCCGGCTGCCGGAACCGGCGGCGTCCGTGAGAGTGCGAGGAAGGAGACGCGGCGGCGGGAAGGCGGATGGCGGAGCGGGACGGCGGCGAGAGCGGGCACAGCACGGCGGTCACCCCGTCGGCCGAGTTCCCGCCGCTGGACCCTGACGAGCTGGGCGCGCTGCGCCGGATCGGCGACCGGTGGCGGGCCGCCCGCCGGGCGCGCCCACCCGGCGCGGACACACTGCCGGTGGACCCGACGCTGCGCCGTCATCGCGGCCCGCCCACGCCGACCCGGTTCGGCCGGCTCGCTCCGATCGCGATGTTCCGGGTGGAGGAGCCGGACGAGCTGGTCGCCACCGAGCCTGCCCACCTGCCCGGCACCCGTCTCGGCCGGGCGGCCACCCGGCTGCGGCGGGCGCTGTTCGGGCCGCCGCTGAGCAGCGCCGCCGTGCTCTACGAGCGGATGCGCAAACTGGTCGCCCTGCCGGTGCTCTCCTCCGACCTGCTCAGCTCGGTGGCGTACGGGCCGGAGGCGATGCTCGCCGTGCTGCTGCTCGCCGGCAGCGGGGCGCTCGGACTGTCCCTGCCGCTGGCCGCCGGGCTGGCGTTGCTCATGGTCGCGGTCGGCCTCTCGTACCGGCAGACGGTGGCCGCGTACCCGCACGGGGCCGGGTCGTACATCGTGGCGGGTGACAACCTGGGCGCGGGAGCCGGCCTGGCCGCGGCGGCGGGGCTGATGACGGACTACGTGCTGACCGTGGCGGTGTCGGTCTCCGCCGGGGTCCGGGCGGTCACCTCGGCGATCCCGGAGCTGGCCGGCTGGACGGTGCCCCTGGGACTGGCCGTGATCGGCGTGCTGCTGGCCGGCAACCTGCGTGGCGTACGCACCGCCGGCAACCTCTTCGTGCTGCCCACGTACGCCTTCGTGGTCGCGCTGCTGGCGCTGCTCGCGGTCGGTTGGTTCCGCGCGGCCGGGCGGGGTTTCGTCCCGGTCGCCCCGCCGCCGGTGCCGGCCGTCGAGGGGCTGGGGCTGCTGCTGGTGCTCCGCGCGTTCTCCTCGGGCGCGGTCTCGATGACCGGCATCGAGGCGGTCTCGAACGCGGTGCCCGCGTTCCGGGCACCCGAGTGGCGCAACGCGCGCACCACGCTGACCTGGATGGTCGGGATGCTGGTGCTGTTCTTCGCCGGGCTCGTCGGGTTGATCCACCTGTCCGGGGTGGTGCCCACCGCCGGGCAGTCGGTGCTCTCCCAGCTCGCCCGGTTCACCTTCCCCAGCGGCCCCTGGTACGGGCTGATCCAGGCCGCCACGGCGGTGATCCTGCTGCTGGCGGCGAACACCGCCTTCAACGGCTTCCCCCGGCTGCTCTTCTTCATGGCCGGCAACGGTCACGCGCCGCGCCGGTTCCTGCACATGGGTGACCGGCTCGCCTTCAGCAACGGACTGGTCGCGCTGACCGCCGCGGCGGCGGCGATCTTCGTGGCGTTCCGTGGCCACACCGAGGCGCTGATCCCGCTCTACGCGGTCGGGGTGTTCCTCGCGTTCACCCTGTCTCAGGCGGGGATGGTGGTGCACTGGCGACGGCGGCGCGATCGCGGTTGGCGTCGCCGGGCCGCGGTCAACGCGGTGGGCGGCGCGGTCTCCGGCCTGGTGCTGGTCACCGCGGCCGTGACCAAGTTCAGCGAGGGCGCGTGGGTGGTCGTGGTCGCCATACCGCTGCTGGTCCTGCTCTTCTGGGCCATCCACCGGCACTACCGGACGCTGCACCGGTCCCTGGCGCTGCATCCGCCGCCGCCGGGCCCGGCCCCCGGGCCGCCGGTCGTGCCGGCGCCGCCGCCGGCCGTCGGGCCCGCCGAGGATGAGGAACTGCCCGAGCAGGTACGCCACCTCGTGGTGGTGCCGGTCGCCCGGCTGAACCGGGCCTCGCTGCGGGCCCTGGCGTACGCGGCCTCGCTCGGGCAGCCGACGCTGGCCGTGCACATCGCCCCGGAGGAGCCGGAGGCGGACCGGTTCCGGGAGCAGTGGCGGGCGTGGGGTGACCACCTGCGGTTGGAGACGATCGTGTCCCCGTACCGGGCGGTGATCGGGCCGCTCGCGCACTACCTGGAGGCGCTGCACGCCTCCCGGGCCGACCTGGTGCTGACCGTCGTCGTGCCGGAGGTGGTGGTGCGCAGCCGCTGGCACCGACTGCTGCACAGCCGCACCGAGCATCGGCTGCGTACGGCGCTGCGCCGGCTGCCGGGGGTGGTGGTCACCAGTCTCCCGGTGCACCCGGGCGAATAGGTTCCCTCCGCGACGGCCCTCGCCGGCGTCTGCCCGGGTGAGGAGGTCGATCCGTTGACGAGTGAGGACCGCGCCCGGTCCGGCTTCGCCGAGTTCGTCCGCGCCGAGACGGCAGGGCTGACCCGGTTCGCATACCTGCTGACCGGCGACCGGCACCACGCCGAGGACCTCGTCCAGGTGGCGTTGGCCCGGGTGGCCGTGCGCTGGGAGCGGCTCGACGATCCCGGGGCGTACCTGCGTCGGGTGCTCTACACGCAGGCGGCGAGCTGGTGGCGGTGGCGGCGGACCCGGCCGCCCGAGCGGCTGGGCGCGAGCCTGCCCGACCGGGCCGGTCCGGTCGACGACGTCGACCTGCGGCTGGCGCTGCGGTCGGCGTTGGCCCGGCTGACCGTCCGGCAGCGGGCCGTACTGGTGCTGCGCTACTACGAGGACCGCACCGAGGCCGACACCGCCGAGCTGCTCGGCTGCCGGGTCGGCACGGTCAAGAGCCAGACGCGGCACGCCCTCGGCCGGCTGCGCGTCCTGGCCCCCGAGCTGGCCGAGATGGTCGGCCGGGACCCGCAGGAGGTGCACCGGTGACCGATCGACTCGCCGCGGCGCTGCGGGGCCTGGCGGACGGCGTGCCGGCCGCCGTCGTACCGGAGGATCTCTTCGACACCGCGCGGCGCCGGCACCGGCGTCGGCGGGCCGCCGTGGCCGGCTCGCTCGCCGTCCTGGTGCTGCTCCTCGGCGTCGGGTACGCGCTGCGCCCGGTCACCCTGCCGGCTCCCGCGACCTCCCGCGTCGAGGCCCCCGGCCTGCCGTCCCGCCTGGTCACGCCGCGACTGCTCACCGCGCCCGTGGACGCCTCGCCGCCCGGCCCGGCGGCGGCGCTGTTCAGCGGGCCGGCGGTGCGCAGCGACTGGAACGAGGCCCGGATGACCGTGGTGGCCGCCGGGACCGACCGCTACCGTCGGCTGGACGTCGGCCCCG
Source organism: Micromonospora sp. NPDC049051 (assembly GCF_043197575.1). Lineage (NCBI taxonomy): Bacteria > Bacillati > Actinomycetota > Actinomycetes > Micromonosporales > Micromonosporaceae > Micromonospora > Micromonospora sp. NPDC049051. The sequence goes on from NZ_JBICTL010000001.1 coordinate 957,554, forward strand.
TCATCCCCGGGTTCGACGCGCTGCTCTCCCCGGACGGCCGGTACGTCTGGGCCGGCGGGCTGCTGTTCGATCTGGCCACCGGCGAACACCGCCGCTCCGGCGCGCGGGGCCACCCGTTGGCCTTCGCGCCCGACGGGAAGCGGCTCGCCTACGCGGCCGACGACACCTTCACCGCGCCGAACACCTACGCCACCCCGTACGTCGGCCTGTACGACCGGGAGCGCCGGGCCGACGTGCTCCGGGTCCCGGTCGGGACGGCCTGGGTGCCGCCGGGGCGGGCCGCGGTCACCCCGGACGGGGGCACCCTCGCCATCCAGGTCCGCGACGAGGTGTGGCTGACCCGGGTCGCCGACGCGGGCGCCGACGGCACCGCCGAGCCCTACCGGAAGCTGCCGCTGGGCGGTGGGCGGCTGGCGGGACCGGGCGGGTGGCTGCCCGACGGAGGAGCGGTGGCGGTGGTCTCGCGGACAACCTGCGGGCCCTGTCCGGGCCCGGTGCCGACCTACCGGCGTAGCTGGCAGCTGACCGTCCCGGCGGGGCCGTCAACCGGGGCCGCCTTCCCGGAGGTGCGTTCCGCCACCTTCGTGCAGGTGCTCGGCTGGCGGTCGGCGGACGAGGCGGTCGCGCTGGTGGGCGTGCCCGGCCCGGACGCGGTCGACCGGCCGGACGAGCACGACAGCGCCTGGGGGCCCTACCACGAGCCGGGCACGGCAGCCGTCCAGTTGGTGCTGCTGCGCCGGGGCGCCGCCGTGCCGGAGGTGCTGCTGCACACCCCGGAAGGCGTCACCGAACTCTCGGTCGCCGCCGACCTCGCGGTCGACGGCGCGGTACGGACGTCAGGTGATCCCGACTTCGGTCCGCCGCCGCCCTGGCTGGTCGCCCTCGGCCTGGCCGGCGTGGCGCTGCTGGTCGTCTGCGTGGTGGCGCTGGTGCGACTCCGACACCGTTCGGCTGCGGCGAAGGCGGGCCCGGCGGGCGCGGCGTAGCCGGGGACGTCGCCGCACCCGCTGCCCGCCTGGACGGCGGCCCGGCCCGCCGCCGTCGGGCTGCTCGGCCCGCTGTCCGTCAGTCGCGGCGGGCGACCACCGCGACCCGGGGCAGCGCCTCCGGGTCCGGGACCGGGGTGAGCAGGTCGTCGATGGCGGCCACGTGGCTCGTCGCCCAGCCGGCCTCGGCCAGGGCGGAGAGCACGTCGGCGACGGGGTGGGCGGTGTTGGTGATCGTCGTGGTGAAGGGGGCCGTCCGGCCGTCCTCGGTGCGCAGCTGTCCGGTGACGTGCAGCGGGCGGCGGTCGCCGTCGAGCGGGCCCCGGGCCACCTCGACCGAGACGGTGCCGTCCTGCCGGGCGACCGGGGGGACGTCGGCGAGGAGTCCCCTCGTCGTCGACATGTCGAAGCCGAACCAGCCGCCCGGCGCGACCGCCCGGTGCACGCAGCGCAGGTAGGCCCGCACCCGGTCGATGTCGCCGACGTGGTTGAGGACGTCGTACGTGGAGACCGCGAACGCGCAGGGGCGCGGCACCTCGAAGTCCGCGGCGTCCGCGGCGATGAGCACCGCGTCGGTGCCGGCCAGCCGCTCCCGGGCGCGGTCGATCATCGCCTCGGAGATGTCGACGCCGACGACCCGGTAGCCGGCGGCGGCGAACCGGGCGGCCACGATGCCGGTGCCGCAGCCCACATCGAGCAGGCTGCGCTCGGATCCGGGTGCGACGTGCGCGTGCAGCCGCAGCCACGCCTCACCCATCCGCTTCGGGTAGGGCGCCCAGAAGCGGTCATACGCCGTGACGAAGGCGTCAACGTACTCGGCCATCGGGTTGCCTTTCGTAGTGCCGGACGGTGGAACTCGCCAACGGGACGAGCGCGGCGACGAAGATGACCGTGGCCAGGCCGAGCAGGGCCGTCCGTACGCCGATCGCGGGTACGACGAGACCGGCGGCGATCATGACCGGCGGGCCCAGCCCCACCGCCCCCAGCCACTCGTACGCGCTCACGCGGGACATCGCCTCCGTCGGCACCTCCGACTGGACGGTCGTCTCCCACAGCACCCCGAAGACGTCGAAGGCCACCCCGGCCAGCACGGCGGCGACGATCACGAACGGCAGGGCGGCACCGGACCCGAGCAGCAACGCCGGCAGCCCCAGCAGCGACACGGCGAGTACGGCCGTACGCAGGGGGCGGGTCGTCCTGATCCGCATCGCCACCAGCACGCCGGCGAACATGCCGACCGCGTACCCGGCCAGGACGCCGGACCAGGCGCCCGCGCCACCCAGGTGCGCCCTGGCGTGCAGGGGCCCCGCGAGCCCGAAGGTGACCCCGACGGCGGCGTTGATCACCGCTGCGGCGAGCACGATCTGCCACAGCCATCTGCGCCGCACGAACTCACGCCAGCCGTCGCGCAGCTCGGCCGGCAGGTTCCGCCTGCCCGTACGGGCGGTCCCGGTGAGGCGCAGCCGGGCGAGGAGCGCGGCGGCGACGGCGAACGTCGTGGCGTCGAGGGCCAGCGCCCAGCCCGGCCCCAGCCAGGTGATCAGCGCGCCGCCCGTGGTGAAGCCCGCGACCGTGGCGGTGTTCGTACCGAGCCGCAGCAGGGCGTTGCCGCGCTGCCGTGCCTGCGGGGCGACGAGTTCGGCGGTCAACCCGTTCAGCGAGGGCAGCAGCAGCGCGGAGGCGGTGCCGGCGACGGCCGCGCAGACGGCGAGGGCGGCGACGCTGGCCCGTCCGGTCAGGACGAGGACGGTCATCGCGCCGTACGCCGTGCCGCACATCAGCTCCGCCGCCACGAGTACGCGGTGACGCGGCAGCCGGTCGCCGATGACGCCGCCGAGCAGCATCAGCGCGATCCGGGGCACCGAGATGGCGGCGAGCACGAGCGACAGCGCCGGGGGCGACCCGTCCGGAAGATCGAGCACGGCGAAGGTCAGCGCGAGCGGGCCCATCGCGTTGCCGAAGACGGAGATGGTCCTGGCCGTGGCGAACAGGAGGAACCGGCGCTCGCGCAGCGGATCCGCCGGGCGGTCCACGGACGCGACGGCGTGGGTCACGCCCGGTCCGGGCGGACGAGTGCCTGCCACCGCGCCACCGGCTCGCCGGAGTCGAGCACGTGCAGCAGCGGCCGGCGGGCCACCACGGGGCACACGTGCCCGGGCAGCACCCGCAGCTCGTCGCCCACCGACACCGACTCCACGGCGACCGGCCCGCCGTCGGGCGCGGTCAGCACGACGCCGCTCATCCAGGTCTGGTCGGCGCCCGCCAGCAGTTCGTCGGCGTCGGTGCGCAGCACCTGCCCGTCGGTGCCGGTGACGGTCGTGGCGACGGATATCGCGACCGCCCCGGGGTCGCACTCGCCCAGCCGGGCGAACCCGCCGTCGAGCAGCGCGTACGCCCCGGCGCAGACCTCCGTCACACCGGCGACGTCCAGTGCTCCGGTGAGGGTCGGGGTGCCCCCCACGCTCACGGCCGGGCAGGGCGATCCGGCCGCGCGGATCCGCTCGGCGACCGCCACCAGCAGGCGCGCCTGGCTGCGGCCCAGCTCGACCCGGTCGCGCGCGGCGGCGGGGTCGGTGATCCCCACGTACCCGGTGACGCCCGCCATCCGCAGCCCGCCGGTCCGCACGACCGTGGCGGCCAGCTCCACGGCGGCGTCGGGCTCGACGCCGACGCGGTGCAGGCCGGTGTCGACCTCGATCCGTACGCCGAGTTCGACGCCGTGGGCCTCGGCCGCCGCGCCGAGCCCGGTCACCGCGTCGGGGTGGTCCACGTGCACCGTCACCGCGCAGTGCCGTGCGAGCTGGGCGAACCTGGTCCACCGCCACGCGTCACGCCACGGCCACGCCACCGCCACGTCCGTCACGCCCACCGCCACGTAGGCCTCGGCCTCGGCCGCCGAGTGGACCGCGACGCCCACGGCGCCGGCGGCGACCTGCCGGGCGGCGATCTCGGGACTCCGGTGCCCCTTGACGTGCGCGCGCAGGGCGACGCCGGCCTCGGCCACCCGCCGGCCGTACCGCGCGATGTTGGCGTCCAGCCTGGCCAGGTCGACGCTCACCCGCGGCGTCATTCGCCGCGCCCGTGCCAGGCGTCCGGCGGGAAGGAGAACGCCGCGTCGCCGCCGGCGAGCATCGCCGCCTGGCGTTCCCGCTCGGCGGGGTGCGGCACGCCGACGCCGGACACGCCGAGGAAGACCTCGTCCGGCCAGGACAGCCCGAGGGCGTCCTCGACGGGCGCGTCGCGGGTCGCGGCGGTGAAGAACGTCCCGAGCCCCAGCGCCGTCGCGGTGAGGTACACGGTCTGGCTCAGGTGACCGACGTCGAGCAGGAGCGCACGGTACGCGCGGGCGGCCGGATATTTCCACACGGTCCGGTCGAGCACCGCCGCGTACGTCAGCAGGAAGCCGGCCTGTGCGGCGTGCGGCTGCCCGCCGCACCACTCGCGCAGCCGCTCCTCGCCGGGTGCGGGCGCGAGCCGTACCAGCTCGTGGCGGCGCACCGCGTAGTGGTAGATCCCCGGTTCCAGCCCTGCCACGTCGCGGACGACCGGGTAGACCTCGACCGGGTGGCGGGCCCCGCCGGAGGGGACGGTCTTCAGCAGCGCCGTCCCGACCCCGGAGATGTCCACCTCGCGACGGACGCCGGCCGTCCAGCGCAGCAGGGCGGCGAACGCCGACAGCGGCACCGGGCGGTCCGGGGCGAACCAGCGCGTCGAGCGCCGGGCCGCGAGGACCGTGGTGAAGTCGACGGTGGGCGGGTCGGCGGCGGGCAGGGCGATCCGTGGCCCGTCGTGCTCCTTGACCGGATCCGGCTGGCCGGTCTTGGCGCGCAGCACCGCCGCGTCCTCCGCCGCCGAGCGGAAGACGTCGCTGCCGAGCGTACGGCTGGCCAGGTGGTAGTAGGTGGCTGCCGGCCCCAGGTCGCGCCACGCGCCGAGGCGTTCCTCCTGGGCGTGCTCCGGCGAGCCCTCGGCGATGAGCACGTGGGCGTCGAGGAGCTGCTGCGCGAGCCGGCCGTCGGGCTCGGCCCAGTCGGCGTAGTCGCGCAGCAGCCTCTCCGCCTCAACAGTCAATGCGAACTGCCGGTGCCTCAGCGGGTCGTCGCAGACCAGTTGGCCGTCACGCCAGAGGAAGACGACCAGCCGCGACACACGGACACGCATGACGACTCAGGCTTCGACCGGTCAGGCCTCGACCGGAGGCTCCAGGCACGTCAGCTCCTGGTCGTAGTCGTCGGACGCCACCGGCTCGAAGGCCTCGATCTGCTCGGTCATGCGGGAGCTCCCCTCACTAATCGGCGTTGATCACTGCGATGCACCGTATCAGACCGTCCACAGTGAACACACTCCCGGTGAGGACCGGCCCGCCCCCGCGCCGGTTCAGACCTCGTGGACCTCCAGCACCCGGGCGGTCGGGGCGGCCCCGCCCAACTCACCGCGCAGCGCCGCCCGCTCGGGATCGGCCAGGAAACCGGCGTAGCCGGCGTGGCTGTCGAACCGGATCAGGTGCACCTCCGTACGCCCGTCAGCCGTGCGCTGTCGGCGTTCCAGCCGGCCACCGTGGCGCCCGAGCAGGCCCAGCACCGCGTCCTCGTACCGATGGCCGGCCTCCACCGCGTCGGCGGCCAGCTCCACCAGCGCCACCAGGCGCACGGCGGTGGCTGGGTCGGTGACCAGCGACTTGAAGAAGTGGTGGTCGACGTGGCCGCCGGGGATGCCCTCCCGGCGACCCGTGTCGAGGTAGCCGTGCCGGCGGTAGAACGACGGTGCCTGGAACGAGAACGAGGAGACCGAGATCTCCGTGCAGCCGCGCCGGCGGGCCTCGTCCTCGGCGGCCCGCAGCAGCCGACCTCCCCACCCCTCGGCGCGGCGGTCCTCGCGCACCCACATCATGTTGATCCCGGCGCAGCCGCCCCAGGTCCACCCGGTCAGGCCCGCCACCAGCTCGCCGCCGTCGTCGACCCGGACACAGAGGCCGGCCTCGTCCCGCGCGCCGGTCGCCCGGTTGTTGAAGGCGGTCAGCTCGGCGTCGAGCCGCTCCTGGAGTTCCTTGTCCTCGCCGAGCACCCGCAGCGTGCCGCCGCCCGCATCCCCACGCCCGCCGGTACCGCCCGACTCCCCGTGTCCACCCGTGTCGCCGTGTCCACCCGTGTCGCCGTGTCCACCCGTGTCGCCGTGCCCGCCGGTGGCGTTCTCCGTCGTCATGGGGCGGAGTATGGCAGCGCCCCGGCGGCCGGCGACACGGCTATTCGGCGACGCCGACCGCCTCGGCGCTGGCCGTCCAGAGCCGCGCGGCGAGCTGCGGGTCGGCCGCCCGGGGCAGCGGCCGGCGCAGCCGCCGGTCGGCGTAGTAGCCGCCCGTGACCAGCCGCGCCGGATCCTGGTTGGCGAGCCAGACCAGCGTCTCGGCGCCCTTCTCCGGGCTGCGCAGGGGCAGGATCCGCATGCCCAGGGCGACCAGCCTGCTGTCGTTGCCGAACCGGCTGCGCACCACCCCCGGGTGGAAGGAGTACGCCGGAATCTCCGGCCAGCGCCGGGCCGCCTCGGCGGTGAAGAGGATGTTCGCCTGCTTGCTGGTGCCGTACGCCTGCATCGGCCGGTAGCGGCGCAGCGGGGCGTTCAGGTCGGCCGCGTCGAGCACGCCGCTGCGGTGCGCGCCGGACGCGGTGACCACCATCCGGCCGATCCGGTCCCGCAGCAGGTTGCTGAGCAGGAACGGGGCCAGGTGGTTGGCCTGGATCGACAGCTCGAAGCCGTCGACCGTGGTGAGCGGCTGGAGCACGATCGCCCCGGCGTTGTTGGCGAGCACGTCGATCCGGTCGTACGCCTCCCGCAGCTTCCCGGCCAGCCGGCGCACGTCGTCGAGCACCGCGAAGTCGGCCCGGAACAGCTCCGGTCTCTCGCCGGAGGCCTCCCGCACCTGCTCGGCCGCGGCCTGGAGCCGCGCCGGGTCCCGGCCGACCAGTACCACCTGGTCACCGCGGCGCGCCAGGTCGACGGCGGCCGCCAGGCCGATGCCGGAACTGGCCCCCGTCACCACCACGAGTCGTCGCCCAGTGAGATCTTCCACAGGTCCATTCACCCCGGTCACGGCACGAGGTTACCGTGGCGTCACAAAGACCTTTGGGATCGTTAAGCCCTGGTATCTCCGTCAGGTGACATCGGCGTGCCCTCCGCACGCTGGAAGGAGCACAGCCATGACCGCAGTCGGTCGCCCCCGCCGGTCCTGCCTCGCGGTACCCGGCTCCAGCGTCAAGATGCTCGGCAAGGCCCAGGGGCTCCCGGCCGACCAGGTCTTCCTCGACCTGGAGGACGCGGTCGCCCCGCTGGCCAAGCCCGACGCCCGCAAGAACATCGTCGCGGCGCTGAACGAGGGCGACTGGTCGGGCAAGACCCGCGTCGTCCGGGTCAACGACCTGACCACGCCCTGGACCTACCGGGACGTCATCGACGTCGTGGAGGGCGCCGGCGCAAACCTCGACTGCATCATGCTGCCGAAGGTGCAGAACGCGGCCCAGGTGCAGTGGCTCGACATGACCCTGACCCAGCTGGAGAAGACGCTCGGCCTGGAGGTCGGCCGGATCGGCATCGAGGCGCAGATCGAGAACGCCGCCGGCCTGGTCAACATCGACGCCATCGCGGCCGCGTCGCCCCGGGTCGAGACCATCATCTTCGGCCCGGCCGACTTCATGGCCTCGATCAACATGAAGTCGCTGGTGGTCGGCGCGCTCATCCCGGACTACCCGGGCGACCCCTACCACTACATCCTCATGCGCATCCTGATGGCGGCCCGGATGCACGACAAGCAGGCCATCGACGGGCCGTTCCTGCAGATCCGCGACGTCGACGCGTTCCGCGAGGTGGCCAAGCGGTCCGCGGCGCTCGGCTTCGACGGCAAGTGGGTGCTGCACCCGGGCCAGATCGACGCCGCGAACGAGGTCTACTCGCCGGCCCAGGCCGACTACGACCACGCGGAGCTCATCCTCGACGCGTACGAGCACTACACGTCGGAGGCGGGCGGCAGGCTCGGCGCGGTGATGCTCGGCGACGAGATGATCGACGAGGCGTCCCGGAAGATGGCTCTCGTGGTCGCGGCGAAGGGCCGGGCCGCGGGCATGACCCGTACGTCGTCCTTCACCCCGCCGGCGGAGTAGTCCCTCCGGTCCGACGATCCGTGCCGCCCCGGTCCACGCCGAGGCGGCACCGTCGGTTTCAGTAGTTGGTGCCGCCGGTGCTGACGCCGGCCATGCTGATCGCGAAGACGATCATCACCACGTAGAAGAGGATCCCGAGCACGAGCAGACCGGTGAAGATCCAGCCGATGATGATGGCCGCCTTCGCCATGCCCTCGCCGTCCTCGCCGGTCTCGCGGATCTGCTTCTGCGCGACGTGGCCGAGGATCGCGCCGACCGGCGCGGTGAGGCAGGACGTGATGCCGATCAGGGAGAGCACCAGGGCGGCGATGGCGAGGCCGTTGGTCTTCCGCGGCGGGGCGTAGCCGTAGTTCGGGTAGGCCGGCGGGTAGCCGCCGTACGCGGGCTGCCCGGAGGTCTGCTTCATCCCGGCGTACGGGTCTCCCGCGTACGGGTCCGCGACGTACGGGTCGGCCGGCGCGTACGGGTCGGTGCCGGTGGGCTGCGAGGGGATGGGCTGGCCGCTCACCGGAGGGGCGGGGTCGGCGGGCGGGCTCGACTGCTGGCCCGACCACGCCGGGTCGTTCCAGCCGCCGGAGGGCGGGGGGTATGTCATTCGTCTGCTCCGTAGCGTCGGGGTGCGCCCGTCAGGGTAGTCAGCCCTGCCCAGACGCAGGGCCCACGCCGCCGGGTGTGCCGCGTTGCCCGCGCCCTGGGAAGCGGGCAGGATCCTGGCATGGTGATTGACGCGCGAGCCGCGGACCGCTCCGGCAGCCGACCGAGACGGGACGCGAGCCGCCCCGGCCTGGCCCGGCGCACCCGCGCCGCCGCACCGGGCACGGCCGGCACCGACGAGCCCGCGCCGCTGCCGGACCCGGTGACCATGCGGCTCGACGGGAAGGTCGCCCTGGTCACGGGGGCGGGCAGCCCGGACGGCATCGGGTACGCGACGGCCCGCCGGCTGGCCGATCTCGGCGCCCGGGTCGCCATCGTCTCCACCACCCGGCGCATCCACGAACGGGCCGGCGAGCTGGGCATGACTGGTTTCGTCGCCGACCTCACCGACGAGTCGGAGGTGGGCGCGCTCGCCGACGCGGTCACCGAGCAGCTCGGGGACGTGGAGGTGCTGGTCAACAACGCCGGTCTGGCCAGCCGGGCCAGCCCCGAGGTGCTGCGCCCGGTCGCCCAGCTCAGCTACGACGAGTGGCGCGGCGAGATCGACCGCAACCTCACCACCGCGTTCCTGTGCAGCCGGGCCTTCATCGGCGGCATGGCGGAGCGGGGCTGGGGCCGGATCGTGAACCTGGCGGCCACCGCCGGGCCGGTCAACGCCCTGCCCACCGAGGCGGCCTACGCGGCGGCCAAGGCGGGCGTGGTCGGGCTGACCCGGGCGCTGGCCATGGAGATGATCGCCGACGGGGTGACCGTCAACGCGGTCGCGCCGGGCACCATCCACACCGCGGCCTCCACGGTGGCGGAGATCCGGCAGGGCCTCGGCACCCCGGTCGGCCGCCCCGGCACGCCGGACGAGGTGGCTGCGGCGATCGCCTTCCTCTGCTCGCCGGCCGCTTCGTACATCACGGGGCAGATGCTGGTGGTGGACGGCGGCAACAGCGTCCGGGAGGCCCAGTTCCGCTGACCGCGCGGCCTCGATGCTTCCCGCGGCCTCAGTAGTTCTGGCCGCTGTTGCCGGCGAGGGCGATCAGCGCGATCCAGCCGCAGCAGGCGAGCACGCCGAGGCCGGTGAAGATGTAGCTGAGGATGAGGCCCCACGTGGCGAGCTGGTCGCCCTCCTCGCCCGAGGTGCGGACCTGCCGCTTGGCCAGGTGCCCGAGGACGATGCCGGCCGGGGCGAAGACGAACGCGAAGACCAGCGAGAGGATGGCCAGCACGTTGGTTCCGCCGGGCCGGGGACCGGACGGCGGGCCGTACTGCCCGTAGGGCACCTGCGGGGTGTACGGGGGCTGGTGCCCCCACTGCTGCCCGTGCGGCGGCTCGCCGGGCTGCTCGTAGCTGGGCTGCCCGTACGCCGGCTGCTCGTGGCCGGCCTGCCCGTAGCTCGGCTGGCCGTACGACGGCTGTTCGTAGCTGGGTTGGCCGTAGCCCGGCTCGCCGTACGACGGCGGTTGCCGGGCGGGCGGCGGCTCCGCGGGCGGTTCGTAGCTCGACGGGTCGTGCCCCGGTGGGGGCTCCCAGGGCGACGGTGGCCGGTCCGGATCGGGCGGCCCCGACGACGGTGGCTGGCTCACGGTCTCCTCCTGCCGGTGGCGGATCGCGTCCCTCTTGCCGGACGCTACCCGCAGCGGTGAACCTTTTCACAGCGGTTGTGTGGACTGGTCACCTTGGCCTCGACCGCTGTGCGGCCAATACTGACCATGCGTTCAGTTACCCATGAGTAAGGCGCCGACCCCCGGAGGCTGAGATGGCCCGACTCGCCCAGACGCCCGGCCTGACCGATGTGCAGCAGTCGATCCTGGAGACCGTCCGGGAGTTCGCCGACAAGGAGATCATCCCGCACGCGCAGCGGCTGGAGCACGCCGACGAGTACCCGAGCGACATTCTCGACGGAATGCGCGAGATGGGCCTGTTCGGCCTCACCATCGACGAGGAGTACGGCGGGCTCGGCGAGTCCCTGCTGACCTACGCGCTGGTGGTCGAGGAACTCTCCCGGGGCTGGATGTCGATCTCCGGCATCGTCAACACCCACTTCATCGTGGCGTACCTGATCTCCCAGCACGGCTCCGCCGAGCAGAAGGCCCGGCTGCTGCCGAAGATGGCGACCGGCGAGGTGCGCGGCGCCTTCTCCATGTCCGAGCCCGAGTGCGGCTCCGACGTCTCGGCCATCAAGTCCAAGGCGGTCCGCGACGGCGACAACTACGTGCTCAACGGCCAGAAGATGTGGCTGACCAACGGGGCGTACTCGTCCGTGGTGGCGACCCTGGTCAAGACCGACACCGGGGCCGACTCCGTCTACGGCAACATGAGTACCTTCCTGCTGGAGAAGGAGCCCGGCTTCGGCGAGACCGCGCCCGGCCTGACCATCCCCGGCAAGATCGACAAGATGGGCTACAAGGGCGTCGAGACCACCGAGATGGTGCTCGACGGGGTGACCGTCCCCGACTCCGCCGTCCTCGGCGGCGCCGAGAAGGTCGGCCGTGGCTTCTACCAGATGATGGACGGCATCGAGGTGGGCCGGGTCAACGTGGCCGCCCGCGCCTGCGGCATCTCGATCCGGGCCTTCGAACTGGCCGTCGCGTACGCCCAGCAGCGCCACACCTTCGGCCAGCCGCTCGCGAAGCACCAGGCCGTCGCCTTCAAGCTCGCCGAGATGGGCACCAAGATCGAGGCCGCCCACGCGCTCATGGTCAATGCCGCCCGGCTCAAGGACGCCGGCCAGCGCAACGACGTCGAGGCCGGCATGGCCAAGCTGCTCGCCTCGGAGTACTGCGCCGAGGTCGTCCAGGAGGCGTTCCGCATCCACGGCGGCTACGGCTACTCGAAGGAGTACGAGATCGAGCGGCTGATGCGCGAGGCGCCGTTCCTGCTCATCGGCGAGGGCACCTCGGAGATCCAGAAGACGATCATCTCCCGGGGCCTGCTCAAGCAGTACAAGCACTGACGTCTCAGGGCTCCGTCGCGTCGGCGGGGTGTCTCCGCGGCGGCGGGTGTCCTCCCGGCGGCGCGCCGTCCCGCCGCCGGTGCCGCCGGCCCGCCATCGGTCGGCCGCCGGTGCCGCCGGCCCTCCCGCCGGCCCTCCCGCCGGCCCGCCGTCGGTCGGCCGCCGGTGCCGCCGCCCCCGCCGGTCGGCCCCTGTCGAACTGAGTCGTCTACGACATCACGCGTTGGTGGGGCGTGGCTCGTCCGCGCCGTCACGCGCTGGCGCGGCGCCTGAATCGTCTACGACATCAGCTCGACAGCGCTGAGCAAGCAAGCATGCCGCCCTACGTGCGCCCGTCCGGCCCGGTAGCGCGGCACACCACGCCGCTCGCCGTGCGCCCGCCCGGCCCGGCCGCGCGGCACACCACGCTCGCCGTGCGCCCGCTCAGCCCAGCCGGGTCAGGCTGGCGGCGGCGCGCTCGACGATCAGGCAGCGGTCCTCGACGTAGTCGATGCCGGCCTCCGTGGCGATCCGTCGCGCCTCGGCCGAGACGATGCCGAGCTGCAACCAGACGGCGGGAGCGCCGATCGCCACCGTCTCGCGCACCACGTCGACCGCGTCCTGCGCCGGCCGGAACACGTCGACCAGGTCGACCGGGTGCGGGATGTCGGCCAGGGAGCGGTAGACCCGCTCCCCGAAGAGCTCGTCGGCGGTCGGGTTGACCGGGATGATCCGCCAGCCGTACCGCTGCATCTGCAACGGCACGCTGTGCGCGGCCTTGCGCGGGTCGCGGGACGCGCCCACGACGGCGATCACGGCGGAGTCGGCGAGGATCTGCTGAGCGGAGCGCACCCGCCGACTCTAACCCCGCCGCTCAGTCCCCGCCCGGAAGCGACCGGCGCACGACATGGGTCGGCGGCGGATCGGCTGCCGGCTACATGAGGGTGAGCTGCTCGGCGGGCGGCGGAGCGGGGGCCGGGTCGGTCCGGCGGCGGTCGTCGCCGCGCTCGCCCCGGTGCAGCCCGTGCCGGCGGGCCGCGATGCGTACCCGGGCTGTCAGTTCCCGCTGGTAGGACTGCGGGGCGTACGCGCCGGAGCGGTAGAGCTCGCGGTAGCGGGGAACCAGGTGCGGGAAGTCGCGGCCGAGCCAGCGCGCGTACCACTCCCGGGCGCCCGGACGCAGGTGCAGTGCCAGCGGCGTCACGCTGGTCGCCCCGGACGCGGCGATCGCCGCCACGGTCGCGTCGATCGAGGCGTCGTCGTCGCTGAGCCCGGGCAGGATCGGCGCCATCAGCACGCCGACGTCGAAGCCGGCGTCGGCCAGCGCCCGTACGGCGTCGAGCCGCCGCCTCGGGCTGGGGGTGCCCGGCTCGACCGCCCGCCAGAGCCGCTCGTCGACGAAGCCCACCGAGTACGAGACGCCGACCCGGGTGACCTCGGCGGCCTGGCGCAGCAGTGGCAGGTCCCGCAGGATCAGCGTGCCCTTGGTGAGGATCGAGAACGGGTTCGCGAAGTCACGAAGCGCCGCGATGATCTGCGGCATGAGCTGGTAGCGCCCCTCGGCCCGCTGGTAGCAGTCGACGTTGGTGCCCATCGCGACGTGCGCGCCCCGCCAGCGCGGCGCGGCCAGCTCCCGCCGGACCAGCTCACCGGCGTTGACCTTGACGATGACCTTCCGGTCGAAGTCCGCCCCGGCGTCGAGGTCGAGATAGGTGTGCGTGTTCCGCGCGAAGCAGTTGTGGCTCACGACGCCATCGGCGATGAAGTCGCCGGTGCCGGTCGTGATGTCCCAGAGGGGCAGTTCCAGCCCGAGGGGCTCGATGCCGACCACCCGGAGAGCCGCCTGACATTTCAGCGCCGCTCCGTCGATCGACCGCTTCCGGGTGATGGCCGGGTCGGTCAGGTGGAAGAACCGTAGCCGCTCGCGTAGCCCGCCGGTCAGCCGGATGTTTCGTACGCGGTTCGCGCGGCCTAGATCTTCGACCACGCTCGTGAAGCCGAAGTGGCTCAGTGCCGCCGACGTCTGGTCGAGGATCTCGTTGCTGCTGTTGCTGATCCGGAAAACGCCCCGGCTGCAACTGCCCTCTGCGTCGAAGATCCCGGCGAGGAAGCCCAGCCGCCAGTCGTCGGTGGGATCGTCAGGCCACCGCACCAGGGCGGTGATGGCCTCGATCGAGCGCTGCCGGGACGTCCGGATCGCGGAGATGGCTCGTCGCGTCGCACTTGCCGGGGTGTACGCGAAGCTGTCTGTCTTCACCCCGGCGCTGTCGAGGAAGCGCTTCGTACGACCCAGCGCCTCCTCGTCAGCGAGCGCCAGGCGGAACCGGTGCACCACCCCGTAGGAATAGCGGTAGGTGCCCAGGGTCGCGTCACCTCGGATCATTCCGCAGAGGTAGCCCCGCCGGTAGTCGGCCGAGTCCTTCGGGCCCGTGGCGAAGCGGCCGGTGCCGATCAGGCGGTTGTTCGTCGTCAGGTAGGGGCGTTGCCCCGCGCCATTCATCGCGCCGGTCACGTGTTTCCAACCGCGGTCGGAGAGGAACCGGTGGTCGCCGCTGGCGATCAGCGTCGTGCCGTCCTCCAGGGTGACCCGGTAGGCCGGCTTCACGGTCGACCATTTGGCCAGGACCGTGGTGGCGACGTAGCGACGGTAGGCACCACGACGCTGCGTGCCGTAGATCCGGTCACCGATCTCCAGCTCGCTGATCGGCTTCGCGCGTCCGTCGGTCATGAGGATCGGCCTCTCGCCCGAGAGGCAGTAGACGCATGCGTGCGAGCAGCCCCGGTAGGGGTTGATCGTCCACTCGAACGGGACGCGGGACGTGCCGGGCACCTTGTTGAGGATCGACTTCGCCTGCACCTCGTAGAACGTCATGCCGGCGAAGCCCGGCGTGTTGAAGGTGCGGGCGACGGCGCCGGGCAGCGCCAGCGGCAGGGGTGGTGTCGCCGGCGCTGCCCGGGCCGGGACCCCCTCGTCCGGGGGAGCGGCGAGGTTGTCCCAGCGCATGGCCCTCATTCGAACATGCGTACGAGCGAAGCGCAAGCGTCCACCGTGTTCCCGCCCACCTCGGCGCACCGGGCGCAGTCGGCGGGTGGAGGATGGACGCATGGAGAGGTCGACGTTCGTCTACGACGGGGACTGCGCGTTCTGCACCCGGTGCGCCGAGTTCATCGACCGGCGCATCCCGACCGGCGTCCGGGTGGTGCCGTGGCAGTTCGCCGACCTCGACGCGCTGGGCCTGAGCGAGGCCGAGTGCGAGGAGGCGGTGCAGTGGGTGGGCGCGGACGGTTCCCGCGCGGCCGGCCCGGACGCGATCGCGCGGCTCCTCGGCGACAGCGGTCCGCTCTGGCGGGTCGCGGGCGCCGGCCTCAGGTTCGCCCCGGTACGCGCCGCCGCGTGGCCCGCGTACCGCTGGGTGGCCCGCAACCGGCACCGGCTCCCCGGTGGAACGGCCGCCTGCGCGCTGCCGCAGGAGGCGCGGGAGCGCCTCTACGGGCCGTCCGGTCGCCCGGCCGCCGACGCCTGACCCGCGAGTGCCGGCGTGCCCCCGGCGGGCGGCGCGGTGTCGCGCCTCCGGCGGGTGAGCAGCCGGCGCGCCCAGACCACCGGCCGGACCCGTTCCAGGGGCAGGAAGGCGGTCATCGCGGCGAGGTGCGGCGCGAACGAGATCGTGATGGTCGCCATGGTGATCAGGTGGAACGAGTAGAAGAAGCCGACCGTGGCCAGCCGCCAGCGCTCCCTGAGCAGGAAGACCACCGGGCTCAGCAGCTCGAACGCCACGATGCCGAACTGGGCGACGATCAGCAGGTAGGGCACCGAGGCGATCAGGTCGGCCAACTCGGTGCCGCGCCGCAGGATCGCCCGGGCCAGCACCGAGCCGGTGAGCCAGTCCAGCCCGCCGAAGCGCAGCTTGGCCCAGGCGGCCAGGAAGTACGTGCAGATGACGGCGATCTGGGTGACCCGTAGGGCCCAGCCGCCCGCCTCTGTGCGGGTGGGATCGCCGTGCCGGGCCCGGCCGGCGGTGGGCAGCACGGCCAGCGCGACGAGCAGGCCGAACCGGTCGTGGTCGACCTTGCCGTAGCTCATCGCGACGATCATCCACTCGAAGTAGAGCGCGAAGACCGTCCAGCCGAGCAGGCGGGGCGCCCGGCCGGTCGCGGCGAGCAGGGCGAGCAGCAGCAGGGCCCAGAAGACGACGGTGACCAGCGTCTGGGTCGGCGTCGGCAGGGGCAGCAGCCGGCCGACCAGCAGCGGCTGGTAGAGCTCGCCGGGCACCGCCACGCGGGTGCGTACCCAGGGGGTGAAGAAGACCAGGTCGGCGGCGACGAAGAGGTAGATCAGCGTGCGGAAGGCGGCCACCCGGCCACGGGGCACCGCCTCGGTCAACCAGCGGCTCACCGGTCCGCCCGCCAGGCGACCACGGTCTCGTCGGTCCAGCGGCCGGTGGGGCGCCCGTCGCGGATGCCGTGCCAGCGTACGACGATGCGGACCTCGACCAGCTCCGCCGCGTCCGGGTGGCGTTCGGCGTACGCGTCGGCGACCTCGGCCAGCAGCGCGGGGTCGGCGGCGTAACGGCTCTGCTGACCCTCGATCTCGGCCCGGCGGATGCCGGTGGCGTTCTCGCCCAGCTCGACGACCGCTCCGCCGCTGTCGACGCCCTCGACGCGGGTGTCCGGGGCGGGGGCGTTCGGCGGGTTGGACGTGGAGTACATCCGGAACGGGCCGAACGGGAAGTGGTCGTCGGTGCCCCAGGCGGTGCCGGCCAGCAGGACGACGAGGCCGAGGGCGGTGGCGGCGAGCCGGGCGACGCGACCGCGGGTGGTCAAGGTTTCCATCGGGTCGTGACGATACGGGATGTACCGCCCGTCCCGGATCCCTCCCGGGCACCAGGCGCTGGCCGGGGAGCCAGGGGGCCGCTCTTCCGTTGCCTGGCGTACGGACGACGACGGCCGGACCCGTCGGGGCCCGGCCGTCGTGGAGCGCTGCGGCTCAGTGGCTGTGTCCGGCCAGCTTCGTGCGGACGTCGTCCATGTCGAGGGCCTGGACCTGCTCGATCAGGTTCTCCAGCGCGGACTCGGGGAGGGCGCCGGGCTGGGCGAAGACGATGACGCCGTCGCGGATGGCCATGATGGTCGGGATCGAGCGGATGTCGAACTTGGCGGCCAGCTCCTGCTGCGCCTCGGTGTCGACCTTGCCGAAGACGATCTCGGAGTGCTTCTCGGAGGAGCGCTCGTAGACCGGGGCGAACCGCTTGCACGGGCCGCACCATTCGGCCCAGAAGTCGACCAGCACGATGCCGTCGCTGCCGGTCACCTCGTCGAAGTTTGCCGTGGTCAGCTCTACGGTTGCCATGAAAGTCTCCGATCGGCGCGGAATAGCTACGTCTGGTGGAACCGGGGCGTACCGCGGGGAATTCCCGGCCCACCTCCGCCCAAACGTGCCCTCAGGGCCTGGCGAGGGTCGCGCCCTCATCGACGAGGGTTGTTGCCGGCCCCCGTTGCGGTACGCAAGTGCATGACGCATTTGCGTGACCGGATGTGATGGGAGCGCTTCCAATAAGATCGACACGAACGACCGACGGGAATGAGCAATCGGGCGGTTGACAAGCGGCTATCCGATGTGCGGAGATCGCCTAGCTCTCGCGACACGAACACGCACAGTAGTGTTACGAAAAGGTAAATGTGACCTCCGTCTCTGTTCGGTTCGCCTTGTCGTGCGGCAGAATCTTCCGCATCAGAGCGTGGGCGGCGGGTGCCGGGGAGGGCCCCGCCGCTCATTGCGTCTCCCCTCGGTTGTGGCGGTGTGACATTTCCGCGCGCCACGCGCCCCGCCCATCGCCTTAACACCGGATAAGGCATGCTGTGCCGAACTCCATCGCCGCCCGTCGAAGGGGACAAGGATGCAGTTCGGCCGCTACTACGAGGAGTTCGAGGTCGGCGCGGTCTACCGGCACTGGCCCGGCAAGACGGTCACCGAGTACGACGACCACCTCTTCTGTCTGCTCACCATGAACCACCACCCGCTGCACATGGACGCGCACTACGCCGAGACGGCGAGTCAGTTCAAGCGCAACGTGGTGGTCGGCAACTACATCTACTCGCTGCTGCTCGGCATGTCCGTGCCCGACGTCAGCGGCAAGGCCATCGCGAACCTCGAGGTCGAGTCACTGCGGCACGTGGCGCCCACCTTCCACGGCGACACGATCTACGGCGAGACCACGGTGCTGGACAAGCGCGAGTCGTCCTCCAAGCCCGACCGTGGCGTGGTCTCCGTGGAGACCCGGGGCTACAACCAGGACGGCACCATGGTGTGCGTCTTCCGCCGCCGGGTGATGGTCCCCAAGAAGGAGTACGCGGCGACGGCGGTGCCCGAGGGCGTCGACCCGGAGCGGCCCAGCTTCCCCGAGCCCCGCTGACCGAGGGCGGTGCCGGCCACGGCGACCGTGGCGGGGCCCCTTCTCGTCCGGGTTCCGGGTGGTAGGGGCCCTTTTCCCGATCCGGGGCATATGCTGGCGCCGGAGGTCCCCATGAGCCACTCCGTCGCCGGAGAGCCGTCCTCTGCCGGCCGCCGCGCCGCACCGCTGACCACCGCCGTCTACTCCGCCGCCGAGTGGGACCTGCTGACCAGCCTGCCCGGCCGCGTGATCGTGGCCGCCGCCGCGCCCGGCCCCGGTCGGCCCCGCCGGGGTGTCGCCGCCGGGCTCGCCGGCCTGGACGCGGTCGCGGCCGGCCGGGCCTTCGACAGCGATCTCGTACGCGCGGTGGTCGTCACCATCTACGCCCGGCACGACGGGTCGACGGAGTCGGCCGAGCGCCTCACCGACGTCGTGGACCTGCTCGCCGCCTGCCGGGCCGCGACCCGGGTGCTGCGGCGGCGGGCCGATCCCGCCGACTCGGCCGCGTACCGGCAGTGGGTGCAGTCGGTGGCGGCCCGGGTGTGCAGGGCGGCGACGACCGGCCCTCCGGGGCTGCCGCCGGCCCCGGCCGACCGCCGCTTCCTCGACCGGCTCGGCACCGCGTTGGAACTGGGTTGATCCACCCCGCTCCCACCGGTCGGCCTGCTTCGTGGCTCCGGGCGGCCGGCTTCGGGCCCGGCTCCTACTGCCGGCCGGGTGTGTCGACGCCGGGTCTCGGGCCCGGCCGATGTGGCCCTGGCGGGGGCGCGGCCCGGGGCGGGGCCTGCGGGCCGTACCCTGCGTGACCGTGACCGGAGACCAGCTCGACGTCGGTGTGGGACCGTGGCCCGGGGACCCGCCGGACGACCCGCGCTACGACCCCGAGCTGCTCGCCGAGGGCGACCGGCGCAACGTCGTCGACCGGTACCGCTACTGGCGGCGCGAGGCCGTGGTGGCCGACCTGGACCAGCGGCGGCACGACTTCCACGTGGCGATCGAGAACTGGCAGCACGACTTCAACATCGGCACGGTCGTCCGCAACGCCAACGCCTTCCTCGCCGCCGAGGTGCACGTCGTCGGCCGCCGGCGGTGGAACCGGCGCGGCGCCATGGTGACCGACCGCTACCAGCACGTCCGGCACCACGAGACCATCGAGGAGTTCGTCGCCTGGGCCGCCGGGCGGGAGCTGCCGGTCGTCGGCATCGACAACCTGCCCGGCTCCCGGCCGCTGGAGACCACCACCCTGCCCCGGCGCTGCGTCCTGCTGTTCGGGCAGGAGGGCCCCGGCCTCTCCGAGCCGGCGCGGGCCGCCTGCGACCAGCTCTTCTCCATCGCCCAGTACGGCTCCACCCGGTCGATCAACGCCGGCGTCGCCAGCGGCATCGCCATGCACGCCTGGATCCGTACGCACGCCGGCCCGCCACCGGCCTGACCTGCCCGCCATCGGCCTGACCGCCGTTCCCCTGCCGGTCTGAGCCGGGCTGCCGCGGTTGCGGGCGGCTCGCTGGAGAACCGTGCCGGCCGCCCCGGGGATGGCGTCCCGGGGCACCGAAACCGGCGCTCCGCTTGACTGCGCGGCGCGAGGGGGTGACGGTGGGATAGTGAGTGTCGCGGTGAGTTGCCCGAAATGCGGTGGACCGGTGCGGGCGCCGGACCTGATGCACACGGAGTCGCGCTGCCTGGACTGCGGGCCGGTCTCTCCGCTGTGCGTACCCGAGAACATCGGGGCCGAGATCGTGGCCAGTGTGGTGGAACGGATCGTCGCCGCCGCTGAGCCCCCGACCCGGCCGAGGACCCCACTGTGGTGCCCCTGGCCGCTGCCGACGGGCTGGACGATGACCGGGGTGGCGTACGCCGGCGACGATCGCACCGGGGTGCGTGCCACGGCGGTGGCCTGTGCCGGGCCGGCGCCGCTCGGCGAGGGCCCCGCGGATCTGGTCTTCGTGGCGGAGGAGCCGGGCGTCGGCCTGGGCACCCGGTTCGCGGGGCTGGCCGGCCCGGACCCGGGCCCGGAACTCGCGCAGGCGTTGACCGATCCCGGCCCGGGGCATCCGGAGCACGTCGGGCAGGCCAGGATCAAGGTGGGCGGCCATCCCACTCCACTGTGGCTCGTGAACTCGCCGACGGATCGAAGCGCGTACGCCGGCGAGGCTCGGGGATTGTGGCTTCATGCGATAGCCTGGCCGGCGAGTGCGGGTCACCTGCTCGCGGAAGATGTCGTGCTGCACGACCTTGCCGAGTGGACACCGCCCGAGCTCGTGTACGGCGCACCGTCTCCGTATCTGCACGGGAAGGCTTGACGGGCCTAAGGGCTTGACAGGAACCCCGGAATGTCGGAGAACGGACGCAGATATTCACTGTACGACACCACACTGATACTCTGGGTGCCGCTGCGGTAATGGGACCCGGCGCCGCGCGAGAGGATGGCCCGCCATGGTCAAGAAGGTCCTCACCTGGGCCGGAATCGCATTCTTGATCTTCTTCGTCGCCTACCGGCCAAATTCTGCGGCGGATGTGTTCAAGTCGCTGGGCGGAGGGATCATGGACATCGCCCAGGGGTTCGGCGACTTCTTCACCAGCCTCGTCGCCTAGCCGCCGATGGGAAACCCCTCCGGTCCACCCTTCGATCCCGACGACCCTGATCGGGAGCGCCGGGAGCGAGACACGGAGCCGATCCCCCGGCTCGGCCCCGACGACGGGCCTGGCTACGGCACCGGTCCGGGCCTCTCCGACGGTCCCTCCCTTTCCGACGATGCCGGTTACGGCGACGGTCCGGCGTACGCCGGGGAGGGGCGGTCCGGTCGGGCCTGGGTCCGTGACCCGGAGGCCGGCTACCAGCCGCCGCAGATCTCCGAGGACGAGCTGGCCGGTCTGCGGGCCGACGCCGCCGGCATGGCGCCGCGTCGGGTGCTTCCGTTGGAGGACGAGCCCAGCTCGCTCGTGGCGCGCTACCTCTTCCCGACCGAGCGCTACCGGGGCGAGTGGAAGCGGCACTGGATCCACCTCTCCACCCCGCTGCTGGTCGGCATCGCCGCCACCTTCGTGCTCGGCTACCTCTCCGGCTTCCTCGCCGGGCAGGACGTGGGCGCGCTCACCACGATCGCGGTGCTGCTCTGGTTCGCCTTGATGGGTTGGGTGGCCTGGAAGGTCGCCGACTGGTGGTACGACCGCTTCATCCTGACCAACAAGCGGGTGATGGTCGTCAACGGCATCATCACCCGACGCGTCGCGATGATGCCGCTGGTCCGGGTCACCGACATGAAATACGAGCAGAGCCCGACCGGCCGGGCGCTCAACTACGGCACGTTCGTGCTGGAGTCCGCCGGCCAGGAGCAGGCACTGCGCGAGATCAAGAACCTGCCCAACCCGAACGAGCTCTACCTGCGCGTCGTCGAGGAGATGTACGAGCCGCAGGCGGTCGAGGCGCGGCTGGGCAAGGAGGCCGACGAGGCCAAGGCCGACGACGGAGCCTGAAACTTTTCGTCCGAACATCGGAGGAACTGCGCACCGATCGCCGTCGACCCGACCGGCTCGGGCATGGCAACCTGCCAGGGAAACGGGGCGCGGAGGTGGCCGGTGGTGAGCAGGGACCCCCTGGAGGAGGAGTTCCGCGACTTCGTCGCGGCCCGCTCCGGTGCCCTGCTGCGCACCGCCTACCTGCTCAGCGGGGACTGGGCCACGGCCGAGGACCTGTTGCAGACCGCGCTGACCAAGACGTACCTGGCCTGGAAGCGGCTCGGCGGGATCGAGGCGATCGAGCCGTACGCCCGCCGGGTAATGATCAACACTTCGACCAGTTGGTGGCGGCGGCGCTGGCACGGTGAACGCCCCACCGAGGTGCTGCCGGAGCGGGCCGGGGTCGACGAGATCGAGCAGCAGCTCGATCGCGACCTGCTCTGGCGCCACCTGCGCGGGCTGCCCAGCCGGCAGCGGGCGGTGCTCGTGCTGCGCTTCTACGAGGACATGTCCGAGGCGCAGACCGCCGCCCTGCTCGGCATCTCGCCGGGCACGGTGAAGAGCCAGACCTCCCGCGCCCTGGGCACCCTGCGCCGCCGGATGGGCGCCGAGGCCGCCCTCGACCTGCCGGCCGAGGCCGACCCGACCTCGGCCCGGGCCGACGGCACGGACCGGTCCACCTCTGCCCACGGTGGCACCGGCCGTCCCGCGCCAGTCGCTGGCGGCACCGGTCGTCCGGGCCCCGCCCACGACGGCACCGGCCGGCCCGCTCCGGCCCACGGCAGCGCTGGCCGTCCGGGTCCCGCCCAGGGCGGCACCGGCCGTCCGGCACCGGCGCATGGCGGCGGTCGTACCGGGCCGGCCCATGGCGGCGTACCGATCCGCCCGTCGACGCCCTACGGGGCACCGACCATGGTGGTGGGGGAGGACGCGGCGGCTGTGGTCGCGGCGACGAACGCCCCGCCGGTCGTTCCGCCGATCGTCGCGCCGGCCGTAGCGGGCGGCGCGGACGGCGTTGCCGCCGCCCTGCCGGGTAGGGCGAGAAGCGCCGCCGTTCCCGGCGAGGGGCCCGCTGCCGGGCCTTCCGCCGCCGCGCCGGACGCCGGGGGCGTCTTCCGGCCCGCCGAGCCTGCGGACGAGGCGGTGGGCGACCCGGTGCCCGTGGCCTTGGGGGCACGGGTCGGCGCCGGATCGGGGTCGCGTACGGCCGGGGACGAGCAACTCGGCCGGCAGGCCGCCGGTGCCGGGGAGCACCGGTGAGCCGTCCCGCCGCCGGTGGTGACAACCGTACCGACGGCCCGACGCGTCCATTCGCCGTGACCGAGGACGAGCTGGAGCAGGCGTTACGGGAGGCGTTCGCCCGCCGGGTGGCCGTCGCGCGCCCGCTCGTCGCCGATCCGGCGGGACTGGCGATCAGGCGGGCCGACCGCTCCCGGCGCCGGCGGACGATGACCGGGATCGCCCTCGCCGCGGTGGCCACCGTGACGGTCAGCGCCGGGATGGCGCAGCTGGGGCAGCAGCCCGGGCGGCCCAACCATCCCACCGTGGTGCTCGGCGGCCCGTACGCCTCGTCGATGCCGGAGGTCACCCCGCAGCCGTCGGCCGGCCCGCAGACCGACCTGGGCCGGGGCGAGGTGGACCTCATCCTCGACGACGTGCTGCTCACCGCCAGCGGGCAGCGGATCGTCCTGCCCGACGTGGGCCGGGCCGCCGAGCGCGCCCAGCGGCTTCCCGACCGGGCCGGCTGGACGGTGGTGGGTGCGCCGACGGCGGCCGGCCGTTCGTTGTGGATCGTGCTGCCGGACGGCGCGGCACACCTGCTCCTGGCCGGGGCACGGGACATCGTCCTCAGCCCCGACGGGCGGCAGGTCGCCTGGCGGGAGGGGACGGATCTGGTCGTCGCGGGAGTCGTCGGCACCCAGGTCGTCGCCGCGGCCCGCACCCCGGCCCCGCCCGCCGCGCTGCCGGTCGGGTTCGCCGGGGACACGGTCCTGGTCCGCCTCGATCCGGGCCGGCCCGGTCACGCCCTGTGGCGCCCCGCGGCGGGACCCCCGCGTCAGGCGGGCGACGCGGCCCTGCACGTCTACGGCATCCGCCCCGACGGGCTGGCGGTCGCGCTCGTGTCCGCCGGCACTCCCCGCCGGCCCTGTGTCGCCCTGCTCGACCCGGCCCGTGACCTCGCGTCGGTGCGTACGGGCTGCGGGCCGACGCTGACCGGCGACGGCGCCGGCGGGGTCTCCGCCGACGGACGGTGGCTCCTGGCCAACGGGAAGGCGGGCGCGCAGGCCGGCGCGGTGCTGGTAGACCTGGACCAACTCGTCCCCGTACCGGTGATCCGCCCGGCCGGCCCACCCGTGGCCGGGCCGGTGGCCTGGACGCCGCAGGGCACGGCCCACTACTCCGACGCGGCCGGCGCCCTGGTGCGGGCGGAGGTGGGCCGCGTGCTCGACGGCGAGGCAGCCCGGCCCACGCCCGTCGACGGCCTGCCCGCCGGCAGGCACCCGGTGCCGGTGGGCGGCGACAACCCTTCCTGAGCGCGCCCTCGTGCCGAGGTCGGGCGTCGACCGGTAGCGTCGGGCCGATGAGCACGGCACCGCGGATCGACCTGCACACCCACTCCACCGCCAGCGACGGCACGCTCAGCCCGGCCGAGCTGGTGCGGGCGGCGGCCGAGTCGGGGCTGGACGTCGTGGCGATCACCGACCACGACACCACGGCCGGGTGGGCGCCGGCCCTGGAGGCGCTGCCGGCCGGGCTCACCCTCGTCCGCGGCGCGGAACTCTCCTGCCGGTGGTACGGCGAGGAGCCCGCGCTGCCGCTGCACCTGCTGGCGTACCTGTTCGATCCGGACGCCCCGGAACTCGTCGCGGAGCTGGCCCGGGTGCGGGCCGCCCGGGAGGAGCGGGGCGAACGGATCGTGGCGCTGCTGCGTGCCGACGGGATCGACGTGAGCTGGCCGGAGATCCTGACCGGCGCGGCCGGCGGGACCGTGGGCCGGCCGCACATCGCACAGGCACTGATCCGGGCCGGCCTGGTGGCCACCACCACCGAGGCGTTCGGGCCGGACTGGCTGGGCGAGCGCTACCGGCTGCCCAAGGAGGACATCGACGTCTTCCGGGCCGTCCGGCTCGTGCGCGCGGCGGGCGGGGTGCCGGTCTTCGCCCATCCCCGGGCCACCCGGCGGGGGCGGATCGTGCCCGACGAGATGATCGCCGAGCTGGCCGCCGCCGGCCTGGCGGGGCTGGAGGCCGACCACGAGGACCACTCCCCGGCCGAGCGGGCCCACGTCCGGGCCCTGGCCGACGAGCTGGGCCTGCTGGTGACCGGCTCGTCGGACTTCCACGGCACGCACAAGACCGTCCGGCTCGGCGCGTTCACCACCGATCCGGAGGCGTACGAGCGGATCGTCGCCGAGGCGCGCGGGGTGACCGAGGTCGCTTCCGGCTGATCCGAGTTGCCGCCTCCGGCGACGCGGCTAGGTTGATCACGTGGATGCCAAGCTGTTCGGCGAGGTCTTCGTGACCCTGCTGGTGATCGTCGATCCGCCGGGCATGATGCCCATCTTCCTGGCGCTGACCGGCCCGCTGACGGCGCGCGACCGGAACCGGGCGGCCTGGCAGGCGGTCGCCCTGGCGCTGGGCGTGATCGTGATCTTCGCGGTGGCGGGGCAGACGC
This sequence comes from Micromonospora sp. NPDC049051, assembly GCF_043197575.1. Classification (NCBI taxonomy): domain Bacteria; kingdom Bacillati; phylum Actinomycetota; class Actinomycetes; order Micromonosporales; family Micromonosporaceae; genus Micromonospora; species Micromonospora sp. NPDC049051. The sequence goes on from NZ_JBICTL010000001.1 coordinate 982,791, forward strand.
TGCTCGACTACCTGCACGTGGACCTGCCGGCGCTGCAGGCCGCCGGCGGGCTGCTCCTGGTGCTGGTGGCGTTGGAGCTGCTGACCGGCAAGGCCGACGACCCGAGCCAGCAGGCCACCTCGAACATCGCCCTGGTGCCGCTGGGTACGCCGCTGCTCGCCGGCCCCGGCGCCATCGTGGCCACCATGCTCTTCGTCCAGCAGGCCGACGGTGGGGCGGACGTCACGGCCATCGCCGCCGCGATCGTCGCCGTGATGCTCACCGTCTGGGTCGTGCTCCGGTTCTCCGGCGGGATCGTCAAGGTCCTGCGGCCCGGCGGCATCGAGGTGCTGACCCGGATCGCCGGCCTGCTGCTGGCCGCGATCGCGGTGCAGCTCATCGCGGACGCGGTGGCCGCGTTCGTGACGCAGTACGCCAACATGACCTGACCGGCGGCCGGTCTCGTCGGGGGTGGATGGCAGGATCGCGGTGTGCGACGAGCCTCTTCAGCCGGACGGTCCTCCACCAGCGGCGGCCGGGCGCCCCGCCCGCGCGGCGACCAGCCCGAACAGTTGGGCTTCGAGGGCATGCCGGAGCGGCTGTTCGTCTGCACCCCCAGCAAGCTCGGCGCCTACGCAGACTGCCCCCGGCGCTACCGCTACTCCTACGTCGACCGGCCGGCCCCGCAGAAGGGCCCGCCGTGGGCGCACAACTCCCTCGGCGCGAGCGTGCACACCGCCCTGAAGAACTGGTATGCGCTGAGCCCGGAGCGGCGTCGGCCGGAGGCCCTCGCCGCGTTGCTCAAGGGCACCTGGGTACGCGAGGGCTACCGCGACGACGAGCAGGAGCGGGCGGCCTACCGGCGGGCCCTGGGCTGGCTGGAGTCCTATGTCGAGACCCTGGAGCCCGGTGCCGACCCGCTCGGCGTGGAGCGGGTGGTGGCGGTCAAGACCGCCGTGCTGGCCTTCAACGGCCGGGCCGACCGGATCGACTCCCGCCCCGGGCCCGACGGTCCGGAGCTGGTGATCGTCGACTACAAGACGGGCCGCACCGGGCTGGACGCCGACGACGCGCGTGGCTCGCAGGCCCTGGCGCTCTACGCGTACGCGGCCGAGCGGGTGTTCCGCCGGCCGTGCCGCCGGGTGGAGCTGCACCACCTGCCCACGGGCACGGTCGCCGCGCACGAGCACACCGTGGAGTCGCTGGCCCGGCAGCTCACCCGGGCGGAGGAGACGGCCCGCGACATCATGGCCGCCGAGCGGGCGGTCGCCGACGGGGAGGACCCCGACGAGGCCTTCCCGACCACGCCGGGCCCGCGCTGCGGCTGGTGCGACTACCGGCGCACCTGTCCGGTGGGGGCGCAGGCACCGGGCAAGGAGCCGTGGGCGGCCGTCGAGCGCGTCACCGACCCGGCACCCGGCCAGGCCTGACCGCCCCACACGGGACCTGCCCGGCAGCTGTGCCGGTCAGGCCGGCGTGCCGGTGAGGCGGGCGGCGCGTTCCTTGGCGGCCTGCTGCAACGGCCCCTCCCGCCACCGGCGGGGCAACGTGGCGAGGGTCAGCCGCAGCGCCCGGACGCTCAGGTCGGCGGAGAGCGCGGTCGTGGGCAGGCCCAGCCCGCCGTACATCCGCCGGGCCCAGGCCGGCAGCAGCGCGAGCGCGGTGCCGGCGATGCCGAAGTACGCCCAGCGGGGCGGCCCGAGGTTGAGCCCGATCCGGGCCGGCAGGCTCAGCTTCCACGGGATCGGCGGCGCGGTGAGGAAGAGCGCCGTCTCGGCCGCCTCGCGGGTCATCCGCAGCTGCGGGCGGACGCGCCGGTAGTAGTCGGCCACCTCGGCGGCGGTGCCCGGGACCGTATCCGGGTCGAGGCCGACGAGGGCGGCCGAGCGCCGCTGCTCGGTGTAGTAGCCGTCGATCTCGTCGGCGGTCAGCGGCAGCCCGGCCCGCCGGGCCGTGTCTAGGAAGGACTCGACCTCGGCGACGTGCACCCAGCGCAGCAGCTCGGGGTCGTCGACGCGGAACTCCTCCCCGGTGAACAGGTCGGTGGCCCGCAGCCGGGCGTGCCGGCGGCGCACCCGCAGCCCGGCGGCCTCCGCCTCGGCCGTGGTGCCGTAGATGGTGGTGCCCACGTAGGTGGCGGTGCGCACCAGGCGGCCCCAGGCGTCGGAGCGGTAGTTGCTGTTCTGGGCGACCCCGGCCATGGCCCGGGGATGCAGTGACTGGAGATAGAGCGAACGCAGGCCGGCGACGATCAGGATCGGCTCCTCGTGCACCTTCCACGTGACCGAACCCGGACCGAAGAGGCCGAGGTCATCGGAGTCCACCGACCAAGAGTGCCACGCCGCGCGCAGACCAGCCGGCCGTCGGTCGGGCGGAGGCCCGTCGGCGTCGGTGGCGCGGGGGCCAGCCCGTCGTCAGACGTCGGCGGAGCGGCGGGCCTGGCAGGTGGGGCAGAGACCCCAGAACGTCACTTCCGCCTCGTCGACCTCGAAGCCATGGGTCACGTCCGGGTCCAGGCAGGGGGCGCTGCCGACCGCACAGTCGATGTCGGAGATCTCGCCGCAGCCCCGACAGACGATGTGGTGGTGGTTGTCCCCGGCGCGGGCCTCGTAGCGGGCGGGGCTGCCGGCCGGCTCGATGCGGCGGGACAGCCCGGCCCGGGACAGGGCGCCCAGCACGTCGTAGACCGCCTGGGTGGAGACCGAGTCGAGGCGCTCGCGGACCCGGCGGGTGATCTCGTCGACCTCGAGGTGGCCGCCGGCGGCCAGCACGTCGAGCACGGCGAGGCGCGGCCGGGTGACCCGCAGGCCTCTCGACCGCAGCAGTTCCTCGCCACCGGGCATGGGCCAATGACAGCACGTGGCTCGGGAGGCGACAACCAGCCTCCGCGGGAGCGTGGCGCCGGCCACAGCCCGGGCCGCGTGCCGCCACGGGTTCACGGTCAGCGCGTGCGTCCGGACCTGCGGCGGTACGGATCCCGGGCAGTGGTGAACCGGGCCGGCTCCGGGTGCGTGTTGTCGATCGGGATGATCTGGGTGGGTGGACCGGCGCACCGTAGGCTGGCAGCCCACGACCGCGTACCGCCGGAGGGGTGGATGTTCAAGGAGATCCTGGGTCTGCCGGCCCACGTGCTGGTCGTGCACGCGGTCGTCGTGTTCGTGCCGCTGCTGGCGGTGCTCTCCGCCGCGTACGTGGCGTTGCCCCGGTTCCGGTCGCGGCTGGACTGGGCGGTGGCGATCCTCGCCGTGGTGGCGCCGGTGTCGGCCTTCGTGGCGGTCGAGTCGGGGGAGGAACTGACCGACGCGTTCGTCGCCCGGGGGATGCAGGGCCCGATCCTGGAGCAGATCTTCGCGCACTCGCGCTACGGCGACATCCTGTTCCGCTGGGTGCTGCCGCTGGCGGTCGCGTCGCTGCTGCTGCTCGCGGTCACGAGCGGGCACCGGCGGGTGCCGAAGCTGCCGTCCTGGGTGACCCCGGTGCTGTCGGTCGTGGTGGTGGCGCTCGGCGTCGTCAGCCTCGTCTACGTCTACCTGACCGGGCACTCCGGTGCCGAGGCCGTCTGGGGCGGCAGCCTCTGACACCGCGCCGGTTCAGAACACGAGCCGGGAGCAGAGCACGCAGACCAGGATGACCAGCACCACCCCGGCCACCGTGCCCACGCCGTACGTGAGCCGTTGTGCCCGCTGCTCGTCGGCGTCGATCTCCGCCATGTCCTGTGGCGGCAGTCGCCGGGGCGGTGGCGGTCGTAGGTGCACCGGCGGACGCCATCCGGCCGGGGGCGGGGTGGTCGCGGGCGGGCCCGGGTAGCCGCTGCCCCGCACCGGGGGCGCCGCCGGTGGCCCCGGCGGCGGGCCCGGTGGCCGCTCGGGCGGGACGGCGGGGCGGCGCCAGTACTCGTCGGGGGAGCCGCCGGAGGTGGGGGTCGTCACGCCGTCCGACGCTACCAACGCCCCGGCCCGCCGGCGGGCCGGACGCGGCGGCCCGGACGACGTTCGATGCCGTTGGCCGGGTGGCGGCTGCGCTAGTCTTGCCGCTCGTGAGCATCACCGATGATCCGGGCACTGCGGCGGTACGCGGCGACGACGACCGCACGGTCGACCTCAGCGACGACTTCGTGGTGCTGCCCGAGCAGACCGCCGACGACACCGACCGGGGCTGGGGCGAGCGCTCCGGCGGCAACGACGACTGGCTGCTCGCCGAGCGCCCCCCGCACTGGGACTGACCGGCAGCGCAGCATGAACATCAGCTGCATGCCGCCCTGACCGCCGCCACGGCGGCGCGGCTCAGGAGGCGCTGGCGGTGCTGGCGGCCGGGGTCTTGCCCCCGCCGCCCGAGGAGCCACCCGCGCCCGACGAGGACGAGCCCGAAGCCGAGGACGAGCCCGACGACGAGGACGCGGCGGTCGAGCCGCCGGACGAGCCGGAGTCACCGCCGGAGGACGAGTCGGACTTCGCCGGCTTGGCGGCGGCGCCGCTGGTCGCGCTGTCCGAGCCGGACGAGCGCGAGTCCGTGCGGTAGAAGCCCGAGCCCTTGAACACGATGCCGACGGAGTTGAAGAGCTTCCGCAGCCGCCCCTCACACGCCGGGCACTCGGTCAGCGGCGCGTCGGAGAAGGACTGCACCGCCTCGAGCTGGTGGCCGCACGCGGTGCAGGCGTACTGGTACGTGGGCACGTTCTCCTCCGGATCTGGTACGGCCGGTCTGGCACTCGACGTATTCGAGTGCCAATGGTGCGTCATCGCCCCCGGATTCGTCCAGCGGAAGTGTGGGGCGCGACACCCGGGGCGGCGTCCAGCGTACGCAGACCCTCGGCGGGCGTGACGACCGCGCGTACCGGCCGATCGTGCGGCTCGGCGGGAAGCGCCTCCACCAGCTCGTCGTCGTGCAGCGGGACCACGGTCAGGGCGGACGCCGGCACCCGGGCCAGCGCCCGGTCGTACGAGCCGCCGCCCCGGCCCAGCCGCAGCCCCCGGCGGTCCACCGCCAGCGCGGGCAGCACCACGAGCTGCGCGTCGGCGACCGCCGCCCGGCCCAGCCGGGGCCCGTCCGGCTCGCGCATCCCCCGCCCGGCGGCCACCAGCCCGGCCGGCCCGCTCCAGGCCGCCCAGTCCAGGTCGAGGTCGTCGCGGAGCACCGGCAGCAGCAGCTCACCGCCCGGCGGCAGCGCCGCGTGCAGCACCGCCGGCAGGTCGGGCCCGCCCGGCTCGGAGCCGACCGGCACGTACGCCGTCATCCGTGGCGGGCGCAGCCGGCGTACGAGAGCCACCAGCTCGGCCTGGACGCGCCCGGCGGCGTCGGCCCGCTGCGGCGCGGTCAGCGCCCGGCGGCGCGCGAGAATGGCGGTTCGCACATTCCGCTTCGCCTCTTGCGCTCCATGAGAAAAATCGGGCACGCAACACTCCTGACGCAACGTTTGTCCCCTGGTGGCTCTGTGTCAGCATCGCAAGCAACGGCGGCGGAACTTCCGGGGGGACCGAGTGACGCTACGCGGGCGGTTGACCACAGCCTTCCTGGCGGTGGCGCTCGGCCCGGTGGTGCTCGGGGTGATGTTCGTCGGGGCGACCGTGGCTGCGGTCGACTCGAGCCGTTCCACCGAGCGCCTCGCGGTGGCCGCCGCGACCGTGCGCACCTCCGTCGCCGCCCTCTGCCAGCAGTTGCGGGCCGCCGCCGACGCGGTCGCCCTGACCAGCGACCGGCCGGCGGCAGCGAGCCAGGTGGTCCGCCGTGGCCTGGCCGTCGCCGTGCGGGTCAGCGACGTCACCGGCCGGGTCAACTTCGCCACGCCCGGCGGCCCCCCGGAGCCCTGGCGGGACTGCGCCGAGGCGCCCGTCGCCGGGCCGGTGCGGGCGCTCGCGGCCCGGGCCGACCTGCACGACCGGGCCGGCGGGCCGCTGGGCACGGTCACCGTCGCGCAGCCGGTCGACCCGGCCTTCGTGGCGCGCCTCGCGGCCGTGACGGGGGTGGCGGTCACCCTGCTCGACGACGCCGCGGCGCCCGTCCGGCTCGCCCACAGCACCGAGTCGACCGGCGTACGCGACGCCGTGCTCGCCGCCGCCGGCACGCTGCACGACGAGCGGGTCACCGAGATCCCCGACGGCCGGTACGTCCGCAGGGTGGGCCCGTCCGCCGGGCAGCCCCTGCCGCTGGTGCTCTCGGTGCCCAGCGAACGACCCCAGGGCCTGTACGTCGCGCTGGGCTCGGCGGTGCTCGTGGCGGCCCTGCTGGCCGTGGTGGCCGCCTGGCGGCTGGCCCGGGTGACCACCCGCCCGCTGGTCGAGCTGGCCGGCGCGGCGGACCGGGTGGCGCGCGGCGACCTGACCGCCCGGGTGCCGGTGCGCAGCCTGGACGAGATCGGCCGGCTGGCCGGCGCGTTCAACCGGATGACCCGTGAGACGGGCACCTACGTGGCGGCGCTGACCAGCAGCCGGGACCAGCTGCGCGGGCACCTCGCGGTGCTGGGGGACACCCTGGCCAGCACGCACGACCTGCAACGCATCCTGCGGGTGATCCTGCACAGCGCGATCGCGGCGACCGGCGCCCGGGCCGGGGCGGTGCTGCTGGTCGACGACGGCGGGGTGCTCGTCGCGCAGTGCACCGAGGGGCTGGAGGGGGCCGACGCGGCGGACGAGCCGTCGGGACCGCTGCGGGTGCCGCTGGGCAGCGGCGTGGTGGGCGCCGTCGCGGCGACCGGCGAGCCGCGCCGGGGCCGCGTGGAGCCCTCCGCCGCGCCGCCCGGGGAGCCGCGCTGCCACACGTACATCGCGGTGCCGTTCGCCGCCCCCGGTACGGCCGGCGCGCCCGACGCCCCCGCCCGCGACGGGCCGCCGGTCGCCCGTCCCGGGTCGGAGCCGGCCGCCCCGGCCGGGGCGCTCGGGGTGCTGGCCCTCTACGACCGGTTGGGCGCGGACGAGTTCGACGACGACGACCTCGTCACGCTGCGCACCTTCGCCGGCCACGCCGCCGTGGCGGTGGACAACGTCCGGGTGCACGAGGAGACGCAGCGGCTCTCGTTGACCGACCCGCTCACCGGGCTGTGGAACTACCGGTACCTGCGGGAGTCGCTCCGCCGGGAGGTCGAGCGGGCGACCCGGTTCGGCCGGATGCTCAGCGTCCTCGCCCTCGACCTGGACCGGTTCAAGGACGTCAACGACACGCACGGGCACGCGGCCGGCGACGCCGTGCTGGCCGAGTTCGCCCGCCGGGTACGCGGCGAGATCCGCGAGGTCGACCTCGCCTTCCGGCAGGGTGGCGAGGAGTTCGTGCTGCTGCTGCCGGAGACCGACGCCCGGGGTGCGGCGATCGTCGCGGAGCGGCTCGGCGCGGCCATCCGGGACAACCCGATCGCCGCCGCCGGGCACGGCGGGGCCGCCGTGACCATCGGAGTCACCGTCTCCATCGGCATCGCCGTGCACCCCGACCACGGCGGCACCGGCCAGCAGGTGCTGGACGCCGCCGACGACGCGCTCTACGCCGCCAAGGCGGCCGGCCGGGACACCTGGCGGATCGCCGCGGAGCGGACCGCCCCACCGGCGCGGGAGATCCCCGTCCCGGCCGGGGCGAGCACCCCCGAGGACGGGCTGCCGCGCGCCGGTGCGCCCCGCCAGCCGGCCCGGGCCCGCCCCGAACCGGACGATTCCGCCGACGTCGCGCCGGGGAGCGCGCCGGCCGCGCCCGACCCGGTGCGGCCGGGTCCCTGCGGCGGCGCGTCTTCCGGTCCTCACCCGCCACGACAGAGCCGTGGCCGATAGTCTCGCGACATGTCGGAGCACTCAGCGAACCCCTCACCGGCGACCGCCGCAACCGGTCGCTCCCGCGCGGTAAAGGCCGTGATCCCGGCCGCCGGTCTGGCCACCCGGTTCCTGCCGGCCACGAAGGCGGTGCCCAAGGAGCTGCTCCCGGTGGTCGACCGACCGGTATTGCAGTACATCGTCGAGGAGGCCACCCAGGCCGGCATCGCCGACGTCCTGCTCATCACCGGTCGGGGCAAGACGTCGATGGTGGACCACTTCGACCGCCGCCCCGACCTGGAGGCGCGGCTGGAGGCCAAGGGCGACGACGAGCGGCTGGCCGCCGTGCGCGGCCCCAGCGAGCTGGCCGAGATCTACACCTGCCGCCAGCCCGAGCAGCTCGGCCTGGGCCACGCCGTGGGCTACGCCGAGTCGCACGTCGGCGACCAGCCGTTCGCGGTGCTGCTGGGCGACGAGTTCGTCAAGCCCGCCGAGCCGCTGCTGCCGGCCATGCTGGAACTCCAGGCGCGTACGGGCGGTGTGGTGCTGGCCTTCTTCGAGGTCGACCCGGCCGAGACGAAGCGCTACGGCATCGCCTCGGTGGAGCCGGCCGAGGCGGAGCTGACCGACATCGGCGAGGTCGTCCGGGTCACCGGCATGGTGGAGAAGCCGAAGCCGGAGGACGCGCCGAGCAATCTCGCAGTGCTGGGCCGCTACGTGCTGCCGAGCAGCATCTTCGACGCGATCCGACGGACGAAGCCCGGCAGCGGCGGGGAGATCCAGCTCACCGACGCGATGGAGTTGCTGCGCGGCGAGGGCACCCCGGTGCACGCGATCGTCTACCGGGGCACCCGCTACGACACCGGCATGCCGCTGGGCTACCTCCAGACCGTGGTGCAGATCGCCGCCGAGCGCGACGACCTCGGCGCCGAGTTCCGCGCGTGGCTGGCCGAGTTCGTCAACTCCGACGCGTCGGGCGTGACTGGTACATGACAGCGTCGGCCGACGCCGAGGCGGCCGCGAACGAGTTGACGCCGCTCGCCGACTACCTGGGCAGCGTGCTGCGCAGGTTACGCGCGCTGCCTCCGCTCGACCTCGACCTCACCCAGGCCCACGGCAACGTCCTCGCCGAGGACGTCGTGGCGCCGCACTCCTTCCCGGCCTTCGACCAGGCGGCCGTGGACGGGTACGCGGCGCGCTGGGAGGACATCTCCGGGGGTGGCCGGGGCGTGGGCTACGTCCCGAGCCAGTCCGGCGGGCCGGGCGGGCGCAACGTCCGGCTCAACGTCGTCGGCGACCTCGGCGCGGCGAGTTGGCGGCCGGTCCGGCTCACCCCGGGCGCCTGCTTCTCCGTCGCCGCAGGGGCGCCGCTGCCACTCACCGCGGACGTGGTCGTCCCGGTCGAGTGGACCGACCAGGGCATGGCCGCGGTGGAGATCTTCCGCGTCCCCAAACGGGGCTACGGGGTGCGCCGTGCCGGCGAGGAGCTGCCCGCCGGCACCCTGCTGGCCCGGGCCGGCACCTACGTCTCGCCCGCGCTCGTGGCGGTCTTCGCCGCCACCGGCATCGGGCACGTCGTGGTCCGGCCCAGCCCCCGGGTGGTCATCGTGGCCACCGGCGACGAACTGGTCGACGTGGGGCGGGGCAGCCAGCCCGGCCAGACGGTCGACGCCAACTCGCACGCGCTGACGGCCGCCGCGGCCGAGGTGGGCGCGCTGGCGTACCGGGTGGGCATCTGCGACGACGATCCGGAGGGGCTGCGCGGGTTGCTGGAGGACCAGACGCTGCGCGCCGACCTGATCATCACCACCGGCGGCACCGGCACCGGGCCGGGCGACATGGTGCGGCGGATCCTCTCCCGCCGGGAGGGCAGTCGGGCGGGCCCCGTCACGTTCACCGAGGTCGCGCTCTATCCCGGCACCTCGCTCGGCTTCGGCACGGTCGGCGCCGAGGAGGTGCCGGTGGTCTGCCTGCCCGGCGACACGGGCTCGGCCCTGATCGGCTTCGAGGTGCTGGCCCGCCCGGCGATCAACCTGCTGGCCGGTGCGGAACCGGTGTTCCGGCCCAGCGTCCGCGCGCACCTGCTGGAGACGATCTCGTCCCCGGTGGGGCTGCGCGAGTTCCGGCCCGCGCACGTCGCCGAGCGGCGCGGCGGCGGCTACACGGTGCAGCCGCTCAACGGTGGCCCGTACACCCTCTCGGGCCTGGCGGAGGCGAACGGGCTGATGGTGCTCGGCGAGCGGGTGACCACCGCGGCGGCCGGTTCCACGGTGGACGTCCTCCTGCTGGACCGGCGCCGGTGAGCGCGGTGAGTGCGTTCCCGGGCCTCGCGACCGGGAGCGGGAGGTACGGCCCGGTGGGTGTCGCCCGGGCGTCGGCGTCGTCGGTCGCGAGCGGAGGATCTGGTCGGTGAGTCTGTTCGGGGTCGGGCGCGCGCCGGGGTGGCCGGTGGTGCTGACCGACGGGCCGGTGCTGCTGCGGCCCTACCGGCGTTCGGACGCCGCCGCCTGGTCGGAGGTGCGCCGCGCCAACCGGGAGTGGCTGGCGCCGTGGGAGTCGTCCCTGCCGGGAAGCTGGTACGAGCTGAACTCGCCGGCCGCGTTCCGCTGGGTCTACCGCGACCAGCGCCGCTCGGCGCGCACCGGCGAGGGGATGCCGTTCGCCGTCTGCCTGCGCGAGGGCGGCCGGGAGCGGCTGGTCGGCCACCTCAACGTGGGCAGCATCGTGCGGCGGGCGTTCTGCTCCGCGTACGTGGGCTACTGGGTGGACTCCCGGGTGGCCGGTCGGGGCGTCATCCCCACCGCGCTGGCGCTCGCGGTCGACCACGCGTTCGGCGTGGCCGGGCTGCACCGGGTCGAGGTGAACATCCGCCCGGAGAACCGGCCGTCCCGGCGGGTGGTGGAGAAGCTGGGGTTCCGCGAGGAGTCGTACCACGTGCGCTACATGCACATCGACGGTGCGTGGCGGGACCATATCGGATATGCGATGACCAGCGAGGAGGTCGCCGCCGAGGGTGGGCTGCTGGCCCGCTGGCACCGGGTCCGCACCACCACGGGGTGAGGCGTCCCACGCACGGGATCGGCGCGGCGTGTCAGCATCCGTGTCCACGGCCCGTAACCTCAAGTAACTGCAAGCTGTGGCAAGCGCTGCTCCACCCGTACGATCCGCGAACCCGACCACGTTCGATGGAAGATCCTGCGGCCGGGCGGTGGTTGCTCCGAATTCGGTGACGGGAGGGGTGAGGGTGCCGACCTCGGTGCTCCTCGCCGTCCTCGCCGCCGCCGGTCTGCTCGCCCTCGCCCCGGCGCTGGTTCGCCGGTACGACGCCACCGAGCGGCTGGTGGCGGAGCGGGCGCAGTCGACGGCGCGGGTGCTCCAGCGCCGCCGGCGGCGCCGCACTGTGCCGGGACGCCGGCCGGTGCACCCGCCCCGCAACCTTGTGATCACCCTCAGTGAAGACGCGAGCACCGGTGGGCTCTCCGCGCCGGTCTCCGGTCCCCCCGCGACGCGCCGGTCGAAGCGGCTGCGCGCGGTGCCGCCCGCCCCCAGGAAGGGCCGCCGCCGGCCGCCGCCCCGCCGGCACCACCCGCCCGCCGTCTACCGGCGCCGTCGGGTGCTCGCCGCCCTGCTGCTGCTCAACTTCGTCGAGCTGATCGGCGTGGTCGTGGTCAGCCCCGGCTTCTGGATCAGCTTCGGGGTCACCGCCACCCTGCTGGTCGCGTACGTCGTACATCTGCGGCGGCTGGCGGTGGCGGATCGCCGGCGGCGGCGGGCGCGGGCCCGGGAGGCGGCGTGGCTGGCCGCCCGCCAGGCCGAGGTGCGGCGGGAGCAGGCCCGCCGGGCGGCGGCCCGCCGGGAGGCGCAGCGCCGCCTGGCGGCCCAACGCGAGGTGGTACGCCGCGCCGCGATGGGCCTGGACCGGCCGGCGGACCTGCCGGCGGCGGCCAACGGCGGCTCGGTCTCCTACCGCCGCTCGGGCGGCCTGCGCGGTCGCCCCTACCAGTCCGGCCGCGGCTCCCACTCGGCCTGACCCGTAACGTCAGCTCGTGGCTGGCAGGCGGTAGACGGACACGTGGGACCGCGAGTCGGCGGTGAACTCCGCGCCGGACCAGTCCGCGTGCCGGCTCTCCAGCTCGAACCCGGCCAACTGGCCCATCAGGTCCAGCTCGGCGGGCCAGATGTAGCGGTGCGGCGACCGGAACAGCCGGGCCTGCGTGCTCCCGTCGAACCGGAAGTGGTGCGACACGACCTGCTGGCGCAGCACGTCGTAGGTGTCCAGGCCGATGTATCCCGGCTCGGACACCCAGACCGTCGCCTCCTGGCCCGGCGGAAGCTTGCGCAGCTCCGGCACCCACAACTCGATCACGAACCGGCCGCCCGGGGCCAGGTGGCGGGCGGCGTTACGGAAGCAGGCCACCTGCCCGGCCTGGGTGAGCAGGTTCGAGACCGTGTTGTAGACCAGGTAGACCAGCGAGAACTCGCCCGGGGCGGTGGCGGTCGCCATGTCGCCGACGACCACCGGGACCGTCGCCTCGTCCACCTTCGTACGCAGCCGCGCCACCATCGGCGGGGACAGCTCGATGCCGCTGACCGGTACCCCGCGCGCGGCGAGCGGTACGGCCACCCGGCCGGTGCCGATGGCGAACTCGAGCGCAGCTCCGCCGCCCGCCAGCTCGGCGAGGCGCTCCACGGTCGGCCCCAGCACCTCGGGGGCGAACATGCCGGTGCCGGGAGTGTCGTAGCGTTGGGCGGCCTCGTCGTTCCAGACGTCCTCCTGTCGCATGCGCCCCACGCTTCCCACCGCCGCCCGCGATGTCCATCGATTTTCGCGCCCGCCGGTCGTGGCCGGGGTCCCTCTTCGCGATCTTGGTGGATGGCGGCCCCCCGAACGGGCCGTTTCGTGCCAAGATCTCGGCGCGCGGGGGGTGGGTTCGCGGCGAGGGCGGTGAACCTGTTAGCCTTGGCGCCGGCCCGCCCGGTGAAAGCCGGGTGGGACCGATGCCGGTCCGCCGGCGGAGGGGTTGTGGCGCAGTCCGGTAGCGCACCTCGTTCGCATCGAGGGGGTCAGGGGTTCGAATCCCCTCAACTCCACCCAAATCAAAGGCCGTTTCCGCTCGTCGGAGACGGCCTTTTCCGATCCTGCGCAGCAGCCAGATCAGGGCGCGTGGCAGATCAGGGCGCGTAGCCGGGGTCGGCGACGGTCTCGGCGATGCGGGTGAGCCAGTGCAGGTCGTTGGCTCGGGACTCTGGGCTGGCCTCGGGGCTGAGGATGCTACGCAGGGATACGGCGACGTCGTCGAGGTGCCGCTCGCCGCGGTAGTAGCTCAGCATGGTCTGGTCCGGCTCCAGCGGCCCATAGCCTCGACGGAAGAGCTCGGCGCGGTGCGCGTTGATCGGGTGGTCGCCGAAGTCCCGGCTGAAGACGAACATCAGGTCGCGTTCGCGCGGCGCGAGGATCGGCGCATCCCAGTCCACGACGTGCAGTGGACCGTCGCCGTCGGCGATCAGGTTGCCGGGGTGGATGTCGGCGTGGCAGATGACGTGTCGGGCGTGCGGCACGCGGGAGGCCAGGTCGTCGACCGTCTCCGCCAACCGGTGCAGCGCCGCACCGTACCGGTCCCAGAAACCGCCGAGGGCCTCGCTCGCCGCAGCCTGCCCGCCGAGGGATCGCAGCCGCTCGCCCGCGCTCGACCGGTAGGTCTCCGCCGGCAGGACGGCGGCGAGGTCTGCGCTCGGCGTGACCCCGTGCAGCCGACCCAGGAACTCGCCGTACTCGATCCACTGGCGGTCGGTCAGGCCACGGCCCCACAGGCTGCCGCCGTCGTGGAACGGGTAGAGCAGCAGGCGAAAGTTCCCGAACCCGCGACTGGCTCCGCCGTCCGGGAGGTCGATGGGCGCGACGACCTGCCTGAGGCCCCGCGTGCGGAGAAAGCCGGGCAGCAGGACGGCAGCCCGGGTGAAATCGCCCCGGCGCAGCTTCAGGAAGTAGCGCCGACCGTCGGACGTCTCCACCCGGTACGCCCACGCGTGCCCGTCGAGCCCGACCGGCATGAACACGAGATCGGCGACGTCCACCGACCAGGCGGCGGCCACCTCGGCCGCCAGCAACCGTTCGTCAACGCCAGGCCTGTCGATCACCGACGGAACCATCGCAGTTCGCAGGACGGCCGGCAAGGGATTTGCCGCCTCTAGCCGGAGTCGGCAGCGAACCCGACCAGATCCCCCAACCGGGCGGGACCGGGCTCGCCGGCGGAACGGCTGTCGAACACCAACGTCACCAGCCCCCGCTGGCGCTATCTGCGGGAAGCCACCGCCCTGCTCGCCGCTTCTGCCGACGACAACCGGCAATCAGCCGCCGTCAACGGGTGTGAACGGGATCGGTCGGTGCCGGGCTGCGGCAGTGGGATCGGCCGCCTGGCTGATGGCGTCGAACATGGTCCGACCGAGGACGGCGTGGGCCTGCACCGCAGGATGGGTGGCGCCGTAGTTGTCCAGGTCGCCGAGAGCGTCGGCGAAGAGCGAATACACCAGCGCCGGCGCGCCATCTGTCCCGAACATGATTCCCGCTTCATGGCGTGCTGCGCCGCGTTCGTCGAAATCTGCGCCGTATTTGGTTGCGACACGGCTCCGCTCGTCCGAGGACATGTTGCGCCGGATCCCGTCATGGTAGCCATTCAGCCAACGGGTGATACCCAGCAGGAAGTCGCAGGATTTCGGCGACAGCAGCGTCTTGCGCGCCAAACGCCACAGCAGATCGTGCATCTCGCGGGGTGTGGTGACGCCAAGGAAGAATCGGTTGGGGTTGGCAACCGGCTCAACACGGGTCTGCGCAAACCCCTTAGCCGCCAGGATTTCGTTGATCTCCAAGGCCGGGACAACTCTCCCGCACATCCTCACCGCGGTATTGTCAGACACCAGGAGCATCGCGGTCAGGAAATTGGCAATCGTTATGTCGTCGCCCCAGACAGTTTGCAGGTGGTAGATGCCGCTGCCGCCGAGAATGATGTCCGCAGTCAGGTCGAGCTTCTGGTCGAGCCGCAGTTCACCGCGATCCACCTTGTCCATCACCGCAGTCGCCACAGCGAGCTTTTGCACGCTGTAGCCATGGATGACGTGGTCGGCGCCGTCTTCCAGCACGGTTCTCGGCGTGTTGGCTGAGTCCAGCATGCTGATGTGCGAATGCCACACGCCGCCCGCCTGGGCCTTCTGCTGCCTGTATGTCGCGCGAATCATGTCCCGATGGTCGATCGAAGCGTTTCCTCCGGCCGTCGACAAGGGGGCACTTGCCTTCGCCGCGGCCCCGCCGGTGGCGACAAGAGTGACGGCAGCAGCCCCCACTCCGAGGGCAGCCCTTCGGCTAAGGTTCTCCACTGATTTCAGCTCCGATCTTCTCGCCTGCTGGCCCTCTGTGCAGCCAGTCGATCATCCGGCGAAGATGGTGAATGCTTCACTCGTCGTGGGCGAACTGGATTCTTTGTGGACCATGCCAGCCTGGTCAAGGTAGTCAGCGATAATGTGCTCGCAATGTGCGCAGAATGTGCCCACCTTGGGAGTGGTCACTGGCTGCCGATGGCCCGATCCGGGAACGTGACAGGCGGCTACCTCCGCTCCAACGACACCAACGTCACCGGAGGGCGGCACCCCGACGAGCGCTGGGGTGGGATGGCTGTCGATTTTGCTGCAGTCGTGGAGGGCATCCGCTGCGATGAGGGGATGCAGGGAGACCGCGACCGGTGGGCGCGACAGCGTGCAGCGGGGCTCCTGCGTACCAGAGAGAGCAGTGAGCAGGCCAGCTACATCGAGCTGTTCTTCGATCTGATCATGGTGTTCGCCCTCAACCGGCTGGTCGGCTTCGTGGTGGAGGGTGCCGGTAGTGCCGACTCTTCCATCCGATGGATAGCGGTCGGAAAGGCTCTGCTGCTGTTCGTGCCGCTGATCTGGACGTGGACGATAACGGCCTACATGACCGCCAGGTTTCAGCCTGAGACGACAAGAGCCCGACAGTCGGTCCTGCTGACAGCCTTCGCGATGCTCGTGATGGGCACCAGCCTGACGACCGCCTTCGACGGTGGCGCTATCGCGTTCGTGCTGGCGTACATAGTGGCACAGACCGGACGGGTCGCGATTCTCGTCTGGTTCCTGGGCGCCCATCCCCTCCGCGATCTGTACTACCGGAACGTGTCCTGGTTCGCGGTAGGGGCGGTGTTCTGGATCGTAGGCGCGTTGACACACGGCACTGGGCGGCTGGCGTTCTGGGGCGTGGCGGTGGCCGTCGAACTGGGCTCGGCGCGGCTGGGTTGGCCGCTGCCGGGCCGGGGACGGGAGCGAGCCTGGGTGTGGGCTCTGCGGCCGCACTATCTGACGGAGCGGTATCAGCAGCTGATGCTCATCGCGCTGGGGGAGAGCATTCTGTCGGTTGGTGCCACATTCGCGGGCGGTCGCCGACAGGTGACTCTCAACGAGATCCTGGGCCTGCTCGTGGCGTTCCTGACGGCGGTGCTGCTGTGGCGGATCTATTTCCATCGAGCAGGTCTGGTGCTTGGCGACGCGGTGTCCCAAGCTCGCGATCCGGCAGGCGTCGGCCGATTTGCCGGATCCGCACACTTCATGATGATTATCGGAATCCTTGGCACCTCGATCGGGCATGGCATCGTCCAGACACGCCCGATCGGGCACAGCTATCCGGCGTGGCTCGCCATGATCCTCGGCGGCCCCGCCTGCTTCCTGCTTGGCCGGACCGCCCTCGAACTGGCCGTCTTCGCTCGAACCTCCCTCCGCCGGTGGGTGGGCATCGCCGTCCTGCTCGCAGCCGGCCCACCGTTGCTGTCCGCTCCACCGCTCGTCGCGGCATCCACCGCGGCGGCTGTCCTGTTCGGCGTCGTCCTGGGTGACAGCCGGCAGGCTGCCGGCCGCCCTCCGGAGCAGCCAGAGCCAGGCGACAGGGAGACCAGCTGGCTGGGGCTCACGAGGTTGGCCAAGATGATCCAGCGGCCGCCGAACCGGACGCGGAGCTGAACGTGGCTGGCCGGCGAGCCGGGTCAGCCGGGCCGCGCTCTACCGCACGCCGGTCCCCGGCCACCTGGCGGTCCGGTCACGGGCCGACGTAGAGCAGGCGGTTGGGCGAGCCGGTGCCGGGATTGGGCACGATCCCCACGGTCGCCTGCGCCACGAGGGCGTCGCGCACCTGGGCCGGGGTGAAGGTCGGGTTCGCCGCGAGGATCAGGACGGCGGCCCCGGCCACGTGGGCGGCGGCCATCGACGTACCGCTGGCGCTCGACGACGCCATGGAACTGGTGTACCAGGCGGAGGTGATGGCCACGCCGGGGGCGAAGAGGTCCAGGCATGCCCCGGTGTTGGACCAGGCGGCCCGCTGGTCGGTCTGCGACGTCGCCCCGACCGTGATCGCCGTCGGCACCCGGGCGGGGGAGTAGCCGCACGCGTTGGCGGTGTCGTTGCCCGCGGAGACGACGAACGTGACGCCGGAGGTGACGGCCGTGCCGACGGCCTGGTCGAGGACGGTCGAGGCCGAGGTGTGGTGGGCGAAGATCGCCACCGCCGGCTTCACCGCGTTGGCGGCCACCCAGTTCACGCCGGCGATCACCTCGGACACGGTGCTGGGCCGTACGCAGGCGATGACGCGTACGGCGACCAGCTTGACGTCCTTGGCCACCCCGTACTGGCGGCCGCCGACGGTGCCGCCGACGTGCGTCCCGTGCCCGTTGCAGTCGTCGGCCTGCCCGCCGTCGATCGCGTCGTATCCGCTGGTCGCCCGGCCGTTGTAGAAGTCGGAGTGCGAGAGGTACAGGCCGCTGTCGATGACGTACGCCCGCACCCCGCTGGCGACGTAGTCGAAGTTGTAGGTCTGGTTCAGCGGCAGGGCGCGCTGGTCGATCCGGTCGATGCCCCACGAGGGCGTGGGCCGTTGGACGGCGTCGGAGGTGACCGTCTGGTCCTGTTCGAGATACGCCACGTCGGGGTGGCCCGCCAGTCGCCTCGCGGCCGGCTCGGTCAGCCGTACCGCGAACCCGTTGAGCGCCGCGCCGTAGACCCGGGTGACGCTGCCGCCGTACCGTCGGGCCAGCCCCGCGGCCAGGTCCGGGACGGCGTCGATCGCGCGCCGGGTGCCGGCCGTGGCGCCCACCGCCGGGTCCCGCAGGACGACGATGTAGCTGTCGGCGACGGCGGTGGCGCTGCCGGATGCCCGGATCTGTCCGGTCACCCCGGCGACGGCCGGGGCGGGACTCGCCACCGCGAGGGCCGTGACCATCGCGAGGCCGGTGGCGAGCACCCGCCGACCGCTGCTGAGAACTGTCATGGCGTCTGTCCTCCCTGGTGCTCCCGCCGGTGCCGCCGAGGCGTCCGGGCGCGCGGGCACCGTCAGTTCACGACGAACAGCAGCGGGCTGGCCGGCTTGCCGGTGGTCGCGTTGGCGACCAGGTGGTCGCGGACCAGGTTCGGCGGCCAGTTGGTGACGGACACCACCAGCGCCGCCGCGCCGGCCACGTGCGGCGCGGCCATCGACGTGCCGCTGATGGTGTTGGTCGCGGTGTTGCCGGTGTACCAGGCCGAGGTGATCGACGAGCCCGGTGCCCAGATGTCCAGGCAGGCCCCGGTGTTGGAGTACGGCGCACGCGCGTCGGTGCTGGTGCTGGCGCCCACGGTGATCGCGACGGGAACCCGGGCGGGGGAGGAGTTGCAGGCGTTGGCAGTGGAGTTGCCGGCCGCCACGGCGTACGTCACGCCGGAGACGATCGAGTTGGTGACCGCGTTGTCCAACGTGCTGCTCGCTGTGCCGCCGAGGCTCATGTTCGCCACCGCGGGCTTGACCGCGTTCCGGGTCACCCAGTCGACCCCGGCGATGACGCCGGCGTAGGTGCCGCTGCCGTAGCAGTCCAGCACCCGTACGCCGACCAGTTGGACTCCCTTGGCCACCCCGTACGTGGCACCGCCGACGGTGCCCGCGACGTGTGTGCCGTGCCCGTTGCAGTCGTCCGCCGACCCGCCGTCGACCGCGTCGTAGCCGCTGACGGCCCGCCCGCCGAAGTCGCTGTGCGAGAACCGGATGCCGGTGTCGATGATGTACGCCCGTACGTTGCTGGCCGTGTTCGGGTAGGTGTACGCCTGGTTCAGCGGCAGGTCGCGCTGGTCGATCCGGTCCAGCCCCCACGACGGCGGGTTGAGCTGGGTCGCGTTGATCGACACCGCCTGGTCCTGCTCGACGTAGGCGACGTCGGGGTGGGCCGCCAGCCGCTTCGCGGCCGAGGTGCTGAGCGTCGCCGCGAAGCCGTTGACCGCCGCGCCGTAGACCCGGGTGACCGTGCCGCCGTACCGCCTGCTCAGCTCTCCGGCCTTGTCGGGCACCGCGACGCGGGCCTGGGCGGTGCCGGCCCGTGCGCCGACGGCCGCGTCCCTGAGTACGACGATGTACCTGCCCGCGACCGCGTTCGGGCTGTCGGCGAGCCGGATCTCGCCGACCGCCGGCGCCGCCATCGCCGGCCCGGCGGTGACCACGACGCCGGTCGCGATCGCGACGAGGGCGCCGAGCAGCTGACGCGCGTGGCGCGTGCGTGGGTAGGCCATCTTCCGGTCCTCTCCGACAGGCGCGCAGAGTTAATCGAAAGAAGTCTATGCGTCAGGGTGTCGCGTGACCCATACCGGAATCCCCATACCACCGGGCTGCGGTCGTCGTCACGGCTTGACCGCCCGGGTGGCGAAGTAGCCGGGCAGCCAGCCGGCGGTGGCGTCGGAGTGGTGCGGCGCCTCCTCGAAGCCGACGATGACGAAGCCGGCGGCGAGCTGACCGCCGATCTGCGCGGTCAACGTGTGGCTGTACTCCAACGGTGCGTCCGCGCCCCACAGGCGTTCGCGCTCCGCCGCCGGGACGTGCGTCAGGTCGCTGTACGGCAGCCGGTGGCGCACCACCAACTCGCCGCGCTGGTCCAGGGCCTCGTGGTCGAAGAGGAAGACGTCCGGGTTGAGGAAGCCGGACAGGAGCGTCCCGCCCGGTCGCAGCACCCGGAAGCACTCCCGCCACACCGGCGCGAGTTCGGGCACGAACAGGTTCGACACAGGATGGAAGACCAGGTCGAACGAGGAGTCCGGGAACGCCGACAGGTCGCGCATGTCGCCGAGGACCGTACGCAGCTCCAGCCCGTCCCGCCGAGCGACCGACTCGTCCTGTTCGAGCTGCCGGGGCGAGTTGTCGAAGACGGTGACCCGGGCCCCCGCCGCGGCGAGCGTCGGGCCCTGCTGCCCGCCACCGGAGGCCAGACACAGGATGTCCGTACCCGGGAGATCGGCGGGGAACCAGGAACGGTCGACGGGGCGGTAGCCGATCAGGACGACCGACCAGTCACCGGCCCGCGCCCTGGCGATCGTCTCGGTGGAGACGGGGCGTGACCACTCGTTGCCCTGCTCGACCTGCCGGTCCCAGGCGGTGCGGTTGTGTGCTACCGGGTCAAGAGCCATTGCCCCACGCTAGCGGTCGGGGCCGCGGCGCTGAATCACCGGAGAAGCGCATTGCCCCGTCGATGCGGGGGACCGCACCGACGGGGCAATGGCTTACCGGACGGGCGCTACCTACTTGACGATCGTGACCGTCGCCGAACGGTAGTTCTTGCCGTTCTTCTCCGGGTCGTAGCCCTTCTCGACGTTGCCGGAGGCGTCGACCGAGAACCAGTGGAACGTGGTGGTCTCGGTGATGCGGAACACCTGCCCCGGCTCACGGAACTCCGTCGCCTGGTAGCGCGGCGACTCGAGGGTGGGCCGGCTGCCATCCGTCGTGTAGTAGATGGTGGCCGGCTCGCTCGTCTCGAAGCGCACGTCGACGGAGCCGGTGTACCTGCCGCCCCCGGGCACGAGCTCGGACGTCGGCTTCTTCTTGTCGTTGCCCCACTCCGCCGCGATCCGGAACATCTCCATGATCCCGTTGGCGTACTCCATGGTCTCGGAGTGGCCGCTGACGAGCGCCGGGTCGCCCTCCCAGGCCGGCTGGAACGAGCCGCCCTGCCAGTTGCCGGTGGCCGGGTTGTAGATCGAGCCGCCGACCTCCCAGCCGAAGGCGTAGATCCCGTAGGTGTGGTACAGGTCCTCACGGACGTTGCCCGCGGAGGAGTACAGGACGTCCGACGAGCCGCCGACGTTCTCCGGCGTGACGACGGTCTCCCGGTACGCCTTGACCTGCGACAGGATCCGGCCGGCCGACTGCCAGTAGAACGCCTCGTCGCCCAGCGGCGGACGCGGCGTGGTGACCCGGCCGTCCGCGATGTAGGCGCCCGGCTGCCAGAACAGCTGGCCGCCGTTGGAGTGCACCGACATCATGAACTTGATGTTCGAGTACTTCTCGACCAGCCAGACGATGTTCTTCGCCTCGGGCTCGGAGAGCTTCTCCGGCCCCTGGTACGTGCCGCTGGTGCACAGCGACGAGCCACCGGAGTAGCCGTCCTGGGCCGACCCGACCCGGTAGTTCCGGTTCAGGTCGACGCCCCACTGGTTACGGCGGTCCGGATCGGCGTTCGCGTCCTCGCAGTGGTTCGTCATGTTCTTACGCTGCGAGGCGTAGTTGTAGAAGCTGTAGTTCGCGCCGTCGGGGTTGTTCGACAGGATGAGGAAGATGTCCGTGTTCTGGACGATCTTCTTCGTCTCCTGGTCGGTCTTGTAGTTGTGCACCAGACGCTCGGCCGTCTCCAGCGTCGTCGTCGCGGGCACCCACTCACGGGCGTGGTCCTGGGCCTGGATCAGGACACCCGGGTTGCGACCGTCACGGTGCTTGCCGATCCGGAGGACCGGGATGGTGGCCTCGCCGCGGGGCACCTCGCCCTCCGGCGCACCGACGCGCTTCTGGTCGAGGAAGTCGCTCAGCGCGACCGGCGCGAACGTCGGCACGACGAGCCCGGTGCCCGCGTTGGTGCGGTACGGGTGCGCCCGGTCGATCAGGCCCTGGGACTGGGTCTCCAGTGCCGCCGCCACCTGCGCGGCGGTGCTGGCGAGCGCGCCGTTGGCGTCCTTCGCGAGCTGGACGCGGACCGCCTTGCCCGACACGTCGACGCTGAGCGGAAGGTTGGCACCCGGCCGCTCCACGAACTCGACGGTGATGTCGTTGCCACCCTCGTGGCCCCACGCCGCCGAGCTGACGACGACCGCCGACTGCCCGGTGCCGCCGATCGTGGCCTGCGCCTTGCGCTGGTAGCCGTTCGTCTTGTACGGCAGGTAGACGATCTCGGCGATGTCCGGGTACTGCTTGGCGATCTCCTCAGCGCGCTGGAAGAGCTGCTGCGGGTGCTTGTAGCCGTCGATGAAGTCCGACTTGTAGCCCGGGTTGTCCGTCAGCGGCGGCGGAGCGTCCTCGAGCCAGTTGGAGACCTTGCCGGTGACGACGCCACCGGTCGAGCTGGTGACCTTGATCTGGTCGGGACGCGCGTCCAGCTTGAACAGGTTCCGGTGGAACATGTACTGCCCGGAGTCGACGAAGCGGCTCATCGTCCGGGCGAAGCCGAACGACGTACCGACGCCCGAGTCGTTCTCGAGCTGCATCAGGACGACCGGGTTGCTCTGGTTGCCTTCGGTGGTCCGCGCCTCGACGTAGAGGAAGCCCTGGCCCTTCGTGGTGAACCAGTCGGCGCGGACGACCCGTACCGTCGAGTCGTTCGCCTCGGTCAGCTGCGTCGACCGCGCGAGCGGCTGGGCAGCGGCCCGCGCCCCGACGGCCTGGAAGCCGCCGTCGGCAACGTCGCTCCAGGTGAAGCCCTCGTTCTCGCCGAGGATCTTGACGCCCATCGCCTTGAGTTCGGCGATCTCTGCGGCGTCGACGTGCGCCTCGCCCTCGATGCCGTCCGGCACGCGCGTGAGGCCGTGCTCGATGTCGTAGCCGGCGGCTACCAGCTTGTACAGCATGTCGGAGCCGGTCAGTTTGATGCGTACGTGGCCTGCATCATGACCCGCGCCGTGGGCTTTCGAGCCGGCGGCGGGGTTCGTGGGGTCCGCGCCCGCAGGCGCGGCCGCCACGAAAGCGGTTGCCACGAGGGCGGACATCGCGAAAAGCACGATGCGTGGCTGTCTGCCTCGCATACTCTCTCCTTCTGTCTGTGGCTGTGAATGATCGTGGCCGGCCCGAGTGCGGGACGGACCGGGCCGATTCGGTGAGGAACGGGCATGGTGCGTCCGCCCACGATGAGTCCGGCTTCGACGGATCGCGTCGGAGAAGGGTGCCGGTTGCGAGCGGGCTGAATGCGTCTCATGCGGTGCGTCGGGTGTCCGCCCACGGCGATCCAGGCCTCGACGGATCGCGTCGAGGGCCGTGCGGAGCGTGAGCGGAACTGAGGCGGGGGATGCGACAGCCACGTCGACGACCTGGCTTGACCAGGATCTTTGCATCGCCTGAGCCGTTTGATCAACCCTTTGGCCCGACGCTCAGGGTGATCCTCGGTGATTTCGGCGTGCCGGCACCCGGTGTCGGACGGCTCCTGGGCGCTGGCGTCACGGTTCGCGGTCGACTGGTCGGTATGTGGTTATCGATTGGCTTGTTCACTTTGGTCAGATCCACCCTGCGGTGACGACCTGTCACGAGGCCAGCGGCGGACGATCCGGCTCACACGGGGCCGGCGCGGGTGCGGCCGGTCACTACGCTGCCGCCCGTGGAGCCGATGACGAACGCGTTCTGGATGGCCGGCTGCGGGGCCGTCGCCGTCCTCCTCGTGACGGGCCTCGTCGCGCTGGTCGTCACGGCCAGCCGGCGGGAGCGGGAGCGGCGGGAACGCTGGCGGCAGTGGGCCGGCCAGTACGGCTGGACGTACGTCGAGCGGCCCCGGATCACCTGGACCGACCGGGTGCCGGGCCGCAACCGCCGGGGCGTGCGGTTCGCGTTGACCGGGACGACGCACGGCCGGCCCGTCTGCGTGGCCGAGTACGCGTACACCGAGACGCACAGCTCGACCGGCTCGGACGGCAACCCGACGACCACCTCGCACACCCACACGTACGTCGTCTGCTCGGTGTGGTTGCGGCGGGAGTTCCCGGAGGTCGCGGTCGGACCGCGCCACGCGATCTCGAAGCTGGGCCGCGCGCTGTTCGGCAGCGACACCTACGCCACCGAGCACGAGGAGTTCGACCGGCAGTGGCGGGTGGGCGCGGCGGCGCCGGGGCAGCAGGCGCTCCTCGGGCCGTCCCTGATCGCCGCGCACCTGGCGGGCACTGTGCCGGCCTGGAGCGTGCGGGGCGCGGAGCTGCTCACCTACCGGCCCGGCCGGCTGAACGATCCCGCCCTGGTGCCGTCGCTGGTGAACCCGCTGATGACGGTCGCGGACCTGCTCGAGCGGGGGCACTGACGAGCGGGGCCGGCGGGGTGAGCGCCGGAAACGACGCGGGAGGCCGGCCCTCGGGGACCGGCCTCCCGCGTCACCGCGTACGGATCACGGCTTCCAGGAGCCCGCGGTCCGGAACTTGTGCCGGTACTCCAGCCGGCCGTTCTTGTCGGCCACGTTGACCACCACCGTGCCCTCCCGCTTGCTGCCCACGGGCAGGTCGTTGCCGGAGCGCAGCATGTCGCCGCAGCCGGAGAGCGCGCTCGCCAGGCCGTTCACCCGGGTGCCGTTGTCGGCCACCCACTCGAAGTAGAACGGGTTGATGGAGCTGGTGCCCTTGGTCACCGTCGCGGTCACGTGGGCGATCAGGTACATGCCCTTGTCCGGGTCCGGGGCGTACGTCCGGCAGCCCTTGGTCTCCGTGGTGAACCGGGTGACCGTGATCTCCATGGTCCCCTCGTCGTCGGAGACCACCAGGGTCGCGCCGGGCCGCAGGTTGGAGGTCTCGCCGTTGCCGGCCGGCGGGGGGCCGTCCGGCGCCAGGTCGGTGACTCCCGGCGTGGGCAGGGCCTTCCGCAGGTCGTCCGCCGCCTTGTCGGCGCTGGCGAAGAGCGCGACGGCGCCGCCGACGCAGCAGAGCAGGGCCAGCACGGCCACCACGGCCACGATGATCAGGGCGGTCTTCTTCTGCGACGGGGCGGCCGGACCCGGCGGGTAGCCGGGGCCGGCGGGCGCGAAGCCGGGCGCGCCGGGCTGGTAGCCGGGACCACCGGGCGGATAGCCGGCTGCGCCGGGCGGGTAGCCGGGCCCGGGCGGGTAGCCGGGCGTACCGGACACCGGCGGGTACGGGGTGCCCGAGATCGGCTGGTGCGGGGCGGGCCACGGCACGCCCGGCGCACCCGAGACCGGCGGCTGCGACGTCCCGGACACCGGGGGCACCGGCCCTCCGGAGACGGGCGGCTGTGCCCACGGCTCTCCGGGTGCGCCCGACACCGGCGGCTGCGGGGCGCCGGAGACCGGCGGCTGTGGAGCTGCCCACGGGTCGTTGGTCGGCGGCTGCGGGGCTGCCCACGGGTCGTTGGCCGGCGCCTGCGGCGGCACGGGCGGGAGCGGGGCCCACGGGTCCCCTGTGGTCTGCCCGGCGCCGGAGGTCGGCGGCTGCGGAGGATGGCCACCCTGTCCGGCGGGGAACTGCGGCGTCTGGGCCGGCGGCTGCTCCGGGGTCGGTTGGTGCGGATCCTGGGGCCCGTAAGGGGGCGGGGGGTGACTCACCGTACTCCTAGGCAGCTGACGAGGGGGCAACGCGGCTGACGCTACCGTGCGCGGACGACGGACCATCTTCGCGTCTCCGACAGCGCCGCCGCTCTCCCCTGTTCGGATCCGGTGCCCCGGGTCAACCGGGCAGCAGCACGGCGGCGGTGCGTACCAGGGCGTCGTCGACACTGAACCGGCCGGTGACCAGCTCGGGCGGATCGGTCACGGGGGCGGCGTCGCGCCGCGCCGACGCGATGCGGGCGCGGAACGTGCCGGCGTCCGGGTCCAGCTCCACCAGGGCGTCGTGGAAGTCCAGCCACGTGCCGACGATCGGGTGCCACACCTTGTAGACCGTCTCCTTGACGCTGAACACCACCGCCGGCCAGGAGATCCCCGCCGGCAGGTGGGCGCACCGCTCCTCCTCCTCGGGCAGGCAGATCATCCGGCGTACGCCCGCGTTGAGCTCGCGGTGCCCCTCGGCGTCGATGCCGACCGAGCGGATCTCGTCGGCGCGGGCCGCGACTGCCGCGCAGTAACCGTTGGTGTGGGTGATGGCGCCGACCACGCCGGCCGGCCAGACCGGCGCCCGGTTCGCCGCCGAGGGCACCGCGACCGGGGGCACGCCGAGGGCGGCCAGTGCCCGGCGGGCGCAGACCCGCCCGGCGGTGAAGTCGCGGCGGCGGCTCTCCACCGCGCGCTCGCCCAGGCAGGCCCGCTCGGCCGGCAGCAGCCCGCCTGACCAGTCCGGCGCCTCGGCCACGGCCACCGCGACGGCCGGCGGCAGCAGGTCACGCATCGCCGCCTCCCGACAGGTACGACCCACGCATGGTTGGTGAAGGTACCGCACCGCGTAACGCCGGAGCGTCCTGCGGCGCTGACAGTGCGTCGCCGTGCCGCGGCGATCCACTGTCGAGGACGACCCGCCCGGGGCGGGCCCACGTGAAACCGGAGAGGGAGTGCGATGACCGGTGCTGCGGATTCCTCCGCAACGGGGACGGGCGAGCATGCTCCGCTGGCTCCCGACTGGACCTGCGACACCTGCGGCGCCGACTGGCCGTGCGCGGTGAAGCGGTCCCGGCTGCTGGAGGAGTACCGGGTCGACCGGGCCATGCTCAGCGTCTACCTGGGCTCCTGCCTCGCGGCCGCCGCGCAGGACCTGCCGGCGCCGTCCGGCACCTCCCTCCAGGGCCGGTTCATCGGCTGGCTGCCCCGGAGCCCCCGGATTCCCTGACCCGCGCCCGGGGGCGACACCTCCGTCGTCCCCGGGCGCCGGCGGTCAGTAGGCGTGCGTCACCGTGATCGTGATGTTCGTGCAGGAACTCGCCTGGCTGGTCAACGCGCTCTTCTCGGCGCTGTCGACGGTCAACCGCCACCGGGTCTTCACCGCCGCCCACTCGCCGACGTAGCGGCACTTCTCGTAGGTCGGCAGCCAGGTGGTCGGGTCCTGGTCGCCCTTGGACTGGTTGACGTTGTCGGTCACCGCGACCAGCGACCGGACGTCGCCGAGGTCGTTGGCGAAGGCCTGCCGCCGCGACGTGGTCCAGTTCCGGGCGCCCGAGTCCCACGCCTCGGCCAGCGGCACCATGTGGTCGATGTCCAGGTCGGACGGGTCGGTCCAGGTGGCCGCGTCGTAGTAGGAGCGCCAGCGCCCGCCGGTGAGCTTGCAGCCGGAACCCACCGTGGGCCGGGTGGTGGCCTCGGCGATCAGCACCTCGTACCGGGTGTTGCAGCCGTCGGAGTCCGCGTCGATCCAGTGCGGGAACAGGGTGCGGGAGTAGCCGGTGCGGTTCTCCGTGGCCACCGGCAGGTCGGCGATGAGGGTGCGCAACGGCACCGAGACGGTCGCCGCGTGGGCGGGGGCGGACAGGCCGAGGGTGGCGGCGGTGACGGCGGCCAGCAGGCCGCCGGTCCAGCGGAGGGTACGGGACATCGCGAACTCCGTCCGATCGATCGGGGGTTGGCCGACAGTGCAACCGACCCGGGTGCCGAGGGACCGGACCCGAGATGGCTGGAGAACCAAATCGATCGATACGTTACGGGAATTCGTGGGTCGTGGGAATCGCGCCAGCAGCAACATGTGTCGA
The DNA here is from genome assembly GCF_043197575.1 of Micromonospora sp. NPDC049051. Lineage (NCBI taxonomy): Bacteria > Bacillati > Actinomycetota > Actinomycetes > Micromonosporales > Micromonosporaceae > Micromonospora > Micromonospora sp. NPDC049051. Next base: position 1,010,133 of record NZ_JBICTL010000001.1, read on the forward strand.
ACTCGGGGTTCGGTCGGCGGTCGATCCGTACCGTTTGCGCGAGATGACGGACCGTTAAGTGTCGGATGTAAACCATCCGTTCGGTGTCGCGTAGGTCGGAAATCTGACCTAAGTCGACCCGTTGTGTCGGTGGTACGGGGTGGTTAAGCTCTTGATGCGCGCCCCAATCGCCCGCTTCCCCCGTGGCAGGCGATCGGGGCGCGCTTCTACGTCGAACGGGCCCGCACGCCACCGCGTGCGGGCCCGTTTCCCGTGCACCCGCCGCGCGTGACGGGTGCCGTGCCGCGCGTCAGATCCAGCGGCCGTCCAGCCACATCCGCGCCGACCACTCCGCGTACGGCAGCACCTTCCCGACGAAGATCGGATAGAAGTACGCGAAGCAGAGCGCCACCAGCAGGACGTACGCCCCGGCGATCACCCCGCCGACGAGCCTGCGGTCCCGGGCCTCGACCGCTTCCACGGCGGGAGGCCCGGTGTCGCCCGCCCGCGCGGCGACAGTTCCCGGTGGGCCGGCCGGCGTGACGATCGCGCCGAGCACGTAGGTCACCGCCAGCACCAGGAACGGCAGGGCCGGCGCCGTGTAGAAGGAGAACATCGTCCGGCCGTCGAGGGCGAACCAGAACCAGGGCAGCAGGCCGGCCGCCACGACGAGCAGGATCGTCCCCGCCCGCCAGTCCCGCCGGGCCAGGCCCAGCCAGGCCAGCGCCGCCAGGGCGGGCAGGAACGACCACCAGAGCAGGGGGGTGCCGAGCAGCAGGACCTCGGAGGCGCAGCTCGCCGCCCCGCAGGGCCCGTCCGGGGACCAGTGGAAGGCCACCGGCCGGCCCAACAGCAGCCACTGCCACGGCCACGACTGGTACTTGTGCGGCTCGTCGAGGCCCGTGTGGAAGCCGTACGCGGCCTTGTGGTACTCGATCAGGTTGTTGAGCGCGCCGAAGACCGGGGTGTCGCTCAGCGGCGCGTTCGGGTAGCGCTCCGCGAGCCGGTAGTAGCCGTCGTCGCTGAGCAGCCAGCCGGACCAGGTGCCGACGTAGGTGAGCACCATCAGCACCCCGGCCAGCACCAGCCACGGCACCTCGTCGAGGAGGGTGTCCCGCCACGGCCGGCGTACGCCGACGGAGCGGCGTAGGCCGACCTCCCAGAGGATCACCAGCAGCGCGAAGACGGGCAGGAAATAGAGCGCGCTCCACTTGACCGCGCAGGCGCAACCGAACAGGACCCCGGCGGCGAGCCGCCACCAGGGCCAGTTCCGCCAGCCGCCCGCCGGCCGCCCGGCCCGCCCCGGCCGGCCCGGATCCAGGCCGGCCTCCAGCGCCCGGGCCCAGCGGCGCCGCCGGGCGTCCCGGTCGAGCACCAGAGCGCCGAACGCGGCCAGCACGAAGAACAGCAGGAAGATGTCGAGCAGGGCGGTGCGGGACAGCACCAGGTGGAAGCCGTCCAGCGCGAGCAGCAGGCCGGCCGCGCAGCCGAGCACGGTCGAGTGGAACATCCGCCGGCCGATGCGGACCAGCAGCAGCACCGACAGGGTGCCCACGACCGCCGCAGAGAACCGCCAGCCGAACTCCGGCGCGGTGGTCATCAGGTGCCCCGGCGCGGAGATGCCGTGCTCGGCGTCGGAGTAGCCGAAGGCCCACTCGCCGAACCCGATCAGCCACTTGCCCAACGGCGGGTGGACCACGTAGGACGGGCCGTTGTCCTTGAAGTTCCACTCGACGCCCTTTTCGACCAGCGCCCAGCCCTCGCGGGCGTAGTAGGTCTCGTCGAAGATCTTGCCGGGCGGGTGGCTCAGGCCGACGAAGCGCAGGATCGCCGCGATCGCGACGATCACGCCGGTGGCGAGCCAGGAACGCCCGTCCAGCCCGGCCTCGACCGTGGCCAGCCGGCGCCGGACGACACCCGGAACCCCGCCGCCGGAGGTCGGGGACGACCCCTGGGGTGGGCTCCCGTCCGTGGGATCCGGTCCCGCCTGGCCCGCGCTCTGTGCTGTCGACGCACTCGTCACCCGGCGATCGTAGGCTGCGAAGGTGCCCGGCGGCGTCCGTCGTCTCCGAAACCGGTACCTCCGTCGATGAAGGAGTTGCATCTCGTGGGTGAAATGTCCGACAGCGGACGCCTGGTCCTGCTCGGCGCTCCGCTCGGCAACCCCGCCGACGCCTCCGCCCGCTTCCGCGAGGTGCTCGCCGCCGCCGACGTGGTGGCCGCCGAGGACACCCGCCGGCTCACCCGGCTGGCCCGGGACCTCGACGTCACCGTGGGCGGCCGGATCGTCTCCTACTTCGAGGGCAACGAGGAACGGCGCACCCCCGAGCTGGTCGACGTGCTGGCCGCCGGCTACCTGGTCGCCCTGGTCACCGACGGCGGCATGCCGAGCGTCTCCGACCCGGGCTACCGGCTGGTCCGGGCCGCCCTGGACGCCGGCGTGCCGGTCACCGCCGCGCCCGGACCGAGCGCGGTCACCACCGCCCTGGCGCTCTCCGGCCTGCCCTGCGACCGGTTCTGCTTCGAGGGCTTCCTGCCGCGCACCGGCGGTGCCCGCCGATCGCGCCTGCGGGCCCTCGCCGCCGAGGAGCGGACGCTGGTCTTCTTCGAGGCTCCGCACCGGATCGCCGCCGCACTGGCCGACCTGGCCGCCGCGTTCGGCGCCGACCGGCCCGCCGCGCTCTGCCGCGAGCTGACCAAGACGTACGAGGAGATCGTCCGCCGCCCCCTCGGCGAGCTGGCCGACTGGGCGGCCGAGGGGGAGCCGCGCGGCGAGATCACCCTCGTCGTGGCCGGTGCGCCCGAGGCGGCCCCCGAGCGGCCCGACGACGACACGCTGCGGGCCGCCGTCGCCGCCCGGGAGGCCGCCGGACTGTCCCGCCGCGACGCCATCACCGAGGTCGCCTCGGAGTACGCCCTGCGCCGCCGCGACGTCTACTCCGTCGTGCACGCCTGACCACCCGGTCCCGTCCCGTTTCCGTCGTGCACTCCTGACCACCCGGGCCCCGCCCCGTTTCCGTCGTGCACTCCTGGCCACGCGGGCTCGCCCCGTTGCTGTCGGCCGGGCAGCCGCTCTGGGGCGTCGGCGCCCCGTGGCGGTCCGGGCTGGGAAGCCTCGCGCCCGGCCGCGTGGCGAGGCGCAGGGGCGGTCGGCGCCCCGACGGGGCGGCTCACCAGGCGGCGACGAGGAAACCCGCGGTGATCACCAGCGGGCTGGCCAGCGCGCCGGCCACCGCCCAGCGGCGGAGGCGGGGATCGGCGAACCGGGTCGACCCCGTCCACCGGGCGATCCCGGCGGCGCAGCCCAGCACCGCCAGCAGGCCGAGCAGCCAGCGCAGGTGCGCGGCCGGGCCGGTGTCCGCGTACGCGGTGCCGCCCTGCGGGCCGGTCATCCGGGCCGGCAGCGTCGTGCCGGTCGCGGTGCGCTCCGCGGCCACCCCGCTCACCCGCACGCCGTACGCGGTCCACGTCTCGTCGGCCGGCGCGAAGTTGCCCCGGCAGCGCTGGGTGAGCCCGCCCCCGGTGCAGTCGGCGATCACCACCGTGCCCCCGGTGGCGTGCCCCACCGCCAGCCAGAACGGGCCGGCGCTGACCCAGGCGAAGAACGCGGCCACCAGGCTCAGCGCCAGCAGCACGGCCAGCCCGGGCAGCGGATCGGGCGGACGCGGGGTGCGCCGCAGCCGTCGCCGTGCCGCAGCGTCCCGCGCCGACCGCTGCCGCTCGTGCGGCGGCTCCTCCCGGATCGGCGTGCCGTCCCAGTGCACCAACTCGATCGGCGGCCAGTACGCGCCGTCGCCGCCGTCGGGACCAGCCCCGTCCCCGCCGTCGGGTGGTCCACCCCCGTACCCGCCGTCAGCCACACGAACGCCGGCCGCCCCGCGCCCGTCGTCCCCGCCCGTCGGCGTACGCCCGCCGTCGTTCTCGTCGGGTTCGACGCCGGCCGGGGCACGGCCCCGGCGGGGCCAGCGGTTCAGCTGCCGGACGGGCGCCCGGCGGGGCAGGGCGTCCACCGGCGCCCCGGTCGTGGGCTCCACCTCGACGGCGGGCGCGGGGGACGGCGGCGCCGCAGCCTCGGCGGAGAACTCGGGCGGCGGCTCCGGCGGCCCAGTGGGCGCCACCACCCGGGGGTGCGGCGCGACCGTGCCGCGCTGCCCCCTCGCCGCGCCCCCGTCCGTCGGGCCGGAGGGACGATCGTCACGATCCCGGGCCGCTCGTCTGCCAGTCACGACGCTCATTGCACCCCGCCACCCGGACGTCGGCCCGCAGCTCAGGCCGCGTGTCGCCGACAAATCGGGCAAAAAGCGGACCCGGTGCGGCCGGACCGCCGACGCGGGACCCTATTGATTCGCGGTCACCGCGAGCGGGTCACTAGGCTTGCTGGTCATGAGTCACGTTCTCGCGGCGGTCGCGTGGCCGTACGCCAACGGCCCGCGCCACATCGGCCACGTCTCCGGTTTCGGCGTTCCCTCCGACGTCTTCAGCCGGTACATGCGGATGGCCGGGCACGACGTGCTCATGGTCTCGGGCACCGACGAGCACGGCACCCCGATCCAGGTGCAGGCGGACGCCGACGGGGTCACCCCGCGCGAGCTGGCCGACCGCTACAACCGGGTGATCGTGGAGGACCTGCACGGCCTCGGGCTCTCCTACGACCTGTTCACCCGCACCACCACCCGCAACCACTACGCGGTCGTGCAGGAACTGTTCGAGGGGATGTACCGCAACGGCTACATCGTCCCGAAGACCACGATGGGGGCGATCTCCCCGTCCACCGGCCGGACGCTGCCCGACCGCTACATCGAGGGCACCTGCCCGATCTGCGGCTACGACAGCGCCCGCGGTGACCAGTGCGACAACTGCGGCAACCAGCTCGACCCGATCGACCTGATCGACCCGAAGTCGCGGATCAACGGGGAGACCCCGAAGTTCGTCGAGACCGAGCACTTCTTCCTCGACCTGCCGGCCCTGGCCGACGTGCTGCGGCAGTGGCTCGACACCCGCGAGGGCTGGCGGCCCAACGTGCTGCGCTTCTCGAAGAACCTGCTCGACGACCTCCAGCCCCGGGCCATCACCCGCGACCTGGAATGGGGCGTGCCGATCCCGCTCGACGGCTGGCGGGACCGCCCCGACAAGCGCATCTACGTCTGGTTCGACGCGGTGATCGGCTACCTGTCCGCCTCCATCGAGTGGGCCCGCCGCTCCGGCGACCCCGACGCCTGGCGCAGGTGGTGGTCCGCCGACGGGGAGGGGAAGGACGCCCGCGCCTACTACTTCATGGGCAAGGACAACATCGTCTTCCACTCGGTGATCTGGCCGGCGCTGCTCTCCGGCTACTCGGGCGAGGGCAGCCGCGACGGCGAGCCGGGCCGGCTGGGCCGGCTCAACCTGCCCACCGAGGTGGTCTCCAGCGAGTACCTGACCATGGAGGGGAAGAAGTTCTCCTCCTCCCGCCGGGTCGTCATCTACGTCCGCGACTTCCTGGAGCGCTACGACGCCGACGCGCTGCGCTACTTCATCGCCGCCGCCGGCCCGGAGAGCAACGACACCGACTTCACCTGGGCCGAGTTCCTCCGCCGCAACAACGACGAGCTGGTCGCCGGCTGGGGCAACCTGGTCAACCGGTCGATCTCGATGGCGGCGAAGAACTTCGGCGCGATCCCGCCCGTCGACCCGGCCGGCCTCACCGAGGCCGACGAGGCGTTGCTCGCCGTCGCCCGCGTCGGCTTCGCCACCGTCGGCGACCTCATCGCCCGGCACCGGCAGAAGCAGGCCATCGGCGAGGCGATGCGGGTCGTCGCCGAGGCCAACCGGTACCTCTCCGAGCAGGCGCCGTGGAAGCTCAAGGGCGAGGACGACAAGCCTCGGATGGGCACCATCCTGCACGTCGCCCTCCAGGTGGTCAGCGACGCCAACACGCTGCTCACCCCGTTCCTGCCGCACTCCGCGCAGCAGGTGCACGAGCTGCTCGGCGGCACCGGCGTACACGCCCCGATGCCCGTCATCGAGGAGGTCGAGGACCTCGACGGCGGGCCCGCGTACCCGGTGTTGACCGGCGACTACTCGGTCGGCGCGCGCTGGGCGTCCGTACCGCTGGAGGCCGGCCGGCCGCTGGCCGCGCCCAAGCCGGTCTTCCGCAAGCTCGACCCGTCGATCGTCGACGAGGAACTGGCCCGCCTCGCCGGCTGACGGCCCGCCCCTGGGGTGCCGACGGGCGCGACCTCCGTATGGGGGGCCGCGCCCGTCGCCGTCGTACGCCCGTCGTCGCCGCGCCCGCCCGGGCGGAGGCGGCTGGCAGCGCCGGGCGGACCGGGCGCCGGTGGCGTGTCAGGCCCGGGCCATCGCCGGCGCGCCGATGAAGTCCATGATGCTGCGGTTCACCTCGGCCGGGTTCGTCCACGGGATGCCGTGCGGCGCGCCCTTCAGGGTGACCAGCTGGCTGCCGGGCAGCATCGGCTGCAACCGCTGACCGGTCGCCGGGTACGGCAGCACCGCGTCGGCGTCGCCCTGCACGATCAGCACCGGCACGTCGATGCGGGACACGTCGCCCCGGAAGTCGGTCTGCCACGCGTCCACGCTGTCGTGGGTGCCCTTCGCCGAGGCGCGCGTGCCGATCTCCCAGTGCGCCCGGAACGCCTCCTCGCTGACCAGCCTGCCCTTGTTCTCCTGGTAGTTGAAGAACGCCTCGCAGAAGGTGGTGAGATAGGCGAACCGGTCGTCGATGATGGCCTGCTGGAAGCCCTGGAAGACACTCTTCTCGACGCCCTCCGGGTCGTCCGAGGCCTTCAGCAGGTACGGCGCGAGCGGGGCCAGCAGCACCGCCCGGTCCACCCGCTGCGAGCCGTACACGCCCAGGTAGCGGGTCACCTCGCCGGTGCCCATCGAGTGGCCGACCAGGATGGCGTCGCGCAGGTCCAGCTCGGTCATCAGCACGTCGAGGTCCGCGGCGAAGGTGTCGTACTCGTATCCGGACGCCGGCCGGGCGGAATTGCCGAAACCCCGCCGGTCGTACGTGATCGTCCGGTATCCGGCGGCCAGCAGCGGCCCGACCTGCTTCTCCCAGGTCGACCCGTCGAACGGGAAGCCGTGGATCAGCACGATCGGCTGGCCGGCGCCGTGATCCTCGTAGTACAGGTCGACGGGGGCGGAGTTCTCCATCCCCACGGTGATGAAAGGCATGCGCGTCTCCTCGCCACGTGACGTCCGGACGACCGCGCGTTCCCGCCCCTACCGGTGTTATGCCGCCGTGGGAGCGTGCCGAACCTGTTCAGAGCGCGTACGGCAGGTCCACCACCCGGTCGCCGGTGACCTCGGCCGCGGGCGCCACCGTCTCGGCCACCGCCTCGTACTCGCGTGGCCCCGGGCCGGGTCACCCACTCGAAACCGGGTGCCCGCTCGGCACTGAACAGCTCGTACGCCGCGCCCCGGGCGATCTCCTCCGCCGGGTACACCACGCCCCCGTACGTCACGCGCGGGCCGTGTGCGCTGCTCCGCGGGGTGACGGTCACGCCGACGACGCTGGGCGCGAGACGTGCCGTTGCGGTGAACGGCCGGTGGCGTCCCCGGAACACGGGCCACCGGCGGTGTGTGATGCTGGCCGCGATGAGCGAGCCCACCGAAACCCGCAAGCAGCGCGCCGCCCGCCGGGCCGGGGAGTTCCCGCCCGTGCCCGAGCCGCTGCCCCGCCCCGTGCTGGACAGCCACACGCACCTCGACATCACCGTCAGCGAGGCCGGCGTACCCCCGTGGTCGCCGGCGGACGGTGATCCGGCCGACAGGGATCCGGTCGCCGTGGCCGTGGCCGTCGCCGCCTCGGTGGGCGTCGACCGGCTGGTGCAGGTCGGGGTGGACGTCGCCTCCTCCCGCTGGGGCGCCGACGTGGCCGACGAACACCCGGCCGTGCTGGCCACCGTGGCGCTGCACCCGAACGAGGCGCCCCGCCTGCCCGACCTGGACGAGGCGCTGCGCGGGATCGAGGCGCTCGCCGCCCGGGACCGGGTACGCGGCATCGGCGAGACCGGGATGGACTTCTTCCGCACCGGCGAGGAGGGCCGCGCCGTCCAGGAGGAGAGCTTCCGCGCGCACATCGCCATCGCCAAGCGGTACGGCAAGGCACTGGTCGTCCACGACCGGGACGCGCACGCCGACGTGCTGCGGATCCTCGACGACGAGGGCGCGCCGGAGACCGTGGTGCTGCACTGCTTCTCCGGCGACGCCGACTTCGCCCGCGAGTGCGTCCGCCGGGGCTACCTGCTCAGCTTCGCCGGCACGGTGACCTTCGGCAGCGCGGCCGCCCTGCGCGAGGCCGCCGTGCTGACCCCGGTCGAGCAGATCCTGGTGGAGACCGACGCGCCCTACCTGACGCCGATGCCGCACCGGGGCCGACCGAACGCCTCGTACCTGATCCCGCTGACCGTACGGTCGCTGGCGGAGACGACCGGCACGGACCTGGACGAGCTGTGCGCCACCATCTCCGCCACCGGCGACCGCGTCTTCGGCCCGTGGTGACAGGCAGGGTCCCTTCCGCCCACCCACGCAGGCCCGCATAGGCTACGGGGCGTGACCGGTCTCCTCGGCCCGGCGGAGATCCGGGAACTGGCCGCCCGGCTGGGCGTCACCCCCACCAAGAGGCTCGGCCAGAACTTCGTGCACGACCCGAACACCGTCCGGCGCATCGTCACCGCCGCCGGGCTCACCCCGGACGACGTGGCGCTGGAGGTCGGCCCCGGGCTCGGCTCGCTCACCCTCGCCCTGCTGCCCGCCGCCGCGCACGTACACGCCGTGGAGCTGGACCCGGCGCTGGCCGGCGCGCTGCCGGACACCGCCGCCCGGCACGCCGGGGCCGACGCCGCGCGGCTGACCGTGCACCACGCCGACGCGCTGCGCGTCCGCGCCGCCGAACTGGCCGACCCGGCGCCGACCGCGCTGGTGGCGAACCTGCCCTACAACGTGGCCGTGCCGGTGGTGCTGCACCTGCTCGCCGAACTGCCCAGCCTGCGACACGGGCTGGTGATGGTGCAGAAGGAGGTCGCCGACCGGCTCGTCGCCGGCCCCGGCTCCAAGGTGTACGGCGTGCCGTCGGTCAAGCTCGCCTGGTACGCCTCGTCCCGCGCCGCCGGGAAGGTCCCGCCGAACGTCTTCTGGCCGGTGCCGAACGTCGACTCGGGGCTGGTCGCCTTCACCCGCCGCGAGCCGCCCCGCGTCGACGTACCCCGGGAACGGGTCTTCGCCGTGGTGGACGCGGCCTTCGCGCAGCGCCGCAAGACCCTGCGCGCCGCGCTGGCCGGCTGGGCCGGCGGCGCGGACCGGGCGGCCGACGCGCTCACCGCCGCCGGTGTCGACCCCGGCGCGCGCGGCGAGTCGCTCACCGTCGAGCAGTTCGCCGCCATCGCCGCGTCGGCCCCGGCCGCCCCATCCGCCGCCCAGTAGGCTGACGCCGTGACCGAGGCCTGGGGACCGGACGACGAGGACGAGCAGCGGCGGCGCGGAGCCAGCGGACCGGTGCGGGTACGGGTGCCCGCCAAGGTCAACCTGCACCTCGGGGTGGGACCGCTGCGCCCCGACGGCTACCACGAGCTGAACACCGTCTACCACGCCATCTCCATCCACGACGAGCTGACCGCCCGCCGGGGCGACACGCTCACCCTGACCATGGAGGGCGAGGGCGCCGGCGTACTGGCCCTGGACGACACCAACCTGGCCATCCGGGCGGCCCGCGCCCTCGCCGGCTACGCGGGGGTGCCGCCGCACGCCCGGCTGCACCTGCGCAAGCAGATCCCGCTGGCCGGTGGGCTGGCCGGAGGCAGCGCCGACGCGGCCGCGGCGCTGGTCGCCTGCGACACGCTCTGGGGGACCGGGCTGTCCCGGGACGAACTGGCCCGGATCGCCGCCGACCTCGGCTCCGACGTGCCGTTCCTGATCCACGGCGGCACCGCGCTCGGCACCGGCCGGGGCGAGACGGTCAGCCCCGTGCTGGCCCGCCCCACCACCTGGCACTGGGTGGTCGCCGTGGCCGACAGCGGCCTCTCCACCCCGGTCGCCTACCGGGAACTGGACCGGCTGCGCGCGGCCGGCGCCGCCGGCGAGCCGCTGGGCAGCACCGACGCGCTCTTCGCCGCGCTGCGCCAACGCGACCCCCGGGTCCTCGCCGCGGCGCTCGGCAACGACCTCCAGGACGCCGCCCTGGCCATGCGCCCGTCGCTGGCGGAGACGCTGAAGGCCGGCGAGGCGGCCGGCGCGCTGGCCGGCATCGTCTCCGGTTCGGGACCGACCTGCGTCTTCCTCGCCGCCGACGCCGCCGACGCCGCGCGGATCGCCGCGGAGCTGACCACCGCCGACGTGTGCCGCGAGGCGCGTACGGCCCACGGTCCGGTCCCCGGCGCGCGGATCACCTGACCTGCCCGATCACCCGCACGTCCGGCCCCGACCCGGCTCCGCCGGCGCGGTCGGCGCGAACAGGCGGGAGCCCGCGCCCGGCGGCCGGCGGGACGGTCCGCGTACGCTGGGAGGCTCAGGCGTCCCAGGTGCCGACCGGCACCGGGACGCCTTGACCGTGGGAGGTGAGGTCGTGGCCAACATCGTCAACCTGGACCGGGTGTCCAAGGGCTATGGCGCCGCCGGGCCGCTGCTCACCGACGTCTCGCTCGGCCTCGACGACGCCGACCGGATCGGCGTGGTCGGCCTCAACGGCGCCGGCAAGTCCACCCTGCTGCGGCTGCTCACCCGCATCGAGGAGCCGGACGACGGGCGGGTCACCCACCGCCGCGACCTGCGGGTCGCCTGGCTCCCGCAGACGCTCCAGCTCGCCCCCGAGGCCACCGTCCGGGACGTGGTGCTCGGCACCGCCTGGCTCGGCGAGAGCATGGGCGCCGAGCACGAGTGGGCCGGCGACGCCGGTGTCCGGGCCATCCTCGACGGCCTCGGCATGCCCCACCTCGGCCTCGACCAGCCCGTCGGCCCGATGTCCGGCGGCGAGCGCCGGCGGGTGGCGCTGGCCGCGTTGCTGGTCCGCGAGTCCGACCTGCTCATCCTCGACGAGCCCACCAACCACCTCGACGTCGGCGGTGTCGACTGGCTCGCGAAGTACCTCGTCGGCCGCAAGGGCGCGCTGGTCGTGGTCACCCACGACCGGTGGTTCCTCGACGCCGTCTGCACCACCACGTGGGAGGTCGCGGACCAGACCGTCCGGGCGTACGAGGGCGGCTTCGCCGCGTGGACCCTCGCCCGCGCCGAGCGGGAGCGGGTCGCGGCGGCCACCGAGGCCCGCCGGCAGAACCTGCTCCGCAAGGAGATCGCCTGGCTGCGGCGGGGCCCGCCCGCCCGCACCTCCAAGCCGCGGTTCCGCATCGAGGCCGCCAACGCCCTCATCGCCGACGTCCCGCCGCCGCGCGACACCATGTCGCTGCAACGGCTCGCCACCGCCCGGCTCGGCAAGCAGGTGTACGACCTCGCCGAGGTCACCCTGCACGCCGGCCCGAAGGAGATCCTGCGCGACGTCACCTGGCAGGTCGGCCCCGGCGACCGGATCGCCATCCTCGGGCGCAACGGGGCCGGCAAGACCACCCTGCTGCGGATGCTGGCCGGTGTCACCCGCCCCGACGGCGGGCGCTTCGCCACCGGCTCGACCGTCCGGCCGGCCTTCCTCTCCCAGGAGTTGGCCGAGCTGCCCGGCCACCTGCGCGTGCTCGAAGCGGTCGAGGAGGTCGCCCGGCGGGTGCAGCTCGGCGACCGGGAGGTCTCCGCCGCCCAGCTCGCCGAGGTCTTCGGCTTCGACGACCGGCGCCTCTGGACGCCGGTCAGCGACCTCTCGGGTGGCGAACGCCGCCGCTTGCAGATGCTCCGGCTGCTCGCGGGCGAGCCGAACGTGCTCCTGTTCGACGAGCCCACCAACGACCTGGACACCGACACCCTCGCCGCGCTGGAGGACCTGCTCGACTCCTGGCCCGGCACCGTCATCGTGGCCAGCCACGACCGGTACCTGATCGAGCGGGTCACCGACGTCGCGTACGGGATGTTCGGCGACGGCCGGCTGGTGCACCTGCCCGGCGGCGTCGACGAGTACCTCGCCCGGGCCGCCGGTCGGCCCGAGCCGACGGTGCCGGAGGCTGCCCCCGCGGGCGGTGCCGCCGCCCCCGCCGCGGCCGGCATGTCCGCCGCCGAGGCGCGGCAGGCCCGCAAGGAACTGGCCCGGCTGGAACGGCAGGTCGCCAAGCTGGAACAGAAGGAAGCGACGCTGCTCGATCAGCTCGCCGCGCACGCCACCGACTACGCCAAGGTCGCCGAACTCGACGCCCAGCTCAAGGAACTGCGTGCCGAACGGGAGCGCACCGAGGAGTCCTGGCTGGCCCTGGCCGACGAGATTCCGGCGATCTGAGTCACGTCGCGGTCGCGGCGTCGCACCGGGAGGCCCCCGTGTGCGGCGTCACACCTCGGCGTGCGGGACAATCGTCCCCGACCCCTCACCCGAACGGCGTTGGAGACTCAGACATGGCCCACACCCCCGTCAACCACCCCGCGCGGCCGGTCTACCGGGCGATCGGCGGGCTGACCGGTCTGTACCTGGTGGCCTTCGGCGTGCTCGGCATCGTCGCGAGCGCCGGCAACGAGGTCCTCGCCCAGGATGACACCCAGGTCCTCGGCCAGGGCACGAACCTCGGCTTCTCGCTGCTCAGCGCCCTGCTGGGGGTCGCGGTGCTGGCCGGCGCCGCGATCGGCCGCAACATCGACGTCATGATCAACCAGTGGGTGGCGTACGCCATGATGGTGATCAGCCTCGCCGGTCTCGCGTTCATCCAGACCGAGGCCAACATCTTCAACTTCAGCATCTTCACCGTCATCGTGCTGATGGTGCTCAGCCTGGTCCTGCTGATGGTCGGCATGTACGGCAAGGTCGGCACGGACGAGGAGCAGGAGGCCTGGCAGAAGGCCCGGCTCGTGCTCTGAGTGGTTGTGGGGTTTTCGCCGGAGCCCGACCCGCTCCGGGCGGTCAGGCTTGATCCCTGCGCAGGTCGGGCTCCGGCGAAAACCTGTCGTGGTCCCGCTCCGCCCGGCCGTTGCTGCCCGGTGGGGCGGGACCTTCGTAGTTGTGCCTGTCGTCGGGCGTTCGGCGGACGGGCGACCTCTTCCAGGGGACAATCGGGGCGAATGTCCTGACTGGTGGAGGGGTCATGCCGCACTTTCCCGTGAACCATCCGGCGCGGCCGGTCTACCGGGTCCTCGCCGGCCTGGTGGGGCTCTACATCCTGGTCTTCGGGGTCTGGGGCGTCGTCCTGACGGCGGGCGACCCGCTCTTCGACCGGGGCGACGCCTGGGCCCTCGGACTCCGCACCAACCTGGCCTTCTCGCTGGCCTCCGTCGTCTTCGGGATCGTGCTCATCGTCGGGGCGTCACGGCGCGGCAACCTCGGCCACTACATGAACCTCTCCGCCGGGATCGTCTTCCTGGTCACCAGCATCCTCATGATGGCCGTGCTCCAGACCGACGCCAACTTCCTCAACTTCTCGATGTCCACGGTCGTCGTCTCGATGCTCTTCGGCCTGCTCCTGCTCGGCACCGGCCTGTACGACAAGGTCGGCACCGACGAGCACGCCGAGGAGGAGCGCCGGCGCCGGCACCACCCGATCTCCGAGGCGCACGGCCGCTGACGACCGGGCTCAGCGCCCCCGCGCCGTGATCAGGCCCGGCTTCGCCTCCAGGTGCGACAGCCCACTCCAGGCCAGGTTGACCAGGTGCGCGGCCACCGTCTCCTTGCGCGGCTTGCGCACCTCCAGCCACCAGCGGCCGGTCAGCGCCACCATCCCCACCAGCGCCTGCGAATAGAGCTCGGCCAGCTTCGGGTCGTAGCCCCGGCTCTTGAACTCCGCACCCAGGATGTGCTCCACCTGGTGCGCCACGTCGTTCATCACGCTGCTGAAGTTGCCCGCCGCCGACAACACCGGCGAGTCCCGTACCAGCACCCGGAAGCCGCTGGTCTCCTCCTCGATGTACGTCAGCAGGGCCAGCGCCGCCTGCTCCAGCAACTCGCGCGGATGGCCGGCCGTCAGGGCCGTGGTGATCCGGTCCAGCAGGGCGCGGACCTCCCGGTCCACCACCACCGCGTAGAGCCCCTCCTTGCCGCCGAAGTGCTCGTAGACCACCGGCTTGGAGACCTTCGCGCGGGACGCCACCTCCTCGATGGACGTGGCGTCGAAGCCGCGCTCGGCGAAGATCTGCCGGGCGATCGAGATCAGCTGCTCACGGCGCTGGCCGGCCGACATGCGTACGCGTGAGGAGGGCTTGGGGGCCGCGGCGGGAACCGCCCGCCGCCGGCCGGTCGTGCCGTCGCTGCCAGGGACATCCGCCATGTTCTCGTCACTCCGCCGGCGCTCGGTGACGCCCTGTCGTCCGATGGTGCACGTGGCCCCATACTGCCAGGCGATCCGCGCGCCCACCGCCCGCGTTACCGCTCGGCGGCCGGTTCGACGAGCTTGGCCGTGATGCGCTCGGGCTTCGGCCAGCGCACGTCCCAGGCGGCGCCGGCCTTCTCGAACAGCCAGATCACCCGGGCCGAGATGTCCACCTGACCGCGCAGGACGCCGTGCCGGGCACTGGTCGGGTCGGCGTGGTGCAGGTTGTGCCAGCTCTCGCCGAACGACAGGACCGCCAGCGGCCAGAAGTTCGACGCCCGGTCGCCCTGGCGCAGCGCGAACGGCCGCTCCCCGTAGACGTGGCAGACCGAGTTGATGGACCAGGTCACGTGGTGCAGCAGCGCGATGCGCACCAGCCCGGCCCAGAAGAACGCGGACAGCGCCCCCTGCCACGACCAGGTGAGCAGGCCGCCCATCAGCGCGGGACCGAGCACCGAGACCACGACCAGCAACGGGAAGAGGCGGTCCACCCGGGTGATGTCCCGGTCGGCGAGCAGGTCCGGGGCGAACCGCCGCCGGTTGGACAGCTCGCGGCCGAAGAGCCAGCCCACGTGCGCGTGGAACAGGCCCTTGGCCAGGCCGCGGACGCTCTCCCCGTACCGCCACGGCGAGTGCGGGTCGCCGTCCAGATCCGAGAAGGCGTGGTGGCGCCGGTGGTCCGCCACCCACTGGATGATCTCGCCCTGCACCGCCAGCGAACCGGACACCGCCAGCGCGATGCGCAGCCAGCGCTTCGCCTTGAACGACCCGTGGGTGAAGTACCGGTGGTAGCCGACCGTGATGCCCAGCCCGGAGACGACGTACCAGAGCGCGGCGACGGCCACGTCGGTCCAGCTCAGCCAGCCGCCCCAGGCGACCGGTACGGCGGCGACGAGGGCCAGGAAGGGGATCACCACGAACGCCCAGAGGGCGACGAGGATCCCCCGGGACTGGGCGCCCTGGGTGAGGGGCTTCGGTCCGGCGGCAGGGTCGAGGGACGTGGCGGACATGGGCACCTCGCAGAGGGACGGAGTGATCACGAAGTTACGCCTACGTCACCGTAACTTAGGTGCCCACAGGGCGCACGGGACAGCGTCGGGGATGAATATCCGCGATGTCGTACGCCTGTTCTAAGGTGCTGCTCATGGCCGATCCACCGGCTGAGGATTCACGTCCACTGTCCGCCCGTGGCTACCGCGGACCGACGCCGCATCTGCATGAGGAGGCACTTCGCCTGCGCCGTCGAGGCTGCACTGTCCCTGAGATCGCGAAGCGGGTCGGTGTCGCTCGTTCTACCGCCTATCAGTGGGTGCGGCACCTGCCCATTGATCTTGACTCCGAGGAGGCTCGGGCTCGTCGGCGAGCGCACTCCAAGGCGATGACGGACGCCCAGTGGGGTGAGTATCGCGCGGTTCGTGATGCCGCTCGGGCGGAGACGGTGGCGAAGGTCGCAGCCTGGGTGAAACGCCTGCGCTACCGGGAGCTGGTTCTGGTGGGCGCGGCGATCTACTGGTGCGAGGGAAGCAAGGCGAAGCCTTGGCGTCCGAACGACTGCCGGTTGAAATTCGTCAACAGTGATCCGGCGCTGGTGTTGCTGTTCCTCCGGTTCGTCGAGGCGCTCGGGGTCGCGCGAACTGCCCTCCGGTTCCGCGTCAGCATTCACGAGAGCGCGGATGAGGCAGAGGCTGTTCGTTGGTGGGCCGACCTGGTCGGGGTGCCGGCTGCGGAGTTTCAGCGTTCTTCGCTGAAGCGGCACCGGCCGGCGACGAAACGGCAGAACGTCGGTGCTGGCTATCGAGGTTGCCTCACGGTCTACGTCCCGCGATCGAGCCGCCTCTACTGGAAGGTCGAAGGGATCATGAAGGGAATGAGTGATGGCGTCACGGGCGAGGGGCGCTAAGGTGTAGAGGGCGGGGAGGCTGTCCTTCTTGCCCGCTTTAGGCCTTCCCGGGTCGTCTAATGGCAGGACGTCAGGTTTTGGTCCTGATTGTAGGGGTTCGAGTCCTCTCCCGGGAGCTTCCGCTCGTCCCAGGCGATGTCTGGTTAGCATGGCCGCGAGACTGTTCGCCGTCCCGACGGGAGCCCGTGTCGTGTCCCAGCCCCACCTCCGCACCGTTGTCGTGCTCGCCGCCGGTGAGGGCAAGCGGATGAAGTCGGCGCTGCCCAAGGTGCTGCATCCGCTGCTCGGCCGTACCCTCGTCGGTCACGTGCTCGCCGCCGCCGCGCCCCTGGCGGCGGACCGCACGGTGGTCGTGGTGGGGCACGGTGCCGACCAGGTCCGCGCGCACCTGGCGGAGATCGCCCCCGGGGCCACCCCGGTGCTCCAGGCCGAGCAGCTCGGCACCGGGCACGCCGTCCGGATCGCGCTGGACGCCGCGCCGGACGCCACCGGCACCGTGGTCGTCATCAACGGCGACGTGCCGCTGCTGCGCCCCGAGACGGTGGCCGCGCTGGTCGAGGCGCACGAGGGTGCGGGGGCGGCGGCGACCGTGCTCGCCGCCGAGGTGCCCGACCCGACCGGCCTGGGCCGTATCGTGCGCGACGCCGACGGGCGGCTCGAACAGATCGTCGAGGAGCGCGACGCCACCAGCGCGCAGCGGGCGATCCGGGAGATCAACGCCGGCATCTACGCGTTCGACGCCGCCCGGCTGCGCGACGCGCTGGGCAAGCTGTCGACCGACAACGACCAGGGCGAGGAGTACCTGACCGACGTCTTCGCCCTGCTGGGCTCGGCCGGTGAGCCGGTGGCGGTGCACGTGGCGGCGGACCACGTGGAGACGCTGGGCTGCAACGACCGGGTCGAGCTGGCCGCACTGCGCCGGCTGCTGCGCGACCGGGTCAACGAGGCCTGGATGCGTACCGGGGTCAGCCTGCTCGACCCGGAGACCACCTGGATCGACGTGACGGTCGCCCTGGACCGGGACGCCGTGGTCGACCAGAACACCCAGCTGCGCGGCGGCACGGTGGTCGGCACGGGCGCGGTGGTCGGGCCGGACGTGACGCTGATCGACACGGTCGTCGGTCCGGGCGCCACGGTGCTGCGCAGCCACGCGGTGGGCGCGGAGGTCGGCCCGGGCGCCAGCGTCGGGCCGTACGCGTACCTGCGCCCGGACGCCCGGCTGGCGGAGAAGGCCAAGGTCGGCACGTTCGTCGAGGTGAAGAACTCGGAGGTGGGCGCGGGCGCGAAGGTGCCGCACCTGTCGTACGTGGGGGACGCGACGATCGGCGCGAAGGCGAACATCGGCGCGGCGACGATCTTCGTGAACTACGACGGGGTGAACAAGCACCGCACCACGGTCGGCGAGGCCGCGTTCGTCGGTTGCGACACCAGCCTGATCGCCCCCGTCGAGGTGGGTGCCGGGGCGTACGTGGCGGCGGGCAGCGCGATCGCGCAGGACGTGCCGCCGGGAGCGCTGGGGGTGACCCGGGCGCCGCAGCGCAACATCGAGGGCTGGGTGGCCCGCAAGCGGGCCGGTACGGCCTCCGCGGAGGCGGCCGAGCGGGCTCGAACGGCTGATGAGGGTGCGTCGGCGCCGGGGTCCGGGGCAAGTGAAGGTGAGGCAATCCACGGGGATGCCGAGCCGGTCAGGTCGGCCTCGGGGGCGGGGGATACTGCAACCGAATAGTCCCCGGCCCACCACCACCGCCGGGTACCACCGACCAACGGGAGCAGACGGGCCCATGGGCAGCATCGTCGCCGAAAACCGCAAGAGCCTGATGCTTTTTTCCGGACGTGGCTTTCCGGAGTTGGCCAAGGAGATCGGTGAGGTGCTCGGCGTCGCGCCGACGCCGGCCGACGCGTACGAGTTCGCCAACGGTGAGATCTTCGTACGGTTCAAGGACTCGGTACGCGGTTCGGACGCCTTCGTGGTGCAGTCCGTCACGCACGGGGTCAACACGTGGGTCATGGAGACCCTCATCATGATCGACGCGCTGAAGCGCGGTTCGGCCAAGCGGATCACGGTGGTCCTGCCGTTCTACCCGTACGCCCGGCAGGACAAGAAGCACCGCGGCCGGGAGCCGATCTCGGCCCGGCTGGTGGCGGACCTGCTGAAGACGGCCGGGGCGAACCGGATCCTCACCGTCGACCTGCACACCGCCCAGATCCAGGGCTTCTTCGACGGCCCCGTCGACCACCTCTTCGCGATGGACATCCTCGCCGAGTACGTCCAGCACAAGTACGACGGCCGCCCGATGACGGTGGTCGCGCCGGACTCGGGCCGGGTGCGGGTGGCCGAGCGGTGGACGGACCGGTTGGGCGGCTGCCCGCTGGCCTTCATCCACAAGACGCGGGACCCGCTGAAGCCGAACCAGGTGGTGGCGAACCGGGTGGTCGGCGAGGTCGAGGGGCGGGTCTGCCTCATCGTCGACGACATGATCGACACGGGCGGGACGATCTGCAAGGCGGCGGACATCCTCCGGGAGTCCGGCGCGGCCGACGTGATCGTGGCGTCGACCCACGCGCTGCTCTCCGACCCGGCGACCGAGCGGTTGAAGAACAGCCCGATCAGCGAGGTCGTGGTGACCAACACGCTGCCGTTGCCGCCCGAGAAGCAGCTCGACAAGATCACCGTACTGTCGATCGCGCCGCTGCTGGCGCGGGCGATCCGCGAGGTCTTCGACGACGGTTCGGTGACCACCCTCTTCGGTGGCCTGAGCTGACCGTCTGACGCCGGGCCGGGCGGCGTGACCGCCCCCGGTCCGGGCGTCGGCGGTCCGGGCGTCAGCCGTGTCGCCGCGTGGGCCGACGTCGGCGCGGAGACCAGCCCCGCGACCGGGCGTCCGCCCTCCGGCGCGTGGTGCGGCGCCCGTGGGAGGGGTGTGGCCGGGAGGGTCCGGTTCGCCCTGCGGGCCGGCGGGAACGGTGATAAGGGGACTGCCGCAACGCGCGGAATCAGCTCGGGTAGACTGGTGCGGTTGCCACGGCGAGGGTGCCCGGCGGGCCGCTGAGAAGCGCCGCACGGAGGCGCCGTCATCGACGCGGTGCTCCGGGCAGTCGTTCTCGACGCATGAGCCCCAGCGAGCCCCTCGCCCCAGCACCGCCAGACGACAAGCCGCCAGCAGCGAAAGCATCAGGAGTTTCCCCGTGTCCGAGGTAAAGATCAGCGCCGAGCCCCGTACCGAGTTCGGCAAGGGTGGTGCCCGTCGTACCCGCCGGGCCGGCAAGGTGCCCGCCGTGCTGTACGGCCACGGCGAGAAGCCGAAGCACATCGCGTTGCCGTCCCGCGAGTTCGCCGCCGCGATCCGCAAGGGTGGCGCCAACCAGCTCTTCGCGATCGAGGTCAGCGACGGCACCCAGGTGCTCGCGCTGCCGAAGGCGATCCAGCGTGACCCGATCAAGGACACCTTCGAGCACGTGGACCTGCTGCTGGTCCGCCGGGGCGAGAAGGTCACCGTCGAGGTCCCGGTCCAGCTGACCGGTGAGGCCGCGAAGGACACCCTGATCGTGCACGACCACGACACCCTGTCGGTCACCGCCGACGCGACCAAGGTGCCGGACCACCTGGAGGCCTCGATTGAGGGCCTGGAGGCCGGCACGCAGGTCACCGCCGCCGACGTGGAGCTGCCGGCCGGCGTCGAGCTGGCCGCCGACGCGGAGCAGACCGTCGCCTCGGTGACCGCCGCGCCGACCGCCGAGCAGCTCGAGGCCACCCTCCCCGAGGTCGAGGAGGCCGCCGAGGAGGCCGAGGCCGGTGTGGGCGAGGAGACCGCCGAGGGCGCCGAGGCTCCGGCCGCCGAGGGCGAGGAGAACGCCGAGGCCAAGACCGAGGCCTGATCGGTTCGCATCGTCGTGACAGGCGTCCCCGCGCGGTCGGGGGCGCCTGTCGGCGTATCGGTGTCCGGGCGGATGAGCGAGGGCGAGCAGCGGGAGGGGCGGGGCGTGACGGACGAGGCGGGGCCGTGGCTGGTGGTCGGCCTGGGCAACCCGGGTCGGGAGTACGCCGGCAACCGGCACAACGTCGGTTTCATGGTGGCCGACCTGCTGGCGGGTCGGCTCGGCGCGAGGTTCGGCCGGCACAAGCGGGCGGTGGCGGAGGTCGCCGAGGGGCGGCTCGGGTTCGGCGGGCCGAAGCTGGTGCTGGTCAAGCCGCTGACGTACATGAACCTCTCCGGCGGGCCGGTGGCCGGCCTGGCCCAGTTCCACAAGGTGCCGCCGGGCCGGGTGATCGCGGTGCACGACGAGTTGGACATCGGCTACGGGCAGGTCCGGGTGAAGTGCGGCGGCGGCGAGGGCGGACACAACGGCCTGCGGTCGATGTCGAAGTCGCTGGGCACGAAGGAGTACGTCCGGGTGCGGTTCGGCATCGGCCGGCCGCCGGGGCGGCAGGACCCGGCGGACTACGTACTGTCGGATTTCGGCGCGGCGGAGCGCAAGGAGCTGGAGTTCCTGGTGGACCGGGTCGCGGACGTGGTGGAGTCGGTGATCACCAGGGGCGTGGAGCCGACGCAGAACCTCTACCACGGGGTGTGAGCGCCGGGGCCAGGTAGTCTTCGCCTTTCGGCGCGCGGCGACCGCCGGGGCGGATCGTCGGCGCGGCGTGCCGCGGCGTGGCGAGGCGACGGGAGCAGGAGCATGGGCAGTCCTCCGACGATCGACGGGGCTTTCGCCCGGTGGCTGGCGGCCCGGGCCGGTCAGGCGCTGCTCGGCCTGCGCGCCGAGATGGGCTTCGCGGACGCGGGGGCGTTGCGTTCGGCGGGCGACAAGGTCTCGCACGACCTCATCCGTACGGAGCTGGCGAAGTGGCGGCCGGACGACGCGGTCCTCTCCGAGGAGGACGAGGGCTCGCGGCTGGCGTGGGCGGCGGAGGTGAACGCCGAGGCGGTGTCCCGGCTGACCGCCGACCGGGTGTGGATCATCGACCCGTTGGACGGCACCCGGGAGTTCTCCGAGGAGGGCCGTTCGGACTGGGCGGTGCACGTGGCGCTCTGGTCGCGTACGGCGCCGACGCCGCACGGGCTGGTCGCGGGCGCGGTCGGGCTGCCGGCGCAGCAACGGGTGCTGGGCACCGACTATCCGCCGGCGTACCCGCAGGCGACGGTGGAGGCGGCGGCACCCGGCGGACGGACGATCCGCCTGGCGGCGAGCCGGAGCCGGCCGCCGGTGTTCCTGACCGACCTGGCGGAGGATGTCGGGGCGCACCTGGTGCCGATGGGATCGGCCGGGGCGAAGATCGCGGCGGTCGTCACCGGTGAGGTGGACGCCTACATCCACGCGGGCGGCCAGTACGAGTGGGACTCGGCCGCGCCGGTCGCTGTGGCGACGGCCACGGGGCTGCACGCTTCCCGGATCGACGGTTCTGCGCTGAGATACAACGAGGCGGATCCGCGCCTGCCGGACCTGCTGGTCTGCCGTGCGGATCTCGCCAGTCGGTTGCTTGCAGCGCTGCAGCGGCATTCCGGGTAGCCTGAGCGGCACTTCTTGGCATGCCCGACCGGAAAGGTCTGGAATACGATGAGCGGATTCGAGCGAAACGAGCCCGTGTCATGACCGCCCCCGCCGCCTACCAGGTGTCGCACCTCGACGCGTTGGAGGCCGAGAGCATCTTCGTGATGCGCGAGGTGGTCGCCGAGATGGAGCGGCCGGTGCTGCTCTTCTCGGGCGGCAAGGACTCGATCGTGATGCTCCGGCTGGCCCAGAAGGCGTTCGCCCCGGCCAACATCCCGTTCCCGGTCATGCACGTGGACACCGGGCACAACTTCCCCGAGGTGCTCGAATACCGCGACCAGCGGGTCGCCGAGCTGGGGCTGCAACTGGTGGTGGCGAGTGTGCCGGAGGCGCTGGCCAGCGGGCTGGTGCGCGAGTCGGCCGACGGGATGCGCAACCGGATCCAGACGCCGGTGCTGCTGGAGGCGGTCGAGAAGCACCGCTTCGACGCGCTCTTCGGCGGCGCCCGGCGCGACGAGGAGAAGGCCCGCGCCAAGGAGCGGGTGTTCAGCTTCCGCGACGAGTTCGGCCAGTGGGACCCGAAGAACCAGCGCCCGGAGCTGTGGGCGCTGTACAACGGCCGCCACCACCCGGGCGAGTCGATCCGCGTCTTCCCCCTGTCCAACTGGACCGAGCTGGACGTCTGGCACTACATCGCCCGTGAGCGCATCGCCCTGCCGTCGATCTACTACGCGCACGAGCGCGAGGTGGTCGAGCGCGACGGGATGCTCTACGCGGTCAACGAGTTCTTCCGTCCCCGGGCCGGCGAGGACCGGTTCAAGGCGCGGGTGCGCTACCGCACGGTGGGCGACGCGTCCTGCACCGCGGCGGTCCGTTCCGACGCCGACACGGTCGAGAAGGTCATCGAGGAGGTCGCCGCCACCCGGATCACCGAGCGCGGCGCGACCCGCGGCGACGACCGGGTCAGCGAGGCCGCCATGGAGGACCGCAAGCGGGAGGGCTACTTCTGATGAGCACCGAGACCGTCGCCCCGGACGGCGCGAACACGACGGACGGCCGGGCCGCCGCCGGGGCCGGGCCGGAGATCCGGCCGATGGACCTGCTGCGCTTCGCCACCGCGGGCAGCGTGGACGACGGCAAGTCGACCCTGATCGGCCGGCTGCTCTACGACACGAAGTCGCTCTTCACCGACCAGCTCGCCGCCGTCGAGGCGGTCAGCGCAGCGCGGGGCGACGAGTACACGAACCTGGCGCTGCTCACCGACGGCCTGCGGGCCGAGCGCGAGCAGGGCATCACGATCGACGTGGCCTACCGCTACTTCGCCACCCCCCGGCGGAAGTTCATCATCGCGGACACCCCGGGGCACATCCAGTACACGCGGAACATGGTCACCGGGGCGTCGACGGCCGACCTGGCGCTGATCCTGGTGGACGCCCGCAAGGGCCTGGTCGAGCAGTCCCGCCGGCACGCGTTCCTCTGCTCGCTGCTGCGGGTGCCGCACCTGGTCCTCTGCGTCAACAAGATGGACCTGGTCGACTTCTCGCAGGAGGTCTTCGAGCGGATCGCGGACGAGTTCACGGCCTTCGCCGCGAAGCTCGACGTGCCCGACCTGACCGTGGTGCCGGTCTCCGCGCTGCGCGGCGACAACATCGTCGCCCGGTCGGAGAACATGCCCTGGTACGAGGGCCCGTCGCTGCTGCACCACCTGGAGCGGGTGCACATCGCCAGCGACCGCAACCTGGTCGACGTGCGCTTCCCGGTGCAGTACGTGATCCGCCCGCAGTCGACCACCGTCACCGACTACCGGGGCTACGCCGGGCAGGTCGCCTCCGGGGTGCTCAAGCCGGGCGACGAGGTGATGGTGCTGCCGTCCGGGTTCACCAGCCGGATCGCCGCGGTGGAGACCGCCGACGGGCCGGTCGCGGAGGCGTTCCCGCCGATGTCGGTGACCGTACGCCTCGAAGACGAGATCGACATCTCCCGGGGCGACATGATCTGCCGCCCGAACAACGCCCCGACGGTGTCGCAGGACATCGAGGCGATGGTCTGCTGGATGGACGAGACCCGTCCGCTCCAGGTCGGCGGGAAGTACGCGATCAAGCACACCACCCGCTCGGCGCGGGCGATCGTGCGGGCGCTGCACTACCGGCTGGACATCAACTCGCTGCACCGCGACGAGTCCGCAGGCGGGCTGGGGCTCAACGAGATCGGCCGGGTGCGGCTGCGGACCACCGTGCCGCTGCTCGCGGACGAGTACCGCCGCAACCGCACCACCGGCGGCTTCGTGATCATCGACGAGACCACCAACCGCACCGTCGGCGCGGGGATGATCGTCGAAGCCCAGTGATCCCGCGGGCGGGCGCCGGCCCGCCCGCGGCATGCGGCCCAGCCGTCTCGCGTCCCGCGCCCGGCCCGGCGGAGGGAGTCCCGGCTCAGTCCAGCCGGGTGGCACCCGGGGCGGGCCGGACGGTGACGTGGCCGGGCGTGGCGAAGCCCCGCTCGGCGTAGGCGGCCGTGACGGCGGCGGCGACCGCGTCGGCCCGTTCCGCGTCGACCAGGGCGAGGACGCAGCCGCCGAAGCCGCCGCCGGTCATCCGGGCACCGAGCGCGCCGGCGGCGAGGGCCGCCTCGACGGCGGTGTCGACCTCCGGGACGGTGATCTCGAAGTCGTCGCGCATCGAGGCGTGCGAGGCGGTCAGCAGCGGGCCGATCTCGCGTACCCGGCCGGCGCGCAGCAACGCGACGGTGTCGAGGACCCGTTGGTTCTCGGTGACGACGTGCCGCACCCGGCGGCGGGTCTCCTGGTCGTCGAGCCGGGCCAGGGCGTCGGCCATCCCGTCGGCGGGGACGGCGCGCAGCGCCGCGACGCCGAGCAGCCGGGCGGCCCGTTCGCAGGACGCGCGGCGGGCGGCGTACTCGCCGTCGGCGTGCCGGTGCGGGGCCCGGCTGTCGACCACCAGCACGGCCAGGCCGGCGGCGTCCAGGTCGAACGGGACGTGCTCGACGGACTCGTCGCGGCAGTCCAGGAAGAGGGCGTGCCCGGCGCGGCAGCGGATCACCGCCGACTGGTCCATGATCCCGGTCGGCGCGCCGACGTAGTCGTTCTCGGCCCGCTGGGCCAGCCGGGGCCGCCGCGCGGCGGGCAGTTCAAGCCCGCCCAGGTCGGCCAGGGCGGCCAGCACGGCGGCCTCCAGCGCGGCCGAGGAGGACAGCCCCGCGCCGAGCGGCACGTCGGAGGCGATCGCCAGCCGCGCGCCGGGCACGGGGTGCCCGGCCTCCCGCAGCGCCCAGAGGACCCCGGCCACGTACGCGCCCCAGCCGGTGACCCGGCCAGGTTCGGCGACCTCGTCGGCGCCGAAGGTGACCGTCGCGCCGGTGAGTTCGGAGCGGACCGTCCAGGTGTCGCCGGGCTGCGGGGCGGCGGCCACCACCGTACGCAGCGGGAGGGCGAAGGGCAGGACGAAGCCGTCGTTGTAGTCGGTGTGCTCGCCGATGAGGTTCGCCCGGCCGGGAGCCGCCCAGCGGCCGGCGGGCGCCTCGCCGTACGCCGAGCGGAAGACGGCGGTGGCGCGGGCCGCGACGTCGTCGCTCACCGCGGCCCCGCGACGTGCGTGCGGTAGAAGGCCCAGGCGTCGGTGACGATGTCGGACAGGGTCGGCTTCCGCGGCTCCCAGCCCAGTTCCTCGCGGGCGAGCGCGGACGACGCGACCAGCTCGGCGGGGTCGCCCTCGCGGCGTGGCGCGACCTCGACCGGCACGGGGTGCCCGGTGACCTCGCGGACCACGTCGACCACCTGCCGGTTGCTGAAGCCGTTGCCGTTGCCCAGGTTGTAGATCCGGTGCTGGCCGGCCGTCGCCGCGCCGAGCGCCAGCAGGTGGGCGCGGGCCAGGTCGGCGACGTGGATGTAGTCGCGCACGCAGGTGCCGTCGACGGTCGGGTAGTCGTCGCCGAAGAGCTGGAGCTTCTCCCGCCGGCCGGCGGCCACCTCCAGCGCGATGGGGATCAGGTGGGTCTCGGGGTCGTGCCGCTCGCCGAGCGCGACGTCGCCGTCGAGGTACGCGCCGGCCACGTTGAAGTAGCGCAGCGAGACGGCGGCCAGGCCGTGCCCGATCGCCTCCGAGGTGAGGGCCATGTCGACGGCGAGCTTGGTGGCGCCGTACGTGTTGGTGGGGGCCTTGACGGCGGTCTCCGGGATGGGCAGCTCGGTGGGGTTGCCGTAGACGGCGGCGGTGGAGGAGAAGACCAGGCGGGGCACCCCGGCGGCGCGGACGGCGTCGATGAGGGCGATCGAGCCGACGGTGTTGACCCGCCAGTACAGCTCGGGCCGGACCATCGACTCGCCGGCGGCGATCAGCGCGGCGAAGTGCAGCACCCCGTCGAAACCCGCGCCGGGGGTGAGCACCCGCGCGGCGTCGTGGACGGGCGCGTCGACGTACGTCGCGTCGGGGGCGAGCGCCTCCCGGTGGCCGGTGCGCAGGTCGTCGAGAACCACCACCTCGTGGCCGGCGTCCAGCAGCATCCGGGTCACCACGCTGCCGATGAAACCGGCGCCGCCGGTGACGAGCAGTTTCACGTCGGTCTCCTCCCGCCCGGCCGCCCGGTCGCGGCCCGTGCCCGTGATCACCCTACGGCCGGCCGTCGCGTGGTGACCGCCCTCCGGCGGCTTGCCATCCCATCATGATCCCTCATGTCCGAACAGAGTCGCACATGGGCAGCCGGCCGGCCCGACACTGTCTACCATCGATGTCATGCGGGAAGCGGGTGCTCCCGGGCAGCGGCGACGCGCCCCGAGCCGGCCACGCCGCGAACCGGGGCCGCTGCCCCGGGCCGTCGCCCGGATGGTGGTGCGCGCCGCCGACGCCGCCACCCGGGCGGTGACGGCCCTGCTCGGCGCCAGCCCGGCGGCCGGCCGGGAGCGGATCAGCGAGGCGGAGCTGCGCGACCTGGTCGCCGCCAACACGCTGCTGGACCCGGTCGAGCGCCGGATCATCGACGAGGTGCTCGTCGCGGGCGCGAGCCTGATCCGGGAGGTGATGATGCCGCGCACCGAGGTCGTCTTCCTCTCCGCCCGGCTCACCATCGCCGAGGCGGAGCGGCTGGTCCGGGCCGAGACCCACACGCGCTACCCGGTGGTGGACGGGACCCACGACGACGTGGTCGGCTTCGTGCACCTGCGCGACGTGCTGCTCCGCCCCGACCTCGACCCCTGCACCACCGTCGGTGAGCTGACCCGGGAGGTGAAGCGGCTGCCCGGCAGCAAACGGGTGCTCGCCGCGCTCAGCGAGATGCGCCGGGAGCGCCACCACCTGGCCGTGGTCGTCGACGAGTACGGCGGCACCGCCGGCATCGTCACCCTGGAGGACCTCATCGAGGAACTGATCGGGGAGATCCACGACGAGTACGACACCGACCCCGACCTGGTGCACGCGGGCCTGCCCGCCGTGGTGGACGGCCGGCTCAACCTCGCCGACTTCGCCGAGCACACCGGGGTCCGCCTGCCGCCCGGCCCGTACGAGACGGTCGGCGGTTTCGTGATGGCCGCGCTGGGCCGGCTGCCGGTCGCCGGCGACGAGGTGGCGGTGACCCCCGGCCCGCCCGGCGACGGCGGCGCGGAACCCGACGACCCGGCCGGCGGCTGGCTGCTGCGGGTGCTCACGATCGAGGGGCGCCGGGTGGCCCGGCTCACGGTCTCCGCCGTACGCCTGCCGGAGCCGCGACGCGAGGTCGCCGCCCCGTCGCCGGTCGGGCGGAGCCGACCCGCCGGCCCGTCATGACGCGCACCGGGTCTTGCTGACAGAATTGCCGCCATGCCCGACGTTCCCGCCCGCCCCCGCGTCTTCTCCGGCATCCAGCCGACGGCCGACTCGTTCCACCTCGGCAACTACCTGGGCGCCGTGCGGCACTGGGTGGCGTTGCAGGACACCCACGACGCCTACTACTGCGTCGTCGACCTGCACGCGATCACCGCCGGGCACGACCCGAAGACGCTCATGCAGCGCTCCCGGATGGCCGCCGCCCAGCTCTTCGCCGTCGGCCTCGACCCGGAGCGCAGCACGCTCTTCGTGCAGTCGCAGGTGCCCGAGCACTCGCAGCTCGCCTGGGTGCTGGGCTGCATCACCGGGTTCGGCGAGGCGAGCCGGATGACGCAGTTCAAGGACAAGTCGCAGAAGCAGGGCGGCGAGCGGGCGAGCGTCGGCCTGTTCACCTACCCGATCCTGCAGGCCGCCGACATCCTGCTCTACCAGGCGAACGCCGTGCCGGTGGGCGAGGACCAGCGCCAGCACCTGGAGCTCTCCCGCGACCTGGCCCAGCGGTTCAACTCGCTGTTCGGGCAGACCCTGACGGTGCCCGCGCCGCACATCGTCAAGGACACCGCGAAGATCACCGACCTGCAGGACCCGACGGCGAAGATGTCGAAGTCGTCCTCGTCGCCGGCCGGCATCATCAACCTGCTGGAGGATCCGGCCCGCTCGGCCAAGAAGATCCGCTCCGCGGTCACGGACACCGGGCGGGAGATCGTCTTCGACACCGAGACCAAGCCCGGCATCTCCAACCTGCTGACGATCTACTCCGCGCTGAGCGGGCGGAGCGTCGACGACCTGGTCGCCGCGTACGCCGGCAAGGGCTACGGCGACCTGAAGAAGGACCTCGGCGAGGTGGTGCGGGAGTTCGTCGGCCCGATCCAGGAACGCACCCGGGCCTACCTCGACGATCCGGCACAGCTGGACAAGCTGCTCGCCGCCGGCGCGGAGAAGGCCCGCGTGCTCGCCGGCGCGACGCTGCGCACCGTGTACGAGCGGGTGGGCTTCTTCCCGCCGGTGCGCGGCGAGTAGCGCCCCGGCACGGCGGGTGAAGGGCGGACGGGTCGGTGGCCGGAGGGATGACGCACAGCGTGGATCGCAGGGACGGGGCGCCGGACGCCGGTGACACCATCGAGATCGGCATCGCGGTGGACATCCCCGAGCCGTGGGGCGGGATGCTCACCCGGCGGCGGGTCGAGGCCGGCGACCCGAGGGCCGTGCCCGCGCACGTGACCCTGCTCGGGCCGACCGAGATCCCGGTGGCGGCGCTGCCGGCCGTGGAACGGCACCTGGACGCGGTCGCCGCCGCCCACCTGCCGTTCACCCTGCACCTGCGGGGCACCGGCACGTTCCGGCCGGTGACCCAGGTCGTCTTCGTGGCGGTGGCCGCCGGGATCAGCGAGTGCGAGCTGCTCGCCGCCGCGATCCAGGCCGCCCCCGAACTGCGCCGCGAGACGCGTTTCCCGTACCACCCGCACGTCACGGTCGCCCAGGACGTCGCGCCCGAGGCGCTGGACCGGGCGTACGAGGACCTGGCGGACTTCTCGGCGCTGTTCGAGGTGGAGGCGTTCACCCTCTTCTCGCACAGCGGACAGACCCGGTTGCAGCCGCGCCGGGACTTCCGGCTGGGCGGCTGAGCGGTCCCGGCGTGAACGTGCTGGGCCGTGTCGAGGCGGGAATCGAGAGCCGGATCAGCGCCGCCCGCCGCCGGTGGGGCGCGGCCGACCACCTGTGGCGGGCCGGCGTGCTCTACACCGACGTGCTGGGTGGGCGGCTGGCCGCCGCGATCGCCTACTACGGCTTCTTCGCGGTGTTCGCGCTGGCGCTGGTCGGGTACTCGATCTTCGGGGCCATCCTGGAGGACAACGACGAGGTCAGCGCGGCCGCCGCGGACTTCCTCCGGGAGAACCTGCCGTTCCTCGACCCGGTGCAGATCGCCGACAGCAGCGGCACGGTCGGGGTGGTCGGTCTGATCATCCTGGCGTTCACCGGGATCGGCTGGGTGGAGGCCATCCGCTCCTCCCAGCGGCTCATGTACGGGCTCAACCAGCAGCCCGGCAACCTGGTGGTCCGCCGCCTGGTCGACCTCGGCGTACTGGTGGCCATCTTCGTGCTGCTCGGCGTCTCGGTGGCGGCGGTGGACGCCCTGGAGTCGCTGCTGCGCTTCCTGCTGCGCAGCACCGGCTCGGTCGGCCTGACCACGATCAGCGCGGTGCTCAGCGTGCTGGTCAACGCGGTGCTGGCCACCCTGCTGCTGGTGGCGGTGCCGAGGCTGCGGATGAGCCGGTCCCGGCTGCGCCCGGTGGTACTGCTGGTCGCGGTCGGCATCACACTGCTGAACACTGTCGGGCGCTTCTACGTGGTGCGCACCGAGCGGAACCCGGCGTACACGGTGGTGGCGGGCGCCGTGGGGCTGCTGCTCTACCTCTACCTGCTCAACCAGTTGGTGCTCTTCGGCGCGGCACTGGCCGCGACCAGCCCGCGCGGTCGGGTGGTGGACCTGGCGGAGGGTCCGGCGCCGGCCGACCTGGACGCGGACACGGACCCCGGCACTCCGGGCGGGGCCGGATGAGCGGGGGAGCGGGCGTACGCGTCTCGGTCGACCAGGACTCGGCGGTCCCGCCGTACGAGCAGGTGCGTGGGCAGCTCGCGGCGCAGATCGGGACGGGCCGGTTGGCGGTGGGCACCCGGCTGCCGACCGTCCGACGGTTCGCGGCCGACCTCGGGCTGGCGGTCAACACGGTGGCCCGGGCCTACCGGGAGCTGGAGGCGGCCGGTCTGCTGGAGACCCGGGGCCGGCACGGCACCTTCGTCGCACCCGGCCGCGATGATGCGACGGACCGGTTGCAGCGGATGGCGGCCGACTATGCCGCCGAGGCCGCCCGGCTGGGAGTGCCGCCGTCGGCGGCGCTCGCCCTGGTCCGCGCGGCGCTGGACGCGGCGCGACCGGCCTGACGGCGCCCCGTGCCACCTGCCCGTGCGGGTGTCGACCAGCGGAGGCCGGTT
Source organism: Micromonospora sp. NPDC049051 (assembly GCF_043197575.1). Lineage (NCBI taxonomy): Bacteria > Bacillati > Actinomycetota > Actinomycetes > Micromonosporales > Micromonosporaceae > Micromonospora > Micromonospora sp. NPDC049051. The sequence goes on from NZ_JBICTL010000001.1 coordinate 1,040,687, forward strand.
CGGCGTGGGCACGGCGACCGGCCTGACGGAGCCCGTGCCGACGTGTGCGCGGGAGGGGGAATGGCGGGAATGGCTTCCCGGGCGTCCGGCGCCGTGGACATGATGGGCGCGTGGGCGCACTCGTGACACTGGACCTGCCGGACGACTCGCCGATGCTCGGCCTGCCGTGGATCATCACCTTCGGCCCGCTCGGCGACGCCGACGAGTGGGAGCCGGTGGTGTGCGGCCCCTACGAGCGGCCGCACGCCCTCGCGCTCGCCGAGGCGATCGTGGCCGAGGAACAGCTGATGGCGGTGGTCGAGCCGCTGTTGCCGGCGGTCTCGGCCGAGGAGATCCGGGGCGAGATCGCCGCGGCGCAGATCGCCGCCGAGGACGAGGCGGCACAGATCGAGGGGGCCGACCTCTACGGCGACTTCGAGGACACCATCGACGACGAACTGGAGGCGGCGGCCGAGGAGGCCGACCACGCGGAGCCGGTCGCCCCGCCCACCGAGGCCGAGCTGCGGGCCGGCTTCCGCCGCATCGCCGCGAAGCTGACCGGAGAGCCGGCCTGAGCCGGCGGCCCCCGGCGACGGCTCAGGGGCGGACCGGGGGCCGGTGCAGGACGCAGAACTCGTTGCCCTCCGGGTCGGCGAGCACGTCGAGGACGCCGGCGCCACCGGAGCGGACTCCGGAGGCGCCGGCGCCACCTCACCCCCCACCACAAGGGGTCGTTGCCCAGTCGCCCGTCGGCGCGGGGCACAACGGACGACCAGGTCGATGACGGGTTACCCGCTCAGCGCCGTTCGAACCAGGCTGCCGCGTCGACTCCGAGCAGATGACCGGAGCCCTGCCCGGTGAGCGGCTCGCTGGCGGCGATCGGCGTGCCGTACCCGTCGATCAGGGCCGGGGCACCGCTGATGTTGACCACGCAGGTCAGCACGGTGTCGCCGGCGGCACGGCTGAAGGCGAGCACGCCCGGCCCGGCCTCCAACCAGGTGACCCCGCCCGCGTCGGCGGCCAGCGCCGGGTGCTCCCGGCGGATCCGCAGCGCGGTGCGGTAGAGCTCCAGCGTCGAGCCGGGCACGCCGGTCTGGGCGGCGACCGAGAGGTCCCGCCAGGTCGCCGGCGCCGGCAGCCAGCTCAGTTCGCTGCCGGCCGGCCCGAAGCCGTACGGGGCCAGCTCGCCGCTCCACGGGATCGGTACGCGGCAACCGTCCCGGCTCTCGCCGGTGCGCAGGAACGCCGGATCCTGGCGCAGCTCGTCCGGCAGGTCGAGCACCTCCGGCAGGCCCAGCTCCTCGCCCTGGTAGAGGTAGGCGCACCCGGGCAGGGCCAGCATCAGCAGGCTGGCCGCGCGCGCCCGGCGCAGGCCCTCGGCGCCGTCGCCGTAGCGGGTGACGTGCCGCTTCTTGTCGTGGTTGGAGAGCACCCAGGTGGTGGGGGCGCCGACGATGGTCGCCTCGGCCAGGGCGGTGTCGATGACCTTGCGGAACGAGTCGGCCGACCAGGTCGCGTCGAGGAAGTCGAAGCTGAACGCCTGGTGCAGCTCGTCCGGGCCGATGTAGCGGGCGAGGCGCTCCGGGGTCTCGGCCCACGCCTCGGCGACCGCCATCCGGCCGCCCGGGTAGCTGTCCAGGATCGGCCGCCAGGCGCGGTAGATCTCGTGCACCTCGTCCTGGTCGAAGTAGGGGAGCCGGCCCTTGCCGAGCAGCTCCGCCTGGCGCTGACCGGTGGTCATCGAGTTGAACCCGACGTCCGGCAGCCCCTCGGCCTTGATCATGCCGTGCGCCACGTCGATCCGGAAGCCGTCCACGCCCCGGTCGAGCCAGAAGCGCAGGACGCCCTCGAACTCGGTCCGGACCTCCGGGTGCCGCCAGTTCAGGTCCGGCTGGGCCGGGTCGAACAGGTGCAGGTACCACTGGCCGTCGTCGATCCGCGTCCAGGCGGGGCCGCCGAAGATGCTCTCCCAGTCGTTCGGCGGCAGCTCGCCGTGCTCGCCCCGCCCCTCGGCGAAGAGGTAGCGCTCGCGCTCGGCGGAGCCCGGACCGGCGGCCAGCGCGGCCTGGAACCACGGGTGCGCGCTGGAGGTGTGGTTGGGCACCAGGTCGACGATGATCCGCAGGCCCAGGGCGTGCGCGTCGGTGATCATCGCGTCGAAGTCGGTGAGGGTGCCGAACATCGGGTCGACGTCGCGGTAGTCGGCGACGTCGTACCCGCCGTCGATCATCGGCGAGGTGTAGAAGGGGGTCAGCCAGAGCGCGTCCACGCCGAGGTCACGCAGGTACGGCAGGCGCTCGCGGATGCCCTGGAGGTCGCCGACGCCGTCGCCGTTCGAGTCGGCGAAGCTGCGTACGTAGACCTGGTAGACGACCGCGGAGCGCCACCAGTCGTCGTCGGAGGTCAGCGGCGAGGGGTTGCTGACGGTCATCGGTGGCGTTCCCCGTTTCTGTGGCGCGGGAGGGCGGCACCCGGCGCGACGCGGGGTGCGGAGTGGTGTCTGAGCAGAATGCCGCTCGCTACTGCAAGAGTCAAGCAGTTCTTGCGCAAGAACTGGCATCGGCCGGGCGGCGAACTGACGGCCCTCGCCCGCCTGTTTCACGGGGAAGGGTGAGCGGTCAGGCCGGGACGACGAGCGCGGACGGGGTGGGGCGCTGCCGGGTGGCGCCGCCCGGGGCCGGCGGCGCGGCGGCGGTGGGGGCGACCGCGGTGGAGCCGCGCACCACCAGCTCCGGGCGGAACACGTACTCCGAGTGCGGGGCGGCGTGCCCGTTGATCTCGTCGACCAGGGCCCGGACGGCGGCGACCGCCATCGCGGCGACCGGCTGGCGCATGGTGGTCAGCGGTGGGTCGGTGAAGGCCATCAGCGGGGAGTCGTCGTAGCCGACCACCGACAGCTCGCCCGGGACGGACATGCCGCGCTGCCGGGCGGCCCGGATCGCGCCGAGCGCCATCAGGTCGGAGCCGCAGACGATGCCGGTGACGCCGCGCTCCAGCAGCCGGGCGGCGGCGGCCTCGCCACCCTCCACACCGAACAGGGAGAGCTCGGCCAGCTCGTCGAGGCCGCCCTCGCTGACGCCGAGCAGCCGGCCCGTGGCGGCCCGGAAGCCGGCCACCCGGCGCTGCACCGGCACGAACCGGTCCGGGCCGGTGATCAGGCCGATGCGACGGTGCCCGAGCGCCACGAGATGGGCCACGGCCAGCTCGGTGGCCTCGCCGTCGTCGCAGGAGACGAAGGGCGCGGGGATGCCGGGCGCGTACCCGTTGATCATCACGACGGGCAGCGGGCGGGCGATCAGGGCCCGGTAGCGGTCGTGGTTGGCGGCCGTGTCGGCGTGCAGGCCGGAGACGAAGACGATCCCGGAGACCTGCCGGTCCAGCAGCATCTCGACGTACTCGTCCTCGGTGACCCCGCCGGGGGTCTGGGTGCAGAGCACGGGGGTGAACCCGCTCTGCGCCAGGGTCGACTCGATCACCTGGGCGAAGGCGGGGAAGATCGGGTTGTCGAGCTCGGGCACCACCAGGCCCACGAGCCCGGCGCTGCGCTTGCGCAGCCGGGCCGGGCGCTCGTAGCCGAGCACGTCGAGGGCGGTGAGTACGGCCTGCCGGGTCTCGGGCGCCACTCCCGGGCGGTCGTTGAGCACCCGCGACACCGTGGCCTCGCTGACTTCGGCCTGTTGGGCGATGTCGGACAGTCGAGCGCGCATGGGCGCACTTTAGCTCACGGGCAACTTCTTGCGTACACTTCTGCAAGCCCTTCCATTCTCTGAAACCTCTTGCTAACGTCCCCGCAACACGCGAGAGCAGCGGCGCAGCACGCCGGGCGCCGGTTGGCAAGAAATTTTCGAGAGGTTTCCACTGGCGGGAACGCCCTTCCCCCGGCGTGCCGCCATGACGACAGGAGTACCGATGCGCATCCGTACCGCGGGTGTGGTCGCCGTCCTCGGCCTGGCGCTCGCCGCCTCGGGCTGCGGCAGCGACAGCAGCGACGAACCGGCCGCGAAGGAATCCACCAAGGCCGCCACCGGCGGCAAGCTGGTGATCTGGGCCGACGACAAGCGCACCGCCGCCCTCAAGCCGTTCGCCGAGAAGTTCGGCCAGGAGAACGGCGTCACGGTCGAGGTCCAGGCCGTCTCCAAGGACCTCCAGACCAACTTCGTCACCGCCTCGCAGCAGGGCAGCGGCCCGGACGTCGTCGTCGGCGCGCACGACTGGATCGGCAACCTCGTCCAGAACGGCGCCATCGACCCCGTGCAGCTCGCCGCCGAGCAGAAGAGCGGCTTCAACGAGACCGCGGTCAAGGCCGTCACGTTCAACGGTCAGATCTACGGCGTGCCCTACGCCATGGAGAACCTGGCGCTGATCCGCAACACCGAGCTGGCCCCCGAGGCGCCGAAGACCATCGAGGACCTCGTGGCCGCCGGCAAGAAGCTCAAGGCCGAGAAGAAGGCCAGCGAGATCCTCTGCCTCCAGTCCGGCCAGAACGGCGACGCCTACCACATCTACCCGCTCTACACCTCCGCCGGCGGGTACCTCTTCGGCACGGCCCCCAACGGCGACTACGACCCGAAGGACCTGGGCGTGGGCAAGCCCGAGTCGATCGCGGCCTTCCAGAAGATCGCCAAGCTCGGTGAGAAGGGCGACGGCGCGCTGAAGCGCTCGATCACCGGCGAGAACTCGATCGCCACGTTCACCGGCAAGAAGTGCGCCTACCTGGTCTCCGGCCCGTGGGCCATCGCGGACGCCAAGAAGGCCAACATCTCCTACGACATCTCCCCGGTCCCCGGCTTCGCCGGTGGCAAGGAGGCCCAGCCGTTCGTGGGCGTGCAGGCGTTCTACGTGGCCTCCAAGGGCAAGAACAAGGCCCTGGCCCAGGAGTTCGTGGCCAACCACGTCACCACCACCGACCTGGCCGTGGCGCTCTACAACGCCGAGCCCCGCCCGCCGGCGCTGACCGCCGCGCTCGACCAGGTCAAGGGCACCGACCCGGACCTGGCCAAGTTCCAGGAGGCCGGCAAGAACGGCCAGGTGCTCCCGGCGATCCCGGCCATGGCCACCATCTGGGACCCGTTCGGCAAGGCCGAGGCCGCCATCATCGGCGGCGCCGACCCGGCCAAGACGATCACCGCGGCCGGCAAGACGATCTCCGCCCAGATCAAGTAATGAGCACGTCGCTGTCCGGCCCGGGGGCTGCCACCCAGCCCCCGGGCCGGGAGCCCGTCGATCCCGGGCTCCCGGGCAAGCCCCGCGCCGCGCGGCACCACGCGCCGATCACCGTGACGGGTCTGCTCGTCAAGGTGCTCCTGCTCGGCCTGACCGCCGGGATCGCGGTCTGGGCGGCCTTCCCGCTCATCGAGGCCGAGAAGTGGGCCGGGCTGGCCCTGCTGACCGCCACCACCGCCGGGCTCTTCTACCTCTACCTGACCCGCCGGCACGTCCCGGCGAAGTACCTGGTCCCCGGCACGCTCTTCCTGATCGCGTTCCAGATCGTCCCGGTGCTCTACACGGCGAGCACCGCCTTCACGAACTTCGGCGACGGCCACCGGGGCACCAAGGAGGACGCCGTCGTCGCCATCCAGACCGCCTCGGTCAAGCAGGTGCCCGGCTCCACCGAGTACGCCCTCTCCGTCGCCACCCAGGGCGACCCGGCGACCGGACCGCTCGTCTTCCTGGTCAGCGACCCGGGCACCGGCACCGTCTCGGCCGGCGACGCCGCCGGGCTGCGCCAGCTCGACCCGGCCGGCGTCACCGTGGCCCCGGGCGGCAAGGTCACCGCCGCCGACGGCTACACGGTGCTCAACTTCGGCCAGGCCAGCGCCCGCAGCCAGGAGATCACCGACCTGGTCGTGCCGACGTCCGGGGGCGCGCTGCGCTCCGCCGGCCTGTCCCGCGCCTACGAGGGCAAGGCGGTCCGGGCGTACGACGCCGACTGCGACTGCGTCAGGGACACCGAGACCGGCAGGACCTGGACGGCGGACGAGGCGACCGGCGCCTTCGTGGCCGCCGACGGCGAGCGGCTGGCCCAGGGCTGGAAGGTCACCGTCGGGCTGAAGAACTTCTCCCGGGTACTCACCGATCCGGCCATCTCGGAGCCGTTCTTCGGCACGCTGCTGTGGAACTTCGCCTTCGCCATCGGCTCCACCGGCGGCACGTTCCTCCTGGGCATGTTCATCGCCCTGGCCCTGCACTCGCCACGGATGCGCGGCACCAACTTCTACCGCATCCTGCTGATCCTGCCGTACGCCATGCCGTCCTTCGCGATGCTGCTGGTCTGGCGGGACATGTTCAACACCGACTTCGGCCTGATCAACAACCTGTTCGGGCTCGGGGTGGACTGGTTCGGCCAGGAGTGGTCGGCCCGGGCCGCGGTGGTCCTGGTGCAGCTCTGGCTCGGCTACCCGTACATGTTCCTGGTCGCCACGGGCGCGCTCCAGGCCATTCCGAAGGAGTTGACCGAGGCGTCCTCGGTCGACGGCGCGTCGCCGTGGCAGTCGTTCCGGTCGGTCACCCTGCCGCTGCTGCTGGTCGCGCTCTCCCCGCTGCTGATCGCGTCGTTCGCGTACAACTTCAACAACTTCAACGCGATCTACCTGACCACCGAGGGCGGCCCCTTCCCGGCGGACAACCCGACCGCGGGGGCGACCGACCTGCTGATCACGTACACGTACCGGCTGGCCTTCGGCGCGCAGGGCGCCCAGTTCGGCCTGGCGGCGGCGGTGTCGATCTTCATCTTCACCATCGTGGCGGTGGTGTCGGCGGTGAGCTTCCGGCGCACCCGTAAGCAGGAGGAGGTGTACTCGTGACCGCGCTGCACGGCACTCCGGTCGCGGGCGGCGCGACCGGCGCCGCCCCGGCCGCCAACCGCACCGCGGGCCGGGGCCGCAACCGGTGGTTCGCCCAGGTCGGCTGGCGGCACCTGGTGGGCGTACTGGCCGTCGCGTTCAGCCTCTTCCCGATCCTGTTCGTGCTCTCGGCGGCACTCAACCCGCTCGGCACGCTCTCCTCGACGGAGCTGGTGCCGACCGGGGCGTCGGTGGAGAACTTCACGAACCTGTTCGACCGTACGGCGTTCGGCTGGTGGTTCCTCAACTCGCTGCTCATCGCCGGGGTGGCCTCGTTCGCGTCGGTCTTCCTCTCGGCGCTGGCCGCGTACGCCTTCTCCCGGATGCGCTTCGCCGGGCGCCGGGTCGGGCTGCTCTCGCTCCTGCTGATCCAGATGTTCCCGCAGTTCCTGGCCATCGTGGCGATCTTCCTGATCTTCACGACGGTCACCGACCTGTGGCCGGCGATCGGCTTCAACACCCCGTGGGGCCTGCTGCTGCTCTACCTGGGCGGCGCGCTGGGCGTGAACACCTGGCTGATGAAGGGCTTCTTCGACACGCTCCCCCGGGAACTGGACGAGTCGGCCACCATGGACGGCGCCAGCCACGCCCAGGTCTTCTTCCGGATCATGCTGCCGCTGGTGGCGCCGATCCTGGCGGTGACCGGCCTGCTCGCCTTCATCGGCACCATCAACGAGTTCCTGATGGCGAACGTCTTCCTCACCAACAGCGAGTCGAAGACGCTCGCGGTCGGCATGTTCGGCCTGGTGGCCGGCGAGCGCAACAACAACTTCGGGATCTTCGCGGCGGGCACCCTGCTCACCGCGATCCCCACGGTGCTGGTCTTCCAGATGGTCCAGCGCTACATCGTCTCCGGCCTGACCGCCGGAGCCGTCAAGGGCTGAAACAGAGCTGCGGCAAGGGCGTCGGCGTCCGACGTACACCGGAGCAGTCACGGATCGACCGCCGCGGTCGGGGAACCGACCGCGGCGGGAGACCCCTCTCTCCCCGTCCGACCGACGCGAAAGGCACCACCATGTCCCTGTTGCCGCACCACGACGGATCCGCCCTGTACGTCCCCGAGCAGGAGCCCGCGCTCGGCGACGTCGTCGACGTCTTCGTCCGGGTGCCGGCCGGCGCCGACGTCCGGCAGGTGCACGTGCGCACCACCGGCGACGGCGAGCCCCGGTTCACCGAGGCGGTCGTCGACCGCACCGACGGCGGCGACGTCTGGTGGCGGGTCCCCGTCGAGGCCCGCAACCCGGTCAGCAACTACCGCTTCATGCTCACCGGCAGCCGTGGCCACCGCTGGCTGAACGCCGCCGGCGTGGTGCGCCACGACGTGCCCGACCACGGCGACTTCAAGCTGGTCACGTACGCCCCGCCGCCCGCCTGGGCCCGCGACGCGGTGATCTACCAGATCTTCCCCGACCGGTTCGCCCGCTCCGCCGCCGCCGAGGGCCGCGAGCTGCCGGACTGGGCCATCCCGTGCGACTGGGACACCCCCGTCGTCGGGCGCGGCCCCGAGACGCCCCGGCAGTTCTACGGCGGCGACCTGGACGGCGTCGCCGAGCGGCTGGACCACCTGGACCGCCTCGGCGTGAACACCGTCTACCTGACCCCTGTCTTCCCGGCCCGCTCCAACCACCGCTACGACGCGGCCAGCTTCGACACCGTCGACCCGCTGCTCGGCGGGGACGCCGCGCTGGCCCGCCTCGCCGACGCCGTACGCGCGCGGGGCTGGCGGCTGCTCGGCGACATCACCAGCAACCACACCGGCGACGCGCACGAGTGGTTCACCCGGGCCGCCTCCGACGTGTCCGCGCCCGAGCGGGAGCTGTACTACTTCGACGAGGTGACCGGTGACTACGAGTCCTGGAACGGGGTCAGGTCGCTGCCGAAGCTGAACTGGGGCAGCGCCGAGCTGCGCCGGCGCTTCGCCACCGCCGACGACTCGCTGCTGCGCCGCTGGCTGCGCCCCCCGTACGCGCTCGACGGCTGGCGGGTGGACGTGGCGAACATGACCGGGCGGCGGGGCGCCGACGCGTACACCCACGAGGTGGCGGCGCTGCTGCGCGAGGTGGTCGCCCGGACCCGGGCCGACGCCCTGCTGATGGCCGAGCACGGCCACGACCACACGGGCGACCTGGACCGGAACGGCTGGCACGGCACCATGAACTACGTCGGCTTCACCGACCCGGTCTGGTCCTGGCTGCGCCACGGCGACCAGAGCGTGCCGAACTTCCTCGGCACCCCGGGCGGGGTGGTGCGCCGGGACGCGGACGCGGTGCTCGCCACCATGGACGCCTACCGTTCGCTGATCTCCTGGCGGTCGTACACCCACTCGTGGCAGCTGCTCGGGTCGCACGACTCCGCCCGGATCCGCACGGTGGTCGGCGACGCCGCACGGCAGGAGGTCGCCGCCGGCCTGCTCGCCACTATGCCCGGCACCCCGATGATCTTCGCGGGTGACGAGTTGGGCCTCACCGGCACCAACGGGGAGGGGTCGCGTACCCCTATGCCGTGGCACCGGCCGGAGAGCTGGGACGGCGCGACGTTCGCCGCGTACCGGGCGCTGGTCGGGCTGCGCCGCGCGGAGCCCGCGCTGCGCCACGGCGGCCTCCGGTGGCTGCACGCCGACGCCGACACGCTGGTCTTCCTGCGCGAGGCCCCGACCGGCTCGATCCTGGTGCTGGCCCGTCGCGCCGCCGGCGAGCCGCTGCGCCTGACCGGCCTGCGGGCGGCCGAGAACCTGTACGGCGGTGCCCCCGCCCTGCGGCCCGACGCCGACGGCGCCGTCACCCTCCCGGCGGACGGCCCCACCTTCCAGGCCTGGCGGGTTTCCTGACTCCTGCCCCGCCCCACTACTACGATCCGTCGTTTTGAGGGAGGATGGTGCCCGTGGAAGCTCTCAGACTGATACTTCGCTACGTTCACCTGATCGGTTTCGCCCTGCTGCTCGGCGGCGCGATCGTCCAATACATCAGCGGCAAGCTGCGGATCAACCCGGCCATGCTCTGGGGATCCGTGATCATGCTGGCTACCGGGATCGGCCTCTCCGCGCCCCTGCGCGACGGGAACGAGCCGGACCCCGCGAAACTTGTTACCAAGTTGGTGCTCGCCATACTGATCTTTGTCATGGTCTTCTTTTCCCGCAAGCGCGACGTGGTCAACCGGGGGCACTTCCTGATGATCGTCGCGTTGACCCTGGTCAACGCGGCGGTGGCCGTCTTCTGGCGGTAACGCCACCGGCGGGAAACGACGCGCGGAACCGGACGTTCCGCGACGCCTCGCTGCGCACCCACCGGCACCGAGAGTGATCTGCCCCACCTAAGGGTTACGTAGGGGTAACAGGCGCTCAACAGTCGTGCACGATTGGCGGCCGGTGGGTGGGCGCGGGCGTACGCTCCCGTCCGTAACGTGGGACGCCGGCGGCGTAGCGCAGGCCGGCTCAAAGGGCTGCCACCGTGCAGGACGCGGTGTGCAATGGGAAGGAGACGTCTTGCGCTCGATGCGTGGGATGCGGATCGCCTCCGCCTTCGCGGTGGGTGGGCTCGTGCTGGGCGCCGCCGCGTGCGGCGAGGCCCCCGAGGAGAACAACAACGCCGGCAGTGGCGACAAGAAGTACAGCGCCTGCATGGTGACCGACGTCGGCGGCATCGACGACAAGTCGTTCAACACCTCCGCCTGGAAGGGCCTGGAGGAGGCGAAGAAGGCCAACGACAACATCGACATCAAGTACGTCGCGTCGAAGGCCGAGGCGGACTACGAGGTCAACCTGACCCAGTACGTCAACCAGAAGTGCGACTTCATCCTGGCCGTCGGTGGCCTGATGGGTGACGCCACCTCCAAGATCGCCAAGGCGAACCCGAACCAGCAGTTCGGCATCGTCGACGCGAAGGTCCCGGAGACCAACGTCTACCCGATGCAGTTCGACACCGCACAGGCCGGCTTCCTCGCCGGGTACCTGGCCGCCGGCATGACCAAGAGCGGCACGGTGGGCACCTACGGCGGCCTGCCGATCCCGCCGGTCACCATCTTCATGGACGGCTACGCCGACGGCGTCGCGCACTACAACAAGACCAAGGGCAAGTCGGTCAAGGTCGTCGGCTGGGACAAGGCCACCCAGAAGGGCTCCTTCACCAACGACTTCGTCAAGCAGGACGAGGGCAAGAAGGTCAGCGACGCGCTGGTCGCCCAGGGCGCCGACATCGTCATGCCGGTCGCCGGCGGCGCGGGCCTCGGCACCACCGGCGCGGCCAAGGCGTCGGGCGGCAAGTACAACACCATCTGGGTGGACGTCGACGGCTGCGAGAGCACCCAGGACTGCGCGGCGATCATCACGACCGTCGAGAAGAACATCCCGGACGCCGTCAAGGAGGCCGTCGTCAAGGCCGCCGGCGGCGAGAAGCTGTCGGCCACCCCGGGCTACCTCGGCAACCTGTCGAACAACGGCGTCGGGCTCGCCCCGTACCACGAGTTCGACGGCAAGGTCCCGGCCGAGCTGAAGGCCGAGGTCGACAAGCTGAAGGCGGACATCGCCGCCGGCACCGTCACCGTCACCTCCGCGGCCCAGCCGAAGTAAGGCTCCGCCGGTCACCTGCGGTGAGACGATCACCCGGATAGGCCGGCGAGCGGAAACAGCACGACAATCCGGCCGCCCCGGCGTCGCGGGAAGAACCCGCGCGCCGGGGCGGCCGATATCCGCTCCGCCCGACGACGGCCCCGCGCCGCGAGCGGTCCCCCGGCAGCTACGCTGCACCATCGCTTCGCACTCCAGGAGGTTGCGCTGAGACTCGAACTGCGCGGCATCACCAAACGGTTCGGTGATCTGGTCGCCAACGACCACATCGACCTGACGGTGGAGCCTGGAGAGATCCATGCCCTGCTAGGCGAGAACGGCGCCGGCAAGTCGACCCTGATGAACGTCCTCTATGGGCTCTACCAACCCGACGAGGGCGAGATCCTGGTCGACGGCAAGCCGTTGAAGCTGCGCGGGCCGTCCGACGCGATCGCGGCCGGGATCGGCATGGTGCACCAGCACTTCATGCTGGTGCCCGTCTTCACGGTCACCGAGAACATCATGCTCGGCGCCGAGCGGGTCCGGGGCGGCATCGTCGGCTTCCTGGACCGGTGGCAGGCCCGGCGCGAGGTAGCCGAGGTGTCCGAGCGGTACAACCTGCGGGTCGACCCGGACGCGGTGATCGAGGACCTGCCGGTCGGCATCCAGCAGCGGGTGGAGATTGTCAAGGCGCTCACCCGCGACGTCGACCTGCTCATCCTCGACGAGCCGACCGCCGTGCTCACCCCGCAGGAGACCGAGGAACTGCTCGCCGTGATGCGGTCGCTCAAGGCCGCCGGCAAGTCGATCGTCTTCATCACCCACAAGCTGGGCGAGGTCAAGGCCATCGCCGACCGGATCACCGTGATCCGGCGCGGGAAGACCGTCGGCACCGCCTCCCCCGAGGCGAGCCGCGACGAGCTGGCCGCGCTCATGGTGGGCCGCAGCGTGCGGCTCACCGTCGAGAAGGAGCCCGCCACCCCCGGCAAGCCGGTCCTGGAGATCGCCGGCCTGGTCGTCGACGACGACCGGCAGATCCGGGCGGTCGACGGTGTCGACCTGACCGTACGCGCGGGCGAGGTGCTCGGCGTCGCGGGCGTGCAGGGCAACGGCCAGACGGAGCTGATCGAGGCGATCATGGGCCTGCGCCCGACGCTCGCCGGCACCATCACGCTTGACGGGCAGCAGGTCGACGGCTGGTCGACCAAGAAGGTGCTCCGCGCGGGCGTCGGCTACGTGCCGGAGGACCGCAGCGTCGACGGCCTGGTCAAGGAGTTCTCCGTCGCGGAGAACCTGGTGCTCGACATCTACGACCGGCCGCCCTTCGGCAAGGGCCTGGCGCTCAAGCCGGAGGCCGTCGCGAAGTCGGCCAAGGAGCGGATCGCGCAGTTCGACGTCCGTACCTCCTCGGCCGACGCGCCCGTCGGCACCCTCTCGGGCGGCAACCAGCAGAAGGTGATCGTGGCCCGGGAGCTGTCCCGGCCGCTGAAGCTCCTCATCGCCGCCCAGCCGACCCGCGGCGTCGACGTCGGGTCGATCGAGTTCATCCACAGCCAGGTCATCCGCGAGCGGGACATCGGCACCGCCGTCATGGTGGTCTCCAGCGAACTCGACGAGGTGATCGGCCTGGCCGACCGGATCGCGGTGATGTACCGCGGCCGGATCATCGGCATCGTCGGCCCGGACACCCCCCGCGAGGAGATCGGCCTGCTGATGGCCGGCATCAGCCCCGACGCGGCATCCGCCGCGGCGAACGGCACGACCCCGGCCGCGCCGACGGCCGACGGCGGTGCGGCGGAACCCGCCGCCGACAGCCCTGGTAGCGAGGACGAGGCATGACGAACCCGAACCCGGAGTCGGGCTCCCCGGGTAACCCGAACCCGCCGTCGGGCTCCCCCGACAAGGAACCGGCGACCGAGGCGCAGGCCGCGCAGACCGCGCTCGGCAACACCGAGCGCGCCGAGACGGCCACCACCCGGAAGGTCCCCGCCCCGGAGGCGAAGCCCTCGCTGGGCCGGCTGTTCCTGGACAACCTCTGGGCGGCGAACACCTTCACCGTGACCCTGCTGTCGCTGGTGCTGGCGATGGTCGTCGGCGCGGTGCTGATGATCGTGTCGGACCCCGAGGTGCTCGCCACATACAGCTACATCACGGCCCGGCCGTCCGACGCGCTCAACGCGAGCTGGACGCTGGTCAGCGAGGCGTACGGGAACCTCTTCAAGGGCGCGGTCTTCGACCCGGACGCGGTCGGCTTCCAGGCGGTGATGAGCCCGATCTCGGAGACGCTCACCTACACCGCGCCGCTGGTCTTCACCGGCCTGTCGGTGGCGCTGGCCTTCCGGGGCGGCCTGTTCAACATCGGTGCCCAGGGGCAGGCCACCATGGGCGTGATCCTGGCCGCGCTGGCCGGCTTCCTGCTGCCGCTGCCGCCCGGCCTGCACCTGCTCGTCGCGGTGCTCGCCGGCGCGCTCGGCGGTGCCATCTGGGGCTTCATCCCGGGCATCCTCAAGGCGCGTGCCGGCGCCCACGAGGTGATCAACACGATCATGCTCAACTACATCGCCACGTACTTCCTGACCTGGATCATCGTGCAGAAGGGCATCCAGGACCCGAACCGTACGGACGCGATCAGCAAGCCGGTCGACGGCTCGGCCCAGCTGCCCCGGCTGCTCGGCGACGGGCTGCGGGTGCACGCCGGCATCATCCTGGCGGTGCTGGCGACCTGGGCGGTCTGGTGGCTGCTCAACCGGTCCACGCTCGGCTTCGAGCTGCGCGCCGTCGGCGCCAACCCGGACGCCGCGCGGACCGCCGGCATCAGCGTCACCCGGACGTACGTCCTGATCATGGTCTTCGCCGGGATCCTGGCCGGCCTCGGCGGCTCCAACATGGTGCTCGGCTCCACCGCGAGCGCGCTGACCCCGCTGGTGGTCGCGCAGATCGGCTTCGACGGCATCCTGGTGGCGCTGCTCGGCCGGGTGAAGCCGTGGGGCGTGGCCCTGGCCGCGCTGCTCTTCGGCGCGCTCCAGGCCGGCGGCAACCGGATGCAGTCCTACTCGGGGATCTCGCTGGAGCTGGTCACCGTGCTCCAGGCGCTGATCGTCATCTTCATCGCCGCGCCGGCCCTGGTGAAGGCGATCTTCCAGCTCCGGGCCGCCCGCGCCGCCCGGTTGCAGACGAGCCTGGCGAAGGGCTGGTAACTCATGTCCACCATGGCTGTCGAAGACGTCGCGGTCGCCCCCGTCGACCAGGGCTTCTGGACGCGTACCCGCAAGGTCGGCGCCGTGCTGCTCGCCCTCGGCCTGCTGGCGACGGTGCTGTTCGGGGCGCTCGCCACCGGCGAGCAGGCCCGCTTCACCCTCAGCGAGGACGCGGCCGGCGCCGCGCTCGAGATCCACGGTACGGTCGGCGCGATCCTCTTCGGCCTCGTCGCGGTCGCGGCCGGCGTCGCCATGCTGGCCGGGCTGCCGAAGCGCTGGTTCACCCTCGTGCTCGGTGTCGGCCTGGTCGGCTTCGTGCTGTCGTTCCTCTGCTGGCAGGTCTCCGACGCGCCGACCGGGCAGAACTTCATGCCGCTGGTCAACATCATCCGGGGCACGTTCATCCTGGCCCTGCCGCTGGTCTTCGGGGCGCTGGCCGGCGTGCTCTGCGAGCGCTCCGGCGTGGTCAACGTGGCCATCGAGGGGCAGCTGCTGATGGGCGCCTTCAGCGGCGCGCTCTTCGGCAGCCTCTCCGGCAGCGTCTGGGTCGGCCTGGTCGCGGCGGCCATCGGCGGCGCGTTCATCTCGCTGCTGCTGGCCGTCTTCTCGATCCGCTACCTGGTCGACCAGGTGGTCATGGGTATCGTGCTCAACCTGCTCGCGGTCGGCGTCACCGGCTTCCTCTACGAGCGGCTGATGCAGACCAACGCGCAGAAGTACAACAGCGCTCCCCGGTTCAGCAACTGGGAGATCCCGGGGCTGTCGGACATCCCGCTGCTAGGCCCGGCCCTGTTCCGGGGCAACATCTTCCTCTACCTCGGCCTGCTGCTGGTGCTGGTCATCCACATCGCGCTGTTCCACACCCGGTGGGGCCTGCGCACCCGCTCGGTCGGCGAGCACCCGACCGCCGCCGACACCCTGGGCGTCAAGGTGCTCGGGCTGCGCTACCGCAACGTGCTGCTCGCCGGGGTGGTGGCCGGCATCGGCGGCGCCTCCTACACGCTGGCGCTCTACTCGTTCACCAAGAACATGATCGGCGGCAAGGGCTTCATCGCCCTGGCCGCGCTCATCTTCGGCCGGTGGAGCCCGACGGGGGCGCTGCTCGCGGCGCTCTTCTTCGGCTTCGCCGACCAGCTCGCCACCTACCTGGGCGCCATCAACAGCGTGATCCCGAACCAGTTCCTGGCCATGCTGCCCTACCTGGCGACGATCCTGGCGGTGGCCGGGCTGGTCGGTCGGGTCCGGGCGCCCGCCGCCGACGGCAAGCCGTACATCAAGGGCTGACGGGGGAGTACCACATGGAGATCGACTGGGAGCGGCTGCGGGCCGCCGCCACCGAGGTGATGCGGCACGCGTACGTGCCGTACTCGAAGTTCCCGGTCGGGGCGGCCGCGCTGGTCGACGACGGCCGGGTGGTGGTCGGCTGCAACGTGGAGAACGCCGCGTACGGCGTGGTGCTCTGCGCCGAGTGCGGGGTGGTCTCCTCGCTGCACGCCACCGGCGGCGGCCGGATCGTGGCCCTGTCCTGCGTCGACGCGACCGGCGAGCCGCTGATGCCGTGCGGCCGGTGCCGCCAGCTGCTCTGGGAGCAGGGCGGGCCGGAGTGCCTCATCGAGGCGAAGGGCGGCCCGCTGCGGATGGCGGAGCTGCTGCCGCACGCCTTCGACGTGGCCGACCTGGAGGCCGTGACCGGGGAGGCCCCGGTGCCCGTGGTGCCGGACCGGCTGGCGTCCTGGCGCGGGCGGGGAACGGTCTTCGTGCACCCCGACCTCTCGGCCGGCCAGCAGGTCTGGACGGGCTACTGGGAGCGGTCGGCGGGCGACAACGAGAGCGCCGAGACCGGAGTGCTGGAGGAGGGCCCGAGCTGGGACGACCCGGCGGAGGCGATCGCCTGGGGGCTGGCCCGTACGCCCCGGGTGGTGGTCGTGGACGCCTCGGGCGCGATCTTCTGGGCCGGCGAGGGTGAGCCGCCGATGGAGATCCCTGCCCGCTGGGTTGGTTGAGCTTCGGGGCTCGGGCCGACCGTGCCCGGCTCCGGGCGGTCAGGCTTGATCCCTCCGCCGGACACGGTCGGCCCGAGCCCTCGGTGGTCGTGGTCCGCGTGCCGGTATCGCCATAACGACGAGAAAGAAACTTGTGATGAGTGGGTTTGCGGCGGTTGATGTCATTCGGACCAAGCGGGACGGGGGTGTGCTCTCCGACGCGCAGATCGACTGGGTGGTGGACGCGTACACCCGGGGGGTGGTGGCCGACGAGCAGATGTCGGCGCTGGCCATGGCGATCCTGCTGCGCGGCATGACCGCGCCCGAGATCGCCCGGTGGACCGCCGCGATGATCGCCAGCGGGGAGCGGCTCGACCTCTCCGCCGTCGACCGGCCGACCGTCGACAAGCACTCCACCGGCGGCGTCGGCGACAAGATCACCCTGCCGCTCACCCCGCTGGTGGCGGCCTGCGGCGCCGCCGTGCCGCAGCTCAGCGGCCGGGGCCTCGGGCACACCGGCGGCACGCTGGACAAGCTGGAGTCGATCCCGGGCTGGCGGGCGGCGCTGAGCAACGACGAGTTCACCGCCCAGCTCCAGGACGTCGGGGCGGTGGTCTGCGCGGCCGGGGCCGGCCTCGCCCCCGCCGACCGCAAGCTGTACGCGCTGCGCGACGTGACCGGGACCGTCGAGGCCATCCCGCTGATCGCCAGCTCCATCATGAGCAAGAAGATCGCGGAGGGCACCGGGGCGCTGGTGCTCGACGTGAAGGTCGGCTCCGGCGCGTTCATGAAGTCCGTCGAACAGGCCCGCGAGCTGGCCCGGACGATGGTCGAGCTGGGCGGGGCGCACGGCGTGCGGACCGTCGCCCTGCTCACCGACATGTCCACCCCGCTCGGCCTGGCCATCGGCAACGCCGTCGAGGTGACCGAGTCCGTCGAGGTGCTGGCCGGTGGCGGCCCCGCCGACGTGGTCGAGCTGACCCTGGCCCTGGCCCGCGAGATGCTCGACGCGGCCGGGCTGCCCGACGCCGACCCGGAGGCCGCCCTGCGCGACGGCCGGGCGATGGACTCCTGGCGGGCGATGATCCGCGCCCAGGGCGGGGACCCGGACGCCCCGCTGCCGACCGCCGACGAGGTCGAGGTGGTGCGCGCCGAGGCGGACGGTTTCGTCGCCGCGGTCGACGCGTACGCCATGGGGGTGGCCGCCTGGCGGCTCGGCGCCGGACGGGCCCGCAAGGAGGACCCGGTCAGCGTGCCGGCGGGGGTCGTGCTGCACAAGCGCCCGGGCCAGGCGGTGCGGGCGGGCGACCCGCTCTACGAGCTGCGCGCGCAGGACGCCGCCCGGATCCCGGCGGCGCGGGACGACGCCGCGCGGGCGGTACGGATCGCGCCGGTCGCGCCCGCCGCGACGCCGCTGGTGATCGAGCGGATCGGCTGAGCGCGACGGCCGCCGGGGTGGCATGGTGCCGGCCCGCTCGGGCCGCTATCCTCCCTGGCCAAGGGGGGAAAACCGGCGCCGAGTCGTCGCGAGCAGACAGGAACTTTCGCCGTGGCCGTACCTGCCCCCGACCCACGTGAGGTGCGTGAGGCGAGCCTGGACGAACTGTCCCGGCTGGGTCTCCCGTTGCCGCCCGCCCAGTTCCCGCTCGTGTGGGAGCCCGGCGACCAGATCGAGCTCCGCCCGACGGTGGAGATCGAGGCCCGCATCGCCGTGCTGCACCTGATCCTGGCCCGCTGCTTCGGGATGCCGCCGCAGGCGGCGATGAGCTGGCTGCTCGCCTCGCACCTGGTGGAGATGGTCACGCCGCCGGAGTTCCAGTTCGTGACCGGCGGCAAGGGCGACCACCGGTCGTTCGTGCTGCACCACGACGCGCTCTTCGCCCTGGCCTGGGTGCTCGGCCTGACCAAGCAGCTCGATCCGACGCTGCCGGTGGACGAGCGGCTGGTGGAGCGGATGCCGCACATCCCCGAGGGGGAGACCTTCGGCCAGTGGCGGGCCCGGATCCTCACCGCCCCGCAGCATCCCGCCGACGCGGCGGCCCTGCTGGACCTGCACTACTGCCTGGACTGGGCGTACCTGGAGACGGAGCGGGCCGGCCGGACGCCGCCCGGGATGGTCGACGCGAACGCGATCGGCCAGCGCCGGTGGGCCCTGGAGTGGGCCGTGATGCTGCGCGGGCCGTACCACGACGAGCCCCCCGGTTGGGAAGAGGTCGACCTCTCCACCTGACCGGCCGCTCGCCTGAGGAGTAAGGAAGGGCACCTTCCTGACGCCGGAGGTATGAGGAAGGACCCCTTCCTCATACCTCTACGGGCCGCCAGACGGTCAGCTGGACCGCGACGGTCACCCGGACCGGCTCGGCGAGGGCGGTGACCCGGGCGGCGAGCCCCGCCGGGTCGGTGTGCCAGGCGCTGGGACCCATCCCGACCAGCGTCGCGACCTCCGGGCCCGTCAGCGCCAGCTCCCGCCGGTGCTCGCTGGCCGAGGCGGGGGTGAAGCGCCCGCCCAGGCTCTCGGCGACCCGGTCCGCCTTGGCCGGGTCCACCCGCAGCAGGCCGAGGGCGCTGACCAGTTCGGTGAGGTGGTCGGCGGCCGGCGTGACCACCAGCAGGGAGCCGGCCGGGTCGAGGACCCGGTGGAACTCGGCGCCGTTGCGCGGCGCGAAGACGTTCAGCAGCACGGTGGCGGCGCCGTCGGCCAGGGGCAGCCGCTGCCAGGTGTCGGCGAGCGCCGCCGCCGCGCGCGGGTGCGCCCGGGCGGCCCGGCGCAGCGCCGGTTTCGACACGTCCAGGGCGAGACCCGTGGCGTCCGGCAGCGCCGCCAGCACCGCCGCGAGGTGCCGGCCCGTCCCCGCTCCGGCATCCACCACCAGGGGGTACGCCCCGGCGGCCCGGTCCACGGCCTCGGTCGCGGCGGCGGCGAGGGCGGTCGAGATCAGGTCGTAGTGCCCGGCGGCGAGGAAGTCGGCGCGGGCGGCCACCATCTCGGCGGTGTCCCCGGCATGCGGGGCGCGGCCGGCGAGCAGGTTGACGTAGCCCTGGCGGGCCACGTCGAAGCTGTGCCGGCGTGCGCAGCGCAGCGCGCGGGCTCCGCCGGTGTCGACCTCGGCCAGCGGCTCGGCGCAGACCGGGCAGCGGAGCCGGTCGACGATGCGGGGGTCCACGTCAGGCGTCCAGGTAGGTCAGCACCGCGCGTACGCGGCGATGGTCGTCGTCGCAGTCGCGCAGGTCGAGCTTGGCGAAGATCGAGTTGATGTGCTTGCTGACGGCCTTCTCGGTGACCACCATGCGCTGGGCGATCGCGCCGTTGGAGCGCCCCTCGGCCATCAGCGCCAGCACCTCGTGCTCGCGCGGGGTCAGCCGGCGCAGCGGCGCGGCCCGGGCCGGCCGGGCCAGCAGCTGCGAGACGACCTCCGGATCCATCGCCATCCCCCCGTCGGCGACCCGGTGCACCGCGTCGACGAACTGCGTCACGTCGGCCACCCGGTCCTTGAGCAGGTAGCCGACCGACCCGGCGCCGTCGGAGAGCAGCTCCCGGGCGTAGAGCTGCTCGACGTACTGGGAGAGGACCAGCACCGGCAGGCCGGGGATCCGTTGGCGGGCGGCCAGCGCGGCGCGCAGCCCCTCGTCCGTGTGGGTCGGGGGGAGGCGGACGTCCACCACGGCCACGTCGGGGCGGTGCTCCAGCAGGGCGGCGAGCAGTTCGTCGCCGGTCTCCACGGCGGCGACCACCTCGTCGCCGTACGCGGTGAGCAGCCGGATCAGCCCGTCGCGCAGCAGCGCCAGGTCCTCGGCGATCACGACTCGCACGGCAGCTCCACGTCGACCACCGTAGGCCCACCGGTCGGCGAGTCGATCCGGACCCTTCCGTCGAAGACGGCGAGCCGCCGCCGGATGCCGGCCAGCCCGGTGCCCCGCTCCGGGTCGGCGCCGCCCCTGCCGTCGTCGGAGACGGTCAGCCGCACCGTGCCGGCCGTGCGGCGCAGCCGCACCGCCACCCGGTCGGCCCCGCTGTGCCGGGCGGCGTTGGTGATCAGCTCGGCGGCGGTGAAGTAGAGCGCCGACTCCAGCGGCGGGGCCAGCCGCTCGGGCAGGTCGACGTCCAGGTCGACCGGGAGGGCCGCGCCGAGGGCGAGGGCGGCGACGCCGCCGGCGAGCCCCCGGTCGGCCAGCACCGGCGGGTGGATGCCGCGTACCACGTCGCGCAGCTCGGACAGGGCCGTGCCGGCGGCCGAGCGGGCCTCGGTGACCAGCCCGCGGGCCGCCTCCGGGTCGCGGGCCAGCAGCTCCTCGGCGAGGCCGAGGTTCATCGCCATCGCCACCAGCCGCGCCTGCGCGCCGTCGTGCAGGTCCCGCTCGATCCGGCGCAGCTCGGCCGCCTGCGCGTCGACGGTCTGCGCCCGGGTGTCGGTCAGCTCCTCCACCCGCTCGGTGAGGGCCGCGCGGGCGGTCGGCGCGAGCAGCGCCCGGGTCAGCCGGTCGTCCAGGTGGACCAGCCCCCGGGGCAGCCAGTACGACCCGAGGCCCACCAGCAGCGCGGGCACCACGGCCAGCGCGGCGTTGCGCAGCGAGTCGATCGGCAGGCCGAGGTAGTTGTCGACCGCGCCGGGCGCCACCGCGTGGATCAGCGGCATGGCGAGGCCCTGCGCGGCGCCGAGCCAGAGCCCCACGGCCAGCACCAGGGCGGCCGGGGCGAAGCAGAAGTGCGCGAAGAGGAACGCCAGGTCCCGGTAGGTCGCCGGGTCGCCGGCCGCCGTCCGCAGCCGGGCCGTCAGCGTCCCGCTCATCGGCCGGTACGGGGACCGGACCGGCGGGCCGGGCAGCCGGCGGCGCTGCCGGTCCAGCAGCGCCCGGGTGCCGGCGAGGGTGCGGTCGAGCAGGGGCAGGCCGACGCCGAGCAGGCTGAGCCCGGCGGTGAGCAGCGTGGCCAGCGCGTACCCGATGCCCGCGCAGGCCAGCCCCGCCGCGACGGCCAGCTGGTTCAGCTCGCGCCCTGCCCGCCGCACCCCGCTCATCGGGGCATTGTCCCAGCCGGCACGACGGCCTCCGGGGGCGTGGTGCACGTGGCGGCCGGGGAGTCCACGCCCGCCGGGGTGTCCACGGCGCCCGGCACGAAGCCCGCCGGTGCGGGCTCGGGGCGGATCCGGGCCGGCCAGAAGGCCACCCGGCCGGTGAGCGCGGCCGTCGCCGGCACCAGCAGCCAGGAGAGGCCGAACGTGGCGATCAGTACGCCGACGGCGACGGCGAGCCCGATCTGGGCCATCATCGGCGACGCGACCAGCACCCCGAAGCTGCCGGCCAGGATCACCCCGGCGGCGGCGACGGCCGGGCCGGCGCGGCGTACCGCCTCCTCGGCGGCCTGGCGGGGCGGGCGCCCCGCCCGGAGCTCCTCCCGCAGCCGGGCGATCATCAGGATGTTGTAGTCGGTGCCGATCGCCGTGACGAAGAGGAACACGACCAGCGGCAGCTGGAAGTTGAGCCCGGGTTGGCCGCCGAGGATCTGGAACACCAGCACGCTGGTGCCGAGGGTGGCGGTGAAACCGAGCGCGACGGCGGCGAGCAGGCCGAGCGAGGCGAGCAACCCGCGCAGCATCAGCAGCAGGAGCAGCCCGATCAGCCCGGCGGCCACCGGGAGGACCAGCCGCAGGTCCTCGTCGAGCACCGCGCGGACGTCCGCGAAGGTCGCGGTCTCCCCGCCCACGTACGCGCGGGTGCCGGGCGGCGCCGCGGCGTGCGCGGCGGGTCGCAGCCCGGTCTCCACGGCGTCGATGGCCCGCTGCGAGTACGGCGGCTCGGCGAGCAGCAGCCGCACCCGGGCCACGCCGTCGACGATCTCGACCCCGGCCGGGGCCGCCACGATCGGCACCTCGGCGAGCTGTTCGGCGAACCGTTCGGCGGCGACCGCGTCCAACCCGGCGCCGGTGAGATAGACGTCGGTGGGGGAGAGGGTCCCGGCGGGCAGCCCCGAGCGGAGCCAGTCGAGGGCCCGGGCCGACTCGGACCCGGGCGGCAGCGCGTCGAGTTCGTAGCTCGGCCGGTGGTGCAGCGCGCCGAGGCCGAGGAGCACGAGGGCGGCCAGGGTGGCCAGCACGACCCGGGTGGGCCGGCGGGCGACCAGCCGGCCGGCGCGGGCCGCCGCGCCGGCCGGGGCGGCGTCGCCGTCGTCCGGTGCCGCCAGCTTCGCCGGCCAGTACGCCCGGCGGCCGAGCAGCGAGTAGACGGCGGGGAACAGCGTCAGCGCGGCGGCCACCATGAGCAGGACGGCGACGGCGAGGGCCGGCCCGAGCACTCGGAACGAGGCAAGCCGGGAGAGCACCAGCGCGCCGAACGCCACCGCCACGACCAGCGCGGACACGGTGACCGCGCCGCCGATCCGGCCGACCGCGTGGACCATCGCGGCGCGCCGGTCCTCGCCGGTCCGGAGCCGTTCCCGGTAGCGGAAGAGCAGGAACACCGCGTAGTCGGTGCCGATGCCGAGCAGCACGACCGGGAGCAGGCCCGTGGTGGAGGCGTCCAGGGCGTACCCGAAGACCTTCGCGCCCAGGGCGAGCAGGCCGGTGGCGGCCTGCGCGACCAGCAGCACCAGGAACAGGTTGAGCAGCGCGATAGTCGGGCTGCGGAAGACGACGAGCAGCAGGACCAGGATCACCAGCACCATGGCCCCGTTGACGATCATGTCGAGCAGGAAGCCGTCGGCGGCGCCGGCCGCCTCCCCGGTCCAGCCGGCGACCAGGCCGCTGCCCGCCAACGCGTCGTCGGTGGCGTCCCGCAGCCGCCCGACCGCCTGGATGGTGGTCTCCGCGTGCGGCTCGCCGGTCAGGCGCGCCTCGGCCAGGCGCAGCCGTCCGTCCGGGGCGACCGCGCCGGGGGTCACCCCGGTCACGCCGGCGACCCGCAGCTCCTGCGGCAGCCGGTCGATCCGGGCGCTGTCGTCGGGGGTCAGCGGCGCCCCGTCGGCCCGCCGGACGACCAGCACCGCGCTGGTGCCGGCAGGCTCGGGGAAGATCCGTGCGGCGATGCCGGCGGCCCGCGCGGACTCGTAGCGGGCCGGCAGGAAGTCGGCCTGGCTGTCGGCGGGGCGTGGTCCCGCCGGCCCGTAGACGGCGAAGGTGGCGGCGGTCAGCGCGGCGATGGCGAGCAGCCAGCCGGCGATCACCCGCCCGGGCCGGCGGACCACCGCAGTGGCCAATGTCGTGAACACGTGCAACTCTCCCCGCGTCGGCTTTTCCGTGTGCCGCTGACGCTAGGCAGCCGGACGGGTCACTTCGATGGTGCGCGCACGCCGGTCGGCTGGTGGTGCCCGCACCACCATCGGGTCAGCCCCGCGCACCGTCCGGGCCGGTGAGGTGGTCGACCACGCGGTGGGTCAGCGCGTCGAGCGCGGCGACCTCGTCGGGGGTCAGCAGGTCGATCAGGTGCCGACGGACGGCCGCCACGTGGCCCGGGGCGGCGGCCTCGACCGCGCGCCGGCCCTCGGCGGTGAGTACGACGACAGCGCCCCGGCCGTCGGTCGCGCACTCCTCTCGGGTGACCAGGCCGCGCTGCTGCATCCGGGTCAGGTGGTGGGAGAGCCGGCTGCGGGACCAGAGCATCCGGTCGGCCAGCTCGCTGAGCCGCAGCCGCTGGTCGGGTGTCTCCGAGAGGTCGGACAGGACGTCGTAGTCCGGCTCGGAGAGGCCGGCGTCGCGCATCAGCTCGCGGGCCAGCTCCAGGTCGAGCAGGCGGCGCATCCGCCGGTAGCCCCGCCAGGCGCGCTGCTCCCGCTCGTCGAGCCAGCGTGGTTGCTCCATGCCGGCCATCCTAGCGATCTGGTTGACATGTCATCAACTCGCCTCCTAATGTGAGTGACATGTCAACCAGATTGCCGGGCCGGCTGGCCCGTCTGCTGGGCGGCCTCGTGCTGTTCGGCGTCAGCGTGGCCCTGATGGTCCGCGCCGACCTGGGCCTCGCGTCCTGGGACGTGCTGCACCAGGGGCTCGCCGAGCGGACCGGGCTGCCCCTCGGCCAGGTCGTGAACCTGGTCGCCGTGGCCGTGCTGCTGCTCTGGATCCCGCTGCGGCAGCGACCCGGGTTCGGCACCCTCGCGAACGCGGTCGTGGTCGGGATCGCCGCCGACGCCGCGCTCGCCGTCCTGCCGCCCGTGGCCCCGGCCGCCGGCCGGATCGGCCTGCTGGTCGCCGGCATCCTGCTCAACGGGCTCGCCACGGCCCTCTACCTCGGGGCGCGGCTCGGACCCGGGCCGCGCGACGGCCTGATGACCGGGCTGGCCGCCCGCGGCCTGCCGATCGGGCGGGTGCGTACGGCCATCGAGCTCGGCGTACTCGCGCTGGGCTGGGCGCTCGGCGGCACCGTCGGCCCCGGCACCCTCGTCTTCGCCGTCAGCAGCGGGCCGCTGGCGCAGCACCTCATCCCGAAGTTCACCGTGCCGGCCCCGGGTCGGCCCGCCACCACAGGAGCGACCTCGCCATGCCCTGCCTGACCGTCATCGTCGCCAGCACCCGGCCCGGCCGGGTGGGCCGCCGGATCGGCGACTGGTTCACCGCCGTCGCCACCGCGTCCGACGCCTTCGACGACGTACGCCTCGTCGACCTCGCCGAGGTGGCCCTGCCCTTCCACGACGAGCCGCACCACCCCGCCGAGGGGCGCTACCTGCACCCGCACACCCGCAGGTGGAGCGCCACGGTCGCCGCCGGGGACGCCTTCGTCTTCGTCATGCCGGAGTACAACTACGGCTTCAGCGCGCCGCTGAAGAACGCGATCGACCATCTCTACGCGGAGTGGCAGTACAAGCCGGTCGGCTTCGTCAGCTACGGCATGACCTCCGGCGGCCTGCGCGCCGTCCAGATGATCAAGCAGGTGGTGACCACGCTCAGGATGATGCCGGCCAACGAGGCGGTGACCGTGTTCCTGCGGCAGGCGCTCGACGACGCCGGCGAGCTGGTGCCGGACCCGGCGCGCGACGCCGCCGCCGAGATGATGCTCGACGAGCTGGCCCGGCTGGCCGCCGCCCTCGCCCCGCTGCGGGTGCCGGCGTGAACGCCCGGCTGTGGGAGCTGTTCGGCGAGCGGGGCCGGGGCGTGCTGGTGACCCTCCGGCGCGACGGGCGACCCCAGCTGTCCAACCTCGACTTCCTCGCCGAGCCCGGCCTGATCCGCTGCTCCACCACCGCCGACCGGGCCAAGGTGCGCAACCTGCGCCGCGATCCCCGGGCGAGCCTGCACGTCAGCACCGCCGACGGCGGGGCGTACGCGGTCGCGGAGGGGACGGTCACGCTGACCCCGCCGGCGGCGGCGACCGACGACGCGTGCGTCGAGGAGCTGGTCGAGGTCTACCGGCGGATCCGCGGCGAGCACCCCGACTGGGCCGACTACCGGGCGGCGATGGTCGCGGACCGCCGGCTGGTGCTCCGGCTCGCCGTCGACCGGGTGTACGGCTGGCGTCCCTGACGGGCCCCGCCGTCCCGGACCGGTCGCGTGGGTCGGGCCCGGCGGGGCCGACTAGGGTCTGTGCATGGTCGCGACTATCCGTTACGAGGACATCGTCAAGGTCCCGAAAGCGCTGCTGCACGATCACCTCGACGGCGGCCTGCGGCCGGCGACGATCGTCGAGCTGGCCGCCGAGGTGGGCCACCAGCTGCCCACCACCGACCCCGAGGCGCTCGGCCGGTGGTTCGTCGAGGCGGCCGACTCCGGCTCCCTGGAGCGCTACCTGGAGACGTTCGCGCACACCGTCGCCGTCATGCAGACCGCGTCGTCACTGCGGCGGGTGGCCCGGGAGTGCGCCCAGGACCTGGCCGCCGACGGGGTGGTCTACGCCGAGGTGCGGTTCGCCCCCGAGCAGCACCTGGAGCGCGACCTGACCCTGGACGACGTGGTCGAGGCGGTGCTGGCCGGCTTCGCCGAGGGCAGCGCGCTCGCCGCCGAGGCGGGCCGGCAGATCCGGGTCGGCACCCTGCTCACCGCGATGCGGCACGCCGCACGGTCGCAGGAGATCGCCGAGCTGGCCGTACGGCACCGGGACGCCGGGGTGGTCGGCTTCGACATCGCCGGCGCCGAGGCGGGCTTCCCGCCCACCCGGCACCTGGACGCCTTCGAGTACCTCCAGCGGGAGAACTTCCACTTCACCATCCACGCGGGCGAGGCGTTCGGCCTGCCGTCGATCTGGCAGGCGATCCAGTGGTGCGGGGCGGACCGGCTCGGCCACGGGGTGCGGATCGTGGACGACATCACACCCGGGCCGGAGCCGGTGCTCGGCCGGCTGGCCGCGTACGTGCGGGACAAGCGGATCCCGCTGGAGCTCTGCCCGTCCTCGAACGTGCAGACCGGCGCCGCGCCCTCGATCGCCGAGCACCCGATCGGGCTGCTGCGGGACCTGCGGTTCCGGGTGACGGTGAACACCGACAACCGGCTGATGAGCGGCACGTCGATGTCGCGGGAGATGGCCCTGCTGGTGGACGCCTTCGGCTACGGCTGGAAGGAACTCCAGTGGTTCACCATCAACGCCATGAAGAGCGCCTTCATCCCGTTCGACGAGCGGCTGAAGATCATCGACGAAGTGATCAAGCCCGCGTACGGCAAGCTGCTGGGCTGACCTCGACGCCGCCGCGCGGCGGGTTCAGGAGCGGTGCGGGTGGCCGGCGAGCATGCCGGCCACCGCACGCAGCACCTCACCCGCCCGGGCGGCCTCGGCGCCCAGCCCGGTCTGCCGCCGCAGCACCGCCGGCTCGGAGCGCAGCAGCGCCAGGCCGCGGCGCACGAGCACCCGGGGCGCCTTGCGCTGTTCGGCGAGGTCGCGGGCCAGCCGGCGGACGAAGGTCGCGCCCCGGGGCCGCCGCAGCGCGTACGCCCCGGCGAGGACCCCGCGCCGACGGCACTCCTCGACGATCTCGGCCGCGAAGATCCCCTCAGCCACGAAAAGTGGCGAATCGGCGACCTCGAATGGCCGGGTGGCCACCCGGCGGTCCGCACCGATCGCATAGACCGGCACATCGGCCCTGCCTTCCCTGGCCAGTCGGACAATCGTCTCCACGGCTGCCGCGGCGTCCCAGGAGTGGGGAGACTCCCAATCCACCAGGCCGTTTTGTCGTGGCAACGTAGGGTCGTCACCGTCCTTGTAGAAGTCGTCCAGGCAGAGCACCGGGAGACCGGTTCGCTGCGCTATATACGACTTTCCGGACCCAGAAGGGCCCGCGAGCAGGACAACGCGATGGGGGTGCTTCATTACGTTCAGTAACTCCGGCCAGACGGATTGCTATCAAATGGCATCAACATCTCATCACACCTCCGGCTGCGGCCAGCCTGGGCTTTCTCTTTCAGGGGTGGCGTGATGGAATCTCGGATGGTCCGACCTACGAGGTCGGCCGCTGGGCGTTGTCCAGGGGCAACGCAGTTCCAGAAATCGCGAGGGCGGTGACGTGAGCAAACGGCCGAAGGCGGCGGGCTCCTTCCTGTCGCGTCTGCGCCGGCCGACCGGTCGGCTCCGCGACATGCCGATCTGGTCCAAGCTCGGTCTCATCATGATCGTGCCGACCATCGCCACGGTGGTCGTCGGGACCAGCGGTCTCATCGACCACCTGGAGACCCTCAACAACGCCAACCGGGCCGGCGACCTGACCAACCTCGTCGGCTACTCGGGTGAGCTGGTCGACACCCTGCAGAACGAGCGGACCAACGCGCTGCGTCTGCTGGGCGTGCCCCGCGGCCAGGACAACGCCCGCTACAAGCAGGCGTACGAGCAGGCCAACGCCAGCGTCGACAAGGCGAAAGGGCCGTACTCGCAGCAGCGGGCCGAGGTCGAGGACCTCCCGGGGAACCTCGACACCCTGCTCCGCGAGATCGACCAGACGCTGACCGACCTTCCCGGCACCCGCAGCCAGGTCTTCAACGGCAAGCTCGGGCTCGTCCCGGCCATGCAGGCGTACGACGGCCTGATCGACGACCTGATCAGCATCCGCGACTCCGCCACCCAGCTCGCCGGAGACAACGAGCTCAGCGACAGGATGCGCGCCGCCACCGCCACCGCCCGTAACAAGGAGTTCCTCTCCCGCCGGCGTGACGTGGTGCACCGGGCGTTCATCCAGCAGCGGCTCACCCCGAACCTGCGCAACGAGTACATCGCCACCAGCACCGGCTCCAGCCAGTGGCTGCAGAGCTTCCAGGTGGTGGCCAGCCAGCCGGACCAGGAGTACTACGCCCAGGTGGTCGCCGGCCCCGACCTGCGGGAGGCGAACACCTACAACAGCTGGCTCAACGGCATCACCACCGCGGACACCCTCGCCGGCGCCCCGTTCGACGCCGACCAGTGGGACGCGGCCATGGTGGCCAACGCCAAGCTGATCCGTACGGTCGAGGCCAAGATCGACCGCGACGTCGTCGGCCTCGCCGAGGAACTGCGCTCGGACGTGCAGCGCCAGGTGTTCCTGGAGACCGGCCTGCTGCTCAGCATGCTGCTGCTGGCGATCCTCTTCGCCTACCTGGTCGCCCGCTCGATGGCGCGGTCCCTGCGCGACCTGCGCCAGGGCGCCCTCTCCATCGCCCAGTACGGGCTGCCCCAGGCCGTGGCGCGGCTGCGCGACCCCAAGGTGACCGGTCAGCTCTCCCCGGTGCAGCTCGCCAACCAGATCGCCGAGCCGCTGCCGGTGCGCAGCAAGGACGAGTTCGGCCAGGTGACCGAGGCGTTCAACGCGGTTCACCTGGAGGCCGTCCGTACCGCCGCCGAGCAGGCCGCGCTGCGCGCGTCCGTCGCGACGATGTTCGTCAACCTGGCCCGTCGGTCGCAGATCCTGGTCGACCGCCTGATCGGTCACCTCGACCGGTTGGAGCGCGGCGAGGAGGACCCGGACCGGCTGGCCGAGCTGTTCCAGCTCGACCACCTGGCGACCCGGATGCGCCGCAACGACGAGAACCTCCTGGTGCTGGCCGGCGCCGACTCCACCCGCGTGCAGCGGGAGCCGGCCGCGCTGATCGACGTGCTCCGGGCGGCCCAGTCCGAGGTCGAGCACTACACCCGGATCGAGTTCGGGGTGATCGACCGGGACATCGAGGTCGCCGCGCACGCCGTCAACGACCTGGTCCACCTGGTGGCCGAGCTGTTCGACAACGCCACCGCCTTCTCGCCGCCGGACTCGCACGTCATGGTGGAGGCCCGGCGCGTCGGCGACCGCGCGTCGCTCTACGTGGAGGACCGGGGCATCGGGATCAGCCCCGACCAGCTCCACGACCTCAACGAGCGGCTCGCGACGCCGCCGCAGGTGGACGTGGCCGTCTCGCGGATGATGGGCCTGGTCGTGGTCGCCCGGCTGGCGTCCCGCCACGGCGTCAAGGTCGAGCTGCGTCCGGGCACCGACCGGGGGACCGTCGCCGAGGTGGTCATGCCGACCTCGGTGCTCGTGCCCCGGGCGCTCTCCGGCCGCCCGCAGTCGTCGCCCGCGTTGCCCCCGCCCGGCCCGCAGTCGTCCGGCCCGGCCCCGGCCTTCGGCGCGCTGCCGGCGCTCGGCAACGGCCCGGCCAACCCGGTGCCGGCGCAGCGCT
Organism: Micromonospora sp. NPDC049051; assembly: GCF_043197575.1. Taxonomy (NCBI): domain Bacteria; kingdom Bacillati; phylum Actinomycetota; class Actinomycetes; order Micromonosporales; family Micromonosporaceae; genus Micromonospora; species Micromonospora sp. NPDC049051. Next base: position 1,070,756 of record NZ_JBICTL010000001.1, read on the forward strand.
CCAGCGAGTCCGGCAACCAGGTCACGCTGGGCGGCCGGCCGTTCGACCCGGCGTCGCGCAACGGCGCCGGCACGCCGGCCTCGGCCGCTGCGGCCCGGTCCATGCCGGCCTGGTCCGACCTGACCGGCGCCAGCGGGTTCAGCGGCGGCGAGGCATTCCAGCCGCGCACGTCGAACAGCCAGTCGGTCGACCCGCTGCCGCAGCGGCGGTCGGCCGACGACGAGGACGCCACGGGTCAGCAGCAGGCCGTTCCGCGCCAGCTGCCCAGCAGCCCCGAGCGGCCGTACTCGGCCCCGCCGGCGCCCTACGCGGGCCCGCCCGTGTCGACCCCGCCGGTGCCCTACTCCGCGCCGCCGGTGTCCGGCTCGCCGGTGTCGGGCATGCCGGTCTCGGCGTCGCCCGTCTCCGGCCACCCGTACTCGGGTCCGCCGTACTCCGGCTCGCCGGTGTCGGCCGCGCCGTACTCGGGTCCGCCGGTCTCGGCGCCGCCGACCGGCCCGCTGCCCCAGCGGCAGGCTCCCGGGGTGCCGGGTCCGAGCACGCCGGCGCCGCCGGCCTGGCCGCCGGTCCCCGGTGCGGACCGGGACGCGGCGACCCCGCCGGTGCCCGAGCGGCTGGCCGCCGCGCTGGACATGACGACCGAACTGCCGCGGGTGCCGCGCCCCACCGCACCGACCCCGGCAGCCCAGGCCCCCGCCCCGGCCGCCCCGCAGACGCGGCCCACCACGCCGCCGGCCCAGACCCGGCAGCGGTACGCGGACGAGACGATGGAGCTGCCGATCTTCCGGGAGCTCGAGTCGGCCTGGTTCCGTACCCGCCGCCCGGGGCCGGAGGAGGCGGCGGCCGCCGCCGCGAATACGCCGACCGACGGCGGACCGACCCAGCAGTTCGCCCGGGTCGACGCCAGTGGTCGGGCCGTGCAGCCGACACCACCCGGGACGACAGGTAACGCACCGATGGCAGACACTCCGGCGGCCGGAGGAGCGCCGCGCGAGAACGGACCGACGGCCGGCGGGGGTACCCGACCCGGCCTCGCCGACAGCTTCGGTCACCGACGGTCGGCGCAGCAGCAGGCGGGTGGCGGCTGGCAGACGGCGGCCGACGACGGCTGGCGCGCCGCCTCCGCGGCGACCGAGGTGCCCGTCGCGGCGACCACCTCGACGGGCCTGCCCAAGCGCACTCCGATGGCGCAACTCGTGCCCGGCGCGGTGGAGAAGCCCACCACCTCCGTGCAGCGGCGTACGCCGGAGGGTGTGCGCGGCCTCCTCTCGGCCTACCATCGGGGCGTGCAGCGGGGGCGTACGAACCCGTCGGACAGCAACCCGACCAACCCGGAGGGGACTCCGGGAGGGCAGCAATCCTCGCAGTCTGGCTCAGGCCCGGTGGCCGGGAGCGGGCAGAAGGAGCAAGAACGATGACAACTACGCAGGATCTCGGTTGGCTGCTGGCCAACTTCGCCGACCGGGTACCCGGTGTCGCGCACGCGGTCGCCGTCTCCGCGGACGGACTGCTCCTCGCGTCGTCACGGGACCTCCCGCGTGACCGGGCCGACCAGTTGGCCGCGATCGCGTCCGGGCTGGTCAGCCTCACCCAGGGTGCGGCCCGCTGCTTCGAGGGAGGCGCGGTGCTGCAGACAGTGGTGGAGATGGACAATGGCTTCCTGTTCCTGATGTCCATCTCGGACGGGTCGTCGTTCGCGGTGCTCGCCGCCCGCAGCAGCGACGTGGGACAGGTCGGCTACGAGATGGCCCTGCTGGTCGACCGGGTGGGCGACGCGTTGACCCCGCAGCCACGCGCGGCTGCGGGAATGCTGGGCTGACGACCCGTTGACCCGTGAGGTCGGCGGGGTGACATTGACAACGACGACGGGCTCCATCCGGAGCCGGTGCCGGGTACGAGGGAGGTGAGCGGCGACATGCTCGATCGTGACGAACCGACCGGAGCGTTGGTCCGTCCATACGCCGTGACCCGTGGTCGTACCCGCCCTCGTCTCGACATCGCTCTGGAGGCGCTCGTCGAGACGACGGTGCGCGGCCGCGCCGCTGCCAACGGCAACGGCGGTCAGGGTCGCGAGCACCAGTACATCGCCGCGCTGTGTGACGGACGTGTGCAGTCGCTCGCCGAGATCGCGGCGCGGATGCAGCTCCCGCTCGGTGTGGCCCGGGTGCTCATCGCCGACATGGCGACGGACGGCCTGGTCGCGGTCCACGAGCCGACCATCCTGGACGACTCGGACGACGCGGTGGGCACTGAACTGCTGGAGAGGGTGCTGAGTGGACTTCGCAGGCTCTGACATGTCGCACCGCCCGCCGACCCCGAGTGGGCGCGTGACGTCGGCGAAGATCGTTATCGCCGGGGGATTCGGCGTCGGCAAGACGACGCTGGTCGGCTCGGTCTCGGAGATCACGCCGCTGACCACCGAGGCCATCATGACCTCCGCCGGCGTGGGCGTCGACGACACCCGGCAGGTGCCGGGCAAGACGACGACCACGGTGGCGATGGACTTCGGCCGCATCTCGATCGACCGTGACCTGATCCTGTACCTGTTCGGTACGCCCGGGCAGACGCGGTTCTGGTTCATGTGGGACGAGTTGGTCCGTGGCGCGATCGGCGCGGTCGTGCTGGTGGACACCCGCCGGCTGGCCGACTGCTTCGCGGCGATCGACTTCTTCGAGCACCGGCGGCTGCCGTACCTGGTGGCCATCAACTGCTTCGACGGGATGCAGTACCACGACCCGCAGGACGTCCGGGACGCGCTCGCGATCTCCGGCGACGTGCCGGTGGTGGCCTGCGACGCCCGTAACCGGGAGTCGACGAAGCACGTGCTGATCTCGCTGGTCGAGTACGTGCTGACCATGCGGCGCTCGCGCGCCGTGGCGCCGGCCTGAGCGACGCGACCGCGCCCGGTGACGGCCTTGCCCGCCATCGGGCGCTCGTCGCTGCCCGCAGCACGGCGGCGGCGCGTCCGCACACCGGCCGGGCACGCCCCTGCGGCGGACGCTCCGGACCAGCCTGGGCGTGTCGTCGGGGCACCCGGGCGGCGGGACGGCGCGGGGGTCAGGACACCCGGTTCCAGGCACCCGCGCTGACGGTGTAGATCCCCAGCGAGCCCTGGTCCATGCCGCCGTGCCGGATTGGGGTGAAGGAGTACATCCCCGCCATCCCCTCGGTGACCTGGTTCTGCAGGAAGGCCCGGATCCGTCCACGGTCGACGCTGGTGGACAGCCGCGCCGCCTCGGCGATCAGCTGCACCGCGTCGGACGCGTACGGGGCGAAGCCGCTGAACCCGCCGTGCAGCTGGACGTAGCGGTAGACGAACTCCTTGCGGTGCAACGCCGACATGGTGGTGTTGGCGAGCATCGCCCCGCCCAGCGACGTCGGGTGGACGGCGTACGCACCTTCCATGAGGGTCGCGTTCCCGCCCTCCAGGGTCTGCTCGGCGACCGCGCCCGCGTCGAGGAACACCGGACCGTCGTAGCCGGCCGCACGCAGCGCCCCGACGGCGGCGGCCGAGTCCGGGGCGGTCGCCCAGACCACCACCGCGTCGGGGCGGGAGCCCGTGGCGGCGCGGGCCGCCCCACGGAGGTCCTCGCCGGTGCGGGGCAGCCGGGAGGTGGAGGCGAGCGCCACCCCGGCCGTACGCAGGGCCCCTCTCATCGCCCGTACGCCCGAGTCGCCGTGCAGCCCCTCCGCGGCCAGCAGCGCCACCCGGGAGAGCCGCTGCGAGGCGATGAGCCGGGCGAGCCGTCGGGCCATGTCGGCGGCGTCCGGGGTCATCTTGTAGACGTACGTCCGCTGCGCCAGCGGCAGCACGATCCCGTCGCCGAAGGCGAGCGAGAGGAACGGCACCCGCTCCTTCTGGGCCACCCCGACCAGGGCCATCGAGGTCTCGGCCATGGTCCCACCGAGCAGGGCGTGCACGCCGGTGTCGCGGGCCAGCGCGGTGGCCTGCCGGGCCGCCGTCGCGGGATCGCCGGCGTTGTCGCGCACCTCCAGCCGTACGGTGCGGCGGAGGTTGCCGATCGGCACGCCCTTGGCGTTGAGTGACTCCAGGGTGATCTCCAGCGCCCGCTGCTGGAGCACGCCGAGTGCGGCGCCGGGGCCGGTCAGCTCCAGGCTGACCCCGATCAGCAGCTCCTGACCGCCCGGCCCGACCGTCCTGACGGGATCGCCCTGACCCGCCTCGCCCCGCCCGCAGGCGCTGAGCAGGAGCGCGCCCGCCGTCGCGGCCAGTAGGCCACGGCGGGTCAACGCGCGGGTGCCGGTTGCCGTTGTCGCCATGAGTCGCCTTCCCAACCGGCGACCCCTGCCGCCGGCTGTTCCGCCGGTATGCTCCCGGCCGCCGCGACACGGCGTCAAATTATCCGGGTGTGGGCAGGAACACGCAGGTGGGAGGCGGTTTTCCGGCGGTCAGGAGCGGTAGCCGGCGGAGCGGTACTCGTATTCCCGGTCGTCGTCGCGGTCGCCCGTGTCGCGGGTGAAGTCCCAGCCGCCGGCGGCCTCCCGGCCGGGCCGACCGCCGACCGCGAAACCGCCGATCTCCTGCCCCCGGCGCCAGCCGCGGAAGTAGCCGGTGGTGTTCTCGGCGAGGCTCGCCGCGTCGCGGACGATGCGCAGTGGCCGTTCGTCCCGCAACGGGGAGCCGGGGACGAGGTTGGCCTGGGGGACCCGCTTGGGCAGGCCGGCGGGCGTCTCGGCACCGACCGCCGGGCGGGCGGCCTGTTCGGCCGCCTGCCAGCCGGTGTCCGCGGTGGTGGACCAGGTCAGGTCGGAGTCGTCGTCGTGCCCCACGAACCAGGCGGACTTGGCCTGGGCGAAGATCAGCAGGTCGCCGTCGCCCTCGTCGGACACGGGTGGCGGGCGACGCTCGACCGGGGGCGCCGGCCGGTACTCGGCCGCCGGCCGCTCGGCACGAGGCGCGGGCCGTTCGTCACGGACTGCGGGCTGCTCGTCGCGGGCGGCGGGCCGCTCGTCGCGGGGCGCCGGCCGGTACTCGGCCGCCGGCCGTTCGTCACGGGGTGCCGGCCGGCCACTGCGTGCGGCCTCCTCCCGGTCGACCAACCGCAGCGGGGGCGTCTCGGGCTGGCCGTCGGCGGCCGGGCCCGTCCCGCCGCGCAGCGCGCGGTCGGCCAGCGGCGGCGGCTCGACCAACCGCAGCACCGGGGGCTCCTGGGGCAGGTCGTCGGCCAGCCAGGGCGGGGTGACGCGGCGCTCCGCACCCGGGTCGGTCGGGGCGTCGACGCCGCGCCCGCCGTAGGAACCGACGACCGGGTTCTTGGCGGAACTGTCGCCCGGGTCCTCCGGGTTGTTGACCAGCGGCCAGTTGGCCCGGGAGCCGGGGGGAGCGGGCTCCGCCGGTGCCGGGGATTCATGGCCCGGCCGGGGCGTGGGCACGGGAACGCTGAGGTCGGTGGCGCTGAAGCCGCCCGTGGGCGTGGGCCGCTCGCCGTTGGTCTTCGGGCGCGGCGGGATCACGGTGCGCTGGCGCTCGGCGCGCGCGTTCTGGATCGCCGCGGTGGTCAGGGTGGGGCGGAACGGCTCCCCCGCCTCGGCCGGCGGCACCGTGCTCCGCTGTGCCGGCGCGATGGGGGTGATGCCCGGCGGCGGGGGCGGCGGCGCGGAGACCGGGCGGTTGGTCGGGCCGTCGATCCGGCTCGGCAGCGAACCCGGTCGCGAGGGGGGCGCGGAGACCGGGGGACCGGCGACCGCAGCCGGCGTCACCGGCATCGGCGCGACCGGGGGCGGAGTGACGGGTGCCGGGGCGACCGGCGGCGGGCCGAGCGGCCGGGGGGCCGGTGGCGGCGTCGCGCCGGAGACGGGTTCGGGCCGGCTCCGGCGGCCACCGCCCGGCGCGGGCTCGGGCTCCGTGGGCCGCAGCGAACGCGGGCCGCTGCCGGTCGGGGTGAGGCCGGGCAGGGCACCGCCGGTGGGGGTGAGCCCGGGGGCGTCGGCGAGCGGTTCGCCGTGGCGGGTCGCGCCGCGGCGAACCGGTGCCGGCGTGGCGGGCGTGCCGACCCGGTCGTTGAGCGCGCCGACCAGGGCGCGGCAGCCCGCGTCGCAGGCTCGGACGGAGGCGACCGCCTGCCGTACGGTGTCCGCCGCGGCGGAGGTGAGGGCGCGGTTGACGGTGGCGCGCCGGGGCGTCTCGCTGACGGCCACCCGCAGGGCGGTCACCGCCGAGTTGAGCTCGTCGGCGTCGGCGACCCCGTCGGCGGCGAGCCGTGCCGCGACAGTCTCGGCGGGTGCCGGGGCGTCGCCGCGCCCCACGGCACCGTTCAGCATGCCGGGCTCGGGCAACGCGTCCAACACGGCCAGCGAGACCGGCTCGGCCGGGTCCGGGTAGGCGCGCAGGGCGGCCGGGTAGAGCTCGCGGAGCACCTCCCGCAGCGCGACGGCGGCGGAGTGCCGGCCACTGGCCAGGGCGGCGTGCGCGGCGAGAACCTGCTTGTAGCCGGCGAGGTCCCGGGGAGCGGGGAGCGTGACGGCGGAGAGGGCACCGGCCTGCAGGGCGCGGGCCAGGCCGACGGCGCGCCGCTCGGCCGGCGGCGACTGCATCTCCTCCAGCGAGTCGTCGTCGGCGAAGCGCTCCGCGAAGTCGTCGACGGAGTCGTCGTCGGCGATCGCCAGAGGACGACCGGCCGCGCTGAGCAGCGACGTGACCGTGTGGTCGTCGCTGTCGGCGGCGATGGCCGCACCGCTCGGCCCGCCCGACCGCTCCACGAGCAGCGAGACCAGCTGGGCGTAGCCAGCCGGGTCGTCGCCGATCTCGCAGACATGCAGCAGACGGCCTGCGTCGTCGACCACAGCGGACGTCAGCGTCGAACCGGCCGAGACCGGTCGGTCGGCCGGATCCGCCGAGGCCAGACCGCAGTACACGCGCACGAGCGCCACGGCGTCGTCCTCCTCCCGGGACACAAGGCTTTCACTGCCAGAGACTGATGCTCCCCGCAAAGGGTCAGTCGCGCCAGTCCACGACCGCAGAGATCTTCCCGACAATGGTGCGCCAACCCAGACTTGCGGTTTGTGCCCCGATTTTCTTCAGCCGGCGCCGACCGAAGAACCCGCCCACGCCGCCGTCGACCGTGGCGCGCAGCGCCTCGTCCAGGTCGTCGAGGCTGGAGCCGGCGGAGAGCATGTCCAGGACCGCGGGCAGCCGCAGCGCGTACGCCAGGTCGCGGGCTACCTCGCCGGCCTCGATGAGCAGCGTCGGGTCCCAGGTGTCGTGCCCGCCGCGGAGGTTCTCCACCACCAGGTCGAGTTCGTAGATGTCCTCGTCGAGCGGCGCGATGTCGGCCGGTTCCACCCGTTCGGACAGTTCATTCCAGCTGTCCAGTTGAGACAGGTCGTTGGGTGCGCCGGAGCGGATGAAACTGACCAGCGACTCGGGCGTCTTGAAGAGCAGCAGTCGTCCGCGGTGGCTGAGGAAGACCGGCACCTCCTCGTCGCCAGCGTCGTCCTCGTCCTCGTCGTCGGTCTCGTCCTCGGAGTCGGCCTCGGCGTCCTTGTCGTCGGTCGCGTCGCGGCGGCGGCCCTTGGCCTCCTCCTCGTCGCTCTCGGCGAACTCCTGGGCGACCTCCTCGTCGAGGATGACGAGGGTCTCGTCGTCCTCGTCCTCCTCCTCGGCGGCCTGGCGGCGGGCCAGGAAGGGGTCGTCCTGGTCGCGCTCGGTCACGTCGGTCGGGGTCAGCTCCCGCGCCGGCCGGTACGCCCGCAGCGTGTAGCCGGTGCCGGCGGGCAGCGCGATCTCCACCGGGTCGATCCGCAGCTCGTCCCAGAGGGCGCGGGCGTCCTCGGCCGAGACGGTTGCGGTGCCGGACTCGGCCGGGGCGTCGGCGTCGTCGAGCTCGGGCTCGTCGGCGTCGGGCCGTTGGGGCGACTGGCGGGCCACGCTGACCTCCGTGTGCTTCGGGTTGCCCACCCGCCGGCGTCCGCCGCCGACGAGTGACTCTGGGCACATACCCTAGTGGGCGTCTCCGGGAGACCGGTGCCCGCACCCCGGTGGCGGCACGGACCGCTGACATGTAGCTTTGCTACACATGAAGGCCCAGGCGCTGCACGGACATCTCGACGCCCTGCTGCTCGCGGTGCTCGAACAGGGTCCGCTGCACGGCTACGCGATCATCGATGCGCTGCGCGAACGCAGCGACGGCCAGCTCGACCTGCCGACCGGCACCATCTACCCGGCGCTGCGCCGGCTCGAGCGGGCCGGGCACGTGGCCAGCACCTGGAGCACCGTCAACGGGCGGGAACGGCGGACGTACCAACTCACCGACGAAGGCCGGCGGGCACTGGCCGGCGAGCGGTCCGGGTGGCACGAGTTCCGCGCCACCGTCGGCCGGTTCCTCGATGTCGACTCCCCGCCCACCGCGCCGGCCTGACCGGCACAGGCCGGCACCGGGGCAGGCGGGCACCAGGGCATGCGGGATGCAGCGACCGGGGTTCAGCGGGCGGCGAGGAGCCAGGTGCGGGCGGCCCGGCCGAGCCAGAGATATCCGGCGGCGGCCACCACCACGCCGATGATCATGGGTGGCCAGGTGAGCGCGGCGTCCCAGAGGCCGACCGACCACGCGAAGAGCGCGGAGCCGGTCAGCGCGCCGAGGGCGACGATCCCCGTGAGGCCCGCCCCCACCGCCCGGTCCGCGGCACCGCCGCGCAGCGCCGACCGGCGTGCCAGCAGCAGCCCGAGCGCCGCCAGCACGAACGCCGCCGCCCAGATCCAGCCCACCGACGCCGACAGCAGTTGGTAGGCCGCCGGCGGCGGGGAGCCGCCCCAGCTCGACCCCTGCCAGGTGAGGTCACCGGCGACGAACGCGACCGTGGCGAGCGCGATGACCCGCAGCGACAGCCCGCGCAGCGCACCGGCCGCCAGCTCCGCCTGGTAGGCCGGGGCGAGTTGCGCCGGCGAACCGAACTCGGCCACCGCCCGCCGCTGCGCCTCCGTCGCGGGCAGCCCGTCCCCGCGGTACGCGTCGACGGCGTCCAGCAGCCCGTGCCGCGCCTCGGTCAGCAGGTCGGCCTTCAGCCGGCGCGGCCCCCGCAGGTGCGCGGCCAGCTCCCGCAGCCGTTCCTCCACCGCCGTCGTGTCGTTCTCGCCCCGCATGACCTCACCCTGTCACGGGCCGCCGTCGGGCGTCGTCGGGGACAACCCTGGCCCGACCCGGAGCCGGCGGGCGGAACGGCGGTCAGGGGCGCAGCGCCAGGTATCCGCGTTCGGCCGCCTCCTGGATCAGCCACTGGTCCCGGTACCAGCCCGGGGCGGCGACCAGCTCGGCGTGCCGGCCGCGCTGGGCCACCCGACCGGCGTCCAGGACCACGATCTCATCCAGCTCGGCGAGCCCGTTGAGCCGGTGGCTGATCAACAGGACGGAGTGCCCGGCCGGGGTGGCCGCCAGCGCGGAGGCGAGCACGGCGTCGGCGGCGGCGGGGTCGAGCCCCTCGGTCGGCTCGTCGAGCACCAGCACACCCGGCGCGGCGAGCAGCGCCCGGGCCAGCGCGAGCCGCTGCCGCTGGCCGCCGGAGAGCTGGCCGCCCTCCTCGCCGACCACGGTGTCCCAGCCGTCGGGCTGCTCGCGTACCCAGTCCAGCAGCCCGGCCGCCGCGGTCGCCGCCGCCAGCTCCTCCTCGTCGGCGCCGGGCCGCCCGAGCAGCAGGTTCTCCCGCACGGAGGCGTGGAAGACGTACGCCTCGGCGAGCAGCCCGCCGACCGCGCGGGGCAGTTCCTCGGCCCGGTACGCCGACAGCTCCCGCCCGTCGAGGGTGACCCGCCCGTGGGTGGGCCGCACCGCGCCGGTCAGTACGGCGGCCAGGGTGCTCTTGCCGGCGCCGCTGGGCCCGACCACCGCCACCCGTCGACCGGGCGGCAGGTCGAGGCTGAACCCGTCCAGGGCCGGCGGTGCGCCTTCCCGGTACCGGACGCTCACCTCCTCGAACCGCACGTCGTACGGCCCGGGGCCGACCTCCGCGCCGTCCGGTGCGGCCGGCCCGGTCGGGGCCTCCAGCAGGGCGGCGACCCTGGTCAGGCCGGCCCGGAGCTGGGTCCACTGCCGGGCGGCCCCGACCAGCGCCAGCGCGATCTCCACGGCGGCGAGCGTGCCGACCGCCAGGACGCCGACCAGCACCCCGTCCACGCCGTCGGCGAGCGCGGCGAGCACCACCGCGCCGGCGGTCAGCCCGGCCACCAGCACCCCGGCGGCGTCGACGGCGAAGCCGGTGGCGGCGAGCCGCCGCTCCAACCGGGCCAGCCGGCGGGCCCGCGCGTCGGCGGTCGCCAGCGCGTGCCCGGTGGCGCCGAACGCGGCCAGGTCGGCGGCGCCGTGGGTGAGGTCGACCGCGTCGGTGGCGAGGGCGCCGCGCAGCGGTGCCAGCTCGGCGGCGGCGCGGCGGGTCAGCGCGGTGGCCAGTGCGGGCAGCGCGACCCCGGCGACCAGCAGCCCGACCGCGAGCACCCCGGCGGCGGCCGGCGACATCAGCGCCGCCCCACCGACCGCGACCACGCTGACCAGCGCCGCCGCCGAGGCCGGCACCAGTACCCGCAGCAGCAGGTCCTGCACCGCCTCCACGTCGGAGACGAGCCGGCTCAACGCGTCGCCGGAGCGCTGCCGTGCCGCCGAGCGGGCGGCGAGGGCGCCGAAGACCCGGGCCCGGACGTCGGTGACCAGCCGCAGCACGGCGTCGTGCCCGGCGAGCCGTTCGGTGTAGCGGAGCACGCCCCGGCTGATCGCCAGCGCCCGGACCGCCACGATCGCCACGGTGAGGCGGTCCAGCGGGGGTCGCTCGGCGGCGCTCATCAGCAGCCAGGTCGCGGTGGCCATCAGGGCGAGAGCGGCGAACTCGGTGGCGGCGGCGAGCAGCCCCGCGCCGAGCAGCCGGTTCAGGTACGGCCGGGCCAGCCGCAGCACGGTCCGCTCGGCGGAGCCGGCCCGCCCCGGAGCGGGCTGAGCGTCGTCGGCGCTCCGGGCGCTGTCGGCGGCGCCGGGGGCACGGGTGGGCGGCGCGCCGGCCCGGACATCGGCGGCGGGCCGGGCGTCGGCGGCGGCACCTGGTGCGTCGGCGGGCCGGGCGTTGTCGGCGGCACCTGGTGCGTGGGCGGGCCGGGCATCGGCCGGGGGCCGTTCGGCGGTCATCGGCTCGCCTTCCCGGCCGCCGTGGGCGTCAGCTCCGTGACCCGGCCGTCCTCGATCCGCAGGATCCGGTCCGCGTCGGCGAGCAGCGCCGGCCGGTGTGCCACCAGCAGCGCCGTCCGCCCGGTCACCAGCCGGCGGGTGGCGTCGAGCACGACCGCCTCGGCGGCGGTGTCCAGCCGGGCGGTCGGCTCGTCGAGCAGCACCACGGGCGCGTCCCGCAGGAAGGCGCGGGCCAGCGCGACCCGCTGCCGCTGCCCGCTGGACAGGCCGTGCCCGCGTTCGCCGAGGACGGTGGCGAGCCCGTCGGGCAGCCCGGCGACCACGTCGTCGAGGGCCGCGTCGTGGACCGCCGTGGCGAGCGCGGCGTCCGGCGTCTGCGGGGCGCCGAGCCGGATGTTGTCGGCCAGCGAGGCGGCGAAGAGGTGGGCCCGCTGCGGGACCCAGGCCACCTGGCGGCGCCAGCCGTCACCGTCGGCGTCGGCGAGGTCGACCCCGCCCACGGTGACCCGGCCGGCGGTCGGGGTGACGAAGCCGAGCAGCAGACCGAGCAGGGTGCTCTTGCCGGCGCCGCTGGGGCCGATCACGGCGACGCGTTCGCCCGGCCGGATGGTCAGCGTGACGTCGCGCAGGGCGGTGGTCCGTTCGTACGCCACGGTCACCGCCTCGAACCGGATCTCGCCGCGGCCGTCGGGGACGGTCGCGCTCCCGCCGCTCGCCGGCGCGGGCGCGGCGGCCGACAGGGTGAGCGCCTCGTCCAGCGCGGTGAGCCCCTCCATGCTGGCGTGGAAGCGGGCGCCGGCCGCCCGCAGCGGCAGGTACGCCTCGGGGGTGAGCAGCAGCACCAGCAGCGCGGTCTGGAGGGTCAGCCCGCCGCCGAGCAGCCGTACGCCCACCGGCACGGCGACCAGCGCCACCGAGAGGGTGGCCACCAGTTCCAGGACGAGGGCGGACAGGAACGCGATCCGCAGCGTCTTCATGGTCGCCACCCGGTGACCGTCGGCCATCCGGCGGACCACGTCGGTCTGCGCCCGGGCCCGGCCGAACGCGCGCAGCGTGGGCAGCCCGGCGACCATGTCGAGGAAGTGCCCGCCGAGCAGGGACAGCCGCCGCCACTGCCGCTCGGTGGCGGCCTGCGCCTGCCAGCCGAGCAGCGCGCCGAAGATCGGGATCAGCGGCAGGGTGACCGCGATGATCAGCGCCGAGCTCCAGTCGGCGACGAAGATCCGGGCCAGTACGGCGAGCGGCACGGTGACGCTGAGCACCAGCTGCGGCAGGTAGCCGGTGAAGTAGGCGTCGAGCGCGTCGAGCCCGCGCCCGGTCAGCGTGGCGAGCTGCCCGGCGCGCTGCCCGGCGACCCAGCCGGGGCCGTGCCGCCCGACCGACGCGAGCAGGTCCGCCCGCAGCGCCGCCTTGACCGTCGCCGCGACCCGCGCCGACACCGTGCCCTGCGCCCAGACCAGCAGCGAGCGCGCGGCCACCGCGGCGGCGAAGCCGGCCAGCGCGGGCCGGTTCAACCGCCCGTCGAACGCGGTCGCCAGCAGCGCGGCCAGGGTCGTAGCCTGCGCCACGACCAGCCCCGCGGCCAGCACGCCGAGCAGTGCGAGCACGGCGAGGTCGCGTCGAGCCCCCGGGACCCGACGCAGCAGACGCGGGTCGAAGGGACGGCGGTTCACCAGTACACCGGTGCCCTGCCGTCGGTCCGTCCCCGGAACACCCACCAGCACATCGCCTGAAAGCCTAGTAGGGCCGGCAGGAGCGGCAGCGTGACCCAGCTCAACAGCCGCAGCGTGGGTGTGCTGGCCGCCACGTCGGCAACCGTCAGTGACGCGCCCGGGTCGACCGTGGAGACCAGCGCGTAGGGCCAGATGGTCGCGCCGGCCAGCGCCACCGGCAACGCCAGGGACGCGCAGGTGGCGGCGAAGGCCAGCCCCGGCCGCCGCCGGGCGAGCGCGGTCCGGGCCGTCAGCAACGCCGTGACCAGCAACGACAGCAGCAGTGCGGCCACCACCGGCTGTTGTGCGGCGGCGCGTACGTCGGCGGAGAGCAGGCCCAGGACGGTGGCCGCGCCGACGGCGGCCAGCGCCACCGGGACGAGCCGGGCGGCCAGTCGCCCGACCGGCGCGGCGTCGGCGGCGGGCAGCCGGAGCGTGAGAAAGGTCGCACCGTGCAGCGCGACCAGCGCGACGACGGCGATCCCGGCGGCGGCCACGAACGGGGTGAAGAGGTGGGTCACCCCGGCGACGTGGCCGTCGGCGCGCAGCGGTACGCCCTGGAGCAGCCCGGCCAGCACGGCTCCCCAGCCGAGCGCGGCGAGCACGCTGCCGACGACCACGATCCGGTCCCACCGGGCGCGGGCGCGCTGCCCGGCGGGGCGGCTGCGCAGCTGCACGCCGGCGGTCACCAGGACGACCCCGGTCGACGCGCCGAGCACCGCTGGGTAGAAGCCGGCGAGCAGTTCCCCCTCCAGCACGGGGAAGGCGCCGAACAGGATGCCGACGGCGGCCACCAGCCAGACCTCGTTGCCCAGGAAGAACGGGCCGACGGCGTTGAGCGCGGCGCGCCGGCGGGCGGGGTCGGTGTCCCGGGCGAGCAGCAGGCCGACGCCGTAGTCGTAGCCGCCGAGCACCAGGTAGACGGCGAAGAAGAGCCCGAGCAGGGCGTACCAGGCGAGTTCCACGGTCGGCTCCTCAGGCGAAGGCGGGCTCGGGGTGGGGGTCGGCCGGCGGCTGGTCCGGTTGCCGGCCCAGGGCCGGGTCGTCCGCGCCCCGGGCGGCGTGCCGGGCCAGCAGCACCCAGTTGGTGACGGCGAGGGCGCCGAGCAGCAGGCTGAAGCCGATCAGCGAGGTGAGCATCAGCCAGGGGTTGACCGGCGACACCGCCTGCTCCACGGGCAGCAGCCCGTACACGGCCCAGGGCTGCCGGCCGACCTCGCGGGCGATCCAGCCGAGGATGACCGCGACGAACGGCAGCGGCAGGGTGAACTGGAGGATCCGCAGCGGTACGCGCAGCCGGATGATCCAGTCCCGCCACAACAGCGGGAGCAGCAGCCAGAGCAGGGCGAGCGTGAACCCGATCAGGATCATGAAACCGAGGCCGACGTCGGCGAGGACCGGCGGCGTGTAGTCACCGGGGCCGAACCGGGCGGTCCATTCCGCGATCAGCGGGGCGTCGCCGCCGTCGTCGCTGAACTTGGTGGGCTGCACGTCCTCGATCGCGAAGAACTGGGCGAAGCCGAAGCCCTGTACGAAGAAGATCGCCACCGCCGAGGTGATCAGGCCGATCCGCAACCCCTTGCGGTGCAGCGCGTGGTCGGGGGTGCGCCGGTGCAGGTGCCACGCGCTGACCGCTGCCATCAGCATCCCGCCGACCAGCAGCGCCGCCGTGACGACGTGCCCGAACGCCATGCGGAAGGTGGGGTTGTCCAGCAGCGCGGGGAAGTCGGTGAGGTGGGCGACGCCGTCGCGTACCTCGTGGCCGACCGGGTTCTGCAACCAGGCGTTCGCCACCATGATCCAGAACGCCGAGGCGTACGCGGTGATCGCGACACCCCAGATCAGGGCGAGGTGTACGCCCCGGCGCAGCCGGTGCCAGCCGAAGATCCACATGCCGAGGAACGTCGACTCCAGGAAGAAGGCGACCAGCGTCTCGATGGCCAGGGGCGCGCCGAAGACGTTGCCGACGTAGCGCGACAGCCCGCTCCAGTTCAGCCCGAACTGGAACTCCATGACGATCCCGGTGGCGATGCCGAGCACGTAGTTGATCACGTAGAGCTGGCCCCAGAAACGGGTCAGCCGCTCGTAGACCGGTTTGTTGGTGATTACCCAGGCGGTCTGGAGGCCGACCAGCAGGGTCACCAGGCCCAGGGTCACCACCACGAAGAGGAAGTGGATCGAGGTGGTGGTGGCGAACTGCAGGCGGGCGAGGAGCAGGGTGTCCATGGCCGGCTCTCCGTACGGTTGGCGCACAAGTCGTAGGGAGCCTACATGTAGATTGTCTACGCGTCACTACTATGGACGGTCGTAGTTGATCCTACGACGGCTCGTAGTAGTCGTGGGGGAGGAGTGGCGGGCGAATCGCCGACGAGCGGCGCGCCGGGCGTCGCCGGTCGCCGCCAGCGTCGCCACTCGCCTCCAGCATGGCCCGGCGCGCTCCATGCGGCGGTAACTCCGGGACCGGAGAGGGCGGGCCGCGTCCTGCGCGGAGGGGCAGCCTATCGGGAAGGGCGGGCCGCCCGGGTCAGCTCAGGAAGAGGGAGATCGGCAGGGCGACCACGGAGGTCGCCACGGCCAGCGCGGCGCCGCCGAGCAGCCGGGGCGGCCGGTCGGCGACCATGAGGCGCTGCACCCGTACGTCGAGGTGCCGGTCGCCCAGCCCGAGGGTGCCCGCCGGGGTGGCCCGGCTGCCCGCCTCGGCGAACCGGCGCAGCGCGCCGGCCAGCGGGGCGTCGGCGTGCGCCTCCCGGGCCTTGTCGTCGGCCCGCATCTCGACCAGCAGGGCGACCCGGTCGTGCGCCTCGCGGACCCAGGCGAACCAGGGCAGCGCCTGGCTGAGCGCGGTGAACGGCAGCAGCACCAGGTCGTGCCGTTCCTGGGCGTGCGCCCGCTCGTGGGCGAGCACGGCCGCCAACTCGGCGCTGTCCAGCAGGTCGAGGGTGCCCGCGCTGACCACGACCCGGGGCCGCATCCCCGGCAGGCAGTACGCCGCGGCGCTCGGATGGTCGAGCACCAGCGCGCCGGGCACCGTCGGGTCCCGGCGGGCGACCAGGGCGAGCAGGTCCCGGTGCCGGCGCTGGGCGCGTACGGTGCCGTAGACGCTGCGGACGGTCGTGGCCAGCAGGACCCCGCCGATGCCGAAGCCCACCCCGACGGCGGCCAGGTGCGGCGCGCCCACCCCGACGGGCAGGGTGCCGTGGCTCAGGTCGGCGGCGAGAGCGACCAGCGCGCTGCCGGTCGAGCGGTCGTAGGCCTCCAGGCCCAACGCCATCGGCACGCCCATCGCGGAGAGCCCGAGGGCCAGCCCGACCGCCTGCCAGCAGATGATCGCGACCCGGGGGCTGCGCCACGTCCAGGTGGAGCGGATCAGCACCTGCGCGGTCAGCCAGCAGGCGAGCATCGACGCGGCGAAGTGCAGGGCGTACGCCACGACCGCGGCCCTACCGGTCCGCTGCCCTGTCGGCCCGGGGCGGTCGGCCGGCCCCGTCGACCGTCGGCGCCTCGACCCGGCCGGTCAGCGCGTCCCCGTCGTGCCCGATCTCCCCGGCCTCGGCCCCGAGGGCGGCGCGCAGCACCTCGGCCTCGGTGCCGGTCACCGAGCGTGCGAAGCGCACCAGGGCGGCGTCCCGGCTGCCGCCGAGGTCGAGGGCGTCGAGCATGAGCTGGGCGATGTACGCCTCACGGCTGGCGGCGGCCCGGTAGCGCCAGGCCCGCCCCTCCCGCTCGCGCTGCACCATGCCCTTGCCGGCGAGCCGGTCCAGGACGGTCATCACCGTCGTGTACGCCAGCTCGCGCCCGTCCAGCGCGTCGGCCACCTCGCGCACGGTGATCCCGCCCGCCGCGCCGGGGACCGTGTCCCACAAGACGTCCATCACCGCACGTTCAAGATCACCGAGCCGAGTCACGCCGCAATCCTACCCCCCGTAGTAGAAACCTCACGTGTCAGCGTCCGGCACCGCGCTCGGGTGCGCCCATGTCCCCCGTCCCGGGTGTGCCGTCGGCGAGCCCGTAGCGCAGGTAGACGGTGCCCCTCGGGCTGGCCACCGGCGGTTCGAGGAGGGTGACGTTGGTGGGCACCGCCCCACCGTCGAAGACCTTCTTCCCGACGCCGAGCACGATCGGGTGCACCCAGAGGTCGAGCCGGTCGAAGAGCTTCTCGCGCAGGAGGGTCTGCACCAGGTTGAGGCTCCCGACGACCTTCACGTGCTCGTGCCGGTCACGGACCTCGCGCACCGCGGCGGCCAGATCCGGGCCGAGCTGGCTGGACCCGGCCCACGAGAGGTCGGGCCGGCCGCGGGAGGCCACGTACTTCGGGACGCTGTTGAAGAGCCTGGCGATCCCGTCGTCCTGGCCACCCTCCTGGTGCGGCCAGTGGGCGGCGAAGATGTCGTACGTCCGCCGGCCGAGCAGGAGGGCGTCCGTGCCCTCGTACGCGGCAGCGACCTGCGCCCCGCCGACCTCGTCCAGCAGGGGCGCCTGCCAGCCGCCGAACGGGAACCCCGCCGGGTCCTCGTCGGGGCCGCCGGGCGCCTGCCCGACGAGGTCCAGGGTGGCGAACAGTTCGATGTGGATGAGGCCCATGCCCTACTCCTGATGAGTTGGTCGTCCCGGTCGGGCGGGGCTGCCCGGAAGCCCCAGGACCGACGGTCTCACACCCCCTTGGGGTGCCAGACCGTCTTCGTCTCCAGCAGCGTGGTCATCCGGGTGATGCCCGGGTCGGCGGACCAGTCGTGGTCGGCCGGTGCCGGCCGGAGCACCCGCTTGAGGTTCTGCGCCGCCTTGACCTCCAGCTCCACCGCCAGTTCGGCGTCGGTCACGCCGGTCAGGTCGATGGCGTTGACGTCCATGTGGGCGGCCAACGCCGGCACGGTCTCGGTGATCCGGCCGGTGAGCAGGTTGACCACGCCGCCGGGCAGGTCGGAGGTGGCGAGCACCTCCGCCAGGGTCACCGCCGCCAGGGGCTGCGTCGGCGAGGTCGCCACCACCACGGTGTTGCCGGTGACGATCGCCGGGGCGATCACACTGACCAGGCCGAGCAGCGCCGGGGACTCGGGGGCCACCACGGCCACCACGCCGGTCGGCTCGGGCGCCGACAGGTTGAAGTAGGGCCCGGCGACGGGGTTGGCGCCGCCGTACACCTGGGGGAGCTTGTCGGACCAGCCGGCGTACCAGACCCAGCGGTCCACGGCCGCGTCGACCTCGTCGCCGGGCACGCCGAGGGCGACGAACTGCTCGCGCCGGCCCTCCAGCATCTCGGCGACCCGGTAGAGGATCTGACCCCGGTTGTACGCAGTCGCCCCGGCCCAGCCCTTCACGGCGGCGCGGGCGGCGACCACGGCGTCCCGCGCGTCCTTGCGGGAGGCGAGGGAAACGTTGGCGTCCTGCACGAGATACGACCGTCCCGACTCGCTGCGCGGGAACTTCCCGCCGATGAAGAGCTTGTACGTCTTGCGTACCGCGACCCGCTCAGACATTGAGGTACGCCTCCAGCCCGTGCCGGCCGCCCTCGCGACCGTAGCCCGACTCCTTGTAGCCGCCGAACGGCGAGGTGGGGTCGAACTTGTTGAACGTGTTGGCCCAGACCACGCCGGCGCGCAGCCGGTCGGCCATCCACAGGATCCGGGAGCCCTTGTCCGTCCAGATCCCGGCCGACAGCCCGTACGGCGTGTTGTTGGCCTTCTCGACGGCCTCGGCCGGGGTGCGGAACGTCAGGACGGACAGCACCGGGCCGAAGATCTCCTCGCGGGCGATCCGGTGCGCCTGGGTGACCCCGGTGAAGATCGTCGGCGCGAACCAGAAGCCGCGCTCCGGCAGCTCGCACGGCGGCGACCAGCGCTCGGCGCCCTCGGCGGACCCGGCGTCGGACAGCTCCCGGATGCGCGCGAGCTGCGCGGCGGAGTTGATCGCCCCGATGTCGGTGTTCTTGTCCAGCGGGTCGCCCACGCGCAGCTGGGCCATCCGCCGCTTCAGCGACTCCAGCACCCGGTCGGCGACGTTCTCCTGGATCAGCAGCCGGGAGCCGGCGCAGCAGACGTGCCCCTGGTTGAAGAAGATGCCGTTGACGATGCCCTCGACCGCCTGGTCGACCGGGGCGTCGTCGAAGACGATGTTGGCCGCCTTGCCGCCCAGCTCCAGGGTGAGTTTCTTGCGGGTACCGGCCACGGCGCGGGCGATGGCCCGGCCCACCTCGGTCGAACCCGTGAAGGCCACCTTGTCCACGCCCGGGTGCTCGACCAGCGCGCGACCGGTGTCGCCGGCGCCCGTGACGATGTTGACCACGCCGGCGGGCAGGTCGGCCTGCTGGCAGATCTCGGCGAAGAGCAGCGCGGTCAGCGGGGTCGTCTCGGCCGGCTTCAGCACCACCGTGTTGCCCGCCGCAAGGGCGGGGGCGATCTTCCAGGCCAGCATCAGCAGCGGGAAGTTCCACGGGATGACCTGCGCGGCCACGCCCAGCGGCTTCGGGTCCGCGCCGAAGCCCGCGTGCGGGAGCTTGTCGGCCCAGCCCGCGTAGTAGAAGAAGTGCGCGGCGACCAGGGGCAGGTCTACGTCGCGGGACTCCTTGATCGGCTTGCCGTTGTCGAGCGACTCCAGCACGGCCAGCTCGCGCGAGCGCTCCTGGATGATCCGGGCGATCCGGAACAGGTACTTCGCCCGGTCCCGGCCCGGCATCGGGCCCCAGACCTTCTCGTACGCCTGGCGGGCGGCGCGGACGGCGCGGTCCACGTCCTGGGCGCCGGCCTCGGCGACCTCGGCGAGCACCTCCTCGGAGGCCGGGTTGACGGTCTTGAACGTGCCGCCGTCGCCGGGGTCGACGAACTCACCGTCGACGAAGAGCCCGTAGGAGGCCTTGAGGTCCACCACCGAGCGGGACTCGGGGGCGGGTGCGTATTCGAACATCGGCTCTCAGTCCAGGGTGAAGTAGTCGGGACCGGAGTAGGTGCCGGTCGTCAGCTTGGTGCGCTGCATGAGCAGGTCGTTCAGCAGGCTGGAGGCGCCGAACCGGAACCAGTCCGGGTCGAGCCAGTCCGCGCCGACGGTCTCGTTCACCATCACCAGGTACTTGATGGCGTCCTTGGTGGTCTTGATGCCGCCGGCCGGCTTCACGCCGACCTGCCGGCCGGTGGCGGCCCGGAAGTCGCGGACGGCCTCCAGCATCACCAGCGTCACCGGCGGCGTGGCCGCGACCGGGACCTTGCCGGTGGAGGTCTTGATGAAGTCGCCGCCGGCCAGCATCGCCAGCCAGGAGGCGCGCCGCACGTTGTCGTACGTGGCCAGCTCGCCGGTCTCCAGGATGACCTTCAGGTGGGCGTCCCCGCAGGCCTCCTTGGTGGCCACGATCTCGTCGTAGACCTCGGAGTAGCGCCCGGCCAGGAACGCGCCCCGGTTGATCACCATGTCGATCTCGTCGGCGCCGGCCGCCACGGCGGCACGGGTGTCGGCGAGCTTGACCTCCAGTGGGGCCTGGCCCGACGGGAAGGCGGTCGCCACGCTGGCCAGATGCACACCTGAGCCGGCGAGCACCTCGGCCACGTGCGGCACCATCGACGGGTAGACGCAGACCGCGCCGACGTGCGGGCAGGTCGGGTCGGCCGGGTCGGGGCGCAGCGCCTTGGCCGCGAGGGCCCGCACCTTGCCCGGGGTGTCCGCCCCTTCGAGGGTGGTCAGGTCCACCATCCGGATCGCCAGGTCGATGGCCTGGGCCTTGGCGGTGGTCTTGATGGAGCGGGTGCCGAGCTGTGCCGCCCGCTGCTCCGCGCCGACCTGGTCCACGCCGGGCAGGCCGTGCAGGAAGGTCCGCAGAGCGGTCTCGGATCGTCCCAACTCGGAGAGCTCCGACCGGGCCGACGTCGCTGTCGCCGTCATGCCCCGGAGTCTACGCACCCGGGCGGACAGTGATCTTGGTCACGGCGTCGTCGTCGACGCGGTGGTGAGCGACGTCGCTCGCCCGGGCGCACGCGCGGTGCCGGCGGGGCTGGACCGGTAGGTTGAGCGATCGTGGACGTACACGTCATTGACCATCCGCTCGCCCAGTCGCGGCTGACCGCCATGCGGGACGCGCGCACCGACTCCTCCTCGTTCCGGGCGGCGCTGCACGAACTCACCACCATGCTGGTGTACGAGGCCGCGCGCTCGTTCCCCGTCGAGAAGTACCCGGTGCAGACCCCGGTCACCGGCACCGAGGGCACCCGGCTGGCCAATCCGCCGCTGCTCGTGCCGGTGCTGCGGGCCGGGTTGGGCATGGCCGACGCCGCGCTCGGCCTGCTGCCGGAGTCGTCGATGGGCTTCGTCGGCCTGGCCCGCGACGAGGAGACGTACGAGCCGCGCGCCTACATGGAGTCGCTGCCGCGCGACCTGAGCGGCCTGCCGGTGCTGGTGCTCGACCCGATGCTCGCCACCGGCGGCTCGCTGGAGCACTGCTGCCGACTGCTGGCCGACCGGGGCTGCACCGACATCACCGTGCTCTGCGTGCTCGCCGCGCCTGTCGGCATCGAGCGCCTGACGCGCTCCGGCCTGCCGCTGCGCCTGGTCACCGCCTCGATCGACGAGGGCCTCAACGACCGGATGTTCATCGTGCCCGGGCTCGGTGACGCCGGCGACCGCCAGTTCGGTGGGATGCCCCGCTTCTGACATCCGCCGCGCGGCTGCGTGGGAATCCGTGCGCGAGTCCGTGCGCGGGATGCGCGCAGCCGCTACCGTCTCCGGCCATGACTGGTGTTGCGCTCGCCGAAGAGCTGCTTCTCCTCGCGTACGACGACGAGACCGGCAAGGCGACCATGCCGCGGATCAGCCTCGACCTGGGGATGGCCGCCGCGGTGCTGATCGAACTGGCCCTGGCCGGGCGGATCGCGTACTCCGAGGGGTCCCTGGCGGTGGTCGACCCGACGCCCACCGGCGAGCCGCTCGTCGACGGGGTCCTCACCCGCATGGCCGCCGACACGCCGCACAGCCCCTCGTCCTGGGTGCAGCGGCTGCGGCACGGCCTGCGCGACAAGATCCTCGGCGACCTGTGCGCCCAGGGCGTGGTGCGCGACGTCGACGAGACCGAGCTGGGCTTCATCCACGTGCACCGCTACCCGACCCTCGACCCCGCCGTCGAGGCGGACACCCGGCGCCGGCTCGCCGAGGCGCTGGCCAGCGGTGAGCTGCCCGACGAGCGGACGGCGGCCCTGGCCACCCTGGTCGCGGTCCTGCGGATGGAGCCGGCGCTCGGCCTGAGCGGCGACGCGGCCCTGGAGGCGCGGCAGCGGCTGGAGGAGATCGCCGGCGGCGCCGGCTTCTCCGGCACCGTCAGCATGGACGACTCGGTGGTCCGCCCCTCGGTCGGCCTCGTCGTGGCCGCCCTGGGCCGCGCCGTGGACGCCGCCCTGGGCCCCCGCCGCTAACCACCCCAACCGGACCCCCCAACCCCCACCCCCGTCGCCGGCCCTTGTCGATCAAGAAGTTTGCGTCCTGGAGAGGCGCGTCTCCTGACGCAAACTTCTTGATCACCGGGCCTTGCCGCACCGGGCGTGGGGGTGGGCAGGGTGGGTCAGAGGTTCAGGGCCGTGGCGATCTCCTTGCGGAGGGCCGCCACCGCGTCCGTGGCGCGGGTGCGGGCCGCGGTGACGTCGCCGTCCGCCACCGGCTCCACCACCTCCAGGTACGCCTTGAGCTTCGGCTCGGTGCCAGAGGGGCGGATCACCACCCGGGCGGCTCCGGTACGCAGGATCACCACGTCCGCCTCGGGGAGCAGGTCCTGCGCCTCGGTGACCGGCTGCCCGAGCAGCGTGGTCGGGGTGGCGGCCCGGATCCGGCCCATGGCGTCGGCGATCAGCCGCAGGTCGTCCACCCGCACCGAGAGCTGGTCCGTGTGGTGCACGCCGAACTCGGCGGCCAACTCGTCGAGCCGGTCGGTCAGGGTCCGCCCCTGCGCCTTGAGCCCGGCGGCCAGTTCGGCGACGGTCAGCGCGGCGGTGATGCCGTCCTTGTCGCGTACGTGCCCGGGGGCGACGCAGTAGCCGAGCGCCTCCTCGTAGCCGAACACCAGCGGCTCGGTCCCGCCGCCGGCCCGCACGATCCACTTGAACCCGGTCAGCGTCTCGTCGTACGGCAGGCCCCGGGCGGCACACATCGCCCGTAGCAGGGACGACGACACGATCGTGGTGGCGTAGAGGCCGGTCACGCCGCGCCGCATGAGGTGGTCGGCCAGCAGCACCCCCACCTCGTCGCCGCGCAGCATCCGCCAGCCGGGCGGGTTCGCGTCCGGCGCGGTCGGACCGGCGACCTCACCGCCCGTGCTCGCCGCCGGACCGCTGTCCCGGACGGCCACCGCGCAGCGGTCCGCGTCCGGGTCGTTGGCGATGGCGATGTCCGCACCGGTCGCCTCGGCCAGCGCGACCAGCCGGTCCACCGCCCCCGGCTCCTCCGGGTTGGGGAAGGAGACGGTCGGGAACTCCGGGTCCGGCTCGGCCTGCTCGGGCACCACACCGGGCACGGGGAAGCCCGCGCGGGCGAACGCCGCGGTGAGCACCGCCGCGCCCACCCCGTGCAGCGGCGTGTACGCCACCGACAGGTCGCGTGAGCCGTCCGGGTCGATGACGGCGGTGGCCCGCTCCACGTAGGAGGCCACCAGGTCGTCGCCGAGCACCTGCCCGGCCGGCCCGAGCGGCACCTCGGCGAGCGGCCCGACCGACCGGATCGCGGCCTCGATGCCGGCGTCGGCCGGCGGCACGATCTGGGCGCCCGCGCCGAGCGCCCCGCCCAGTTCCGCGCCGAGGTAGACCTTGTAGCCGTTGTCCTGCGGCGGGTTGTGGCTGGCGGTAACCATCACCCCGGCGACCGCCCCGAGGTGGCGTACCGCGTAGGCGAGCACGGGGGTGGGCAGCGGACGGGGCAGCAGCAGCGCCGGGCGTCCCGCACCGGTGGCGACCTGGGCGGTGCGCTCGGCGAACTGGCGGGAACCGTGCCGGGCGTCGTACCCGATCACCAGCGGACCGGAGCCGCCCTGGGTGGCGAGCCAGCCGACCAGGCCGGCGGCGGCCTGGGTGACCACCGCGAGGTTCATCCCGTTCGGACCGGCGCGCAGCGGACCGCGCAACCCGGCGGTGCCGAAGGTCAGCGGACCGGCGAACCGGTCGGCCAGCTCCGAGGCGCTCGCCGGCAGGCGGTCGAGCACCGCCCGCAACTCCTCCCGGCTGGTCGGGTCGGGATCGTCGGCGAGCCAGCGCCGCGCCCGCTCGCTAATGTCATCGATGTCAGTGGTTTCCGCCGGCATGTCTCTTGATAGCACGCCGGCGGATCACCACCGCGCTTCCCCCGGGCTCAGCCGGCGTCGGTGAGCTGGAACGACTTCACCATCTCGTCGAAGATCGGCTTGCTCTCGGCGAACTTCGTGTCCGTCGAGGTGAGGTAGAACGAGTAGACCTTGCCCTCGTGGACCACGCCGCGCCACACGCCGTGCCGCTTGGCCTCGCCCTCCCCGCAGGTGTACTCGAACTCGGCCGCCGGCTTGCCGACCCATTCCACCTCGTTCATGGCGATCTGGGCGTAGGGCTTGACGCAGGATTTGGAGCGGGTCTTCAGGCCGTCCTCGGCGACCTCCGCCCAGCGGATCGAGGTGGTGCGGAAGTCCTCCACCAGGATCCGGACCTTGCGGCCGTCGTCCGCCGGGTCGACGTAGTCCACCCAGTTGCCGGCGCTCTTGACCTCCCAGCCCTGCGGCACCATGACGCGTATGCCCTTGCCGGTGTGCTCCTTCATCTCGGGCACGCCGGGGGCCGGGGCCTGCGAGGTCGGGGCGGCCTGCGGGACGGTCGGCGCCGGGTCGTCGCCGCCGGTGAACAGGACGACCGCCCCGATCAGCAGCAGCGCGGCGAGGCCACCGGCGGCGGCGAGCTGCACCTTGCGCGGCCAGCCCTTGACCGTGCCGACGAGCTGGTTGCCGGCGGCGCCCACGCGGCCGGCGAACCCGCCACCCGAGCCGCTCGTGGCGGGCGCGGTGGCCGGGGTCGCCCACGGCTGCCCGGTGCCCGGCACCGACCACTGGCCGCCGCCGTAGGTGCCGCCGAGTTGCTGGGTCGCCTCGGGCGGCGGTGCGCCGAAGACGGGCGTTCCGGCGCCCATCCGCTGGGTGGCCTCGGGCGGCGGTGCGCCGAAGGTGGGCGTGCCCGCCCCCATGCGCTGGGTCGCCTCCGGCGGGCCGCTGAAGCCGACCAGGCCGGCGGCGTTGGTCCGCAGCTGCTGGGTGGCGTCCGAGCCGCCGGACGCCATCCGCTGGGTCGCCTCGGCGCCGCCGTAGGTGCGGCCGGCCGGCGTGGCACCGCTCGGTGCCGGCATCGCGCCGGTGGGGGTGTGCAGCGGCCCGGCCAGGGCGTCGGCGCTGGTGTCGTCCATCGCGGCGGGGCTGGCGGGAAGGGCGGCCTGCGCGGGGCGCTCGCCGCGGCGCAGCGCCGCCAGCCGGTCGGTGAGCGACTCACCCGGATTGAGCATGGCCCGACCGCCGATCTGCCCACTCGGCTTCGGCTGCTCCGGCTGCGCGGCCGGCGGGGTCGGTACGGGCCGCTGCACCGGCACCACGGAGTAGGGGTCGGTCACCGAGTTCACCGCGGCGGCGTTGCTGGTCAGCGGGCCGGCGAGCAGCTCGCGGAGCATGGCCCGGGCGGTGTGCACGTCGAGGCGGCGGGCCGGGTCCTTCTCCAACAGACCCATCAGCACCCGGGCCAGCGGCCCGCTGCGCTGCGGCGGGGCGGGCGGGTCCTCGACCACGGCGTGCATGGTCTCGATCGGGTCACCCTTGTCGAACGGGGGCCGCCCCTCCACCGCCGTGTAGAGCGTGACGCCCAGCGAGAAGAGGTCGCTCGGCGGGCCGAACTCCTGGCCCATCGCCCGCTCGGGAGAGATGAAGTGCGGCGAGCCGAGCACCATCCCGGGGGTGGTGAGCTGCACGTCGGTGGGCATCCGGGCCACGCCGAAGTCGGTCAGCACGCAGCGCCCGTCGCCGCAGATCAGCACGTTGGCCGGCTTGACGTCGCGGTGCAGCACGCCGATCGCGTGCGCCACCTCCAGCGCGCCGAGCAGGGCGATGCCGATCTTGGCGACCACCCGCTGCGCGACCGGACCGTCCTCGATCACCATGTCGGCGAGGCTGCGGGCGTCGAGCAGCTCCATCACGATCCACGGCCGGCCGGCCTCGGTGACCACGTCGTAGACCTGGACGACGGCCGGGTGCTGGATCGCCGCCGCGGCGCGGGCCTCGCGCAGGGTGCGCTCGTACATCGCGTCACGGTCGCTCGGGGCGAGCCCCGGGGGCAGGACGACCTCCTTGACGGCCACGTCCCGCCGCAGGAGTGTGTCCGTGGCACGCCAGACCGTGCCCATACCGCCGTTGCCCACCGCCGAACGCAGCGAGTAGCGGTCGCCGATGGTCGTGCCGGGGGTCGCGCGTCCGTTGGGGGGACTCACTGGTCCGCCGCTCCACGTCGGGATCTGAGTCACAGAAAAGCCACCGGGGGAAATCGAGGGGGGCTGGGACACAACCCCCCTATCTTGCTGGTTCCGACGCCCGATGCGAAACCCGACGCGGCGGACGTTTACCGAACTGGACAGTACGTACCCGAACGTTCACCTCTCGTCGATGCCCGCCGGCCGGTGTGCGGTATCCCTCACCCGCCGACGCCGTCGCGCGTCCTACCATCCGCTAATGAGCGAACCGCGGTCAAGCGAGTCCGGTTTTCCGATCAAGGGCGTCTACACGGCGGCGGACCTCCCGGAGGAACTGGACTCCCGGCTCGGCGGCCCGGGCGAGTTCCCGTACACGCGCGGGGTCTACCCGACGATGTACACCTCCCGCCCCTGGACGATGCGCCAGTACGCGGGCTTCGGCACCGCCACCGAGTCCAACGCGCGTTACCACCAGTTGTTGCGGGCCGGGACGATGGGCCTCTCCGTGGCCTTCGACCTGCCGACGCAGATGGGCTACGACTCCGACGACCCGATCGCGCACGGCGAGGTGGGCAAGGTCGGGGTGGCCATCGACTCGATCGACGACATGCGGCTGCTGTTCGACGGCATCCCGCTCGACAAGGTCTCGACCTCGATGACCATCAACGCGCCGGGCTCGGTGCTGCTCCTGCTCTACCAGCTCGTCGCCGAGGAGAACGGCGTCGCCGGCTCGGCACTCAACGGCACGATCCAGAACGACATCCTCAAGGAGTACATCGCCCGCGGGACGTACATCTTCCCGCCGAAGCCCTCGCTGCGGCTGGTCGCAGACACCTTCGGCTACTGCCGCAAGGAGGTGCCGAAGTGGAACACGATCTCCATTTCCGGCTACCACATGGCCGAGGCCGGCGCGTCGCCCGCGCAGGAGATCGCGTTCACGCTCGCCAACGGCGTCGAGTACGTCCGCGCCGCGCTGGCGGCCGGGCTGGCCGTGGACGACTTCGCGCCCCGGCTGTCGTTCTTCTTCGTGGCCAGGACCACCCTGCTGGAGGAGGTGGCCAAGTTCCGGGCCGCCCGCCGGATCTGGGCCCGCCTGATGCGCGACGACTTCGGCGCCAAGGACCCGAAGTCGATGATGCTGCGCTTCCACACCCAGACCGCGGGCGTGCAGCTCACCGCCCAGCAGCCGGAGGTCAACCTGGTCCGGGTGGCGGTGCAGGGCCTCGGCGCGGTGCTCGGCGGCACCCAGTCGCTGCACACCAACAGCTTCGACGAGGCGATCGCGCTGCCCACCGAGAAGGCGGCCCGGCTGGCGCTGCGTACCCAGCAGGTGCTGGCGTACGAGACGGACCTGACCGCCACCGTGGACCCGTTCGCCGGCTCGTACGTGGTGGAGGCGATGACCGCCGAGATTGAGGCGGCGGCGAACGAGCTGATGGACCGCGTCTTCGACCACGGTTCGGCGGTCGACGCCATCGAGGCGGGCTTCCAGAAGCGGGAGATCGAGCAGTCCGCCTACCGGATCGCGCAGGAGATCGACTCCGGCGAGCGGGTGGTGGTGGGCCTCAACCGGTTCACCGTCGACGAGGAGGAGCCGTACGAGCCGCTGCGGGTCGATCCGACGATCGAGGCGGCGCAGGCCGAGCGGCTGGCCCGGCTGCGTGCGGAGCGCGACGCCGGGGCGGTCGAGCGGGGGCTGGCCGCGCTGCGGGCCGCCGCCGAGGGCAGCGAGAACGTGCTCTACCCGATGAAGGAGGCGCTGCGCGCCCGCGCCACGGTGGGCGAGGTCTGCGGCACCCTGCGCCAGGTGTGGGGGCTGTACCGCCCGTCCGACCGGTTCTGACCGCGCTCGCCGACGGCCGTCCGAGCCCCGCCGTGCCGGGGCCGGGCGGCCGTCGCCGTCCGCCGTCGCGAGGGTCTGCGGCACCCGTGTGCGCTCCGCTGCGACCGTCGGTCCGACGGCTCTTCACCCCTGCGCCGTAACCGGACGGTCCATGTGCGGTAACGGCCGGCCCATGGCGCGTTTTCGCTGGTCGCGGCCGTGCGGGTGGGGCGCTACAGTCGGAGGAGGCGCTGCTGCGGTCGGCGGTGCGGCCCTCGCCGAGCGGGGCGACGTCGGTGCGGGTGACGGCGCCTGCGGGTACGACCAGGAGCGGCAACAGGCCACGAGCCGGGGGCGACCGGCCTGCTGGTCACGGACGGCAGCGCGGAGCGGATCCCGGCGACGTCGCCGGAGGGCTCGGCGCGGGTGTGGGCGGCGCGACCCGGCGGTGATGGGGTGTGCCGGTCGGGCCCGGGGGTAACCCGACCGGGTGGACCTGGACGCACACGGTGTGCGGTTGGTCCGCAACGGGGTGTGTGACCGTCTCGGGGTCCTGCGGTCCGGTGCGGGTCGGGTAATTGTCGGAGTGGCAGTTCACCGGACCGACTAATGCGACAATTCGGAACAACGAGCCCTCGGGGTCGACGTCGATTTTCGAGCGCCGGGCCGGTTACGCGTTGTAGGAGGTGGGGAGCGGATGACGGCATTCGACCGTGATCTACCTGCTGTCCCGCAGATCTGCGAGCGCTCCGAGCAGGGCATACGTGACTCTGCGCGGTCCGACCGCTACCGGAACGAGGTTGCGCAGCGTCACCGTCGGAGGTCTAGGCTGTCTGCTGTTCCTGATGATCCATCCATCTCTAGCGAACGAGAATTCGACGTGACGAGTGCGTTGACGCTGCCCACCGGCAACCAGCTGCTGTCGTCCTGGCCGGAGGCGCCGGCCGGGTCCCAGCCCCTGCCGTTCGAGCTGGACCACCTGCTCGCCCTCCGCGTGCCCGGGCTGATCGCCACCCGTCGCCATCTCCACTCGCACCCGGAACTCTCCGGCGAGGAGTTCGAGACGGCCGCCCTGATCGCCCGGGAACTCACCCTGGCCGGGCTGCGGCCGCGGCTGCTGCCCAAGGGCAACGGGGTCATCTGCGACATCGACGGCCGCCCCGACGGCCCGGTGGTCGCGCTGCGCGCCGACATCGACGCCCTGCCGCTGACCGACTCGAAGGACGTGCCGTACCGCTCCACCGTGGACGGCGTCTGCCACGCCTGCGGCCACGACGTGCACACCACCGTCATGCTCGGCGTCGGCATGCTGCTGGCCCAGCTCGCCGACCAGGGCGAGCTGCCCGGCCGGGTCCGGCTGATCTTCCAGCCCGCCGAGGAGATCCTGCCCTGCGGCTCGCTGGAGGTCATCGAGGCCGGCGGCCTGGACGACGTCGTGCAGATCTTCGCGCTGCACTGCGACCCCAACCTGCCGGTCGGGCAGATCGGCCTGCGGGTCGGCCCGATCACCGCCGCCGCCGACAACGTCACCGTCCGGCTCACCGGTCCCGGCGGGCACACCGCCCGGCCGCACCTGACCGTCGACCTGGTCGACGCGCTGGGCCGCCTGATCACCGAGGTGCCGGCGCTGGTCAGCCGCCGGGTGCCGGCCAACAGCGGGCTGCTGCTGGTCTTCGGCCACGCCTCGGCCGGCACCCGTTACAACGTCATCCCCTCCGAGGCGTCCGCCTCCGGCACCCTGCGGGTGATGGACCGCGACACCTGGGAGCTGGCCCCCAAGATCGTGGGTCAGGTCGTCCGCGACGTCATCGCCCCGACCGGGGCCACCGTCGACCTGGAATACCTGCGGGGCCGCCCGCCGGTGTGCAACGACTCCCGGGCCATCCAGGTCCTGACCGGCGCCACCACCGCCACGCTCGGGCCGGAGGGCGTCGCCGAGACCCCGCAGAGCATGGGCGGCGAGGACTTCTCCTGGTACCTGGAGTACGTCCCGGGCGCGCTCGCCCGGCTGGGCGTCGGCCGTTCCGGCCCGAACGTGGACCTGCACCGGGCCTCGTTCGACGTGGACGAACGCGCCATCCCGGTCGGCGTACGGCTCATGGTCCAGACCGCGCTGCGGGCACTGGCGGCGGCGCGTTAGCCGGTAGCGGTCCGGCCGGTCCCGCCGGCGGCGTCGGCGGCGGAGCCGTACGCCGCCGCCGGCGCAGCGCCACCAGCAGCACCGTCAGCGGTACGCCGATCGCCAGCAGCCACGGCAACACCGCGCCCAGCACCGTCAGCAGGATGGTCATGGAGGTCAGGAAGACCTTCCACCCGCCCTTGAGCCCCACCAGGAAACCGACCTCGGTCTCCTCGTCGGCGGTGCTCGCGTCCGGGCCGACCAGCGACACGGTGATCGTCGACAGGCTCGTCAGGTCCGCCAGCCGCTCCTTCTTCGCCTCCAGCGAGGCGAGGTCCGCCTCCCGGCGGGCCAGCTCGTTCTCCAGCGACACCAGGTCGCCGATCGAGTCGGCCCGGGCCAGCAGCTTGCGGGCGCTCTCCACCCGGGCGCGCTGGCTGGTGATCCGCGCGTCCAGGTCGACCATCTGCTCGGTGACGTCCTCCGTGCTGATCTCCCGCCGCTGCTGCCGGCCCAGCTTCGCCAACTCGTCGACGACGCCGTGGAACTTCGCCGCCGGCACCCGCAGCTCCAGCTCGGCCCGCGCGTCCGCGTCGACGCTGCGCCGCTGGTCGCCACCGACGAAACCGCCGGCCGCCGTGACCGCGGCGATCGCGCTGCGGGCCGCGGCGTCCACATCGTCCACCTGCACGCGCATGGTGCCCTTGTAGATGATGGAGCGCTGGTCGACCCGCAGGTCCGGCGCGCCGGCGCCGCTGCCCCGCTCGGCCTTGCCGCCGTCCTGGTCCGCCGCGCCACCGGCCTGCTCCGCCGCGCCGCCCGCGGCCTGGTCCCGATCCACCGGGGCTGCCGCCGGCCTGCTGTCGGCGTTGTCCCGCGCGCCGCTGCCGCAGCCGGCCAGCGCGAGAAGAGCCACCACCGCGGCGGCCGTCAGCCGTACGCCCCGACGTCGCCGTTGCCGTTGCCGTCCGTCCATCCCGCCTCCATAGTCCTTGGCCCCCGTGCGGGGCGATACCTCAGACGCGACGCGGCACCACGTCGGTTCCGGCAGACTGCGCTCAGGACGTCACGATTCGATAATCTTGGAGTCACGATGCAGCTCACCAAGTACGCCCACTCCTGCCTGCGGGTGGAACACGACGGGGGAGTGCTGGTCATCGACCCGGGCGTGTTCAGCGAGGCGGCGGCGCTCGACGCCGCGGACGCGGTGCTGATCACCCACGAGCACCCCGACCACCTCGACGTCGAGGCGGTCACCCGGCAGCTCGACCGGCGCCGGTTCGTCATCCACGGCCCGGCCTCGCTGACCGGCGTACTGGGCGACGCCGCCGAGGCGCTCGAACCCGTCCGACCCGGACAGTCGTTCACGGCCGCCGGCGTGCCGGTACGCGCCCACGGCGGCCGACACGCCGTGATCCACCCCGACATCCCGGTGGTGGACAACCTGGCGTACCTGCTGAACGACACCGTCTACCACCCCGGGGACAGCCTGTTCGTCCCCGAGGACATCCAGGTCGACACGCTCTTCCTGCCGATACACGCCCCGTGGACGAAGTTCTCCGAGTCGCTGGACTTCCTGCGGGCGGTCGCGCCCCGCCGGGCGTACGCGCTGCACGACGGGCTGCTCAACGACAACGGGCTCAACGTGCTGAACAGCAACTTCACGCGCCTGTCCGACGTCGACTACCGCCGGCTCGAACCGGGCACCCGGATCGACGCCTGACGGCGATGCCCGGCCCGTCCCGAGAGCTGCTGCACCAGCTCTACACCACCTCGCCGGACCGGTTCGTCGCGATCCGCGACGAGGCCGCCGCCGAGGCCCGCCGCGCGGGCGACCCGAAGGGCGCCCGGGAGATCGCCCGGCTGCGCCGGCCCACCGTGGCCGCCTGGCTGGTCAACCTGCTCGCCGTCCGCCGCCCCGAGCTGGTCGCCGACCTGGCCCAGCTCGCCGAGGCGTTGCGTACCGCCCAACGCGAGCTGCGCGGGCCCCGGCTGCGGGAACTTTCCACCCAGCGGCGGGCGGTGGTCGGCGCGCTCGTCGCCGAGGTGCGCAAGCTGGCGGCCGGGGCCGAGGGCGCCCCACCGGCCGGGAAGCTGCCGCTGGCCGAGGTGGAGGCCACCCTCAACGCCGCGCTCGCCGACACCGACGTCGCCGAGCAGGTCCGCTCCGGCCGGCTGCTGAAGGCCGCCACCTACGCCGGCTTCGGGGAGGTGCCCCGCCCCCAACTGCGGCTGGTGACGGGTGGGGAGGAGCCGGAGCCGGAGCCCCGGCCCGAGCCGGCCGGGAAGCAGCGGCGCGGGGCCGACCAGGCGGCGTTCCGCGCCGAGCAGGCGGAGCGGGCCGCCCGGGCGGAGCGGGCGCGCCGACGGCGGGCGCTGGAGAAGGAGCTGACGAAGGCGCGTACCGAACAGGAACGGGCCGACGCGGAGCTGGCCGACGCGACGGCGGCCGAGCGCGACGGCGTCGCCGCCCTGGACGCGGTCGAGGCGGAACTGGCCGAGCTGGAGCGGCGCCGGGCCGTCGCCGAGCAGGACCTCAGCCGGGCGAGGCTGGCGCGGCGCGGGGCGGAACGGACGGTGACGGCCGCGCGCCGCCGCGCGGGCGAGGTCGAGGCCGCGATGGAGGCGCTCGACGCCGAAGAGGGGGATGCCGGGTAGGACGGCGACGCGGCAGACTGACCCCTGTGGACGGACGGGTCGACCGGGGAGCGGACGGATGACGCCGGAACAGGTCGCCGCAGCCAGCAAGCCGGTCGTGCTGGAACTCGGCGACGTCTTCACCCGCTGCCCCACCACCCTGCGCCGGGCGCGGCTGCTCGGCATCTCCGGCTGGGCGTTCTACGTCACCGGGCGGGCCGGGGCCCTCGGGGACGTCCGTGCGGAGACGGTCGCCGCCGCTCTCGGCTTCCTGGCCCCCGAAGCGGTCGCCGACGGTTGGGACGCGGCCCGCCGGGTCGTCCCGCCTGTCGAGGTGGCGGCCGCCACCCTGGCCGAGTGCTGCCGGTGGGGCGAGGAGCGGCTCGACTCCCTCACCGGGGTGAGCCGCCTCGCCGCTCTGCTCGGCCGCGCGGTCGACGCCGCGGACGCCAGCGGCCTGCCGCTCTTCGCCGCCTGGCGCGCCCTGCCGGTGCCGGTCCGCACGGCCGGCGCCCGGGCGGCCGTCGGCCTGCGCCTGCTCCGGGAGCACTTCGCCGGGGCGCACCTGCTCGCGGTCCGGGCCAGCGGGATGACCCCGCTGGAGGCCGTGCTCGCCGGCCCCGATGGGGAGGCGGGTGCGGTCGCCTGCGGCTGGCCGCCGCCGTACCCACCGGTCGGGCCGTTGGTACGCAGGCGGCTCTGGGCCGAGGCGGTGACCAACCGGTTGGCGTCGCCGGCCTTCGCGGCGCTCGGGCCGGCGGACGGCGCCGAGCTGGTGGAGCTGCTCGCCGCGACCC
Organism: Micromonospora sp. NPDC049051; assembly: GCF_043197575.1. Classification (NCBI taxonomy): domain Bacteria; kingdom Bacillati; phylum Actinomycetota; class Actinomycetes; order Micromonosporales; family Micromonosporaceae; genus Micromonospora; species Micromonospora sp. NPDC049051. Next base: position 1,104,385 of record NZ_JBICTL010000001.1, read on the forward strand.
GGGTCCACGTGGTCGAGGCGGGCTGAGGCCGGCGCGGCGGCCGGAAAATGGGCGGCGGCCCGGCGGCCCGCCTGTCAGGATCGCCCCCGTGACTCTCCCCGCCGGCTGGCACGCCCGCCGCCCCACCCTGGACGACGTGCCGGCGATCCTCGCGGTGGTGCACGCCGCCGACACCTTCGCCATCGGCTACCCGGACTTCGACGCCGACGACGTGCGGGAGGCGCTGACCGCGCCGAACGTCGACCCGGAGCGGGACTCCTGGGTGGTGCTCGATCCGGACGGCGCGCTGGTGGCGTGGGCGATCCTGCACAACGAGACCGGGATCGGGCGGGAGTCCGTCGACGTGTTCGTCGACCCGGAGCGGGGCGTGTCGGTGCGGGCGCCGCTGCTGGCCCGGCAGTTGGAGCGGGTGGCCGGGCGGGCCGCCGAACGCGGCCTGCCGGCCCTGACCGTGCGGTGCCCCGCCTGCGAGCCCGAGCGCCGCTGGGCGGCCGAATTGACCGACGCGGGGTTCGACTTCGTCAAGCGCTATCAGCTGATGCGCCGGTCGCTGGCGGGGGTGCCCGGCGAGCCGCCGCCAGCGCCGCCCGGGGTGACGGTCCGCCCGCTGCGCCCCGGCGACGAGTCGGAGCTGCGCGACTTCTACCGGATCTACGACACCGCCTTCCGCGACACGCTGGACTACGAGCCGTCGGACTACGACCGGTGGCGGGCCCTCATCAGGCCCGACACGGCCTGGGACGAGTGGTTCGTCGCCGAGGTGGACGGGCGGCCCGCCGGCGTACTCCGGTCGTCCGACCAGGCGCTCGACCGGAACGAGGGATGGGTCAGGAACCTCGCCGTGCTGCCCGGTCACCGGCGCCGCGGGGTGGGCGCGGCACTGCTGAACCACGCGTTCGCCCGGTACGCGCAGAAGGGCCGGGAGTCCGCCGGCCTCGGGGTCGACCTGGCCAACCCGACCGCCCCGCTGTCGCTCTACCGGTCGGTGGGGCTGCGCGAGGCGCGCTGGGCCGACATGTACGAGCTGGTCGTACCGGCCGCCGGTGTGTGATTGACGACGCCGGCCGGGGCCGCCTGGAACCGCCGGCCCGCCCCGGAGCAGACTGGGCGGCGTGGGAGACGCGCTGGGCCGACGAGGTGGGCTAGGCCGACGCGGTGCCGGTGGGGCGGGACCGCAGCTCGGTGACGTAGTCGTCCGGGGCGCCCGCCTTCTCGGCGGCGTTCGCGATCTCCGAGAGGTACCACGCCGTCGGCAGCCCGCCCTCGTAGCCGTCGAAGACGTAGATCCACGCGGTCACGTCGCCGTCGAGGGTGGAGACGCGTACGTGCAGCTTGCGGTACGTGCCGGCGGTGACCCCCTCGATCTCGTCGAGCTGGGCGGCGTCGTAGGGGTGGATGTCGTAGATCGCCACGAAGACCCGGTCGCCGGGAGACTCGACGACCGTGCTGACCGCACCCTCCCAGCCGATCACGTCCTCGCCCGCGAAGGTGAGTCGCCAGCCTTCCAGCCAGCCGGTGCCCACCATCGGCGAATGCGGACAGTAGGCGCGCATGCGGGCGGGGTCGAGGTTTGAGCCGTAGGCGGCGTGATGACGCACGGCGATGACGATAGCCCGCCCGCCGGGTGGGGGAGAATACGACAGTGCGTGTCGGACGCGTTCGGGAGAAGAAAGTCACTGTGAGCACTGACGAAGGGCGGGCAAGGTGAGCGCGAGGAGCGCAGCGGAGCGGAGCCCCGCAGTCGCGAACGAAAGGATGGCTCTGTGAGCCGGATCGTGATCATCGGTGGTGGACCGGCCGGTTACGAGGCGGCCCTGGTCGCCGCTCAGCTGGACGCTGACGTCACCGTCGTGGAGGCCGAGGGCGCCGGCGGGGCCTGCGTGCTGTCCGACTGCGTACCGTCGAAGACCTTCATCGCCAGCTCCGAGGTGGTCACCGGCTACCGGGACACCGAGGAGTTCGGGGTGCACTCCGACGGGCTGGAGGCCGTCACCGTCGACGCCAGCGCGGTGCACGAGCGGGTCAAGCGCCTCGCGCTCGCCCAGTCCGCCGACATCCACGCCAAGCTGCTCAAGGCCGGGGTGACCTTCGTGTCGGGCACCGCCCGCCTCGGCGAGGACACCCTCGGCCACACCCACCGGGTGCTCGTCACCCCGACCGACGGCGGCGAGAAGCAGTCGATCGCCGCGTCGACCGTGCTGATCGCCACCGGCGCCACCCCGCGCCAGCTGCCCACCGCCGTACCGGACGGCGAGCGCATCCTGACCTGGCGCCAGGTGTACGACCTGCCGGAGCTGCCCGAGCACCTGATCGTGGTCGGCTCCGGCGTCACCGGCGCGGAGTTCGCCAGCGCGTACCTGGCGATGGGTGTGCGGGTGACCCTGGTCTCCAGCCGCGACCGGGTGATGCCGCACGAGGACGCCGACGCGGCGATGGCGATCGAGCGGGTCTTCCGCAACCGGGGCATGAGCATCCTGAACAACTCCCGGGCGGACGCGGTCCGGCGTACCGCCGACGGGGTGGAGGTCGAGCTCTCCGACGGCCGCCTGGTGGCCGGCTCCCACGCGCTGATCGCGGTCGGCTCCATCCCCAACACCGCCGACCTGGGCCTGGCCGAGTACGGCGTGGCGCTGGCACAGGGCGGCTACGTCACCGTCGACCGGGTCTCGCGGACCAACGTGCCCGGCATCTACGCCGCCGGCGACTGCACGGGCGTGCTGCCGCTGGCCAGCGTGGCCGCCATGCAGGGGCGGATCGCGATGTGGCACGCGCTCGGCGAGGCGGTCCGGCCGCTGCGGCTGCGTACCGTCGCGGCGAACGTGTTCACCGATCCGGAGCTGGCCACGGTGGGCGTCTCGCAGGACGAGGTCGACGCGGGCAAGGTGCCGGCCCGGCAGGTGATGCTGCCGCTGGACGGCAACGCCCGCGCCAAGATGGACGACCTGGCCGACGGCTTCGTCAAGCTCTTCTGCCGCCCGGCCAGCGGTCAGGTGATCGGCGGCGTGGTGGTGGCGCCGAAGGCGAGTGAGCTGATCCTGCCGATCACCATGGCGGTGGAGAACAACCTCACGGTCAACGAGCTGGCCCAGACGATCACGATCTATCCGAGCCTCTCCGGCTCCATCACGGAGGCCGCCCGCCAGCTCATGCTGCACGAGCTGGAGTGACCCGCCGGAGCAGGGCGACCGCGACGACGACGAGCACGGCGACCTCGGTGAGGATGAGCAGCCGTTCGACCAGGCCGAGCAGCAGCCGGTCGCCGGGATAGGCGGACCAGATCATCGCCGCCGCCAGGACCAGGCTGGCGGTGACGAGGGCGCGTACCCGGCGGGCTGCGGCGTCCGGCAGGCGTCGGGCGAGCAGCCAGCCGGCGACGGGCAGCGCCAGGAAGGCGACCACCGAGGCGTACCGGTGGACGTACGCGGCGGTGTCCATGGGCAGGCCGGGCTCGTTCGTCGGTACGACTGCGGCCAGCAGCAGCCCGCCGCTCCAGGCGACCAGCAACGCCTCGGCCGCCCGCCCCGCCCGATTGGCGGGCGGGGCGTGGGTACGCCACAGGGCGGGCAGGAGCACGGCGGTGGCCGCCGCGAGCACGATCATGGCGACGTCGATGACGCCGCCTCGGTCCGAGACGGCGAAGTCGCTGATGGTCAGCGTCCACGGGTCCAGGTCCTCGTTCACCGCGACATGGCCGATCACGGCGAGCAGCGCTGCCAGGGCGATCCCGCCGAGGGCCAGCAGTCCACTGTTCCGGGTTCCGCGCATGGCTCAGCCTGTCGCCCGGGGCACCCCAGGCGGATCCGGGCCGGCCACCGAAATCGGTCCCCGGGACCACCCCTAGTGCGCTGGCCACGTACGTTCACCGGGTTGGTGACACGCTGCCCGTACCACGGCTCGTCCTCGGCGCGGCGCCGCCGATCATCGGCTATCCGCGAAGCCGGTCGGCGGAGATGCCGAACATCTCGTGGGCGATGCCGAAGCCGAGGTCGTGGACGAGCCGGCGCTTCCAGGGCCGCTGCACGATGGCGTGGGTGAGCCGGCGCGCGGTCCTCGGGCTCTTCATGATGGTTTGAGCGATGTCCCAGGCGCGTGGAAGAAGCTGGTCGGCGGGCAGCACCTCGTTGACCAGGCCGAGTTCAAGCGCCTGCCGCGCCGTGATCGGTTTGCCGGTGTAGAGGTGATAGGCGGCCCGCTTGGTGCCGATGAGTTCCTGCAGGGTCAGTTGCTGGCCGTCGCCGGGTGCGACCCCGGTCGGCAGGTGCGGGTCGATGATGGTCGTGGTCTCGGCGGCCAGGGTGATATCGCAGAGCAGCGCGAACTCGGTGTGGGCGATGCTTGGGCCGTTGATCGCCGCGATGGTGGGGATGTCGATGCCGAAGACGAGGTTCTCCAGCAGTTTGGTTGCGTCGTAGTAGGTGTGCTCGTAGGCGAAGTCTTTAGGGCGTGGCTGCTGCATGAGCGTCCTCGCGGCCTCGTCGGGAGCGGTCTCGGTGGTGAGCCACAGGTCGCCGGTGCCGGTGAGGATCAGGACCTCGTTGTGGGGATCGTTGCCGATCTCCTGCCATGCCTGGCCCCAGGCGTTGTGCATGGCGAAGCTGAACTGAGCGGGTCCGCCACCGGTGTGCATCCGCAGTTCGATGATCCCGTCACGGCGTTGCATGACGAAGTAGTCGGCGTACTTCGCGGCGTACGACTCGAAGTTGGGACGCTGCACGTAGCCGCCTGAACGGGCGTGCCATTCGTCTAGTTCCTTGGGCATCGGGGCGCCTCTCGACAGCTATGGACGGGCACGGAAGGTAAGCTCTCCAAAGGAGACCGGAGCGCTGCTCCGATAATACGGAGCGCCGCTCCGGTTAGCAATATCGGTGTCGGGAGGTGCCTGGATGGGGAACGCGAAGGTCGAACGGACCGAAGGCTCGACACGCAGCGACGCCCGCCGCAACTACGAACAGTTGCTGACCGCTGCCCGGGCCACCTTCGCCGAGCAGGGCACCGACGCCTCGCTGCGGGAGGTCGCTCGACGCGCCGGCGTCGGGATCGGGACGTTGTACCGGCACTTTCCCAATCGGGAAGCGCTGCTGGAGGCACTGCTTGGCCACGGCTTCGACACACTGCGCGCCGAGGCGGCGGAGCTTCTTCTGTCCACTGATCCCCGCGACGCACTGATCACCTGGCTGCGGCAGTTGGCCCACAGCTCGACCCGCTACGACGGACTGCCCGCCTCGGTCATGAGCGCTCTCCACGACCCGGACTCACGCCTACACGCCTCATGCGAGGGGCTCCGTACGGCTGCGGCCGATCTGCTGGACCGTGCCCAGCGGTCAGGTCACGTCCGGTCCGACCTGAACGCAGATGAACTGCTTGTGACGGTCAACGCGATGGCCTGGGCGGCCAAACAGGCACCTGAACCCACCGACCTCACCGAACGGTACCTACACCTGCTGTTGGAAGGCTGGTGGTGCACCCGAACCGCTGACCCCTGACATGGCGTCCGTAGCCACCTCTGGCGCTGCCGACAGATCCGGTGAACGTTCCTGGTCAGCGCACGGGGCGGCGCTGGCGCGACCGGTCACTCCGCCGCGGGCGCGTCCGTCCCCGCCGTCACGACGACCGGAACCGCGGTGGCCCGCCGGGCGCCGATGAGGGTCATGGCCCAGCCCGCCGCCGCGAAGCCGGCCGCCGCCACCCCGGCGATCAGCGCCAGCCGCCACGCCGACTCGGTGAGCGCCGTCCCGCCGAGGTGCCCGACCAGCCCCCCGTACGTGGCCCAGCCGAGCGCCGCCAGCCCCTCGTAGAGCAGGAACAGCCGGTACGGGTACCGGCTGCGGCCGGCCGAGAAGCAGGCCGCCATCCGGCCACCCGGCACGAAGCGGCAGAGCAGGATCACGAGTGGCCCGGGCCGGCGCAGCCCCTGGGTGACCCGGCTGACGACCCGTCGGGCCCGGCCCCGCACGACGTCCCGTGGTGCCCGGCGGTCCGGTGCGCTCCGCCCGAGCAGGTAGCAGGCCAGGTCCCCGACGAAGACGCCGAGCGCCCCCACGGCGATGGTCGCCGGCAGGTTCAGCCCGCCGTACACGGTGAGGGCCCCACCGGTGATCATCACGACCTGGGTGGGGATCACGGGGACGAAGGCGTCCGCGACCAGCAGTGCCAGCAGTACGAGGTACGCCCAGGCCGGCGACGCGATCTCAGTGAGTAGTTCGGGCACGACTGCCACCTCGCCGGACGGGGCCGAATCTGGATATCGAGCCTGACGGGCCGTGCGACGTCACAGGGCACGGCCCTGGCTCGTGGTGACCACGGACACGGCAGGGCCACCGGACACAACGAGCGGACCCCGTCGAAGGTGACGGACGCGCCTACCGCGAGGGTCGGCGGATCGCAGCGGCCCGGCGTACCGTTGTCGGCGCGCGGCCCCACGACCGTCGGGTCCCCCGTTCCTGACGGTCCGGCCGCCGCGGGCCGCCGGCAGGTCCCGTGCCGGCGGCCCGTCCCCGCGCCGAACCGAGCCAACGCCGTCCGGGTGCCGGACCGACCGGAAAAACCCGCTGCGGTCGCTCCGGGCGGGGGCGTACCGTCGCCGTATGCGCAGTGCGATGTCCACCACGACGCCGGGAGACCCCGGCGTGCCGCACTGACCTGACCGTCGACGAGGCCCCGGGGCGATCCGCCCCGGGGCCTTCCGGCGTCCGGTGACCGGGTCGCCCGCGGGGCGTACCCGATCAAGGAGCGCCACATGATCGACCACCGCAGGCTCGGCCGGGAGCTGGAGCTGTTCGACTCCGATCCGCTGGCCGGCGCCGGGCTGCCGCTCTGGTTGCCGGCGGGCGCCGCCGCCCGGCACGCCGTCGAGGAGTACGTCCGCGAGCTGGAACGCCGGGCCGGCTACCGGCACGTCGTCACCCCGCCGCTGGGCAAGCGGGAACTCTTCGAACTCTCCGGCCATCTCGGCTACTTCGCCGACGACATGTTCCCGCCCATGGCGCTCGGCGCCGACGACGAGTTCGTGCTGCGCCCGGCGCTCTGCCCGCACCACGCGCTGGTGTTCCGGGCCCGGGGCCGCTCCTACCGGGAGCTGCCGCTGCGGATCGCCGAGCTGGGCGGCATGTACCGGGCCGAGCGCTCGGGGGTGCTCGGCGGCCTGTCCCGGGTGCGGGCCATCTCGCTCAACGACGCGCACAACTTCTGCGCCCTGGAGCAGGTGGGCGAGGAGGTCGCCGGGATCCTCCGGCTGATCCGCGAGGCGCACGCGGCGCTCGGCGTACGGCCGGCGGGGTTCCGGCTGTCGCTGCGCGGGCCGGGGGAGAGGTACGTCGGTGACGAGGCCGGCTGGGCGCGGGCCGAGGAGCTGCTGCGCGCCGCGCTCGACGGGGTGGCGTTCACCGAGGCGCCGGGGGAGGCCGCGTTCTACGGTCCCAAGATCGACATCCAGGTGCGTGACGCGGCGGGGCGGGAGTTCACCCTCTCCACCGTCCAGCTCGACTTCGACAAGCCGGAGCGGTTCGACCTGTCGTACACCGAGGCGTCCGGGGCGCGGCGTCGACCCGTGATGGTGCACCGCAGCCTCGTGGGCAGCATGGAGCGGCTCTTCGCGTACCTGATCGAGGTCCACGAGGGCGCCTTCCCCGCCTGGTACGCCCCGGTGCAGCTGGTCGTGCTGCCCGTCGGGGAGGGCCAGGCCGCCGCGGCGGCCCGGCTCGCCCGTGACGGGCTGGCGGCGGGGCTGCGCGTCGAGGTCGACGGGGCCGGCTCGCTGGGCTCCCGCATCCGCGACGCGGCCCGTGCCCGGGTCCCGTACGCCGCCGTCATCGGCCCCCGTGAGGCGGCCGGGGGCGCGGTCGCGCTGCGGTTGCGCGGCGGTCGCGCCCTGGACCCGATGCCCACCGCTGACGCCCTCCGGCTGATCGGCGCGGTGGTGGCCGACCGCTCCCCGACCCTGCTGCCGGCGCACTGAGCTCCCGCCCGGCCCCGATGCCGGCCGCCCGCCCGGTGCCACCGGCGGCCTCCCGGTCACCGTGTGGACCCCTCGAGCGGCACGGGCTCGGGGTCGGGCCGGGGGTCGGGGTCGGGCTGGAGGGCGGCGGTGAACTGCGACCGGTACAGCCGGTGGTACGCGCCCTGCGCGGCGAGCAGCTCGTCGTGCGTGCCCTGCTCCACGATCCGGCCGTCCTCCATCATCAGGATCAGGTCGGCGTCGCGGATCGTGGAGAGCCGGTGCGCGATGACGAAGCTCGTCCGGTCCGACCGCAGCGCCGCCATCGCGCGCTGGAGCAGCACCTCGGTACGGGTGTCCACCGAGCTGGTCGCCTCGTCCAGGATCAGCAGCGACGGCTCGGCGAGGAAGGCGCGGGCGATCGTGATGAGCTGCTTCTCGCCGGCGCTGACGTTGCTGCCCTCCTCGTCGATCACCGTGTCGTAGCCGTCGGGCAGGCTGCGCACGAACCGGTCCACGAACGTCGCCCGGGCCGCGGCCACGATCTCCTCCTCGCTCGCCCCGGGCCGGCCGTACGCGATGTTGTCCCGGATGGTGCCTCCGAAGAGCCAGGTCTCCTGGAGCACCATGCCGATCCGGCCCCGCAGGTCGTCGCGGCGCATCGTGGTGACGTCCACCCCGTCGAGCGTGATCCGGCCGGCGTCCAGCTCGTAGAAGCGCATGATCAGGTTGACCAGGGTGGTCTTGCCGGCCCCGGTCGGCCCGACGATCGCCACCGTGTGACCGGGCTCGGCCACCAGGGAGAGGTCCTCGATCAGCGGCTTGTCCGGGGCGTACCGGAAGGAGACGTGGGAGAACTCGACCCGGCCGTGCGGGGCGCGTACGCGCGCCGGCTGGGCCGGGTCGGGGCTCTGCTCCTCGGCGTCGAGCACGGCGAAGACCCGCTCGGCGGAGGCGACCCCGGACTGGAGCAGGTTCGCCATCGAGGCGACCTGGGTGAGCGGCTGGGTGAACTGCCGGGAGTACTGGATGAACGCCTGCACGTCGCCGAGGCTCATCGAGCCGGATGCCACCCGCAGGCCGCCGACGACGGCGATCGCCACGTAGCTGAGGTTCCCGACGAACATCATCGCCGGCATGATGATCCCGGAGATGAACTGGGCGCCGAAGCTCGCCCGGAACAGCTCCTCGTTCTTCGCGGTGAAGGCGGCCTCCACCTCGCGCTGCCGGCCGAAGACCTTGACCAGCTCGTGGCCGGTGAACGCCTCCTCGATCTGGCCGTTCAGCTCGCCGGTGTGCGCCCACTGGGCGATGAACTGCTGCTGCGACCGCTTGGCGATGACGCCGGTGACGATCACCGAGACCGGCACCGCGACGAGCGCCACCAGGGCCAGCAGCGGCGAGATCCAGAACATCATGGCCAGCACGCCGATCACGGTGAGCAGCGAGGTGAGCAGCTGGCTCAGCGTCTGCTGGAGGCTGGTCGAGATGTTGTCGATGTCGTTGGTGACCCGGCTGAGCAGCTCGCCGCGGGGCTGCCGGTCGAAGTAGGGCAGAGGCAGCCGGTTGAGCTTGTCCTCCACGTCGGCGCGCAGCCGCAGCACGGTGCGCTGCACCACCCCGTTGAGTAGCCAGCCCTGCCACCACATCAGCAGGCTGGCCGCCAGGTAGAGCCCGAGCGCCAGCAGCAGCACCCGCGCCAGCGCGGCGAAGTCGATGCCCACGCCGGGCACCACGTCCATCCGGGCGAGCATGTCGGCGAAGTTGTCGTTACCGGCCGCCCGCGCGGCGGCCACCGCCTGGTCGGCGGTGGTGCCCGCCGGCAGCTGCCGGCCGATCACCCCCGTGAAGATCAGGTCGGTGGCCCAGCCGAGCACCTTCGGCCCGAGCACGCTGAGCCCGACACTGACCACCGCCAGCGCGATCACCGCGACGAGCTGGACGCGCTGCGGGCGCAGCCGGCCCAGCAGTCGCCGGGCCGAGGGTCCGAAGTTCATCGACCGCTCGGCGGGCATCCCGATGCCGCCGTGCGGACCGCCGCGCTGCCCGCCGGGCGGCAGCCGCTTCGGCGTCCGCGCGTCGGCCGCCTTCTGCTGTGGTACGGAGCTCACGCGACGACCTCGCTCGTGTTCTGGGACGCCACGATCTCGGCGTACGTCGGGCAGGTGCGTAGCAGTTCGCCGTGTCGGCCGATCCCCACCACGCCCCCGTTCTCCAGTACGACGATCTGGTCGGCGCCGACGATGGTGGAGACCCGCTGCGCCACGATCACCACGGCGGCGTCGGCGGTGACGGGGCGCAGCGCCGCCCGCAGTCGCGCGTCCGTGCCGAGGTCGAGCGCGGAGAACGAGTCGTCGAAGAGGTAGATCTCCGGCCGCCGGACCAGGGCCCGCGCGATGGCCAGCCGTTGCCGTTGCCCGCCGGAGACGTTCGTGCCGCCCTGTGCGATCGGCGCCGCCAGCCCCTCGGGCATCGCCTCGACGAAGTCCCGGGCCTGGGCGATCTCCAGCGCCTCCCAGAGCTCCGCGTCGGTCGCCTCCGGGTTGCCGTAGCGCAGGTTGCTCGCCACGGTCCCGCTGAACAGGTACGGCCGTTGCGGCACCAGCCCGATGCGGCGCCACAGCTCGTCCGGCGCCAGCTCCCGTACGTCGACGCCGTCGACCAGCAGCGTGCCCGCGGTCGCGTCGACCAGTCGGGGCACGAGCGACAGCAGGGTGGTCTTGCCCGAGCCGGTGCTGCCGATGACCGCCGTCGTCGTGCCCGGGGTCACCCGGAACGACACGTTGCGCAGCACCGGCTCGGCGGCGCCGGGGTACTGGAACCCGACGTCGCGCAGTTCCAGCTCGCCGTGGGTCGTCACCTCGGTCACGGGGCGGGCGGCGGGCACCACGGACGAGTCGGTGTCGAGCACCTCGACGATCCGTTCGGCGCAGACCGCCGCCCGCGGGACCATCATCAGCATGAAGGTGGCCATCATGACGGCCATCAGGATCTGCATCAGGTACTGGAGGAAGGCGGTGAGGGAGCCGACCTGGATCGCCCCGCCGTCCACCCGCTCGGCGCCGAACCAGAGCACCGCGACGCTGGAGACGTTGAGCACCAGCATCACCACCGGGAAGATCAGCGCCATCAGGCGGCCGATGCGCAGGGCGGTCGCGGTGAGGTCCGCGTTCGCCGTGGCGAAGCGATCCGTCTCGTACGGTTCCCGGACGAACGCCCGTACCACCCGGATGCCGGTGATCTGCTCGCGCAGTACGCGGTTGACGGTGTCGATGCGGGTCTGCATGAGCCGGAAGCCCGGCACCATCCGCCGGATGATCAGCCACAGCGCGACGGCCAGTACGGGCACGCTGATCAGCATCAGCCAGGAGAGCCCGACGTCCTCGCGCAGCGCCATCACCACGCCACCGACGCTCATGATGGGCACGGAGACGAGCATGGTGCAGCTCATCAGCACGAGCATCTGCACCTGCTGCACGTCGTTGGTGTTGCGGGTGATCAGGGAGGGCGCGCCGAAGCGGGCGACCTCGCGGGCGGAGAAGCGGTTGACGTGGCTGAAGATCGACGACCGGACGTCGCGGCCGAAGGCCATCGCCGTGCGCGCGCCGAGGTAGACGGCCGCCACCGAGCAGACGATCTGGACCACGCTGACCGCGAGCATCCAGCCGCCCGTACGCAGGATGTAGCCGGTGTCGCCACGGGCCACGCCGAGGTCGATGATGTCGGCGTTGAGGCTGGGCAGGTAGAGCGACGCGATGGTGCCGACGAACTGGAGCAGCACCACGGCGGCCAGCGGCCGGTGGTAGGGGCGGAGGTGCGTACGCAGCAGTCGGGTCAGCATGCCGGGATCCCTTCCGGGGCGCCGTGGTCGCCGCTGGCGATGACCTCAAGGAGGAACTCGCGGATCACCGCCGCCTTCGCCGGGTCGGCGTCGACGGAGGTGAGCGGGGCGCCGGAACGGATCAGGGCGGTCAGCGCCTCGACCCGGGCCCGGCCGGCCGCGGTGATCGCGATCTTGACGCTGCGCCGGTCGGTCGTGTCGCGTTGCCGCTCGACGAGTCCGTCGCGGGCGAGGGTGTCGACGATGCCGGTCAGCGTGGCCGGCCGGACGAAGCAGTGCTCGGCGACCGTGCGGTGCGGCAGTTCGCCGTGCTCGGCGAGGGTCATCAGGGTGACCATCCCGGCCTGGGTGAGGCCGTGTGTCTCGGCGAGGTAGCGGTTCCACCGCTGCCCGGTGACGTGCCCGGCGACCACGAGCAGTCGCGCTATCGGCACGTCCCGTAGCGTCATCAATTCCATGGTCGATAGATTAGCGTCCTGAAGGTCAGGGGCCAAACGAAATGCTGACGGCCACGGCGACGAAGAGGATCTGCGCTGCCGTCCGCCGGCCGAGGGGGGTCACCGGGCGGCCGGCCAGGGTCAGGCCGCGCCGGGCCGCCGAGACGTTCGCCGGGAACATGGCCAGCATCAGCAGGGCCAGTCCGGCTGCGGCCCAGCGGGCGGTCGCCGGCACCAGCAGCCCGACCGCGCCCACCAGCTCCAGCACCCCGGTGAGGGTGACCAGCAGGTCGGCCCGGGGCAGGCCGGGCGGCACCATCATGATCATGTCTGCCCGGTGGCTGGGGGCGAAGTGCGCCACGCCGGTCACCACGAACATCAGCGCCAGTCCCACCCGCAGCGCGGGATGCCAGCCGTCGAGGGCGCTCACGCCGGCCGCGCCGGCCAGCCGGGCGAGCGTGGTGCCGGCCACGAGGGCGATCAGCGATGCCATCTGCACACCTCCGGAGAAGGGAAACTTGTCGCCGGCAAGATTGCCCCGACGGGTGCGAACTTGTCAATGACAAGATAAGATCGCGGCATGACCGGAACGCGTGGTTACCATCACGGGGACCTGCGTCGCACCCTGCTCGCGGCGGCCGTCCGGGCCATCGAGGAGTCGGGCCCGGCGGCACTGAGCCTGCGCGACCTGGCCCGCCGGGCGGGCGTCTCGCACGCCGCCCCGGCGCACCACTTCGGCGACAAGTCCGGGCTGCTCACCGCCCTCGCCACCGAGGGCTTCCACCTGCTGGCCAAGGCGTTGCACGACGCTGGCGGCGACCTGCTCGACAGGGGCGTCGCATACGTCGACTTCGCGGTGCGGCACCGCGCGCACTTCGAGGTCATGTTCCGTCCGGACCTCTACCGCGCCGACGACCCGGAGTTGCTGGCGGCCCGCCGACGCTCCGGCGACGCGTTGCACTCGGGCGTCGCCGCGCTGTCCGACACACGCCCGACGGCGAAGGACCCGCAGGGCGACGCGCTCGCGGCCTGGTCGATCGTGCACGGCTTCGCCACGCTCTGGCTCTCGGGCGCGCTGCCGCCCCAGGTCGGCGACGACCCCCGGGCGGCGGCCCGCGACGTGATCCACCGCCTCTTCCCGAAGTCCCGACGACCTCCGGCGCCGAAGCCGTGACGGCGTGCGGAACAGGGCCCGGTGGCCGGGTCACCAGCTGGTGGGCAGCGGCATCCCCTCGGTGTAGCCGGCCGTGCTCTGCACGCCGACCAGGGCCCGCTCGTGGAACTCGGCGAGGTCGCGGGCGCCCGCGTAGGTGAAGGCGCTGCGCACCCCCGCGATGATCTCGTCGATGAGGTCCTCCACGCCCGGGCGGGTCGGGTCCAGGTACATCCTGGCGGAGGAGATGCCCTCCTCGAAGACCGCCTTGCGGGCCCGGTCGTACGCGCTGTCGTCGGCCGTGCGCGCGCTGACCGCCCGCGCGGAGGCCATGCCGAAACTCTCCTTGTAACGGCGGCCGTCGGCATCGGTGTAGAGGTCGCCGGGGGACTCGTACGTGCCGGCGAACCAGGAGCCGATCATGACGTTCGACGCGCCGGCGGCCAGCGCCAGCGCCACGTCGCGCGGGTGCCGTACGCCGCCGTCGGCCCAGACGTGCCGGCCGAGCTGACGGGCCGCCGCGGCGCAGTCGAGCACGGCGGAGAACTGCGGCCGGCCCACCCCGGTCATCATCCGGGTCGTGCACATCGCGCCCGGGCCGACGCCGACCTTGACGATGTCCGCGCCCGCCTGCACCAGGTCGCGTACGCCCTCGGCGGTCACCACGTTGCCCGCCGCGACCGGGACCGCCGGGTCCAGCGCGCGGACCGCCCGCAGGGCGGCGATCATCCGTTCCTGGTGACCGTGTGCGGTGTCCACGACCAGCGTGTCCACCCCCGCCTCCAGCAGCGCCGCCGCCTTGCCGGTCACGTCGCCGTTGATGCCCACGGCGGCGGCGATGCGCAGCCGGCCCCGGTCGTCGACCGCCGGCCGGTAGAGGGTCGCCCGCAGCGCGCCCTGCCGGGTCAGGACCCCGACCAGGCGCCCCTCGGCGTCGACCACCGGGGCGAGCCGGCGCCGGCCCGCCGAGAGCCGGTCGAAGCCGGTACGCGGATCCGCGTCCGCCGGCACGGTGTGCAGCTCGGTGGACATCACGTGCCGGAGCTGCGCGAAGCGGTCCACGCTGAGGGTGTCGGCCTCGGTCACCACGCCCACCGGCCGGCTCTCGTCGTCGATGACCACGACGGCGCCGTGCGACCGCTTCGGCAGCAGGTGGATCGCGTCGCCGACGGTGTCGGTCGGGCCCAGCGTGATCGCCGTGTCGTGCACGAGGTGCCGCTGCTTGACCCAGGCGACGACGTTCGCGACCACCTCGATGGGGATGTCCTGCGGGATCACGGCGATCGCGCCGCGCCGGGCGACCGTCTCGGCCATCCGGCGGCCGGAGACCGCCGTCATGTTCGACACGACCAGCGGGATGGTGGTGCCCGTACCGTCGGTGGTGGCCAGGTCGACGTCGAGCCGCGAGCCCACCTCGGAACGGGCGGGCGCCATGAAGACGTCGTTGTAGGTCAGGTCGTGCGCGGGAGCCGCGCCGTGAAGGAACCGCACGCCGCCATCATTCCCGCCCGCCGGGATCCGCGCCCCCGGTGGTAGCCGAAAACACCCCGATCACGCCGGGGACCGGGCGCGCTCAGCCGAGCAGCAGGGCCGCCGCGACCGCGACCATCACGATGGCCACCGCGCCGTCGACGAGCCGCCAGGCCGCCGGGCGGGCCAGGACGGGCGCGAGCCGGTGGGCGGCGAAGCCCAGGGCGCTGAACCAGACCACGCTGGCCAGCGCGGCGCCCGCGCCGAAGACCCAGTGGTGCGGATGCTGGCGGGCCACCCCGCCGAGCAGGAGGACGGTGTCCAGGTACACGTGCGGGTTGAGGTAGGTGAAGGCGAGGCACGCCAGCAGCGTCGCGCCGAGCCGGGCCGGTGGCCGGTCGGCGGGGGAGAGCGCGCCGGGGCGCAGCGCGCGGCGGGCGGCCAGCACGGCGTACCCGAGCAGGAACGCGGCGCCGAACCAGCGGACGGCGGTGAGGGCGGTGGGGTACTCCGCCGTCGCGCCGTGCATGCCGGCGATGCCGACCGTGATGAGCAGCGCGTCGGAGCCGGCGCAGACGGCGACCACCGGCAGGACGTGCTCGCGGCGCAGGCCCTGCCGCAGGACGAAGGCGTTCTGCGCGCCGATGGCGGCGATCAGCGCGATGGCGAGGGTGAAGCCGGCGGCGGCGGAACCGGCCACGGAGCTGCTGAGGATGTCGGGCACCAGCCGAGGCTACGAGGCCGCGGTGGGTGCAGCCCAGCTAAGGATTCTGATGATGGTTAAGCTCAGCTTCATCATGCTGGACACCACTCAGCTCCGGACGTTCGCCACGGTGGTCCGCGAGGGCAGCTTCGAGGCGGCGGCGCAGTCCCTGCACGTCACCCCCTCTGCCGTCAGCCAGCGGATCAAGGCGCTGGAACAGGCCGTCGGGCAGGTGCTCGTCCGGCGGACGAAGCCGTGCCGGAGCACCGAGGCGGGCCGGCCCCTGTTGCGGCTGGCCGGGCAGGTGGCCCTGCTGGAACGGGAGGCGCTGGAGGTGGCCCGGCCGCCCGCGCTCGGCGGTCCCGCCGCCACCCGGGTGACGGTCGTGGCGAACGGCGACTCGCTGGGCACCTGGTTCGTCGCCGCGCTGGCCCGGCTGCCCGCCGAGCTGGCGCTCCTGTTCGACGTCCGCCGCGACGACGAGGACCACACGGCGGAGCTGATCCGCGACGGCACGGCGATGGCGGCGGTGACCGCACAGCGCGAGGCCGTGCAGGGCTGCCGGGTGGAGCGGCTGGGCGCCATGCGGTACGTCGCGCTGGCCGAGACCCGGTTCGCCGCCCGCCACTTCCCCGACGGCCTCACCGAGGCCGCCCTCGCGTCGGCGCCCATGATGGCGTTCGACCGTAAGGACCAGCTCCAGCACAAGTTCGCCCGCACGGTGACCCGGCGCCGGCTCGACCCGCCGATCCACTACGTCCCGTCCTTCGACGGCTTCAACGAGGCGGTGCGGCTCGGGCTGGGCTGGGGGCTGGTCCCCGAGCGGATCGCCCACGCCGACATCGCCGCCGGGCGCTGCGTCGACCTCGGCGCCGGGCGGCACCTGGACCGCCCGCTGTACTGGCAGCACTGGCGGGTGGACTCCACCACGCTGGACGCGTTGACGGTCGCCATCCGGGCGGTGGCCGCCGCCGAACTGCGCTGACCCGTGCGGCGGCGGGTGGCACGCCGCGTGCGCCAGGAAGGGCCCCTCCCCGAAACGTCAGGAAGCCGCCCTTCCGTGCACCTCAGGCGATGGTGCAGATCGACGCGCCGGCGGTGATGACGGCGCCGACCTCGGCCGCGAGGCCGCTGACCGTACCCGCCTTGTGGGCGTGCAGCGGCTGCTCCATCTTCATCGCCTCCAGCACGACCACCAGGTCACCCTCGGCGACGGTGTCGCCGTCGGCGACCGCGATTTTCACGATCGTGCCCTGCATCGGGGAGGTGAGCGCGTCGCCGCTGACGGCGGCACCGGCCTTGGCCCCGCCGCCCCGGCGGGCCGGCTTGCGCGCGGCGGGCGCGCCGGTGGTCGTACCCCCGCCGAAGCCGGCGGGGAGGCGGACCTCCAGCCGCTTGCCGCCGACCTCGACCACGACGGTCTCGCGCTCGGCCGGGGCCTCGGCGGGACCGGCGGCGGCGGTGAACGGCGCGACGGTGTTGTCGAACTCGGTTTCGATCCACCGGGTGTGCACGGTGAACGGCTCGGCGGTGAACGCCTCGTCCCGGATGACCAGCCGGTGGAACGGCAGCGCGGTGGCCATGCCCTCGACGACCATCTCGTCCAGGGCGCGGCGGGCCCGCTCCAGCGCCTCGGCACGCGTCTCGCCCGTGATGATCACCTTGGCCAGCAGCGAGTCGAAGTTGCCGCCGATCACGTCGCCGGCGGAGATGCCGGTGTCCACCCGGACGCCGGGGCCGGTGGGCAGCCGCAGCGCGGTGACCGTGCCGGGGGCGGGCAGGAAGTTGCGGCCCGGGTCCTCGCCGTTGATCCGGAACTCGATGGAGTGCCCGCGCGGCGTCGGGTCCTCGGTGAGCCGCAGCTTCTCGCCGTCGGCGATCCGGAACTGCTCGCGGACCAGGTCGATGCCGGCGGTCTCCTCGGTGACCGGGTGCTCGACCTGGAGGCGGGTGTTGACCTCCAGGAAGGAGATGGTGCCGTCGGCGCCGACCAGGTATTCGACCGTGCCGGCGCCGTGGTAGCCCGCCTCCCGGCAGATCGCCTTGGCGCTGTCGTGGATCTGGGCGCGCTGCGCGTCGGTGAGGAACGGCGCGGGGGCCTCCTCGACCAGCTTCTGGTGCCGGCGCTGGAGGGAGCAGTCCCGGGTGCCGACCACGATCACGTTGCCGTGCTGGTCGGCCAGCACCTGCGCCTCGACGTGCCGGGGCTTGTCGAGGTAGCGCTCGACGAAGCACTCGCCCCGGCCGAACGCGGCGACCGCCTCGCGGGTGGCCGACTCGAACAGGTGCGGGATCTCCTCCATCGTGCGGGCCACCTTGAGCCCGCGCCCGCCGCCACCGAACGCGGCCTTGATGGCGACCGGCAGGCCGTGGTCGACGGCGAACGCCAACACCTCGTCGGGGCCGCCGACCGGGTCGGGGGTGCCGGGCACCAGGGGCGCGCCGGCGCGCTGGGCGATGTGCCGGGCGGTGACCTTGTCGCCGAGGTCCCGGATCGCCTGCGGCGTGGGACCGATCCAGGTCAGCCCGGCGTCGATGACCGCCTGGGCGAAGTCGGCGTTCTCGGAGAGGAAACCGTAGCCGGGGTGGACCGCGTCGGCCCCCGCCTTCGCGGCGACGTCCAGCAGCTTGTCGATGCGCAGGTACGTCTCGGCGGCGGTGTCCCCGTCGAGCGCGTACGCCTCGTCGGCGAGCGTGGCGTGCAGGGCGTCGCGGTCGGAGTCCGCGTAGACGGCGACGCTGCCGAGGCCGGCGTCGCGGCAGGCGCGGATGACGCGGACGGCGATCTCGCCGCGGTTTGCGATGAGTACCTTGCGCACCTTGCTGGCTCCTCCCCGGAGGGTCACTGACCGGGAGTGTATCGGCCGTGGTGACGGCCCTAACGATCGCTCAGTGTGGGATGCCGCACTGTCTGACGGCACCCTAGTCAAGTTTGCTTATTACGCTTGTGCGGTGTCTGCCACGCGAATGATGATCCTCGGTCTGGTGCGCTGGATGCAGCCCGTGCACGGCTACGACGTACGCCGTGAGCTGCTCAGCTGGAGCGCCGACAGGTGGGCGAACGTGCAGCCCGGATCGATCTACCACGCCCTGCGCAAGCTGACCCAGGAAGGGCTGTTGCGTGAGGTGGCCACCGAGCAGGTGGGTGCCCGTCCGGCCCGCACCACGTACGAGGTCACTCCGAAGGGGGAGGAGGAGTTCGAGTCGCTGCTGCGCGGGCTGTGGTGGCAGCTGCACGAGCCCCCCGATCCGTTCGCGGCGGCGTTCTCCTTCCTGCCCGCCATGCCGCGCGAGGAGGCGGCGGCCGCCCTGCGCAACCGGGCGAACCTGCTGCGTGCCGGTGTCGAGTGGATGCGTGCCTCGTTGAGTTCTGGCTGGATGCGTGAGACCAAGCCGGTGCACGTGGGGTGGATGTTCGAACTCTGGACGGCCCGGTCGGAGGCGGAGATCTCCTGGTGCGAGCGGATCGCCGAACGGATCGAGTCGGGGGTGTCGTACCTGCCCGACGGGCTGGCGCGGGCGCAGGGGTGGGAGGGCTGGGAGGAGCGGTTGCCGCCCCGGCCGGCGCCGGACGTGGGAGCTGACCAGGATCGCGACCAGCTGCCGGAGCGCGAATAATCAACGTTGACCATAAAAGCTATATCGCGTTAGCCTGCCCGGGACGCCACGGGGGAGAGCCATGCCGTCCGGCGTCGTCTCCGAGGGACAGACAGGCGGCCGGTGGCACCGGCCCGGACGACCAGGAGCAGAGATGATCGAGACCAGAGGGTTGCGGAAGTCGTTCCGCTCCCGAGAGGGTCGCCAGACGAAGACCGTCGACGCGGTACGCGGCGTCGACCTGAAGGTCACCGAGGGGGAGATCTTCGGTTTCCTCGGCCCCAACGGCGCCGGCAAGACCACCACCCTGCGGATGCTGGCCACGCTGATCGAGCCGGACGGCGGTGAGGCCACCGTCGCCGGGGCGGACCTGCGCAAGGACCCGGCCGAGGTGCGCCGCCGCATCGGCTACGTCGCCCAGGGCGGCAGCACCTGGGACGAGTCCACCGCCCGCGAGGAACTCGTCCTGCACGCCCGCATGTACGGCATCGGCAAGGCCGAAGCGCACCGGCGGGCCGCCCGCGCCCTCGACGCCTTCCAGCTCACCGAGTACGCCGACCGCAAGTGCAAGACCTACTCCGGCGGTCAGCGCCGACGGGTGGACATCGCCCTCGGCATCATCCACGAGCCGCAGATCGTCTTCCTCGACGAGCCGACGACCGGCCTCGACCCGCAGAGCCGGGCGCACATGTGGGACGAGATCCGCCGGCTGCGGGCCGACGGCATGACCGTCTTCATCACCACCCACTACCTGGAGGAGGCCGACGCGCTCTGCGACCGGATCGCGATCATGGACCACGGCGAGGTGGTCGCGGAGGGCACCCCGGCGGACCTGAAGCGCGAGATCTCCGGCGACGTCGTGCTGGTCGGGCTCGACGCGGCGGCCACCCCGCAGGCCGCGCAGCTGCTCGACGGCGAGCCGTACGTCAACAAGCTGGAGACCGTCGAGGAGGGCGGGCTGCGGCTCTACGTCGACGAGGGCGCCACCGCCATCCCGCAGATCCTGCGCCGCCTCGACACCGCCGACCTCGGGCTCCGGTCCATCGAGCTGCACCGCCCCAGCCTCGACGACGTCTTCCTCACCAAGACCGGCCGCTCGCTGCGCGAGTCCTGACCCCGACCGGAGAACCCATGAAACTCGCCCGTGACACCTGGCTGATCTTCCAGCGCCAGCTCCAACTGCTGCTGCGCAACCCCGTCTGGGTCTTCGTCGGCGTCTTCCAGCCGGTGATGTACCTGCTGCTCTTCGCCCCGCTGCTCAAACCGGCCCTGAACGCACCCACCCAGGCCGAGGCATACAAGATCTTCGTACCGGGTCTGCTGGTGCTGCTGGCCATCTTCGGTGGCCTGTTCCAGGGCTTCGGCCTGATCGCCGAACTGCGCGCCGGGGTCATCGAACGCTCCCGGGTCACCCCGATCAGCCGGCTCGCCCTGCTGCTCGGCCGCTCGCTGCGCGACGTGGTGTCGCTCATCGTGCAGGCGGTCATCATCACCCTGCTCGCGCTCATGTTCGACCTGCGCGTCTCCCTCGTGGACCTTCTGCTGGCGTACCTCATGCTCGCCCTGATCGCGCTGATGACCTCGGCTGTCTCCTACGGCATCGCGCTCAAGGTCAAGAGCGAGGACGCGCTGGCACCGCTGATGAACACCGTGGCCCAGCCCGTGCTGCTGCTCTCCGGCATCCTGCTGCCGCTGACCTTCGCCCCCGGCTGGCTCCAGGGCATCGCCGAGTGGAACCCGTTCTCCTGGGCGGTGGACGGCACCCGGGCACTCTTCGCGGGACAGCTCGGCGACGACAAGGTCTGGCAGGGCCTCGGCATCATCGCGGTCCTCGCCGCGGCCGGCGTCGTCTGGGCCGCCCGGCAGTTCGCCCGCAGCGTCCGGTGAGCGGGGCGCGCCCCTCCTGACGGCGGGGAGAGTTGCCTCTCACCAGGGGCGGGGCACCGGCCCGACGCTTGTAGCGTGAGGCCGGTGCCCCGCCTCACCCGTGACCGGCTCACCTGGCTGACCTACGCCCAGCTCGGGCTGTGGGGCTTCTTCCTCTACGGCTTCGGGCCGGTCGTGCCGCTGCTCCGCGACGAGCAGGGCACCTCCGCCGCCGTCGCCGGCCTGCACAGCACCGGCATCGCCGTCGGCGCGCTGGCCGGCGGGGCGCTCTTCGCACCCCTGGCCCGCCGGCTCGGTCGGGGCCGGGCGATCTGGACCGGACTGGCCGGGGTGGCAGCCGGCGCCGCCGCACTCGGCGCGGTCCGCGCACTGCCCGCCACGCTCACCGCCGTCGCGGTGATCGCCACCTTCGGAATGCTGGTGGTCAGCGGCGTGTCCGTGGTGCTCACCGACCGGCACGGCACCGGCGCGCCCGCCGCGCTGACCGAGGCCAACGCCGTCTGCGCCGGCGCCGGCATCCTCGCCCCGCTGGTCATCGGCGCCAGCGTGGACGCCGGGTGGGGATGGCGACCCGCGATGGCCGTCGAGGTCGGCCTGATCACGCTGGTCGCGCTCGCCGCCCTGACCTTTCGCGTACGCCTGCCGAAGCCCGCCCCCGCTGCCGCGGCTCCCGGCACCCCGCCGGCCGGCGCCGCCTTGACGGCACCCACCGACGCCCACCTCGCCTCGGGCTCCGCGTCGGCGATCCTCACCAGCGCGGGCCTCGACTCTGGCGCGGGCCCGGGTTCGACAGTCCGCACGGGCGTCGAGCCCGGCCCGGGTACGGGTGCCGGGTCGGGTGTCGAGTCGACCGTCCGCACCGGCGCCGATGTCGCCTCGGAACGCACGGGGGCCGGGGCGGCGTCCGACGCCCGCCGGCCGAGCCGACGCCTGCCGCCGGCGTACTGGATCGCCTGGGTGTTGATGGCGGTCACCGGCTCGATCGAGGTCTGCCTGTCGCTCTGGACGGCCGACGTGCTCCGCTCGAACGCCGGGATGGCGGCCGGCACCGCGTCGGCCGCCGTCGCCGCGATCGTCTGCGGAATGTTCGTGGGCCGGCTCGTCGGGGGCCGCTTCGCCCTGCGCTACCGGCCCGTACCGCTGCTGCTCGCCGCGCTGGGCGTGTCGCTGGCCGGCTTCGCGCTGTTCTGGATCGCCCCGGTCGGCTGGCTCGCCGTCACCGGCCTGGTCGTCCTCGGCCTCGGCAACGCCCTGCACTACCCGCTGGCGATCTCGATCGCGCTCGCCGTCGCCGGGCCGGCCGCCGACCGGGCGGCCGGCTGGGCGTCGTATTCGATGGGGGTCGGCTTCGGGATCGCGCCGGTCGCGCTCGGCTGGGTGGCCGACGGGGTCGGGCCGCACCTGGCCTTCCTGCTGCTGCCGGCCTTCATCGCGACGGCCGCGCTGCTCACCACCCGCCTGGGCCGCGCCCTGCGCCCGTCCCCCGCCGACCTCCCCACCCCGACCCCCGCCTGACGGCCGCCCCGCCGCCCCGCCGGCCTTGTGCCGGCCGGCGTGCTGGCCCGCCGGCCCTCCCGGCGTGGTGCCGGCGTGGCGGCCGTGCCGGCGTGGCGGCCGTGCCGGCCTCGTGCCGGCTCGTGTCCGCATCAATCTTGGTAGGAAACGGCCCCTCCAGGGGCCCTCCCGTACCAAGATCTCGCAGGGCCGGCCCGGCCGGTCGCGTCAGTGCACCCGGGCCAGGGTCAGGCCGTCGGCGATCGGCAGCATCACCGCGTCGACGCGGACGTCGGCGAGCACCTCGTCGTTGAACGCCGCGATGGCCCGGTCGTCGGCGTTCTGCGGGGCGATCACCCGGCCACCGCGCAGCACGTTGTCGACCGCGATCACCCCGCCGGGACGCATCCGGGGCACCAGCTCAGCCCAGTAGATCGGGTAGCCGGTCTTGTCGGCGTCGATGAACGCGAAGTCCAGGTGACGCTCGTGGGGCAGCTCGCGCAGCGTGTCGCCGGCCGGACCGATGCGCAGCTCGATCCGGTCGTCCACGCCGGCGCGGGCCCAGTACCGCCGGGCGATGCCGGTGAACTCCTCGGAGATGTCGAAGCAGGTCAACCGCCCGCCCTCGGGCAGTCCCCGGGCGATCGCCAGCGACGAGAGGCCGGTGAAGGTGCCCACCTCGACGGCCTGTCGTACCCCGAGCAGCCGGGTGAGGAAGGTCAGGAAGGCGGCCTGCTCCGGCGCGACCTGCATCTGCGCGTCGTTCGGCAGCGCGGCGCGGGTCTCCTCGGCGAGGTCCCGCATGATCTCGTCCGGCGGCGCACCATGCGCGACCAGGTACGCGTGCAGGTCCGAGGTGAGCGGGATCGACTTGGTGGTCATGAACGGACGCTAGCCGAGCGGCTCGACCGTCTGGCTGCCGGGCGCGACCTTCGTCCACAAATCGGTGAGCCTCAGGTCCAACTCGGCGAGCAGGCGGCGCAGCATCGGCAGGGAGAGCCCGATGACGGTGCTCGGGTCGCCCTCGATCCGCTCCACGAACGGCCCGCCCAGCCCGTCGATCGTGAAGGCCCCCGCCACGGCCAGCGGCTCGCCCGTCCCCACGTACGTGGCGATCTCTTCGTCGCTGACGTCCGCGAAATGCACGACGGTGGAGGCGACAGCCTCGGCCTGCCGCCCCGCCCGGACGTCGACCAGGCAGTGCCCGCTGTGCAGCACGCCGCTGCGACCGCGCATCCGCTTCCAGCGGCGGGTGGCGTCCGCCGCGTCGGCCGGCTTGCCGAGGATCTCGCCCTCGAAGGCCAGCACCGAGTCGCAGCCGATCACCAGCGTCCGCTGGTCTTCGGCCGGCCGCAGCCGGGTGAGCACGGCCTGCGCCTTCAGCCGGGCCAGTTCCAGGCAGAGGTCCTCGGCCCGCTCGGTGACCACGAGGGACTCGTCGACGCCACTGACCAGCACGTCCGGTTCGATCCCGGCGGCCTGAAGAATCTTGCGGCGGGCGGGACTCGCCGAGGCGAGCACGAGGCGGAGCGGCATGGATTTCGGCACGTCGCCGACGTTACCGGCTGAGCGTGGCGGCGACGTCCCGGGTGCGGCGCGTCGGCTGTCCCGGTGCCGCCACCAGCAACGATTGAATCCGCCCCTCGCTCGCTTTTCTTTCGTCTGGGCAGCTCAGCGACTGATGCGGGGCGGCGGGTCGTCGCCACGACGACGCCGACGGGCGAAGTACGCCCACGCCCCGCCGGCTGCCACGATCACGCCGAGCGTGACCAGGCCGCGGGTCGTCGCCGCGCCGCTGCCCTCGTCTTCCGGTTCCGCTCCCGCCGCCGTGGTCGAGGTGGTGATGGCCGGCGCGCTCGCCGTCGGCGAGCCGAATCCAAGCGGCGGTACGTCAGCCGTCAACGCCGCCACCAGGTCGATGACCCCGTGTCCGTACTCGTCGTCTCGCCCCGGAGGTCCCTTGTCGATCGCGGTGGCCGTGAGCCGATGTGCCACCTCGGAGGCAGGCAGGTACGGGTACTTCGACCTGATCAAGGCGACGGCCCCAGCGACGATCGCGGTGGCGCCCGAGGTTCCGGAGCCTCTCGAATACTTGGCGTCCATGCTGGTGCTGTAAATGTCTACCGCAGGCGCTACGACGTCGATTTCAGGTCCCGTTATGGCGATGGCGGCATGCTTGCCGTTGCGATCGATTCCGCCGACGGCGATGACGCCATCCTTTGACGCAGGGTAACCTACGCGTGAGTCATCGGGTCTATTCCCGGCTGCCGCCACGACAACGATGTCAGAGGCCAGTGCTCTGGTGATTGCTTGGTCGAGACGCGCGCTGGACGCGCCGCCGCTAGAAATGCTAATGACGTTAGCCTTTTTATATATTGCGTATTCAATTCCCTGCGCCAGGGTGTCCGGCTCTCCATCGCCATGCGGAGGAGAAACGAAAATCGGCAATATCTTAGCTCTGGGGGCTATCCCTAGCGCCCCCTCGGTATCGCTTTGGCCGTGCGCGGCGATGAGTCCTGCCATGGAGGTCCCGTGGCTATCTAGGTCTTGCTGGCCGTTGCCAGATCCTCCGTTGATGATGTCGATTCCAGGAATCAGGTTATTGCGAATATCCGGATGTTGGCTAACTCCGGTGTCAGGGACGGCAACCGTGGATCCGTCGCCCCGCGCGATCGTATGGGCTCGACTGACATTAAGGTACCGCAGGTGCCACTGATCTCCTCGAATGTTCGCGAGACCTGGGGGGTGTGGCGGAATGAGCGGGAAGCTTGCTGCGGCAGTTCTCAGTGGAGTTAGTGGCATTGTTGACGATATTAGTGTAGCGAGTGCCGTGGCGATTAGTCGAGCCTTCACCGATTTAATCCGATAGCGGGGCCTGGGTCAATTGGTCCCTCTTCATCCGGGGGGCGCACTACCGGGGGTACGCCCGGTTCGACCTCCCAGGGGTGGACGGGATCCCAGTGGCGACGCTTATTCCCGTCCTCATCATGCTCTGCCCTCGGTCCTGATTTCCCACCGATCCCGTGAGTTCTTGCTGGACCGCCGAGGCCGCCCGCACCTGGTATGCCATGCAACGGCGATGATCCGTGTGTCGAGCTGAGGCCTCGACTGCCGCCTGGGCGGGAACCGGCGCCACCCGTTGGCGCTGTGCCTGCGCCTCCACCGCCGATGACTCCGCCGATCGGATTCACCCGACGTGGCTGATTGTTGGCCGAGCCAGGTTGGCCGATTCCCATTCCAGGGGATCCGCCAATCAGGCCGCCTGGCGGCATAGGTCGTGGCTGAACTGGAGAGTGGGAGTTGGAGGAGCCGGTTGCGTTACCGGCAACAGGCCGTCCCATTTGATCCGGCAGCGATGCGCGTGGCCCTGGTCGGTGCTGAGGCATATGGGAAGCCGTCGGAGGAACTCCAATTCCCGACGCAGGTGGATTGGGGCTTGTGGGCGTTGCGACCGGCGTCGAAGGGCTAGCCGGCAAAGGTGCTAGTCCGCTGCCAACCCCACCAAGCACTGGCCCGCTTCTTGACGCTGAAGAGGTTATGGCGGGCTTAAGGGCGCTGGTTGCCCGTGGGGGTGCCGTAGGGCTTGCAATGTTCATCGGGGCCGGCACTGGCAGGATTGGAGGTATGACAGGTGCCGTACCCAGCCCGCCATAGACATCCGGATCATTCGCCTGCTTCGGTGGCCTGATGGGTGGTGGTTGGCGGAGCATTACTTGGGCGTGTTGGAGTTCGCCGCTGAGGCCGTACATGATGCCGCGCGCCTGGACGTTGAGCCGTTCCAGGTCGGCGTCCGTCACCGGGCGGTCGGGGACCCGGCTGCCCATGGCCGCCTTCGGGTCGGCGAGCGTCGCTTCGTACGTCTGCTTCTCCTGGACCTTGACGGCGTACGTCTCGTAGATCTTCTTGAGTTCCGCCCGCGTGGCGCTGATGGCCTGCGTGGCGGCGGAGAGCGCGGTGTAGTTGGCGCTGGCGGCGTCGTGCGTGCGCTGCACCTGGTCGATCAGCTCGTCCAACTCGCGGACGTACGCGCGGGCGGCCTCGTTGGTCTCCGGCGGCCAGGCCTCCGCCAGCCCTCGGCGGTATTCCTGGAGGCGGCTGAGGTGCATCCGGGAGAGGTCGCAAACCTTGCGCCAGCCGGAGACCTGTTTCCAGTGGTTGGTGGTGTCGTGGTCCTGGAGGCAGGCCCACATGCTGGCGACGTCCATCAGCCGCCAGTCGGTGAGGGCGGACGTGCGGCCGCCGGTGCCCCGCTCGATCATGGCAGCACCACCGGGCCCAGCCCCTGCCCCGGGGCGGGCTCCGGCCCGGTGGGATCGCGTAGCGCCGGCGATCCGGCGCGAGGCGCGGCGGCGGCCGGGTTGGCGAGGGCGCGTTCGACGTCGGTGACGCGCGCGGCGGCGAAGGCGTCGGCCCCGGTGTAGCGGGTGGCGACGGTGCCGGCGGCGACGGCCAGGTGGCCGGTCGCGTCGCGGACACCCCAGACCATGTCGGTGGCGGCCTGCTGCGTCTCGTGGTGCGCGCGCAGGAAGTTGACCAGCTCGATGAACGCGTCGGCCGGGTTCGGCACCGGCGCCGTCATGTCCTCGGCGATGTACGACAGGTGCGGGGCGTAGTTGCGTTCCACCTCGGCCTGGAGCTTGTCGGCGAACTCGCGGAGCTGGCGGATGTCGGCCTCGATGCCGCCGTAGCCGCGCAGCCAGGACGCTGGACCGTCCTCCTCGGGGATCATCGGCCCTCCCTGCCCGTCACTACGCCGTTTCCCTGAGTGAGGTTAATGGGTCCCCGGCCCCGTCGGCAGCCCCGTCCCGGCACACGACGACCGACCCGGGGGTAGACGGAGGTGCCGAGCTGCGGTGTCGCGTACGAGAAGGGTCAGCGCGGCAGGCCGGACGTCCGCCACCCGCCGGGGCCGGCGACCGCCGCAGCGGCGGGCCGGCCGGAGCGCGCCCAGGCGGAGGTGGCGACCGGCGGAGGCGCGGCGGTCGGGCGGGAGCGTACGACGATCGCGCCCACCAACGCGGCCAGTTCCTCGGCGGTGGGGACCCCGCGGACGACCCGGAACAGCGGCTCTTCGGCAGACATGGTGCCAGCGTACGCGCCGCACAGGTCGACCTGAACCGCACAGTGGCGTGCCGGCGGTGTGAGTGTCGTCGGCTCCGGGTACCGTCTGGGCGATGTCGAACGCGCTGCCCCAACTCGTCGCTGACCGATACCGGCTCCTCTCGCCGCTCGGTCAGGGCGGCATGGGTCGGGTGTGGAAGGCGCGCGACGAGGTACTGCACCGGGACGTGGCCATCAAGGAACTCGTCCCGCCGCCCAGCCTCACCGACGAGGAGCGCCGCGAGATGCGCGAGCGCTCGCTGCGCGAGGCCCGGGCCATCGCCCGGCTGAACCACATCAACGTGGTCCGCATCTTCGACGTGCTGCGCACCGACGGCGACCCGTGGATCGTCATGGAGTACGTGCCGTCGAGGTCGTTGCAGGACGCCCTCGCCGAGGACGGCCCGGTGACGCCGGCGCGGGCGGTGGAGATCGGCCTGGGCGTGCTGGCCGCGCTGAAGTCGGCGCACAAGGCCGGCGTGATGCACCGCGACGTCAAGCCCGGCAACGTGCTGCTCGGCGACGACGGCCGGGTGGTGCTGACCGATTTCGGCCTCGCCACGATTCCCGGCGACCCGAACGTGACCCGTACCGGCATGGTGCTCGGGTCGCCCGCGTACATCTCGCCGGAGCGGGCCCGCGAGGGCACCGCCGGGCCGGAGGCCGACCTCTGGTCGCTGGGTGCCACCCTCTACGCGGCGGTCGAGGGCAAGTCGCCGTACGCGCGACCGTCGGCGATCGCCACCCTGGCGGCGCTCGCCACCGAGCCGATGCCGCCGCCGAAGAACGCCGGGCCGCTCAAGCCGGTGCTCAACGGCCTGCTGCGCAAGGACCCGAACGAGCGGATCACCGCCGAGGTCGCGGAGAAGCTGCTGCGCCGCGCCGGCGGCAAGCGCACCCGGACCATCCCGCTGCTCGACGGCGTACGCCGGCCGGGGCCGAACGGTCCCCGCGAGCCGCGCCCGCCGCTGGTGCCGGCGCCGCGACCGGCCGAGGGCGCGGCGGACAAGCCGGTCAGCCCGCCGGCGCCCCGCGCGCCGCAGGCGGCGGCCGGTGCCGGTGCCGCGTCGGCCGCCGAGGACGCGACCGCGGCGGTCCCGTCGGACCTCGCGCCGACCGCCAAGGTCGGACCGTCCATCTCGGACGCGGCCCCGACGGCGAAGGTCGATCCGCCGCAGCCGGCGCTCGACGACACGAAGGCCGAGCCGGCGCCCGGCAGGCCGGCGAATCCCACGTCGGTGATGCCCGCGCCCGTGAGCCCGCCGTCCGGCCGGGCGACGGTCGTGGCGTCCGGCGGTACGAAGCCCGACAACACCCGCCGCAACATCCTGATCGGTGCGCTGGTGGCGCTGCTGCTGCTCGGCCTGGTGCTGGTCGTGCCGATGCTGACGGGCGGCGAGGGCGGGGACGGTGGCGGCTCCCCGCAGGCCGACCCGACCGGCGCCGCGTCCTCGCCGGGGCAGCCGGCGCAGTCCTCCGCGCCGCCCACGAGCGCGGCCCCGAGTCCGACGCCCTCGGCCACCCCCTCGCCGACCGCGGACGCGCTGCCGGCCGGCTGGAAGCTGCACAAGGATCCGGCCGGCTTCACGCTGCCGCTGCCGGAGGGCTGGGTGCGCCGGCAGGTGGACGGCAGCACGGTCGTCTTCGACCAGGCCGACGGGCCTGGCGAGCTGCTGGTGCAGTGGACCTCCACGCCCAAGTCGGACGCGTACGCGGACTGGAAGCGGATCGAGCCGGACCGTAGGAAGTTCGTGAAGAACTACCAGTACCTGAGCATCGAGCGCTGCGACTACTGGAAGACCTGCGCGGACTGGGAGTGGCTGGAGACCCGCGACGGCACCCGGATCCACGTGCGCAACCGGGGCTTCGTGACGGCCAGCAACCGGGGCTACGCCCTGCGCTGGGAGGTCGCCGCGAAGGACTGGCAGGCCAACCTGGCCAACTTCGACCGGATCGCCAAGGGCTTCGTACCCGACCGCAAGGACTGACCCGCGGGATTCGCGCCCGTTGCGAGATCGACTCGCATGACCTTCCGTCGTACGGGGTATTCGACCTTCGACGGAAGGGAGGGGTACGACATGGGTTACCGACTCAGGGACGCTCGGCCCCGAGTGGCACTGTGGATGCTCGTGGCCCTCGGCGACATCGTCCTGCTGCTCACCGCCGCTGGCCTGCCGGTGCTGTTCGCGCTGCTCAGCGTCGTCACCGTCACCCTCGTCGGGGTGGGCGTCCGGCGTTTCGCCCGGCGTGACGCGCTCGCTCGCGAGAACCCGGCGACGGTGCCGGTGGCGGCCCGACGGCGGGCCTGACGCCCGCGGATGGCGACGTGGCGGCAGCCGGACCGGTTGTCGACCGTACGGTGACAACCGGTCCCGCTGCCGCCAACCGCCTCCCCAGGCGACTCAGGCTCGGGCGTCGACCCGGGCTCAGGTGTTGTTGGCCAGCGCGATCAGTCGGCTCCGGTCACCGTTCCAGTGGTTGCGGTCGACGGCGCCGCTGATGCCCGCCACGCTGCCCGAGTCCGTGTACTGCCAGAAGCTCCAGAACGGTGCCCCGGCCGGCAGCGTGCCGACGGTGCTCGACCAGCGGGCGACCCAGAGCGGGTGGTTGGCCCACGGGGCCGTCCAGCTGCCGGTGCACTGGTTCCACCAGCTCGTGGTGGTGTAGATGACGGCGTAGCGGCCGGTGCGGGAGCGGTAGGTGTTGAGGAAGTCCTGGACCCAGTTGCGCATGCCGGTCGTGCTGAGGCCGTAGCAGTAGCCGCCGGCGTACGGGTTGCCTTCGAGGTCGAGCGCGGCCGGCAGGGTGCGGCTGTCGGCTGACCAGGCGCCGCCGTTGGAGGCCAGGTAGTTCGCCTGGACCGCCCCGGAGGAGATGTTGGGCCGGGCGAAGTGGTACGCGCCCCGGATGACGCCGGCGTTGTAGGCGGCCACGTAGTTCGTGTTGAACCTCGGGTCCTTGTAGCTGGTCCCCTCGGTCGCCTTGATGAAGGCGAACTGGATGCCCGCGTTGCGGACGCTGGTCCAGTTGATGGCGCCCTGGTAGTGGGACACGTCGATGCCGGGGGTGGTGGCCGCGGCCGCCGGGGTCGCGGTCGAGACGAGGCCCGCCGCGGCGGTGGCCAGGGCCGCGAGGCTGACGGCCAGCAGCCGCCGCAGGGATGTTCCGGTACGGGTCATGGAATCCTCCAAGGACGCCGGACTCAATAGACATCCATCTTTGGAGATAAGCGCCTTGAAGGGCAAGGGGAGTTAAAGAAATCTTCAAAAACGGTGCGGTCGGGTACATCGGCCGAGCGCAATGCTCCGGCTCAGCGCAGCGCGGCCGGGTCCACGCGCCAGCGGATCGGCTCGGCCAGGCTGAGCTCCTCGCCCGGCTTCGCCACCTGGTCCTCGACGTAGTGCTCGCCGTCCAACCGGTACAGCCGTAGCGAGTGGCCGGCACCATCCTGCTCGACCAGCAGATACCACGGGATCCCGGCGATCGCGTAGAGCTGCATCTTGACCAACCGGTCGGCGGCCGCGTTTCCCGGTGAGACGATCTCGCAGACGAGCAGGACCTCGCCCGCCTCGACCACGGTGCCCTCGTCGTCGGTGTCGGCCACCACGACGTCGGGGATGACGATGCGGTCGACGCCGAGCCGGACGTTCACCGCCTCGAAGACCAATAGGCCCTGTGGCAGCGCTGCCAGCCGCAGGCTGTTCGTCAAGCTCCACGACACCAACTGGTGCCGCTTGCTCGGGGCAGGGCTCACGATCAGGCTCCCGTCGAGCAACTCGATCCGGTTCGAGGTCTCGCCCATGGCGAGGTACTCGGCCTCGGTCCACAGGCCGACGTGGGGTTCCAGGGGTGCCGCGCTCACCGGCGTCCACCTCCCGCTCCTGTCGCCACCGGATCAGCCTCCCACGATACGGGCCGACGAGGACGCAGCGACACAGGCCGGGGCCGGTAGGCTCGCGCCCCATGGTGTCGATCGACGGGCTCGGCGGTCTCTGGGACAAGTTGTTCGCGGCGCAGCCGGACCCACCGCCCCTGCTGGTGCTGCTGACCGCCGTCGTCGCGCTGGTGGTCGTCTCCACCCGGCTGCCCTGGCGGATCGCCCGCAACGCCATCACCATCGCCCACGAGGGCGGGCACGCGCTGGTCGCCCTGCTCACCGGCCGCCGGCTGCACGGCATCCGGCTGCACTCCGACACGTCCGGGCTGACCCTCTCGGCCGGCCGGCCCACCGGCCCGGGGATGATCCTCACCCTGCTCGCCGGCTACGTCGCCCCGCCGCTGGTCGGGCTGGCCGGCGCGTGGCTGCTCGGCGGCAACCGGATCACCCTGCTGCTCTGGGTCGCCGTGGCGCTGCTGCTGGCGATGCTGGTGATGATCCGCAACGTCTTCGGGGTGATCTCGCTGCTGGTCACCGGCGGGGTGGTGCTCGCCGTCTCCTGGTACGCCACGCCCCAGGTGCAGGCGGCGTTCGCGTACGCCGGGGTGTGGTTCCTGCTGCTCGGTGGGGTGCGACCCGTGGTGGAGCTGCAACGGCTGCGCTCCCGGGGCCGGATGCCCGCCTCCGACGCCGACCAGCTCGCCGGCCTCACCCCGCTGCCCGCGTTCTTCTGGGTCACCGTGTTCGCCCTGGTCAACCTGGTCGCCCTCGGCGCCGGCGCGCTGCTGCTGGCCGGCCCGATCCTCACCGAGGCCGGCGTGACCGGCTGAAATTGACCGGCTGATCCGGCAACCGGCGGTACCACCGGGCGCGTGTCCCCTGCGACCGTCACGGGGAGGTAGCAGGTGCCGGACGTCGACGGGTTCGACGAGTTCTACCGGAGCAGCCGGCAGCGGCTGCTCGGCTTCGTCTACGCGCTCACCGGCGACCGCGCCGAGGCGCAGGACGCCGTGCAGGAGGCGTACATCCGGGCCTGGCAGCGCTGGTCGACGGTGAGTGGGTACGAGGAGCCGGAGGCGTGGGTGCGGGTGGTGGCGAGCCGGATCGCGGTCAGCCGGTGGCGCAGCCTGCGCAGCCGGGCCCGCGCCTACCTGCGGCACGGCGCCAGCGAGAGCGTGCCCGGCCCGGACACCGCCACCGTCGAGGTGGTCACCGCCCTGCGCCGGCTGCCCGAGGAGCAGCGCACCGCCATCGCCCTCTACTACCTGGTCGGCATGCCGGTCGCGGAGGTGGCCCGGCAGACGGCTGCCCCGGTCGGCACGGTCAAGGCCCGACTCTCCCGGGGGCGCGCCGCGCTCGCCGGGCTGCTCGCCGTCTCTGACCTCGAGGAGGCCGCCGATGCGTGACGAGATGATCTTCGTCGAGCAGGTGCACCGGGACCTGCACGACGTCCGCTGGTTGGAGCCGGCGGAGATCCGCGCCCGGGCCCGCCGGCGTAGCAGGCGTACGTCCATGCTGGCCGCGGTCGCGGTGCTCGCCGTCGTCTCCGCCTCCGCCGTGGTGGTCGGGGACCGGGCCGGGCAGCGAGGGGTGTCCCCGGCGGCGTCCCCGCCGCGGCCGGCGGCACCGGTGACCCGGGTCGAGATCCCGCCGGCGGCCCTGCTGCATCAGGACGACCTGGCGGCGCGGGCGGGACTGCAACTCAGCGAGGCGGGCCTGGGCGGGACCGTCGACGTGGGCCTGAGCAGGTGCGCCACCGGGCGCGGCAGTGCCACGCGGGCGCCGGAGAGCTGGATCAGCCGCTCCCAGACGGTGCTGCGTCCGGCGTCCGGCGGGGGGCGGCTCGGGGACGTCCTGCTCGTCCAGGACCTGCACCGGATGCGGGACGACGGGGCCACGCGGTTCTTCGAGGCGTTGCGGGGGCAGCTCGCCGCCTGCCGGGAGTGGCGGGAGACGCGGTCGGTCCACTGGGGCGACGAGTCCGTCGATGTCGACGACGTGCACCACTGGGACGTGCCGAGGCGGGACTTCGCCGGCGACGAGTCCCTCCTGCTGCGCCACTCCGTCTCCGCGACCCTCGGCCAGGCCGACGGGCAGGTCCGGTCGGGACCGGACACGACCGTGGTGGTGCGGGTCGGTGACCTGCTGAGCGTGCTGATGCTGGAACCGGCCAGCGAGGCCGAGCTGGTGCGCCTCGCCAGGATGGCCGCGCAGCGCATGTGCGTCGCCGCCAACCCGGCCTGCTGACCGCCGCCGGATCCCGCCCGGACGGGCGTCAGAGCGGGATGTTGCCGTGCTTCTTCGGGGGCAGGGTCTCGCGCTTGGTACGCAGCACCCGCAGCGCGCGGACGATCTGGGTACGCGTCTCGTGCGGCGGGATGACGCTGTCCACGTAACCGCGCTCGGCGGCGATGTACGGGTTGGCGAGGGTGTCCTCGTACTCGGCGATCTTCTCGGCCCGTACGGCTGCCGGATCCTCGGCGGCGGCCAGGTCGGAGCGGTAGAGGATGTTCACCGCGCCCTGCGCGCCCATCACCGCGATCTGGGCGGTGGGCCAGGCGAAGTTCAGGTCCGCGCCGAGGTGCTTGGAGCCCATCACGTCGTACGCCCCGCCGTAGGCCTTGCGGGTGATCACGGTGACCTTGGGGACGGTGGCCTCGGCGTACGCGTAGATGAGCTTCGCGCCCCGGCGGATGATGCCGTCCCACTCCTGGCCGGTGCCGGGCAGGAAGCCGGGGACGTCCACGAAGGTCAGCACGGGGATGTTGAACGCGTCGCAGGTGCGTACGAACCGGGCGGCCTTCTCCGAGGCGGCGATGTCCAGGGTGCCCGCGAAGTGCATCGGCTGGTTGGCGACCACGCCCACCGGCCGGCCCTCGACCCGGCCGTAGCCGACGACCATGTTCTGCGCGTAGAGCGGCTGGACCTCCAGGAACTCGCCGTCGTCGAGGACGTGCTCGATCACCCGGTGCATGTCGTACGGCTGGTTGGCCGAGTCGGGGATCAGGGTGTCCAGCTCCCGGTCGGCGTCGGTCACGTCGGTGTCGGCGGGGGCGTCGAAGACCACCGGCTCGTCCAGGTTGTTCGACGGCAGGTACGACAGCAGCGCCTTGACGTAGTCGATCGCGTCCTGCTCGTCCGTGGCGAGGTAGTGCGCGTTGCCGCTGCGCGAGTTGTGCGTACGGGCGCCGCCCAGCTCCTCCATCCCCACGTCCTCGCCGGTGACCGTCTTGATGACGTCCGGGCCGGTGATGAACATGTGCGAGGTCTGGTCGACCATCACGGTGAAGTCGGTGACCGCCGGGGAGTAGACCGCGCCGCCGGCGCACGGGCCCATGATCAGGGAGATCTGCGGGATGACCCCGCTGGCCCGGACGTTGCGGAAGAAGATCTCGCCGTAGAGGCCGAGCGAGGCGACGCCCTCCTGGATGCGCGCGCCCCCGGAGTCGTTGATGCCGATGACCGGGCAGCCGATCTTCATGGCCAGGTCCATCACCTTGACGATCTTCTCGCCGAAGACCTCGCCGAGGGAGCCGCCGAAGACGGTGAAGTCCTGGGCGAAGACGCAGACCTGCCGGCCGTCGATGGTGCCGTAGCCGGTGATGACGCCGTCGCCGTACGGGCGGGTCTTCGCCAGCCCGAAGTTGGTCGACCGGTGCCGGGCCAGCTCGTCCAGCTCGACGAACGAACCCTCGTCGAGCAGCATCTCGATCCGCTCGCGGGCGGTCTTCTTGCCCCTCGCGTGCTGCTTCTCGACCGCGCGCGCCGACCCGGCGTGCACCGCCTCGTCGACCCGCCGCTCCAGGTCGGCCAGCTTGCCCGCGGTGCTGTGGAGGTTGATCCCGGTCTCGGTAGTCACTCTGGGAATATAACGATGGTTCAGGCCGTCGCCGCTGTGCAGTTCGCCTCAGCCGGGTGCCGCGACGCCCGCGGGGCGTCCGCCGGGCGGACCGTAGGCTGACGGTATGCCGGGTTCGCCGTACACCGATCTGGACCGCCCACCGCTGTCGGCGGCGCGGCTGGGGCGCGCGCTGGTCGCCCCGCACGGCCCGTGGGCCCGGCTGGAGCTGCGCGTCGAGACCGGCTCCACGAACGCGGACGTCGTCGAGGCGGCCCGGGCCGGCGAGCCGGAGGGCCTCGTCGTGGTGGCTGAGCGGCAGACCGCCGGGCGCGGCCGGCGCGGGCGGGTCTGGCAGTCGCCGCCCCGGGCGGGCATCGCGACCAGCGTGCTGTTGCGGCCCGGCGAGGCCGGCGAGGAGCGCGGCTGGCCGCCGGTGTCCCCCGCCGGGTACGGCTGGCTGCCGTTGCTCGCCGGCGTCGCGCTCGTCGAGGCGGTGACCCGGCTGGCCGAGCTGGACGCGGGCCTGAAATGGCCGAACGACCTGCTCGTCGACGGCCGCAAGTGCGGGGGGATCCTGGCCGAGGCGGTGCCGGCGACCGAACCGGGAGAGCCACCGGCCATCGTGCTCGGCATCGGCCTGAACGTGACGTTGCGCGCCCACGAGTTGCCGGAGAACCCGGGCGGGATGCCGGCCACCTCGCTGCAGCTGGCCGGCGCGTCCGCCACCGACCGGGATCCGCTGCTGCGGGCCCTGCTGCGCGCGCTCGCCGACTGGTACGACCAGTGGCGCGCGAGCGGCGCCGACGTGCGGGAGTGCGGGCTGCACGAGGCGTACCTGCGTTCGTGCGACACGATCGGCCGGCAGGTCCGGGTGCTGCTGCCCGGCGGCGGTGAGCTGGCCGGCCAGGCCACCGGGATCGACCTCGACGGGCGGCTGGTGGTGCGGGCGCCGGACGGCGAGCACCGGGTGGCCGCCGGGGACGTCCTGCACGTGCGGTAGCTCGGCGCAGAGGTTCCCGCGACACGGCCCTTGTGGCGGAGGCGGCCGGACGGCGGGAGCCGCTAGCGTCATCGCCGACATCGTGGACGCGAGGAGGTTCGTGTGGCATTCCCGGAAGACGTGCTCACCGAGGACGAGCACGTCGTACTGCACCTGCACCCGCACTGGAAGGCGCTGATCCGGCCGGTCGCGGTGCTCGTGCTCGCCGTCGCGGCGGTGGTGGCCGGCGTGCTCCTGCTGCCGTCCGGAGGGGGCGGCTCGATCGCGCTCGCCGTCATCGGTGGCCTGGCACTGCTGGCGGTGCTGTGGCTGGCGCTCTGGCCGTTCCTGGTCTGGCGGACCACCCACTACCTCTTCACGAACGAGCGGGTGCTGCTCCAGCAGGGGGTGCTCTCGCGCGACCGGCGGGACATCCCGCTGACCCGGGTCAACGACCACGCGATGAACCAGAAGTTCGTGGAGCGCCTGCTCGGCTGCGGAACCCTGACCATCGAGTCCGCCGGCGAGCGGGGCCAGTCCGTCCTGCACGACGTGCCGAGGGTCGGCCAGGTGCAGACCAAGCTCTACGAGCTGGTGGAGGCCCACCACGACAAGCACTCCCTGGGCGACGGCGAGATGCGCGAGATCCTGGCGGACCTGCACGACGGCAAGCCGCTGCGCGACCCCACCACCTGACGGTCCGGGCTCAGCGGGCGCCGGGCCTCCGGCTCAGCGGCGCGGCGGGCGGCGGGTGCTGGCCTGTAGCTCGGCGGCCAGTTCCGCCTCCAGTTCCCGGTCGAGGGAGCGGCCCAGGCCGGCGTCGAGCCGGGCGGGGCGCCCCTGGACCGGGGCTCCGGGGCCCGCCGCCGGCGCGGGGTTCTTCTGCCCCAGCACGACGTGTGCGGGGCGCGGCGCGGTGCCCGGTGGTGGTTCGGCCTCCTCCAGCTCGGAGATCGACTCGGCCAGCTCGGCCACCGGATCCATCTCGGCCATGGTGTCCCATTCGTCGCGCGGGATGCTGTGCCAGGTGTCGGCCGCGTGGGCCGGGGCGGGTTGGAAGACGAACGTCCGGTAGGACCAGAAGCGGAACAGCGTCGCGAGCAGCACGCCACCGGTCTTGGCCACGTTGAGTGCCAGCAGGCTGGTCAGGCCCAGCCCGTACTTGGCGGCGGCCAGAACACCCAGCTCGATGAGCAGGCCGGCCCCGTTGAACAGGAAAAAGAGGACGTATTCACGCTGCATCGCCGCTTTCGGGCGATCACGGTACGTCCAGTGACGATTCATTAGATATGACGTGATCGTCGCCACCACGGTCGCGATGACCGTCGCCTTCAGTTGACCATCGACGAAAACGGTCAGTGCGAGCACGTTGAACACGGCGTAATTGATTACGGTGTTGACGCCGCCGACGATTCCGAACTTGAGCGCCTCGTGGATGAACTTCTGCCAGCGCTCAGGCAGCAGACGGACAAGACGCATGCGGAACACCTTAGGGCAGTGGGCGGGGGCCGGCAGGCTCCGGCCGGGACGGGGTGGGCGGTAGGTCACGCCCGGTGGTCTCGGTCGTGCTTCTCTTCCGGAACGGTGGGGGTTCCCGCTTCGACGAAGACGAACCGTCGGTAGGACCAGAACCGGAACAGCGTCCCGAGCCCCGTCCCGACGATGAAGCTGGCGATGTTGTCGGCCAGCGGCGTCTGGAACACCTGCGGCCAGATGCTGCCCAGGCCGTAGCGGCTGATCGCCAGGCAGGCCACGGCGATCCCCAGGCCGACGCCGTTGAAGAAGAAGAACAGCGCGTACTCGCGGGCCGGGTTGGAGCGCTTGCGGTGCCGCCACGTCCAGAACCGGTTGCCGATGAACGCCACGGTCGCCGCGATCACCGTCGAGATGGTCTTCGCGGTGACCTGCTCGACGCCCCGCACGCTCGTCAGGTAGTTGAAGAGCGCGAAGTCGATCAGGAAGGCGACCCCGCCCACGGTGGCGAACTTGCTCAGCTCGCGGACGAGGTGGCCGAAGCGGTCCACCAGCGAACGGAGCAGACCCGTGCGGGTCTGCCGGGAGCCTGGCTCCCCGGTCATCGTGGCGGCCACGACGCGAGCGTACCGGCTGTGGACATCTCGCACGGGTAGCAACGGCGGACCGACCGTACGGGTGGGCGTCTGTGGACAGAGCGTAACGAGATCGGCGACGGCGCGGGCCGATTCGCGGGTTCCGCCGACGGGAGCGTGCCCGGCCGGGGCCGTGAGTGTTCCCACAAGCATTTGCGTGAAACTGCGCGTGAAAGCGGGTATTAGCTCGCGATGCCGCAGCGTGACCGCAGCTTGTGCAGTTCTTCACAACCAGTCCCACTGACTGGTGACCTCGCCCGGTTTACGCTGAGGCCAATCCCAGGTTTCCACGAAGGGCGACGCACCGCGCCGTTTAGGACGCACAGCGCCGTCAAGACTCGTGCATCCCATAGACCGGTCAGCGTCGACCACCAAGGAGATGTGTCATGGTTGCTCCGGCTACCGTTCGGGGTATCGATCAGGCCCCGACGTCCCACCCCAAACTGCTCGCTTGGGTCCGTGAGGTCGCTGAACTGACCACCCCCGACCGTGTCGTCTGGGTGGACGGGTCCGACGAGGAGTGGCGTCGCCTCACCGACGAGCTGGTCGAGGCCGGCACCCTGATCCGGCTGAACCCCGAGAAGAAGCCCAACTCCTTCTACGCGCGCACCGACCCGACGGACGTCGCCCGGGTCGAGGAGCGCACCTTCATCTGCTCCGTCGACGAGGCGGACGCCGGCCCCACCAACAACTGGATGGCGCCGGCCGAGATGAAGCGGACGATGACGGAGCTGTACCGCGGCTGCATGCGCGGGCGCACGATGTACGTCATTCCGTTCTGCATGGGCCCGGTCGAGGCCGAGAGCCCCATGTTCGGCGTCGAGATCACCGACAGCCCGTACGTGGTGGCCTCCATGCGCATCATGACCCGGATGGGCGCGAAGGTCCTCGAGGCCATGGGCGACGACGCCGACTTCGTCCACGCGCTGCACTCCATCGGCGCCCCGCTCGCCCCCGGCCAGCAGGACGTGGCCTGGCCGTGCAACGAGACCAAGTACATCTCGCACTTCCCCGAGACCCGGGAGATCTGGTCCTTCGGCTCCGGTTACGGCGGCAACTCGCTGCTCGGCAAGAAGTGCTACTCGCTGCGGATCGCCAGCGTGATGGGCCGCGACGAGGGCTGGCTCGCCGAGCACATGCTCATCCTCAAGATCACCTCTCCGGAGGGGAAGGTCTACCACATCGCCGGCGCCTTCCCGTCGGCCTGCGGCAAGAC
This sequence comes from Micromonospora sp. NPDC049051, assembly GCF_043197575.1. Classification (NCBI taxonomy): domain Bacteria; kingdom Bacillati; phylum Actinomycetota; class Actinomycetes; order Micromonosporales; family Micromonosporaceae; genus Micromonospora; species Micromonospora sp. NPDC049051. Next base: position 1,144,021 of record NZ_JBICTL010000001.1, read on the forward strand.
CAACCTGGCTATGCTGGAGCCCACCATCCCGGGCTGGAAGGTCGAGACCATCGGCGACGACATCGCCTGGATGCGCTTCGGCCCCGACGGCCGCCTCTACGCCGTCAACCCCGAGTACGGCCTCTTCGGTGTCGCTCCGGGCACCGACTGGAAGACCAACGCCAACGCGATGCGGACGCTGGACCGCGGCAACTCCGTCTTCACCAACGTCGCCCTGACCGACGACGGGGACATCTGGTGGGAGGGCATGGGCGAGCCGCCGGCGCACCTGGTCGACTGGAAGGGCAACGACTGGACGCCGGAGAGCGACAGCCTCTCCTCGCACGCGAACAGCCGCTTCTGCACCCCGATCACCCAGTGCCCGATCCTCGCCGAGGACTACTACGACCCGAACGGCGTGCCGATCGACGCGATCCTCTTCGGCGGTCGCCGCCGGGACACCATCCCGCTGGTGACCGAGGCCCGCGACTGGGTGCACGGCGTCTACATGGGCGCGACGCTCTCCTCGGAGACCACCGCCGCCGCCTCCGGTGCCGTGGGCGTCGTCCGGCGCGACCCGATGGCGATGCTGCCGTTCATCGGCTACCACGCCGGCGACTACTTCCGGCACTGGATCGAGATGGGCAAGGGCGCCGACGGCGACGAGTCCAAGCTGCCGAAGATCTACTACGTCAACTGGTTCCGCAAGGACCCGGAGGGCAACTTCCTCTGGCCGGGCTTCGGCGAGAACTCGCGCGTACTGAAGTGGATCATCGAGCGGATCGAGGGGCGCGCCGAGGGCGTCGAGACCCCGATCGGCATGGTCCCGGCCCAGGACGCGCTCGACGTCGAGGGCCTGGACATGACCCCGGAGGACGTCCGGATCGCGCTGAAGGTCGACGCGGAGGAGTGGCGCAAGGAGCTTCCGCTGGTCACCGAGTGGTTCGAGAAGTTCGGCGACAAGCTGCCGGGCGTGCTCTGGGCCGAGCTGGACGCGCTGCGGGCCCGGCTCGACGCGGCGCCGCAGCGCTGAGGGCAGGTGTGATCGACGCCCCGACCGGGCATCATCAGATCCCATGAGGACGGCCGCCGCGACCGAGGTCCGGCGGCCGTCCGCCGTCCGGGCGCTGACCACCCTGCTCGCGCTGACCGCGGCGGCCACCGTCGTGGTCGAGCTGCTCAACTGGTGGTACGCCCCGGAGCAGGGCTTCGGGCTGGCGGTGCGGACCGGCTGGGCGATGCTCCGGTCGTTCGGCTTTCTGCTGCTGATCGGGCACGTCCGCCGGGGCCGGACGGCGGCCCGGCCGTTCGGGCTGATCCTGGCGGTGACCACGGTCTTCGCGGTCGGTCGGCTGATCGTGCCCCGGCAGGGGGTGCCACCGCTGCCGGGACTGCTCGGCTTCGCCCTGCTCACCGTGCTCTGCGCCGCCGTGGTCTGGCTGCTCTACCGCTCACCAGCCGTCGCCGGGCACCTGGTCCGTCACCGGCCCCGGCTGGTCATCGACCGCGAGGGCATCTCCTGGCGGGAGACCCCGCCCCGCCGGCCGGAGGTCAACGGTTGGCTGCTCACCAGCCGGGTCGCGGCGTTCACCTACAGCCCGCTCATGCTGGTCCCGGCCCTGGTCGCCGCCGGCGCGGTCCTGGACGACCGGCTGACCGCCGTACCCGCCGTGCTGTTCTGGTTCGTCGCCGGGATCGTGACCAGCTACGCGGTGCTCTTCTGCACCGCCTTCCTCATGCGCGGCAAGCGCTGGGCGCGCACGCTGCTGGTGGCCGTCACCGCGATCGTGCTCGCCGTCGACCTGCCGTTGTGCTGGTGGCTGCTCGGCCCGGACGGGCTGGTCCGCGACGGTGGCCCGCTGGTGGCCGCCGCCGTGCTGACGCTCTACGGCCTCCGGCGCGGCACCCGCGCCGAACGCGCCACCCGCCCGGCGTAACACGCCACCCCGAGCATGGCCATGGGCTCGTTCCCCATCCGCCCGGGGACAATGCCTTCGCGCTGTCGACCTGCCCCGCCCACAAGACCGCCCGCGGACCCACCCCGCCCCTCGTCCCGCCCACGCAAGCGTCCGCGGGCCCGTCACGCCCAGCCCTTCGCCGATCTTGGTAGGAACATGCCCCTCCAGGCGGGCTCAACTGGTGGTTGCAACGCCTCCTTCATGTGCGCGTCCTCCCGCCATGCGTGGAGGCGCCGTCGCTGCCGGGGATGGTTCGGGGGACCCGGATCGAACCTCGGCTTCTGGTTCGTGGGTCCGAGCGAGGGCTCCGGGAGGGCCCCGGGAGGACACCGGGAGGGCCCCACGAGGGCTTCGGGAAGGACCCGGGAGGACGGCGGTGAGTTCGTGGTCCTTGTTGACGTGCCGGGCGGGTTTCGTCGCGCCGGGCGTCTCCGGCGGCAGGATGGCCGCAGGGAGCCGGACCGGCGGTGGGAGGTGACGCGTGGGCGACGAGTCCGTGGGCGACGAGTTCGACGTGGTGGTGGTCGGCGCGGGTCCGGCCGGGGCGGCCGCCGCGCTGGCGGCCCGGCGGGCGGGGGCGAGCGTGCTGCTGCTGGACCGCTCGGACTTTCCCCGGGACAAGGCGTGCGGGGACGGCATCGCCGCGCACGCGCTGGACGTGCTGGGCGAGCTCGGGGTGTCCGACGCGGTGGCCGGGTACGCGCCGCTGCCGGCGCTGCGACTGGTCGGCCCGGGCGGCGGGACCGTGGCCCGGGCGCTGCCCCGGCCGGCGTACACCGTGCCCCGGAAGGTCTTCGACGCCCGGCTGGTGGCGGCGGCGGTCGCGGCCGGCGCGCGGCTGCGCCGGCACGCGGTGCGGCACGTCGACGTCCGGGCCGACCGGGTGGTGCTCGACGGCGGGCTGGCGGCGCGGGCCGTGGTCGGCGCGGACGGCGCCGGGTCCGTGGTCCGGCGGGCGCTCGGGCACCGACCGAATCCCGACCGGCACCTGGCGCTCGCCATCCGGGGGTACGCCCCGGCACTGCCCGGCCCGCCCGAGCAGCTCATCGTCACCTCGGCGCCGCGCTGGCCGGCGTACGCCTGGTCGTTTCCGATCGGGGACGGCCGGGCGAACGTCGGGTACGGGGAGGTGCTGCGGGGTGAGCCGCTGACCCGGGCGCACCTGCTCGACCGGCTCGCCGCGCTGCTGCCCGGCACGGACCCGGCGGCGGTGACCGACCTGCGGGCCCACCACCTGCCGCTGTCGACGCACCGTCCCGCCCCCGGGCGCGGCCGGCTGGTGCTCGCCGGCGACGCGCTCTCGCTGATCAATCCGTTCACCGGCGAGGGCATCTTCTACGCGCTGCTCTCCGGCGCGCTCGCCGGGGCGGCCGCCGCCGGCACGCCCGAGCGGGCCGCCCGGCGGTACGCGGCGGCGCTGCGCCGACGCCTCGGCACCCACCTGCGGCACAGCTCGCTGGCGGCCTGGCTGGCCCGGCACCGCCAGGTGGTCGACGCCGCGGTCCGCGCGGCGCGGCGCGACGACCGCGTCTACCGGACGGTGGTCGAGCTGGGATTGGGCGACGGACGGCTCGACGTGCGCACCCTCGGCATGATCGGCATCGGTCTGTCGGCGCGGGAGCGCATTCCGAGGCGGTGAACCGGCGGACAGGTCGCTACGCTGCAAGGTGATGACTCTGCGGGACCTGATCTACTCGGTGTACGAGCGTCGCCTCACGGCGAAGCTCGCGGGCAAGCCGGTGCCCCGGCACGTCGGCGTGATGTGCGACGGCAACCGCAGGTGGGCCCGGGAGATGGGCTACGTCGACCCGAACGACGGGCACCGGATGGGCGCCGTCAAGATCAAGCACATGCTGGGCTGGTGCAACCAGGCCGGCATCGGGCACGTGACCCTCTACCTCCTCGCCACCGACAACCTGCGCCGACCGGCCAAGGAACTCGACCCGCTGCTCCAGATCATCGAGGACCTGGTGGTCGAGCTGGCTGAGGAGGGCAATCCCTGGCGGCTGCGGATGGTCGGCGCGCTCGACCTGCTCCCGGCCTCGACCGCCGCCGCGCTGAAGGCCGCCGAGGAGCGCACCCGGGACCGCAGCGGCGGGGCCGAGGTCAACATCGCGGTCGGCTACGGCGGCCGGCGGGAGATCACCGACGCGGTGCGGTCGCTGCTGCTGGAGTACGCCGCCTCGGGCGGCACCCTCGAGGAACTGGCCGAGGTGCTGGACGTCGAGCACATCGCCGAGCACCTCTACACCCGGGGCCAGCCCGACCCCGACCTGGTCATCCGCACCAGCGGCGAGCAGCGCCTCTCCGGGTTCATGCTGTGGCAGTCGGCGCACTCGGAGTTCTACTTCTGCGAGCTCAACTGGCCGGACTTCCGGCACATCGACTTCCTGCGCGCCCTGCGCTCCTACGCCAACCGCCAACGCCGCTACGGCGCCTGACGCGGCCCCCGCGACCCCCGGCCGGCCCGGAGCGCGTCAGGTGAGGTGCGTGGTGGCCTCGGTGAGGAAGTCGCCGAGCGCCGCGGGGGAGTCGAGGGTCAGGTCGGCGGCCTCCGCGACCTCGCGGCCCGTCTCCGGATTGGCGACCGCGACGCAGACGCCGAAGAAGTGCGGGTCGGCGGCGGCCCGGGCCCGCAGCGCGGCGAACGCCTTGATGTCGGAGACGTCGTCGCCGAAGTACCAGGCGCCCTCGGCGTCCCGGACGATCTCGTCGATGACCATGCCCTTGTCCCGGTCGACCGGGGGCTTGAGCTCCAGCACCATCCGCCCGGCCTGGACCTTGAGCCCGAGCCGCTCGGCCTGGGCCCGGCCCCACCGCTCCACGGCCGCACCGAGCTGCGGCGCGGTGCGCCAGTGCAGCGCCACGGAGAGCCGCTTGTACTCCACCAGCGCGCCCTCGGGCAGCTCGGCCCGCGCCAGGTCGGCCAGCTCCGCCATGGTGGGCACAAAGGGCAGGGCCGCCGGCTCCGTCACGGTCTCGCCGCCGGAGTGGCTGTGCTCCAGGCCGTAGAGGCCGTACAGGTCGACGCCGTCGAGGCCCCCGAGTTGGTCGCGGAGGAACTCGACGGGACGCGCGGAGACGATCGCGATCCGCCGGACGACCGGGGCGAGCGTCTCGATCGCGGCCAGCACCTTCGGGTCGGGGCGCACGGCGGTGGGGTCGTCGTCGACCGGTGCCAGGGTGCCGTCGAAGTCGAAGAAGAGCACGGTCCCGGCCGACCTTCCGGCGGTCGTCCGCCAGGCCTGGTCGGCGTCCAACGGGGTTCTCGGCTGGTGGTTGCCCAGATTCAACGGCGGCACGCGCGACAGCGTACCCCGGGCGGGGCGGCTCAATCCCCGTCCGAGCGGTGGCCACCGTCCGGCGCCCGGAGGCGTGCGCGGTCGGTGCGCGGCGGGCTGACGGTCAGCGTTCGGCGGCTCCCCGTCCCCGCCGGCCGAACGGCACGACGGCGGCCTCCTGGCCGTGGTTGAGCAGGTAACCCTCGACGAATCCGCTGTTGCGGTCGCCGCTGCGCTCCTCGATCTCCTTCAGCCGGCCGACGAGGAAGTCGGTCAGGGCGCTGACCCGGTCGTTGAGCCGGTCGTGCAGCTCGGCGACCACGGCCAGGATCACCGCGGTGCCGGCGGCGGTGAGCGCCACGAGGTTGACGAGCAGCGGAAGCTGCCCGCCGTTGACCGCCAGGGTCACGACGTTTCCGGTCACGCCCAGTGTCAGCGACACGGCGGCGATCACGACTGCCATCCACTTCAGGGTCATGGACAGACCCCTCCTTCTGTCCCGCAGGGCTGGGTTCGGCCTTGTCCCGTCCCCCCGCCGACGACGAGCCCAAGCAGTACGAATAGGGACGCTAGCGCGCCCGTTCCGGCCCCGGAGCGAAACGAATGAGTCTGACCTGCCGTTCTTTCGCCATCTGAGGAACTAGCCGGCCTGTTTCCCTCGTTTTCGGACATCGACCGGGAGAGTGGGGCGATACGCGAGGTATCTGATGGTTTCCCGGATGTGGAACTTCTCCGCGTCGGAGACGTCGGGGTCCACGAGCCGACGCAACAGCGCCTCCACGTCCGGGTCCATCGGCGGCGCGGTCGCGGTGTTGCGCGGCGTGGCCGCCCGCTCCCAGCCCAGGGCCGCGAAGGCGGTCGCGGGGCTGAGGCCGAGGCCCTCGCAGAACGCGACGACGCGCTCGGCCTCCGGGTCGCTGGCCCAGTCGCCCCGGACCCAGCGGTTGATGGTCTGCCGGGAGACGCCGGTGCGACGGGACACCTCCGTGCCGCTCCACGCCCGGGTGGCCCGGGCCTCGTCGAGCGCCCGTCGGACGAAGGTGGCGAAGGCGATCTTCCGTGCGTTGGCCGTCTCGGTCACCTGGTGACGGTACGACCATCCGGCCACCGCCGGGTGTCCTGGCACGCTGGTGTCACGCGGACGTGACGTGGTTGTCGAGGTGCCGGTAACTGACCCGACACCGCTTCTGAGGGGCGTCACCTGGGCAGAATAGATGCCCGTAGAGGCCCCGGCAAACAGACGAAAAGCTGATACTGTCACGTCCATGGGACAATCTACGGTGTGTCACGTGCATGAGACGATGAGTGCTCACATGCGTCACGCCCCCGGCGCGAGGGGGGTGTGGTGACCGAGCTAGCCACCCGTGCCCAGGCCTTCGGCCTGATCGCGGAGGGGGTGGCCACGGGTCTGAGCGCGCCATGGCGGCTCTACCTCGCCCGGGGCTGCCGTTACCTGTCACTCAGCGTCGGCGACCGTACGGAGTGGGACGCCTGGCGTACCCACCTCGGCTGCCCCGAGGTCAGCGTCCGGGTGTACGACGCCGGCGGGGAGATCCGCCGCTCCTCGGTGGCCGAGGTCGTCCTGGACGGCTGCCGGATCAGCGTCGAGCTGGTCGAGGAGGTCAGCACCGACGACCTCGACCGGCTCCTGGTCGCCGAGCCCACGCCGACCGAGCCGGAGGAGCGATGACCCGGCACCCGCGGCGCACCGGAGCCGCCGGATGAGCCCCTTCCTCGCCGTCTTCCTCGTCCTCGTCCTCGGCGCCACGAGCTACGCGGCCGGGCGGCTGCACGGCCAGCTCAGCTACCGCATCGGCTACCGGTTCGGCTACCGGCAGGGCTACTTCGACGGCGACCGGGGGGCCTGGAACCGCCGTCGCCGCGACGCCCAGGCCGCCATCGCGTCCGCCCTGGCCGGCCCGTCGCCGGTCACCGCCGCCCGGGTCACCGGCACGGTGGTCCGGCCCGGCACCACGTACACCGGCTCGTCGTTCACGGCGCCGGTCGCCGGGCGGCACCCGACCGGCACCCTGGTCCGGCGGACCGGTTGAGCCCCGGTCGACGGGGAGCCCGAGGCCCCGTCGACCGGAACCAGCGCGGTGCGTCGTCCGCGGCGGACACGCACCGTCGGGGCCACGTCAGACCGGTGACGGTGGTCCCACCGGCCGGGATGCGCGCAGGGGGCATGCATCCCGGCCGGTTTCGCCGCCGGCCGAGTTCACCCGCCGGTCCCCGGAGATCCACCGTCGCCCTCTAGCCCACGGGGTCCGACGCGGCTAGCGTCTAGGCATGGCACGGGGTTCTCCCGGGCCAGCCGGTCCGCCCGGATCTGCGACCTCGCGCACGGGGTTCCGCATCCGACCCCGTGTCCCCGGGCACCGGAGGAGGCGGAACGCGGGTGGCGGATGCCCATCCGTCGGAGCAGGCCTGTGACGACTCGCCGAACGCCCGCCGGGACCGACCAGACCCCGGCCGCGACTGCCACGACCCGCCGCGCCACCCGGAGCCGCCGCAGCGCGTCCGCCGCTCCGGTCGGCAACGAGGAGCCCCGACCAGCCGGCCAGGCGTTCGTCCTGGACACCTCGGTGCTCCTGTCCGACCCGGCGGCCTTCCACCGCTTCGCCGAGCACGAGGTGGTCCTGCCCCTCGTGGTCATCTCCGAACTGGAGGGCAAGCGCCACCATCCGGAGCTGGGCTGGTTCGCCCGGCAGTCCCTGCGCATGCTGGACGAGCTGCGGGTCCGGCACGGGCGGCTGGACCGCCCGGTGCCCGCCAACGAGTCCGGGGGCACGCTGCGGGTGGAGCTGAACCACTCCGACGACGGGGTGCTGCCGCCGGGGTTCCGCACCGACTCCAACGACGCCCGGATCCTCTCCGTGGCGCTGAACCTCGCCGCCGAGGGGCGGGAGGTGACGCTCGTCAGCAAGGACATGCCGCTGCGGGTCAAGGCCGCCTCGGTGGGCCTGCGGGCGGACGAGTACCGGCACGGCCAGGCCAGCGACCCCACCTGGACCGGGATGGCCGAGCTGGAGCTCGCCGAGGAGCAGATCGGCCGGCTCTACGCCGGCGAGGCGCTCGACCTGGACGTCGCCGCCGGGCTGCCGTGCCACACGGGCCTGGTGCTGCACTCGGCCCGGGGCTCGGCGCTCGGCCGGGTGCTGCCCGACAAGACCGTACGGCTGGTCCGCGGCGACCGGGAGGCGTTCGGGCTGCACGGCCGCTCGGCCGAACAGCGGATCGCGCTGGACCTGCTGTTGGACGAGTCGGTGGGCATCGTCTCGCTGGGCGGGCGGGCCGGCACCGGGAAGTCGGCGCTGGCCCTCTGCGCCGGGCTGGAGGCGGTGATGGAGCGCCGCCGGCACAAGAAGGTCGTGGTCTTCCGTCCGCTCTACGCCGTGGGCGGCCAAGAGCTGGGCTACCTGCCCGGCTCGGAGTCGGAGAAGATGTCGCCCTGGGCGCAGGCGGTCTTCGACACCCTCGGCGCGGTGGTGCACGAGAACGTGTTGGAGGAGGTCACCTCGCGCGGCCTGCTGGAGGTGCTGCCGCTGACGCACATCCGGGGCCGCAGCCTGCACGACGCCTTCGTGATCGTGGACGAGGCGCAGTCGCTGGAGCGCGGGGTGCTGCTGACGGTGCTCTCCCGGATCGGCCAGGGCTCCCGGGTGGTGCTCACGCACGACGTGGCGCAGCGGGACAACCTCCGCGTCGGGCGGCACGACGGCGTGACCGCGGTGATCGAGGCGCTGAAGGGCCATCCGCTCTTCGCTCACGTCACCCTCAGCCGTTCGGAGCGCTCGCCGATCGCGGCGATGGTGACGGATCTCCTGGAGGACATCCCGCAATGACGAGGCTTATGTAGGGGTTTGTCCGCATTTTTTGTGTGGCGCAGATCACAATCGCGTCCGTTGGTTTCCCATCAGTCCCACCGTGCGCGATGGTGTCCAACGAGCGCCCACGTACCGAGAAGATCGTTGGTGATCGTTCGTCACAGGACGCGCCAACTGCCACCCGGGTACGTCGGCTGCGACCGCCACCGGGTCGGGGCGCTTGCGACGCGGAGACGCGCCCCACCCGGGGCGCAGCCCCGCGCCGTGTCCTTGCACCCGACGAAGGGACCACTTCGTGAGTCGGCTGTGGAGCCGGTTCGGCGCCCGTACGGCCGCTGTCGCGCTGCTCTCCGTGGGCGTTGCCGGCGGCGTCTACCTGGGCGAAGACCGACAGACCCAGCAGCAGGGCCTGACCGCGCAGGTCGGTGTCGCTGTCGAGCAGGCCGAATTCGAGTACCAGCGCGAGCGGCACGCCGCCCAGCAGGTGCAGTCCGCGAAGCAGCGGGCCGCCGAGTACCAGGCGAAGCTGCGCGCCGCCGCGGCGGCCAAGGAGGCCGCCAAGCGCGCCCGCGAGGCCGAGGCCGCCGCCGCGTCGCGGAAGAAGGCCCGCGAGGCCGCCGCCAAGGCCGCGGCCGAGAAGGCCGCCGAGAGCAAGCCGTACGACGGACCGATCCCGGCCTCCTGCGCCGAGTTCAGCGGCAACCGCGAGGTCGGCTGCGCGCTCATGGTGAAGGCGGGCTTCGGGATGGACCAGTTCCCGTGCCTGAACAAGCTCTGGGACAAGGAGAGCGGCTGGAACCACAAGGCCCGCAACTCCTCGTCCGGGGCGTACGGCATCCCGCAGGCGCTGCCCGGCAGCAAGATGGGCTCTGTCGCCGACGACTGGCAGACCAACCCGGCGACCCAGATCAAGTGGGGCCTCGGCTACATCGAGGGCCGCTACGGCACGCCGTGCAAGGCCTGGGCCCACTCGCAGGACGTGGGCTGGTACTAGACCGACCTTCGAGGGCGGGGTGTGTGGGTGTCCACACACCCCGCCCTCGTCGTTCCGGTTACGGATCGCCGCAGGAGTGGCGGCTGTGCCCGTCACCTGATAGCTCTTGACGGGTGACCCTGCACCCGCCAAGCGGCGACCCGCACAGGTTCGGCACCGAGGCGTTCTACGCCGCGCTCGGCCGGGCCTTCGTCGCCATGTGCGCGGTGGTGCCGTTCCTCTTCCTCATCGAGGCCCTCGACCAGGGGCTCGCGGCCGGCTTCGACACCGCCGCCGGGATCATCCCGAAGCGGATCGACGGGCTCGACGGCGTCTTCTTCTCGCCGTTCCTGCACCACGGCTTCGACCACCTCTACAGCAACAGCATCCCGCTGATCCTGCTCGGCACCTTCGTGCTCGCCGCCGGCGCCCGCCGCTTCCTCTGGTCGACGCTCGTCATCATCCTGGTCAGCGGGCTGGGCGTGTGGTTCACCGGCTCGTCGACCTCCGTGGTGGTCGGCGCGAGCGGGGTCATCTTCGGCTACCTGGGCATCCTGCTGACCCGGGGCATCGTCGAACGGAGCTGGTGGAACTTCGCGGTCTTCCTGCTCGTCGGCCTGCTCTACGGCTGGCAGCTGGTCGGCATCCTCCCCACCGACGAGCGGATCTCCTGGCAGGGCCACCTGTTCGGGCTGCTCGGCGGGGTGGTCGCCGCGATCATCTTCCGGCGCCGGCGGGGAGACCTCGGCGGTCCCTACCGCTCGGAGTCCACGCTCACGATGCCCTGACCGGCGTGCGGCCGGCCGTCCTGGCTCGGCGGTGCGGCCACACCTGCCCGCCCCGTCGGCGCCGTGCCGACGCGCCGGTGCCGCGCGTCGCGGTGGGACGTGCTTGCCCGGGGGTGCCGCCGGCCCTACCGTCGGGATCAGCACGCGTTGATCCGTGAGCGGAAAGCGACGGTACGCCCATGCGTGAGGTCGATGTCGCGGTGATCGGGGCCGGCCCGGCCGGGCTGTTCGCGGCGTACTACGCCGGATTCCGGGGGCTCTCCGTCGCGGTGGTCGACGCGCTGCCCGAGCCCGGCGGCCAGATCACCGCCATGTACCCGGAGAAGCTGATCCACGACGTGGCCGGCTTCCCGGCGGTCAAGGGGCGGGACCTGGTGGCCAACCTCGTCGCCCAGGCGGCTCCCTTCGACCCGTGCTACCTGCTCGGCACCCGCGCCGAGAAGCTCTCGTACGCCGACGGGCGGCCGGTGCTCGGCCTCGCCGGGGGCGGACAGCTCCGCTGCGGGGCGGTGGTCGTCACCGGTGGGCTGGGCAGCTTCACGCCCCGACCGCTGCCCGTGGCGGAGCACTTCGCCGGCGCCGGGATCGTCTACTTCGTACCGCAGCCGGGAGAGCTGGCCGACCGGGACGTGCTGATCGTCGGCGGCGGCGACTCCGCCTTCGACTGGGCGTCGACGCTCCAGCCGCTGGCCCGCTCGGTGACGCTGGTGCACCGGCGGGAGAAGTTCCGGGCGCACGCGGCCACCGTCGCCCGGGTGCTGGGCCTGCCGGTGCGCGTCATCGTCAACGCCGAGGTGACCGGGCTGCACGGCGACGGCACGGTCACCGGCGCCGAGATCACCGTACGCGGCGGCGCGGCGGAGCTGCTGCCCGTCGACACGGTGGTGGCCGCCCTCGGCTTCACCGCCGACCTGGGGCCGCTGACCGAGTGGGGGCTGCGGCTGGACCGCCGGCACATCGTGGTCGACAGCGCGATGGCGACGAACCTGCCCCGGGTCTTCGCGGCGGGCGACATCACGGAGTACCCGGGCAAGGTACGGCTGATCGCGACCGGCTTCGGCGAGGCCGCCACGGCGGTCAACAACGCGGCGGTGGCCATCGACCCGAGCGCGCACCTGTTCCCCGGGCACTCGTCCGACGGCACCTGAGCGTCGCTACCGGATCCTGCCCCGTCCGTGGCCGGATCGAGATCGGTTGCTGCGATCGTGGGCCGATGAGCCATCCGGTCCCGCGCCGTGACGGCGCGCCAGCGACCCTGGCCTGGCTGGGTCATCCCGCGACGGTCACCGCCCTCGTCCTGCTCGTGGTCAACGACCACCTGCTCAAGCCGGCGTTCCCCGGCCTGGTGACCGGAAAGCTCAGCGACGTCGCCGGCCTCCTCGTCGCGCCGACGTTGGTCGCCGTGCTGCTGACGCTGCTGGCCCCACGGCTGCCGGCCCGCGTCGCCGCCGGGCTCGGGCTCGGCCTCGTGGCCGCCGGCTTCACCGCGGTCAAATCCAGCGGGTACGCCGCCGCCGGCGCCTCGGCGCTCTGGAGCACCGTCAGTGGGCCGTCGCTGGTCCGGGCCGACCCCACCGACCTGTTCGCGCTGCCCGCGCTGGTCCTCGCGGGGTGGACCTGGTCCCGGGCGCGGCGGGCGCCGGTGCGGCGGCGAACGGCCCGGCTGGTCCGGCTGCTGGTGCTGTTGCCGGCGGCGACGTTGGCGGTGGCGGCCACCAGCGCCGTCCACTATCCCGACGCCGTCCGGGCTGCGGTCCTCGACGGACAGTTGGCCGCCGGCATCGGGTACGGCTACGACACCCGCGTCTTCGACGACACTCCCGCCTGGCGGCTGAGTGGCGACGACGGGCTCACCTGGCGTGACCCGATCCGGGGCGAGACCGAGGCGTTGGCCGGTACGAAGGGGCCGGTGGCCGGCCCGGTCAGCCAGGGCTGCTCGACCGCCACGCCGACGCGCTGCTACCGGGTGGTCCCCGGCCGGCTCGCGGTGGAGCAGAGCGACGACGCGGGCCGGACCTGGCAGCCCGCCTGGGGGGCGACCGAGGCGCAGCGGGCTGTCCTGCGCCGGCAGTACCCGGACCCGGGACCGCGCGGCGAGCGGCTGACCACGCAGGAGCTGGCCGTGCGGGACACCGGCGACGGTCGGCACGTGGTGCTGGTGGCCAACGGGCGGGACGGATTCGCCGTCCGCCGGCCCGACGGGAGCTGGGAGCGGCTCGGGTTCCTCGGCGGGGAGGCGGCGGTCGGGTACCCGTTCGGCGGGCGGCCTCCGGCGTTCGGCCGCAGCACCCCGGCGGACCGGGGGGACGACCCGCTGCTGGCCCTGGCCCTGGGCCTCACCTTGGTCGCATCGGTGGTCGCGGTGGCCGGCGCGCGGGCGGGGAGGCGGACCGGCGCCGCCCGCTGGCGTCTCGTCCCCCTGGGCCTCCTGACGGGCGCCGCCTGGGTCCTGCTGGCCCAGGTCTGGGCGGACGAGCTGTTCGTCCAGGAACTGAGTCTCGTCGGGCTGGCCGCTGTCCTGGTACCCCTGCTGGCGCTGGCCGGTCTGACGCCGGTCGGGCTGCGCGGGGCGCGTGGGCGGTGGACCGCAGAGGTGCTGCTGGCCGCCGCCCTGACCCTGGCACTGACCGCGCTGCCGCTGGTGGGCTGGCTCTACGGCCGGCCCGCGTACTCCGGCACGGCCCTGCTGCTCGCCGTGGCGGCCACCGTGCCGGGACTGCTGCTGGGCTGGCGGGCGGCCCGGTTGGTCGCCGCGCCGGCGACTCCGCCCGTCAACGGGCCGGCCGGCTCGGTGCGACAGCGGCGATCATGACCGCTACCAGGGCCAGCGCCGCGCCGAGCAGCGTGACGGCGTCCGGGCGGGAGGCCGCCGTGGGCAGCAGCAGGTCCAGCAGTACGGCGCCGACGATCTGCCCGGCGATCGTGGACAGGCCCAGCAGCAGCACGCCGGTGAACCGGACGATCGCGGCGGCGATCGCGATGAACACGATCCCGATCGGCCCGCCCAGGTAGAGCCAGGGCTCGGCCGGGGGGCTGCCCGTCGGCCATCCGCGTACCGCGAGGTCGACGGCGAAGGCGACCAGCAGGGCGGCCGTGCCGACGGTGAAGTTGACCAGCGTGGCGGTCAGCGCGCTGCCGGAGGCCATGCGTACCCGGCCGTTGACCGCCTGCTGCCAGGCGACGGCCACCCCGGCGAGCAGCGGCAGCAGGGCCAGCCCGAGGGTGTCCGGGTCGCCGAGCCGGTCACCGACGGCCAGCAGGACGGCGACCACGGTGAGCGCCGCCCCGGCCATCCGCCGGCCGGTGACCGGCTGGGAACCGCCCGGGCCGACCCCGGCCCGGTCCACCGCCAGGCTGCTGCCGGACTGGCCCGCGACCACCGCGACCGTGAAGACCGCCACACCGAGGGTGCCGATGGTCAGCCCCTGGGCGGAGACCAGGAACGCCCCGCACGTTCCGCCGAGGCACTGCCACGGCCGCAGCGAGCCGTCGGTGAGCGCGCCGCGCAGGGCGGTCAGCCCTCGCCGCCCGGCCGGCGTGGCGGGGACCAGCACCAGCAGCACCACCAGGCCGAGGCCGAACGAGACCACCGCGGCGGCGATCCCGTCGGCCAGGCGTACGCCCAACTCGCCGTTGATCCGGGACTGCACGGCCACAGCCAGCCCTGAGAGCGTCGCGAGAGCCACACCGGTGATCCGGCGGGTCGCAGACGTGGCTGGCGTGGCCAGCGTCCCGGTGCTGCTCACTCCTGCTCGGCCAGCGGGCGGCCGTCGAAGTCGACGGCCGAGTAGAGCGCGAGCTTCTCCAACCGGTGGTACGAGTCGATCACCCGGATCGTGCCGCTCTTCGAACGCATGACGATCGACTGCGTGTACGCGCCGCCGGCGCGGTAGCGCACGCCGCGCAGCAGATCGCCGGAGGTGACGCCGGTGGCCACGAAGAAGCAGTTGTCGCCGGTGACGAGGTCGTCGGTGCCCAGCACCCGGTCCAGGTCGTGCCCGGCGGCGAGCGCCTTCTCCCGCTCCTCGGCGTCGCGCGGCCAGAGCTTGGCCTGCATCGCCCCGCCCATGCACTTCAGCGCGCACGCGGAGATGATGCCCTCGGGAGTGCCGCCGATGCCCATCAGCACGTCGACGTCCGACTCGCCCCGGGCCGCCGCGATGGAGCCGGCGATGTCACCGTCGGAGATGAACCGGATGCCGGCGCCGGTGCGGCGGATCTGCGTGACCAGGTCGTCGTGCCGGCTGCGGTCCAGCACGCAGACCGTCACCTCGGAGACGTCGGTGCCCTTGACCTTGGCGATCCGGCGCAGGTTCTCGGCCACCCCGGCGTTGATGTCCACCACGTCGGCGTACGCCGGTCCGACGGCGAGCTTCTCCATGTAGAAGACCGCGCTCGGATCGAACATCGCCCCCCGCTCGGAGACGGCGAGCACCGCCAGCGCGTTCGGCATGCCCTTGCTCATCAGCGTGGTGCCGTCGACCGGGTCGACCGCGACGTCCACCTCCGCGCCGGTGCCGTCGCCGACGTGCTCGCCGTTGAAGAGCATCGGCGCGTTGTCCTTCTCACCCTCGCCGATCACCACGACGCCCCGCATGGGGATCGAGTTGATCAGCTTGCGCATCGCGTCGACGGCGGCTCCGTCGCCGCCCTCCTTGTCGCCCCGGCCGACCCAGCGACCGGCGGCCATCGCCGCGGCCTCGGTGACCCGGACCAGGTCGAGGGCGAGGTTGCGATCGAGATCCTGCGGGATCCGGGTCCTGGTGTTCGTCATGACGGCTCCTCCTCGCGACGTTGCGGGGCGGCAGGGTGCGGCGTCGCCGCTGCCGGCTTTGTCGCTGATCCTCACACGATCGCTCACCCGGCGCGGGGCCGGGGCGGTGATGGCCCGGATACGGCCGGTCGGGCGGCTGCGAGAATGACGAGGTGGAAGCCGCACAGCCCGCCGATCGCGTACCCGCCGACCGCACACCCCCGGACGGCCAGCCGCCCGTCGCCCCGACCCGGGACGCCGCCGTACCCGAGGGGGAGCCGGCGCTGGTCGAGCCCGCCGGCGCGGCCGACGTGGCCCTGTCCGACGGCATGACGGAGACGGGCGAGCGGCCCGCGCCGCCGCCCGCGGTCGACACCCGCAAGTCGGAACGTTCGCCCAAGGACATGGCGATCTCGCTGCTCGTGCTGCTGGTTCCGATCGCCCTGCTGCTCGCCTTCTACCGGGGGTTCCTCGGCGGCGAGCAGCCGACGACCGTCGACCCGGCCCCCGCCATCGACTCGGCGCGGGCCGCCAACGTCTTCCCGGTCAGCGAGCCGGCGGAGCTGGGTGACGGATGGCACACGGTCAGCGCGAAGTTCCAGACCGTCGAGGGCGGTTCGAACCTGCGGCTCGGCTATGTCACCCCCGAGGGGCGGGGCGCCCAGTTGGTGCAGAGCAACGTGCCGCCGGAACGGCTGCTGCCGACCGAGCTGACCGCCGAGGCGCAACCGCAGGGCCAGACCGACCTGGGCGGACGCACCTGGCAGCGGTACACGGCCCGGGGCAACGAGCAGGCACTGGTCCTGCTCGAACCGAACCGGACCGTGATCGTGGTCGGCGACGCCCGGGACAACGAGCTGCGGCAACTGGCCGGGGCGGTCCGGTAGCCGCCGGGAAACGGCCCCCCGGTTGTCGGTCGGATCGGCTAGGCTGCCCCGGCTCACTGCCCGGCGGCTGAAGCACGCCGGGCTTACCGTTCCACGAAGAGGGACTTACCTGTGAACATTCGACGGTGGAGCGTCGGCGTGCTCGCCGCCACCCTGCTCGTTCCCGGCCTGGCTGCCTGCAAGTCGGACGAACCCACGCCGGCCGACGCAGGCTCGGTAACCTCGGCCGTGCCTGCCGACCCGAAGGAGGCGCTGCTCGCCTCCACCAAGGAGATCGAGAAGGGTAACTTCACCTTCACGCTGGCCGGTGCCGGGCTGAGCGGCAAGGGCCTGGTGCACAAGCCCAGCAACAGCGCCCAGTTCAGCATGAAGTTCGACGACGAGTCCGGCAGCATGTCGATGAGCATGGAGCTGATCTACATCGAGCCGGACAGCTGGGTGATGCTCGACCTCGGCGAGCTGGGCGCCATGATCCCGGGCGCGGAGAAGTGGAAGGGCAAGTACCAGCACCTCGACCAGTCCAAGGTCAAGGGCGCCGGCGAGCTCAGCCGCTACATGGAGGAAGTCGACCCGGCTGGCAGCGCGAAGCTGACCAAGGGCATCACCGAGGTGCAGAAGACCGCCGAGGGCAGCTACACCGGCAAGCTCGACGTGTCCGCCGCGGACGACGCCGCCACCCTGGACGCCGACCTGGTCAAGGCCCTCGGCGCGCAGGCCAAGGCGCTGCCCTTCACCGCCAAGCTGGACGCGGAGGGCCGCCTCACCGAGCTGGTGATCTCGGTGCCGGCCGCCGGTGAGACCAAGGCGCACGACATCAAGGTCACGTACGCGGACTACGGCAACGCCACCGCCGCCCAGAAGCCGCCGGCGGACAAGGTGGTCGAGGCGTCCCCCGAGACGTACGAGATGTTCAAGGACTGACAGCGGCACACGGGAACGGGGCGGCTCCGGCCGCCCCGTTTCCGCGTTCCGGGTCACCCGACCGGGGCAACCGGACATCGCGGTGATTGTGCGACGCGGCGACAGGGAACAGAAGTGGGGCGAACCCGGGCCCGCCGCCCCGGCAACCGGCCCGACGGGGGTTCGCGCGGCGCAGCCGACGTGGTGCGTCGCCCGGTTTCCGGCCGCCGCCAGGTGCGTCGGGTGACCCACGTGGGAGACACGCATGACTGTTCGACGCCTGAGCGCCGGCCTGGTGGCCGCCGCCCTGTTCACTCCCGGTCTGGCCGCCTGCAACGCCTCGGGGACCCCGACGGCGGACTCGTCCGCCTCCCCGACCGTCTCGGCGTCCGGTACGCCCGCGGCCTCGGGCAGCGCGGCCCCGGCGTCCGGTGACGCCAAGCAGGCACTGCTGGCCTCCACCCGGGAGATCAGCAACGGCAACTTCCGGTTCACCATGTCCGGCGTCGGCTCGACGGCCGAGGGGCGGGTCCACGAGCCCACCCAGAGCGCCGAGATGCGGGTCACGATCGGCAAGCCGACCGACGACCTGTTCATGAAGCTCGACCTCGTCCACTACAAGCCGGACAGCTGGGTCAAGGTCGAACTCGGTGGCACGACCGCCAAGAGTGTGCCGGGTGTGCAGAAGCTGAACCTCGGCAAGTACCAGCACCTGGACCAGACCCGGATCAAGGGCAACCGGAACCTCGGCTTCGACTTCGAGAAGGTCGACCCCGCCGGCAGCGAGGTGCTGACGCAGGGCATCACGGAGGTCCGCCAGACGGGCGACGGCGCGTACGCCGGCACCATCGACGTGTCGAAGGCGGCCGAGGCGGGTTCGGTGGACCCGACGGTGATCACGGCCCTCGGCGCGCAGGCGAAGTCGGTGCCGTTCACCGCGAAGCTCGACCCGCAGGGCCGGCTCAGTGAGATGGTCATCCAGATCCCGGCCGCCGGCCAGAACAAGGCGCAGGACATCCGGATCACGTACTCGGACTACGGCAGCGCCACCGCCGCCCAGAAGCCCCCGGCGGACCAGGTGGTCGAGGCCCCCGCCGAGCTCTACAACCTCTTCAACTGACCCACCCGTTTTCTGCCCCCGTTCCGACGTC
Source organism: Micromonospora sp. NPDC049051 (assembly GCF_043197575.1). Taxonomy (NCBI): domain Bacteria; kingdom Bacillati; phylum Actinomycetota; class Actinomycetes; order Micromonosporales; family Micromonosporaceae; genus Micromonospora; species Micromonospora sp. NPDC049051. The sequence goes on from NZ_JBICTL010000001.1 coordinate 1,162,518, forward strand.
GATCATGCAGTTGTGGTGGGTGACACAAGGTGCAGAACGCCCTGTATCGCCCACCACAACTCCATGATCGGCGTCGGGGTGGGGTGCGGGGCGGGCGTCAGGGGGTGGGGTTCTGGCGGGTGGCGTCGATACGGGCGCGGGCGCCGTCGAGCCAGCGCTGGCAGGTCTCGGCCAGCTTCTCGCCGCGCTCCCAGAGCGCCAGTGACTCCTCCAGCGTGGTGCCGCCGGTCTCCAGCCGCTCGACCACCGACGCCAGCTCGGCGCGGGCCTGCTCGTAGCTGAGATCTTCGTCCTTCTTCTCGTCAGTCATCGCTGCCATCCCACCACATCGTGATCCCGCTTCCGTTCAGCGTCGACCGTCGCGGCCAGCTCGCCATCGTGATTCCGTTTCCGTTCAGCCGTCGACCCTCGCGGCCAGTTCGCCCTCGGCGAGGCGTACCCGGAGCGGGTCGCCCCGGCCGACCTCGGACGCGGCGCGGAGGACCTGGCCGTCGGCGCGCTGGACGATCGCGTAGCCCCGGTCGAGGGTGGCGGCGGGGGAGAGGGCGCGCAGCCGGGCCAGGGTGTGCCGCAGGTCGTCGTCGGCGGCGGCCAGGCGATGGTCGAGGCAGCGCCCGGCCCGCTGACGCAGCCCGGTCAGGTCGGCGACCCGCTGGTCGATCATGACCTGCGGTCGGGCCAGCACCGGCCGCGAGCGCAGCCCGTCGAGCCGGTGCGACTCGCGGTCCACCAGGTTGCGTACCGCCCGTTCGAGGCGGTGCCGGGCCTGGCGGATGACGCGCACCTCCTCGGTGAGATCGGGCACCACGCGCTTGGCCGCGTCGGTCGGCGTGGAGGCGCGCAGGTCGGCGACGTAGTCGACCAGCGGTGCGTCGGTCTCGTGGCCGATCGCGCTGACCACCGGCGTACGGCAGGCGAAGACCGCCCGGCACAGCGCCTCGTCGGAGAAGGGCAGCAGATCCTCGATGCCGCCGCCGCCCCGGGCGATGACGATCACGTCGACGGTCGGGTCGGCGTCCAGCACCTTGAGCGCGTCGACGATCTGCGGGACCGCGCTCGGCCCCTGCACGGCCACGTTGACCGTGCGGAACTCCACCGCCGGCCAGCGTCGGCGGGCATTGGTCAGCACGTCGCGCTCGGCGGCCGAGGCGCGACCCGTGATCAGCCCGACCCGGTTGGGCAGGAACGGGGGCCGGCGCTTGCGCGCCCGGTCGAACAGCCCCTCGGCCGCGAGCAGCTTCTTGAGCTTCTCCAGCCGGGCCAGCAGCTCACCGAGGCCGACCTGCCGGATCTCGTCGGCGCGCAGGCTCAGCGTGCCCCGGGCGGCGTAGAACTCCGGCTTGGCGTGCAGCACCACCCGGGCACCCTCGCGCAGCTCCGGCGCACCGGCGTCCAGGACGTCCCGGTTGGTGGTGACCGTCAGGCTGAGGTCGGCCGACGGGTCGCGCAGGGTGAGGAAGACGGTGCTGGCGCCCGGCCGGCGGCTGATCTGCGCCACCTGCCCGTCCACCCACACCCAGCCGAGCCGGGCGATCCAGGCACCGACCTTCTGGCTGACCACCCGGACCGGCCACGGCTCCTCGGATGTGCTGCGCCCCACCTCGCCTGTGCTCACCCGCCCACCCTACGGCCCGCCCCGGACACTCCCGCGCGCCTCGGCGGCCAGCTCCGGCGCGCCAGGTACGCGCGTCCTCTCGTACCGGAAAGGAGCTGGTGAGCGCCCCTGGCCCGGTCCGGGACGTGGTGGACCGGCGGAGGACACCGGTGGCCGTACGCGCAGCGAATGGGACATTCTGGCAGGCGTGCGCCGGCGTCGTGATGGCGGTCGCGTCCCGTGTCGCCCTCCGGGGCGGCACGTACGATGGGCGGGTGACTCAGGCTGAAGTGACGTCCCGGACCGGCAAGCGCGTGATCCTGGCCAAGCCCCGCGGCTACTGCGCGGGAGTGGACCGCGCGGTGCAGACCGTCGAGGAGGCACTCAAGCTCTACGGCGCCCCGATCTACGTACGCAAGCAGATCGTGCACAACAAGCACGTGGTGCAGACCCTGGAGGCCCAGGGCGCGATCTTCGTGGAGGAGAACGAGGAGGTGCCCCAGGGCGCCACCGTCATCTTCTCCGCGCACGGGGTGGCCCCGGAGGTCTACGAGCAGGCCCGCAGCCGCTCGCTGCGGGCGATCGACGCGACCTGCCCGCTGGTCACGAAGGTGCACCAGGAGGCGAAGCGTTTCGCCGCCGAGGACTACGACATCCTGCTCATCGGTCACGAGGGGCACGAGGAGGTCATCGGCACCTCCGGCGAGGCCCCCGAGCACATCCAGCTCGTGGACGGCCCGGAGGACGCCGACCGGGTCACCGTCCGGGACCCGAACAAGGTCGTCTGGCTCTCCCAGACCACCCTCTCCGTGGACGAGACGCTGGAGACGGTGGCCCGGCTCAAGAAGCGGCTGCCGATGCTCCAGTCGCCGCCCAGCGACGACATCTGCTACGCCACCTCCAACCGGCAGCACGTGGTCAAGGAGATCGCGCCCGAGTGCGACGTGGTGATCGTCGTCGGGTCGGCCAACTCCTCCAACTCCGTACGCCTCGTCGAGGTGGCCCTCGACGCCGGTGCGCGCGCCGGTCACCTCGTCGACTTCGCGCACGAGATCGACGACGCGTGGCTGGCGGGGGCGCGTACGGTCGGCCTGACCTCGGGCGCCAGCGTGCCCGACGAGCTGGTCCAGGAGGTCCTCGCCCACCTCGCCGCGCGTGGCTTCACCGACGTCGACGAGGTGGTGACCGCCAACGAGCGGTTGACCTTCTCGCTGCCGCAGGAGCTCAAGCGGGACATGAAGGCCGCCGTCGCGGCCCGCGGCTGACCGGCGGGAACGACACGCGGTCCCGCTGCGTCGAAAACGGGTATGAGGACTATTCGGCTCGCCGTCTCCACGCTGGCCGTCTGCGTGGCGCTGAGCGCCTGCGGCGGTCAGGACGGGGCCGGCGACACCCCCACCCCGACCCCGACGGGAGCGCAGCCGGTGACCAGCCCGCCCAGTCCGGATCCGAGCCCCTCCGCACTCCCGCCGACCCCCGGTGACCCGGTGGACCCGACGGGGCCGGCCCTGCCCCTGCCCACGAGACCCTCCGGCGGGGCGCCGAAGCCGTCGGCCGGCGCCGTCACGCTGACCGGGACGGTCACCTCGGGGGTCGAGCCCAACTGCCTGCTGCTCGACAACCACCTGCTGGTCGGCGGCCCGCGTGACGTGCTGAAGCCGGGCACGAAGGTCACGGTCACCGGCCGGGTCCAGCGCGACCTGCTCACGACCTGCCAGCAGGGCACGCCCTTCCTGGTCGAGACCGCCCGCCGCGGCTGAACCGGCACAACGGGCGGAGCCCGCCCCCTGGTGGGGACGGGCTCCGGTGTTCCGGTGCGGGACGGGTCAGTTCACGGCGCCGATGGAGACGGCGCCGCGGCCGACGACCGCGCCCTCGGTGGTCACCACGGCCAGCTCACCGTAGAGCGCCCGACCGGCGACCGGGGTCGACTGGGCGGTCACCGTGCCGGTGAGGGTGGCGGTGGCGCCGTGGGCCAGGTTGAGCGGGGTGGCGGGCGCCGAGAGGGTGCCCAGCGCCGCCGCCGAGAACGAGTCCCGGTAGTCGTAGGCGGTGCTGCCACCGGCCCCGTCCACCGCGTAACCCTCGACGACCACCCGGTAGGTGCCCGCCGGCGGGTTGTTGATGGTCACGGACTCCTCGGAGTCACCGTCGGCGTTCCGACCGACCTCCGTGGCGCCCCGGAAGACGTAGAGGTCGAGGTCGGCCGCGGCGCTGGCCGGGTTGCCGATCCGGGCGGTGAAGCGGGTCGCGCCCGCCGGCACCTCCACGATGTACTCCTGCGACGCGCCCTCGGCGATGGTGGGCCGCTCGGCGTGGACGCTGGAGAGCGGGCCACCCTGGCCGGTCACGGAGACCGGGCCGAAGGTGTTGGCCAGCGACCAGGTCACCGGGGTCGCCGCACCGGCGGTGACCGACGGCAGCTCGACCACGGCCGGCTCGACCGCGACACCCTGCGTACGCACGGTGAGCTGGAACGGGTTGTTCAGCGACGGCGAGGTCCGACGGGACTCCACCTCGATCTCCCAGACCCCGGCGATCGGGTTCTGGTAGTCGCGCTCCTGCGGCTTGCAGGCGTTGACGTCGGAGAAGTTGGTGTAGCAGGCGAGGCTGGACGTGCTCTCCACCGGGACGCCGTACGGGTTGAAGGCGATGAACCGGGTCTGCGAACCGGTGGCGATGCCGGAGAGGTTCACCTGGAGGGCGCCCGTGCCCGGCGGAACCGTCACGAAGTACGAGGTGAAGCCGTTCCGGTCGACCGAGCCCTCGGCCGAGAAGGCGAAGTTCGGCTTCTGCACGTCGTTCGAGGCCACGACGACGGTGGACACCTCGAAGTCGATGACCGAGGTGGCCGGGTCGTCGATCGTCATGATCGCGCCGTGCGCGCCGGAGGTGGTCGGCTTGGCGGTGACCTGGACGGTGACGGTCTTGTTCAGCGGGAGCGAGACGCTCTTCGGCGCCTTGAAGGTGCCGTCGTTGCCGCGCAGGCCCACGTTGTGCTTCACGGTGCCGGCCGGCCCGCTGGTGCGGGTCAGCTTGACCTGGTAGCTCTTCGACTGGCCGACGCGCTGCCCACCGTCGGTGGAGGCGCAACGGTTGTAGACGCCGGTGCCCTGGTTCGGGGTGCTCAGCTGACCGGACAGGACGGTGCAGACCGGGGCCTCGGAGGTGTACGAGCGGGTCTCCACGCCCTTGCGCAGCAGCTTCCACGCGCCCGGCACGTTGAACATGCCGTAGCCCTGGGCGTACGTCGGAACGTCGGCGATCGGCTTGGCCGAGGTGAAGAGCGCCCGGCGCAGCGCGGCCGGGGTGACGCCCTTGTCGGTCGCCTTGGCGGCCGACAGCAGCAGCGCGGCGGCGCCGGCGGCCTGCGGGGAGGCCATCGAGGTGCCGTTCAGCATCGCGTAGCCCGGGGGCAGCGCGTAGCCGGCCTCGGGGACCGGGTTGCCGGCCTGCCAGGTCGGGGCGGTGGAGATGGCCGAACCGGGGGCGGCGATGTTCGGCTTGACACCGCCGTCCTCGCGCGGGCCGCGGGAGGAGAAGTTGAACAGCGCGTTCTTCTTCTTGACCACGGAGCCGTAGTTGGCCAGCCAGGTGTCCTTGCTGATGCTCGCCGCGACGCTGACCACGTTGGCGGCCACCGACGGGTCACCGATGGTGTTCAGGCCCGGGCCGGAGTTGCCGGCCGAGATGAACATCTGCACGCCGTAGGTGGTGATCAGGTTGTTGTAGAGCTCGGCGCGGGCGTTGTTGCCGTCGTTCAGCGCCGGCAGGCCGCCGATCGACATGTTGATCACGTCGACCTTGCGGTTGATGACCAGGTCGGCCATGCCGGTGGTGAGGGCGGCGTAGGTGCAGCCGCCGCCCCACGAGCAGGCGCGGGCGGAGACCAGCTTGGCGCCGGGCGCGGCACCGTCGAAGGCGCCGTTGCCGAGCATGTCGTTGGCGGCGGTGATGCCGGCGACGTGGGTGCCGTGGGTGCTCTCGACGATGCCGATGTTGACGTAGTCCACCAGGCCGGGGCCGCCGACGGGGGTGGTGTCCACGTCCTCGCGGTACTCGACCACGAACGGGATCCGCTCGACCACGGGGGTGGCCGGGTTGTCGGTGCCGAAGTACCCGACGTCGAACTTCTCCTTGTACGGCCGCATCAGGGCGTCGTCGGTGAAGTCGTTGTTCTGGTTCACGTCCACCCAGATGTTGTGGGTGGCCGGGTCGTAGAGGATGCCGAACGTGTCGGTCCGGTCGCCGTCGCGGTTGATGTCACCGGCCGGGTCACTGGCAGCGGTGATCGACTCGCTGAACCGGTTGAACCGGTAGGTGCCCGCCGGGGCCGTCCAGGTCGCGCCGCCGGAGGTGAACGTCGGACCGGTGACCTCGGTGAGCATCGGGCGCCAGGTGGCGTCCTCGAACGGGTCCGTCGCGGTCACCCAGTCGACGATCTTCCGCTCGCCCGTGGTGGTCTTCTGCAGCGCCGGGTGACCGAGGTCCACACCGGAGTCCATGATGCCGATCGTGACGCCGCGGCCGTCCCACTGGGGGTTGTCCGCCACGAAGTCGACCGCGCCGGTCTCGTTGGTCGGCATGTAGGGGTTGGCGGCCGGGGTGTCGGCCCCGGGGCCGGGCAGGGTCGCCGCCTGCTGTGCCGCCTTCTTGCCGGAGGGCGCGACCTCGGGCGTCGGGTCGGGCAGCTGGATGGTCTCGTCGAGGTCGACGGCGGAGACGCCGGGCAGCGTGGCCGCCTTGACCACCTTGGAGGTGGGGACCTTGGCCAGGACGTAGCCGATGCTGTCGTAGCGCTCGGTGACGGCCGCGCCCAGCTTCTTGAGGTCGGCGGCGACGTCCTTCGCCTCGCCCTTCTTGGTGGCCACGATCAGCGTGACGGTCGGGGCCTTCTTCGCCTCCGCCTCGGCGAGCAGCTTGGCGTCGTGCGAACCCAGGGCCTCCACGGGGGTGACCTGGGAGGCGTCGGGTGCGGCGGTCGGTGCGGTGCTCGCGGTGGCGGCACCACCGGCGACGGTCACGGCGCTGGCCGCCACGACCGACGCGAACAGCGCGGCGGAGGTCCGCCGGCCGAGGTTTCGGGGTTTGCTCACGTTCTCTTTCCTCCAGAGAACAGGGCCCTCAGATGCAGGGCACGCGTGAGGCGAATCCTTCGTGCTGCCGCTGGTCACTGTCACTACCGCCGAGTTCGTTGTGACCACTTCGTGACATGGGTGGCCGTCCATTGTCACACCAGCGGTGATAGGTATCGGCCGTCAGTCCAGTGTCGACGGTCCGGACGGCGACCCGGCATCGGCGGTTCCGAGCAGCTCAGGGGCCTGCGGCTGACGGGGCGCCAGCTCGATCTGCGCCGGCGCGGCCAGCTCCTCGTCGGAGACCCCCAGCTCAGCGAGCTTACGGGCGCTGACCAGCACGCGCGCCTCCAGCGACCCCACGGCCCGGTTGTACGCGGTCACCGCGCCCCCGAGCGACGCGCCGAGCTTGCCGACGTGCTCACCCAGCGTCGACAGGCGTCCGTGGAGCTCCCGGGCCAGCGAGTGCACCGCGACCGCGTTGCGCGCCAGCGCCTCCTGCCGCCACGAGTAGGCGACCGTACGCAGCAGCGCGACCAGGGTGGCGGGGGTCGCCAGCACCACGTTGCGGGCGAACGCGTGCTCCAACAGCGTCGGGTCGCGTTGCAACGCGACGTCGAGGAACGGGTCGGCCGGCACGAAGAGCACCACGAACTCGGGCGTGCTGTCGAACGCGGCCCAGTAGGTCTTGGCGGCCAGCGCGTCCACGTGTGCGCGCAGGTGCCTGGCGTGGGCGTCGAGGTGGGCGTCGCGGCCCCGCTCGTCGCGGGCCTCCATCGCCGTAAGGTAGGCGTCGAACGGCGCCTTGGCGTCCACCACCACCGAACGGCCGCCGTGCAGCCGTACCACCAGGTCGGGGCGGACGCCCTGGTGGTCCGTGGCGGCGGTGACCTGCTCCGAGAAGTCGCAGTGCTCCAGCATGCCGGCCGCCTCGACGATGCGGCGCAGCTGGTGCTCGCCCCAGCGTCCGCGTACCTGGGGTGCCCGCAGGGCCGCCACCAGCTGCTTCGTCTCGGTACGCAGCTCGCCCGAGACCGTGCTCATGGCGCGGACCTGTTCGCGCAGTTCGGCGTACGCGTCGACCCGGTCGTGCTCCAGCTCGGCGACGCGCTGCTCGTAGCGGCGCAACGTCTCGTGCAGCGGGGCGACGGCACGCGCCACCGCCTCCTGGGACTGTGCGGTGGCCTCGTAGCTCAGTGCCCGCATGGACTGTTCCAGCCGGCCCTCGCCCTCCCGGGTGGCCCGCAGCGTGGCGTCCAGCCGGGCGATCTCGGTCGCCGAGCGGGTCCGGGCGGCGTACCAGCCCGCCGCGCCCCCGGCGGCGAGGCAGACGACCACCACGGCCAGCGTCGAGAAGTCCACCCCCCGAGCTTGCCAGACGGGTACGGCACGTGCCGTCGCGCCGCGTGGCGGGCGCCGCCGTGCCCGGCGGGTGCCGTCGCGCCGTGCGAGGGGCGCCGCCGTCCCCGGCGTGCGCCGTCGCGCCGCGTGGCGGGCGTTGCGGCTCGGCCGGCTCCGGGCACCCGCGCCCGGAGCCGGCGCCGGGTCACACCTGGGACAGTGGAACGACGTAGGAGTCGACGCGGGCGATCAGCCCGTCGCGGAACGTGAAGAGATCGTTGAAGGCGAACCGGAACGGTCCGTGTTCGATGCTGACGCCGCGCCCCTCGCCGGTGGTGACGACGACCGCGCCGTCCTCGTGGACGCGCTGGACGTCGAGCTCGGGGCTGCCGGTGAACGCCGGATTCTCGATCTCGCCGTCGAACTCCGCCTTGCCGCGGGTGGTCCGGTGACCGTGGATGACCCACTCGACGTCGTCGGTGAGGGTCGCGAGGATCCGCGGGTGGTCGCTCGTCCGGAATCCGGCGAAATATTCGGCGACGAGGTCGCGCTGGGTCGTACGGGTCATGGCGTTCTCCGTTCCGGTGGGCTGTCAGTGCCGAAGGTGTGCGGCGAGGGCGTCGAGGATCGAGGCGAGCCCGTCGGCTGCCTGGGCCGTCCGCAGCTCAGGCGGCAGCCGGCGCTGGTGGACCGTGAGGTCCGTACCGTCGCCGGCGGGGCGGACGGTGACGGTCGTGCGGAGGCCGGTGACGGGCTCGTCGAACACGAGTTCGTGCGGTGCGTCGACGCTCACGTAGACGAACCGGAGCCGGCGGGTCCTGCCGCCCGGCGCGCGGGTGTCCAGTTCGAATCCGCCACCGGGACGCAGGTCGACGGTCACGGATCCGGGCGGCACGCTGGCGTGCGAGCCGCCCCAGAACGCCGCGATGCTCGCCGGCGAGGTGAAGGCCGCCCAGACGCGTGCGGGCGCGGCAAGGAGGTGACGCTCGGCGATCAGCTCGTCGTCGCGGAGCTCGGTGCTGGTGGTCAATGGATCGCTCCCTTGTCGGTGAGGTGCTGCTCGAGGGCGTCGAGCCGGTCGTTCCAGGCGCGGCGCTGCTCGTCGATCCACGTGCCGAGCAGCGACAGCTGGTCGACCCTCAGCCGGCAGGGGCGTCTGGTGCCCTCGCGCCGCTGCTCGACCAGGCCGCACCGCCGAAGGACCCCCACGTGGTGGGAGATCGCCTGCGGGGTCAGGTCGAAGGGCTCGGCAAGCTCCTTCACCGTGGCCTCGCCGCGCGCGAGACGGGTGACCAGAGCGCGACGGACGGGGTCGCCGAGGGCGGCGAAGGCCAGATCGAGGTCGGGGCCGGGCGGCACGGGGGGAGAGGCCATGGCCTCACCCTATTGCAAAAGATCATTTGCGCAAACGACCGCTTGTTATTTGCCGAAGCTTACGGGTTGCCCGACGTGGGTACGGTCTGACCATGAGATTTCTGCCCCTGCTCATCCTCGTGGTGCTGCTGGTGGGAGCGTTCGTCTGGTGGCGTCGGGAGAGCGACGCGCGGGAGGCCCGGCGCCTCGCCGACGCGCGGGCCGACGCCCAGCGCTGGTACGAGCGGCTCGGCGGCCAGGTGATGAACCTGCACGGCGACCACCCGGCCGTACGCCAGGCGCTCGTCGACGCGGGGGAGCGCTACAACGCGGCCGGCAGCCAGCTGGAGCAGGCGCACAGCGTCGAGCAGTTCCGCCTGGCCCGGGAGACCGCGCTGGAGGGGTTGACCTACGTGCGGGCGGCCCGGGTGGCGCTCGGCATCGACCCCGGCCCCGAGCTGCCCCCGCTTGCCGCCGCGCAGGGCGCCGGGCGGCTCACCCGGGAGCGCCAGGTCGACGTGCAGGGGCAGACCTTCAAGGCCGGCCCGCAGCCCGGCCGGGACACCCCCTACTACTACCCGGGCGGGCGCTACCAGGGCCGGCCGGTGCCGGCGGGCTGGTACTCCACCCCGTGGTGGAAGACCGCCCTGGGCGCCGGCGCGGGCGTCCTCGGCGGCATGCTGATCGCCGACGCGCTCTTCTCGCCCGGTTTCGGCGACCCCGGGTACGGCTACGAGGCCGGCTACCAGGAGGGCTTCGGCGACGCCACCGGCTTCGGCGAGCAGGGCGGCGACTTCGGTGGCGGTGACTTCGGCGGCGGTGACTTCGGTGGCGGCGACTTCGGCGGTGGCGACTTCGGGGGCGGCGGCTTCGGGGGCGGAGATTTCGGCGGTGACTTCGGCGGCGGCGACTGGTAGCGTCCAGCGCGACCGCCTGCCGCCTGCCGCCTGCCGCGTGCTGCGTGAAGGGCACCATTCCTGGGCGGGAAGCGTCAGGAAGGTGCCCCTCCTCGCATCTCAGCCCGTGTTGCGCATGCCGGCGGCGATGCCGTTGACAGTGGTCAGCAGCGCGCGCTCCAGCGCCGTACCGTCGCTCGGCGCCCGTCGGCCGCCCGGCGCGGTGGCCACCGCCCGGCCGGCCGCCCCGGACTCCCGGTACTGGCGCAGCAGGGCCACCTGGAGGTGGTGCAGCGGCTCCAGGTAGGTGTCGCGGACGGCCAGCGTGCGCTGGAGCACCGGGGAGCTCTCCAGCAGGGCCGGCGAAGAGGTCACCGCCAGCACCTCCCGCTTGGTCAGCTCGTACTCCTGCTCGATCTTGTGGAAGATCGGGTGCAGCTTCTTCGGCACCAGCGTCTCGACGTAGCGGCGGGCGATGTTCAGGTCGGTCTTGGTGAGCATCATCTCGACGTTCGACAGGAACGTGCGGAAGAAGTGCCAGTTGCGGTGCATCTCGGCCAGCACGTCCCCGAGCCCGGCCTCCCGGGCCGCGGCCAGGCCGGAACCGACCCCGAACCAGCCTGGCACGATCTGCCGGGTCTGGGTCCAGCCGAACACCCACGGGATGGCGCGCAGCCCGGCCAGCCCGGCCCCCGTGTTCGGCCGCTTCGCCGGCCGGGAGCCGATGTTCAGCGCGCCGAGCAGCTCCGTGGGCGTCGACGCCCAGAAGTACGCGGGCAGGTCCGGATCCTCGACCAGCGACCGGTACGACCGGAAGGCCGAGTCGGAGACCAGCTCCATCGCGGCGTCCCAGCGTTCCAGCATCTCGGCGGGCTGCCGGGGCGCGGTGTGCAGCAGGGTGGCCTGGAGCACCGCGGCCAGGGTCAGCTCCAGGTTCTCCCGCGCCAGCGACGGCAACGAGTACTTGTCGGAGATGACCTCGCCCTGCTCGGTGACCTTGATCGCGCCGTCCAGCGTCCCGTACGGCTGGGCCAGGATCGCCTCGTGCGTCGGCCCGCCGCCGCGACCCACCGTGCCGCCGCGGCCGTGGAAGAGCCGCAGGTGCACCCCGTGCCGGGCGGCCACGTCGCGCAGCGCGCGCTGGGCCCGGTGGATCGACCACTGGCTGGTGGTGATGCCGGCCTCCTTGTTGGAGTCGGAGTAGCCCAGCATCACCTCCTGCACGTCGCCCCGCGCCGCCACCAGCGCCCGGTACGCCGGCAGCGAGAGCAGCTCGTCGAGCAGTTCACCGCCCGTGTTCAACTCGGCCGGGGTCTCCAGCAGCGGCACGAAGCCGATCCGGGACCGGCCGCTGTGCACGTCGATCAGGCCGGCCTCGCGGGCCAGCACCACGGCGGCGAGCACGTCGTCCACGCCGAGCGTCATCGAGACGATGTACGACTCGATGACCTCGATGCCGAACCGGTCCTGCGCCTCGCGGATGGTGCCGAACACGTCGAACGTCTTGCGGGTCGCCTCGGTCAGCGGGGTGTCCACGGTGGAGAGCGGCCGGCGACCGGTCAGCTCGTCGGCGAGCAGCTTCGTCCGCTCCTGCCGGCTCAGCGACGGATAGTCGGAGACCTCGCCGACGGCCGCGTAGAGCTGGGCGAGCACCGCGTGGTGCGCCTCGGCGTGCTCCCGCACGTCCATGGTCGCCAGGTGCAGCCCGAACGCCGAGACCGTACGGATGGTCGAGGCGAGCCGGCCCACGGCGGTGAGCTGGCCGGCGTTACGGGCCAGCGAGGCGCGCAGCAGCTCCAGGTCGGCGATCAGCTCGGCGGAGCCGCGGTAGTCCCGCCCGGGCACGTGCGCGGTGCCCTGGCGCAGCCGCTGCCGGGTGTTGGCCAGCTTCACCTTCACGCAGCGGGCCTTGAGCCGGTAGGGCTCCTCGGCGTTGACCCGGCGGAACCGGGCCGCCACCTCGGGCAGCGCGTCCAGGTCGGCGGCGAGGCTGGCGGAGAGGTCGAGCGACACCCCGCGCAGCCGCCGGGACACCGACACCTCGTCGATGAGGTGGTCCATCGCCTTCTCGGTGGCCGCGATGCCGTGCTCGTGCTGGATGGTCAGCACCTCGCGGGTCACCGCCGGGGTGACGAACGGGTTGCCGTCGCGGTCGCCGCCGATCCAGGTGCCGAAGGACAGCGGCCGGGCGGTCGGCGAGGTCTCCACGCCGAGGGTGCGTAGCGTGTCGGCGAGGTCGTCGAGGACCTGCGGGGCGGCCTCGGCGTACAGGTCGCGCAGGTAGTAGATGGCGTTGCGGGCCTCGTCCGTCGGATCCGGCCGGTCCAGCCGCAGCTCGTCGGTCTGCCACATCAGGTCGAGCAGTTCGGCGAGGCGGCGGTTGGCCGGGCCCTCGTCGCTGGCGCCGTAGAGGATCGCGTTGGCGGTCTCGGTGTCCAGCTCGTCGGCGATGGCGCGCAGCTTGGACAGGATCGACCGGCGGGCCGCCTCGGTGGGGTGGGCGGTGAAGACGGGCCGTACCGCCAGCCGCCGGGCCGCCGCCGCGATCTCCTCGGCCGGCACCCCGCGCTCGGCGATCATCTTGGCCGCCTGGTCCAGCCAGCCGCCCTGCACCGCCCGGCGCCGTCGCAGCTCCCGGCCCCGGTGCACCTGCTCGGTGATGTTGGCCAGGTGGAAGTAGGTGGAGAAGGCGCGGGCCAGCTTGGTGCCGGTGGTGACGTCCAGGCCGGCGAGGCGCTGCGCGGCGGCGGGGGCGTCCGAGCGCACCTGGGCGCGGATCTCCTCGACGAGATCGAGCAGCGGCCGGCCCTCCTGGCGGGCGAGGGTCTGCCCGAGCAGGGTGCCGAGGCGGCGGATGTCGGCCCGCAGGGCGGCGTCGGGGCCGTCGTGGTCGTGCTGGTCGGTCACGATGCGCTCCTTACGCGAGTACGAAGGACAGCGCTGTCCGACTCCCTGGATCGTATCCGCGTGCCCCGCCGCTAGGCAGAGGACCCTTGCATCTGCCCGCCTTGCGGGAACGGCTTCCTCCTCGAAGGCCAGTCGATGCCCGTGGCGTCCGCGCTGGTGGGAGCGGGTGCGGTGCGCCGGCCCGCCCGCCAGCGGACCGGAACGGGTGGCGCTGCGCACACCTCGGCACGCCCGGCGGCGCCCAGCCTGGCCGGGGGAGCGGCGCCCGGGACGGCCCGGTGAGCCCGCCGATCAGACGAGCTGGCAGCGGCCCGCGCTGTAGTGGGCGACCGTCGCCATGATCTCCGCCTCGGACCGGTCCGCGAAGTTGAGCGTGGCGACCAGCCCGGAGCCGTAGAAGGCGCTCAGCGCCGCGCCGTCCAGCGCCGTGAACGCCCCGAGGTTCTGGAGCACCCGCGAGTCGCGCGGCTTGACCACCAGCATCTTCTCCAGACTCCACCGGCGGCGGGAGATCTGCGCGACCCCCTCCCAGGGCAACCAGATCGCCTGGCCCCGGGTCGGTCGCGTGCGGATCCAGAGCCCCGCCGGGCCGAGCGCCAGCACCGGCCCGCCGGAGCCGATCAACCAGAGCTGGATCCCCAGCGGCAGGGCGATCAGGGCCAGCAGGCACCCCACCACGCCGAGGATGCCGAGGACGGACTGGGAGCGCATCTGCGGGTCCGCCGAGTTCACTATGCCGAGACCGGCGCAGGAGGCGATCGGGAGGACGAACAGCAGCACCACCCCCATCATCAGCAGGCCGCGCTTCGCGACGTTGGGCCGTACCACGAACGGCTGGTCCTCCGGGATGCGCCTGGTCACCGGCGCCGGGGCAGGACCTCCCCACCCTCCGCCGGGTGGCGGGCCGCCACGGTGGGGCTGCGACGGCCACGGTCCGCCGGGTGGCGGGCCCCCGTGATGGGGCTGCGACGGATGTCCGGCAGGGGTGCTCACGCGGGCCTCCGGTTTCTCGATCAACTCGGCGGGGCCAGCGTAGAGGCCGCCCACCGGCGGCCCCGACGGGCGTGACGACCGGAAAACCGGTGGAGGCGGTCGGTAGCTTCCGGTCATGGCCTCGCCGAACTATCCCCCCAAGCCCAGACCGGGAGACCGGGTCGCGGTCGTCTCGCCCTCCGCCGGCCTGCCGGCTCTCTTCCCCCACGTGTACGAGCTGGGGCTGCGCCGGCTGCGCGAGGAGTTCGGCCTGGAGCCGGTGGAGTATCCGACCACCCGGGTGCTCGGCGCCGACCCCCGCGACCGGGCCCGCGACCTGACCGCCGCCTTCGCCGACCCCACGATCACGGCCGTGCTCGCCACGGTGGGCGGGGACGACCTGATCACGGTCACCCCGTACCTGGACGACGCCGTGCTGCGCGCCAACCCGAAGCCGTACTTCGGCTACTCCGACAACACCAACGTCCTCAACCACCTGTACCGGCTGGGCGTCGTGTCATACCACGGCGGGTCGGTGCTGGTGCACCTCGGCCGGCCGGGCAGCCCGCACCCGCTCACCTTCGACTCGCTGCGCGCCGCCCTCTTCACCTCCGGCTGGTACGACCTGGCCCCGGCCCCGCAGTGGGGCGACCGGCCGAACGACTGGCACGACCCGGCGGCGCTGGCCGACGAGCCGGAGATGTTCCCGGGCGAGGGCTGGCGCTGGCAGGGGCCGACGACGGTGGTCGAGGGGCGCACCTGGGGCGGTAACCTGGAGATCCTGCACTGGCTGCTGGCGGCCGACCGGGTGCCCGCCGCCAGCCGACTGGCCGGGTCGGTACTGGTGATCGAGACCTCGGAGGAACTCCCCTCCGCCACCGAGGTCTTCCGGATGCTGCGCAACATGGGGGAGCGGGGACTGCTCGCCGGCTTCCCGGCGGTGCTCGTCGGCCGCCCGAAGGCGTGGGACTTCGACCGGCCGCACACCCCCGACCAGCGGCGGGAGTGGGCGGGCGCGCAACGGGAGGCGGTCACCCGGGCGCTCGCCGCCTACCGCCCGGACGCGGTGGTGGTCTTCGACGTCGACCTGGGCCACACCGACCCGCAGCTGATCGTCCCGTACGGCGGCGAGGTCCGGGTGGACGCCGTGGAGCGCCGCATCTCCGTCCGCTACTGACCGCCCCTCCCGCGCGGGACCCACCCTCTCCCGCGCCAACCCGGCGGCGGTGGCGCGCAGCCACGGCGCCGCACCGGCCTCCGCGAGTTCTGCCTCGCGCGTGTTGCGCGGGGCTGTGCCCCGCCTTCGCGCGGCGCCTGCCGCCTCGGGAGCGAGTGCTCCGGTGATCATGACGGCATGGACGTTACCTGGCCGTTTTGGGGTCCATGGCGTCCTGATCGTCATGGACAGGGCGTGATCAGTTGCGGCGTTCGTGGATTGCGCCAGTGACCAGGCGGACAATTCGGGCAGGGTGTCGCAGTACGTCGTCCACCGTGAAGCGCAGCACCAACCAGCCGGCCTCGCGTAGTGCGTTGAGCCGGGCCACATCGCGCTGGAAGTGGGTGCGCTCCCGGTGGTGGTCACCCTCGTACTCGATGGCGACCCGCCACCGGGGATAGGCGAGGTCGACGCGGCCGAGGAAGACGCGTCCGCGCTGCGCGTGGGTGCCGTACACGTCATGCTGTGCGGCCAGGGGCGGCAGACCGGCGTCGTGCAGGACGAGCCGGAGCCGGGTCTCCATCGGGGACTCGCTCAGCGGCTCGGCCAGCGCGAGCACCTCACGCAGCTGGGCTGTGCCGGGCCAGCGGCCGTGCGCCTCCAGGTGGCTGCTCAACGCGGAAAGCTTGACCACCCGTCGGTGCAGCAGCGCGTCCACCGCGACCAGCGCCACCGCCCGGGGCAACTGGCGCCCGAGGTCGAAGGCCGTCCGGACACCGGTGGTGACCGGCAAGCCGGCGAACCGGGTGATCTCCTGGGCGGAGAGCGGGGCCGGTCAGGCGGCGTCGAGGACGGCGAACGCCCGCACCGGGAACGTGCCCATGCCGGCCACCATCGGCGGGGCGGCCGTGAACCGGAACCCGGTCGGAGGCAGCGCGTCGAGCCCGGTCAGGTGCTCCACGACCGGGACGCCGGCGGCCAGCAGCGTGCTGTGCGTCGGGCGCTCGCCGGCAGCCGCCGGGCTCATGTCGTCGATGTTGATCGAGTCGATGCCGACCAGGGCGGCACCCGCGTCCACCAGCGCCCGGGCACCGTCGCCCGTGAGGTACGGCGCTTCCGGCGCGCCGTACCGGTCGGTACCGAAGTGTGCCGACCAGCCGGTGTGCAGCAGCACCGCGCACCCCGCGACGTCGTACGGCGCCAGCAGCAGGCGGTCCACCGCGCGGGTGCCGGCCGGCACCCGGACGACGACGCCGGGCAGGTCGGCGAGGCGGTCCAGCCCGGTGGCGGCGAGGTCGGCGCCCTCGGCGAAGCGGTGGGCGGGCGTGTCGACGTACGTGCCGGTGTTGGCGATCATGTCGATCCGCCCCACCTGGAACTCGGTGCCGGGGGCGTAGTTGGCCCGGGACGCCTCCCGGGTCAGCCACTCGGTGATCCGTGGCGCCGGCCAGCCGGGCAGGGTGGTCATGCCGTCGGTGACCACGTGGCTCAGCTCGACCAACCGGGTGACGCCGTCGGGGGCGGTCCGGGGCGCGACACCCCGGCCGCCCTTGTGCGGCTCCTGGACGAGTGTCCTGTTGGTGATCCGCACCTCGGCCACCATCAGCAGCCCGAGGTGCCGGACGAACAGCGCCGCCAGGTCGTCGTCGGTGATGTCGGTGCCGGGGATGTCCAGCCGGAAACCGTCCGTCCGCAGCCCGCCACCGTTGGCGAAGGTGACCTCCGCGTCGAACTGCGCCCGCCACTGGTTGCCCATCAGCGCAGCCGATCACGGCCGACCGTCCCCGTCAAGATCCTTGGGGCTGCTCGTGCGACGCCCGGTCGGATCCCGGGCCTCGGACACGGGCCACGGCACCCGCGTGCGGTTGTCGGGTCCCGGATCCCCGTCACGGCCACGGCACCTGCGTGTGGTTATCGGGTCCCGGATCCCCGACACGGGCCACGGCACCCGCGTGCGGTTGCGGCCGGCGGTGACGCGCGCCGATCCGGGCCTCACCGGCCGAGGTGGAGCCCGGTCGTCGGCGGGGACCGCCGACAGGGCTGCCCCCGGGCCCACCGGAGTGCCGTACAGGGGGGTGCACGGCACTGCGGCGGGGCAGCGACGGCACCCGCCGTCGCCGAGGTCGCAGCCGGGTGGAGCTGCGGGCCTCCCCGAACAGGTCCGCGCACCCCGCGACGGCCGCTGCGGCGACTCGATCCCGGCTGGCGGAATCCATCCTCCGTCGCCGGGCGGCCCGGGTCTTGAACATCGATGCTCGGTTTGGCCCGGTCGGTCGGTCACGGCTGGGTGAGGAGGCGGCGCAGGTGGGCCGGGGGGTGACCGACGTGGTCCCGGACCACCCGGGTGAGATGGGCCTGGTCGGCGAAGCCGTGCTCCGCCGCCACGGCGCGCAGCGGTCGTCCGTCCGCCTCGGCGAGGGTGTCCAGCACCGCCCGGACCCGCAGCCGGTTGCGGTAGGCGGTCAGGCTGCTGCCGGTGATCCGGTGGAAGACCCGGCTCAGGTGGTGCGGGGACGCGCCCACCTCCCGGGCGACCTCGTCGAGGCCGAGCGAGAAGTCGCCGGCGGTGAGCACCTCGCGGGCCCGGTCGGCCAGGCGGCGGTGGGCGGCCTGGGTGGCGGGCCGTCGGCCGACCGCGCGATCCAGGTCCGCCCCGGGCGGCGTGGCCCGGGCGTCGGTCAGGTTGAGCACCCCGTCGAGGAAGCGGTGCAGCCGCTCCGCCATCTCGAACTGGTCCAGCCCGCGCCGGAACTCCGCGACGAGCATCCGGTGGGCGAGGTCGAGCGGCGTGTCCGAGGTGCCCTCCCAGCCGGCGGCCTCCAACCAACGTGCCGCGTCCGGGCGTTCGGCCAGCACTGCCGCGTCGACCTCCAGGCAGGTGTACGTGTCACCGCAGCCCAGCGGGTGGGACACGGACATCTCGTCGCCCGGCCGGGTGAGCAGCACGGAGGTGGCGTCCGAGAACGCCGTACGACCGTTGAGCCGCCGCCGGTACGCCCCCGACCGCCCGAGGATGATCTTGTGGGTCAGCTCGGCGGCCGGTGCCGTCCAGCCGTGGTTCTCGACGATGCAACGCACCTCGTAGATGAGGATTCCCTCCGGGTGACCCAGCACCCGCCACCGGGCGGGCGTCGTCTTACGACGCGGGTCGCTGCCGATTCCCTGAGGCATTCGTTCTCCCCCTCGGATGACCGTCATGGATCGTCGGCGATCCAACCTACGCGGAGGTGCCGCGCCCGGTCGGAGAGATAGTGTCGACCGGTGGACCCCCCGCCCGACCGGGCGCGGGGTGATCGTCGTGCCGTCCGCTGGAAGTGATCACATGCTCACCGGTCTGTTCTCCGCCGCCCTCGCCGATCCCGGGCTGGCCCGGGCGCGTGACCTGGCGCGCTCCGGTGCCGCGCAGGTCGACGGCCTCGACATCACCGCGCCGCCCGCCCTGCGTCCCTTCGCGGTCGCCGCGGTCGCGGCCGACCGGGCCGGCGACGGCGGGCCGGGTGGCGGCGCGGGCCGTCCGGTGCTCGCCGTGACCGCCACCACCCGGGAGGCCGACGACCTGGCCGCGGCGCTGGGCAGCCTGCTCCCGCCCGAGCAGGTGACGGTCTTCCCGTCCTGGGAGACGCTGCCGCACGAGCGCCTGTCGCCCCGCTCCGACACGGTCGGCCGGCGGCTGGCCGTGCTGCGCCGGCTGGCGCACCCCGACTCGGCCGACGCGCACGGCCGCACCGGGCCGCTGCGGGTCGTCGTGGCGCCCGTCCGGTCGGTGCTGCAACCGCAGCTCAAGGGGCTCGGCGACCTGGAGCCGGTGCAACTCGCCGCCGGGGCGGAGGCCGACCTGGAGGAGGTCGCCCGCCGGCTGACCGACATGGCGTACGCGCGGGTCGACCTGGTCACCAAGCGGGGCGAGTTCGCCGTGCGCGGCGGCATCCTCGACGTCTTCCCGCCCACCGACGAGCACCCGTCGCGGGTCGAGTTCTGGGGCGACGAGGTGGAGGAGATCCGCACCTTCGCCGTCGCCGACCAGCGCACCATCGAGCAGGTGCCGCAGCTCTGGGCCCCGCCGTGCCGGGAGTTGCTGCTCACCCCGGCGGTACGCGGGCGGGCCGCCGCCCTCGCCGAGGAGCACCCCGAGCTGGCCGAGATCCTCGACAAGCTGGCCGAGGGCATCCCGGTGGAGGGGATGGAGTCGCTCGCCCCGGCGCTCATCGGCGCCGACTCGATGGAGCTGCTGCTGGACGTCATGCCGACCGGCACCCACGTGCTGCTCTGCGACCCGGAGCGGATCCGTACCCGGGCGCACGACCTGGTGCGTACCTCGGACGAGTTCCTCCAGGCCAGCTGGGCCGCCGCAGCGGTCGGCGGCCAGGCCCCGATCGACCTGGGCGCCGCCGCCTTCCGCACCCTGGCCGACGTCCGCGCCGCCGCGGCGAAGCTCAGCCAGCCCTGGTGGACGCTGTCGCCGTTCGGCCTGGTGGAGGCGGACGCGGCCCCGGCCCGGCAGCCCTGGGAGGACGCGCCGGAGGCGTACGACGTCACCCCCGACGACGCGATCGCGGTGACCCTGGCCGCGCAGCCGGCCCCGCTCTACCACGGCGAGACCGCCCGGGTGGTCGAGGACCTGTCGCGCTGGGTCGGCGAGGGCTGGTCGGTCGCGCTGGTCTTCGAGGGGCACGGCCCCGCCCAGCGGGCGGTCGAGGTGCTGCGCGACGCCGGCCTCGGCGCGCGGCTGACCGAGGAGGTGCCGACCGCGCCCGCCCCCGGCGAGGTGCTCGTCACCTGTGGCAGCCTGACCGGCGGGTTCGTCGACGAGGCGTCGAAGTTCGCGCTGCTCACCGGCAACGACGTCACCGGTGGGCGGGGCACCTCCACCCGCGACATGCGCAAGATGCCGAGCCGGCGGCGCAACACCATCGACCCGCTGGAGCTGCGGGCCGGCGACCACGTCGTGCACGAGCAGCACGGCATCGGCCGCTACGTCGAGCTGGTGCAGCGCACCGTCAACGGGGCCTCCCGGGAGTACCTGGTCATCGAGTACGCCCCGAGCAAGCGCGGCCAGCCCGGCGACCGGCTGTTCGTCCCCACCGACCAGCTCGACCAGCTCTCCCGCTACGTCGGCGGCGAGCAGCCCGCCCTGCACAAGATGGGCGGCTCGGACTGGCAGAAGTCCAAGGCCCGGGCCCGCAAGGCGGTCCGCGAGATCGCCGCCCAGCTCATCCAGCTCTACGCCGCCCGCAAGGCGTCCAAGGGGCACAACTTCGGCCCCGACACGCCGTGGCAGCGGGAACTGGAGGACGCCTTCCCGTGGCAGGAGACGCCCGACCAGCTCGCCGCCATCGAGGAGGTCAAGCGGGACATGGAGCAGACCGTCCCGATGGACCGGCTGATCTGCGGTGACGTCGGCTACGGCAAGACCGAGATCGCGGTACGGGCGGCGTTCAAGGCGGTGCAGGACGGCAAGCAGGTGGCGGTGCTGGTCCCCACCACGCTGCTGGTGCAGCAGCACTACAACACCTTCGCCGAGCGGATGAGCCAGTTCCCGGTGACCATCCGGCAGCTCTCCCGCTTCCAGACGCCGAAGGAGGCCGAGCAGACCCTGGAGATGGCCGCGGCGGGCACCGCCGACATCGTCATCGGCACCCACCGGCTGCTCCAGGCGGCCACCCGGTTCAGGTCGCTGGGCCTGGTCATCGTCGACGAGGAGCAGCGCTTCGGCGTCGAGCACAAGGAGCACCTGAAGACGATGCGCGCCTCCGTCGACGTGCTGAGCATGTCGGCCACCCCGATCCCGCGCACCCTGGAGATGGCGATCACCGGCATCCGCGAGATGTCCACCATCGCCACCCCGCCCGAGGAGCGACACCCGGTGTTGACCTCCGTCGGGGCGTACGACGAGCGGCAGGTGGCCGCCTCCATCCACCGCGAGCTGCTCCGCGACGGGCAGGTCTTCTACCTGCACAACCGGGTCGAGTCGATCGACCGGACGGCCCGCCGGCTCCGGGAGCTGGTGCCCGAGGCGCGGGTCGCGGTGGCCCACGGCCAGATGGGCGAGGAGGCCCTGGAGAAGGTCATGGTCGGCTTCTGGGAGAAGGAGTTCGACGTCCTGGTCTGCACCACGATCGTGGAGTCCGGCATCGACATCCCGAACGCCAACACCCTGATCGTGGAGCGGGCCGACCTGCTCGGCCTGGCCCAGCTGCACCAGATCCGGGGTCGGGTCGGCCGGGGCCGGGAGCGGGCGTACGCCTACTTCCTCTACCCGCCGGAGAAGCCGCTCACCGAGCACGCCCACGAGCGGCTGGCCACCATCGCCCAGCACACCGAGCTGGGCGCCGGCATGTACGTGGCGATGAAGGACCTGGAGATCCGGGGAGCCGGCAACCTGCTGGGCGGCGAGCAGTCCGGGCACATCGAGGGCGTCGGCTTCGACCTGTACGTGCGGATGGTCGGCGAGGCGGTCTCCGCGTTCAAGGGCGAGCGCCCGGAGGAGGAGACCGAGGTCAAGGTCGACCTGCCGGTCGACGCGCACCTGCCGCACGACTACGTCGGCGTGGAGCGGCTGCGCCTGGAGATGTACCGCAAGCTCGCCGAGGCCCGCGACGACGACCGGCTGCGCGAGGTGGTCGCCGAGATGACGGACCGCTACGGCGAGCCGCCCGCCCCGGTGCAGAACCTGGTCGCGGTGGCCCGGTTCCGGCTGCTGGCCCGCCGCTACGGCCTGACCGACGTCTCGATGCAGGGCAAGCACATCCGGTTCGGCCCGTTGCCGCTGCCCGACTCGAAGCAGCTGCGGCTCAAGCGCTACCACCCGGACTCGGTCTACAAGTCCGCGCTCGACCAGGTCAGCGTGCCCCGGCCGAGCACCCGGCGGGTGGGCGGCGAGCCGCTGCGCGACCAGGCCCTGCTGGAGTGGTGCGCCCAGCTGCTGAAGGATGTGCTGGGCGAGCCGGCGACGGCCGGAGCCGCCGCCCGGTGAGCGAAGGACACGCGTCGCCGGCGGCGCAAGTCCAGGGGAGCGGTGGCGCGCATCGCGGCGGGGTGAGCGGGGGACACACGGCTCACGAGGGCGCACCCGCCCCCGAACCGGGCGTGACCTCCGGTGGCCGGACGGCGAACGGGCGGCGGGCGGCCGGCGGGACGGGCGGGCGGCGTCACACGGGTCGCGGCCGGCATGAGAGAGTGGCCGTCATGCGTGCTCGCCGTCTTGTCGCCGTCGCCAGCGTGGCGCTCGGCCTCGTCGCCCTCTCCGGTTGCCGTACCGAGCCCGGGGTCGCCGCCTACGTCGGCGACCTGCGGATCACCGAGGATGCCGTCACCGAGGTCCTGGACGACGTGCGGGCGAAGAACCCGACGCCGACCGGGCAGCCCGAGGCGCCCGAGGGACAGCCCCCGGCGCAGGCGCCGCAGCTGCCCGGCCGCAGCCAGATCGTCAGCATGCTGGTGCTGACCGAGGTCTGCGAGCGGCTCTCCGCCGAGAAGAACTACCAGCCGCGCGGGCAGGTCGCGCCGGAGCAGGTCGCCCAGCAGCTCCGTCTGACGCCCGACACCGGCTACGTGCGCCGGTCCGCCGAGCTCTACAGCTGCCTCTCGGGGGTGCCGCCGGTGGCGCAGGCCCAGCCGACCGCGCAGGAGTTGGCGGACGTGGTGGCGGCGGGCCGCCGGGCGGGTGCCATCCCGGCCGACATGCCCGACGAGGAGGCCGCCGCCCGCCTCGACGGCGAGCAGTTGCGCGCCGCGCTGGCCACCCGCAAGCCGCTGGCCGAGGCGGTCACCGCGTACGACGTGACGGTCAACCCCCGCTACCGCCCGCTGGAGTTCCCGGTCCTGAGCTTCTCCGACAACGCGCCGGCGGTGAGCGTGCCGCTGGGCGAGACCGGCTCCAACGGCGTCACCGACGTCTCCACCCCGGAGCCGCTGGCCCCCGCCGGGCCGCAGGCGGCCGGTGGGACCGACAGCTGAGCATGCCCGCACGGATCGTCCTGCTCGTCACCTCGCCCCGGCTGCCGGCCGGTCTGCTGACCGCCGCCGCCTGGGACGTCGTACGCCGGCACCCGGTGCTGGCCGGGGCGGAGAGCGAGCTGACGACGGCGGTGCGCGCGGCGGGCGCCGAGGTCACGGTGGTCGACGGCCGGGCGACGCAGGCGTTGCTGGACGCGGCGGCGGCGCACGGCGTCGCGGTGTGGCTGGCCGGTCCGGCCGGCGACGAGTCGCTGGCCCGTGAGCTGGGCCTGCGGCTGGCGCGTGAGCCCGGCCTGGCCGAGCTGGAGCTGATGTACGGCTCCTGGGATCCGCCGGGCGCCCGGCTGCTCGACGTGGTGGCGGTGATGGACCGGCTGGCCTCCCCGGGCGGTGATCCCTGGAAACGGGCGCAGACCCACCGCAGCCTCGCCGGCTTTCTGCTGGAGGAGTGCTACGAGGCGTACGACGCGATCAGCGCCGGGGACACCGACGCGCTGCGCGAGGAACTGGGCGACGTGCTGCTCCAGGTGGTGCTGCACGCCCGACTCGCCGAGGAGCTGCCCGAGGCGCGGCGGTGGACCGTCGACGACGTGGCCGGAGATCTGGTCGACAAGATGGTCCGGCGCAACCCGCACGTCTTCGCCGACGCCGAGGCGGGCACGCTGGAGGAGATCGAGGCCAGCTGGGAGCGGATCAAGCGGGCCGAGAAGGCGCGTGACTCGGTGCTGGAGGGCATCGCGCTGAGCCAGCCCGCCCTCGCCCTGGCCGCCAAGATCCTGGAACGTGCCGGCCGGGCCGGCCTGGCCGTACCGCCGCCTTTGGCGGAGTCCCAGGTGGACCCGGAGGCGAGGCTGGGCGCGAGCCTGCTCGCCACGGTCGCGGCGGCCCGCGAGGCGGGCCTGGAGCCGGAGGCGGCCCTGCGCCGCGCCGCCCTCGCCTACGCGGACGCTGTCAGGAGCGCCGAACGCCGGTAGGGTCGGCGAGTGGAATCGTTTGTGCCGCTCGCGGAGCGGATCGTCGACGCGTTGCTGGAGAGCCGGCCGGGGTTGTCGACCACCACC
The DNA here is from genome assembly GCF_043197575.1 of Micromonospora sp. NPDC049051. Lineage (NCBI taxonomy): Bacteria > Bacillati > Actinomycetota > Actinomycetes > Micromonosporales > Micromonosporaceae > Micromonospora > Micromonospora sp. NPDC049051. The sequence goes on from NZ_JBICTL010000001.1 coordinate 1,186,829, forward strand.
GGGGACCACCGGCACGACGACCGGCTGCCGGACCTCTCCGTCGAGGCGGTCGCCGCCGACCAGGCCATGCTCAGGGAGGCCGCGGACGCGCTCGCCGAGCTCGATCCGGACGCGCTGGACGTCGAGGAGCGCGTCGACCACGCGCTGCTCACCTCGTTCGTGGACCGGGAGCTGTTCGAGTCCAGCGAGATCCGTTCGCACGAGTGGGATCCGCTGCGGCACAATCCCGGGCCGCTGCTGCACGCGCTGCTCGCCCGCCCGTACGCGCCGGTCGAGGTCCGGCTGACGAGCCTCGCCGGGCGGCTGGCCGCCGTACCGGACGCGCTGGCGACCGCGCGTGCGACGTTGCGTGACATGCCGCGCATCCACGCCGAGACGGCGGTCGGGCAGTTCACCGGTGCGGCGGCGCTGGTCCGCGACGAGGTGCCGGCCCTGCTCGCGCAGGCCCCCGCCCTGCACGACCGGGTCGAGCCGGCCGCCTCGGCGGCGATCGCGGCGCTGGAGGAGTTCGTCGCCTGGCTGCGGCAGGGCCTGGCCGCCGACGCCGGCCCCGGCCGGGACCCTCGGCTGGGCCGCCGCCGCTGGGAGGCGCGGCTCTGGCACACCCTGGACACCGAACTGGGCGCCGCCGAGATCCAGCGCCGGGCCTGGGCCAACCTGGACCGGGTGGGCGAGGAGATCCGCGCGGCGGCCGTCGAGCTGGTCGGTGGGCCGGCCGACGACGAGACGGTACGCCGGGCGCTGGACGTGCTGGCCGCCGAGCACCCGGACGACCACACGATCGTGGACCTCGCCTCGGTGACCCTGGACGAGGCGACCGACTTCGTCCGTGCCCACGGCCTGGTGACGCTGGTCGACGACCCGTGCGTGATCCAGGAGATGCCCCGCTTCGCCCGGGGCGTGGCGGTCGCCTACTGCGACTCGCCCGGCCCGCTGGAGACGGCGGACGTGCCGACGTTCTACTGCATCGCGCCCACCCCGGAGGAGTGGCCCGCGCACCGGGTCGAGTCGTTCTACCGGGAGTACAACGACCACATGATCCGCAACCTGACCGTGCACGAGGCGATGCCGGGGCACTTCCTCCAGCTCGCCCACGCCCGCCGCCACGTCGGGCCCACCCGGGTCCGGGCGCTGACGGAGTCGGGGCCCTTCATCGAGGGCTGGGCGGTCTACACGGAGGAGCTGATGGCGGGCCTCGGCTTCGGCGGCCTGCCGGTCCGGTTGCAGCAGCTCAAGATGCAGCTCCGGATGACCATCAACGCGCTGCTCGACCAGCTCGTGCACTGCGAGGAGCTGCCGGAGTCCGAGGCGATGGCGCTGATGACCGGGCGCGGCTTCCAGGAGGAGGGCGAGGCGGCCGGCAAGTGGCGGCGCGCGCTGCTCACCTCGACGCAGCTCTCGACGTACTTCGTCGGTTACAGCGAGGTGGCCGGGATCGCCGCCGCCCGCCCGGCCGGCGTGTCGGTGCGCGAGTGGCACGACGCGATGCTCGCCCACGACTGCCCACCCCCGCGCCACCTGCGCACCCTGCTCGGGGTGTAGGCGAGGGCAGCCGCTACGAGCTGGCGGGGCGGCGGTCCACGACGCCGGCGTCGGGCGGGAGGTCGAACACGGCGCCGTCGACCGTCTCGCGGTAGCGGCTCAGCGCCAGCTCGACCTGCCTGCCGTCGACCTGGCCGGTGAAGCTGCCGAGCACTCCGTCCGTGGTGACGCAGGCGGTGAAGTCGCCGGCGGACTGCTCCACGTCGACGCAGGTGGCGTGGTGACCGGCGAGGGTGGTGTCGCTCTGGTTGATCACCGCGTCCGGGTCGAGGGCGGCGGTGGTGAGCAGCCCCACGACGACCGGCGGCGTGAGCAGCCCCCGCTGCTTGGCCTCGGTGAACATGGTCACCGTGGGCTTCGCGTTGGGCGCGGGCGGGGCCTCCAGGGTGCAGGTCGCGCGGCCGGCGGTCTCGCAGCGGGCCGTCGCCTCCGGGGTCACGGTGAGCTTCCCGCCGGGCCAGGTGTACGCGGAGCGGACCGGGTCCTGGGCCTGGGCGATGGTGGCGGTCTGCCCGCCGGGGAGCTGGTAGTCCGCGGAGTAGGTCAGCTCCAGCGCCCGGTCGAGCCGGGCGGCCAGGTCGTTCACCAGGTCGGCCCGCCCGATTGCCCGGCCGGCGTCGTCGAGGGTCTGACAACCGGTCACCGTGAGCGACGCGATGACCGACACGGCGAGCATGCGGAGGGTGGTCGAGGCGGCGGGCATGGCGACCAGCCTTGCCGATCAGGTCAACCGCGCGCAAACCCGTTGCCGGTTGAGAGACGAGAATCCGGGAATGTCCGGGTAAAGCGCCGCCCTGAGGCTCGTTCCGGGCCGGGTCGGCCAGCGCCCGGACCGCCCGTGCCCGAGCGCCGCCCGATACGCTGCGTTCAACAACTGCCTCAGCCGCACCGTCGCGGCCCATACCGGACCGGAACACACAAACGAGGAGCGACTCAGTGGCAACCATCGAGGGAATCGTCGCGCGGGAGATTCTGGACTCGCGGGGCAACCCGACTGTCGAGGTCGAGGTCGGGCTCGACGACGGCACGATCGCCCGGGCGGCGGTGCCCTCCGGCGCCTCCACGGGCGCCTTCGAAGCGATCGAGCTGCGCGACGGTGACGCCGACCGCTACCAGGGCAAGGGTGTCGAGAAGGCGGTCTCGAACATCGAGGACAAGATCGTCGACGAGCTGATCGGCTACGAGGCCAGCGAGCAGCGGCTGATCGACCAGAAGATGCTCGACCTCGACGGCACCGACAGCAAGTCCGAGCTGGGCGCGAACGCCATCCTCGGCGTCTCCCTCGCGGTGGCCAAGGCGGCGGCCGGCAGCGCCGAGCTGAGCCTCTTCCGCTACCTGGGCGGCCCGAACGCGCACCTGCTGCCGGTGCCGATGATGAACATCCTCAACGGTGGCGCGCACGCGGACTCGAACGTCGACATCCAGGAGTTCATGATCGCGCCGATCGGCGCGCCCAGCTTCCGCGAGGCGCTGCGCTCCGGCGCGGAGGTCTACCACGCGCTGAAGTCGGTGCTGAAGAAGAAGGACCTCTCCACCGGCCTCGGCGACGAGGGCGGCTTCGCGCCGAACCTGCCCACCAACGCCGCGGCCCTGGACCTGATCGCCGAGGCCGTGGAGAAGGCCGGCTACCGGCTCGGCACCGACATCGTCTTCGCGCTCGACGTGGCCGCCACCGAGTTCTTCGACAACGGCGTCTACACCTTCGAGGGCACCGCGAAGAGCGCCGAGGAGATGAGCAACTACTACACCAAGCTGGCCGACGACTACCCGATCGTCTCGATCGAGGACCCGCTGGCCGAGGACGACTGGACCGGCTGGCAGACGCTGACCGCCTCCGTCGGCGACCGCATCCAGATCGTGGGCGACGACCTGTTCGTCACCAACCCGCAGCGCATCGCCCGTGGTATCGCCGAGAAGGCCGCCAACGCGGTCCTCGTCAAGGTCAACCAGATCGGTTCGCTGACCGAAACCCTGGACGCGGTGGACCTGGCCCACCGGGCCGGCTTCAAGTGCATGATGAGCCACCGCTCCGGCGAGACCGAGGACACCACCATCGCGGACCTGGCGGTGGCCACCGGCTGCGGCCAGATCAAGACGGGCGCGCCGGCCCGCTCGGACCGGGTCGCCAAGTACAACCAGCTCCTGCGGATCGAGGAGGAGCTGGCCGACGCGGCGCGGTACGCCGGGGCGGGCGCGTTCCCGCGCTACCGTTCGGCCTGAGACGCGCGAGGCCTCGGGGGAGGGGTGTGACGATGCAGCAGCGCCGCACACCGGGCGGTCAGCGCCCCGCCCGCCGGCCGGGTCACACCGGCAGGCCGGGCGGGGCACGGGGCGCCCGTACGCCGCTGCGCGAGGGCGGCGTCCGCGCCGAGTCGCGGGCCACGGCCGGTCGCGCGTCGGGGGCGGCCCGGGGCGCGGAGGGCGTACGCTCCGCGAGCCGGCCCGCCGCGGCCCGGCGTACGGCCGCCGGCACCGTCAAGCGGCTCTCCGCACCCCGATCCCGGGGCCTCACCGGGCGGGCCACCGTGCTCTTCGCGGTGCTGATCGCGCTCGCCCTGGCCTACACCTACCCGGTGCGCGTCTACCTGGACCAGCAGGCCGACATCGAACGGATGGAGGCTTCCCAGGCCGCCCAGCGCAAGGCGATCGAGGAACTGTCCGAGCGGGCCGCCAAGTGGCAGGACCCGGAATACATCAAGATCCAGGCCAGGGAGCGGTTCTTCATGGGGCCCCCGGGCGAGACGCTGCTGGTGGTGCTCTCCGACCCGGAGGGCGCCGCGCGCGACGCCGGTTCGTCGGCGGCCCCGTCGGCGCCCGCCACCCCCGCCACCTGGTACGACACCCTCTGGTCGAGCGTGCAGGCCGCCAACGGCGAGCAGCCCGACAAGTGAGCAGCCCCCCGAGCACCGGACGAGGAACCAGCATCGTGACTGTCGTACCACCGCAGGAGCCGGCGGCGGACTCCGTACCCCCGCCCCGGCGTGAACCGGCGACCGAGGCCGACCTGGCCGCGGTGGCCGCGCAGCTCGGCCGCCCGCCCCGGGGCACCCGGGCCGTGGCCCACCGCTGCCCCTGCGGCCTGCCCGACGTGGTGGAGACGACCCCCCGCCTGGCCGACGGCACCCCCTTCCCGACGCTGTTCTACCTGACCTGCCCCCGGGCGACGGCCGCGTGCAGCCGGCTGGAGTCGGCGGGGCTGATGAAGGAGATGGCGGACCGGCTGGCCGCCGACCCGGAGCTGGCCGCGCGTTACCGGGCCGCGCACGAGGACTACCTGGCCCGCCGGGACGCGATCGGCGAGGTGCCGGAGATCGCCGGCATCTCCGCCGGCGGGATGCCCGGCCGGGTGAAGTGCCTGCACGTGCATCTCGGGCACGCGCTCGGGGCCGGGCCGGGGGTCAACCCGTTCGGCGACGAGACGCTGGAGCTGGTGGAGAAGTGGTGGGCGGCCGGGCCCTGCGTGGACGTGTCGGCGGCGGACTGACCATGGCGGGCACTGACGGGAGCCCGGCGGGGGCCGACGACATCGTGGTGCGGCGGGCCCGCACCTCGGACGTGCGCGGCATCCGGCGGCTCGTGGACACCTACACCGACGACCGTCGGCTGCTCAGCAAGGCCACGGTGACCCTCTACGAGGACGTGCAGGAGTTCCGGGTCGCGGTCCGCCCCGGAGACGGCGCGGTGGTCGGCTGCGGCGCGCTGCACGTGATGTGGGAGGACCTGGCCGAGATCCGTACGGTGGCGGTCGACCCGTCCTGCCGGGGCCGCAAGCTCGGCCACCGGATCGTCGCCGAGCTGATCGACGGCGCCCGCGAGCTGGGCGTGGCCCGGATCTTCGTGCTCACCTTCGAGACCCGGTTCTTCGGCTCGTTCGGGTTCACCGCGATCGACGGCGCGCCCGTGCCGCAACCGGTCTACGAGCAGTTGCTGCGCTCCTACGACGAGGGCGTCGCCGAGTTCCTGGACCTGGAACGGGTCAAGCCGAACACCCTCGGCAACACCCGCATGCTGCTGCGCCTCTGACCCGCCTCCGGGGCCCGAGGCGGCCCGGCGTGCTCAGCCGAGGCGCGGGTGGGCGGCGAAGAACTCCCAGAGCAGTTCGGTGGCGGCGAGACCCGCGTCGGGGGCGGCCAGCTCGCCGCCCGGCGCGCCCGGCCACGAGTGCCCCATGTCCGGCAGGGTGTAGACGGTGACGTCGCTGCCGTCGCCGCACCGCGCGTCGGTACGGGTGACGCGCGGCGGGCCCGCCGTGGGAGCGCCGGACACCGGTGTGCAGCGCAGCCGCCGCTGCCAGGTGCGCAGGCCCTCGGCGAAGGTCCCGGCGTAGCGGTCCTGCCCGCCGATGAACGTGATCACCGACACGGGCCGCCGGGGCACGTACGTCTCGGGGGTCGTGCGGGGGCCGCTGTAGCCGCCGCTGACCACGCCGATCGCCGCGAAGAGCCCTTCGGCCTCGACGGCGGCGCGGAAGCTCATGTCCCCGCCGTTCGAGATTCCGGTCAGGTAGACCCGGTCCGGGTCGGCCCGCCATGTCCCTACGAGATGGGCGGTGAGGTCCTTGAGGAACCCCACGTCGTCGCTCGTCCCGCAGCAGATCAGCGCGTTGAACCCGCCGCCGATCCCGTCGGGGTATGCGACCAGGAAGTTCTCCCGGTCGGCCACGGCGTCCAGTCCCACCATCTCCCGCAGGCGCGCCCCGCTGCCGGGATAGAAGTGCAGGGCGATCACCAGCGCGGTGGGCCGGGCGGGGTCGTAGCCGGGTGGGGCGTGCAGCAGGTAGCGGCGGTCGGCCCCGCCGTGCGGCAGGGCGAGCTGGTGGTCGCCGGCGGCGGGGCGCTCGACGGCCCCCGAAGGCGACGGGGCCGGCGTGGCACGGGACTGACCCCGGTCCCCGCCGCACGCCGTGGCGACGGCGGCGAGAACCAGCCCCGTCAGCACTGCCACCGTCCGTCGCACGCCCCGCCCCCTTCGTGACCCCGGATCCACACTGGACCGGCTCCGTCCGCGCCGGCAACCCTTTCGGTCCAGGCCGAAGGAGGGCAGTCTGCTGGCATGCTTCGTCTCCGCCTGGGCCCGGCGGACCTGTGCCGGGTCCGCTTCGCCGACCGCCTGCACCCGGTCGGTACGGCCGTGCTCGCCTGCCAGGCACTGCACGACCCGACGGCGGTCCGGACGGTGCCGGGCCCCGCCGCGGACGCCGCCACGGCGACGGGCCGGGTCCGCTCCGCCGCCTCGGTGCTGCGGCACCTGCTGCCCGCGCGCGGTCGACTGCCGGACTTCCTCACCCCGCTGGACGGCCTGGAGTCGGTGGCCGCCGGTCTGGAGGCGATCCGGGCCGTCCCCGCCCGGCGCGTGCGGGTCGAGGTCGCCGCCGCGTACGCCCACCTGCCCCGTACGCCGCTGCGCAGGCGGTTCGCCGAGGCCGACGGGGAGACGATGGGTCTGTTCGGCCGGGCCCTGGGCACCTGGCACGACGCGGTGCTGGCGCCGCACTGGGGAGAGCTGGCGGAGGCGCACGCGCACCAGGTGGCCGAGGCGACGGGCCACCTCGCGGCGTACGGGCTGGACGGTCTGCTGAACGCGCTGCACCCGGCGATCCGGTGGGAGGAGCCGACGCTGACCGTGCGTACGTGGTGGAGCGCGACGCTGTCCGGCACCGGCTACGGCCTCCTCCTGCTGCCCTCCCCGCTGGCCGGGCCGCATCCCCGGGTGCTGGTGGAGCCGGGCCAGCCCGTACTCGTGGTGTATCCGGCGCCGATGCCGCGCCGGGTCGAGACGAGTGCCGTCGACCCGCTCGGCCGCCTGCTGGGGGCCACCCGGGCGGCGGTGCTGCGCCGCCTCGGCGGCCCGGGCCGGCACACCACCACGACGCTCGGCCGGGCCGTCGGGATCAGCGTCTCCTCGGCGTCCGAGCACGCGGGGGCGTTGCGGGCGGCGGGCCTGGTCAGCAGCGTCCGCGACGGCGGGGCCGTGGTGCACCGGTTGACCCCGCTCGGCGTCGAACTGCTCGGCCGCGACGACACCCTGCCGCCCCACGCGCCTGACGCGCGACGACGCCCCGCCGCCCCACCGCGCCTGACGTAGGGTGGCTGCCGTGACGACGCGTGTGGCCGCCATCGACTGCGGGACCAATTCGATCCGACTGCTGGTCGCCGACCTGCCCGACGTCTCGGCGGGCCCGGAGGCGCCGCTGGTCGACCTGAGCCGGCGGATGGAGATCGTCCGTCTCGGGCAGGGCGTCGACAGGACGGGTCGGCTGGCGCCGGAGGCGATCGAGCGCACGCGGGTCGCGCTGGCCTCCTACGCCGCCGAGATCGAGAAGCTGGGCGCGGAGCGGGTCCGGATGTGCGCCACGTCGGCGTCCCGGGACGCCTCCAACGCGGCCGAGTTCCGCGAGATGGTCGAGCGGACCCTCGGGGTCGCGCCCGAGGTGGTGACCGGCGACGAGGAGGCGCGGCTCTCCTTCACGGGCGCGGTGCGCGGGCTGCCCGCCGACGCGCGTGAGCCGTACCTGGTCATCGACATCGGCGGCGGCTCGACCGAGTTCGTCGTCGGCACCCGCGCGGGCGGCGTCGAGGCGGCCATCTCGATGGACATCGGCTGCGTCCGGATGACCGAGCGGCACCTGCACGGCGACCCGCCGGGGCTGGACGAGGTTGCCGCCGCGCAGGCCGACATCGCGGCAGCGGTGGACCGCGCGCTGGAGGCCGTGCCGGGCCGGCAGGCCGCCACGCTGGTCGGGCTCGCCGGGTCGGTCACCACCGTGGTCGCGATCGCCCAGGGCCTCCAGGAGTACGACCCGGGCCGCATCCACCACGCCCGGGTGTCGTACGACGCGGTGGCCGGCACGACCGCCGACCTGCTCGGCAAGACCAGGGAGCAGCGGCTGGCGATCCCGGTGATGCACCCGGGCCGGGCCGACGTGATCGGGGCGGGCGCCCTGGTGCTCCGGGTGATCATGGAGCGGGCGGGGATGGACTCGGTGGTCGCCTCCGAGCACGACATTCTCGACGGCATCGCCTGGAGCATCCTGTAGCGAGTCGGCCCTGGGCAGTGTGGTGGCGCGCTGAACCCGGGTCTAGCCGGGAGATGCCCGACATGACGCAGGACTCTATCCGCTATTCAGCAGGTTCCTGGCCTGGACGGTCAGGGGGCAGTGAAGAGGCCGGCCCTCTGGCTCACCCCGGCCGCTACCGAAAAGCGGTGACCAGCGCGGCCAACGCCAGCAGGAGCGGAGGTACGAGCTTCAACAGCTCGACGCGTCGCCTGTGACGCCGTTCAGCCCTGCTCTCCTGCGCGTCAGGCGTGACTCCTTCCGGGCTCTCCTCTGCGTCAGCGTTGACGCATTCCGGGGGTGTGGGTACATTCATGTCGGCTCCATTTTCGTACGTCTACCAGGGCTTACGTTGACGCGGAGTTACCAGCAGCGCCCGGGTAGCCCCCCGGGCGACTGCTTTTTGCGGGCTAACTACTCCCGTGCGATTTCCTCATTGTCGTCGTCAATGGTCAGCTGGGCATTGGACCGAGGCCAAGGTGGACGGTGCTACGCCGCAGCGAACAGTTGTTGCTCCCTCCCTCGAACGGTTAATACGCCTGATCTGACGCCGCCTGTGCGGACCTATCTCGACGGTAGGGCCGCTCCCATCGGCGCCGCAATATGTCGGGTCAGAGTGAGTGCGGAGGAAAGCCACATTCATGCAGAGAGCATCTCTGGCAACCAGCAATGCGGAAGATGGTCGTGAGGGATGCTGTCGCAGACGCCGGACGCGATACTGATCTGGCAGTTGGCTGTTCTGCCCGGCAGGGTCAACCGTGCGGGTGAGGGTCTTCCGCTCCTAGCGGTCACGAGGACCGCCGGTGGGTTAATGGGTGCGTGACAGTCCTAGCGATCATCGTCGGCGGTGGCATCGGCGCCACCCTGCGGTACGTCCTGGGGCTCCAGTTCGCCCCGCCCACGCCGCCGGACTTCCCCTGGGTCACCTTCACGATCAACATAGTGGGGGCCTTCGCCCTCGGCGCCGTGATGACGCTGCTCGCGGCGCACCGGCTGCCGGGGCCGTGGGGTAAGCCGTTCCTGTCGACGGGTCTCCTCGGCGGCTTCACGACCTGGTCGCACTTCATCGTCGAGGCCGATCAACTGATCGGGGCGCGGCGTACCGGGATCGGCATCATCTACCTCGTCGCGAGCATCGTCGTCGGCGTGCTCGCCGCCGCGCTCGGTGCCCGCCTGGCGGAATCGCGGGTGGGCCGTCCGACGAGCGGACACGCCTGATGTGGGTGGGCATCGGCGTCTTCCTGGCCGGCGGTCTCGGGGCGCTCAGCCGCGCCGGCGTCGACGCGCTGGTGAAGCCCTGGTGGGCGAGGCGGGCGAGCGGGTCCAGCAAGGCATTCCCGGCGAGCACCTTCCTGATCAACGTCTCGGGCGCGTTCGTGCTCGGCATCGTCACCGGCTACGCCGTGAAGAACGTCGGGGCCGGGGCCCAGGACTTCGCCGCGATCGTCGGGGTCGGCTTCCTCGGCGCCTACACCACCTTCTCCACGGAGGAGTGGCACACGCTGGGACTGCTGCGCAAGAACGCCGCCGTCGAGGCCTTCAACGTGCTCGGCAGCCTCTGCGCGAGTCTCGTCCTGGCCGCGCTCGGCCTGTGGCTCGGCGGCCAGCTCTAGTCAGTGCCCCGGCGTCGGGCCGCCCGCGACCCCGTTGACGAAGCGGGACCAGGCGGCCGGGCCGAAGGAGAGCACGGGGCCCGAGCGGTCCTTGCTGTCGCGTACCAGCACCACGCCGGGCAGGTTGTCGGCGACCTCCACGCACGAGGCGCCGCCGTTGTCGCTGCGCGTGGACTTGCGCCACCGGGCGCCGGTCAGCTCCATGTCTTCGCCACTTCCTGCATCAGCACCAGCGACTGCCGCCGGGACAGCGCCTCCGAGCGGACACTTTCCCACCTGCGGTGCAGGCTGGCAATCTCCTCGGCGCGGTCCAGCACCTGGGCGCGCAGCGGGCTGTCGAGATGCGCCACCCAACCCCCGTCGGCGTAGCCGGCGAGGATGAACGGCCCGGCCAGGCCCGGGTAGACACCGACCTCTGCCGGAACGACATGCAGGTGCACGTGCGGACGTGTCGCCAGCGCGATCAGGTGGTCGAGCTGCTCGCGCATCGCCCCGAACTGGTCGGCCACCGGTCGACGGAGGATTCCCTCGTCGAGAACCACGACCAGTTGCGGTGGCTGGGCGCGATCGAGGATCTGTTGCCGCTGGAGCCGGGCGGACACCCGCTGCTCGATCTGCTCCGGAGGGTGGAGGCCGCCGCCGCTGAGGACCGCGCGGGCGTACGCCTCGGTCTGGAGGAGGCCGGGCAGCACCGAGATCTCGAACCACCACAGCGTCGCCGCCTCCTGCTCGACAGCCACCCAGGGCCGGAACCAGGCCGGCGCGGTCTCCAGGCTGACCAGCGGCAGGATCCGCCCGAGCAGGCCACCGCTGTCCAGCGCCTCGTCCGTGCGGCGGACGAAGTCGAGCGAGGGCGTACGCCGGCCGATCTCCACCATGCCGACCAGGGAGCCGGAGTAGTTGATCCGCCGGGCGAGTTCCTCCTGGCTGAGCCCGCGATCGGTGCGCAGCCGCCGCAGTTCGCCGGCCAGCAGCTCCAACGCCGACAGTTGCGCTCCGGTCATCACACCTCGCTCACCTGGTCTCACGGGACGGGCTGCGCTGACCACCGTCGACCGGTGCCCCGCGCGCGACTTCCGACCGTAGTCGGACGGTCACGAGAATGGGAACCACCGTGGGCCCACAGTGCCCTCACAAGGCGAGCGAGGAGCGACGACGTGGCGATCCGAGGCGTCCACCCGGCGTGGTGCGTACCCGAGAGCGGCTGCGGGGCCAGCGCGCTGCACCTGTCCCGCCTGCGGCCGGTCGCGCCCCGCGGTGACGAGGTGATTCAGGTGCGCGCCGGGCTCTGGCAGATGGACGTCGGGCCGCTGCGCCCGTCCGGAGTGTTGCTGGAGTTGTCCGCCGACGACGAGCCGGAGCGCTGGCTGATCGACCTCGCGCAGGCCCGCGCGCTGGTGCACGTACTCCGGGATCTGCTGCGGACCGCGGACGCGGCGGCCCGCCGCGCGGCCTGATCCGGCACCCGTTCCCGGCGCTCACGGTCGCTTGCGGACCGCCCTGGTCGGCGGCGGTCGGGATCGGAGAACGCCGTTGCTCCGTAACCCTTTCGCGTCTGTAGCATCGCTGCGACGACGAGGGGGCGCCGCGTGGACGACATCATCCCGACCCTGCCCGAGCTCGGGCTGGAGTTCCTCCCGTTGGAGCCGGAGGATCCCGTTGCGGTGGGCGACATCCGGTTGCTCGGCCGGATCGGCGAAGGCGGCATGGGGCGTGTCTACCTCGGGCTGACCCAGGCCGACCGGGCCGTGGCCGTCAAGGTCGTCAAGGATCCCTACTCGACCGACCCATCCTTCCGCGCCCGCTTCGCGCGCGAGGCCGCGATCGCCAGTCGGGTCGGCGGCGTCTTCACCGCCCCCGTGGTGAGCCACGACGCCGAGGCCGCCCGCCCGTGGCTGGCGACCGCCTTCGTGCCGGGCCTCAACCTCGCCGTCGCCGTCGCGCGCCACGGAACACTGCCGCTGAACGGTGTGTGGCGACTCGCCGCCGGGGTGGCCGAGGCACTCAAGGCCATCCACGCCGCCGGCATCGTGCACCGGGACCTGAAGCCCGGCAACGTGCTGCTCGCCGCCGACGGCCCCCGCGTCATCGACTTCGGCATCTCCCGCATCGACGGCGAGTACGACCTCACCCAGACCGGCGTACGGATGGGCACCCCGTCCTACATGTCGCCGGAGCAGGTACGCGGGGAGAAGGCCACGGCCGCCACGGACGTCTTCGCGCTCGGCTCGGTCGTCGCCTTCGCCGCCACCGGGAGGGCTCCCTTCCGTGCCGGCAACGCCGTGGAACTCGTCTACCGCGTCACACAGGGCGAACCAGACCTCGACGGGATCACCGATCCAGGGCTGCGGGAGCTGGTCGGCCGGTGCCTGGCGAAGGACCCGCAGCTGCGCCCGACGCCGCAGGACGTCATCGCCGCCTACGTCGACCGCAGCGCGGCGGCGGCCGGGCAGGGCTGGCTGCCCGAGGGTCTCGAAGAGACGCTTCCCCAGATCGACGCCGCCCTGACCGTCCCCGCGAGGCCGCCCGGCGTCGCGCCGACCCTGGCCGTCACCAGGCCGCTCGGCCCGGACGGGCTCGCTGACGGCGCTCCGGGTCGGGACACCGCCGTCGAACCGGTCGCCCCGGACCCGACGAAGCTGTCGGACCCGACGAAGGTCTCGGACCTGACGACGCGGCCGGACCCGACGAAGGTCTCGGAGCCGACGACGCTGCCGGACGTGACGATCCAGGCCGTGCCGCCGGTCGACACCCGGCGTCGGAGCTGGCGGCGGCCGGCTGTCGCCGCTGCGGCCGGCGTGCTCGTGGTGGCGCTGGGCGGGGCGTATCTCGCCAGTGGCGGTGTGGGATCCGGTGAACCTCCGGCCGGCGGCCCGCCGACCGATCTCGCCGCCGGCGCCGCCCCGGTCGCCGGTGGCCCCTCCGGCCCCTCCGGCCCCGCCACGTCTCCCCACGCTCCCGAGGTGACCGCTGGGGCCGGTGCGCCGGGCCCGACCGGTGCGGCGAACGCGCCCGGGGCGCCCGGTGGCGGCCCGGGCGCGGGCACCAGCCCGAGGGTCGACCGCACGCCGGCCAAGGACGACCCGGGCGTCCCGGTGCCGACCCGGAGCGCGTCGCGCACCGCGGGGCTGCCCTCGGGGCCGTACGACCCCGGCAACATGGTGATCGTGAGTTCCGACGGCACGGTGCTCAGCACCACGGGCACGAAACACGGCTCGAAGGTGGTGACCGCCGCCTGGAAGGACCTGTCCGGCCAGCGCTGGAAGTTCGAGTCGGACGGCGAGGTCATGGTCGTGCGGTCGCTGCCGTCCATGCAGTTGACCATCAACTACGACGAGCGCGGAATTCTGTCCCCGACCAGCTTCGGCAACCTCTACGGGTGGGTCTACGACTCCGGCAAGCGCCAGATCCGCAAGCGGAACGTGAGCGGATGCCTCACCGCCGGAGGCCCCGGCCAGCCGGTCAGCTACGTCGCGTGCGACGGCAGCGAGCGCCAGCGCTGGCGAATAGTGTCCTGACCGCCCCGGCCCGCCCGGTCGTGACGGCCGACCGCGGCCCGGCCCTTGACCGCCCTCATCGCGTGACCGCCGCCTGCTCGCGGTCGTCGGGCCGCAGTCGGTCCGATCCGTGCCGTGGTTCGTTGACGGTACTGCGCATTGCACACTAGTGTGCAATGCGTGGACACCACACAGCTGTTGAAGGGCGTACTGGACCTCGCGGTCCTCGCGGTGCTCAAGGAGGAGGACGGCTATGGCTACGACATCCTGCGCCGGCTGCGCGACGGCGGGTTGCAGGAGGTCGGCGACGCCTCGGTCTACGGCACGCTGCGCCGGCTCTACGCCGCCGGCCTGCTGACCACCTACGTCGTGCCGAGCGAATCCGGCCCGCACCGCAAGTACTACTCCCTCAACGCCGCCGGCCGGGACCAGCTCACCCGCTCCGGCAAGCTCTGGCGCTCGTTCGCCACCACCATGGACGCACTGCTCGAGGATCGGGGGATGGCGGCATGACCGTCACGGAGCAGGAGATCGCGGACTACGCCGCACGGGTCCGGGCCGCGCTGGCCGACCTGCCGCCGGCCTACCGCGACGAGTTGACCGAGGACCTGCCGGAGCACCTCGCCGAGGTCGCCGCCGAGGCCGACGGTTCGCTTCTCGATCGGCTGGGCGAGCCCGAGGCGTACGCGGCCGAGCTGCGCGCCGCCGCCGGGGTCGCCGCGGCCGGCGCCACCGCACGCCGTCACCGTCGCCTCGGCGCCGCCGTGGATCGGCTCCGCGCGCGGGCGCACCGCTGGGACGTCCAACTCGGGCCACCCCTCGGGTACACCACCGCGAGCGAGTTCCTCCGGCTGCTCCGGCCGGCGTGGTGGGTGCTGCGCGGCTACCTGGCCGCCATGCTCCTCACGGTGCTCACGACCGGCGACTCGGCCGGCGTGCTGCCCCAGCTCAACGGCAGCACGCTGGCCGGCCTGGTGCTGCTCGCCGGCAGCGTGCTCGCCTCGATCTGGCTCGGCCACCACACGCCCGGCCTGACCCGGCCCAAGCGGCGGTTGCTGCACGCCGGCACGGCGGTGCTGGTGTTCTTCGGGCTGATCGGCCTGGCCGACGTCAACGGCCGCGTCGGCTCCGGCGACCTGAGCTACGAGCAGGTCTCGATCGACGACCGCTACGACCACATCCGCGACGTCTTCGTCTACGACAGCGAGGGCCGGTTGGTGGAGAACGCCCGGCTCTTCGACCAGAACGGCGACCCGATCCGGCTCGGCCATCCGATGTGCCCGAACCCGCCGGACCTGAACCTGGCCAACGCGCTGCTGCGCCCGTACCCGTACTGCCCGGAGTCGGCGCCGTTCGGCCCCCGGCCGGCCGCCAGCGCCCCGCCCCGGCTGAACCCGCCGGGGCTGCCGGCGCCCGCCACCCCGGACGCCTCGCCCGCGCCGGGCGGCGACCCGACCCCGACCCCGACGCCCACGCCGGCGGGTGCCTCGACCCCCGCGCCCGCATCGACGGACATGCCGGCCGGCACCCCGGCGCCGAGCCGGACGTGAACGAGATCTCGTAGTGAAGCTGGGAAATAGCTGAACGGATGAGTCCAGCGGGGCAACGAGTGTCGGCCCCGGTCGCTACGGTGTCGTCTGCTCACTCACCCCCCGGAAGGAAAACGCGTGTCAGAGCAGGTCGCACCGCCCCCCGCGCCGGACGCCGCCCAGCCCCCGTCGGCCGTCCAGGCGCCGCCCCCGGCGGAGCCCCAGGCCGAGAAGTCCGGATCCAAGAAGGTGCTCGGCATCGTGGGCGCGATCGTCGTGTTCCTGGTCGTCGCGGGCCTCAAGTTCGGCATCGGCTCGGCGATCAGCAACTTCCTCAACAAGGACGAGACCGCCGAGGCCAAGGTCGGCGACTGCATCGCCGAGCTGCCGGAGGTGACCGGCACCGAGGAGGAGGAGGTCGACGGCGCGAAGGTCGTCGAGTGCACCTCCACCGACGCCGTCTACAGCGTGGTCGGCCGCGTCGACGGACAGACCCAGGCGCAGGCCCGCTCCGGCGAGGCGTGCGGGGAGTACATCAAGGAGGGCCAGGAGGGCTACGTCTACTACAGCATCGAGCCGGGCAAGACCGGCTACCTGCTGTGCCTGACGAAGAAGGCCTGACCCCGGCAGCACAGGACCGCCGACGGCGGCGCGGACGACGTCCGCGCCGCCGTCGGCGTCTGTGGGTGGGGCGGCCGACAGGAGGTGAATGCCACTGTTCCGGCGTCTTCCCCGGGGCGCTCGCGGCGTGGCAGGCTACCGACACGTAGCAACACTGTGCGACCAGCCAGCGATTACTGACCGCTAGGAGGACGGCCGATGGGCGAGATGGTGAGCTACCGCGGCAACGGGGGGACAGGCGAGGGGTATCTCGCGATACCCTCCGGCGGTGCGACCAGCCCTGCCGTCATCGTCATCCAGGACTGGTGGGGCCTGGTGCCGCACGTCCGGGCGGTCGTGGACCGCTTCGCGGAGGCCGGCTTCGTCGCCCTCGCCCCAGACTTCCGCCACGGCGGTCCGGCCAGCAAGCCGAGCGAGCCTCGGCAGATGTTGAACAGCGCGCAGATGGACGAGGCGGCGGCGGACATCGCCGGCGCGGCGGAATACCTCACGGGGCGGCCCGAGGTCGCCGGCAAGGTGGGCTGCGCGGGCTTCTGCGCCGGGGCGAGCCTGGCCCTCTGGGCGGCGACCCGCTCCGAGCGGATCGTCGCGACCGCCGCCTTCTACCCCCGGCTGCCGTGGGACGGGATGCGCCCCGAGTGGCCCGACTACGCGGGCAAGGCGGCGCTCATCCACTGCTCCGAAGAGGACGGCACCTCCGCCGCCGACGGCGTACGCACCGTCCGCCGCGCCATCGAGAGCGCCGGCGGCACCTGCCAGGTCCACGACTACCCCGGCACCTCGCACGCCTTCTTCAACGAGGACCGGCCGGAGAACTTCGACCAGCGCGCCGCCGCCACCGCCTGGGCCCGTACCCTCGAACTCTTCCGGGCCAAGCTTGGCTGAGCCCCGTACGCCCGACGAGGTCCTCGCCCGCGCCGCGCGGGCGACCGACCTGGCCGACCTCGACGCCGCCGTCGCCGACTGCTTCGCCTGCCCCCGGCTGGTGCGGTGGCGGGAGGAGGTGGCCCGCGTCCGCCGGGCGGCCTTCCGGGACCAGGAGTACTGGGGCCGCCCGGTGCCCGGCTTCGGCGTCGCCGACGCGCGCATCGCCATCCTCGGCCTGGCGCCCGCCGCGCACGGCGGCAACCGCACGGGCCGGATCTTCACCGGCGACCGCTCCGGCGACGTCCTGTTCGCCGCGCTGCACCGCGCCGGGCTGGCCAACCAGCCGACCAGCGTCGCCGCCGACGACGGCCTGACCCTGCGCGACCTGCGGATCTTCTCGGCCGTGCGCTGCGCCCCGCCGGACAACAAGCCGACCCCCGAGGAGCGGGACACGTGCGCGCCGTGGCTGCACCGCGAGGTGGCGCTGATCCGGCCCACCCTGCGCGTCGTGGTCGCGCTGGGCGCGTTCGCATGGGCCTCGTGGTGGCCGGCGCTGCGCCAGGTGTACGGTCTGCGCCCGCCCAGCCCGCGACCGGCGTTCGGCCATGGGGCACACTGGTCCGGCACGGGCGCACCGGAGCTGCTCGGCTGCTACCACGTCAGCCAGCAGAACACCTTCACCGGGCGGCTGACACCAGGGATGCTGGACGACGTGTTCGCCCGGGCGAAGAAACTGGCCGGGGTGGACTGAGGCGTGGGGGCGGTGGCGATGACGGACGCGACGGGTCGGCCCGTGCGAGTCGCCCCGGTGGCCCGGAGGTAGCCCTCGATGGTGATCAGCGTTCTGCGCAGGTGGTGGCCGGTCGCGGCGGTGGTGCTCCTGCTGGCCGGCGCCGCCCTGTCGTCCGCCCACTCGTCGATCGGCGCCAGCCGGATCCCGCCCGCCGCCGACAGCATTCCCTACGTCCCCGAGTACCCGACCGCCGAGCCGGTCCCGTCGATCCCCGTCGAGCCGCGGGACACCGCCGAGGCCACCGGGGCGCGGATCCCGGGGTGGCTCCTCACCAGCGCCCTCGTGCTGCTCGGGCTGGCCCTGCTCGCCGCGTTCGGCTACCTCACCTGGACGCTGGCCCGGGGCATGCTGCGGCGTACCACCCGGGCACTGCCGGCCCGGGGTCCCCGGCGTACGCCCGAGGGCACCGCCCGCGAGGTGGCCGCCGCCCTCGACGCCGGCCTGGAGAAGCTGGACGACCGGGACGTCGACCCCCGTACGGCGGTCATCGCCTGCTGGGTCCGCCTGGAGGAGGCCGCCGCCGGGGCCGGCGTGCCCCGGCTGGCCGGCGACACCCCCACCGACCTGGTCACCCGCCTGTTGCGGGGCGACCCGTCGGCGGGCGTCCCGGCGATCGCCAGCGCCGACGTGCTGGCCGAGTTCGCCCACGTCTACCGCGAGGCCCGGTACGCCACCCGCGAGGTCGACCAGCGCACCCGCGACCAGGCCCGCGCCGCGCTGCGCCGGCTGCGCGGCGAGCTGACCGCCGTGGTGGCCGCCGACGCAGCCGAGGTGCCCGCGTGACCGGGACCGATACCGACGTGACCGGGGCGTGGCCGGCACCCGACCGGCGGGGCGGGGTGGCGCGGTGAGCAGCACCAGCATCGACGACCTGCTGAGCTTCGAGGAGGAGCGGCCGGCGCCCGTCGAGCGGTCCCGGGGCGGACGGGCCGGTCGGGTGCTCCGCCCGCTGGCCGGCGTCGCGGCCGTCGTGGTCGTGCTCGTCGCCGCCCTGCGCGCGGTGGGCCTTCAGGTCTCCCTGCCGGTCCTCGTCGCCGGGGTCGTCGCACTGTTCCTGGTGCGCCGCGTCGTCGCCGCCCTGGCGCCCCCGCCCCCGCCCCGCTCCGGCAGGCGGGTGCCGGCCGCCGCCGACGACGACGGCACCTGGAACTGGGGCGCCCGCGACGCGCTGCGGGCCGCGATCAACGGCTGGGAACGGCCGCTCGACTGGGCCGCGAGGGACCGCAAGCGGTTCGCCGAACGGATCCTGCCCCGGATCGGCGAGTTGGCCGACGAACGGTTGCGCCAGCGGCACGGCCTGACCCGCGAATCCGACCCGGAGCGGGCCCGCGCCCTGCTCGGCGAGCGGCTCTGGACCTTCCTCAGCACCCCCTCCCGCCGCCCCCCGTCGCCGCGCGACCTCGCGGCGATCGTCGCCGAACTGGAGAAGATATGAACGACGTGGACCGCAGGATGCCCGCCACCGAGGTCGGCCACCTCGCCCGGTCGGTGCTGGAGGCGGTCGGTCAGGTCGTGGTGGGCAAGCGGGACGCGCTGGAACTGGTCCTCGCCGGGATCCTGGCCGGCGGGCACGTGCTGCTGGAGGACCTGCCGGGCCTCGGCAAGACGCTGACCGCGCGGTCCTTCGCGCAGGCGCTCGGGCTGGACTTCCGCCGGCTCCAGTTCACCCCCGACCTGCTGCCGGCCGACGTGACGGGCTCGTTCCTGTACGACCAGCGCAGCGGCGACTTCTCGTTCCGGGCCGGGCCGGTCTTCACCAACCTGCTCCTCGCCGACGAGATCAACCGGACCCCGCCGAAGACCCAGTCGGCCCTGCTGGAGGCGATGCAGGAGAAGCAGGTCTCGGTCGAGGGCGTGACGTACAAGCTGGACGAGCCGTTCCACGTGCTGGCCACCGCCAACCCCATCGAGTACGAGGGCACCTACCCGCTGCCGGAGGCGCAACTCGACCGGTTCCTGCTCCGGGTCTCCTTCGGCTACCCGGAGGCCGAGGAGGAGTGGGAGGTGCTGCGCCGGCGGATGGCCCGTCGCCGCGAGGAGGCGGACATCAAGCCGGTGGTCGACGCGGCGACCCTGCGCGCCATGCAGGCCGCGCTGGAGGACGTGGTCGTGGAGGACTCCGTCGGCCGCTACATCGTCGCCCTGACCGCCGCCACCCGTGAGCACCCGTCGGTGCTGGTGGGCGCCTCGCCACGCGGCTCGCTGGCGTTGCTGCTGCTGTCCCGCGTACGGGCCGTCATGTCCGGCCGCGACTACGTGGTGCCCGAGGACGTCAAGGAGGTGGCGGCCCCCGCCCTGGCGCACCGGATCACGCTGCGCCCGGAGATGTGGCTGCGCCGCGTCGACCCGTCCTTCGTGGTCGGCGAGGTGCTGGAGGCGACCCCGGCCCCCGCCAGCGGAGCGCTGCCCAGCTACGCCGCCGGCCCCGCGCACTGATGGTCGTGCCCGCCGTGTCGCCCCGGGCCGAGTCGCCACCGCAGGAGCCGGAACCCGCGACCGGCTGGACGCCCACCTGGGCGCTCGGCCGGGCGGTCCTGCTCGCCGGGCTGCTGCTGATCGCGGGGGTGCTGCTCGGCCGGGTGGACCTGGTCGTGCTGGCCGCCCCGTTCGCGCTCGGCACCGCGTACGCGCTGCGTCGCCGGCCGACCGCCCTGCCACAGGTCTGGATCACCGCCGACGAGGGCCACCTCGTCGAGGGCGGCGAGCTGACCGGCACGGTCACCGTCGGCAACCCCGACCTGCTCGACTACGACGTGGCGGTGCTGCGCAGCCGGGTCTCGCCGTGGCTGCGGGTGGAGCGGGCCACGATCGCCGGGGCGACCGCGGTGTCCGGCGCCGCTTCGGCAAACGCCCCGTCCGTCGCCGAGCGGCCCTTCGCGACGGCCGTCCCGACGGCGGCAGCCGTGGATCTGGAGCTGTCCGGCACCGCCCTGCGCTGGGGCCGGCACCCCATCGGTCCGGCCGGCGCCCGGGTGGCCGCCGCACAGGGGCTGCTGGTCTCCCGCGCCGTGATCGCCGAACCGGCCCGGCTGCGCATCTATCCGAGGACCGAGCCGTTCGACGCGGTCGAGGCGATGCCCCGGGCGGCCGGCCTGGTCGGCGCGCACCACTCGCGCCGTCCCGGCGAGGGCGGCGAGCTGGCCGGCGTACGGGTCTTCGCCCCGGGGGACCGGCTGCGTCGTATCGACTGGCGGGTCTCGCTGCGCGCCCGGCAGTTGCACGTGGCGGCGACCCTCTCCGACCGCGACGCCGAGGTGGTGGTGCTGCTCGACGTGCTCGCCGAGGCCGGCCGCTCCGGGGGTGTCTCCGGTGCCGCCTCCGTGCTGGACACCACCGTCCGGGCCGCCGCCGCGATCGCCGAGCACTACCTGCACCGCGGCGACCGGGTGTCGATGCTCGAGTACGGCCCCGCCGCGCGGCGGCTGCGTCCGGCCACCGGCCGCCGGCAGTACCTGACGGTCCTGGAGTGGCTGCTGGAGGTGCGGGCGGAGTCCTCCCCGCACGAGCCGTACGACCAGGTCTTCGGGCCGCAGCTGCTGTCGGCGGACGCGCTGGTGGTGGTCCTCACCCCGCTGCTCGACGAGCGGTCGGCACAGATGCTGGCCCGGCTGGCCCGCTCCGGGCGGTTCGTGGTCGCGGTGGACACCCTGCCGGCGGATCTCGCCCCGCCGAAGGACCGGGGCTGGGCCGAGGTGGCGTACCGGCTGTGGCGGCTGGACCGGGACACGATGATCGGGCAGCTGCGCGAGCACGGCGTGCCGGTGGTGCGCTGGGCCGGTGCGGGCAGCCTCGACGAGGTGCTGCGGGACGTGGCCCGTCTGGCGACCGCACCCAGGGTCGGCCGGTGAGCGCGAGGAACGCAGCGCAGCGGAGTCCCGCAGTCGCGAACGGAAGGTGGGCCCGGTGAGCGCGAGGAACGCAGCGCAGCGGAGTCCCGCAGTCGCGAACGGAAGGTGGGCCCGGTGAGCGCGAGGAACGCGGCGCAGCGGAGTCCCGCAGTCGCGAACGGAAGGTGGCACCCATGAACGCCGTCACCGAGCGGGTCCGGGCGCTGCGCTACGCCGCGGCTCGGATCAGCCTGACGCCGCTGCTGGTGCGCGCCGGCATCTTCCTCACCGTGCTGGTCGGCCTCGTGCTGGCGTACCCGTCGCAGGTGCTCCTCGGCCGGCCGCTGCTCGCTCTCGTGGCGGTGGCGGTGCTGCCGGCGGTCGGGCCGCGCCGGGTCTGGCCGACCTTCGCGGCGCTGGTCACGGTCGGCGGCTGGCTGGTCGCCACCGACGGGTACGGGCGGCCCATCGCCCTCTGGCGGCTGCTCGCCGTGGCGGCGGTCCTCTACCTCACCCACACCCTCTGCGCGCTGGCCGCCGTGCTGCCGTACGACGCGGTGGTCGATCCGGACCTGATCGTGCGCTGGCTGGCGCGGGCCGGCGGGGTGCTGCTGGCCACCTTCGTCCTCGGTGTGCTGTTGGTCGAGGTCGGCCGGCTCGGTGGTGACGCCGGACACCAGGCGGCGACGGTTGTCGGCCTGCTCGTGGCGGTGGCGGTGGCGGCGTTGCTGGGGTGGCTGCTGCGCCGCAGGTGACGGGCACTTTTGGGGCAAGTCGTGCAGGTCACAGGGCTTGTGTTCGGTCACAGAGAAGGGGCGCGAGCGGGATTAGCCGGGCCGCGCGGGGAAAGATAGATGACGTGAACCCGAAGCGGATCCTTGTGGTGGGTGCCGGGCACGTCGGTCTCTACGCGGCCCTGCGCCTGTCGAAGAAGCTCAGCTCCCGTGAGGCCGAGGTCGTCGTGGTGGACCCTCAGCCACACATGACCTACCAGCCGTTCCTGCCGGAGGCCGCGGCCGGCAACATCTCCCCCCGGCACTCCGTGGTGCCGCTGCGGCGGGAGCTGCGGCGGTGCAAGGTGGTCGCGGGCACCGTGACGCGGATCGACCACGCGCGTAAGACGGCCGTGGTGCAGCCCATCAGCGGCCCCACCCGGGAGATCCCGTACGACCACGTCGTCGTCGCCCCGGGTTCGGTGTCCCGGACGCTGCCGATTCCCGGCCTGCACGAGCACGGCATCGGCTTCAAGACCATCGGTGAGGCCATCTACCTGCGCAACCACGTGCTGGACCGGCTCGACGTTGCCGCCGCCACGCCGGACCCGGCCGTCCGCCGGTCGGCGCTGACCTTCACCTTCGTCGGCGGCGGGTACGCCGGCATCGAGGCGCTCGCCGAGATGGAGGACATGGCCCGCGACGCGCTGAAGTACTACCCGGAGCTCAAGCCGGAGGACATGCGCTGGGTGCTGGTCGAGGCGACCCAGCGGGTGCTGCCGGAGGTCGACCGGGACATGGGTGCCTACACCGTGCAGCAGCTGCTCAAGCGGAACATGGACATCAGGCTGGACACCCGCCTCGAGTCCTGCCTCGACGGGGTCGTGAAGCTCTCCGACGGCGACACCTTCCGTTCCGACACGATCGTCTGGACGGCCGGCGTGAAGCCGTCGCCGATGCTGGACGCGACGGACTTCCCCCGCGACGAGCGGCGGCGGGTCACCTGCCTGCCGACCCTCCAGGTCGTCGACGGCGACCGGGTGGTCGAGGGCGCCTGGAGCGCCGGCGACTGCGCGGCCGTGCCGGACCTGACGAAGGAGCCCGGCAACTACTGCTCGCCGAGCGCGCAGCACGCGGTCCGCCAGGCCGCCCGGATGGCCGACAACATCGTCAACGTCGTACGCGGCCGGGAGCCGGTGGAGTACAAGCACAAGCACGCCGGCAGCGTCGCCAGCCTCGGCCTGCACAAGGGCGTGGCCCAGGTGTACGGGATCAAGATGACCGGCTGGCCGGCGTGGTTCATGCACCGGACGTACCACATGAGCCGGATCCCGTCGTTGAACCGCAAGGTCCGGGTCGTGGTCGACTGGTCGCTGGCGTTCGTGCTCAAGCGTGAGGTCGTCGCCCTCGGGCAGCTGCACGATCCGCGCGAGGAGTTCGCCGAGGCGTCCCAGCCGGTGGGCGCCGGTCGCGCCTGACCAGCCACACGAAGGCCCCTCCGTCCCCGGCCGGAGGGGCCTTCGCGCTGGTCCGGTCGGAAGAGGCCTTCCCGCCTGTCCGGCGGTCGACGGGCGCGGGCGCGCCAGTCCGCCACCCTGACCCCAGCCCGTCGTCCGGCCGTAGCCGGCGTCGCGCCCGGGCGCGAGGTCAGACGCGCCACGTCCAGGCGTCGGCGATCCGGGTGGCGGGCCCGTAGAGCTGCTCCAACGTGCCGCGCAGGCTGTCGGCGTGTGGGGTGTCGACGGCCAGCGCCACGCAGGAGGCCCCCCAGAAGTCCGCGTCCTTTGCGGCCTGCCGGCGCTGCCCGTCGTCGACGACCGGCTGCCCGCCGCGCCTGGCGACCTCGGCCAGCAGGGCGGAGGTGGGCCGCGGGTAGGTGCCCATCGCCGCCGTGCCGCCGCGACCGTACGGGCCGATGAAGAAGCCTTCCGGCATGCCGAACGCCGCGTCGGCGGCGGTCGCCCAGCGCATCGGCCACGGTTGCTTGGGCGTGGCGAGCGGCACCGGCACCAGCACCCCGCCCGGCTCGACGCACTGACGCCAGTGCCCGCCGGTGACGAACTCGGGCAGCGGCGGGCGCTCGGCGGTGGGCAGCGGCGCCGGCAGCAGCGGCAGCAGCGCCAGGCCGACCGCCACCGGAACCAGGCGGCGGGCCCGGCCGGTGCCGCGCAGCGCCCGGTCGACCGCCAGCACCAGCAGGGTGGCGACCAGCGGGAGCGCCGCGAGGGCGAACCGCATCGGCAGCGCACCATCCACCACCGGCAGTCCCGACAGCAGCGCGTACGGGCCCGGCACGCCGGTGCGCTCGCCGTCGACGACCACCCGGGGGCCGAGCGACAGCGCCCCCGTCACCAGCGTGCCGGCCACGCACGCGACCACCAGCGGACGACGGCCCAGCCAGAGCGCGCAGCCGGCGGCGACCAGCAGCAGCGGGAGCCCGAGGAAGGTGTTGTACTCGGCCGGCCCGGTGGTCAGCCGGGCGGCCCCGTCGTCGCCCGCGATCGACAGCGGCGAGACCGTCCACCAGCTGCGCAGGTCCGCCGAGAAGTAGTGCGGGCTGAACATGCCGTCCGCGACACCCTGCGGGCCGGCGAACTGGAACCACAGCGGCCCCGCCAGTACGAGCAGCGCCAGCCCGGCGGCGAGCGTCATCCCGGCGGCGAAGCCGGGCAGGGCGCGGCGGGCCAGGCGCCGGTCCGCGACCGCGTAGGTGACCGCCATCACCAGCAGCGTGACCGCGCAGAGGAAGAGCACCTCCTCGCCGACGAAGACCTGTGCCGTGACCGCCGCCGCCAGGCCGACGGCCGAGCTGACCACCCGCCGGCGGTCCGGCCGCCCGTCGAGCGTGGTCGCCGGGTCGGCGGCCCGCAGCAGGCGGACCACGAGCCAGACGATCACCGGAACCAGCCACTGCGCGGTCATGTGCAGATGACTGTTGGTCTGCGAGACCATCCCCGGGCCGAATCCGCAGAGCGCCGCCCCCAGCGCGGCGGCGACCCGGCGGGCGCGCAGGAGCCGGGTGAAGAGCAGATACCAGGCGACCGCCGTGCCGGCCAGGTTCGCCATGGCGAGCAGGGCGAACGTGACGGGCGCGCCGAGCAGCAGGGTCACCGGGGCGAAAAGCACGCCGAGCGCGATGACCGTGGTGTTGGTCATCAGGTTGACCCCGTCCGGCGCGTTGAGCCGTCGGGTGAGCAGGTCGAAGTCGCCGAGCAGCGCCCGCGAGTCGATGGCGAGGAACCACTCGTAGAGGGCCTGGTCCTCGGGGTTGAGCGCCAGGACGCGGGCCGCCGGGTCGGGCCAGAGCCCGTGGGTGAGCCAACCGGCCAGCGCCACGAAGACCAGCGCGACGGTGACGTCCGCCCGGCGCCGGTGCACGGCGGTCAGCAGGCGCGCCGGCCGGAGTCGGCGGGACGGCCGGTCGGTGGCGACGACAGCCTGGTCAGGGACCGCGTCGGGGGCCGTGGGGGCTGCGCTGCTCACGGTCTCGACCCTAGTGCGACCCGGACGCAGGGGTACGCCGGGTCGCCGCCGACCCGCTACCGTGACACTGCACCGCGCGTGTCGACCCGCGCGGTGTCACCCGCCCGGGTGGTGGAAAGGCAGACACGGCCGCCTTAAAAGCGGCTGCCGCAAGGCGTGCGGGTTCGACCCCCGCCCCGGGCACGCCGCACTCTCAGCTTCCGCTCAGCTTGGCGATCTCCACTCGGCTGCCCTGGGCGTTTACTCTTGAGGGTGCACGTTCACGTGCAACGACCCCCTGAGGGAGGCCTGACAGTGAAGACTTCGAACCCGGTGCTCGCCCGGCTCGGCCAGGCGGCCGAGCGGGAGCGCTCCGCCGGGTACGCCCCGACCGGGCCGTACGGACAGCCCGGCTATCCCCAGCAGTACCCGACGGAGGCCGGCTACCCGGCGGCCCCGCCGACCGTCAACACCATGTCGATCGACGACGTGGTGGTCAAGACCGTCACGCTCCTCGGCATCCTCGGCGTCTCCGCCGCGGCCGCCTGGGTGCTCGTGCCCGACGCCCTGCTCGGCGCGGCGTGGATCGGCGCGGCGGTGGTCGGCCTGGTCCTCGGCCTGGTCATCTCGTTCTCCCGGATGGCGAACCCGGCGCTGGTCGTCGCGTACGCCGTCGTCGAGGGCGTCTTCGTCGGCATGGTGAGCAAGTTCTTCGACTCGCTCTACGACGGCATCGTGGTCCAGGCGGTGACCGCCACGTTCGGCGTCTTCTTCGTGATGGCCATGCTCTACAAGGCGAAGGTCATCCGGGCGACCCCGAAGTTCGTCAAGGGCATGATCGCCGTGATGGCGGGCCTCTTCGCCGTCATGCTGATCAACCTCGTGTTCGCGCTCTTCGGCGTCAACACCGGCCTGCGCGACGGCAGCCCGCTGGCGATCGGGTTCAGCCTGGTCTGCATCGTGGTCGCCTCGCTGAGCTTCGTGCTCAGCTTCAAGGAGATCGAGGACGGGGTCCGGATGGGCCTGCCCCAGCGCTACTCCTGGGTCGCCGCCTTCGGCATCCTGGTCAGCCTGGTCTGGCTCTACATCGAGATCCTGCGCCTGCTGAGTTACTTCCAGGGCGACGACTGACCGTCGCCCGCGACCGACCGGCGCCCGCCTCCGCATCCGCGAGGGCGGGCGCCGTCGTCCCACCCACCTTCCCCACCCCGCCTTCCCCGTGCCGGGATCAGCACGTCGAGCAGCCGTCGACCCGGCTTCGTCCCGCCCCCGCCCGCCCCCGCACGAACCGCCCCGGCCCACGCCGTCGATCACGCAGTTGTGGTGCCCGGCAAAAAGGGCAGAACATCCTTAGTTGCCCACCGCAAGTCCATGATCGACGGGGCGAGTGGGTGGGCGGGCGGGTGCCGGACGCGCTCGGGCCCGACCTGCGCGTGGGAGGTAGGTGGGGCGGGCGGAAGGCAGGGCGGCCGGGGGGCGGGGCATCGGCGGCTCCCGGGCGGGGCTCGGCCGGCAGCGGTTCGTGCCCGACCCGTTCGGGCCGGTGGGGTGGTTCGTAGACTCGGGGCGTGGGTGGTGGGGAGTTGGAACGGGCGGTCGAGCTGCTGGTGCGTCAGGTCGGGCACTGGCAGCAGCCCCGCTGGGCGGCAGTAGCCGCCGGTGGCAACGTGTCCCGCGCCGACCTGGTGCACCGGCTGGTGCAGGAGATCGCCAACCTGGTCGCCGACGTCGAGGGCGGATCCCGCCGGACGGTGCCCCGGCTCGACAACGACCTGGCGCTGCCCGACCAGCTCCGGGTGGTGGCCGCCGACCTGGTCGCCGCCGCCCCGCCGCCCGAGGTGCTGGCGCGGGCCGCCGCCGAGGTGACGGCGACCCGCGACGCGCTCTAGCCTGCCCGGATCCCCGGCCCGAGGGCCGGTCTCAGCTCAGGTGCTTGTCGGCCCCCGGCCATGCCCTGGCCGGCTTCAGCTCAGGCGCTCGAGGACCATCGCCATGCCCTGGCCGCCGCCCACGCACATGGTCTCCAGGCCGATCGTCTTGTCGTGCCAGTCCAGGGCGTTGAGCAGGGTGCCGGTGATCCGGGCGCCGGTCATGCCGAACGGGTGCCCGACGGCGATCGCGCCACCCATGACGTTCAGCTTCTCCAGCGGGATGTCGAGCTCGCGGTACGAGGGGATCACCTGCGCGGCGAACGCCTCGTTGATCTCGACCAGGTCGACGTCGTCGATGGTCATGCCGGCCCGCTTGAGTGCCTGCCGGGTGGCCTCGACCGGGCCGAGACCCATGATCTCCGGCGAGAGGGCGGTCACGCCGGTCGAGACGATCCGGGCCAGTGGGGTGATCCCGAGGTCCTTCGCCCGCTGGGCGCTCATGATCACCACGGCGGCGGCGCCGTCGTTGAGCGGGCAGCAGTTGCCGGCGGTGATGCGGCCGTCGGGGCGGAACACCGGCTTCAGCCCGGCGACGCCCTCCAGGGTGACCCCGGCGCGGGGGCCGTCGTCGGTGCCGACCACCGTGCCGTCCGGGGTGGTCACCGGGGTGATCTCCCGGGCCCAGAAGCCGTCGGCGATCGCCTTCTCGGCGAGGTTCTGGCTGCGTACGCCGAACTCGTCCATGTCGGCGCGGCTCACGTCGTACACCTGGGCCAGGTTCTCGGCGGTCTGACCCATGGTCAGGTAGATGTCCGGCAGCTCGCCGGCCTCGCGCGGGTCGGTCCAGACCGGGGCCCCGCCCTGGGCGCGGGCCCGGGAACGCTCGGCGGCGGCGGCGAAGCGCGGGTTCTCCCAGCCGCCGCCGACCAGCGCCTGCGCCTCCTTCGGCAGCGCGTCGGAGTTGCCGCGGGCGTACCGGGAGACGGTCTCCACGCCGGCGGAGACGAACACGTCGCCCTCGCCGGCCCGGATCGCGTGCATCGCCATCCGGGTGGTCTGCAACGAGGACGCGCAGTAACGGGTGAGCGTGGCACCGGGCAGGGTGTCCAGGCCCATCAGGGTGGCGACCACCCGGGCCATGTTGAAGCCCTGCTCGCCGCCGGGCAGACCGCACCCCAGGTAGAGGTCGTCGATCTCGCCCGGGTCGAGCTGGGGGACCTTGTCCAGGGCGGCACGCACGATGGTCGCGGCGAGGTCGTCCGGGCGGACGTCGCGCAGGGACCCCTTGTGCGCCCGGCCGATGGGGGAGCGGGCGGTGGCGACGATGACGGCGTCGCGGGACGACTCGGTCGGCATGAACCAACGTTAACCCGTCGGTAACTTCGGGCGGAAGCTGCCCGCCGGCCGGGAAATGTCACGCCCGGGCAAGAGAACCGGCCGGCACCGGGAGGCCCCCGGGCCGGGGGCGGGACGGCACACTTCGGCGGCCGTGGTCCACCGGCGGGCCGGGCGGGTCAGTGCCGGGAGGCGACCGCCGCGGCGGCGGCGACGGCCGGCAGCAGGGCGTGCGCCCAGACCCGGTAGCCGTCGGCGGAGGGGTGGTAGCCGTCGTGGCACAGCGTCCCGGCGTCGGCCCGGAACACCGCCCCGGTCTCGGTGGCCAGGTCGACCACCGTGCCGCCGGCATCGAGCACCGCCGCCGTCTGGGCGCGGGCCACCCGCCGTCCCGACCAGCCGACCACGTTGCGCAGCGGCGGGGCGATCGCGCGTACGGCACCCAGGTCGGGGCACGTGCCGACGACGACCTCCACCCGGGCCTCGCGGAGCCGGTGCACGGCCGCCCCGAGGTAGGCGGCTGCCTCCACCGGACGACGCAGGGTGGTGGCGTCGTTCGCCCCGATCAGGATCACCGCCACGTCGGGGCGCTCGCCGAGCAGCGCCCGGGCCACCTGGGTGGCCAGGTCCGTCGAGCGCGAGCCGGAGACGCCGACGCTGGACAGGTGCACCCGGCGGCCGTTCGGGCCCTCGGCGAGCAGGTTTGCCAGCTGCCCGCCGATGGTCTCGTCGAGTCGGCCGACCCCGACGCCGAGGGCGGACGAGTCGCCGAGCAGCACCAGCCGCAGCGGCGACGCGTCGGCGCGCCCGATCGTGGCGCGCAGGGCGAGCGCCAGTTCCGGCTGGGCGTACCGGCGGTGCCGGGCGGCGAAAGCCTGACCGGCGAGGACGGCGGCACCGCCGACCGTGCCGGCGATGAGGCCGAGCGCCGTTGCCCGGCCCAGTCGGTTGGCGAGCCCCGAGGGGATGAAGCGCTCGCTCATGCCAGTCCCTCCAGTGTGGGTGAGTCGGCGGCGGGGCCTGGCTGCGGCACAGCGCCGACACCGAAGAAGGCCCGTCGGCGCAGCTGCGCCCACCGGCCGGCGGGGCCGCGCTCGCGCCCCCTGACCCGGGTGCCGCTGACCTCGGTGCCCGGGTGGCGGGCAGCCTCCTGGGCGGCCTGTGGCAGCGACCGTACGCCCTCGCCCCGGATGTGGGCCGGGCGCCGCTCCTGCCCCGCGCCGAGCGCGGACAGCACGGTCGGCAGCAGCACGGCGGCGGCCGCCGCGTAGCCCTCCGCCGAGGGGTGGAACCGGTCCCAGGCGAACATCCGGGTCGGCTCGGCCGCGAACCGGGGCCCGAGCAGGTCGCCGAGGGAGACCGTCCGGCCGCCGGCCTCGACCACGGCCACGGTCTGCGCGGCGGCGAGCTGCCGGCTCCAGCGGCGCGCCAGCCAGCGCAGCGGCGGCCGGATCGGCTGGATCGCGCCCAGGTCGGGGCAGGTGCCGACGACCACCTCGCAGTCGGCGGCGCGCAACGCCCGGACCGCCTCGACCAGATAGCGCACCGCCAGGGCGGGCGGCGTGCGGTTGGTCACGTCGTTGCCGCCGATCAGGATCACCGCGACGTCGGGCCGGCACTCCAGCGCCGCCTCCACCTGGTGGCGCAGCACGGCCGAGATGGCGCCGACCACGGCGAAGCGGTGCAACCGGACGGGGCGTTGCAGACGACGGGACAGGCCGGTGGCGAGCAGGGCGCCGGGCGTCTCGCGGCGGCGGTGCACGCCGTAGCCGGCGGCCGACGAGTCGCCGAGCACGACGACGGTGACCGGCGGGCCGGGCAGCTTCGCGCCGTAGACGCCGTCGCAGCGTGGCGGCGGCGCCTCGGCCATCGGGATGGTGCGCCGGGCCTGCCGGGCCTGCCCGAGGAGCACCCCGCCGGTGGCCGCCGCGGCCGCGGCCGTGGCGACCGTGCCGATCGCCGCGAGGCGGGCGACCTGCAGAGCGCGCTGCCAGCGCGGACCGACCGGGACGACGGAACCAGCGACCCCCATACAGCGACATTATCGCGCCGGCACGACACGCCGCTGTCGTCGTGTCGGCTCGCGGGTGCCTGGAAGTCGACGGTCCTGGGTACCTCCACGGGTGACAGGGGGACGGTTTGCGCGGGCGCGTCATCCTGGCACGTGGAGAGGGGCAGATGATGGGGAAGACATTGAAGCGCAGCGCGGCGTTCAGCGCGTTGGCCCGGGCGCTCGCGGTCGGGGCGCGGAGCGGGCCGTCCCTCGGTGCGCGGCTGGGCGCGCTGCCCCGGATGATCCGGGCGACCGCCCGGGGGGAGTACGACGGCGGCCTGCGGCTGGCCCTGATGACCGCGGCGACGGCGTACATCGTCTCGCCGATCGACCTGATCCCGGAGATCCCGCTGGCGATCTTCGGGCTGGCCGACGACGCGGTGATGGTGACCTGGCTCGCCGGCAGCGTGCTGGCCGAGACCGAGCGGTTCCTGGAGTGGGAGGCCCGGCGCAGCTCGGTGATCCCCGGGCACGTGGCGTCCTGAACCCACGTACCCTTGGGCGTCGAGAAGACGTCTGCCCGGCCGCCGCCGGCGGCGCCG
This sequence comes from Micromonospora sp. NPDC049051, assembly GCF_043197575.1. Classification (NCBI taxonomy): domain Bacteria; kingdom Bacillati; phylum Actinomycetota; class Actinomycetes; order Micromonosporales; family Micromonosporaceae; genus Micromonospora; species Micromonospora sp. NPDC049051. Next base: position 1,218,148 of record NZ_JBICTL010000001.1, read on the forward strand.
GAGGAGAAGGGCACAACGAGGTGCGGTACTACGACAACGTCGTCGAGCTGATCGGCAACACCCCGCTGGTACGGCTGCGCAACGTCACGGCCGGCATCCAGGCCACCGTGCTGGCGAAGGTGGAGTACCTCAACCCGGGCGGTTCGGTGAAGGACCGGATCGCGCTGCGGATGGTGGAGGACGCGGAGAAGGCGGGCCTCCTCCAGCCCGGGGGCACGATCGTCGAGCCGACCAGCGGCAACACCGGAGTCGGCCTGGCGCTGGTGGCGCAGCTGCGGGGCTACAAGTGCGTCTTCGTCTGCCCCGACAAGGTCAGCCAGGACAAGCAGGACGTGCTGCGGGCGTACGGCGCCGAGGTGGTGGTCTGCCCGACCGCCGTGGCCCCGGAGGACCCACGCTCCTACTACAACGTCTCCGACCGGCTGGCCCGGGAGATCCCCGGCGCCTGGAAGCCCAACCAGTACAGCAACCCGGCCAACCCGCGCTCGCACTACGAGACCACCGGGCCCGAGCTGTGGGAGCAGACCGGCGGCGAGCTCACCCACTTCGTGGCGGGCGTCGGCACCGGCGGCACCATCTCCGGCATCGGGCGCTACCTGAAGGAGGCCTCGGAGGGCCGGGTGCGGGTCGTCGGCGCCGACCCGGAGGGCTCGGTCTACTCCGGTGGCACGGGCCGGCCCTACCTGGTCGAGGGCGTCGGCGAGGACTTCTGGCCGGAGACGTACGACCAGGGTGTCGCCGACGAGATCATCGAGGTCTCCGACAAGGCGTCCTTCGAGATGACCCGGCGGCTGGCGCGCGAGGAGGGGCTGCTGGTCGGCGGGTCCTGCGGGATGGCCGTGGTGGCCGCCCTGGAGGTGGCCCGCAAGGCCGGCCCGGACGACGTGGTCGTGGTGCTGCTGCCGGACAGCGGCAAGGGCTACCTGTCCAAGATCTTCAACGACGACTGGATGGCCCGGTACGGCTTCCTGGACAACTCGGGCACGGAGCCGACCGTCGCCGACGCGCTCGCCGACAAGCCGGGCGGCCTGCCCGAGCTGGTGCACGTGCACCCGACCGAGACGGTCCGCGACGCGATCGACTACATGCGCGAGTACGGCGTCTCGCAGCTGCCGGTGCTCAAGGCCGAGCCCCCGGTGGTGACCGGCGAGGTGGCCGGCTCGATCGCCGAGCGGGACCTGCTCGACGCGCTCTTCACCGGCCAGGCGCACCTGCACGACACCATCGAGCGGCACATGGCCGCGCCGCTGCCGATGATCGGTGGCGGGCAGCCGGTGAGCGAGGCGGTCGGCCTCCTGGAGAAGTCCGACGCCGCCCTGGTGCTGGTCGACGGCAAGCCGAAGGGCGTCCTCACCCGGCAGGACCTGCTGGCCCACCTCGGCGCCCGCTGACGCGTCAGAAAGGGCCCCCTGCCAGGTGAGAACCGCTGGCAGGGGGCCCTTTCCGGCAGGCGACGCGCCCTACAGGGCGCGGGCGTACCGGAGCTGGGGGGTGAGCACCGGCCCGATGTGCTCGTCGCGTTCGGTGCCGGTGGGGGTCCAGCCGCCGCGCTCGTAGAAGCGGCGGGCGGGCGCGTTGTCCCGCAGTACCCAGAGCACCGCGCGGGACCAGCCGCGGACGCGCATGGCGTCCAGCGCGTCGACCATCAGGGCCCGGCCGGTGCCCCGGCCGCGCTCGGTGGGTTCGAGGTGGATGGCGTTGAGCAGGCCGGTCGCCGGGTCGTCCTCGTCGTCGGGGCCGAGATAACTGAACCCGACCAGCCGGCCGTCGCGCTCGACCACCGTCATCCGGTGCTCGTCCCGTTCCCACGTCCACCGCTCCGTCCAGTAGGCGCCCATCGCCTCCGGCGTCGGGTCGGCCAGCGCCTCCGCCGGCAGGAAGGCCGAGTAGGCGGCGACCCGGGAACGCTGGTGCAGCGCGCCCACCGCCATCAGGTCGTCGACGGTGGCGGGACGCAGGGTGACCGTCATCCGGCCGAGGCTACCCGCCGGGGCGGGACCTGCACGGTCGTCAGGTCCTCGGCGATCACCAGGTCGCCGTCGAAGTGGGCGCGGGCCTCGTCGGCGAACCGGGCCGGGTCGGCGTACCGCTGGGAGAAGTGGGTGAGCACCAGCCGGCGTACGCCCGACTCGGCCGCCACCCGCGCGGCCTGGCCCGCCGTGAGGTGACCGACCTCGGCGGCCAGCGCGGCCTCCGAGTCGAGGAACGTCGACTCGATGACCAGCAGGTCGGCGTGCTCGGCGAGGGCGTACACCCCGTCGCAGAGGCCGGTGTCCATGACGAAGGCGAAGCGCTGCCCGGGGCGGGGCACGCTCACCTCCTCGCGGGTGACGCGACGCCCGTCGACGTCGAGGTGGCCGACGCGGATCAGCTCCCCGACCGCCGGGCCGGCGATCCCGTACGCGGCCAGCCGCTCCGGCAGCATCCGGCAGCCGTCGGGCTCGACGAGCCGGTAGCCGTACGTCTCGATCGGGTGCCGCAGCCGGCGGGCCTCCAGCGTGCCGACGCCCAGCGCGATGCGCTGCCCGTCGGCCTCGATTGGCTCGACGCGCAGCTCGGCGGTCTCGTGGAAGCTGGAGGCGTGCCGCAGCCGCGCGAAGTACTCCGCGCCGCCGGCCGGGAAGTGCACGGCCACCGGGTGCGGCACCCGGTCCAGGGAGAGCCGCTGGATGGTGCCGGGCAGGCCGAGGCAGTGGTCGCCGTGGAAGTGGGTGACGCAGATCCGGGTCAGGTCGGTCGCGGTGACCGTGGTGTGCAGGAGCTGCCGCTGGCTGCCCTCGCCCGGGTCGAAGAGGATCACCTCGTCGTCCCAGCGCAGCACGTACCCGTTGTGGTTGCGCTGCCGGGTGGGGGCCTGGCTGGCCGTCCCGAGCACCACCAGCTCGCGCATCGACACGGCGACCTCCGGCTGCGTCGGCCACCCGGCCCGCGAAAGGGTCGACCCCCGGGGCTTCCGCGCTCGCGCGCGGGCCGGCTGGACTGGGCCGGCACCCCGGGGGTCGGGTGGCTGTCGTGGTTTCGCCGCACCGCTGCCACACGGTCTCGACGATGGTGCTGTGCCCGCCTCGCGGCGGACGAGTTTACTGTCGAGGACAGCGGCTAGCGGACAGCCACCTCACGAGTCCGATTGCTATACAAGTCTGGACCACCTCCTTTCCCGTGTACCGCCACGCTATCCACCCCTCAGGTCCCCGGCAACGGATTTCGATCACACGGCGGCGGGGAATGGCGGGTCGGCGCTCAGGCGTTCTCGGCGATGCCGATCGGGCCCTCGCGCGGGCCCTCCTCGCTGGCCGGCTGCACGGCCAGCGACGGGAAGTCGGCCAGGTCGCCCTCCGGCTCGGCGTCCCACTCGGGGAAGACCAGGTCGCTCTGGAGGTAGAGGCAGAGCAGTTGGGTGAGCTGGCGCAGGCCCTCCAGGTGGGTGCGCTCGTGCCCGTGGGTGGCGTCCACGCCGAAACCGAGCAGCGCCACCCGGGCGTGCGCGCCGGCCTCCACGGCCGCCGCCACGTCCGAGCGGTAGTACTCGAAGACGTCCCGGACCAGGTCCACCCCGTGCTCGGCGGCGATCGAGGCCAGGTTGCGGGTCAGGTGGTAGTCGAACGGCCCCACCCCGTCGCCCATGGCGAGCGTGGCCGCGTCCTCGCGGGACTGCTGGCCGGGCGCCACCACCGCCGCGTCCACCGACACGATCTCCGCCACGTCCGGGTCGAGCCCGTGCGACGCCCCGTGCCCGATCTCCTCGGTCACGGTGACCAGCAGGTGCGCGGTGACCGCCGGGCGTACGCCGGCGTCGACCATCGCCTTGAGGGCGGTGAGGACGGCGGCCACTCCGGCCTTGTCGTCCAGGTGCCGGGACTTGACGTACCCGCTGGGGGTGATCGTCGGGTTGGGCAGGAACGCCACGAAGTCGCCCGCGTCGATGCCGAGGGCGCGCAGCCCGGCGATGTCGGAGACCGGCTCGTCGACCCGGACCTCGACGTGCTGCCAACCGACGCCCTGGAGGTCCACGTCGTCGTTGTAGCGGTGGCCGCTGGCCTTCAGCGGCAGCACCTGGCCGGTGATCACCCGGTCCAGGTCGTCGGTGAAGATCCGCACGTGGGCGCCCTCGGCGAACCGGGCGCTGTGCGTACCGATCGTCTTCAGCTCCAGCCGGCCGTTCTCCTTCAGCCGCTTGACCATGCCGCCGATGGTGTCGGTGTGCACCACGATCGCCCGGTCGGCACCCGTGGAGCGGGGGCCGGGCAGGCAGGCGCTCAGCGCGCCGCGCCGGGTCAGCGTGGAGGGGATGCCGAGGGCGGAGAGCCGCTCCCCGACGTACTGCTGCACGTGGTCCGTACGCCCCGACGGGCTGGGGATCTCCAGCAGCTCCACCAGCACCTGGCGCAGGTACTCCAGGTCGATCTCCAGCGGTCTCGGGCTCACGCGGCACCTCCAGGGCCGGCCGGGGTCCAGAGTCGCTGCGGTGCGCGGGTGCCGGGGAAGAGCAGGTCCACGAAGCGCTCGGCGGTCGGCTGCGGCTCGTGGTTGGCCAGGCCGGGCCGCTCGTTGGCCTCGATGAAGACGTGCTCCGGGCGGTCCGGGGCGCCGACCAGCAGGTCCAGCCCGGTGACCGGGATGTCCAGGGCCCGGCTGGCCGTCACGCACGCCTCGGCGATCGTCGGGTGCAGCTCGGCGGTGACGTCGTGGATGGTGCCGCCGGTGTGCAGGTTCGCGGTCCTGCGTACGGCCAGCACCTGCCCCTCGGGCAGCACGTCGTGCAGCTCGTGGCCGGCCTCGGCGAGCACGTCGCGGGTGATGTCGTCGAGCGGGATCCGGGACTCGCCACCGGTGGCGGCGGCCCGGCGGCGGCTCTGCCGCTCGATCAGGTCGGCGATGTCGTGCACCCCGTCGCCGGTGATCGAGGCGGGACGCCGGACCGCGGCGGCCACCACCTCGTGGTCGATGACGACGACGCGCAGGTCCTCGCCGGCGCACATCTCCTCGATCAGCACGTCCGGGCAGAACCGGGCGGCCAGCTCGACGGCGGCGGTCAGCGCCTCGGGGGTGCGTACCCCCACGGTGATGCCGTTGCCCTGCTCGCCCCGCGCCGGCTTGACGACCGCCTGGCCGACCTCGGCGAGGAAGGCGGCGTCGCGGTCGTCGCCGGTGGCGGTCCGGCCGCGCGGCACGGACAGCCCCGCCTCGGTGAGGATCCGGCGGGTCACCCGCTTGTCGTCGCAGCGGCTCATCGCCACCGCCGAGGTCAGCTCCGACAGCGACTCGCGGGTCAGGATGGTCCGCCCGCCGCTGCTCAGCCGCAGCTCGCCCCAGTCCGGGTCGGTGACCTCCACCCGGATGCCGCGCCGCATCGCCTCGTCGGCGACGATCTTCGCGTACGGGTTGAGCCGGTCGTACCCCTCGGGCATGGCGGGCAGGAAGAGCCGCTCGTTGATCGGGTTCTTCCGCTTCACGCAGAGCGTCGACGTCCGGTAGAAGCCGAGCCGCTCGTAGAGCCGGATCGCCCCGGCGTTCTCGGCGAGCACCGACAGGTCCACGTACGCCCGGCCCCGCTCGACCAGCCGGGCGGCGAGCGCGGTGATCAGCGCCTGGCCGGTGCCCGGCGGCGCCCTGTTGAAGTCGACGGTCAGGCACCACAGGCTGGCGCCGTTGTCCGGGTCGTCGAAGACGGCGACGTGGTCGACGCCGGTGATGGTGCCGACGACCTCGCCGGTGACGTCCTCGGCGACCAGGTGCAGGAACCGGTCGGTACGCGCGTTGGCGACGAGCACGTCGACTCCGGCGGTGACCATGCCGTTGCAGGCGTAGATCCGGTTCACCGCCTCGGCGTCGGCGGCGTCGGCCAGCGGGCGGACGGTCAGCCCCGGCACGTCGCCGTCCCCCGTCGGCCCGCCGTCGACGAGCGGCAGCCGGTAGGTCAGGGACGGATCGATGAACAGCTCGTCGGGGAGCCGGGACACCAGCACGTGCGGGTCGCGCAGGTAGATGCAGATGTCCCGGGAGCCGGCGGCCTCGGAACGCAGCACGGCGGCGACGGCGGCCTGGTCGGCGAAGGTCTGCCCGAAGACGAGCCGCCCCCAGCCGCAGTCCAGCACCACGTCGCTGTCGCCCTCGCGGGCCGGCACCTCCGCCGGCTCCGCCGCCATCGGATCGCCGCCGGGGCCCACCCGCTCCCGTCGCCGGCCGTGGCGCGACCGGTCGGTCCGGGCCGCGCCGGTCGCCAGGGTGTCGGTCACGGTCAGTCGATTCCGTGGCTCTGGAGCCACATTTCCAGGAGTCCGAGTTGCCACAGCTTGTTTCCGTTCAACGGGGTCAGTTCGGCGTTCGGGTCGGCGAGCAGGGCGTCGACGTAGTCGGCGCGGAACAGGTCGCGGCGGCGGGCCTCGGGCGCGCTGAGCGCGTCGCGTACCCGGTCGAGGAGCTTGCCCTCCAGGTGGGTGAGGCCCGGGACGGGGAAGTAGCCCTTCGGCCGGTCGATGACCTCGTGCGGCAGCACCCGGCGGCCGATCTCCTTGAGCACCCCCTTGCCGCCCTGCGCCAGCTTCAGCTCCGGCGGGCAGCTCGCGGCCAACTCGACGAACTCGTGGTCGAGGAACGGCACCCGGGCCTCCAGCCCGTGCGCCATCGTCATGTTGTCCACCCGCTTGACCGGGTCGTCGGTCAGCATGACCTGGGTGTCGAGGCGCAGGCCGGCGTCCACCGCGGTCTCGGCGCCGGCGCGGCCCAGGTGGGCGGCCACGAACTCCCGCGCCGGGTCGCCGTCGGTCAGCCAGGCCGGGTTCAGCACCCGGGCCAGCCCGGCCGCGTCCCGGTCGAAGAACGCCCTGGCGTACGTGTCGAGCGCCTGCTCCCGGCCGACCCGGGCGAGCGGCGGGTACCAGTGGTAGCCGCCGAGGACCTCGTCCGCGCCCTGGCCGGACTGGACGACCTTGACGTGCTGCGAGACGACCTCGCTGAGCAGGTAGAACGCCACACAGTCGTGGCTGACCATCGGCTCGGACATCGCGGCGACGGCCGCCTCCAGCGGCGGCACCAGGTCGGCGGCGGCCACCCGGATCTGGTGGTGGTCGGTGTCGAACGTCTTCGCGACGAGGTCGGAGTAGCGGAACTCGTCGCCCTCCCGGCCGCCGACCGCGTCGAAGCCGATGGAGAAAGTGGAGAGGCCGCGCTGGCCCTCCCCGGCGAGCAGGGCGACCACCAGGCTGGAGTCGAGGCCGCCGGAGAGCAGCACGCCGACCGGCACGTCGGCCACCATCCGCCGGCGTACGGCGGTGGTCAGCGACTCCAGCAGGGCGTCCTGCCAGTCCTTCTCGGACCAGCCGGCCCGCTCGGCGGAGCGGGTGAAGGCCGGATCCCAGTACACCCGCTCGGAGGTGCGGCCGTCCGCCTCGTAGACCCGTACGGTCGCCGGAGGCAGCTTGGTGACCCCGCGCAGGATGGTGCGCGGCGGCGGCACGATGCTGTGGAAGCTCAGGTAGTGCGCGAGCGCGACCGGGTCGATGCCGGTGTCGACGCCGCCCCCGGCCAGCAGCGCGGGCAGGGTGCTGGCGAAGCGCACCGTACCGGGCGTCTCGGCCAGGTAGAGCGGCTTGATGCCGAGCCGGTCCCGGGCCAGCACCAGCCGGCCCGTGTCCCGCTCGCTGATCGCCACGGCGAACATGCCGATCAGGTGGTCGACGAAGTCGAGCCCCCATTCGGCGTACGCCTTGAGCACGACCTCGCTGTCGCCCGAGGAGAAGAACTGGTGGCCCTTCGCCTGGAGTTCGGCGCGCAGCTCGCGGTAGTTGTAGATGCAGCCGTTGAAGACGCCGGTCAGTCCCGCGCCGGGGTCGACCAGCGGCTGCCCGCTGGCGGCGGAGAGATCGATGATCTTCAGGCGTCGGTGTCCGAGGGCCGTCGGGCCCTGGGCCCAGACGCCGCTGTCGTCGGGCCCCCGGTCGCTCATCGTGGCCGCCATGCGCTCCACCGCCGTCACGTCGGCGCGTGAGCCGTCACGGCGGAACTCTCCCGCAAGTCCGCACATGCCAGACAATGCTGCCAGAGGCCAGCGAGGATTGCCCGTTGGGCTGATAACAGTTTCTTGAAGATTTGCTACACTGCACGGTTTTGCCACGGCACGCGTTGGTCATGATGGCAGATCGCGTCAAGAGTGCCGGCAGGGGCGTTTTTCCACCCGACGCAGATGTGATCGACCGCTCATTCCCGCGCGGCGCCGCTCTCCACGCACCACGTACCCGTCCCAGGCCAGCGCCCCCGGCGGCCCGGCGCGGCCTGGCCCTGGCCGGCCGTCCGCCCGGACGGTCAGTTCCCCAGATGGCACGGGGCCGGCGCGGTATCAGCCGCGCCGGCCCCATGTGCCGTGCCGATGGTGGTGCGCCGGGTTCAGCCCGAGGTGCGGGCGACACCAACCGGGCAGCTCAGCCCGTTCGGGCCGTGGTTGCAGTAACCGTTCGGGTTCTTCGTGGGCGCCAGGTACTGCTGGTGCAGATCCTCGGCAAAGTAGTAGTTGCCGAGCCGCTCGATCTCCGTGGTGATCTCGCCCTTGCCGGCCCGCGCCACGATCGGCGCGAACGCCTCCCGGGACGCCTGCGCGGTGGCGAGCTGCTCGTCGGTGGTCACGTAGATCGTCGACCGGTACTGGGTGCCCACGTCGTTGCCCTGGCGCATGCCCTGGGTCGGGTCGTGGTTCTCCCAGAAGACCTTCAGCAGATCCTCGTAGCTGATCCTGGTCGGGTCGTAGACGACCTGGACGACCTCGGCGTGCCCCGTCATGCCCGAGCACACCTCCTCGTACGTCGGGTTCGGCGTGATGCCGCCCGCATAGCCGACGGACGTGGTGATCACGCCCGGCAGGGTCCAGAACAGCCGCTCGGCGCCCCAGAAACAGCCCATGCCGAAGACGGCCACCTGCGAGCCCTCCGGGAAGGGGCCCTTGAGCGGGGTGCCCAGCACCTCGTGCCGGTCGGCGATCGGCATCGCGATCGGGCGGCCCGGCAGGGCCTGGTCGGGGGTGGGCAGTTCGGCCTTCACGCGGCGCAGGAACACAGTGGGACTCCTCTCGTACCTCTCCCAGCGTGCAACACCGCCGGACCCGCCATCCTTACCCGCTCCACCCGCACTCAGACAGCAACCGCCACCCGTCGCCGGCCAGCGCCCGCCCGCTGCCCGCTGCCTGCTGCCCGCCGCCGCCCGCCGCTGGCCGCCGCCCGCCGCTGGCCGCCGCCCGCCGCCCGCCGCTGGCCGCCGCCCGCGCCCGCCGCTGGCCGGCTGCCCGCTGGCCTACCGCCTGCCGGCCGCTGTGGCCCCTGCCGCCCTTGCTCAGCCGTCCTCCGCTTCGCCGCCCTCCGCCCCTCCGCCCGCCGCTCTCCGCTCGCCGCCCCCGCCCTTCTCCACTCGCCGCCCTCCGCTCACCGCCGCTCGCCGCCCTCCGCTCGCCGCCCTCCGCTCACCGCCGTCCGACCGGTCGTCAGCCTGAAGTGCACGATGGGGCTCACGTTGCGGTGTCGTCACTGTGGGTGACGACGTTTGTCTCCAAGGCAAACCCGCGCCGAGCGCTTTGCTCTGCAGCCGCATACGCACCAGTAGCTCTCAGTGATGGTCGCCTCCGAGGCGCTTGAAGCCGTCGATGGCGTCGGTGCAGGTCGGCTCGGTGGTGCGGATGTGGCTGCAGAGCAAAGCGAGAAGATGGGGTTGTCGGCGTCGGCGAGACGTCATTACCGAACGTGACTTACTTCATCGTTGCTCTCCGTGACTGCTGCGGTGGCCGACTTCCGGTTCGGGCTGGGCGCGCAGCGTGCCAATCCCGAAGATGCCTGTGGTGTTCGCGTCGCAGCGGGCGCCGGGGTGGGCGCGTGGCGCTCACCGGCATCGGCGTGGACCGTGCGGGCGGCGCGGGCCGTGCGGGTGGCTGGTGTCCTCGCCCGTCGCCTCCCACCGTCCCACCGTCCCACCGTCCCGCCGTCTCGCCGCCCCGCCCCGCTCTTCCGGTCTGCCGGTGGGAGGGACGTCGCCTTACAGGGCCGCGGTGATCCGGGCGGCGTAGGTCCCGGCGTCGGTGTCGTCGGCGTAGCGGGTGCGCGGCCAGAAGAAACCGCGCAGCCCGTCACCTTTGGTCCGAGGCACTACGTGGGTGTGCAGGTGCGGGACGGACTGGGACACCCGGTTGTTCATCGCCACGAACGTGCCGCCGGCGCCCAGACCGGCCTCCACGGCCACCGCGAGGCGGCGTACCAGGCCGAAGTAGCCGGCCAGGGCCTCGGCGGGCAGGTCGGCCAGGGTGACCAGGTGGGTGCGCGGCACGACCAGCACGTGCCCCTTGAAGACCGGCCGGGTGTCGAGGAACGCCACCCCGTCCGGTTCGTCGGCGACCCGGAAAGCCGCCACCTCGCCCGCCACGATCCCGCAGAACACGCACCCGCTCACCCCGGCAGGGTAATGCCGCCGCCGGCCGAGCGCGCCCTCCCGCCGGCCCGGGGTGCCCGTCCCCGGCTCGGTTCGCCCCCGACCCGGGGTGCCCTGCTCCGCCCGTCTCACTCCCGGCCAGGGTGCCCTGCTCGAGAGGACGCGTCAGAGAAGGCCCTGTCCGGTCCTGCCCGGGCGCGCGTTCACCAGAGGCTGGCGGGCATCGGGACCGCGGTGCCACCGGCGAAGTTGTCGTGCCAGCGGCGCAGGTCGGTGAAGTACCCGCCGGCCGACCGGACGACGTGCACGTGGGCCACCGCCCCCCGGCTGAAGGCGACCATGTCGGCCCGGCCGTCGCCGGTGAAGTCACCGGCACCCGGGATCGCGCCACCGGCCGGGAAGCTCCAGGCCCAGCGGGTACGCGGCAGGAAACGGTTGCCGACGGAGAGGGCCACGTCGACGTACCCCTGGTTGAGGCTGACCGCGGCGAGGTCGGCGCGTCCGTCGCCGTCGAAGTCGCCCACCACCGGCACCTCGCTGGTGCCGAGGTTGAGGAAGTAGTCGAGCCACTGGTACGACAGCACGAAACCGCTGCCGGTGGAGAGGCCGACGTTCACCGCGTGACCGGTGAAGCGGTCGACCGCGACGACGTCGTCCCGGCCGTCCCCGTTGACGTCCCCGACCAGCGGGATGTCGTCGTCGCCGACGAAGTCGGCGTGCCAACGGACGCCGGTGCCGACGAACTGCGTGCCGTCGGAGAGGGCGACGTAGACGTCCCGGACGTCCTCCCGGACGAACGTGGCGATGTCGGCCCGCCCGTCACCGTTGAAGTCACCGACCACCGGGGTCTCCCTGAGGGCCGCGAACCAGGTGTGCCAGCGTTGGGACGCCCCGAACGAGGTGCCGGTGGAGAGCGCGACGTAGACGTCCGCCGCGTTGCCCCGGGTGAAGGTGATCAGGTCGTCGCGGCCGTCGCCGTTGACGTCCCCGAGCACGGGGAACTCCTGGCCGGCGGCGAAGTACGTGTGCCAGACGGTGGCCGCGCCGAAGCTGGCACCGTTCGACAGCGCCACGTGCACGTCGGCGGAGGTTCCCCGGGTGAAGCTGACGACGTCGTCGCGGCCGTCCCCGTTGACGTCGGCGTACCGTCCCGAGAAGCCGTCGTTGCCCGGTCCGCCCGGATCGGCGTGCAGCACCAGGTTGGGCGCGCCGGCCGGGTCGACGATCCGGTCCCGGGTCGCCTCGTCGGCCAGCCGCGCGGCGACGGTCCGTGGCGAGGCGGTGGGGAAGCGTTGCAGGTAGCGGGCCACCGCACCGGTGACGATGGGCGCGGCCGCCGAGGTGCCGCCGAAGTCGGTGGTGGTGGAGGTGTCGCTGACCTGCGTGACGGTGGACACCTGCTCGCCGAAGGAGAACAGGTCCACGCACGGGCCGAAGTTCGAGTTGGGCAACCTGTCCCGCAGGGCGTGCACCATACCCACGGTGATCACGTCCGGCACCCGGGCCGGGGAGAAGCCGCACGCGTCCCGGCCGTGGTTGCCGGCGGAGGCCACCACCGGGATGCCGGCGGCGAGCACCGCCTTGACGGCGTCGTCGAGCGCCTGGTTCGCGGTCGTCGCCAGGCTCATGTTCACCACCGCCGGCCGCACCGCGTTGCGGACGATCCAGTCGAGCGCCGAGATGGCCCACTCGACCTGCCCCGGCGTGCAGCCGCCCACCCGGACGGTGTGCAGGCGTACGCCCTTCGCCACGCCGTGCACCCGGCCGCCGATCAGGCCGGCCACCCGCGTGCCGTGCCCGGAGCAGTCGCCGGTGCCCCACTGGTCGATGCCCTGCGGCACGAAGTTCACGTCCCCGGTGGCCCGTCCGCCGAAGTCGGTGTGGGTGTGCCGCATCCCGCTGTCCATGACGTAGGCGTGCACGCCCTGGCCGGTGGTGTCGTAGGTGTACGAGCGGTCCCACTCGCCGCCGTGCTGGTCGAGGGAGTCGAGGTGCCACGGCGGGGTGGTCTGCGTGTCCTGCGGGACCAGCAGCGAGTTCTGGGCCACGTACGCCACCTGCGGCTCCTGGCTGAGCCGGCGGGCGTCCGTCGCGGACATCCGTACCGCGAAGCCCGGCAGCGCGGCCCGGTAGCTGGCGGCCAGCGCGCCGGGGTGCCGGCGCAGCAGCGAGCGCGCGCTGCCGTCGACGTCCCGTGTGGCGTCGCCGCGTAACACCACGATCCAACTGTCGGCCACCCCTGCGGCGGGAGCCGGGGCGAACTTCTCGGCCGCGAACGCCGGGGCCGGCGGCGCCAGCAGCCCGCCCGACGTGATCAGGAGAAAGACCGCCGCTGCGGCCAGGAGGCGGCGGCGCGGTACACGAGCCATGGGATCTCCTCGGGGGTACGGCCGCGAGGCGGGGGGAACGCCTCCGCGGCGGTTCCCCGCATGGTGGCAGAGCCGCACCAGCGCATGATCAGATGCGACGCGGGTGGGTTTCATACGCCCGGCGGACCGGACGACTAACGTTCCGGGCATGAGTCACGGCTTCGACACGCTCGCCATCCACGCCGGCCAGGACCCCGAGGCCCGCACCGGCGCGGTGATCCCACCGATCTACCAGACCAGCACCTACGCCCAGGACGCCGTCGGCGCGCCCCGGCTGGGCTACGAGTACAGCCGCTCCGGCAACCCGACCCGCGACGCCCTGCAGGAGTGCCTCGCCGCGCTGGAGGGCGGTCCGGTCGGGCTCGCCTTCGCCAGCGGCCTGGCCGCTGAGGACACCCTGCTGCGTGCCGTCTGCAAGCCGGGCGACCACGTGGTGATCCCCGACGATGCCTACGGTGGCACGTACCGGCTCTTCGCCCGGGTGGCCGAGCGCTGGGGGCTGGACTTCACCCCGGCGAAGGTCTCCGACCCCGACGCGATCCGGGCCGCCGTCGAGCCCGGCCGGACGCGGATCGTCTGGGTGGAGACGCCCACCAACCCGCTGCTCGGCATCGCCGACATCGCCACGCTGGCCGGTGTCGCGCACGACGCGGGCGCCCTGCTGGTCGTCGACAACACGTTCGCGTCGCCGTACCTCCAGCAGCCGATCGCGCACGGCGCGGACGTGGTGGTGCACTCCACCACCAAGTACATCGGCGGCCACTCCGACGTGGTCGGCGGCGCGCTGATCGCCGCCGACGCCGGGCTCGGCGAGGAACTGCGCTACCACCAGAACGCGATGGGCGCGATCAACGGCCCCTTCGACGCGTGGCTCACCCTGCGCGGCATCAAGACTCTGGGCGTACGCATGGACCGGCACTGCGACAACGCCGAGCGGATCGCGTCCTACCTGGACGGGCACGCCAAGGTCGGTCAGGTCATCTACCCGGGGCTGCCCGCGCACCCCGGTCACGAGGTGGCCGCGAAGCAGATGCGCCGGTTCGGCGGGATGATCTCGTTCCGGGCGGCCGGCGGCGAGGAGCACGCCGTCGAGATCTGCAACCGGACGAAGCTCTTCATCCTCGCCGAGTCCCTCGGCGGCGTGGAATCCCTGATCGAGCACCCGGGCCGGATGACACACGCAAGTGCTGCCGGCTCGCCGCTTGAAGTTCCCGGCGATCTCGTGCGACTGTCTGTCGGCATCGAGACGGTCGACGACCTGCTCGCCGATCTGGAGCAGGCGCTGGGCTGACCGCTGGTGAGGGAGGGTGGCCGTGCAGGACATCATGCCGACCTGGGTGGGGGCGACCGCCAAGCAGATCGCCCGGGGCGTACGGCGGGGTGACGTCACAGCCACCCAGGTCGTCGCGGACCACCTCGACCACGCCGCCCGGGTCGACGCCGACCTCGCCGCGTTCCGCACGGTACGCGGCGGGGCGGCGATCACCGAGGCGGAGAAGGTCGACGAGCAGGAGGACCTGGCCAACCTGCCGCTGGCCGGGGTGCCGGTGGCGGTCAAGGAGAACACCGCCGTCGCCGGCCTGCCCACCTGGAACGGGTCGGCCGCGGTGCGTACGCCGGTGGCCGAGGCCGACCACGAGGTGGTCCGCCGGCTGCGCGGCGCCGGCGCGGTGATCCTCGGGGTGACCCGGATGCCGGAGCTCGGCCTGTGGGCCGTCACCGACGACGAGACGGCCGTCACCCGCAACCCCTGGGACACCCGGCGTACCCCCGGCGGCTCCTCCGGCGGGGCGGCCGCCGCCGTCGCCGCCGGCCTGGTGCCGATCGCCCACGGCAACGACGGCCTCGGCTCGATCCGCATCCCGGCGGCCTGCTGCGGCCTGATCGGGCTCAAGCCGGGCCGGGGGGTGGTCCCGTGCCAGCTCGGCGCGGACGACTGGCTGGGCCTCACCGAGCACGGCGTGCTGACCAGCACGGTCGCCGACGCGGCAGTCGGCTTCTCGGTGCTGGCCGGCCGCCGCCCCGACAAGCTGGTGCCGCCGCAGCGGCTGCGGGTGGGCGTCTCGCTGCGCTCGCCGGTGCGCGGCGTGCACGCCGACGCGCCCAACCGGGACGCCGTCGCCGCCGCCGGTCGGCTGCTCGCGGGCGCGGGCCACGACACCGTCCCGGCCGATCCGGTCTACCCGACGGCGCTGGGCCTGCAGGGCATCGCCACCTGGTTCGCGGCGGCCGCCGCCGACGTCCGGGCCGCCGGGTTGGACCGGCGCGGCCTCCAGCGGCGCAGCCGCCGGCACGTCGCCCTCGGCGAGTGGGCGCAGCGACGCGGGTACGTCCGGGAGTCGGACCGGGCCGCCTGGCGCGAGCGCTCGATCGGCTTCTTCGCCGACCACTCGATCGACCTGCTGCTCACCCCGGCCCTGGCGACCGTGCCGCCGGAGGCCACGGGCTGGTCCGGCCGGTCCTGGCGGGCCAACATGCTGGCCAGCATCCGGTACGCCCCGTTCGCCGCGCCGTGGAACATCGCCGGCCTGCCCGCGCTGGTGGTGCCGGTCGGCCGTCGCCCCGACGGGCTGCCGGTCGCCGTGCAGCTGATCGGCCCGCCCGGCAGCGAGCTGCTGCTCCTCGGCGTCGCCGGCCAGTTCGAGATGCAGGCGCCCTGGCCCCGGCACGCCCCCGGCTACCCCCGCATCCCCGCCGCTGTCTAGACAGGTGGCGTACCGCGTCGGCGCGGGCGGAGGGTGGCACGATCAGGGCATGACGGAACTGGTCGGTCTCGCCGACGTACGGGCCGCGCGGGAACTGCTCGCCGGCGTCGTCCGCACCACCCCGCTGGAGCCCTGCCGCCCGCTGAGCGCTGCGCTGGGCGGGCCGACGTGGCTCAAGTGCGAGAACCTGCAACGCGCCGGCTCGTACAAGGTGCGTGGCGCGTACGTGCGGATCTCCCGGCTGTCGGAGGCCGAGCGCGCCGACGGCGTGGTCGCGGCGAGCGCCGGCAACCACGCCCAGGGGGTGGCGCTCGCCGCCGGCCTCGTCGGTACGCACGCCACGGTCTTCATGCCGGTGAACGCGCCGCTGCCGAAGGTGGCCGCCACCAAGGGGTACGGCGCACAGGTCGAGCTGGTCGGCAACACCGTCGACGAGTCCCTGGTCGCGGCGCAGACCTACGCCGAGCGCACCGGGGCGACGCTGATCCACCCGTTCGACCACCGGGACGTGATCGCCGGCCAGGGCACGGTGGCCCTGGAGGTCCTGGAACAGTGCCCCGAGGTCAAGACGATCATCATGGGGGTGGGCGGCGGCGGGCTGGTCTCCGGCATGGCGGTGGCGGCCAAGGCGCTGCGGCCCGACGTGCGGATCATCGGGGTGCAGGCCGCCGGGGCGGCCGCCTTCCCGCCCTCCCTGGTGGCCGGCGAGCCGGTACGCCTTCCGACGTTCGGCACCATCGCGGACGGCATCGCCGTCGGCCGGCCGGGGGAGCTCACCTTCACCCACGTGCGCAAGCTGGTGGACGAGATCGTCACTGTGTCCGAGGAGGACATCTCCCGGGCGCTGCTGATGCTGCTGGAGCGGGGCAAGCAGGTGGTCGAGCCGGCCGGCGCGGTGGGCGTCGCCGCGCTGCTCGCGGGTGTCGTCGAGGTGCAGGCTCCGGTGGTGGCGGTGCTCTCGGGCGGCAACATCGACCCGCTGCTGATGCTCCGGGTGATCGAGCACGGGCTCGCCGCCGCAGGGCGCTACCTGCGGGTGACGGTGCGCTGCTCGGACCGCCCGGGCCAGCTCGCGTCGCTGCTCGGCGAGATCGCCGAGCACCGGGCGAACGTGGTGGACGTGGAGCACCAGCGGGCCAATCCGCACCTGCGCCTGGGCGAGGTGGAGGTGGCCCTGTCGGTGGAGACCCGGGGGGTCGAGCACTCCGACACGCTGCTCAGCGCGTTGCGGGCCAGCGGCTACCAGGTCGTCTTCGCCGGCGAGGCGTGACACCGGGACCGGTGCCACGCCTCGGCGCGTCGTTCGTCGTCGTTGCCGCCTGACCGGACCGGTGCCCGGTCAGGCGGTCGATCTCCCGCGGTGGCTCAGCCGGAGAACGGCTCGAAGCTGACCACGGTCACCTTGATGTCGGCGCCGCTGGGGGCGGTGTAGGTGCAGGTCTGGCCGGCCCGGCCGCCCAGGATCGCCTGGCCCAGCGCCGACTCGGGGCTGTAGACCGTCAGGTCGGTGGTCGACGCGATCTCCCGGGAGCCGAGCAGGAAGGTCTCGGTGTCGTCCTTGTCGTCGTCGAAGTAGATCGTCACGACCATGCCGGGCGACACCACGTCGGCGGCCTGCGCTCCGCCCACCTTGGCGGTGCGGAGCAGCTCCTTGAGGTAGAGGATGCGTCCCTCGGCCTTGCCCTGCTCCTCGCGGGCGGCGTGGTAGCCACCGTTTTCCCGCAGGTCGCCCTCCTCGCGCCGGGCGTTGATCTCGGCGGCGATGACCGGCCGGTTGGCGATCAACTCGTCGAGCTCGGCCTGGAGCCGGTCGAATGCGTCCTGGGACAGCCAGGTGGCGGGCGCCTCGTTGCCAGTGGACACAGGCGGTCTCCTCGTTCGTGCGTGCTGGCTGACAGGTGAACTTCCAAGTTACCAGTGCGGTACGACACAGGGTGCGCTCGATTGCCGCCCCCGAGGCGGGCGAGGGCGTCCGCGCCGGCCGGGTCGGACCGCGTCGTGCCTGCTCAGGACGGGGGCTGGCAGCGCACCACCTCGCCGACGAAGGGCCGGGCGGTGGTGGCCAGCCGGTGCCGCGCGGTCACGCTTCGCTGGTCGGGCCCGGCCGTCACGGTCACCTCTCCCCGGCCCACCTCGGCGCCGGCGCGGTCCCGGGCGCGCAGCAGGCAGACCGCCGAACCGCCCGTCGGCACGATGACCCGGAAGTCGACCAGCACCTGGCTGTCGGTGATCTCGGTGTAGGTGATCACCTCGGCGTCGTAGTTCGGGTCGCCGTACTGCCGGTAGAGCCGCACCGCGACCAGGGTCATGACCGCGACCAGGGCGACCACCAGCAGCGCCGCCAGCAGCGGCCGGCGGCGCCCGGGCTCCCGGCGACGGCCGTAGCGGCCCGGCGGGAAGGCGGGCGCGCCCGGCGGAAGTGTGGCGTGCGTCTCGGTCACCGCGGGGTATCTCCTGGCGTCGTTGTCGGAGGCATCGGCAAGAATGGCAGGGTTCCATCCTCCCGGCCCGGCTGTCGTCAAATATGACAGGTGGGCACCGACGGTTCCCGGCGCGGGGGAGGATTCCGGCAGGTCAGCCGGGCGGTCCTGCGGGGGGTCCGCCGGCCGGCAGAGACGAGGAGCGCCGACGTTGGCAGAGCAACTGCGACTGATGGCCGTCCACGCGCACCCCGACGACGAGTCGAGCAAGGGTGCCGCCACCATGGCGAAATACGTGGCCGAGGGCGTGGACGTCCTGGTGGTCACGTGCACCGGCGGCGAGCGCGGCAGCGTGCTCAACCCGAAGATGGACCGGCCGGACGTGTGGGCCAACATCGCCGACGTCCGGCGGGCGGAGATGGACGCCGCACGGGCGATCCTGGGCGTCGAGCAGGCGTGGCTCGGCTTCGTCGACTCCGGCCTGCCCGAGGGCGACCCGCTCCCGCCGCTGCCCGAGGGCTGCTTCGCCCTCCAGGACGTCGAGGTGGCGGCCGGCCCGCTGGTGCGGCTGATGCGCCAGTTCCGTCCGCACGTCGTCACGACGTACGACGAGGAGGGCGGCTACCCGCACCCCGACCACATCATGACCCACAAGGTCACCATGGCCGCGTTCGAGGCCGCCGGCGACCCGGAGCGCCACCCGGAGCTGGGTGAGCCGTGGCAGCCCCTCAAGCTCTACTACGACATCGGCTTCTCCAAGGGCAAGATCATGGCGCTGCACGAGGGCCTGCTCGCCGTCGGCCTGAAGTCGCCCTACGAAGAGTGGATCAAGCGCTGGGAGGACCGCCCCGACAAGGGCCCCCGGATCACGACCCGGGTCGAGTGCGCCGACTACTTCCCGGTCCGCGACGACGCGCTGCGCGCCCACGCCACCCAGATCGACCCGGACGGCTTCTGGTTCCAGGTGCCCATGGAGCTACAGAAGCGCGCGTGGCCGACGGAGGACTTCGAGCTGGTGCGCTCCCTGGTCGACAGCCCGCTGCCCGAGTCGGACCTCTTCGCCGGGGTGCGCGAGACGGCCCATGCCCGCTGATTCTCCGCCGGGCTACCCTGGTCACCTACCGCACACCGGAGGAACGCCATGCTGACCGCCGCACAGGTGCTCGCCCAGAACAACTTCGGGGACACCCGCACGGGTGGCCTGGCCGGGCCGATGGGCCTGTTCCTCATCCTCGTCCTGGCCGCCGCCACCATCCTGCTGATCCGCAACATGAACTCCCGGCTGCGCCGGCTGCCCGAGCGGTTCCCCCAGCAGGGTCCACCGGCGACCCCCGACCGGGCGGACGCGGCAGTCGTCGATCCGACAGAAGGCGCACCGGCGCACGATTCATCCTCCGCCGCTCCGACCGGGCGTCAGCAGCGCCGCAACGGTTAGTCCGCCCATGATTCACGTCGAACCCGGCCATCGCCCCCTGTTGCGGCCACCGGGTTTGCCTTAGCCTCTCGCCGGGGGGACCAAGAGTTCCCCAAGCCGTGCGCGGGAGGGGGCGCCGATGACCATCGCACCAGCGGCTGCCCGTCGTACCGGCGAGCGGCCTCCGGGCGGAGCGGCCCGGTGACCTCCGGCAGGGCCGGCGAGTCGACCGACCGGCTCGGAGCCCGCGGCACCCCCACGCGGCTGCTCCTGCTCACCGCTGCCGTCGCGCTCACCGCGCTGGTCGCCGCAGGTCTGGGATGGACCGCGCCGGCCGGGATTCCCGCCGACGACCCGCTCGGCGGGCCCGCCCGGTTCGGCCTCGCCGTCGCCGTGTTCGCCGTCGCCCAGCTGGCCCGGCTGCGGTTCCGCACCGCCGCCGGGATGGTGAGCATCACCTGGGGCGAGGCGGCGTTGATCATCTGCCTCTATCTGACGCCCACCGGCTGGATCCCCTCCGCCGCGCTGCTGGGCGCCGCCCTCGCCTGGTCGGCCATGTCGCTGCTCGGCGACCGACGGCCGGTGCTGGAGGTCGTCCGGATCACGGCCTCGCTGACCGCCGCCACCGCCCTGGCCGTCTCGGTCACCACCGTGCTCGGTGCGCCGCTGCTGGCGCCGCCCACCCCGGCGCTGGCCCTGGCCGTGCTCGCGGGATCGGTCACCTACCTGTTCGCCACCGCCTGGCTCGGCGGCGCCGGCCTGGCGCTGCGCCACGGCATGCCCGTCGGGCCGCCGCTGCTCGCCGCACTGCGGGGCAAGCTGCTGATGTTCGTCGGGAACGTGGCCGTCGGCCTGGCCGTGGTGGCGCTGCTGGAACTCGACGCGCGCTGGCTGCTGCTGCTCCCGCCGCCGCTCTGGCTGCTCCAGCAGACCTACCGGCACCGGCTCCGCGCCGAGGAGGAACGCCGCACCTGGCGGGCCTTCGCCGAGGCCACCGCCGCGCTCAACCAACTCGACGAGCGCGGTGTCGCCACCGCCGCGGTGACCGGCGCGCTGGCCCTGTTCAACGCCGAACTCGTCGACGTCGACGTGGCCCGTGGCGACGGGCGGTGGCGGCGCTACCGGGGCGATCCGGGCGGGCAACTGATCGACCGGGAGGTCGCCCCGCCCGGCCGGGGCGAGCCGGAGAACCACGAGCTGGTGCGTACCCTCACCGTCGGGGCCGCCCGCGTCGGTGAGCTGCGGGTCCGGTTCCCGCGCTGCGCGCCGCCCAACGCCCGGGAACGGGACGCGGTGGCCGCGTTCGGCGACGCGCTCGCCGCCGCGCTGCACGACGCCGCGACCCACCGGGAGCTGCGGCTGGTCACCGCCCGCTCGTCGTACGAGGCGGTGCACGACCAGCTCACCGGGCTGGTGAACCGGTCGGCCCTGCTCAGCAAGGGTGACCAGGCGCTGCGTCAGCTCGCCCACGACCACCCGGTCGCGCTGCTGCTGCTCGACATCGACCAGTTCAAGGAGGTCAACGACACCCTCGGGCACGCCGCCGGCGACCAGCTGCTGCGGTTGACCGCCAACCGGCTGGGCACCCTCGCCCGCCCCGGTGACCTGCTCGCCCGGCTCGGCGGCGACGAGTTCGCGCTGCTGCTGACGTCGGTCCCGGTGATCGGCGACCGGGCCGCCCCGATGTCGTACGCGCTGCGGCAGGCCCGCGAGATCGCCGAGCGGCTCGCCGCGCCGACCGAGGTGGCCGGGGTACGCATGTCCGTCGAGGTCTCCGTCGGGGTGGTGGTCGCCGACGCCGGGACCGCCGACCTGACCGAGCTGCTGCGCCGGGCCGACATCGCCATGTACCAGGCCAAGGAGGGCGGCGGCAGCGTCGCCGCGTACGACTCCGCCCGGGACGCCGCGAGCACCGACCAGCTGGCCCTGCTGGCGGAGCTGCGCGAGGCGCTGAAGACCGACGACCAGCTCGTGCTGGCGTTGCAGCCGGCCGTCGACCTGACCACCGGCGCGCCGACCGGGGTGGAGGCGCTGATCCGCTGGCGGCACCCGCGCCGGGGCTGGCTCGGGCCGCACGACTTCATCCGCCCCGTGGAGAACAGCGAGCAGCTCGGCACCTTCACCCGCTACGTGCTGGACAAGGCGCTCGCCGTCGCCGCCGGCTGGGCCCGCGACGGGCTCGACGTGCCGATCTCCGTCAACCTGTCGGCGCGCAGCCTGCTCGACCCCCGCCTGCCCGCCGAGATCGCCGAGGCGCTGCACCAGCACCAGGTACCGCCGGACCGGCTGGTCCTGGAGATCACCGAGACGGTGGTTATGAGCGAGCTGGAGGTCATCGACGAGGTGCTCGCCACCCTGCGGGCCATGGGCGTGCAGCTCGCCGTCGACGACTTCGGCACCGGCTTCTCCTCGCTGACGTTCCTCACCCGGATCGCGGTGGACGAGCTGAAGGTGGACCGCTCCTTCGTGATCCGGATGGCCGACTCCCCGGAGGCGGCGGCGATCGTACGCACCACCGTCGGCCTCGCCCACGAGCTGGGGCTGCGGGTGGTCGCCGAGGGTGTGGAGACCGCCGAGCAGCGGCTGGCGCTGGCCGAGCTGGGCTGCACGGCCGCCCAGGGCTACCACTTCTTCAAGCCGATGCCGGCCGACAAGATCGGCGCGGTGCTGGGCACCCTGCTCGACGAGGCGCGCCCCAACGTCTTCCCGCTGCGCGCCGACGGCGCCTCCTGACCGCACCCGCCGTCCGCCGAGGTAGCGGGGGTGCCTCCGCGGGAGCGCGGGCGGGCGCGTCGGGGGTGGTTATGGTCGTCGGGTGAACCGACTCGCTGACGCCACGAGCCCGTACCTGCTCCAGCACGCCGACAACCCGGTCGACTGGTGGCCCTGGTGCGACGAGGCGTTCGCCGAGGCAAAACGGCGGGACGTGCCGGTGCTCATCTCGGTCGGCTACGCCGCCTGCCACTGGTGCCACGTGATGGCCCACGAGTCGTTCGAGAACGAGCAGGTCGGCGCCCTGATGAACGACGACTTCGTCTCGATCAAGGTCGACCGCGAGGAACGCCCCGACGTCGACGCGATCTACATGACCGCCACCCAGGCGATGACCGGGCAGGGCGGATGGCCGATGACCGTCTTCGCGACCCCGGACGGCACGCCCTTCTTCTGCGGCACGTACTTCCCCCGGCCGAACTTCATCCGGCTGCTCCAGTCCGTCGCCGCCGCCTGGCGGGACCAGCGCGACGCCGTCATCCAGCAGGGCACCGCCGTGGTCGAGGCGATCGGCGGCGCGCAGGCCGTGGGCGGTCCCACCGCGCCGCTGGACGCCGCGCTGCTCGACGCCGCAGCCGACCAGCTCGCCAAGGAGTACGACGCCGTGAACGGCGGGTTCGGCGGTGCGCCGAAGTTCCCGCCGCACATGAACCTGCTCTTCCTGCTCCGCCACCACCAGCGCACCGGCTCGCAGCGCAGCCTGGAGATCGCCCGGCACACCTGCGAGGCGATGGCCCGGGGCGGCATCTACGACCAGCTCGCCGGCGGCTTCGCCCGCTACTCCGTCGACGGGCACTGGACGGTGCCGCACTTCGAGAAGATGCTCTACGACAACGCGCTGCTGCTGCGGGCGTACACCCAGCTCTGGCGCCTGACCGGCGACCCGCTGGCCCGCCGGGTCGCGCAGGACACCGCCTGGTTCCTCGCCGACGAGCTGCGGACCCCGTCCGGTGGGTTCGCGTCGGCGCTGGACGCCGACACCGAGGGCGTCGAGGGATCGACCTACGTCTGGACGCCGGCCCAGCTCGTCGAGGTGCTGGGGGAGGGGGACGGCCGCTGGGCCGCCGACCTGTTCGCCGTCACCGAGGCCGGCAGCTTCGAACACGGCACCAGTGTGCTGCGGCTCGCCCGCGACGTGGACGACGCGGACCCGGCGGTGACGCGGCGCTGGCAGGACGTCGTCGGCCGGCTGCTCGCGGCCCGCCGGGAACGGCCGCAGCCGGCCCGGGACGACAAGGTGGTCGCCGCCTGGAACGGGCTGGCCGTCACCGCGCTCGCCGAGTTCAACCAGGTGGCCGACACGTTCGGTCCGGCCGGTCCCGACGAGGAGTCGCAGACGCTGGAGAGCGTCGCCGACGGCACCTACGGCGTGATGCGCGACGCCGCCGAGTACCTGGCGAGGGTGCACGTCGTCGACGGGCGGCTGCGCCGCGTGTCCCGCGACGGGGTGGTCGGGGACCCCGCCGGGGTGCTGGAGGACTACGGCTGCGTGGCAGAGGCGTTCTGCGCCATGCACCAGGTCACCGGCGAGGGGCGCTGGCTGGAGTTGGCCGGCCGGCTGCTCGACGTCGCCCTGGCGCGCTTCGCGGCGCCCGGAGGCGCCTTCTACGACACGGCCGACGACGCGGAGCGGCTGGTGGCCCGCCCCGCCGACCCGACCGACAACGCCACGCCGTCCGGGCGCTCGGCGATCGTCGCGGCGCTCGTGACGTACTCGGCGCTGACCGGTCAGACCCGCTACCGGGAGGCCGCCGAGGCTGCCCTGTCGACCGTGGCGCCGATCGTCGGCCGGCACGCCCGCTTTACCGGCTACGCGGCCACCGTCGGCGAGGCGCTGCTCTCCGGGCCGTACGAGATCGCGGTGGTTACGGACGAGCCGACGGGGGACCCGCTGGTCGCGGCGGCACACCGGCACGCCCCGCCCGGCGCGGTGATCGTGGCGGGCCGCCCGGGCCAGCCCGGGGTGCCGCTGCTCGCCGACCGGCCGATGGTCGACGGGCGGGCCACCGCGTACGCCTGCCGGGGTTTCGTCTGCGAGCGTCCCGTGACGGCGGTGGACGACCTGGTCGGCCAGCTCGGCCGGCGCTGAGGAGCCCGGCTGCGGCGGGTGTGCGATCGGCCATCCGGCGGCGCGGGTGGCAGGGCGTCCCGATAGGCTGGCGCCGCTATGGATTCCCGTACCGGTCTGCCCGTTGTCGGCATGGTGGGCGGTGGCCAGCTGGCCCGGATGACCCACCAGTCCGCGATCGCCCTCGGCCAGTCGCTGCGCGTGCTCGCGCAGGCCCCCGACGACGGCGCCGCACTGGTCGCCGCCGACGTCCAGTACGGCGACCACACCGACCTCGCCGCGCTGCGCACCTTCGCCAAGGCCTGCGACGTGGTGACCTTCGATCACGAGCACGTTCCCACCGAGCACATCCGCACGCTGGCCGCCGAGGGCGTGAAGCTCTTCCCGCCGGCCGACGCGCTGCTGCACGCCCAGGACAAGCAGGTCATGCGGGAGCGGCTCGGCGAGCTGGGCGCGCCGAACCCGGCGTGGCGAGGAGTCGCGGAGCCCGCCGACGTGGTGGCGTTCGGCGACGAGATCGGCTGGCCGGTGGTGCTCAAGGCGGCCCGGGGCGGGTACGACGGTCGGGGCGTCTGGCTGGTCGACGACGCGGCCCACGCCGCCGAGCTGGCGACGACCCTGCTGGCGGGCGGTACCCGGCTGATCGTCGAGGAGCGGGTGCCGCTGCGCCGGGAGCTGGCCGTGCAGGTGGCCCGTTCGCCGTTCGGGCAGGTCGCCGCGTACCCGGTGGTCGAGACGGTGCAGCGCGACGGCATCTGCGTCGAGGTGCTCGCCCCCGCACCGGATCTGCCGGAGGAGCTGGCGGTCGCCGCCCAGCAGCTCGCCATCGACCTGGCCACCGCGCTCGGCGTGGTCGGCCTGCTCGCCGTGGAGCTGTTCGAGGTGGCCGACCAGACAGCGCCCGCCGGCAGCCGGATCGTCGTGAACGAGCTGGCGATGCGGCCGCACAACTCCGGGCACTGGACCATCGAGGGCGCGCGTACGTCGCAGTTCGAGCAGCACCTGCGGGCGGTGCTCGACTACCCGATGGGCGACACCTCGCTGACCGCTCCCGTGGTGGTGATGGCGAACGTGCTCGGTGGAGAGCCGGGTGGGATGTCGATCGACGAGCGGCTGCACCACCTCTTCGCGGCCGAGCCCGGCGCCAAGGTGCACCTCTACGGCAAGCAGGTGCGGCCCGGCCGCAAGATCGGGCACGTCACGGTGCTCGGCGACGACCTGGACGACGTACGGACGCGGGCCGCGCGGGCCGCCCGCTGGCTGCGCGAGGGCCACGCGTGAGGTTCAGCTCGTGGGGCCCGAAGTCGCGAACGAGAGGCGGAGACCAGTGAGCACCGTCGGACTGATCATGGGCAGCGACTCGGACTGGCCCACGATGAAGGCCGCCGCCGAGGCGCTGGACGAGTTCGAGGTGCCGTACGAGGTCGAGGTCGTCTCGGCGCACCGTACACCGATCAAGATGATCGACTACGGACGCGCCGCGGCCGACCGGGGCCTCAAGGTCATCATCGCCGGTGCGGGTGGCGCCGCCGCACTGCCGGGCATGATCGCCTCGGTCACCCCGCTGCCGGTGATCGGCGTACCGGTGCCGCTGAAGCACCTCGACGGGATGGACTCGCTGCTCTCCATCGTGCAGATGCCGGCCGGCGTGCCGGTCGCCACCGTGTCGATCGGCAACGCCCGCAACGCCGGCCTGCTCGCCGTCCGCATCCTGGCCGCCGCCGACCGCGCCCTGCTCGACCGCATGGCGGCCTACCAGGCGGACCTGGAGCAGTTGGTGGCCGAGAAGGACGCCGCCCTGCGCGCCTCCCTGGCCTGACTTCCCGGGCCTCGCGCCCCGCGCGGCCGTGCCGCCTTCCCGGCCTCTGCCCCGCACGGCCCGTGCCGCCTTCCCGGCCCCCGCCCGAGGCCGCCGTCCCCGCCCCGCCCCCGCCTTGGTGGTGCCCGCGCGGCCCCTCCTTGTGCCGCGCGCCCCCATGCCGCCCGTGCCCCTCTGCGCGCCCGCGGCCCCGTGCGGCCCGCGCTTCGCCCTCGCGACGACGACTGTGGCCGCTGCTTGCGCTGCTGCTCTGCCCGTTCTGCCTGCTCTGCCCGCGCTGGCTGCTCTGCCCGCGGCCGCCTCCGCTGCCCTGTCTCCTGCGGCGGCCCTCGCCTGCCCTCGACCCGGCGCCGGCTGACACGCTGCGCTGCCTACACCAGCCATGGTTACTCCTCGCAACCAGGTGCGTCAGTCACTCAGCGTTGCGGCTCTGGCCGAACGGGACTTGTCCTCCCGCGCCCTTTGCTCTGCAGCCATCCACGCACCAGGTTCCTGAACTGGCATTACGTATTTCGGGATCGGGTGGATGCAGTGGACGTCGGCAACGCTGCGTGACTGTTGCGTCGGTGGCTGCAGAGCAAAGGGCGCGAAGGGTTGGTGGTGGTCCCGCACGGCAAGTCACGTTGTGTAGTCGCTGCAGCGCATCGGCTCTCACCACGCCCCAGCCCTAGCCGATCGGTCGGTTACGGCCGCCGTGCCGTCGCCGGCACCGCCATCCACTCGTCGACCGGGGGAAAGGCCCGGACAGCAGCGCTTTCGTCCGCCGGGCCGGCCTCACCCACTCGGCAGTGCCACCGGGACGAGGTCGTGGCCACGGCATGGCGCGCGGGCCGGCGAGGTCGGGCTGACCGTCGTCTGCGGCTCCCGGGTCTTGTCCGGCGGCTGTTGGTGGCCACCGGGCTGGGAATGAGCGCTGCGGACGGGAGACGAGCCGCGCGACGGTCCGTGGGCGGGCCGGCTCGGTGGCTGCGGGGCCGCCCGTGCCGGCAGCCGACGGGCGGTCCCGCGCCGACCTCACCGCATGCCGCGTAGGGCCGTCTGGAGGCGTTCCTGGGCGCGGCGTCGGCGCTCGTTGCTCGCGCCGAGCACCAGCAGCAGGAGGCCGACCGGGATCAGTGCCAGCCACGGGCCGAAGCTGAACAGCGCGTGCACCGCAGTGATCGCGGTGACGCTGGCCCCGATGATGACCGGCGCCTGCTGCTGGCTCATCGACCCGAAGACGAGGACGGCGACGGCGCCGAGCAGCAGCAGCACCTGGCGCACCGTGCTGGAGTCGGTGGCCAGCACGATCGCCAGGGTGGGCACGAACGCGGCGACGAGCGCGGGCCCGTACGCGACCCAGCTGCTCAGGTCGGGTCGGTGCCGCAGCTCCAGCACTCCGACGAGCAGGGCGAGTGCCGCGAAGGGCAGCGTGTACGCCTCCGGCAGCGCCACGTCGGCGACCCGCATCAGGATCCACCAGGCGGCGATCTCGCAGACCACCACCGCCCAGAACAGGATGCGCCGCTCCGTCGGCCGGCGGCCCGGTCGGGTGGCCGCCACGCCGAGGACCGCGCCCCAGGCAGCCAGCAGCGCCGCGATGTGCCGGGGTGAGTCGAAGGCCAGTGCCAGGGCGATCAGGGCGGCGGCGTGCCCGCTCCACTCGACGGTGGCCGCCTCCCGCTGCGCCTCGGGGCGACGCAGCCGGGGCAGGGTCGCGGCGAACACCTGGAGGGCCGCGCCGACCGCCAGTACGCCGATCGCCGACCAGACGGCCGCGAGGCCGGCCACCAGGCTGGCGGTGAGCACGAAGAGCTGCGCCATCAGCGAGGCGAAGAGCCAGCCGAGGATGCGGGCCCGCTGGGTGGTGCCGAAGATGGCGGCCACCGTGCCGACGCCGACCGCGCCGCCGAGGGTGAACAGGGTCAGCTCCCGTGTCGCCAGGCCGCCGACCAGGCCCGCGCTGCCGGCGGCCAGCCCGATGGCGAAGACGAGCACCCTGGTCAGGCGCAGCGAACGGGCTCGCTCGACCAGCGGCGGGGGCGGGGTGAGCGCCAGCCCCAGCATCGAGATCGTGAACACGGACAGCGCCGCCAGCGTGCTCGCGGGCCAGCCGTTGCCGAGGGACGCCGGGGTGATCAGCAGGGTCACGGCGGCGCCGGGCAGCACGACCGGTACCGCCCGGGAGCGTCGCCCGCCGCTGAAGCCGGTGGCGGCCAGCGCGGCGGTCGCGGTGAGCAGCAACGCGGTCAGCACGTGGGTCGGGTCCACCGCCGAGGACGGCGGCGTGAGCAGCTCCGGCGGTGGTCCCTGCCAGACCCGGCCGAGGCTGCGGTGCGGGTCGACCAGCGCGACGACCAGGGCCGGCGCGATCGACACCAGCGCCAGGACGGTGGGCAGCGCGGCGGCGGCGAGCGCACCGGCGGCGGGACTGACCCGCCAGCGCCGCGTCCCGTCGTCCGGCAGCCGCCGCAGCGCGCCGTCGAGCAGCACCGACCAGCGCCGCACCGGCTGGGCCGCGCCGACCGGCGGTTCCGTCGCCCCCCGGACCAGCTCGGCGAGCACCCCGAGCAGGGCCGCGGCGGCGGCGTAGACACCGACGGGCTGGTCGGTGGGGACGGCTGCCAGGGCGCTCACCGTGGCGCCGCCGGCCACCGCCGCGCTGGCCCAGGGCAGGTACTGCGGGATCCGCCGCCGGACGGCGGCCACCGCCGCCAGGCCCAGGCTCGACGCGGCCAACGCGGCGGTGATCAGCACTTCCGGCGCGTGCCCGAACTCGGCGGCCAGCGCCGCGACCGCGCCCGGGAACGCGAGCAGCGCGGCGCCGGCCGCGGCACCCCCGATCTGGGCAAGGTGCGGCGGCATCCCCTCGTACTCGATGTCATCCACCAGCGGCACGGCCAGCGACCGGGCCAGCGCCGCCACCACGATGCCGATCAGCGCGATGCTGCCCAGCGCCAGCGCGGTCGTCCACGGCCGAACCAGGCCCGCCCCGGCGGCGTGCAGGGCGACGACACCGGCCACGACCGCCCGGGACAGGGCGGCGCGCGGGTCGATCGCGGCGACGGCGGCAGCCCCGAAGACCGTGGCCACCATGCCGCCCACCAGGACGGGCGACCACCACGGCAGGTCGAACGCGGCCGGCGCGCCGATCGTGGCGAGCACGGCCGCCGCGCCCGACACGTCGTACTTCCACGGCGGCGGCAGGAGGATCGCGGCGGCGACGCCGAGCAGGGCCAGGGCGATCGGGGCCTGCCACGTCGACCCGCCGGTCGGCGCGGCCGGCCAGCCGGTCAGGTCACCGGCCCAGATCGGGCCCGGGGTCGCGAGCACCCCCACCCCGCCCCGCAGCGCGCTCCAGCCGGCGAGCAGCCCGATCAGCACGCCGCCGACGGCGATGCCGAGGATCGGGCCGCGTCGCCACTCCTCGGGCATCGCCCGGGCGGCCACGGCCACCACCAGCACCAGCCCGGCGGCGACGGCGAGCTGCCCGCCGGGGGCCAGGACGGCCGTGATCCGGGCCAGGGTGGCGATCAGGGCGGTGGTCACCGCCGCGGCGGCCAGGTCGGAGCCGTCCAGGGTGAGGTCGGAGCGTCGGCCCGCGTCGATGGGGCCGGCGAACACCACCATCGCGCCGGCGACGAGCAGCAGGCCACCGACCCAGGCGTCGGCCGCGGTGGCGCCCGGTGCCCCGAACGCGGCGGCCGTGACGGTGACCGCGCCGAGGGCCGTGCCGACCGCCAGCGGCGTCGGGATGCGACGCTGGGAGACCTGCACGATGGCGGCGTAACCCAGGGTTACGCAGACCGCCAGGAAACTGGCCGCGAGCACCGGCACGGTGACCTCGCGCAGGCTCGCCGGGGTGGGCGTCGGATCGACGGGTACGGTCGCCGCGACGAAGGCGGCCACCGCGCCCGGCAGCGCGAACGCCGCACCCCCGGCGGCCCAGGCCGAGACCGTGTCCGCCGCGGCCGGGGCGAGTCGCATCCTGGGCGCCGCGGCGACGAGGATCCCGGCGGCGCACAGCGTGAGCAGGACCGCGGCGGTCAGCGCCGGCCGGGCCAGTCCCGCGCCCGCGCCGAAGAGGCCGACGCCGGCGGCGGTCGCCGCGTGCGCCAGCGCCGCGCGTTCGGTGCGGGCGGAGAGCCCGACCACCCCGATGCCGACGGCCGTCAACACCATCGGCCAGGGCGCCACCGCCCACGCGAGGCCGAACGACGCGGGTACGGCGAGCGCCGTCAGCGCCGCGCCGACCACGGCGAACTCCCGGCGGATCTCCGACGGCAGGGCCAGCACCGCCGCGACGGTCAGCAGGAAGGCGCTCGCGGCGAGCTGCCAGGCGGCGGGGCCCACGGCCGCCGCCAGCTCGGCCGGATAGCGCTCCAGATCGGCGGCCCAGGCCGGTAGCGCGGCCCGGACGGGGGCGGCCCCGGCGCGCAGGGCGCCCCCGGCGACCACCACCCCGCTGACCGTGAGCGCCACCGCCGAGGCGAGCTGCGGCCCGCGTCGGGCCGCCTCCGGCACCGCCCGTACGGCCAGCCCGGTGAGGGTGATGACCGCCGCGATCAGCAGCAGCGCCCGACCGGGGAAGGCCACCGAGGCGATCCGGCTCAGCGCGCCGATCACGGCCAGGGTGAAGATCCCGGCGCCGAGGTCGGGCAGCGGCGGCCGGCGCAGCACCAGCGTGCCGGCCAGCCCCACCGCGGCGGCCAGCAGCAGCGTCAGCCCGGCTCCGGTCGCGGTCGGCACGGTGCCCGCGCGGAGCAGGGCGGAGACGGCGTACGCGAGGGCGAGGGCGACCGCCACCCCGTGCAGCGCCCAGGTCAGTTCGCTCAGCCACGGCACCGGACGGGCGGCCGGAACCCCGTCCCGCACCGGTTGCCCGCCGTCGAGCACCTCGCCGGCCTCCTCGGGCGCCCCCTCCGGCCGGCCGTCGGCGCCGCGCTGCCGGGGTGCGGCCGGGGACGCGGCGGGCGCGGCCGGGGGTTCGGGCAGGTCCCGACGGACCGGCCGCTCCACGGTGACGGTCGAGCGGGCCAGCCAGAGGTCGAGCAGGGCCACCGCCGTCAGCACCAGCGCCCAGCCGCCCGGGCCGGTGATCCGGTCGTACGCGAGCAGCGGCAGCACGGGCTGAGCGGCCAGTACGGTGGCGAAGCGGGGCGCGCGCAGCCCTGTCCAGCGGGCGTAGCCGAAGGAGACGCCGGCGGTGACGGCGAAGACGATCGCGCCGAAGACCGCGCCCGAGGCGCCGCCGTTGCCGATCCGGTCCACCGCCCACAGCGCGTAGCCGGCGAGCGGCACCAGGAGCAGGCCGACCGCGGAGATGGTCTCGGCGGTCGAGGTGAGCCCGCGCCGGGCCAGCACCGGCGGGGCGAGCAGCATCAGCACGGTCGCGAGCAGCAGGATGCCCAGCCGGGCCAGCGCGTCCATCGAGCTGGTGGCCACTGCGGCGAAGACCACGGCGGCGACCCCGAGCAGCAGGGCGCCGAGCCCGAGGGGGATGTTCTGCACCTCCCGGGAGGACGCCTCCGGCGGGTGCTCCGGGTCGTCGGCGTCGAGCCAGGTGGCGGTCGACTCCGGGTGCGGCGGAGGGTCTTCCGGGCCGGGCGGGGTGCCCTGGCGGGGCACCCGGGGCGGGGCGCCGGTGGTGGCCGTGGGCGGCCGGCGGCCCGGCCTGCGGCGCAGCACCCGGCGGGGGCGGGTGGCCTGCTTGAGACGTTCCTCACTGGCGTGGGCGAGGGTGTCCCGCTGGAAGAGCGCGGCCTGCATCTTGGCGGCGATCTGCCGTTGCTCGCTGGCGATGGCGGCCTCGCGGGCCTTCATCTCCGCGATGGACCGCTCGATCTCCGCCAGGTGCTCGACCCACTGTGGCTGGTGCGCGCCGCAGTGCGGGCAGCTGACGGCCGGTTTGATCTCCCGACCGCACGAGGAGCACTGAAAGGTCGCCACGACACCCCTCCGCCCGCACTGTGGACTTCCACCCTCGCAGCATGCCCAATGTGGGCGAGGATTTCGACAGTTGTCGGCGGGTCCGGGGCAAAGATCGTCGGAGCGGACGGCGAACGGCCGGTCGCGCAGGGTGCCGCGCGACCGGCCGTCAGTCGTCGATCGTCAGGGGCGGCCCATGCCGCGGTACTCCCAGCCGGCCTGGGTCCACAGTGCCGAGTCCAGGCAGTTGCGTCCGTCGACCACCTTGCGGCCGGCGACCAGCTCGCCGAGGGCCACCGGGTCGGCGTTGCGGAAGTCGGCCCACTCGGTGAGTACGCAGACCAGGTCCGCGCCGGTCACGGCCTCGTTGATGCCGGGCTCGTAGACCAGCTCGGGCGCCACCGCGCGCGCCCGGTCCATGCCCTGCGGGTCGTAGACGTGCACGTCGGCGCCGGCCTTGCGCAGCAGCGAGGCGACGGAGAGCGCCGGCGCGTCGCGTACGTCGTCGGTGTTGGGCTTGAAGGTCGCGCCGAGCACGGCGACGCGGGTGCCGGAGAGATCGGGCCCGGCGGGGCCGGAGCGGCGACCGAGCAGCTCGGCGGCGAGCTGGACCACCCGGGTCCGGCGGCGCAGGTTGATCAGGTCGACCTCGTGCAGGAAGCGCAGCGCCTCCCCGGCGCCCAGCTCCTGCGCGCGGGCCTGGAACGCGCGGATGTCCTTGGGCAGGCAGGCGCCGCCGAAGCCGAGCCCGGCCTGGAGGAACCGGTTGCCGATACGCGGGTCGAAGCCGATGGCCCGGGCGAGGTGGGTGACGTCGCCGCCGGACGCCTCGCAGACCTCGGCCATCGCGTTGATGAAGGAGATCTTGGTGGCGAGGAAGGCGTTCGCGGCCACCTTGACCAGCTCGGCGGTCGCGAAGTCGGTGACCACCAGGGGCACCTCGCGGTCCTCGGTGGCGGCCAGGTCGAAGACACCCTTGTGGGCGGCGTAGAGCATCCCGTTGGCCCACTCGCTCTTGACGCCGACGACGATCCGGTTGGGGCGCAGCACGTCGTCGACGGCGAAGCCCTCCTGGAGGAACTCCGGGCTCCACGCCACCTCGACCCCGAGGTCGGCCGGGGCGTGCTTGCTGACCAGCTGCTCCACCCACTCGGCGGTGCCGACCGGCACGGTCGACTTGCCCACGATCAGGGCCTTGCGGGTCAGGTGCTGGGCCAGGCTGGTGACCGACGCCTCGACGTACGACAGGTCGGCGCCCATCCCGTCGGCGCGCTGCGGCGTGCCGACGCAGATGAAGTGCACGTCGCCGAACTCGGCGACCTCGGCGATGTCGGTGCTGAACCGCAGCCGCCCGGCCGCCAGGTTGCGCTTGAGCAGCTCGTCGAGACCGGGCTCGTGGATCGGCACGTCGCCGGCGTTGAGCATGGCGATCTTGTCGGCGTCGACGTCGAAGCCGAGGACCTCGTAGCCGAGTTCCGCGTAGCAGATGGCGTAGGTCGCACCGAGATAGCCGGTGCCCAGGAAGGTCACCCGCGGCCGCTGCGCGCCGGAGGGGGGCGTCACCGCGGCGATGGCGGGCATCGGCTGGGTGTTCGGGTACGGGATCGTCACGCCTGTCTTCTCCGCTCGCGCTGGCGGCGCTTCGTCGCGTCGCGTTCTGCTGCGGCGCCTGGGCGGGCACCGAAGGGACTCTATGCCTGTCACTTCCATCATCGCCGGGCGGCGTCGACGCGCGTCATGCCCCAGCCTACGCGGCGGTAACATCGCCCGGGGTGGCCGCTATCCTTCAGTCTGCGCCGTCGGCGGTCAGGTGACGCTACAGACTGCGCATGATAGCGGTGAAGGGGAGGGGGCCGACATGGCCGCAGAGCAGTCGTTCGACGTCTACCGGTTGCCCGAGGAGCACGAGGCGGTCCGGGAGGCGGTCCGCGAGGTCTGTACGGCCAAGGTGGCGCTGCACGCCGCCGAGGCCGACGAGACCGGCGAGTTCCCGAAGGCGTCCTACGACGCGCTGCGGGCCGCGGACTTCCACGCGCCGCACATTCCCGTCGAGTACGGCGGCGCGGGCGCGGACGCCCTGGCCACGGCCATCGTGATCGAGGAGGTGGCGCGGGCCTGCGCCTCGTCCTCGCTGATCCCGGCGGTCAACAAGCTCGGCACCATGCCGCTGCTGCTGGCCGGCTCCGAGGAGCTGAAGCGGCGCTACCTCACGCCGGTGGCGGCCGGCGACGCGATGTTCTCGTACTGCCTGTCCGAGCCGGAGGCCGGCAGCGACGCGGCGTCGATGACCACCCGCGCCGAGCGTGACGGCGATCACTGGGTGCTCAACGGCGTGAAGCGCTGGATCACCAACGCCGGGGTCTCGGAGTTCTACACCGTCTTCGCGGTGACCGACCCGTCGGCCCGCTCCCGGGGCATTTCCGCCTTCGTGGTCGAGAAGTCCGACGCCGGGGTCAGCTTCGGCGCGCCGGAGAAGAAGCTCGGCATCAAGGGCTCGCCGACCCGCGAGGTCTACCTGGACAACGTCCGCATCCCCGCCGACCGCATGATCGGCGCCGAGGGCGCCGGCTTCGGCACCGCGATGAAGACCCTCGACCACACCCGGGTCACCATCGCCGCGCAGGCCGTCGGCATCGCCCAGGGCGCGCTCGACTACGCCAAGGGGTACGTCCAGGAGCGCAAGCAGTTCGGCAAGGCGGTCGCCGAGTTCCAGGGCGTCCAGTTCATGCTCGCCGACATGGGCATGAAGCTCGAGGCGGCCCGGCAGTTGACGTACGCCGCGGCCGGCAAGTCGGAGCGCGGCGACGCCGATCTCACCTACTTCGGCGCGGCGGCCAAGTGCTTCGCCTCGGACGCGGCCATGGAGATCACCACCGACGCGGTCCAGTTGCTCGGCGGCTACGGCTACACCCGCGACTACCCCGTCGAGCGGATGATGCGGGACGCCAAGATCACTCAGATCTACGAGGGCACCAACCAGGTGCAGCGCATCGTGATGGCCCGTCAGCTCCTCAAGGGCTGACCGGTCGGCGGGCGGGCCGGACGTCCGACCCGCCCGCATCCTCCCCGGTCCCCGGTCCCGCCGTACGGCACGCGTACGGCCGGACCGTCACCGGATTTCGGTCGTGTCCTCCTCGGGGCGGTTGGTGGCGCGCGGCGGCGCCGACCAGGGCGAGCCCCCACCGGAGCGACGCGGCAGCGGCTCGGTCGGCGTCGGGTCCGGGTAGCCGAGACTCGGCGGGGCGGTGTCCCGGTCGGTCGACTCGGTCGGCGGCCAGTCGGTCAGCGTGAAGTCGCTGCGGTCCGGCCCCTCGGCGGTCGCCGGCTTCGGTTCGGCCGGCCGGGGCCACTGCCGCCAGCGCTGCCGGCTGAACGCGGCCACGACCAGCAGCAGGCCGATCAGGAAGAGCGTGCCGTTCTCCACCGGGACGTGCAGCGGCAGGGGGTCGCCGAAGACCTTCCAACCGTCCGGGATGCGGTCCCGGACCTGGAAGGGCGCGACGAACATCCCCACGTACGGGGCGGCGAGCAGCAGCCCGGCCACGAGCGGGCCGAGCGGCGAGGTGCGCAGCGTGCCGAGCAGGCCGAGCAGGACCCCGCCGACGGCGAGGTAGACGGCGGGCTCGATGAGATTGGCCGAGTTGAACTTGCCGATCTCGACCCAGCGGTCGACGGTGCCCGCCGACCCGTCCTGCCCGAGGGTGACCAGCACCCACGTGACGGGTACCACCACCAACCCTGCGAGGAAGCTCCAGAGATGTCGCATCCGCGCACCGTACCGTTTTCGACATGACCGAGCACCCCTCCACCGCGCCGACCGGTAAGCCGACCTCGTACTCCCGGGTCACCCTGAGCCGGATCATGACCGCGGTCGACGTCAACCTGTACGGCACCGTGCACGGCGGGGTGCTGATGAAGTTCATCGACGACGTGGCGGGGGCCGCCGCGGCCCGGCACAGCGGCGGCACGGCGGTCACCGCGGCGATCGACGAGATCGTCTTCACCGAGGCGGTACGGGTCGGTGACCTGCTGCACGCGCACGCCCAGGTGAACTGGACGGGGCAGACCTCGATGGAGGTCGGGGTGCGGGTGGTGGCCGAGCGGTGGGACTCGGCCGAGGACGAGCCGGTGCGGGTCGCCACCGCGTACCTCGTCTTCGTGGGCGTCGACCTCGGCGGCGCGCCACGGGCGGTCCGCCCGGTGCTGCCGGAGAGCCCGGAGGACGAGCGCCGGTTCCGGGAGGCGGAGATCCGCCGTGCCCACCGGCTGGCCCGCCGTCGCGCCATCCAGGCACACCGCGCCGGCTGACAGGCCCCTTCCTGTGTGGGGAACGTGCGGAAGGGACCCTTCCGCACGCCCGAGGTCCACACAGGGAAGAGGTGGGGCATGTGGGCTCCGCACGTGCGCCGACGGAGGTCGGGTGCGGAGAATGGCGCTCTGAGGTAGGGCAAGATGGCGCCACGGCCCATTCACAGTGTCGTGCGGGGCCAGGGGAGGGTGGAGCAGTGGGTGACGTGCTGTGGACGCCGCCGGCGGACGTACGCGAGCGGTCCCGGATCGGGAACTACCTGCGCTGGCTGCGTGAGCACCGGGGGCTGGACTTCGCCGACTACGACGAGCTGTGGCGGTGGTCGGTAACGGACCTCGACGCGTTCTGGCGGTCGATCTGGGACCACTTCGAGGTGCTCGCGCACACCCCGCCGACCGCCACGCTGACCGACCGGGGGATGCCCGGGGCCAGGTGGTTCCCCGGCGCCACCCTCAACTACGCGGAGAACGTGCTGCGCATGCCGGGGCGCGCCGACGACGCCCCGGTGGTCGTCGCGTACGGCCAGACCCGCGCGCCGGCCACCCTCACCGCCGCCGAGTTGCGCGAGCAGGTCCGCCGGGTGGCCGCCGGCCTGCGCCGCCTCGGCGTCACCGCCGGCGACCGGGTCGCCGCCTACGCGCCCAACATCCCCGAGACGTACGTGCTGCTGCTCGCCGCCAGCAGCCTGGGCGCGATCTTCTCCTCCTGCGCCCCGGAGTTCGGCACCCGCAGCGTCACCGACCGGTGGCAGCAGATCGAGCCGAAGGTCCTCGTCGCGGTGGACGGCTACCGCTACGGCGAGAAGCCGGTGGACCGGCGGGCCGAGGTGGCCGCGATCCGGGCCGCCCTGCCGTCGCTGGAGCACACCGTCAGCATCGCCTACCTCGACCCGGCCGGGGATCCGGCCACCGCGCCGTCGGCTGGCGCCGCAGGCCGGACGGAGGCCGCGCCGTCGGCGGGCGGCGCGGACCGGCCGAAGACGCTGTCCTGGTCGGAGCTGGCCGCCGACACCGACGAGCCGCTGACCTTCACCCCGGTCGCCTTCGACCACCCGCTCTACGTGCTCTACTCCTCCGGCACCACCGGGTTGCCGAAGCCGATCGTGCACGGCCACGGCGGCATCCTGCTGGAGCACCTGAAGATGCTGGCCCTGCACCACGACCTGGGCCCCGAGGACCGCTTCTTCTGGTTCACCACCACCGGCTGGATGATGTGGAACTTCCTGGTCTCCGGGCCGGCCGTGGGCGCGACGATCGTGCTCTTCGACGGCAACCCGGGCCACCCCGACCTGGGGGCGTTGTGGCGGCTGGCCGGGGAGACCGGCACCACCTACTTCGGCACGTCCGCGCCGTTCCTGCTGGCCTGCCGCAAGGCGGGCCTGGTGCCGAAGGAGACCGCCGACCTCTCCGCGCTGCGCGGGGTCGGCTCGACCGGCGCGCCGCTGCCCGCCGAGGGCTTCACCTGGGTGTACGAGACGGTCGGTGACGACCTCCAGCTCCAGTCGCTCTCCGGCGGCACGGACGTGTGCACCGGCTTCGTCGGCGGGGTGCCGCTGCTGGCGGTGCACGCCGGCGAGATCGCCTGCCGGGCGCTCGGCGCGAAGGTGGAGGCCCGGTCGGCCGACGGCACCCCGGTCGTCGGCGAGCTGGGCGAGCTGGTGATCACCGAGCCGATGCCGAGCATGCCGGTGGGCTTCTGGAACGACGCGGACGGCACCCGCTACCGGGAGGCGTACTTCGACCTCTACCCGGGCGTGTGGCGGCATGGCGACTGGATCACCATCAACGACCGGGGCGGCTGCGTGATCACGGGCCGTTCCGACGCCACCCTCAACCGGGGCGGGGTGCGGATCGGCACCGCCGAGTTCTACTCGGTGGTCGAGGGGCTCGACGAGGTCGTCGACTCGGTGGTCGTGCACCTGGAGGACGCCGAGGGCGGCGCTGGTGAGCTGCTGCTGTTCGTGGTGCTCGCCGAGGGGCTGGAGCTGGACGACGCGCTGCGCAAGATGATCTGCCGCGAGCTGCGTACGGCGCTGTCGCCCCGGCACGTCCCGGACGAGATCCACCAGGTGCGGGCTGTCCCGCGCACCCTCTCGGCGAAGAAGCTGGAGGTCCCCGTGAAGAAGATCCTCACCGGCACCCCGGTCGACTCGGCGGCGGCCCGGGGCGCCCTGGCCAATCCGGAGTCCCTCACGGCCTTCGCCACCCTGGCCCGGACCCGGCACCCCCGCCCCTGACCCACCCCGCCCCGGATGGGCGGTCAGGGGAGGGGGCGGGTCACTCGTTCCGTGGTGGCGCGGGTGGCGAGAGTGGACGGGTCGGCGTTGGCACAGAGGACCGTGGTGGCGCCGGCCGTCAGCGGGGCGAGCAGCCAGTCGACCGGGTCGGGGTAGGTCCCCGTGTCGATCAGCACCCGGTCGCCGGGCGCGATGCCCAGCTCCGTGACGCGGACGGCCGCACGGCCCAGCAGCGCCGCCTCGCCCGGCCCGGCGGGGGCGTACGGGCTGAAGTGGTCGCCGTGGGCGCGTACCTCCGCGGTGTAGTCGGCGAAGCCGGGCGGGACCTCACGCATCGGCAGGGCGAACGGGTGCAGCGCGAGGACGTAGCGTTCGCCCGCCGACCACGCGTCCGCCTCGTCGAGCCGCGTGGCGGCGACGAAGAGCACGTCCACGTCGCCCGGCGTGTCCACGACGGTCAGTCCGGCCGACCAGCAGCCGAGCAGCACCGCGGCGGTCTGCCAGTGCGGGGGCAGCACCACCCCGGCGACGTCGCCGGGGCCCACGGCCACCTCGTCGACGAGCAGGTTGGCCGTCTTGGCCACCCAGTTCGCCAGCGTGGCCCCGGAGAGCTCGGTCCGTTCGCCCGTGGCGTCGTCGTACCAGGTCAGCAGCGGTCGGGTCGGATCGGCCGCGATCGCGGCGGCGAAGACCCGGGCAATGTTCTCGGCCATCAGCGCGAACGATACGCCCACCGGTCGTACCAGATGACGGCCACAAGTCGGCATACGGTCGGGTCGCAGTCAGCGTCGATGCCGGGCTCCGGCGTAGGCTTGCCGGAGTGTTGTTCCCCACAGGCCCGTCAGTTCAAGGAGTCGCCCCGTGACCGCCGGTCGACCGCCCCGCGTGCTCATCGACGCCACGAGTGTCCCAGTCGACCGTGGTGGTGTCGGTCGATACGTCGACGGCCTGCTCGGCGCCCTCGGCAAGGTGTGCGGGTCGGGGGTGGAACTGGCCGTCGTCTGCCTGCGCACCGACCTGGAGCGCTACACCCGGATGCTGCCCGGCGCCGAGATCATCCCGGCCCCGGCGGCCGTCGCGCACCGCCCCGCCCGGCTCGCCTGGGAGCAGACCGGCCTGCCGCTGCTCGCCCAGCAGGTGGGCGCGCAGGTGCTGCACTCGCCGTTCTACACCTGCCCGCTGCGCGCCGGCTGTCCCGTCACGGTGACCGTGCACGACGCGACGTTCTTCACCGAGCCGGAGCACTACGACAAGTCGCGCCGCACCTTCTTCCGCAGCGCGATCAAGACGTCGTTGCGCCGGGCCAGCCGGGTGATCGTGCCGAGCAAGGCCACCCGGGACGAGCTGATCCGGCTGCTCGACGCCGACCCCACCCGGATCGATGTCGCCTACCACGGCGTCGACCACGCCGCCTTCCACGCGCCCAGCGACGAGGAGAAGGCCCGGGTGCGGGCCCGGCTGGGCCTCGGCGGCACCAACTACGTGGCCTTCCTGGGTGCCAAGGAGCCGCGCAAGAACGTGCCGAACCTGATCCGCGGCTGGGCCCGTGCGGTGGCCGAGCGGAAGGACCCGCCGGCCCTGGTGATCGCAGGCGGTCAGGGGCACGACGACGACATCGACCGCGCGGTGGCGGAGGTTCCGTCGCACCTGCGGCTGCTCCGTCCGGGCTACCTGCGCTACGCCGACCTGCCCGGCTTCCTCGGCGGGGCGCTGGTGGCCGCCTACCCGTCCTACGGGGAGGGTTTCGGCCTGCCGATCCTGGAGGCGATGGCGTGCGCCGCCCCGGTGCTCACCACGCCCCGGCTGTCGTTGCCGGAGGTGGGCGGCGACGCGGTCGCGTACACCAGCGAGGCGGCCGACCAGATCGCCGCCGACCTGGCCGCGTTGCTCGACGACGAGCAGCGCCGGTTGTCCCTGGCCAAGGCCGGTTTCGACCGGGCCAAGGAGTTCACCTGGGAGTCCAGCGCCGAGGTGCACATCGCCGCCTGGAGTCGGGCCCGGGCCTGACCGGCCACGGCCGGCGACGTGAGAATGCGTCCCCGGTCAGGCGAATCGGGCATGATGTGCGGGTGATCTACGCCGTCATCCCGGCGGGTGGCAGTGGCACGAGGTTGTGGCCGCTGTCCCGTGCCGGCCATCCCAAGTTCCTCCACCCGCTGACCGGCTCCACCGCCTCGCTGCTCCAGGCGACGGTGGAGCGGCTCGGCCCGCTGACCTCCGCCGAGCGCACCCTGGTGGTCACCGGGACCGCGCACGCGGCGGCGGTCGCGCGCCAGCTCGCCGGGGTACCGGAGGAGAACATCCTGGTCGAGCCGTCGCCTCGGGACTCGTGCGCGGCGATCGCGCTGGCCGCGGCGGTCATCGCGCGGCGCGACCCAGAGGCCGTGATGGGCTCCTTCGCCGCCGATCACCTGATCGGCGACCCGGAGCGGTGGCGGGCGGTGGTCGGGGAGGCGGTACGCGGCGCCGAGCAGGGCCTGCTGATGACCGTCGGCATCACCCCGACGCGGGCCGAGACCGGCTACGGCTACCTCGAGACCGGCGACCCGGTCGACGGTGGTCCGCTGCGGCCGGTCGCCGAGTTCAAGGAGAAGCCCAGCGCCGAGGTGGCCGAGGCGTACCTGCGCTCCGGGCGGCACCTCTGGAACGCCAGCATGTTCGTCTGGCGGGTCGACGTGTTCCTCGCCGAGCTGGCCCGCCAGCAGCCCGCCCTGCACGCCGGGATTGCCGCGATCGCCGGGGCGTGGGGCATGGAGGAGCAGGACGACGTGCTCGGCACGGTCTGGCCGACGCTGCCGAAGATCTCCGTCGACTACGCGGTGATGGAGGGCGCGGCGACGGCCGGCCGGGTGGCCACCGTGCCGGGCGACTTCGGCTGGAACGACGTCGGCGACTTCCACACCCTGGGCGAGGTGCTGCCCGCCGACGCGGACGGCAACGTGGTGCTCGGCACCGACGCCAAGCCGGGGGTGCTGCTGCACGACAGCGGCGGGCTGGTGGTGGTGCCCCACTCCGGGCGGCTGGTGGCGGCCGTCGGCGTACGCGACCTGATCATCGTGGACACGCCGGACGCGCTGCTGGTCTGCCCCCGCGACCGGGCGCAGGACGTCAAGAAGGTCGTCGACGAACTCAAGGAGCGGGGCGAAGAGGGGCTCGTCTGAGCGCTGCCAGGGCCGGGGCGACCAGGCGTGCCGTCCCGCCGGCCAGCGGCTCCGGCAGCCGGTCCGGCGGGAACCAGCCCAGCGCCTCGGACTCCTCGCTGACCCGCTCGACCGCGCCGGGCGGGGCGAGGACGGCGAAGCGTACGTCGTGGTGCAGCGAGCCGCCCTGGCAGCTCACCGGGTGGATGTCGACGTCGATCGGTACCGGGTCGATGCGCAGGCCGGCGATGCCGGACTCCTCGCCCGCCTCCCGCAGGGCGGCAGCGGCGAGGGTCCGGTCGGCCGGCTCGCAGTGCCCGCCGAGCTGCACCCAGCGCCGGAACTTGCCGTGCAGGCAGAGCAGCACCCGGGACCCGGTGGCGTCGAACACCAGCGCGCTCGCGGTGACGTGCCCGGGCAGGTGCGCCCGGCTCATCGCCACCGGCCCGTCGGCCAGCAGCGCGACCGTGCGGTCCCGGGCCTCGGCGGCGGCCGTACCGGTCGGCTCCCAGCGGCTCAGCGTCGCGACGGCGTCGGCGTGCAGCGCCGCGTGCACCTCGTCGTGCCGCGTCTCGTCCGGCGCGGCATGTGCGGCCATCTGCGCCTCGGCGTGCCGCGCCGTCTGCGCCCCCGCTTCCCGCGACGGTCGGCAGGCGGCGGCGGTGGGGGAGTCGGTCATGCCGACACTGTACGAGCAGCCGCTTCGTACCCTGGC
The DNA here is from genome assembly GCF_043197575.1 of Micromonospora sp. NPDC049051. Lineage (NCBI taxonomy): Bacteria > Bacillati > Actinomycetota > Actinomycetes > Micromonosporales > Micromonosporaceae > Micromonospora > Micromonospora sp. NPDC049051. The sequence goes on from NZ_JBICTL010000001.1 coordinate 1,260,423, forward strand.
GCGATGACCCTGCGACTGTTGGAGTTCGTCGTGGCCGGCAACGAGGCCAGCGATCTGCTGCCGGTGCGCTCGGCGCCGCTGCTGCGGGCCTACGGTGCCCGGCGCGGCTTCTGGACCGTGCTGGACGAGGGGCCGGTGGAGCACTGCCTGGCCCTGCTGCTGGAGCTGGACGACGGCCGCTGGGTCGCCCACCACGTGGCCGCCGACGCCGGGGTGGAGAACGGCCGCACGGAGGACGGCGAGGCGCTCGCCCACCACGACGGCTGGGTGTACGTCTTCGGCTCCCACTTCGGCTCGAAGGCAGGGCCACTGCGCCCGCGACGCGCCTTCGTGGCCCGGTTCCGGGAGGACGACGCCGCGGTGGGCCCGCTGCCGGTGCAGGTGGTCCGCAACCGGTTCCGGCTGCACCGGGCGGTCAACGACGCCCTGCTGAAGGCGGCGTTCACCCCGCTGCCGCCGGGCGACCGGGTGCGGGCCCGGTTCATCGGGGAGACCGTCGCCCGGGGCACCGCCCGGTCGAAGGGCTGGGTCGACCGGCTCGTCCCCGACGACCTGCCGCTGAACGTCGAGGCGGCGGCCTTCACGCCGACCGGCGGTGTGCTGCTCGGGCTGCGGTTCCCGGTCACCGCCGAGGGTGAGCCGATCCTGGTCGAGCTGACCGGTGTGCCGGGCATGTTCGATCCCACGCCGAGCTGGCCGGAGGCGTCCGGCGCGTACGTCCTGACCGGGGTGACGCCGCCCGGCGCGCTGGCCGGCTTCCGGGCGGTCGCGCCCACGGACGACGGCGGCTACGCGGCGATCGTCGGGTCGATCGACGCGCTGGGCAAGGGCTCGGTGCTGCTCGACGACCACCCGGCCGGCGGCGAGGTCACCTCGCGGCACGTGCGGTTCCGCCCACCCGGCGAGGGGTATCTGGTGCCCGGCGAGCTGGTGGCCGACCTGGCGCCGTTCCACCACGTGGAGGGGTTGGTCGAGTGCGGCGGGGAGAGCTTCTACGTCACCGACGAGGACCATCGGGTGGCGCTCTGGGTCGGTTGACCTGCGGTGGACCGACGCCCGGACGACACCTCCGCGGAGTATGGCCGCAGACCCTCGTGGTGTCGCCCGGCCGCCGGTCCTTCCCCGTCCCCCGGGTGCCCGGCTCCGGGCGTGTCGGGTGACGCGCCCGCCCCCGTGTGCGGGCAGTGGAAGCATGCCCAACCGCCCCGGGGGGCGTCGAGGTTTTTCAGCCCACGCTTAAAGTCGGAGATAAGTGCCGGCCAGGTACAGTGCAAACGGTTGCCAGGCATCCCCCTGCCCGGCGGCGCGGGGAGCTGTCCATGCTGAAGATCTACTTTTCCGCCGAGGACATCCTCCGGACCCGGGTGGCTCCGGCGGCGAATCCGGTGTGGGAGCTGGTTCTCAGCCTGCACCTGCTGCCCGGCCGTGGCCGCGATCCGCTGCTGGCGGGCTGGCGGAGCAGCGTGACCCGTGGGCTGCGCGACGACAGCGACTCGGCGGGGCTGCGGCTGCTCCTGACGCTCAACCCGCCCCGCGGCTACTTCCCCGACTTCCTCACCCCGTTCGAGAGCGTGTCGGGCTTCGAGGCCGGCATGGAGGCGATCCGCAGTACCCCCGTGGCCCTGCTGCAACGCGACCTGACGCTGCTGGCCGCCGGCAGTTCCCCGCCCGCCGGCACCCAGGCGCTGGCCCAGGGGGAGCCGGACACGCTGCGCGATCTGACCGGCGCGATGGAGCGCTACCGGGGCCTGGCGATCGACCCGTACTGGCCCCGGATCCAGGCGGCGGTGGAGGCCGACCGGGCCCGGCGGGCCCGCGCCCTGCTCGACGGCGGGACGGAGGGGCTGCTGGCCGGCCTGCGCCCCGCCGTGCGTTGGGACTCCGGGGTGCTGGAGGTCCGCGACTACCCGCACAGCCGGGAGCTGCACCTGGACGGGCGCGGGCTGCTGCTGGTGCCGTCGTTCTTCTGTGCCGCCACCCCGGTCGCCCTGCTCGACCCGGCGCTCCCCCCGGTCCTGGTCTATCCGGTGGACCGGCTCGGCGGCCTGCTGCCGGCCTCCGGCGAGGGCGGCGGCCCGGGCACGTCGGACCCCGGCCGGGAGGCGCTGGCCGCGCTGGTGGGCCGTACCCGGGCCGCCGTGCTGGCGGCCAGCGACGACGGCTGCACCACCGGCGAGGTGGCCCGCCGGCTCAACATCTCGGCGGCCGCCGCGAGCCAGCACACCACCGTGCTGCGCAACGCCGGCCTGCTGGTCAGCCAGCGCGACCGCAACACCGTCCTGCACACCCTGACCCCGTTGGGGCGGGCGATGCTCAACTCCTGACCGCCGCCCGTGCCCACCCGGGCACCGTCACCGTGCCGGGCCGTCGGCGCGGTTCCGGATGGCGGGGCCGCAGGCCGGGACGGCGGTGCCGCGGGGCCGGCGCGGGGCCAGGGTGGCGGTGTCGCGGGGTCGGCGCGGGGCCGGGATGGCGTCGCGGGGTCGGCGCCCCAGCCGTCACAGGGCCAGGGCGGCGCTGGCGGTGGTGCCGGGGGGCGGGGGAAGCAGCAGTGAGGCGACGCCCTCGGCCGCCAGCGCGGTGCGCAGGCGTTGTAGGTCGGCGCCGAAGCGGACCAGGTCGACCGGGCCGGCGGGGGTGGCCGGGACGCCGAGCACCAGCGTCGTCGCCTCCGCCGGCCAGCCGGGCACCCGGGCGGTCAGCCCGGCACGGGCCTCGTCGTCGGCCACCAGGCTGAAGACCGTGCCGGGTGCGACCACGTCCGCGACCGCGCCGATCGCCCGGCGTACGACCGCCGGGTCGGGCGGGGTCGGGTTGAGGCCGTCCGGCAGGGTGGCGGCGGCGGCCAGCCCGGCTGCCGTCGCCTCGGCGGTGCCCAGCGAGAAGAGGTCCATCGAGGCGTCGCGGACCAGCACGGACGCGCCGACGTCGTCGTCCGGCCGGGGCGCGGTGAGGTAGCCGCGCACCACGGCGACCGGCATCTGGTCGCACTTGCCCTTGATCAGCTCGCCCGCGCCGGCCAGCTCGTCCACCACCGCCATCTGGGTGAGCTGGAGCTCGTTGCCGTACGGGTCGACCTCGCCCCGGTGGTCGCGGATCGCGTCCATCCCGGCGACGCCGAGCGCCACGTCGGTGAGCCCGTTGCGCCAGGGGCGGCCCATCGTGTCGCTGACGATCACCGCGACGTCCACGCCGTGGCGCTCGCGCAGGGCGGCGCGCAGCGCCCGGGCCGAGGCGTCCGGGTCCTCGGGAAGCAGCACCAGCCGGGTCTTGTCGACGTTCGAGGCGTCGATGCCGGCCGACGCCATCACGAAGCCGTGGTGGGTCTGCACGATCCGCGTCGCGCCCCGGGTCGCCACCACCCGCGCCGTCTCGGCGGCCAGCACCTCGTCCCGCGCGGCGACGCGCTCCGGCCCGTCCGGCGGGACGTCGACGAGACGCCCCTCCGCCTTCGAGACGATCTTGCTGGTCACCACCAGCACGTCGCCGTCGCGCAGCCAGGGCGCGGCGGCGGCGATCAGGGCCGCCAGGTCGTCGCCCTCGGACACGTGGCCGATGCCCGGCACCGGCAGGATCTCCAGCCTCACGTCAGCTCCAGCGCGGCGCGGACCATGGCCGCCGTCGCCGCCTCGTCGGTCATCCGCAGCGGTGCGGCGCGCACCGTCACCCCCGGCACCACCGTGCCGGCGTCCTCCTCGGCGACCAGCCAGCCGTCGAGCAGCCCGCCGGCCGACCGGCCGCCGTAGAGCCGGCCCACGCCGGCCGCGCTGCACTCCACCCCCAGCACCGCCAGGCAGCGGTCGGCCATCCCGCGTACCGGGGCGCCGCCGATGATCGGCGAGACGCCGACCACCGGGGCGGGACCGTCGGCGACCGCGTCCCGCAGCCCGGGCACGGCCAGGATCGGGGCGACGCTCACCACGGGGTTGCTCGGCGCGACGAGCACCACGTCGGCCCCGGCGATCGCCTCCAGCACGCCGGGTGCCGGCCGGGCGGTGTCCGCGCCGACGAAGACGAACCGGTGGGTGGGGACGTCGCCGCGATGGCGTACCCACCACTCCTGGAAGTGGATCGCCCGCTGGCCGCCGTCGAGCTCCACCACCACGTGGGTCTCCAGCCGGTCGTCGGTCGCCGGCAGCACGCGTACGCCGGGCTGCCAGCGATCGGCCAGGGCCTCGGTGACCGCGTGCAGCGGGTAGCCGGCATTGACCATCGTGGTGCGCACCAGGTGGGTGGCGATGTCCTTGTCGCCGAGCCCGAACCAGGTGGGCTCGGCACCGTAGGCTGCCAGCTCCTGCTTGACCGTCCAGCTCTCGCCGACGCGTCCCCAACCCCGCTCGGGGTCGGCGCCGCCACCCAGCGTGTACATGACGCTGTCCAGGTCGGGGCAGACCTTGAGCCCGTGCAGGAGCAGATCGTCACCGACGTTGACCACGGCGGTCACCTCGGCGCCGACCTCCCTGGCGTACGCCCGCACGCCGACCAGGAAACGAGCGCCGCCGATGCCGCCCGTCAGAACCACGATGCGCATGCCGACCATCCTCGCGTACGGGCCGCCTCCGGTCCGCCTGTGGGCGGAGAGACTAGGCTCACGTCGGCAACTGTCCGCATTCGCCCCGAGGGGGATCCCGTGACCAGCCCCGCCGAGCCCGCGTCCACCGACGCGACGCAGGCCAGCCAGCTGACCAAGCCGCTTCGTGAACTCGCCGCGTTCGCGCTGCTCGGCGCGAACGCCGTGTTCCTCTTCGTCGCCCTGATCCGGCTGGCGACACCGACCGAGTACAGCACGATCGGTGGTCGGGCGGGCAGCGCCTTCTTCGCCTTCGTCGGCGTCGAGGCGGTGTTCCTGCCGCTGCTGGCCGTACTGCTCGCCACGCACGTGACGCCCCCGGTGGGCAAGGCGAAGCTGATCACCCAGGTGGCCCTGGGCGAGTACGTCGTCAGCGCGCTGCTCGGCGGGCTGACCTTCCTCTTCTGGACGGTCGACCGGCTGGCCGAGGGCGAGATCCTCGACGCGTTCCTGGGCCTGCTCAGCCGCGTGGCCTGGCTGGCGCTCTTCGCGGTCGCCGCGTACGTCGTGTTCAAGATCTGGCGCACCCTCTACTACGTGGCCAAGCCGAAGCCCCAGCCCGGCGTGTACGGCCAGCCGCAGCCCGGGTGGCCCCAGCAGCAGGGCGGCTACCCGGCCCCGGGTCAGCAGGTCCCCGGTCAGCAGGTCCCCGGTCAGCCCGGCGGCTGGCAGGCTCCGGCCCCCTACGGCGCCCCGTACGGGCAGCAGCCCCAGCCGTTCGCCGGTGGTCCGCAGCAGGGCTCGCCGTTCGCGCCGGCCCCGCAGTCCGCGCCCCCGGCCGCCGCGGCGCCGCAGTCCGCTCCTCCGGCGGGTCCCGCGCCGCAGTCCGCGCCCCCGTTCGGCCAGCCGCAGAGCGCCCCGCCGTTCGGCCAGTCGTACAGCGCCCCGCCGTTCGGCCAGCCGCCCTCGGCCGAGCCCACCCAGGCGATCCCGCGCCAGTCCGTCGAGCCCACCGGGCCCACCGAGGCGCTCCCGCGTCCGGCCGACGACGAGACCGACCGCACCCAGCGCATCAACCCCGGCGAGAGCCCCGACGCCCCTCGCTGACCGGCCCACCCGAGCGCCCCGCACGGCCCCGTGCGGGGCGCTCGCTCTGCCCCGCCCGCTGCCCACCCGCCCCCGCTCGCGGCCCGGTGCCGAGCACCGGCGGTCACGCACCGTGAAGCGGGTGTCCCGGGTCACCAGGGTGGGCCGGATGGGTGGGGTGGGACCGGCCGGTTGAGCGCCTAGGCTGGGCGGATGGTTGATCGCACCGTGCCCGGTCCGACCGACGCGAGTGTGCGGCGGGCGCTGCACCGGGCCGCGACCGGGCGGGCGCTCGACGTCGACGAGGCCGCCGCGCTGCTGGCCGCCCGGGGCGGGGCGCTGGACGCGCTGCTCGACGTGGCGGGCGCCGTCCGTGACGCGGGCCTGCGCGAGGCCGGGCGGCCGGGCGTGGTCACGTACTCGAAGAAGGTCTTCATCCCCCTCACCCGGCTGTGCCGGGACCGGTGCCACTACTGCACCTTCGCCACCGTGCCGCACCGGCTGCCGGCGGCCTTCCTCGACCGGGACGAGGTCCTCGCCATCGCCCGGGCGGGCGCGGCCCAGGGCTGCAAGGAGGCCCTGTTCACGCTCGGCGACCGGCCGGAGGAGCGCTGGCCGGCGGCCCGGCAGTGGCTGGACGAGCGGGGCTACGACTCCACGCTCGACTACCTGCGCGCCTGCGCGGTGGCGGTGCTGGAGGAGACCGGGCTGCTGCCGCACCTGAACCCGGGGGTGCTGTCCTGGTCGGAGTTGCAGCGGCTCAAGCCCGTCGCGCCGAGCATGGGGATGATGCTGGAGACCACGGCCACGCGGCTCTGGTCGGAGCCGGGCGGCCCGCACTTCGGCTCGCCGGACAAGGAACCGGCGGTACGGCTGCGGGTGCTCGACGACGCGGGCCGGGTGGGCGTGCCGTTCACCACCGGAATCCTGATCGGCATCGGCGAGACCCTCGCCGAGCGGGTCGACGCGATCTTCGCCATCCGCCGCGCGCACCGCGAGTACGGCCACCTCCAGGAGGTGATCGTGCAGAACTTCCGCGCCAAGCCGGACACGGCGATGCGCGGGATGCCCGACGCGGAGCTGCACGACCTGGCCGCCACGGTGGCGGTGGCCCGGGTGCTGCTCGGGCCGAAGGCCCGGATCCAGGCCCCGCCGAACCTCATCGCGGGCGAGTACGACCTGCTGCTGCGCGCCGGCATCGACGACTGGGGCGGGGTGTCCCCGCTGACCCCGGACCACGTCAACCCGGAACGTCCCTGGCCGCAGATCGACGAGCTGGCCCGGCACACGGAGGCGTCCGGCTTCACCCTGCGCGAGCGCCTGACGATCTATCCCGAGTACGTCCGGGCCGGCGACCCGTGGCTGGACCCGCGCCTGCTGCCGCACGTCGGCGCGCTGGCCGACCCGGCGACGGGGCTGGCCGTCGAGGCGGCCCGGCCGGTGGGCCGCCCCTGGCAGGAGCCCGACGAGACGTACGGCGGCCGGACCGACCTGCACGTCACCATCGACACCACCGGGCGGACCGGGGACCGGCGCGGCGACTTCGACCACGTCTACGGCGACTGGTCGGAGGTGGCGACCAAGGTCAGCGCCGGCGGCGGGGGCGGCACCGACGGTGACCTGCGGGCCGGGCTGCGGCTGGCGGCCGACGACCCGGCGACGCTGCTGGAGCCGAAGCACGCCGACGCCGCGCTGGCGTTGTTCGCCGCCGACGGGCCGGCGCTGGACGAGCTGTGCCGCCTCGCCGACGACGTGCGCCGGGCGGCGGTCGGCGACGACGTGACGTACGTGGTCAACCGCAACATCAACTTCAGCAATGTCTGCTACGTCGGCTGCCGCTTCTGCGCCTTCGCCCAGCGGGAGCGGGACGCCGACGCGTACCGGCTGTCGGTGGAGCAGGTCGCCGACCGGGCCGAGGAGGCGTGGGCGGCCGGCGCCAGCGAGGTCTGCCTCCAGGGCGGGATCGACCCGAAGCTGCCGGTGACCGTCTACGCCGACCTGGTCCGGGGGATCAAGGCGCGGGTGCCGGGGATGCACGTGCACGCGTTCTCGCCCATGGAGATCGTCACCGCCGCCGCGAAGGCCGGCGTGTCGGTGCGGGAGTGGCTGACCGGGCTGCGCGAGGCCGGGCTCGACACCATTCCCGGCACCGCCGCCGAGATTCTCGACGACGACGTGCGCTGGGTGCTCACCAAGGGCAAACTGCCGGCTGCCGCCTGGGTCGACGTGGTCGGCACGGCCCACGAGCTGGGCATCCGGTCCAGCTCCACCATGATGTACGGCCACGTGGACCACCCCGGGCAGTGGCTCGCGCACTTCCGGGTGCTGGCCGGGTTGCAGGACCGTACGGGCGGGTTTACCGAGTTCGTGGCGCTGCCGTTCGTGCACACGAACGCGCCGATCTACCTGGCCGGCATCGCCCGCCCGGGGCCGACGTGGCGGGAGAACCGGGTCGTGCACGCGATGGCCCGGCTGCTGCTGCACGGGCGGATCGACAACATCCAGTGCTCGTGGGTGAAGCTCGGCGACGAGGGCACGGCGGCGATGCTCCGGGGCGGCTGCAACGACCTGGGCGGCACGCTGATGGAGGAGACGATCTCCCGGATGGCCGGCTCCGGCAACGGCTCGGCGCGTACGGAGGAGCAGTTGATCGCCATCGCCGCGGCCGCCGGTCGACCGGCCCGTAGACGCACGACCGCGTACGGCAGCCCCCGGCCGTAGCGGGGCCGACCGGCCGCCGCACGTACCGCTTGGTGGGACGATGGGGCATCGGCCGACGGGATTTCTGTCCACTGTCGACGGTGGCCGGGTCGCCAGAATCAGCAGCGGGTTGACGACTGTCCACCCGCGGACAGGACCGTGGCGCCGTCGCGGCCCGTCCACATCGTGAGCGCGGGACGGGCGGCCGTTCGAGGCTCGGCGGGCGGTCCGCGCCAACTCGGGTTAACCTGTGCCCCACCAAGATCAACGGATCGTGGTGGGTGACTTCCGAAGGTCCCCGCCGGCCCGCCTCGTCGGGTCGGCGGGGAAGCGCCACGGGAGAAAACTCGGGCAACTCGCCGGAGAGGGCGTTACTCGGCCGGGGTCTGAATCGATAGGGCAGGTTGCGAGGCCGGGTGGCCGGGTGGCCGTCCGGAGTGTTGTCGGGAGGACGACTCCATTATCAAGTTCGGCTTGACGGCGCACGCATTACACGCGTGTAATTTGAATGGGGTTGTTCGCGCGAAACGCAGCAAATCGGGACCGACGGACAAGCACGCCTTCCGCGTGGGGGGTTGCAGCGGCGGTGACGCCGGTGCGCGACAAGGAGGCATCTGATGGACGGCCAGCTTGAGGTGGCCGACCTGCTCGGAAACGCGCCGGAGTGGCAGGAGCGGGCGCTCTGCTCCCAGACCGACCCGGAGGCGTTCTTTCCCGAGAAGGGCGGCTCGACCCGTGAGGCGAAGCGGATCTGCTCGCGCTGCGAGGTGAAGACGGAATGCCTCGAATACGCTCTCGGCCACGACGAGCGGTTCGGGATCTGGGGTGGGCTCTCCGAGCGGGAGCGGCGCAAGCTCAAGCGGCGGGCCGCCTGAGCGTCGCCGGGCCGGGGCGGTGGGGGCCGCCCGGCTCAGGCCAACTCGTCGGGGTCCACCCCGAGCAGATTGGCCACCTGTTCGATGATCACGTCGTGCACGAGATCCGCGAGATCCTCGCGATCCATCGCGCGAAACTCCAACGGCCGGCGGTAGAGCACGATCCGCGGAGGCACCTCCTGCCGGCCCGGCCGGCCGGGCAGCAGCCGGGCGAGCGGCACCTCGCCGTCCTCCAGCACGTCCGAGTCGTAGACGTTGAGGTCCGGCGGGACGTCCTCCACCGCGAACTCGACCCCGGCCAACTCCTTGGCGAAGCGCCGTTCGAGGGTCTCGACCGTGTCCAGCACCAGGTCGTCGAAGATCTCCGCCTTCGTACGCGCCAACGGAACCGTCGCCGGCACCAGCCGCCCGCGCAGGCCGCGCCCGTGCCGGTCGCGGTGTGCGCGCCGGCCGGGGCCGGGGCGGCGGTGTTCCGGGCTCGTCATGAGAGAAAGGTTAGCGCCCGTACCGACCTGGCCTGCGGCAGCGCCACCGGCGCGGCGCGCCGTGGCGGACGGGCCGAATTGTGATCACCGTGACGGGCGTGTCGCAACGCGAAGCAGTGCGCCGGACCCGGTAATGGAGATACCCTGCCGCCGTGAGGTCACCACGGCGCTGCTCCCGTAACGGCTGCCCCCGGCAAGCGGTCGCCACGCTGACCTATGTCTACAACGAGTCGACAGCGGTGGTCGGCCCGTTGGCGGCATTCGCCGAGCCGCACACGTACGACCTCTGTGAACCGCACGCCCGGAGCCTGACCGCGCCGCGTGGCTGGGACGTCGTCCGGCACGAGGGGGAGTTCGAGCCCCCGCCGCCCACCACCGACGATCTCGTCGCCCTGGCCGAGGCCGTCCGCGAGGCCGCCCGCCCGGTGGCCCCGCGCCCGCCCGAGGACGACAAGACCACCAACTCAAGCCCCCAGACGGGCCGCCGGGGGCACCTCCGCGTCATCCCCCCGAACCACTGACCCGCCCCTCTGGGAGGGCGGCGCCCATCTCCGCCTCGGTGCATCCCGGACGCAGTCAGGGTCGCGGCGGGAGTCGCGGGCGCGGGGAGCAAAGTCTGCGCGGACTCGGCAGCTTGCCTGCGGGCCGGATGGGCACGCCGGGCGCTGTCGAGCTGAATCGTTTACGACATCGCGGTGCCGGTGGCGTCAGCCGTCGGCGAGCATGGGCGCAGGCGCGCCCACGAGGCGTCGGTTCAACTTCCACGCCCGTCCAGCATCGACGCCGATTCGGCGTCCACGCCGGTCGACCTCCACGTTGGTCCAACCAGCACGTCGGTCTGGCTGTCGTCGGTTCGGCGGGGCCGACGGTCGCGACGGAGCAGGGTTGGCGATCGAGGCGGTGTCGGGCTGTGCCGCCGGGGCCTGAATCGTCTGCGACATCAGTTCGACAGCGTGGGTGAGGTGGGTTGGGCACGGCCGGCACGCGGTCCTTCAGAGGTGCGTTCGCCTCGTTGCGGTGCCTGGCCCGACGCTGCGGCGGAGGCATGTCCAGGGCCTTTTCCGGGCGTTCGTCAGCCACCTCGGGCGCGCGAAACAGATCCCGCCGCGACACGCCGGCTGCGTGACGACAAGGGCACGCAGCGTGGCTACCGTGCGCCCCAGTGTGATGGCGGGCGCGGGAGGTCGGATGGTGAACGAGGTGATGCGGGTGGCGATGGCCGAGAAGGGGGAGACAGCCGAGTCGTTGGCGGAGAAGGTGGGCGTCGACCCCAAGACGGCGGCGCGGTGGGTCGCCTCGGGCCGGATCCCGCATCCCCGGACGCGGCTCGCCGTCGCCGGCATCCTGGGGCGCGACGCCGCCGAGCTGTGGCCCGAGCCGTTCCGCCGCCGCGACCTGCCGTGGTTCCGGCCGTGGGCCGAACTGGAGCAGGACGCCGTCACCATCCGGTCCTACCAGCCGTCGCTCGTGCCGGGCCTGCTCCAGACGGAGGCGTACGCCCGCGCGGTGCTGGCGACCGGCGGCCTGCTCCCGGCCGCCGAGGTCGACGAGATCGTCGGCGGCCGGCTGGCCCGGCAGGAGATCCTGGTCCGGGACGCCCCGCCTCAATTCGTCACCGTGATCGACGAGGTGGTGCTGCGCCGGCGGGTCGGGGACCGCACGGTGATGGCCGGGCAGTTGGCCCACCTGCTGGCGATCGCCGCGCAGGAGCACGTGCAGGTCCGGGTGATCCCCGCCGAGGTGCCGTGGCACACCGGTCTCGCCGGGGCGTTCGTGCTGATCCGTCTGCCCGACGGCGCCGAGACGGCCTATGTGGACAGTCAGCTTCGCGGTCAGGTGGTGACGGAGAGTGCCGACATTGCTAGCCTGGGCGCCAGATGGGAGAGCGTCGCGGGCGAGGCACTGCCGCGCGGCCGGTCGATCGAGCTGATCAGGGAGGTGGCGACGGCATGGACGTGACCGACGCCCGCTGGCGCACCGCGTCCCGCAGCAGCAACAACGGCGGCGACTGCGTCGAGGTGGCCGACAACCTGCCCGGTCGGGTGCTCGTGCGGGACAGCAAGGACCGCACTGGCGGCACCCTCGCCTTCGCTCCCGAGACCTGGCGGGCCTTCGTGGGCCAGCTCGCCCGCCGCCCGTCCTGACCGCCCCGGCCACCGCGCCCGGCACCGCGCCGCGGGGCGCGTCGTCGCTGAAGCAGGAGTTGCCGACCGCAGGGGCTGATCGCGCAGTCAGGCGTACGCGATCAGCTTCAGCCGACTGACCAGCAATTACGTCGGCGGGCCAGACGTGCCCGGCACCCTCGCGGAGGCTGATCCGCCGCCCGCCGCTACCGCTGTCGCGCTGCCGGATGCCTCATGTCAAGATTCACCGCACCTGACCCCTCGCCGGCGGGCCGCCCTGCCCGTCCGCCGACGAACCCTCAAGGAGTCGTCATATGCGTACTCCCGTCCGGCCCCTCACCCGGCGCGGGCTGCTGACCGGCGCACTCGGCTCGGCAGCGCTGCTGGCGGCGGGTGTCCCGCTGGCCGGTTGCGGCACCCCGGCCGCCACCCAGACGGAGGCCGGCTGCGTCAGCGAGGACCTGTCCGGCACCGAGAAGACGCTGGCGTTCTCCAACTGGCCGCAGTACATGGACGTGGACGAGGCCGACGGGTCCAAGCGGCCGACCCTGGACGCGTTCGTCGCCAGGAGCGGCATCCAGGTCACCTACACCGAGGACATCAACGACAACAACGAGTTCTTCGGCAAGGTGCAGAACCAGCTCGCGGGATGCCAGCCCACCGGGCGGGACATCATGGTGCTCAGCGACTGGATGGCGGCACGGATGATCCGGCTCGGCTGGGTCCAGAAGCTCGACCGGTCGAAGCTGCCCAACGTCGCCGCCAACCTGCTGCCCTCGCTGCGCGGCCGGTCCTTCGATCCCGAGGACCAGCTCGCCATCCCGTGGCAGTCCGGCCTGGCCGGTCTCGCCTACAACGGCAGGGTGACCAGGGAGATCCGGACGGTCGACGAGCTGCTCACCCGCCCCGATCTCAAGGGCAGGGTGACCGCGCTGGCCGAGATGCGCGACACCATGGGCCTGCTGCTCCAGTCGAACGGCCACGACCCGGCGAACTTCACGGGCGCCCAGTTCGACGACGCGCTCGCCAAGCTGAAGAAGGCCGTCGACGCCGGCCAGATCCGCCGGTTCACCGGCAACGACTACGCGCCGGAACTCGCCAGAGGCGACGTCGCCGCCTGCATCGGCTGGTCCGGCGACGCCGTACAGCTCGGCTTCGACGACAACAAGATCAAGTTCGTGGTACCCGACTCCGGCGCGATGATCTGGTCGGACAATGTGGTGGTGCCGAACAGGGCCACCCACCGGGGCAACGCCGAGCAGCTCGTCGACCACTACTACGAGCCGGCCGTCGCCGCCCGGCTCGCCGCGTTCGTCAACTACATCTGCCCCGTACGGGGAGCCCAGGCCGAGATGGAGAAGATCGACCCGGCGCTGGCCGCCCACCCGCTGATCTTCCCCGACGACGCCATGCTCGCCAGGTCGGCGGTCTTCATGGCGTTGGACGAGAAGCGCGAGCGCGAGTACGAGAGCAAGTTCCAGCGGGTCATCGGGGCGTGAGCGGGATGGGTGGGACGACTGCGGAAGGCGGGAGCCCGGCCGGCGACCTGCGGCTGGCCGGCCTCACCAAGCGGTTCGGCTCCGTGACGGCGGTGGACGACCTCAGCCTGACCGTCGCGCAGGGCTCGTACTTCGCCCTGCTCGGCCCGTCCGGCTGCGGCAAGACCACCACGCTACGGATGATCGCCGGCCTGGAGGAGCCCACCGGCGGACGGGTACTGCTCGGCGACCGGGACGTCACCCGGCTGCGCCCGCACAAGCGGCCCGTGAACACCGTCTTCCAGAGCTACGCGCTCTTCCCGCACCTGGACGTCTTCGAGAACGTGGCGTTCGGCCTGCGTCGCCGGGGCATCCGCTCCGTCGACGACGAGGTGCTGGGCATGCTCGCGCTGGTGCAACTCGACGAGCACGGCCACCGTCGCCCCGCCCAGCTCTCCGGCGGGCAGCAGCAGCGGGTCGCGCTGGCCCGCGCCCTGGTCAACCGCCCGCAGGTGCTGCTGCTCGACGAGCCGCTCGGCGCGCTCGACCTGAAACTGCGCCGGCGGATGCAGGTCGAACTCAAGCGGATCCAGACCGAGGTCGGCATCACGTTCGTGCACGTCACCCACGACCAGGAAGAGGCCATGACCATGGCCGACACCGTCGCGGTGATGAACGCCGGCCGGATCGAGCAGCTCGGTGCCCCCGCCGACCTCTACGAGTACCCGGCCACGGCGTTCGTGGCGAACTTCCTCGGCCAGTCCAACCTCCTTGCCGGCGAGGCGGCCGGCGCGGTCGGCGGCGAGGTGACGGTGTCGGCGCACGGCCACCGCTTCTCGGTGCCCGCCGGCCGGGCCCGGGTCGAGCGGGGTCCGGTCCACCTGGGCGTACGCCCGGAGAAGCTGCACCTGGTCGACTCCGCCGACCAGGTCCCCGCCGGCTGCCAGCACGTCACCGGGTTCGTCACCGACGCCTCCTACGTGGGGGTGAGCACCCAGTACCTGCTGCGCACCGGCTGGGGTGGCGAGCTGTCGGCCTTCGTGGCCAACACGGGCACCGCCCGGCCGGTGCCCGTGGGCGCGGAGACGGTCGCGTACTGGGACCCGCGGCACGCCTTCCTGCTGCCCCGGGACACCGCCGAGCAGGACCGGAGCGCGCCGGTGCGGGACGAGCCGGTCGGCGCGTCCTCGTGAGCGCCCCGGCCCGGCTGCCCACCGGAGCCGGGGAGCCGGCGCCGCCCGCGCCGCCCGCGCAGCCCCGCCGGCCCGGGCTCCTGCCGTACCTGCTGCTGTTGCCCGCGGGGGCGTGGCTGATCCTCTTCTTCGCGGTGCCGCTGGTGCAGCTCGCCGCCGTCAGCCTCTACGACCCTGCCGGCTCCCTCGCCACCGGGTACGCCATGACGTGGGCGTTCGGCAACTATCCCGACGCGCTCGCCGCGTACTGGCCGCAGTTCGGGCGCTCCTTCGGCTACGCGGGCGCGGCCCTGGTGCTGGCGCTGCTGGCCGGCTACCCCTTGGCGTACGCCATCGCGCGCAAGGCCGGCCGCTGGAAGAACCTGCTGCTGGTCTGCGTGGTCGCGCCGATGTTCACCAGCTTTCTCGTACGCACGCTGGCGTGGAAGACCATCCTGTCGGACAACGGCTGGCTCGTGGGGCTGCTGCGCGACGTACACCTGCTCGACCCCGACGGCCGGCTGCTGGCCACCCCCGTGGCGGTGGTGCTCGGCCTGACGTACAACTTCCTGCCCTTCCTGGTGCTGCCGCTGTACGCGAGCCTGGAGCGGCTGGATCCCGCGCTGCTGGAGGCGGCCGGTGACCTCTACGCGAGCCCGCTGCGGGCCTTCCGCCGGGTCACGCTGCCGCTGTCCATGCCCGGTCTCGTCGCGGGCACGCTGCTGTTCTTCATCCCGGCCAGCGGCGACTACATCAACGCCGAGCTGCTCGGCACCCCCAGCGAGTACATGATCGGCAACGTCATCGACTCGGCGTTCCTGGTGCGGCTGGACTATCCGCAGGGCGCCGCGCTGTCGTTCCTTCTGATGGCCGCGATCCTCGCGCTGGTCTTCGGCTACCTGCGTCGGACGGGCACGGAGGCGGCCCGGTGAGTGCGAGGAGTGCAGCGCAGCGGAGCCCCGCGGTCGCGAACGGAAGGCCGGTCCGGTGAGTGCGAGGATCGGTCGGTGGTTGGCGGACCGCTGGGTCATGGGCGTGGCGCTGCTGGTGCTCGGCTACCTCCTCCTGCCGATCGCTGTGGTCGCCGCGCTCTCCTTCAACCGCCCCTCCAGCCGCCTGTCGTACGACTTCGCCGAGTTCACCCTCGACAACTGGCGCAACCCCTGCGCCACCTCCGACATGTGCGACGCGGTGGTACGCAGCGTCCAGATCGGCTTCGTCGCCACCGTGGTCGCCACGGTGCTCGGCACCCTGATGGCGTTCGCGCTGGCCCGGCACCGGTTCCGTGGCCGGGCCGGGCTCACCGTGCTGGTCTTCCTGCCGATGGCCACCCCCGAGCTGGTGATGGGCACCTCGCTGCTCGCCCTCTTCGTCTCCGCCGGGGTGCCGCAGGGCTTCTGGACCGTCGTCGTCGCGCACGTGATGTTCTGCCTGTCGTTCGTGGTGGTCACCGTCCGGGCGCGGCTGGCCGGTATGGACACCCGGCTGGAGGAGGCCGCGATGGACCTCTACGCGAGCGAGTGGCAGACCTTCCGGCGGATCACGTTGCCGCTGGTGCTGCCCGGCATCCTGGCCGCCGCGCTGCTCGCGTTCTCGCTGTCCTTCGACGACTTCATCGTCACGAACTTCAACGCCGGCACCACCGTCACGTTCCCCATGTACGTCTGGGGCGCCGCCCAGCGGGGCATCCCGCCGCAGGTCAACGTCATCGGCACCGCCATGTTCGCGGTCGCCCTGCTGCTGGTGCTCGCCGGCACCCTACGCGGACGTCGAACGCGAAGAGCCCCTCGCCGCGCGTGAACGTCGGCGAGGGGCTCTTCGGCGCGGCCGTGCTGTGGGCCGTGCCTGAAGCGGACGAACCCTAGAGGGTCAGGGTCCAGGCGTCGATGTAGCCGGTGTCGCCGGAGGCGGCGTCCTGGACGCGCAGGTTCCAGGTGCCGTTACGGGTCTCCGAGGAGAGGTTGACGGTGTAGGTCTGGTTGATGTTGTCCGTGGACCCGCCGCTGCGGTTGTGCAGGGTGTAGACGCTGCCGTCCGGGGCGACCAGGCTGACGACGAGGTCGCCGATGTAGGTGTGCACGACCTGCACCGCGACCGTGCTGGACGACGAGGCGGTGCCGGTGCAGCCGGCGATCGCGACGGTGCTGGTGACCGTGGCGTTGTCAGCGATGGTCACGTTGTTGGCATTGGTGCCCGTGCAGACCGCCGAGCCGGCGCCGAGGTTCAGCGTCCAGCTGTTCAGGTAGCCGGTGTCACCGGAGGCGGCGTCCTGGACGCGCAGCTTCCAGGTGCCGTTGGCGACCTCCGAGGAGAGGTTGACGGTGTAGGTCTGGTTGATGTTGTCGGCGGAGCCGCCGGTGCGGTTGTGCAGCGTGTAGGCGCTGCCGTCCGGGGCGACGAGGCTGACGACGAGGTCACCGATGTAGGTGTGCACCAGGTCCACCGCGACCGTGCTGGCGGCACCGGCGTTGCCCGTGCAGCCCGCGATGGTGATCGTGCTCTCCACCGTGGCGTTGTCGCTGACGGTCACGTCCGTGCCGTTGGTCTGGGTGCAGCCGGGCGGCGGGGGCGGCGGGGGCGTGGTGCCGCCGTCGCCGACGTACAGCAGCTTGTTGGGCGAGCCGGTGCCGGGGCTGGTCACCGCGTTGCTGGTGGCGTCGGCGACGAGCTTGTCGCGTACCTGCTGCGGGGTGAACGTCGGGTTGGCGGCGACCACGAGCGCGGCGGCGCCGACCACGTGCGGGGTGGCCATCGAGGTGCCGCTGATGGTGTTCGTGGCCGTGTCGCTGGTGTGCCAGGCCGAGGTGATCGAGCTGCCGGGGGCGAAGATGTCCAGGCAGGTGCCGATGTTGGAGAACGACGAGCGGGCGTCGGTGTTGGTGGTCGAGCCGACGGTGATGCCGGCCGCGGTGCTGGCCGGCGAGCTGTTGCAGGCGTTCGCGCCGTAGTCGTTGCCGGCCGCCAGGCCGTAGCTGACGCCGTCGGCGATGGAACGGTCCACCGCGTCGTTGAGGGCCTGGCTGAAGCCGCCGCCGAGGCTCATGTTGGCCACGGCGGGCTGACCGGCGGCGTGGTCACCGGTCACCCAGTCGACGCCCTGGATGACGCCGGCGTCGGTGCCGCTGCCCGCGCAGTCGAGCACCCGGACGCCGACCAGCGTGACGCCCTTGGCCACACCGTAGGCGTTGCCGCCGACCGTGCCGGCGACGTGCGTACCGTGCCCGTTGCAGTCGTCGGCGGTGCCGCCGTCGATGGCGTCGAAGCCGGAGATGGCACGACCACCGAAGTCGCTGTGGCTGACCCGGACGCCGGTGTCGATGATGTACGCCTTCACGCCCGAGCCGGTGTTCGGGTAGGTGTAGGAGCTGTTCAGCGGCAGCGCGCGCTGGTCGAGCCGGTCCAGACCCCAGGACGGGGTCGGGCTCTGCGTACCGGTGATCCGGACGGTGTGATTCTGCTGCACGTAGCGCACCGAGGGGTCGGCGGCGAGCCGCTTGGCCTCCGCCTCGGACATCCGCGCCTCGAACCCGCGCAGCGCGTTCTGGTACGTCCGGTTGACCGCGCCGCGGTGGCGGCCGGCGAGGTCACGCGCCTTCTTCGTGACGTCGGTCCGGCCCACCGAGGCGTCCTTGAACACCACGATGTACGACTCATCGACGGCGGTGGCGCCGCCGGCCATGAGAATCTGTCCCTCGGCGGGGGCGGCCGTCGCCGGGGCACCGAACGCCACGGCGGTGGCGACGGCGGCGGTCAACACACCGGCGCGCCAGCGACGCACGGCTGGATAGGGGAGTGTCATACCTCGGGTGTTCCTCTCGCTACACGACGGCGGGTCCCACCATCGATCGCAATTGATCAAAGTGAGCACGAGCGTAGGGCCTCCACGGCAAAAAGTGGAGACGTGAGAGCCCCTTGTGTTTGGGGGGTGAACTGCGGTAAGCATCGATGGATCGCCGTGGCCCCGGCTGTCGCCCGCGCGTGCGGATCAGCTCCCTGCGGAGGGTCTACGCTGCTGCGTGTGGACTCCGTCGCCTTCCATGTCGCCTCCCGCCCCGCCCACGGCGAGGGTGAGCTGACCGTCCACCACCCGTACGACGGGCGGGCCGTGGGGCGTACCACCCTCGCCACCGCCGCGCAGGTCGAAGCGGCCGTCGCGGCAGCCGCCGGAGTGGCCGCGCAGGCCGCGGCCCTGCCCGCACACGCCCGCGCGGCGGCCCTGGACCACGTGTCCCGGCAGCTCGCGGAGCGGGCCGAGGAGTTCGCTTGGCTGATCACCGCCGAGAACGGCAAGCCGGTGAGGTGGGCCCGCGCCGAGGTCGGGCGGGCGGTCTCCACCTTCCGCTGGGCCGCCGAGGAGGCCCGGCGCTTCTCCGGCGAGCTGCAACGCCTCGACACCGACCCGACCGCCACCGGGCGGATCGCCCTGGTCCGACGGGTGCCGAAGGGGCCGGTGCTCGGCATCGCGCCGTTCAACTTCCCGCTGAACCTCGTCGCGCACAAGGTCGCCCCGGCCATCGCCGTCGGCGCGCCGATCATCGTCAAGCCCGCCCCCGCCACCCCGCTGTCGGCACTGCTGCTGGGCGAGCTGCTCGCCGGGACCGACCTGCCCGAGGGGATGTTCTCGGTCCTGCCGCTGCCCAACGAGCGCGCCGCCGAACTGGTCACCGACCCCCGGCTGCCGGTGGTCTCGTTCACCGGATCCGGGCCGGTCGGCGCGGCGATCCGCCGCTCCGTGCCCGAGAAACACGTCACCCTGGAGCTGGGCGGCAACGCCGCCGCCGTGATCTGCGAGGACTGGAACACCGACGAGGACCTGACCTTCGCCGCGCACCGCATCGCGACGTTCTCCAACTACCAGGCCGGGCAGTCGTGCATCGCCGTGCAGCGGGTCTACGTGCACGAATGGCTCTACGACGCGTTCCTGCCCCGGCTCGTCGCGGCGGTGCAGGAACTGCGCGTCGGCGACCCGTCCGACCCGCGTACCGACGTCGGGCCGCTGATCTCCGCCGACGCCGCAGAGCGGGTCGAGGCGTGGGTGGACGAGGCCGTCACCGCCGGCGCCACGATCGAGGTGGGCGGGCGGCGCGAGGGCGCCACCTACCCGCCGACCGTGCTCTCCGGCGTACCGGCGGACGCCAGGGTCCACGCCGAGGAGGTCTTCGGACCGGTGCTGGTGGTCGCCCGCGTCGCGCACGACCAGGCCGCGTTCGCCGCCGTCAACGATTCGGCGTACGGGCTGCAGGCGGGCGTCTTCACCCACCGCCTCGACACGGCCTTCGCGGCACACCGCGCCCTGGAGGTGGGCGGGGTGATCGTCGGCGACGTACCGTCGTACCGGGCCGACCAGATGCCGTACGGCGGGGTGAAGGGCAGCGGCGTCGGCCGGGAGGGCGTACGCAGCGCCATGAACGACTACACCGAACCCCGGGTCATGGTGCTGACCGGCCTGTCGCTTTAGCGCCCGCCGGCTGCCGCCCGCTCACCGGTTTCCGCCCTGCTCATCAGCGACCACCGGTTGTCGTCCGCTCACCGGCGGCCACCGGTTGTCGTCCGCTCACCAGGTGCCGTCGTCGCGGACGCGGGCGGGTGCCCGGCCGAGCAGCAGGGTGGTCAGCGCGGCGTCGATGTCCTCGCCGAGGAACCACTCGCCGGCCTGGTCCAACGCGAAGACCCGACCCCGCTCGTCGACGGCGAAGACGCTGTCACCGTGCTCCGAGCCGATCGGGAACAGTCTCGCCCCGAGTACGTCGGCGAAGTCGGCCAGAGTGTCGGCCGAGTGCGCACTCCGGAGCGGGTTGGTCGTGAAGCGACTGATCCAGACCTGCTCGCCCGGTCCCCGACGGCTGCTCACGATCGCGGGGAACGCGGTCAGAGCCCGCTCGGCCGCAGGGAAGGGCTCGTGTCGGTGCCGCTGGCCGACGACCTCGCACGTCTCCCGGATCGCCCCGGCGGCCAGCGCGGGGTTGAACTCGCTATCTTCCCAGCCGGCATCCATCAGCGCGTCGGCAACAGCGGGTGGGAAGCGGTCCGGGTGATGCGGGTGCTGTGGCTGCGGACTCCACTCGGAGGTGAAGGCCAGATCCGCCCAGGACAGTACGTTGAAGTGGACCAGGAAGTTCAGGCACGAGTCGCAGGCTCTCTCCGCGCGGCCACCATACGGGTCGCCGGGCTCCCGCACCCGAAAGACCTCGAACCGGGCACCGCCCAGCAGCGTTTCCGCGTCGGCCATGCCGAGTGGGGCGATGCCCTCGGCGGCGCGGCGGTGGTCGTAGTCGTGCAGGACGTCGGAGACGACGATCAGCTCGGCGTGCCGGTCGGCGCCGCGAACCAGGTGGCCGGCAGGTAGTCCGTCCAGGTAGGACCGCACCAGCGGATGGTGGTTCAACGCGACGTCGCCCTTGGCGCCCTGCGCACGGAACAGTCGCCCTTCGACCGTCAGGTGCGCCGCCGTGGTGGGAGTCGGCAGACGGCGGATCTCGCGGAGCAGTTGACTCGCCGGATCGACCGTGCGGGGCGCAGCCTGGCCCTCCGGCCGACTCCGGCGGTACATCTGCGCGACCACGTCGACCGGCACGCGTGGCCAGGTGGTCACCTCGCCGGTGGCCCTGTCCACCACCGTGGTCGGCAGGTCGCCCGGCACCGTCCTGACCTCGACGGGCACGGTGGACGTGATGATGTAGCCGAGTTCGAACTCGTCGACGCTCGCGCGGCACTCGTGTCCGAGGCGCTGTGACTCGCGGCGGGCCCACACGGCGGCGAGCTGTTCGGCCTGCTGGCGATCGATCACGGCTTGAAAGTACCGGACCCCACGGATTCGTGGCGCCCGGTATGGTTCGCCCTACCGACGGTAACCGGGGGAGGGTGGCGTTGGCCGAAAGTGTGGACCGCGACGCCAATCGCGCGCTACGGGCGCGCTTCGACGAGGTGTACGGCGACTACCAGCGACTGAGGTCCGGTTTGGACGAGTTGCAGGGCCGGCTCGCCGAGCTTCGGGTGACCGAGCGCTCCGAGGATGGCCAGGTGACCGCCACGGCAGGCGCCCGTGGCGAGGTGATCTCGGTTGAGCTGCACCCCTCCGCCTTCCACGACCGGGACGCGAAGGCGTTGAGCCGGAAGATCACCGCTACCGTCCGCCGGGCCGGCGAGGCGGCGGTCGCGGCCAGCCAGCAACTCGTGGCCGGCTACCTGCCCGCCGGCTCCGGGGCCACGGATTTCCTGCGTACGGGTGACTTCGGGTCATTGCTGGGCCGGGCCGACGCCGTGCTTCGCCGGAGCGAGTGATGGACGGCCAGCTCTGGCTCGACCCGCAGCGCGCTCGACGCGGAGGCGTCGACCTCTCCTCGTCCGGCGAGGCGATCGTGGCGCGTCGTCGCCAGGTGGGCGGCGCGATCGCGGCAACGAGCGCCCGGTCGCCGTGGGGCAAGGACGACATCGGGGCCGCGTTCGAGCAGAAGTACCGCGGCTTCGAGGAGTTGGTCCTGCGCGTGTGGGAGGGCGTCGGCCGGCACCTGGAGGGCCTCGGCACCGACGTGGTCCGGTCGGTGGACGCCAACCTGCGGACGGACGCGGCGAGTGCGGGCCGGCTCGGCCGCGTCGGCGACCGGCACCAGCAGCGCTGATCCGCCGAGGAGACCCGGATGAGTCTGTTGCCGAGCCCCATCCCGCACCCGCTCGACTACTCGCCCTGGCAACTGCCCGGCTGGGTCTACGAGGCACTCGACTGGGTCATCGGTGTCGAGTGGCCGGAGGGGAACGAACGCGCGGTCTGGGACCTTGCCGACCAGTGGTACGCGGTGGCGGCAGCGCTGTCCGGGCCGCGGGCCGACGCTGTTGCCGCTGCCCGGGAGGTGCGCGACGGCTATGGCGGCGTCGGGGCCGTCGCCGCCGCCTTCGACACCGCCTGGCGCCGGGTGGCGGAGGGCGACGAGGCGCCGTTGCCCGTGCTGCTCGCCGTCAGCACCGAGCTGGGGCGGCTCGTGGAGGAGTGCGGCTGCGACATCGAGGGCGCCAAGCTCGAGGTCTGGATCGAGCTGGGCATCCTGGTGGTCGAGCTGCTGGCGCTGGCCGTGGCGGCCGTGCTCACCGCAGGTGCCGCCTCGCCCGCCGCCGGGGCGGCGATCACCGCCACCAGGCTCATCGTGCAGCAGATCTTCAAACGACTGATGGCGCAGCTTGCCCGCAAGTCGATCAAGCAGGGGCTCAAGGAGGCCGGCGAGCGGGCGGCGAAGGAGGTCACCAAGGGCGGCGTGCGGGGGTTCAGCCGGCGGGCGGCGCTGAGCGGGGTGTCCGAGGCGGCCGAGGAGAGCGGCATCAACCTTGCCACCCAGGCCTACCAGAACTCGACCGGCCGCCGGCACGGGCTGGACGTGACGGAGTTGGGGACCACGGCGCTCGGCGGCATGGCCGGCGGGGCGGTGGCACCGCTGGCCGGTCTCGGGCGGCACGCCACCGGCCGGGGCGCCCGGATCGGGGAGCACTTCGGCCGCGAGATGGCCGGCGAGGTCATGGCCGACCAGGCCGCCAGCCTCGCCACCGGCCAGGGACTGACCTCCGTCGAGGACGCGGCCCGCGCGGCTGCGTCCGGCGTCCGGGGTTCGGCCACCGGCCAGGCCGACGCGGCGTTGCAGGCGCGGCTCAGCGGCCAGATGAGCGCACTGGCGGGTGCGCCTCTCCTCCCGGTGGACGGTGCGGCCCTCACACAGCCCTCGACCAGCACCGGATCGCCGCCAGGCGTGGAGGCGCTCCGCCACCAGATCTCGACACAAGAGGCGACGACGCCCTCGTCAGCGCCAACAGCCGGCAGCGATGTCCCGTTGATCGAGTCCCACGCGACGGCCGGAACGCCTGCGTCTCCCGCTGCTGGTACATCCGAAACCGTCAGCCAAATTCCCGAGCAGCGCGGTAGTTCAACCAACCCGCCCGCCCATGCTTCCGATGCCGTCCCTGCCGTAAACGGGGTCGCTCCGGCAGTTCAGGAAGCGTTCGCGGAAGCACGAAACGCTCCCACGCTCCCGCCCGGTGCCGATCCCGCCGGTCGGACCGTGCTTCCGGCGCCTCAGGTCGAGGCAGTCAAGGCTCCGCTCGACCCGACGCTCTCCTCCGTCGCGCCGGCGGCCCCTCCGGTAGTTAGTTCTGCCGCGCTGGCGGCTCCTGGTCCCGTCAGCGAAACGGCACCTGGTGCGGGGCTGGCGGCGCAGCACACCGCCACGGCGGCAACCACCCCGCTGACGACCGGCGGATCTATCGCCAACGGCCCGGCGGCCAACTCATCGCTCGCGTCCATCCCGGTGCAGGCGTCCCCGACGACCGCACCGGGACCGGCGGCCGGCGGTGGGACGGTGGCGACAACCACGAGGGTGGCGTCCCCGCGCGCGCCAGGAGTGGTGCCGGGTGCACCCGTAGACCCTTCATCGACAGACCGAACGGCTGGGGCGACGGCACAACCGCCAAGGGTCGCAGAACAACCACCTCCGCGTCCGCTCACCCCTGAGTGGTACGCCGCCAGATGGGCTGCGGACCGGGACGCGTTCGAGCGCCGTCGCTACCGGGGGCACTTCGAGCACCAGCGCGCGAATCATGAGCAGAATCGCCGCCTGGACAGCGCGGAGCGCCTACGCCTGGCCGCAGAACGGAGTGTCGACGAAGCCCGGTGGCTGATCAGCGAGGGACGCCGTCTGGCACAGGCCGGGCATCGCGCCGCCGCCGAGCGCTACTTCATGGGCGCCCGTGACCGGGAACGTTGGTATCACCAGCAGAACGATATGGCGGAGAGAGTCCTCGCCGGAGTGGCGGCTCCGGGCGTCGTCGCCGTCGAGGGCGCGGACTTCCGCCGGATCAACGACGATGTCGGCGACCTGGCGCACGGCGCGGTGGAGACCGGCAACCGTTCGGCGCTGACGGGCGACGACTACCCGCCGCCGATCGACCTGTCCCGCAACTACGGCCAGCCAGGGGGTCTACGCCCGCCGCTCGCCCTGCACCAGACCGACATCGAACGGCAGGTGCCCCGGGAACCTGACGGCAGCGTCCGGCGGAACGCCGACCCACGCACGGGTGGCTGGTTCGGCCTGGTCAACGACGGCGGACCGCAGGCCGATCCCACCCGTGGCATCAACTGCATCGACTGCACTCTGTCGCTGTTCGACACCTGGATGCACGGCCGCCCCCGGGTGGCCGCTCCCCGCACCTTCGACGCGTACGTGGCGGGCGACGTCACGCGCCCCATCAACGGCGAACGGGACGGCATCGGGCGGGTGGAGGACATCACCGGAGGACGCTTCCAACGCCTCTGCCAGCCGACGGAGGACATCCAGGGGGTCGAGCGACAGTGGGCCGTCGACACCGGATACCGCAACCTCCACGCCCAACTCCGCATGGGTGGGCACGGCAGCTTCGCCTTCGTCGTCAACAACTGGGAGCAGGGCGGTGCCCACATCTGGGTCGCCCTCAACCAGAACGGCACCATCCTCTACCTCGACCCGCAGACCGGGGCGGTGTCGACCACGCCCCTGTACCGGCACCAGGGCGTTCCAGATCCGCACAACGCGGTCGACACCGAGGTCCTGGTGCTCGGCTCGGACGGCAGACCCATGCCCCTGGGAGGGCTCAGGCGGGGACAGTTCAGCCAGCGACCGGACCTGCCGGATTACCCACCCGTCGAAACCGACCAGGGGTACGGCGAACTGCACCTCAACCGCACCCACCTGCTCGACGGGCCGGGCCATGCTCCTCAGGGGGCAGAACAGACGGGCACGCCTTCAGGCTTGACGCCTCAGGAAACTGATGGGCCCGAACCGGCCTGGAACCGGGCTGAGGCTCTGCTTCCAGCTGATGATTCCGGCTACAGGATCCAACGCCGGGACTGTGAGTTCCTGGGGCTGACGCCCGACGCGGTAGTTGCGTGGGCGGAACGCCGGGCTCCGCTCGGCCTGACGCCCGAGACTTTCGAGCAGATGTCCGCAGCCTTGTTCGACGCGCTGGAGGCAGACGGCATCCGGGGTGACGAGGTCGACATCCGGCTCCAGGGCTCCTCGTCGAACTTCTTCTCCGGGATGCACAAGACTCTGCCCACGGAGGAGCAGATCTCCGACAACCCACAGGCGGTCGAGCGGATGAGAGCGTGGAGAGGGGATGGTGCGCTGCCGACGCGTCGGCCCTTCGACTCGATGTACAAGTTGGGGCTGGAGGAGCCGAGTGATCTGGACCTGCAAATATCGTCCGACGTGATGGTTGAAAGAGCTGTCGCTCTCGGCGGTAGCGAATTTCCCGACCTTCGCGTGGTGAACAAGAAGTTTGGATTCGTTACCAGGAAGGTCGCGAGAAAATGCTTCCCCGCCATCTTCGAATGGGCGGATAGGTGTAGCGGTATCCTGGGGCGTGAAGTGGTGCCGGCGGTGTTTCCTGGGGCGGGCCCGCCGGATCGATCTGCTGACGGGGTATCGTCCCACTTCAAGCCGGCGGACTGGATGATTGAGGACAATCGTGGCCGATAGTTGGGTGTTGAGATTGTCCGGAGCGGTTGACGCCCATGCTCTTGACCGGCTGCGGGCGGAGCTTGGCCTGAGTCGGCGCGGTCGGCTGGCGGACGATTGGGACGAGTTGTTCGGAGAAGCGGCATGGGAAGTCCAGGAGCGGACGGTCCGGGTCGAACTATGGCGTGATGTCGACTCGCTGGAGTGGCGCCTTGAGGTCGAAAGTGCGGCCCCGTTGCCGGAGGCTGAGAGGGCGAGCGTGTTGGCGCGAGTGCAGGCCGCACTTCGCTCGACGGGGCTGGCAACATCTTCGATCATCAAGCGCCCATGAGTGCCAGCCTGCTTCGCCGCAGGGTAGTCGCATTCTCTTTGGGCTATGTATGGGATCTGCGCAAGGCGGAATTGTGGAGCCTTCTGGGCGAACAGAGATTCGATGATCGGGGATCATCTTGCTCTGCGGGGAGTGGGAGGCGTTTCCGTTCCGCTGAAAGTGCCATCAGGGAGGCAGGGTGATGGCATATCAATCGCCAGGGGCGCTGCCGGCCTTTTTCAGCTACTACGAAAATCCGGTCAAGCTAGTGGCTGATGAAGCGGGTCGGGTGATCGGGTGGCGGCTTTCGAGGACATCCGGGGGCTGGGAACGGGCTGATGACCTGGTCAGGAAGATCCTTCTCGTCGGTGGGGATGAGATCGAGGAGTTGTCCCGTGACGAGTTCATCGAGTACACCGAACATGACCGAGGGCGGTACCTCCGCGGCACCGGATCGATTTTCGCGCTCTACGAAACCGTGGGCGCGATCCTGGAGCAGGCGGACCTGGAGCGGCGACCACTCACGCCGCACGAGTCGGCGTTGGTGGCGGGAATCCGCAAGAGGACCTTTGTCATGTTCGAGGAACAACTCCAGCAGGCAGGTGATCCCGCGGCCGATCCGTCGCTGAGGGCTGGGTGAGCCGTGGATGTTGACCTACTACGTGATTTACAGGACTCCGTCAGCCGGAACGCGCAGGGCGGGCTGCCGACGGACGGCGTCCTGGCGGGGGGCGTACCGATAGGTTGTCGTGACGTCGGACAGAGCGGGAGCCGCCAGGTGGAGAAGTCGGACCCCCGGATGGACAGGCCGGGCAGCGTGGCGGAGGCGCTCGCCGTACAGGAGCGGTTGCGGGCGCTGGTGGACCTGACCGGGCCCGGCCCGGCCGATCCCGCGACGGTGGCCGGCCTCGACGTGGCGTACGCCGAGAGCGGTGACCGGCTGGCGGCGGCCGTGACCGTGCTCGACGCCCGGACCCTCGCGGTGGTCGACTCGGCGGTGAGCGTGGGCCGGCCCGCGTTCGGGTACGTGCCGGGGCTCTTCGCCTTCCGCGAGCTGCCCGCACTGCTCGACGCGCTCGACCGGCTGACCGTGCGGCCCGAGTTGCTGGTCTGCGACGGGCACGGGCTGGCCCATCCGCGCCGGTTCGGGCTCGCCTGCCATCTGGGCGTGGTGACCGGCCTGCCGGCGATCGGCGTGGGCAAGACGCCGTTGCTGGGCACGTGGACGCCGCCGGCCGACCGCCGGGGCGCGTGGGCGCCGCTGCGCGACGGCGACGAGGTCGTGGGTCGGGTGCTGCGTACCCGCGACGGCGTGAAGCCGGTCTTCGTCAGCGTCGGCCACCGGCTCAGCCTCGACGAGGCGACCGCACACGTGCTGGCGTTGACGCCGCGCTACCGGCTGCCGGAGACCACCCGTACCGCCGACCGGCTCTGCCGCGACGCCCTGACCGCCGCCGGAGCGGCCCCGTCGCCGCCAACCCGCCCGGCCGACCGGGACCCCGCCACCTGAGACCGCGCCCGTGCGGCTGCACATCATCGAGCGGGACCTCGGCCGCCAGCTGCCGGCGACCGGGACCAGCGGGCGTGTGACCGGCCGCCCGGACCCGCCGTTGCCGCCCGGGCGACCGGGTAATGCGGAACACATCCGGAGCGCTCGATGACCCGGCTCTGACAGGACCCGGTAGTAGCCTGACCGGCGGACCCCCCGTCGCGGGGGAGGAACGGCGAGGTGATCATGGCGGTACGTCGGCACGCGGCGCGGCTTGCGACGGTCTGCGCGTTGCTGGGCGGCCTGGTGGCGCTCGGCGCGACGCCAGCGCTCGCCGCCAACGACTCGGTCCGGGTCCGGTCGGCGGGCAGTTTCACCGCCGGCGGTTCCGCCGGCAGCGTCTCGGTCGAGGTGCGCAAGCGCAGTGACGGCTGCGTGCTGCTGCGTACCGCCGTGGGGCTGCGCCTCACCGGCCTGCGCGCCGACCAGGCCAGCGCACAGGTCAACGTGGGCGGCAGCTGGTTCCCGGTGCCGCTCTCGGGCGGCGGCGGCAGTGCGGCCACGTCGGCCACCTCGCCGCTGAATCCGAGGCTCTGCAAGGGCAAGAGCATCACGGTGCGCTACCGGGTGGCGTTCGCGGCGGAGGCCCCGGGCGGCCGGCTGACCGTGAGCGGCGTGGGCAGCGACGCACGTGGGCGGGTCCTGGGCCGGGGTGCGGATGCGTCCCGGGTGGTCGGCGGCCGGGTCACGGCCTCGCCGACGCCGAAGCCCTCGAAGAAGCCCTCGCCCACGCCCAGCGCGGTCGCGGCCGAGGTGACGGGTGTGGAGGGCCCGAGCCTCACCGCAGCGCCCGGCCAGGGCGCGGGCGCGGTCAGCAACGCCGCCGAGGAGAAGTCCTCCGGTGGCTCGATGATCATGTTCTTCGGCATCGCCATGGTCGCCGTCGGAATCCTGCTCATCGTCCTGCTGTTCCGCCGGTCGCGGACGGACAAGGAACCCACCGGCGGCCCCGGCCACGTCCCGCTGCCCCGCAGCCCCGGCGGCACCACCTACCGCTCCGGGCAGGGCCCGGCCGCCGCGCCCGGCCCACCCGGCCAGATGTACGGCCAGCAGCCCGCCACCCCCGGCCTGTACGGCGGCACGCCCGCGCCGCGCCCGGCCGGTGGGGTGTACGGCAGCCGCCCCACCCCGGAGGCCACCCAGGTGGTGCCCGGCGCACCGGCCGTGCCGCCCGCTCCCGGGCAGTACGGTCCGCCGGCCGTGCCGCCCGCTCCCGGGCAGTACGGATCGCCGGCCGCGCCGCCCGCCGGGGGCAAGCCCGGTGACCCGCCGCCGGAGGCCGACGGTGGCGACCACACTGCGTTCATGCCCCGGCTCCCCGGCTGAGCCGGGCCACGCGCCGCCCCTCCGATACGCTCAGGCCGTTGAGGACCTGCGGCGCAAGGAGCGAGACCGGTGTCTGATCTGTCCCAGATCGTGAAGGCCTACGACGTCCGTGGGACGGTGCCGGACCAGTGGGACGAGCGCACCGCCGAGGCCCTCGGCGCGGCCTTCGCGCAGGTGCTGGACGGCTTCGGCGAGCAGGGCGAGGCGGTGCTCGTCGCGCACGACATGCGGGCCACCGGTCCGGGCCTGGCCGCCGCCTTCGCCGCCGGCGTACGGGCCGAGGGGCGCGCGGTCGTCGAGCTGGGCCTCGCCTCGACCGACATGCTCTACTACGCCTCCGGCGCGCTGGGGGCGCCCGGCGCGATGTTCACCGCCAGCCACAACCCGGCGCAGTACAACGGCATCAAGATGTGCCGCTCCGGGGCCCGCCCGATCGGGCAGGACAGCGGGCTGGCCGAGATCCGCGAGCGGGCGCAGGCCCTGCTGGACAAGGGCGAGACCCGCGCGGCCGACCCGTCGGACGCGCCGGCCGAGCGCCGCGACCTGCTGGCCGACTACGCGGCGTACCTGCGGCAACTGGTCGACCTCTCCACCATCCGCCCGCTGAAGGTGGTCGTCGACGCCGGCAACGGAATGGGCGGCTACACCGTCCCGGCCGTGCTCGGCGACACCGTCCTGCCGGCGCTGCCGCTGGAGATCGTGCCGCTCTACTTCGAGCTGGACGGCACCTTCCCCAACCACGAGGCCAACCCGCTGGACCCGGCCAACCTGGTCGACCTCCAGCGCGCGGTGCGTGAGCACGGCGCCGACGTCGGCCTGGCGTTCGACGGGGACGCCGACCGCTGCTTCGTGGTCGACGAGCGGGGCGAGCCCGTCTCGCCGTCGGCGATCACCGCCCTGGTGGCGGCCCGTGAGCTGGCCAAGCACCCCGGCTCGACGGTGATCCACAACCTGATCACCTCCAGCGCCGTACCGGAGATCATCCGCGAGCACGGCGGCGAGCCGGTCGTCGCGCGGGTCGGGCACTCCTTCATCAAGGCGGAGATGGCCCGGACGAACGCGATCTTCGGCGGCGAGCACTCGGCCCACTACTACTTCCGCGACTTCTGGTTCGCCGACACCGGGATGCTCGCCGCGCTGCACACCCTGGCCGCACTGGGTGAGCAGTCGCTGCCGCTGTCCGTGCTGGCCGGCGAGTACGAGCGGTACGTCGCCTCGGGCGAGATCAACTCGACGGTGACCGACCAGGCCGCCAAGGTGGCCGAGGTGCGGGCCGCGTACCCGCAGGCCGACGCCGACGAGATGGACGGGCTCACCCTGCGCTTCCCGGACGGCGCGTGGTTCAATCTGCGCGCCTCCAACACCGAGCCGCTGCTGCGGCTCAACGTCGAGGCCCCGACGCGGGAGCGGATGGCCGCCCTCCGCGACGAGGTGCTCGACCGGGTTCGCCGATAGGATCGCTCGCGCCGGTCGGCACCGTCGATCGGTGAAACCGCATACGTGGAAGGAGCCGCGCCGTGGCCCTGGACCCGCAGTTGCTGGAAATCCTCGCCTGTCCGGACACGCATCACGCCCCGCTCGACTACGACGCGCAGGCGCAGACGCTGACCTGCACCGAGTGCGGCCGGATCTTCGAGGTCCGCGACGACGTGCCGGTGCTGCTGCTCGACGAGGCGCGCGGCCCCGCGGAGCAGTCGTGATCGACGGTACGGCGGGAGTGAGTGGCCGGCGCGAGCCCGACGAGGCACTCCTCGACGACCCGGCCGCGCTGGCCGAGCACGACCCGGGCGGCATGCTGCGGCACACCGCCTCCGCCGGGGCGCAGGTCCGCGAGTCGGCCGCCCTGGCCGCCGAGGCCAACCTCCAGCTGCTCGCCGACGAGGGGCGCCCCCGGGCCGTCGTCATCGCCGGCATCGGCACCGCCGGGCGTACAGGTGACGTGCTGGCCACCGTCGCCGGGCCGCGCTGCCCGGTGCCGGTCATCCCGCACCGCAGCGCCGGCGTGCCCGGCTGGGTGGGCGCCGCCGACGTGGTCATCGCCGTCAGCGCCTCCGGTCGCAGCCCCGAGGCGCTGGGCGCCGCCGAGGCCGCGCACCGGCGGGGCGCCCGGCTGGTCGCCGTCGGCGCGCCCGACTCGCAGTTGCAGTCCGTGGCCGAGCGGGCCCGGGCGCCGTTCATCCCGGTGCCCCGGCGCGCCCCGGCCCGCGCCAGCCTCTGGGCGCTCACCGTGCCGGTCCTGCTCGCCGCCCGTACGCTCGGGCTCGTGAAGGTCAACGAGGCGGACCTGGCGGAGACCGCGGCCCGTCTGGACGCGGACGCCGACCGCTGCCGCCCGACGGCCGAGTCCTTCGTCAACCCGGCGAAGTCGCTGGCCCTGGGCCTCGCCGGCTCGGTGCCGATCGTCTGGGGCTCGTCACCGCTGGCCACCGTCGCGGCCCGCCGCTTCGGCGACACCCTGTCCGCCAACGCCCGCTACCCCGTGGTCAGCGGTGCGCTCGGCGAGGCGGGCCGTGGTCGGGTCGGCCTGCTCGACGGTGTGTTCGGCGGCCTGGCCGAGGGGGAGCGGGACATCTTCGCCGACCCCGACGACGAGGCGCCGTCGGGCACCCGGCTGCGGCTGGTGCTGCTGCGCGACGGCGGGCTGAATCCGGAGGACGACGCCGACGAGCCGCTCGACGTCGAGGAGCGCCGCGCGGACGCCGTGCAGACCCTCGCCGAGCGGCGGGGCGTGCGCTGCGACGTGGTGACGGCCGAGGGCGGCTCCGCGCTGGAGCGGCTCGCCTCGCTGGTCGCCGTGCCGGACTTCGCGTCGATCTACCTGTCCCTGGCACACGGACTGGACCCGATGGCCGTGCCGGCCATCACCGAGATGAAGGAGCTGGCAAACCAGTGAGCGATAGCTGGGAACGGGTCGGGCCGCGCGTCGCGCCGACGCCCGGTGGTGCCGCGCGACCCTGCGGGGCGACGGCGTGAGCGCCAACGGTGGTACGAAGGCGATCGTCGCCGCCCTGCTGGCCAACGCCGGCATCGCCGTCACCAAGTTCGTCGCGTTCCTGCTGACCGGATCGTCGTCGATGCTGGCGGAGTCGATCCACTCGGTCGCCGACTCCGGCAACCAGGGGCTGCTGCTGCTCGGTGGGCGGCGGGCCAAGCGCGCGGCCACCCCGCAGCACCCCTTCGGCTACGGCCGCGAGCGCTACATCTACGCGTTCATCGTGTCCATCGTGCTGTTCAGCGTCGGTGGCCTGTTCGCCCTCTACGAGGCGTACCACAAGTTCTCGCACCCGGAGCCGATCACGAGCTGGCAGTGGGTGCCGGTCACCGTGCTGGTGGTCGCGATCGTCATGGAGTCGTTCTCCTTCCGTACCGCCATCGTGGAGTCCAACCTGATCCGGGGCAACCAGTCCTGGGTGAGGTTCGTGCGGCGGGCCAAGGCGCCCGAGCTGCCGGTGGTGCTGCTGGAGGACCTGGGCGCGCTGGTCGGTCTGGTGTTCGCGCTCTTCGGCGTCGGTATGACGCTGATCACCGGCGACGGCCGCTGGGACGCGATCGGCACCGCGATGATCGGTGTGCTGCTGGTGACCATCGCGATCATCCTCGCCATCGAGACCAAGAGCCTGCTGCTGGGCGAGGGCGCCGAGGCGCACGAGGTCGCCGCGATCGAGAAGGCGGTCGCCGACGGCCCCGAGTTCGAGCGGATCATCCACATGAAGACGCTCTACCTCGGCCCCGAGGAACTGCTGGTGGCCGCCAAGGTCGGCGTGCCGGCCTGCGAGAGCGCCGAGGACCTGGCCCGGGGCATCAACGCCGTCGAGGCCCGGATCCGCGCCGCCGTGCCGACCGCGCGGGTGATCTACCTGGAGCCGGACATCTACAGCGTCACCGCCGAGCGGGCGGGTACCGGGAGCGCGGCGCCCGCCGCCGTGCCGGCGTCCGAGCCGGGCGAGACCACCGGGCGGCCCGGGAGCTGACCGGTGGAACTGCTGCACGGACCGATCCGCGACTACGCCTGGGGTTCCCGCTCGGCGATCGCCGAGTTGCAGGGGCGGCCGGTGCCGAGCGACGGACCGGAGGCCGAGCTGTGGCTGGGCGCCCACCCGGGCGGCCCGGCCGCGGTCGACCGCGACGGCAACCGGGTGAGCCTGACCGACCTGCTGCTCGCCGAGCCTGACCACTGGCTCGGCGAGCGGCTGGTCGGCCGGTTCGGCACCCGGCTGCCGTTCCTGCTCAAGGTGCTCGCGGCGGACGCCCCGCTGAGCCTCCAGGCGCACCCGGACGCCGAGCAGGCCCGCGCCGGGCACGCCGCCGACGCCGACCGCCCCGACGGGCAGCGCAACTACGTCGACCCGTACCACAAGCCGGAGCTGCTGGTCGCGCTGTCGCCCATGGAGGCGCTCTGTGGTTTCCGGGACCCGGGCACCTCGGCGGCGGCGCTGGCCGACTTCGGCGTACCCGCGCTGGAGCCGGTGCTGGCGGCGTTGCGTACCGGGCCGGCGGGACTGCGTGACGCCGTACGGCTGCTGCTGACCTGGCCCGCCGACCGGCGCGACGCGCTGGTGACGGCCGTGGCGTCGGCGCCGGTCGCGGGGCCGGACGCGGAGCTGGCCCGGGACCTGGCCGCCGCCTATCCGGGCGACCCCGGGGTGCTGGTGGCGATGCTGCTCAACCGGGTGCGGCTGGCGCCCGGCGAGGCGATCTGGATGCCGGCCGGCAACCTGCACGCCTATTTGCGCGGCACCGGCGTGGAGATCATGGCGGCCAGCGACAACGTGCTGCGCGGCGGGCTGACGCCGAAGCGGGTGGACGTCGAGGAACTGCTGCGTGTGCTGCGCTTCGAGGTGCTCCGCGACCCGGTGGTGCGGCCGATGGAGGTGGCACCGGGCGTGGTCACCTGGCCGGTGCCGGTGGAGGACTTCGCGCTGCACCGGGTGACGGTGCGGGTGGGGCTGCCGGAGGTGACGGTCGAGGTGCCGGGCCCCCGGGTGGTGCTCTGCTGCTCCGGCGAGGTCTCGGCCGACGACGGGGCCGGCGTGGTGACGTTGGGGCCCGGGCGGGCCGCGATCGGCAGCGCCGCCGCCGGGCCGCTGCGCCTGGCCGGCGCGGGCGAGGCGTACGTCGCGAGCTGCGGCGCGCGCTGAGGACGCCAGACCTGCGGCGTGCGTGCGGGGGCACCCGGAGCACCGCGTGCGCGGAGGGCGGTAGCACCACGCCACGAGTCCGACTTTTCCGGAATAGCTTGACGTTGCTCTAGCCGAGTGTGACTCTATGGGTACGCAGCGTTATCGCGACGATGGTCCGGAACGCGCGGGGGAAACCAAACCGGGGGGATGCACGGGGCGGACGGCTGGTGGACGGACTCCGTCCACGACCGACCGCCCCGTGCGCTGTCCGCCGATGTCTTCGTGCTCTCTTCACCCGGCCGGTCCTCCCGGCGGCGGCTCGCGCGCGTAAGGTGAATGGTCGCGCAGCACATCGTCCGACAGGAGATTTCATGACCAGCACCCTCCCGGCGTCCGCCAGCGGCACGCCGTCCGAGGCCCGGCCGAGCACTCTCGCCGAGGGCGACTACAAGGTGGCGGATCTGTCGCTCGCCGAGTTCGGGCGCAAGGAGATCCAGCTCGCCGAGCACGAGATGCCCGGCCTGATGGCGATCCGTCGCGAGTTCGCCGACGCCCAGCCGCTCGCCGGTGCCCGGATCACCGGGTCGCTGCACATGACCATCCAGACCGCCGTCCTGATCGAGACCCTCGTCGCGCTCGGCGCGCAGGTCCGCTGGGCGTCCTGCAACATCTTCTCCACCCAGGACCACGCCGCCGCCGCGATCGTGGTCGGCCCGAACGGCACCCCCGAGGCCCCGGCCGGCGTCCCGGTCTACGCCTGGAAGGGCGAGAGCCTGGAAGAGTACTGGTGGTGCACCGAGCAGGTGCTCGACTGGCCCGGCGGGCAGGGCCCGAACATGATCCTCGACGACGGCGGCGACGCCACCCTGCTGGTGCACAAGGGCGTCGAGTTCGAGAAGACCGGCACCGTCCCGCCGGTCGAGTCCGCCGACTCGGAGGAGTACGCGGTCATCCTCGGCGTACTGCACCGCTCGCTCGCCGCCGACGGCCAGCGGTGGACCCGGATCGCCGCCGGCATCAAGGGCGTGACCGAGGAGACCACCACCGGCGTGCACCGGCTCTACGAGATGCACCGCGCCGGCACCCTGCTCTTCCCCGCCATCAACGTCAACGACTCGGTGACGAAGAGCAAGTTCGACAACAAGTACGGCTGCCGCCACTCGCTGATCGACGGCATCAACCGCGCCACCGACGTGCTGATCGGCGGCAAGATGGCGGTGGTCCTCGGCTACGGCGACGTCGGCAAGGGCTGCGCCGAGTCGCTGCGCGGCCAGGGCGCCCGCGTCGTGGTGACCGAGGTCGACCCGATCTGCGCGCTCCAGGCCGCCATGGACGGCTACCAGGTCGCCACCCTGGACGACGTGGTCGAGCAGGCCGACATCTTCATCACCGCCACCGGCTGCTTCGACGTCATCACCAACGAGCACATGGCCCGGATGAAGCACCAGGCCATCGTCGGCAACATCGGCCACTTCGACAACGAGATCGACATGGCCGGCCTGGCGAAGCGTTCCGACGTCGAGCGGGTCAACATCAAGCCGCAGGTCGACCTCTGGAAGTTCGCCGACGGCCACGCCATCATCGTGCTGTCGGAGGGCCGCCTGCTGAACCTGGGCAACGCCACCGGCCACCCGAGCTTCGTGATGTCGAACTCGTTCGCCAACCAGACGATCGCCCAGATCGAGCTGTTCACCAAGACCGAGGAATACCCGATCGGCGTCTACGTGCTGCCCAAGCACCTCGACGAGAAGGTCGCCCGGCTGCACCTGGAGGCGCTCGGCGCCAAGCTGAGCACCCTCACCAAGGAGCAGGCCGCCTACCTCGGCATCTCCGTGGAGGGCCCGTTCAAGCCGGAGCACTACCGGTACTGACGACGGCCGCGCCGACCGGGCCGACCGCTCGCTCCTGAGCGGCCGGCCCGGTCGGCGTTTCATGTGGGCTCGCCGACGACCGGCGACCTGACCGCGTGCCCGCGCGGGCAGTCCCGCGCCGGTGACGGGGACCGGGCGACCAACCGCCGCTCGGGCCTCGGGCCCTGCTCGGCACGGTCAGTCCCGGCGTTTGCGCGCGGGCCGGATCCAGCTCCACACGCACCAGACGAGCCACGCCACCGAGACCACGGCGGCCAGCGCGCCCAGCCGCAGCGCGTCGAGCAGCAGCACCAGGGCGAGGACGGCCAGCCACGGCCCGAACGCCCTCACGACCGCCACCGGCCGAGCACCATCCGGCGGACCAGCGGCGGAGCGATCCACGACCAGACGCAGAAGAGCACCCAGGCCAGCGCGAACACGCCGGCGAGCACGTCCAGGCCGGCGACGCCGAGCAGCACGATCACGCCGACCGCGAGCAGCCAGGTGCGGAAGGTACCCAGCCGGTGGAGCGGGCGCAGCGGCAGCAGCAGCGGGTGTGCGTACACCCGCGTCTCCCAGGCCCCCTCGGCGTAGTCGGGGTCGGTCGGGTCGTGCGCCACCGCCTGGCCGAACGCGCGGTGCGCGGTGCCCAACCGTCCACGCCGGGCCGCGGCGGCGCCGTGCAGGGCGAGCGCCGCCGGGTTGTCCGGCCACGCCCCGAGGAACTCCTTGGCGATGCGGTCGGCCGACCGGTCGTCCCCCCGGGCGTAGGCGAGCTGGATGCGGCCCGCGAAGACGGCCGGTTCCTCCGGGCTGATCGCGGCGGCCCGGGCGATCAGGCGTTCCGCCTTGTCGAGCTGACCCACGGCCGAGCAGAGGCGGGCGTACTGGCAGAGCAGCCAGGGGTTCACCGGCTCGATGGCGAGCGCGTCGAGCAGTGCCCGCTCGGCGGCGGGGTACTCGCGGCGGTGGCGCAGCGCGATGCTGAGCCGGCCGAGCAGTTCGGGATCCGGGCCGGTCTCGGCGAGCCCCCGACGGGCGACGGTGACCAGGTCGTCCCAGCGCTCCAGCGACGCCAGCGCGTACGCCCGCAGCCGGAACGCCGCCGGGCTGACGGCCAGCGCGGCCGGGAGCCGGTCGAGTTCGCCGAGGGCCTGC
Organism: Micromonospora sp. NPDC049051; assembly: GCF_043197575.1. Taxonomy (NCBI): domain Bacteria; kingdom Bacillati; phylum Actinomycetota; class Actinomycetes; order Micromonosporales; family Micromonosporaceae; genus Micromonospora; species Micromonospora sp. NPDC049051. Next base: position 1,297,636 of record NZ_JBICTL010000001.1, read on the forward strand.
TCCGCGCGGTTCAGTTCGAGCAGGTGCGCCACCCGGGCGAGCTGGGGCTCCGGGGCGGTCATGCGGCGGCCAGCAGCAGGAACAGCAGGGCCTCGACGACGCCGAACAGGAGCACCGCCCCGAGGCCGGGCAGCCACAGCGACGCCGGCTCGTCGCCGCGCAGCTCGTAGGCCCGGAACGGACGTTTCTGCGTGACGGAGGCGGCGAGCCAGACTCCGGCGCCGGCCAGCGCCGTGATCAGCCGGACGGGTCGGTCGCCCCAGTCGTCGATGACGGCGAGCGTGAGCGCCAGCCGGGCCGCCAGCGCGGCCAGCCCGACGCCGAGCACCATCAGGTTCGTCCGGCGGGGCAGGCCCAACCGGTGCCCGTTGACCAGGGCCAGCACGGTGGCCGCCAGGGGGCCGGCGAAGACGGCGGGGAAGATCAGCGACTGTGGTCGCCACGGCCGGCGTCGCGTCTCGTACGCCGCCGGCGTGATGGTGGGGGTGAACAGATCGTCGGCCACGATGTTCCCGTCTCGGTAGGGGCGAGCGAGCCGGATCCTGCCACAGCCGGATGACCGACGGCACTCCTCGATGAAGCGGGCAACCAGGCCGCGACGTGTTCGCGGTCCCCCTCGGTCAGGTGCCGGCGTCGGGCATGGGCACGCCGCCCGCCGGTGCCGACGGGGGGACCGCCGGCCGTACCGCCGCAACGGGCTGCGCCGGCACGGCGGCCGGCGCCCCGGTGGGCACCGCCGGGCGGATCGCGCGGGGCGGCGCGGCGACCTCGGACCCGGTGGCGGCCGGGACCGGGTGGGACGGCGCTGGCCCGGCGGCGGCCGGGACCGCGTGGGGCTGTGCTGGCCCGGCGGCGGCCGAAATCTCGTGCGGCTGAGCTGGCTCGGCGGCGGCCGGGAGCGCGTGGGATCGCGCGGGCGGATGGGGCGTCAGCTCCGGCCAGAGCGTCGCGGCGGCCGTCCGGTCGCGTTCCAGCCGGTACCGCGCCCGCCGGTGCCGCTCCCCGAGGACCGCGGCCAGGTAGACCGACTCGGGCATCCCCGCAGGCGGGAGTGGAGCGATCACCGCGGAGACCTCGGTCCACAGCCCGCGCCCCAGCCGTCCGCGCGCCGGCTCCGCGAGCTGGTGCACCCGCGCCAGGTACTGCCGGGCGGCCAGTGCCAGGCCGTCGTCCAGCCGGCTCAGGTCCACGGTGCACGCCCAGCCGGCCAGCGCGGGCACGGCCGTGGGGACGGGCCGCCAGACGGTCGCCGCCCGGGTGTGCACGACCAGCGTGCCCGCCACCAGGTCGCCCAGCCGACGCCCGCGCCGGTCGGTCACCATCACGGCCACCCCGGCCACCCAGCTCACCAGCGGCAGCACCAGGCCGGGCCACTCCACGGCCACGCCGACCAGCGCCCGGATCAGTGACTGCCGTGCGCCGACCGGAGCGCCGTCGGCGCTGACCACGCGCAGGCCGACGGCCAGCTTGCCCAGCGTGCGGCCGTGGTTGAAGCGTTCACACAGCACCGGGTAGCCGACCAGCACCAGGATCAGGCCCACCGTCGCGAGCCCGCCGGTCAGGGCCGCGTCGACCAGCCCGTCCGGCAGGCCGAGGAGCGCGGCGCCGACGCTCAGGGACAGCGCCAGCATGAGGGCCGCCTGGGCCAGGACGTCGAGCAGCAACGCGAGCACCCGGGAACCGATCCGGGCGGCCCGGACGTCCAGCTCCACGGCCTCCCCGCTGACCAGCCCGGCGTCCCCCCAGGGGGCGGGTCGTGGTTGTGCTCTCACCCCGACAGTGAACACTATGATCCCCGGACGGGGGTGACGGTGGATCTCGACGCGTACGTCGCGGAACACAGCGGGCAGTGGCGACGGCTGGAGCAGCTCTCCGGACGCGCCCGGCTCGACGCCGCCGAGGTCGACGAGCTGGTCGCCCTCTACCAGCGGGCGACCACCCAGCTGTCGGTGCTGCGCAGCCGCTCACCCGACCCGGCGCTGGTCAGCCAGCTCTCGCAGGTGGTGCTGCGCGCCCGGGCCCGGCTCACCGGCCGCCCGCGCCCGTCGTGGGCGGCGGTCGGAAGGTTCCTCGTGGCCGGCTTCCCCGCCGCGGTCTACCGCGCCTGGCCCTGGTGGTGCGGGGTGGCGACGGGGTTCACCCTGCTCAGCCTCTTCCTGATCTGGTACGTGGCCGGCAACCCGCAGACGGCGGCGGCCTTCATCGGCGAGGCGGCGGCCGCCGACCTGGTCGAGTCCGGCTTCGCCGGCTACTACACCGAGTTCGCCGCGCCGACGTTCGCCTTCCACCTGTGGACGCACAACGCCTGGCTCGCCGCCCAGTGTCTCGCCGCCGGGGTGCTGATCGTCCCGGTGCTCTACCTGCTCTGGCAGAACGCCCTCAACATCGGCGTGGTCGGCGGGGTGATGGTCGCCTACGGCCGCGCCGACGTCTTCTTCGGCCTGATCACCCCGCACGGGCTGCTGGAGCTCACCGGGGTCTTCGTGGCCGCCGGGGTGGGCCTGCGCATCGGGTGGGCCTGGATCGCCCCGCCGACGCAGTTGACCCGGGGGCAGGCGGTGGCCCGGGCGGGCCGCGAGGGCGTCCTGGTCGCCGTCGGGCTGGTGGGACTCTTCGCGGTCTCCGCCGTCATCGAGGCGTTCGTGACCCCCGCGCCCGTGCCGGTCGCGCTCCGCGTCGCCGTGGGCGCCGCCGTCTGGCTCGCCTTCCTGGCGTACGTGCTGCTCCTGGGCCGCCGGGCAACCCGCGCAGACCCGCGTTGATCATGAAGTTGTTGCCATGACACGCCGGGCGGACGGGCAACAACTTCATGATCACGGGGAGCTGGGGGTGGGTCAGAGTTGGGCCAGGGCCTTCAGGCGGAGGTAGGTGTCGGCCAGGGTGGGGGCCAGGCGGCCCGCCGGGGCGTCGACCACCGTGACGCCGTGCCTCGCCAGGGCGGTGCGGACGCGGTCGCGTTCGGCTAGGGCCCGCCAGGCGGCCGCGGCGGCGTAGGCGTCCCCGGGACGCTGCGGAACGGCGGTGGTGAGGGCGGTCAGCACCGGATCGTGCGTCGCCGCGATCACCACCCGGTGCCGGGCGGCCAGCCGGGGCAGCACCGGCAGCAGTCCCTCGCCGAGGGCGCCCGCCTCCAGCGCGGTGAAGAGCACCACCAGGCTGCGCTGGCGCTGCCGGCGCAGCAGCTCGCCGGCGATCAGGTCGAAGTCCGTCTCCGCCAGCGTCGGCTGGAGCGGGGCGAGGGCGTGCACCACGCGGGGGAGCAGGGCCGACCCACCGGTGCCGGTGACCGTGGCCCGGACCGCCGTGTCGGCGGCGAGCACGTCGACCCGGTCGCCCGCGCGGGCGGCGAGGGCGGTGAGCAGCAGCGCGGCGTCGATGGCGGTGTCCAGCCGGGGCTCGTCGCCGACCCGCACCGCAGAGGTACGCCCGGTGTCCAGCACGCACAGCAGCCGGCGGTCCCGCTCCGGCCGCCACGTACGCACCAGCACGTCGGCCCGGCGCGCGCTGGCCCGCCAGTCGATCGAGCGCACGTCGTCGCCGACCACGTACTCGCGGAGGGTGTCGAACTCGGTGCCCTGGCCCCGGCCGCGACTGACCTGGGTGCCGTCGATGACCCGCAGCCGGGACAGCTTCTCCGGCAGGTGCCGGCGGGAGTCGAAGCGGGGCAGCACCCGTACCGTCCACGGTGGGGTGGCGGGGCGGCCGGAGCGCTGCCGGAACCCCAGCCCCAGCGGCCCGAACGAGCGCACCGTCAGCGCCACCGCAGGCCGGTCGCCCCGCCGCAGCGGGGTCAGCCGGCTGGGCAGCGCCACGGTGGCGCCCGGCTCGACGCGTACCAGCCGCGACGGGGGCACGTCGGGGCGGGCGCCGGCGGAGGGCACCCAGGCGTCGCGGACCATGGCCCGCAGCGTACGGCCGGAGGGGTTGTGCAGCAGCAGCGCGACGGTGGCGGTGCCGCCGAGCCGGACCACGCGGTCCCCCTGCCGGGCGGCGGTGAGCGCGCCCGGCGGCGCGGCCAGCGCCCGGTCGAGCAGCACCAGCAGCAGCACCGCCCCGGTCATCACCAGCAGCCCGGCGAACGGCGCCGGCCAGGCCGGCAGGGTCAGCGCGCCGACCGCCAGCAGGAGCGCCGCCCGCCAGGTCATCGCGGCGTCGGCACGGTGGCGAGCACCGTGTCCAGCACCGCCTCCACGCCGACGCCCTCCAGCTCCACCTCGGGGCGCAGCCGCAGCCGGTGGCGCAGGGTCGGCCGGGCGACGGCCTTCACGTCGTCCGGTACGACGTGGTCGCGGCCGGCCAGCCAGGCCCACGCCTTGGCCGTGTTGAGCAGTGCGGTGGCGCCCCGGGGCGAGGCGCCCAGCTCCAGCGCGGGGGTGTTCCGGGTGGCCCGGCAGAGGTCGACGATGTAGCCGAGGAGCGGCTCGGCCACGTGCACCCGGCCGACCGCCGCCCGGGCCGCCGCCAGGTCGGCCGCGCTGGCCACCGGCCGTACGCCGGCTGCGGTCAGGTCGCGCGGGTCGAAGCCGGCGTGGTGCGCCCGGAGCACGCCCAACTCCTCCTCCCGGCTGGGCAGCGGCACGGTGAGCTTGAGTAGGAACCGGTCGAGCTGCGCCTCCGGCAGCGGATAGGTGCCCTCGTACTCGATCGGGTTCTGGGTGGCGGCGACGATGAACGGGTCGGGCAGCGGCCGCCGCTCGCCCTCGACCGAGACCTGCCGCTCCTCCATCACCTCCAGCAGCGCCGACTGGGTCTTCGGCGGCGTCCGGTTGATCTCGTCGGCGAGCAGCAGGTTGGTGAAGACCGGCCCTTCGCGGAACGTGAAGGCGGCGGTGTGCGGGTCGAAGATCAGCGAGCCCGTGACGTCGCCCGGCATCAGGTCGGGGGTGAACTGCACCCGCTTGGATCCCAGGTCGAGCGCGGTGGCCACCGTACGGATCAGCAGGGTCTTGGCCACGCCCGGCACGCCCTCCAGCAGCACGTGCCCGCGGCAGAGCAGGGCGATCACCAGACCGGTGACGACCGCGTCCTGCCCGACGACCGCCTTGGCGACCTCGGCGCGCAGCCGGTGCAGGGCGGCGCGGGGGTCGACGGGGTCGATGGTCGGCGGCTCGGCGGTACCGGCGGGTCGGGTCACCGGGATTCTCCTTCGGCTCGGTACGGGTGCGGTGCGTCGGGCGGTGGCCCCGCGTCGGGCGGTGCGGCGGCCGGCGGTGGCCCCGCGTGGGGCGGCACGGCGGCCGGCGGCGGGGCCTCGGCGGCCGGGAGCGGGCTGTCGGTGGCCGGGGGCGGCCCGTCGGCGGCGGGCGGGGCGACGAGGCGGGTCAGCCGGTCCAGCGCGCGGGCCAGGTCGAGTAGTTCCTGGTCGTTCCCGGGCTCGGCGCCGTGCAGCACCTCGTCGGTCCACCGGGGGTCGTCGCCGGTGCGGGCGGCGACCGCGGCGGCCACGTCGGTCGGCGGCGCGGTCGGCGGCAGGTGCAGCCGGGGCGTCAGGCGGTCGAGGGCGGCGGCGCGCAGCGTCCGCGCGGCGGCGTCGCGGGCCCCGGCCTTCTCGTAGAGCCGGGCCCGACCCAGCACCGTCTCCGCCGAGCGGACCGTCACCGGCAGCGGTTCCGGGGCCGGCGGGCCGAGCCGGCGGGCCCGCCAGAGCGCGGCCAGCAGGGCGGCCACGGCGAGCTGGGCAAGCAGCGCCCACAGCCAGCCGGGGAAGGCGGACCAGAGCGGGTTCGGCGGGTCGGGCCGGTCGGCCCGGGGGTCGTCGGGGCTCTCGCCGTCGTCGCTGTCCCCGCCGGTCTCCGCACCCGGGCGGCCGTCTCCGGTGCCGTCGCCCCTGCCGGTCCCGGTGCCGCTGCCCGGTCCGCCGTATCCGGTGGAGCCGCCCGGCGTCGGCGACCAGGCGGGGCTGCCGCTGCTGCCGTCGCCGAAGACCGGCGGGGGTGCGGGGCCGTCCAGGTCGAGCCACACCACCCGACCGGTCCCGCCGAGCAGCGCGGTGGCGAAGGCCCGGTTGTCCCACTCGTCGATCCGGTCGTTGCGGAACGGATCGCTGGCCCCCACCACCACCATGCTCTCCGGGATTCGGGACAGCAGGGCGAGCCCGTCGGCGAAGCAGAACTGCACGGGCGCCGACCCGCCCGGGGCGACCGCGTAGCGTTGCAGCCCGACCGCCGCCCGCCCGAGCTGGCGCAGCTCGGGCAACGGGCAGGGCAGGCCCCGCGCGTCCGGCCCCACCGCCTGCGCGGCCCACCGGCGGCCGGTCGGCTGCACCGGCATCCGGATCGACTCCAGCACCCGTCGCGACGGGTCTACCAGCACCAGCCGGGTGGCCGAGGGCAGCGAATCCAACGCGCCCACCGTGTCCGGATGCAGCAGGGCCGGCGCGGGCACGAAGAGCGTGGCCGCCCCGTCGCGCACGGCCAGCAGCGCCCGCAGCGTGTCCGTCTCCCGCTGTACGGTGACGCCCCGCTCGCGCAGCGCGTCGGCGAGGCGGCTGCCGCCGTCGTCCCCGGTCGCGACGGGGGAGAGGAACCCCGGGTCGCCGGGGTCGGGCTGGTCGGCCGCGTGGGTGAGCAGGGTGGTGGTCAGCAGCAACGCGGCCAGGCCCAGCGGGATCAGCACCCGGTGGCGGCGTCGGCGCCGGGGGCCCGCGTCGGGCCGTGCGGCCGGTGGGGCGGCGGTGGTCGGTGCGCTCATGGTCGTGGCCCGTCCTCGGGTCGGCCGGTCAGCACGCGGTCCAGCTCGGCGGCGTGCTCCCGCATCCGGTGGTCGTGCTCGGCGGAGGCGCGGCGCCCGCCGTACCAGAGCTCGGAGAAGATCGCCCCGGCGGCGTCCAGCGGCGGGCCGACCTGCGGCCGGGCGTCCGTCGCGGTCCGCACCAGCTCGACGACGGTCAGGCCTGGCTGCGGCTGCACCACGTGGCGGGCGGCCAGCTCCCGGACCATCGCGCGCAGCCGCTCCCGGACGGCCTCGGCGTACCGGCCCTCGGCGGCGTACCGGTCCGCGAGGGAGACGTACGTGGCGGCCGGCAGCTCCGGCTCGCGGGGAGCGGGGACGACCGGCTGCGGGGTTTCCGGTGGCGGGCGCTTGCGGCGGCGCGGGCGCAGCCGGGGCAGCCGTCGGGGGACCCAGGCCGGAAACGTGTACCAGCCGACCGCGACCAGCACCGCGGCGAGCACCAGCAGCAGCGCGACCAGGGGCAGCGGCACCCGGTCGCCAAGCGCCGCCGTGGTCTCGGTCCACCACCGGCTGAAGCTCATCGCCCGGCCGCCAGCAGGACGGCCTCGGGCGTGCCGGCCCGGGCCCGGGAGAGCCGGATGTCCAGTCCCTCGGTACGCATCCGGGTCTCCAGGTGCAGCACCGCGTCCAGGCAGGCCAGGGCCGGGTAGGCGACGCTGTTCACGCCCGCCCACACGGCCAGCGACAGCCACCCGGCCCAGGCCCGGTCGACCAGGTCCAACGAGTCCAGCCCGAGGTAGACGCCGATGCCGAGGCCCAGGCGGACGATCCACCAGACCAGGTAGCCGAGCAGCCGGATCCAGCCGGCCCGGCCGGCACCCCGTACGGCCAGGGCGGCGGAGCGCAGCGGGGCACGCAGCGGGTGCACCCGGTCGACGACCAGCGCCGGTGCCACGGCGCCGAGCAGGGCGAAGCCGATGATCCACGCCGGCCCGAACAGCGCGAGCGCGCACATCACCACGCCGACCAGGGCGGCGAGCAGCGCCGTGGCGCCCCAGCGCGCGCCGGCGGGGCGGAGCAGCTCCCGGGGGCCGACCGTACGGCCGAACAGGGCGGCCCCGGCGGCGCGGGCGGCCGGGTTGCCGAGCAGCAGGACGATCACCGCCTCGGTCGCGGCGCCCACCGCCAGCAGCAGCCAGTACACGCCGAACCGCCCGAACTCCGGAAGCCAGGCGGGTGGCCCCGCGCCGGCGGCGAGCCGCAGCGGGTACAACAGGAGTTGCTCGCCCACGGCCAGTACGAGGGCGACCGGCAGCAGCACCCGGGCCTGCCCGCGCAGCAGCAGCACCGCGGAGTCCAGCAGCTCGCCGACCGTGAGGGGGCGGCGCGGGAGCACAGCGATCGGGCCGGCGTCGGGCACGCGTACTCCTGTAGACGGACGGCGGTGGCGCGTGACGGCGCACGCGGGGATCATGGTGACACGCCCGCTCCCATCGGGTGGACCCGCACGTGGGGGCGGCGACGCCGGGCACCGGTTGCTGGTGCGGCGACGTCCTGCGGCAGTAGCGTGCCGGGTGACGCGGATCCCACGAACTGAAGGGGATGGAAACATTAACCCCATGAGAGCCCGGGTACTGGTGGTCGACGACGACCCCGCGCTCGCCGAGATGCTCGGCATCGTCCTGCGCAGTGAGGGCTTCCTGCCCTCCTTCGTCGCGGACGGGGAGCGGGCGCTGGCCGCGTTCCGCGAGAACCGCCCCGACATCGTCCTGCTCGACCTCATGCTTCCCGGCATGAGCGGGATCGACGTGGCCCGGTCGATCCGGGCCGAGTCGGGCGTGCCGATCGTCATGCTGACCGCCAAGAGCGACACCGTCGACGTGGTCCTCGGCCTGGAGTCCGGGGCCGACGACTACGTGGTCAAGCCGTTCAAGCCCAAGGAACTGGTCGCCCGGATGCGGGCGCGGCTGCGCCGGGGCGAGGACGTCGCCCCGGAGATGCTGACCATCGGGCCGCCCGGCAACCAGATCACCATCGACGTGCCGGCGCACACCGTCAGCCGCAACGGCGAGGAGGTGAAGCTGACGCCGCTGGAGTTCGACCTACTGGTCGCGCTCGCCCGCAAGCCGCGTCAGGTCTTCACCCGCGAGGTGCTGCTGGAGCAGGTCTGGGGCTACCGGCACGCGGCCGACACGCGGCTGGTCAACGTGCACGTGCAGCGGCTGCGGGCCAAGATCGAGCCGGATCCCGAGCGGCCGGAAATCATCCTCACCGTGCGGGGCGTGGGCTACAAGGCGGGCACCGGATAGCCTGGTCACACTGTGGCCACCTCCCCGATTCCGGACCTCCCGACGGCAGTCCCGCGCCGGCGTGCCGCCGCGCGGGAGCTGTGGCGTGCGACGAGCGGCCGGGCCGCGCGCCTGCTCTCCGGGCTGCGCCAGGCCTGGCGGCGGTCGCTCCAGCTGCGGGTGGTGACCATCACACTGGTCGTGTCCAGCCTGCTGGTGGGCGGTTTCGCCTACCTGATCGCCGACAAGATCACCGGCATCCTGGTGGAGAACGTCGAGACCGACGTGCGCCTGCGGCTGGGCAACGGCGCGGAGTACGCGCGCAGGCAGTTCGGCCTCTACAACCAGCCGCAGGAGGCACAGCTCCAGGACACGATCGAGGGCACGGTCAACTACCTGGCCGGCGGCGACCCCCAGCAGACCACCGGCGTGATCGTGGCGATCGCCGCCGACAACCACACCGACGCCATCCAGCCCCGCTCGTCGCCCGCGGTCAACGTCCGTCCGCTGATCAGTCCCGAGCTGCGCGAGACGGTCGCCGGAGGCAAGGTCGCCAGCCAGATCCGCACCGGCCGGCTGGGCGAGGAGCGCACGAAATACCTGGTCTACGGCTCACCGGTGCCCACGAAGTTCGGTCAGGTGGAGCTCTACTACCTCGTGCCGCTGGCCCGGCAGGACGCCACGGCCGCCGACGCCCGGGACACCGTGATCGCCACCGGGGCGGCCCTGGTGCTCCTGCTCGCCCTGCTCGCGGGCCTGGTCACCCGGCTGGTGGTGACCCCGGTGCGGGTGGCCGCGCGCACGGCCCAGCGGCTCTCCGCCGGCCTGCTCGACCAGCGGATGGTGGTCAACGGCGAGGACGACCTCGCCCTGCTCGCGGCGTCGTTCAACCAGATGGCGACCAACCTGCAACGGCAGATCCTGCGGCTGGAGGAGATGTCCCGGCTGCAACGCCGCTTCACCTCCGACGTCTCGCACGAACTGCGCACCCCGCTGACCACGGTCCGGATGGCCGCCGATCTGATCTTCGCGGAGCGCGACGAGTTCGACCCGGCGGTGGCGCGCAGCGCCGAGCTGCTCCAGGCCGAGCTGGACCGGTTCGAGGAGTTGCTGACCGACCTGCTGGAGATCAGCCGGTTCGACGCCGGCTTCGCCATGCTGGACTCCGAGCCCACCGACCTGGTGCCGGTCGTGCACCGGGTGGCCGACCGGCTGGCGGGCCTCGCCGAGCGCGTCGGCGTGGCCATCGAGCTGGATGTCCCCGCCACCCCGGTGATCGCCGAGGTGGACCCCCGGCGGGTGGAACGGGTGCTGCGTAACCTGGTCGGCAACGCCGTCGAGCACGGCGAGGCGAAGCCGGTGCGGATCACGCTCGGGGCGGACGACACGGCGGTGGCGATCACCGTCCGCGACCACGGGGTGGGGCTCAAGCCGGGCGAGGAGAAGCTGGTGTTCAACCGCTTCTGGCGGGCCGACCCGTCCCGGGCCCGGCAGACCGGCGGCACCGGGCTGGGCCTGTCGATCAGCCTGGAGGACGCCCGGCTGCACGGCGGCTGGCTGGAGGCCTGGGGCGCGCCGGGGCAGGGCGCCCAGTTCCGGCTCACCCTGCCGTCGCGGGCCGGCGACCGGCTGACCACCTCGCCGCTGCGGTTGGTCCCGGCCGACGCCGCGCTGCCCTTCGGTGGGCCGCGCTCGGGCGGGCTGCTGGCCATCAGCCCCGGCACGGGGGGCGCGCTCGCGATCGGCCCGGGCACCGACGACGCGCTGACCGTCGGCCCGGGGCGTCCGGGCAGCGGGCACGCGGAGGTGGGGTCGTGATGCGCCGGCTGCTCGCCGGACTGCTCGGCGGCGTGCTGCTGCTGGGCGGCGCGGCCGGTTGCGGCATCCCGGAGAACACCGAGGTCCGGGTGAAGGGGCCGGGGCCGGCGGGGGAGGGCGGCTCGACCAGCGGCAGCCGGGGCGAGCCTCCGAGCCGGAGCGCGAGCGGCAGCGACGCCGAACAGTTCGTCGAGAACTTCCTCTCCGCCGCGGCCGGCGAGCCGGACCGGGCCTACGAGCGCGTCCGGCAGTTCATCGTGTCGACCGACCGCGACCGCCTCCAGGTGAAGCAGGGCAGCGCGGTGGCGCTGACCGTCGTCCGGCTCACCGAGGAGCCGGCCATCGTCTACGCCCCGGACCGGACCGAGGTCACCCTCAAGGTGCAGCAGGTCGGGCAGCTGCGTACGGACGGCACGCTGGCCCCGCCGGAGACGAGCACCACGGCGTACACGTTCGAACTGCGCAGCCAGCCCGGGCCGGAGGGCCTGACGGACGGCGGGCTGTACGTGGCGAACCCGCCGACCGCGCTGCTGCTCAGCGTGGAGGCGCTGGAGACGTACTACCAGAGCCGGACGATCTACTTCTGGAACAACGACCGCACCCGGCTGGTCCCCGACCAGCGCTACCTGCCGCTCGCCGTGCCCGACGAGCGGCGGGTGAGCGAGGTGGTCAAGTGGCTGACCGCCGGCCCCTCGGCGTGGCTCGGCACCGCCGTGAGCAGGCTGCCGGACGGCACCCGTCTGATCAACAACGCCACCCGGACGGACGGCCGCTGGGAGGTCGACCTGGAGATGCCGGAGGACAAGGCCCGGCTGGAGCAGCTCGGCACGCAGCTCGCCTGGTCGCTGTCGGACCTCGACGGGCCGCTCGACATCAAGGTCCGTAACCAGTCCCAGGAGTTCATCCCCGACCTGGAGCGGCGCCGCATGGAGCGGCCGGTGTACCAGCTCACGGAGAACCCTCAGCGATTCTGCGTCTACGAGGGCGCCGTCCACCCGTTGGCCTACCCGGGAGAGCCGAGCGGCCCGGTGCCCGTGGACGCCAGGGTGAACCGGAACGTCGTCTCCGCCGGGCTCAGCCGCGCCGACAACCAGATCCTGGCGGCGCTGGTGGTCACCGACGCCGACCGGCAGTGGCTCTCCGTCGGCACCGGCACCGGTCCGGTGTCCGTACTCACCCGCGGCGCCAAGGGCTACGCGGCCATGAGCCGGCCGGTCTGGCTGCGCTCGACGTACCGGGGGCAGCCGGCCGGGCTGGTGGTCGCCGACGGCAGCCTCTACCGCTTCGACGCCCAGGCGCAGCTCACCGCCCTGTCGCTGGGCGTACCCGGCCCGGTGACCGCCGTGGCGGCCTCGCTGGACGGGTACCGGATCGCCGTCATCGCCGGTGGTGCGCTCTACGTGGCCGCCCTCAGCCCCGACGGCGCGGGGGCCACCCTCGGCCCGGCCCGTCGGCTGCACACCCGGCTGACCAGCCTGTCGGCCGTCGACTGGTACGGCGAGAACACCCTGCTCCTCGCGGGCGCGGTCGGCCGCTCGGCGGTCTACGAGGTCAGCGTGGACGGCGCCCGGGAGAGCCGGCTGGAGGACAAGATCGGCGCCCGGGTGACGCACCTCGCCGCGTACCCGGCGAGCGTGGGGCGTCTCGGCGCCGCCATGTACGAGGCGAACGGGGTCGCGTACCGCAGTGGCCCGTTCGAGCGCATCCAGCCCGAGCAGGTGCAGGAGGTCGCGCCGCCGTCGACCGGGGCACGCGAGGGCAACCCGACCGCCCCCTTCTTCCTCTACTGATCCGCGTGCGGGATCTCGGCGGGCTCTGGGCGGACCTCACCGACCTCGTGCTGCCCGTGGACTGCGCCGGCTGCCGGGAACGCCGGCCGGGGCTGCGCCACGGCGTCTGCCCGGAGTGCGTGGCGGCTCTCGGCGCGCTGCGCCCCAGGGCCGTACGCCCCACTCCCGCCCCGCCCGACCTGCCGCCCTGCGTCGCCCTCGGCCCGTACGCCGGCCCGCTGCGGGAGGCGCTGCTGGCGTACAAGGACCATGGGCGGCACGGGCTGGCCCGGCCGCTGGGTGCTCTGCTCGCCGAGGTCGTGGCGGCGGCGGTGGGCGAGGCCCGCCCGGTGACGCTGGTGCCGGTGCCGGACACCGCGGCGGCGGCCCGCGCCCGCTACGGCGACCACCTGGGCCGGCTGACCCGGCACTGCGCGGACCGGCTGCGCCGGGCCGGCTGGCCGGTGCGGGTGCGGCACCCCCTGCGGGCCCTGCCCCGCCCGGACTCGGTGACGCTGGACAGCGCCGGTCGGGCGGCGGCGGCCGAATCCGCGTTCCGGGTCCGCCAGCGGGTGCCGTCGGGGCCCGACGGGACCGCGGTGGTGGTGCTCGACGACATCCTGACTACGGGGGCCACCCTCGCCGCGGCGGGGCGGGCGCTGACCGCGAGCGGGCTGTCACCCACGGTCGCCGCGGTGCTCGCCGCGACCGAGAAACGGCACCGTTCGTAACCGATCGTGTTTCCGTTTCACCCGTTGGTGTATGAGGTGTGAAAAATCTCGAGCCTCCTCCGCGACCGGGGGTGACTGCCGAGCGAACAAGAGTTAGCGTTTTCGTGTCGGGGGTAGGAGTTCTTCCCACCCGCCCCCGGCGGTGAAAGGAGGCGTAGCCGCACTGACCGGTCGACGCCGAGTGGGGCCTCCCCCGGGGCGCGCGACCGGATGCCGGAACGCACGACCGTCCGAACTAGGGAGGTCACATGGACATCGTGGTCAAGGGCCGTAACGTCGAAGTGCCGGATCATTACCGGGTGCACGTGGCGGAGAAACTCGCGAAGATCGAACGCTACGACCACAAACTTATTCGTGTCGATGTGGAGCTTTTTCACGAGCGCAATCCGCGCCAGGCGGACCACTGCCAGCGCGTCGAAATCACCTGCGTTTCCCGTGGCCCGGTGATCCGGGCGGAGGCCTGCACGAACGACTTCTACAGCGCGCTCGACGCGGCCATCGCGAAGCTGGACACCCGGTTGCGTCGGGCGGCCGACCGCCGTCGCGTCCACCGGGGCCGGCACGCGCCGCTCTCCGTCGCCGCCGCCACCGCGGGCCTGCCGGTCGCCGGCCTCGACACGCCGCTGGGCGCCGCCCCCGACGGCTCCGGCACCGCCACCGCCGTCGCCGAACGGGTCGAGGAGGAGGAGCACGACCAGCCCTGGCACATCGCGCGGGAGAAGGTGCACCCCGCCGAGCCGATGACCGTCGACGACGCCCTGTTCCAGATGGAACTCGTCGGCCACGACTTCTACCTGTTCCAGGACAAGGAGTCCGGCCGCCCGAGCGTCGTCTACCGGCGGCACGCCTACGACTACGGAATCATCTCCCTCGCCGTCTGACTCCGGCGTGGTGGTGGCGGCCCGGGCCGCCCCCACCACGGCCCCGGGCCGGCCTCCGGGCGGCCGGCGCCCGACACCGACGCCGGGTGCGCCTCCCGTGCCGCAGCCGCGCAGCGCCCGGGTCGCAGCGGCTAAGCGCCCGTGTCCGCAGCCAGCGCCCGGGTCGTAGCCGCTCAGCGCAGGTCGTCGGGGAGCAGCCCGAAGACCAGGTCGTCGAGCCGGGTGCCGGGCAGTCCCGGCAGGCGCCCGCGCAGCAGGCCCTCGCGGCGGAATCCGACCCGCTCCAGCACCCCGTGCGAGGCGGTGTTGTCGGGCACGGTGCCGGCGACCAGCCGGGCCAGCCCCGCCGGGCCGAACGCCCAGCCGGCCAGTAGCCGTACGGCCCTCGTGGCCAGTCCGCGTCCCCGTTGGTCGGGCACCAGCGCGTAGCCGACCGAGCCTTCGCCGGCCGCCGCGTCGGAGATGCTCAGCCCGCAGCTGCCCGCCGGTTCGCCGGTGACCGCGTCGAGGATCACCAGCCGGGCGATGGTGCCGGTGAGCCACGCGCTCTCGGCCAGCAGGCAGCGCCGCTCGATGGCCGCCCGGGCCGGCGGCACCGGCGGGGCCTGGTTCGCCACCACCTCCGGCCGGGTGTGCAGGCGGTACATCAGGTCGACGTCGTCCGGGCCGAGCCCGCGCAGGGTCACCACGCCGTCGGTGAGCCGGCCGTCGGGCAGGTCCGGCAGGATCCGGGGGACGGGACCGGGCGGGTCGTCGGCGAGCCGTACCCACGCCAGCAGGTCCGCCCGGCCGCCGCCGCGCAGTTGGCCGGCCGCCCGGCGTACGCCCTCGTGGCGGAAACCGGCGGCGAGCGCCACCCGCTGGCTGGCCGGGTTCTCGGCGTGGGTCATCAGCTCCAGCCGGTCGAACCCGTGGCGCAGCGCGGAGTCGGCCAGGGCCCGCGTCGCGGCGCTGGCGACCCCGCGCCGGCGCGCCCACGGCGCGACCCAGTAGCCCACCTCCGCCTGCCGGCGCGGTGGCACGACCTGGCCGACGCCCGCGCCGCCGACCAGGCGGTCGGTGGCGCCGTCGGCGATGGCGTACGCGGCCCCGCCGTTCGCCCAGGCCGCCGGGGCGCCCTCGGTGACCCACCAGCGCGCGTCGGCCTCGGTGTACGGCTGCGGCATGCCGGGGTTGAACCGCAGGTTGAGCGGGTCGCCGCAGCCGGCGGCGAGGTCGGCGACGTCGGCGGGGCGGAACTGCCGCAGCCGCACCCCGTCGGCCTCGATCACCTCGGGTGTCACGCCAGGTCGCCGGGGAGCAGCGCGCCGAGCCAGGCGTCCACCCGCCGGCCCCGGTGGGAAAGCCCGGCGCGGAGGGTGCCCTCGACCGTGAAACCGGCCTTCTCGGCCACCCGGCGGGAGGCGGTGTTGCCGACGTTGGCCTTCCACTCGATCCGGGCCAGGCCCAGCGTGGTGAAGCCCCAGGTGCTGAGCGTGGTCAGCGCGGCGGGCATGACGCCACGCCCCCGGGCGTACGGCGCGGTCATGAAGCCGACGTCGGCGAGCAGCGGGTCGGCGGGGGACAACCGGAGGTCGATCGAGCCGAGGTACCGGTCGTCGGCGTCGGCGACCACGTAGCAGGCGCTGGTGCCGCTGG
Source organism: Micromonospora sp. NPDC049051 (assembly GCF_043197575.1). Taxonomy (NCBI): domain Bacteria; kingdom Bacillati; phylum Actinomycetota; class Actinomycetes; order Micromonosporales; family Micromonosporaceae; genus Micromonospora; species Micromonospora sp. NPDC049051. The sequence goes on from NZ_JBICTL010000001.1 coordinate 1,313,433, forward strand.
CCCAGGTGCCCCGGGTGTAGGTCACGTAGGACTCGGCGTCGGACCGCTCGTAGGGGTCGGGCACGGTGGTCCACCGGATGGTCTCCGGGTCCCGGCAGGTGTCGACGACCGCCGCGAGGTCGCGCTCGTCCATGGGACGCAGCCGCAGCTCGGTGCCGGCGACGGTGGCGAAGAGGACGGGCTGGGGCCGGCCGAAGACGGCGGCGCGGCGGGCCTCCAGCGTGCCGGGACCGGCGGGGCCGGTCTCGCCGGGCGCGGGCACCTCGCCGGGGAGCAGCGAGCCGATCCAGCCTTCCGGGCTGCCGCCCGGCGCCGGGTCGGCGAGCCGCAGCCGGCCCTCGACGCGGAAGCCCGCCCGGAGCGCGGCCAGCCGGGACGCGTGGTTGCCCACCTCGGCCTGCCAGATCAGCCGGCGCAGCGCCAACGCGTCGAAGGCCCAGCGGGCGACGGCCCGGGTGGCCCGGACGCTCACGCCCGCGCCACGGGCCCAGGGCGCGGTCCAGTAGCCGATCTCGCCGGAGCGCAGGCCGGCGTCGATCGAGACGAGCCCGCAGGAGCCGAGCAGCTCGCCGGTGGCGGCGTCGCAGACGGCGAACGGCGCTCCGGTGCCCGCCGACCAGTCCGCCGGGGCCGCCTCGGTCACGAAACCGTGGGCGTGTCCGGGCAGGTACGGGCGCGGTACGGTGGTCCAGCGCTGGATGTCCGGGTCCTGGCACGCCCGGAGCACCGCGTCGGCGTCGTCCGCCTGCCAGGGGCGCAGCAACAGGCCGTCTTCGACGATCTCCACAGGCTTCACCCGAGCCATCGTGCCGGAACGTTCGCGCACGGCGTAACCGGATTTCGGCGGGGCGGCGCGAGTCGGGCGTGTTATGTCGGTTTCGCCAACGCGGAGGGCCGCCACCAGTGACCATCGCGCCGATGAAGCGCCTACGATGGGTCGAGACTGTCTAGGGGAGCGTTGATCCGTGTCGATTCTGGAAAAGGTCCTCCGCGCGGGCGAGGGCCGTATGGTGCGCCGGCTCAAGGCCATCGCCGCCGCCGTCAACTCGATCGAGGACGACTACGTCAACCTCACCGACGACGAGCTGCGCGCCATGACCGACCAGTTCAAGGAGCGGCTCGCCGACGGCGAGACCCTCGACGACCTGCTGCCGGAGGCGTTCGCGGTCTGCCGGGAGGCAGCCGCCCGGGTGCTCGGCCAGCGGCCGTACGACGTCCAGGTGATGGGCGGCGCGGCGCTGCACTTCGGCAACATCGCCGAGATGAAGACCGGTGAGGGCAAGACCCTGACCTCGGTCATGCCGGTCTACCTCAACGCGCTCTCCGGCGACGGCGTGCACGTCATCACCGTCAACGACTACCTGGCCCAGCGCGACGCCGGCTGGATGGGCCGGGTGCACGAGTTCCTCGGCCTCACCGTCGGCGTGGTGCTGCCCAACCGGCCGGCCAGCGAGCATCGGGCCGCCTACGAGTGCGACATCACCTACGGCACCAACAACGAGTTCGGCTTCGACTACCTGCGCGACAACATGGCGTGGTCGAAGGAGGAGCTGGTCCAGCGCGGCCACAACTTCGCCGTGGTCGACGAGGTCGACTCGATCCTCATCGACGAGGCCCGCACCCCGCTGATCATCTCCGGCCCGGCCGAGCACTCCGCCCGCTGGTACGGCGAGTTCGCGGCCGTCGTGGCCCGGCTCCAGCCCGGCAAGGACGGCGAGGGCGACTACGAGGTCGACCACTCCAAGCGCACCATCGCGGTCACCGAGCGCGGCGTGGCCAAGGTCGAGGACCGGCTGGGCATCGACAACCTCTACGAGTCGGTCAACACCCCGCTGGTGGGCTACCTCAACAACGCCATCAAGGCCAAGGAGCTCTACAAGCGCGACAAGGACTACATCGTCAGCGACGGTGAGGTGCTGATCGTCGACGAGTTCACCGGCCGCATCCTGCACGGCCGCCGCTACAACGAGGGCATGCACCAGGCGATCGAGGCCAAGGAGGGGGTGGAGATCAAGCAGGAGAACCAGACGCTGGCCACCATCACCCTCCAGAACTACTTCCGCCTCTACTCGAAGCTCTCCGGCATGACCGGCACGGCCCAGACCGAGGCGGGCGAGTTCAACAAGGTCTACAAGGTCGGCGTCGTGACCATCCCGACGCACCGGCCGATGGTCCGGCAGGACCGGCCGGACGTGATCTACAAGACCGAGAAGGCCAAGTTCCACGCCGTCGTCGAGGACATCGCCGAGCGGCACGCCCTGGGCCAGCCGGTGCTCGTCGGCACCGTCTCGGTGGAGAATTCCGAGATCATCTCCCAGCTGCTGCGTCGACGCGGCATCCCGCACTCCGTGCTGAACGCCAAGTTCCACGCCCGCGAGGCCGAGATCGTCGCCCAGGCCGGCCGCAAGGGTGCCGTCACCGTCGCCACCAACATGGCCGGCCGCGGCACCGACATCCTGCTCGGCGGCAACCCCGAGTTCCTCGCCGCCAACGAGCTGCGCCAGCGGGGTCTCGACCCGGCCGAGCAGGAGGAGGAGTACGCCAAGGCGATGGAGGAGGTCCTGCCCCAGTGGAAGCAGGCCTGCGACGCCGAGGCGGAGGAGGTGGCCGCCGCCGGTGGCCTCTACGTGCTGGGCACCGAGCGGCACGAGTCCCGCCGCATCGACAACCAGCTGCGCGGCCGGTCGGGCCGGCAGGGTGACCCGGGCGAGTCCCGCTTCTACCTCTCCCTCCAGGACGAGCTGATGAAGCGCTTCCGCTCCGGCGCCGTCGAGGCGGTCATGGAGCGCTTCAACATCCCGGAGGACGTGCCCATCGAGTCGAAGATGGTCACCAAGCAGATCAAGAGCGCGCAGGCCCAGATCGAGGGCCAGAACGCCGAGATCCGCAAGAACGTCCTCAAGTACGACGAGGTCATGAACAAGCAGCGCCAGGTGATCTACGCCGAGCGGCTGCGGGTGCTCAACGGCGAGGACCTCTCCGACCAGGTCCGCAACATGATCGACGACGTCGTCGGCGCGTACGTGCAGGGGGCCACCGCCGACGGCTACGCCGAGGACTGGGACCTGGAGCAGCTCTGGGCCAGCCTCAAGCAGCTCTACCCGGTGGGCGTGACGATCGAGGAGCTGGAGGAGGAGGCGGGCGGCTCCCGGGCCGGCATCGACGCGGACTTCCTGCTCTCCCGCCTCAAGGATGACGCGCACGCCGCGTACGACCGGCGCGAGGAGCAGCTCGGCGAGGAGGGCGTCCGCCAGCTGGAGCGGATGGTCCTGCTCCAGGTCATCGACCGCAAGTGGCGCGAGCACCTCTACGAGATGGACTACCTCCAGGAGGGCATCAGCCTGCGGGCGTACGCCCAGCGCGACCCGGTGGTGGAATACCAGCGCGAGGGCTTCGACATGTTCGCGAACATGATGGACGGCATCAAGGAGGAGACGGTCGGCTTCCTCTACAACCTCGAGGTCCAGGTCAACGAGCCGGAGCCCGAGGCCGAGGAGGTCCAGCTGCTCGAGAAGCCGGTCGAGATCCGGGCCAAGGGCCTGGGCCGGGCGCCGCAGCAGCAGGGCCTGCAATACTCCGCGCCGACGATCGACGGCGAGGCCGGTGCCGGCGCGGTGGCCGTGGAGCGTGCCGAGCAGCAGGCCCCCGCGCTGGGGGTCGGTGGCTCGGCTCCGGCCGCCCCGGGAACGACCGCCCCTGCGGCGCCGCAGCGCCCGGCGTCCGGCCTGCGTGGCCCGGGTGTCCCGGCGGCCAGCAGCCGGCGGGTGGCGCCGGGGCAGGCGGACGCCGGCAACGGCCCGTCCCGCAACGCGCCGTGCCCGTGCGGGTCCGGCCGGAAGTACAAGCGCTGCCACGGCTCCCCCAACGGCGGCGCGTGAGAATCGGTTGAGCGGGCCCGCGCCCGCCTGAGCACTCGAGCCGTGGTCCTCGTGGACCACGGCTCGATCTCGTCTCAGAGCACCTGTAGGGCCGTGCAGAGCCAGCCGCCCCGGCGGTGCTCCAGGCGCAGGGCCATCGCCCAGGTGCGCCCGCCCGTGCCGGCGAGGACCGCGGCCACCTCGACGGCGGCGTCGCGCGGCTCGCAGACCCGCAGCCGACGCAGCTGTACGGCCGGCCGGGTCGAGCGGCGGCGGACCGGACCCGAGCGGGCGGTGGCGCGGGCCAGCTCGGGCAGCAGCCCGGCCGCCCGCGCCGGGTCGAGCAGTGGCCTGAGCTGGTTGGGCGGGCGGTAGCCGTTGAGCACCTCCAGGCAGGTGCAGACGAAGCGGTGCGCGGCCCGGGTCGCCTCGGGGGTGGCGGTCACCAGCGCGTCCAGCGGCAGCGGGGCGGTGGGGTGCCGACCGGGGCCGGTCGGCACCGGCCGCTGCCGTCGGCCGGGCGGCCGGTCGCCCTCGCGTCGGGCCGGCTCGAAGAGGTCGAGCACGAGCTGGGCGTGGCCCGGGGCCGGCCAGTGGGCGGCGTCGTCGTCGGTGAACGGCGGCTCGAACGAGGGCGCGGGGCGCAGCCGGACGGGGGGCCGCGCAGGCCCGGGACGACGGGGGTCGGCCATTCGTGAACCTCCCAGATTCCTGCGTTTGCCTTCGTTTGCCTCCGACAGGCTTCATTCTCGGGCACGGCAGAGCCCCCGGTCAATGCCCTTCGGGTCGGTCCGGTTACTCCGGGTCGCGCTCGGCCAGCGGGTTGCTCCGCACCCACTCGGCCGTCTCGGTGTACTTCCGCTCGATGTACTCCTCCAGCCGGGCGCGCTCCACGCGCCACTGGCCGCGGCCACCGATCTTGATCGCGGGCAGTTCGCCACTGCGCACCATGTGGTAGACCTGCGAGTCCGACACGTTCAGCTCGGCGGCCACGTCGGAGAGCAGCAGGAACCTCGGCTCCACGAGAACCCCCGGGGTTGGCGTCGTTTGGTTCAGTTTGCCACCGACCGCCGACACGGCCCAGCCGGCGGGCGCGACCTGCGGCGACACGCCTCCCCGGACACACCGGCGGGACGCTTCCGCCCGGCAGGTGCGCGGTGTATGACGGTCACGGCATAGGGCATGATCGGCCAGGACCGGCGGAGGCCGGCGCAGGACCTGAGCGGGGGAGACGAGCGGTGACCGAGGAGCTTGTCCGGGTGTACGTGCCGGCGACCGTCCCGATGCTGACCCTCCTGCGTGGCTCGGGGCTGCCGGTGGCCGCCGCGCACGCGGTCACCCCCACGCTGCGCGAGTGGTACGCCGAGGGCGACGAGGAGGAGTTGGAGTACGTCGCCTTCACCCGGGCCGCCCAGGACGCGTTGCAGCTGCTCCGGGCCGACCCCGACGCGCCCCGCCGCCGGGTCGTCGTCTCGGTGGACCTGCCCGCCTCGACGGTGGGCCGGGGCGACAGCGAGCTGGGCTCCAGCGCGGTCGAGCTGACCGGCCCCGTGCCGGTCGGTGCCGTCGCGGCCGTCCACGTGGACGGCGCCGACGCGGTCGAGGACGTCTCCGCCGCGGCGGAGGTGGTCACCGAGGCCCTGGCCGGCGACGCGGACGCGCAGTTCACGGTCGACGGTGCCGAGGACCACGAGCTGGAGTGGTACGACGTCAGCGAGCTGGACCTGCTGCTCCGCGCCACGTCCTGACCCCCGCGCGCCGCCGGCGCGAGCGCACGCCGCGCGGCCCGACCGGCGTCGAGGTCAGTCAGCGGGGGCGGCCTCGGTCGGCTCGTCGTCGTCGGCGTGGGCCGGCCCCAGGGTGCGGCCGAAGGCGATCATCGCGGTCAGGGCGCCGACGAAGAGCACCCAGATGGCGTTGTCGATCCGGGAGGTGCCCAGCGCGGTCTGCGCGACCGCGTCCGCCTCGCTCAGCGCGCCGGCCAGGTCGAGCAGGGACCGCCCGCCGACCCGGATGATCACCTCGGCCACGAGCAGGAGCAGGCCCGGGCCGGCCCCGGCCAGCAGGTAGGCGGGCCAGCGGGGCGCGGGCGCCGCAGCGTCGAGCCGGGCGGCCCGCCGGCGGGCCAGGGTCAGGTATCCGAAGGCCAACAGCCCGGCCACCAGGCCGGCGAGCAGGGACTCGGTGCGCGAGACCCACTTGGCCGCACTCAGCAGCGACTCCTGGCCGTCGCCGCTGCCGAACAGGTCGAAGAGCGGGTCGCGGGCCTGGCTGAAGGCCACCACGAAGATCAGCGTGCCGAGGGCGGCGGCCACCACGGCCCCGACCACGGGCCCGCTGCGGGCGCCGGCGACGGCCCCGCCGATGGTCGCGGCGGCGGCGGTGGTCGCGGCGATCACGTTGGTGGTCGCGTTGTCGGCGTACGTCAGGTTGATCGCGAACGCGGCGGCGAGCCCGACGAGCAGGCCCGTGGCGATCGCCGCCACGAAGCGCAGGGTGACCCGGTCGTTGCCCCGGCGGGCGAGCAGGTCGACGCCGAAGAGGGCGAAGCCGGCACCGGCGACCAGCGCGGCCGAGATCACCCCCGGCAGGGCGAACGCGGAGAGGCTGATGGCGGTGAGCCCGGCAGCCGCCGAGTTGATCACCTCGCGGGTCGACCAGAGCATCGCGGCCAACCAACCGAGCGCCAGAAGCGCGAGCACCGGCGCCCCGGGGGCGAGCACCCCCGTCGTCGCGTCCTGCACGTCGGCGGTCGGCACCGACCGGTCCGACTCCGCGGCGGCGGAGCTGCCGGGCTGCTTGGTCATCGTCTTCCCTCCGACGGACGCCGACCCCGGTGGGCCGGCAGTTCACCGGCCACCCAGCGTACGCGTCCACACGCCCCGCCCCCGCCGCCCGCCCCACGCCCGGCCCGCGCTCGACGGCGGTCCGGTCGGGTCCGAGCGGACGGCCGATCGACGAACCCGGGCGCGGGCGGGGAGGGTGGCCACGCGGCGGGCGCCGGTGGGGGCGGGGCGTGGAAGAATCGCGGAAGGTCCCACAGCCCGTCCGGCCAACCCGGCGCGGCGTCGGCGCCGGTCGTCCGGCCGGTGCCCGTGGGTCCGGTTTCGCCACCGCTGCCGAGATCGCCAGGAGCCTTGATGGACGCCGTGTTCTCCGTACCCGAGCCGCGCAACGAGCCGGTACGCAACTACGAGCCGGGCAGCACCGACCGGGAACGGCTCCAGCGGCGGCTCACCGAGCTGGCCGCCGAGCGGATCGACCTGCCGATGACCATCGCCGGCGAGCAGCGGATGGCCGGCGGCGAGTCGATCGACGTGGTGCAGCCGCACAGGCACGCGCACGTGCTCGGCGTCACCGCGCACGCCACCCACGACGACGCCCGCGCCGCGGTGAAGGCCGCCAAGGACGCCGCCCCGATGTGGCGGGCCCTGCCGTTCGAGGAGCGCGCGGCGATCTTCCTGCGCGCCGCCGAGCTGCTCGCCGGCCCCTGGCGGGACACGCTGAACGCGGCCACCATGCTCGGCCAGTCGAAGACCGCGATCCAGGCCGAGATCGACGCGGCCTGCGAGTTCATCGACTTCCTCCGGTTCAACGTGCACTTCGCGCGGGAGCTGCTCGAGGCGCAGCCGATGTCGTCGCCGGGGGTGTGGAACCGTTTCGACCACCGCCCGCTGGAGGGCTTCGTCTACGCGGTCACCCCGTTCAACTTCACCGCCATCGCCGGCAACCTGCCCTCGGCGCCGGCCCTGCTGGGCAACACCGTGGTCTGGAAGCCGGGCCCCACCCAGCAGTTCGCGGCGCACTTCACCATGCGGCTGTTCGAGGCGGCCGGTCTTCCCCCGGGCGTGATCAACATGGTCACCGGGCGCGGCGAGGAGGTCTCCGACGTCGTGCTCGCCGACCCGGACCTGGCCGGCATCCACTTCACCGGCTCCACGAAGGTCTTCCAGCACCTGTGGCGGACCGTCGGCGAGAACATCTCCCGCTACCGGGGCTACCCCCGGCTGGTCGGCGAGACCGGCGGCAAGGACTTCGTCGTCGCGCACACCAGCGCCGACGTCGACGCCCTGCACACCGCCCTGATCCGTGGCGCCTTCGAGTACCAGGGCCAGAAGTGCTCGGCGGCCTCCCGGGCGTACGTGCCGCGCTCGCTGTGGGAGGGTGGGCTGCGCGACCGGCTGGCCGCCACCACGGAGTCCCTCACCTACGGCGACGTCACCGACCTCAGCCACTTCGGCGGCGCGGTGATCGACGCCAGGGCGTTCGACCGGCACACGGCCGCGCTGGAGCTGATCGCCGGCGACGACGCCTGCCGGGTCCTCGCCGGCGGCACCGCCGACGACTCGGTGGGCTGGTTCGTCCGGCCGACGCTCTTCGAGTGCACCGACGGGGCGCACGAGACGTTCACCACCGAGTACTTCGGGCCGATCCTCGGCGTGCACGTCTTCGACGACGGCCGCTTCGACGACGTGGTCACCCAGGCCGAGTCGGTCGCGCCGTACGCCCTGACCGGGTCGATCTTCGCGACGGACCGCCGGGTGGTCGACGCGGTGGCCGAGAAGATGCGGTACGCCGCCGGCAACTTCTACATCAACGACAAGCCGACCGGCGCGGTGGTCGGACAGCAGCCCTTCGGCGGCGCCCGGGCCAGCGGCACCAACGACAAGGCCGGCTCCTGGCACAACCTCGTCCGGTGGATGTCGCCCCGGACGATCAAGGAGACCTTCGTCGCGCCGACCGACCACACGTACCCCCACATGGGCTGAGGTGTGTGGAAGGGACCCTTCCGGACGCCTCGGGCGTGGGGAAAGGGTCCCTTCCTCGCCGACGGGCGGGGGTGGAGCGGCGGCGGTACGGTGGCCGCTGTGACCCACCCCACCCCCGCGCAGGATCCCCACTTCGGCGAGCAGGGTGGCCTGCTCACCTACACCGAATACCTCCGGCTGGCCGACCTGCTGGCCGCCCAGGTGCCGGAGTCCGATCCCGCCTCCCACGACGAACTGCTGTTCATCACCATCCACCAGGTCTACGAGCTGTGGTTCAAGCTGCTGCTCGCCGAGCTGACCGACGCCCGGGACCGGATGCTGGCCGGCGAGACCTACCTCCCCCGGGTGCGGCTGGAGCGCTGCCACGTGGTGGAGCGGGTGCTGATCGGCCAGGTCGACGTGATCGACACGATGACCCCGCAGGACTTCCTGGCCTTCCGCACCAAGCTCGCCCCGGCCTCGGGCTTCCAGTCGGCCCAGTTCCGGGAGATCGAGTTCCTCTCCGGCCTCAAGGACCCGGGCTACCTGCGCCGCTTCCGGGGGCTGCCCGACGCCGAGCGGGAGCGCCTGGAACGGCGGCTGGCCGAGCCGAGCCTCTGGGACGGCTTCCTGGCCGTGCTCGGCAAGGCCGGCTTCGACGTCGCCGAGGAGGAGTCGCGCTTCGCGGCGTACGCCACGATCGCCGGCGACCGGGAGCGGTTCGGGCCGCTGTGGGACCTCGCGGAGGCGCTGGTGGCCCACGACCAGGCGTGCTCGCTGTGGCGGGCCCGGCACGTGCTGATGGCCGAGCGGCAGATCGGCACGAAGCCCGGCACCGGAGGCTCGGCCGGCGGGGCGTACCTGCGCTCCCGGGTGGAGACCCGGTTCTACCCGGAACTGTGGGAGCTGCGTAGCCGACTGTGACCGTCCGGCGCCTCCCCGGCGCACTGTCTCGCGCCGACAGTGCACATAGGAACCCGACCGGGTGGTGAAAATGGCAAATCCTGGACGCCGCGTCGGCAAAGTGGCAGCGTAAGGGGCATGGCGGATTCGGGAGTCAACCCCACGGCGGCGGCCCTGCTCGGGCTGCTCCACGAGGGCCCCATGACAGGCGGCCAGTTGATGGCCGCCGCTGAGCGCCGGCTGGCGCCGTACTGGTCGATGACGCGCAGTCAGGTCTACCGGGAACTGCCGGTGCTGGCCGAGCGGGGCCTGGTCCGGATGGGCAAGCCCGGCCCGCGCTCCAGCCAACCGTACGCGCTCACAGCGGCCGGAAAACGGACATTCTCCCGCTGGCTGGCGGAGGAACCGGGGCGGGACACCATCCGTAACCCGATCGCCCTGCGCATCGCCTTCGGCGAGCTGCACTCGGCCAGCCAGCTCAAGAACCTCCAGGCCGCCGCCAACGACTACCACACCGAGGCCCTGGCCAAGGTCCGGGAGCAGGTCAAGAACGCCAAGAAGGAAGGCGACACGTACGACGCCAGCGCGCTGGAGTTCGCCGTCGCCTACCACAAGGCCGCCCTCTCCTGGCTGAAGAGCGCCCCGGTCGGCTGACGCCGGCACCGCTCGGCTGACGCCGGCACCGTTCGGCTCGTGACTGTGGGCTGGCAGGGTCGCTCCTCGCACGAGCGGCATCTTTTCGGCTCGTGACTGCGGGGCTCGCAAGCTCACTCCTCGCACGAGCAGTACCCTTGTCTGTCGTGACCGCTGCCGATTACGCCGAACAGCTCAAGGACCTCGACGCCACCCTGCGCAACATCGAGGCGGTGCTCGACATCGACCGGCTGCGCGCGGACAAGGACCGCCTGGAGCAGGAGGCCTCCGCGCCCGACCTGTGGGACGACCAGGCGAAGGCCCAGCAGGTGACCTCCCAGTTGTCGTACGTCAACGGCGAGATCAACAAGCTCGGCAGCCTCCGCTCCCAGCTCGACGACGCCAAGGTGCTGCTGGAGCTGGCCGAGGCGGAGTCCGACCCGGGGGTGCTCGCCGAGGTCGAGACGGAGATCGCCGGGCTGAGCAAGGCCATCGAGGAGATGGAGGTCCGCACCCTGCTCTCCGGCGAGTACGACTCCCGGGAGGCGCTCGTCGCCATCCGGGCCGGCGCCGGGGGCGTGGACGCGGCGGACTTCGCCGAGATGCTGCTGCGGATGTACCTGCGCTGGGCGGAGCGGCACGGCTACCCGACGGAGGTCTACGAGACCTCCTACGCCGAGGAGGCGGGCCTCAAGTCGGCCACCTTCACGGTCAAGGTGCCCTACGCGTACGGCACGCTCAGCGTCGAGTCCGGTACCCACCGGCTCGTCCGGATCAGCCCCTTCGACAACCAGGGCCGCCGCCAGACCAGCTTCGCCGGCGTCGAGGTGCTGCCGGTCGTGGAGCAGACCGACAGCATCGAGATTCCCGAGAACGAGATGCGGGTCGACGTCTACCGCTCCTCCGGCCCGGGCGGGCAGAGCGTCAACACCACCGACTCGGCCGTGCGGATCACGCACATCCCGACCGGCATCGTGGTCACCTGCCAGAACGAGAAGTCCCAGTTGCAGAACAAGGCGTCCGCGCTGCGGGTGCTCCAGGCGCGACTGCTGGAGCGCAAGCGCCAGGAGGAGCAGGCCAAGCTTCAGGGCCTGAAGACGGACGCGGCCGGCTCGTGGGGCGACCAGATGCGCTCGTACGTCCTGCACCCGTATCAGATGGTGAAGGATCTCCGGACGGAGCAGGAGACGGGCAACCCGACGGCGGTCTTCGACGGGGATCTGGACAAGTTCCTCGAGGCGGGCATCCGGTGGCGTAAGCAGCAGCAGTTGGCCGGCGACGCTGCGTGATCGACCGTGGGCGGAGCGCGTCATCGATCTTCCCGGTACGCCCGAATTGGATGACGCGACGCGCAACGGCGGGGCGCGGGGCTTGGCTCCTCGGTTACACCGCGTAGACTCACCACCCGTGATTCAGCTTGAGCAAGTGACGAAGACGTACCCGAAGGCGTCCCGGCCTTCGCTCGACAACGTGTCCGTCTCGATCGAGAAGGGCGAGTTCGTCTTCTTCATCGGTCCATCCGGCTCCGGCAAGTCCACCATCATCAAGTTGCTGCTGCACGAGGTCTCGCCCAACAAGGGTCGGGTCGTCGTCAACAGCAAGGACGTCACGTCGATGCGCTCCTGGAAGCGACCCCACTTCCGGCGTTCCATCGGCTGCGTGTTCCAGGACTTCCGGCTGCTGCCGAACCGCACCGCGTACGAGAACGTGGCGTTCGCCCTCGAGGTGATCGGCAAGACCAAGGCGGTCGCCCGCCGGGTCGTGCCGGAGGTTCTGGAGCTGGTGGGGCTCGGTGGCAAGGAGCACCGCTACCCGCACGAGCTCTCCGGTGGTGAGCAGCAGCGGGTCGCCGTCGCCCGGGCGTTCGTGAACCGTCCGCTGATCCTGCTCGCGGACGAGCCGACCGGAAACCTGGACCCGGACACCTCGATCGAGATCATGCGCCTGCTGGACCGGATCAACCGCACCGGCACGACCGTCGTGATGGTCACGCACGACTCCAACATCGTGAACCAGATGCGTCGTCGGGTCATCGAGATCGAGAGCGGCCGCATCGTGCGCGACCAGGCCCGCGGCGTCTACGGCTGAGCCGACGCCACCCCTGCGCAGCCTGACGACGAACACTTCATGCCGGAGACCCGGAGGAAAACCCGATGCGCATGAAATACGTCCTGTCCGAGGTACTGGTCGGACTGTGGCGCAACGTGACAATGACCATCGCGATGATCATCACGATGGCGGTGTCGCTCACCATGCTCGGCGCCAGCGGTCTGATGTACCGCCAGGTCGACGACATGAAAGACCTGTACTACAAGAACATCCAGGTCTCCATCTTCCTCGACCAGGAGGTGAGCCCCGAGCAGCGTGACGCGCTGGCCGCCAAGCTGGAGGGCGACCCGCTGGTCAAGGAGAGCATCTTCGTCAACAAGGACGAGGCGTACAAGCGCTTCCAGGAGATGTTCCAGGACGCCCCGGACCTGCTCAGCGCAGTGAAGGCGGACAGCCTGCCCGAGTCGTTCCGGCTCACGCTGAACAACCCGGAGCAGTACAAGAGCATCTACGACCAGTACAAGGACACGGAGGGCGTCGACGAGATCGTCGACCAGAGCCGGCTGCTGGACAAGATCTTCGACATCCTCACGTCGATCCAGAACATCGCCCTGGCCGCCGCGGTCGTGATGGCCATCGCCGCGCTGCTCCTGGTCGCCAACACGATCCAGGTGGCGGCGTACAGCAAGCGGCGTGAGGTCGCGGTCATGAAGCTGGTCGGCGCGTCGAACTGGTTCATCCAGGCGCCGTTCGTGCTGGAGGCCGTGGTCGCCGGCCTGATCGGCTCGCTGCTCGGCCTGGTGGCCCTGGTCGCCGCCAAGTACCTGCTGTTCGACGGGTCGCTCCAGGCGCTGCAGGGTCTGCTCTCCCCGGTGAGCTGGGGCGACATCCTGTTCATGTTCCCGCTGATGGCCGGCGTCGGCGGCCTGGTCAGCGCGGTCACCGCCTGGGTCACGCTCCGCTTCTACCTGCGGGTCTGACGCCGTACGGCTCGACGGGGCCCTTCCGCGCCGGAATAAACGGCGCGGGAGGGTCCTTGTCGTTCGGGTAGCATGATCTCCGCCCCGCGGCCGGTCACGTCCGGCGCGGATCACCGCAGAGGGGGTGGCGCCGATGCCACGGGAAAAGGGACGCAAGGTCGTCGCCTCCAACAAGAAGGCCCGGCACGACTACTCGATCCTCGACACCTACGAGGCGGGCATGGCGTTGACCGGCACCGAGGTCAAGTCGCTGCGGGCCGGGCGCGCGTCGCTGGTCGACGCGTTCGCGCAGGAGCGCAACGGCGAGCTCTACCTGCACGGGATGCACATCCCGGAGTACACGCAGGGCACGTGGACCAATCACGAGCCCCGGCGGACCCGCAAGCTGCTGCTCAAGCGGCTGGAGATCGACCGGCTGATCGGCAAGACCCGCGAGGGCGGCCTGACCATGGTGCCGTTGCAGGTCTACTTCTCCGACGGCTGGGCGAAGGTGGAGATCGCCCTGGCGAAGGGCAAGAAGTCGTACGACAAGCGGCAGGACCTCGCCAAGCGGGACGCGGACCGGGAGATCGCCCGGGCCGCCGGCCGGCGCGGTAAGGGCATGGATGACTGAGGTGTCCGTCCTGTCCGGTTCGGCGCGCCCGCCGGGGGCTCGGGATGAAACCCGTTGCGGCAGGCGTTACGCTTGTCAGTGCCGCCACATCGGCGGCCTGTCGAGGGGGTGACTGGTTTCGACTTCGTACGCAGCGACAGGGGAAGCGAGCCGAGGAAGCCGACGTCGTCTCGAGAATCGGTCGTCGGAAACCAATAAGCGCCAAGAACAATCGCGCTGACTTCGCTCTCGCCGCCTGAGGCGAGTAGTGAGTCTGTCGGCCTGGGAGCGCCTTCGACCCAGTTAGCCGGCATCAGCTAGAAGGCTGGCCAACCGGACCCGGTCGCGGGGTCCGTGCGGCGAGATTAATCAGCGACTGGGCCCGTCACACCGACTCGCTCGCGTGATCGGAGGGGCCGAGTAGAGGCACAGCGAGCTGCGCTCGGAGAAGCCCTGACAAACCGGCGAAGGACCCGGGTTCGATTCCCGGCACCTCCACCACCAGACGATGCGCCCCGGTCCACCGGACCGGGGCGCATCGCCGTATCCGGCAGCCGCTCGTCCCGCCCGACGGGCTGCCCGACCGGCCAACCGTGGCGGGACGGCCCCGCCGCCCCGCACGGTCAGCGGCCGTGGCCGTTGTGGCAGTTGGGACGGCCGTGTCCGCTGGGACGGATGAGGCGGCCGGCCCTCTGGACAGGGCCGAGGCGCTGGGGCCACCATCGCTGTACGCGGTCAGACGCGAACGCGGGAGGTGCCCATGGTCACCGGTCCGATCCAGCAGCCGCCCACCCTCGCCGGGAACACCCGGCCGCCCGACCCACGCCGGCCAACTGATCCGCGCCGGCCGGCCGCCACCCCGCTCGGGGACCTGCACCCGCTCGCCCGGGCCCTGGCCGCCGCGCCGGCCGAACCACGCTGGCGGGAACACCTCCTCGGCGGGCTGGGCAACGTGCGGCGGGGCTTCGCGGAGCACGTCCGGGTCACCGGGGGGCCCACCGGCCTCTACGCGGAACTGATCGGCCAGGCGCCCCGGCTGGCAGGGGCGGTGCGCCTGCTGGACCGCGAACACGTCGCCATCACCACCGCGCTGAGCGCCTTCCAGCAGGCGGCGGAGGCACCGGACGCCCCGGTCGGCGACCTGCTCGACCGGGCCGTGCACCTGCTGCGGGCGCTCGACGGGCACCGGCAGCGCGGCGCGGACCTGCTCTGGGCGGCGTACGAGACGGATCTCGGCGGGGAGACCTGATCCGCGGGAACCGGCGTGGGCGTACCGGCGTCAAACCGACATGCGCCGTACCGCCGCCCTGCTGGGCCTTCCGCTTCTGATGATCGTCGCCGGGTGCGCGCCGGCCGGCTCCGACCCCGCCGTCGACGCGCCCGGCACCGACCCGCGCCAGGACGCCTTCGTCCAGCGCGCCACCGAGGTGGCCGACGCGTGGCGACCGCCTCCCGCGTGGAAGTCCGGCTACGTGCCGTTGCAGGACCCGACGGTGCTCGTCGGCGACCCCCGGTTCACCGGGGAGACCAAGATCGCCTTCAGCAACGGTTGGTACCGCGACCAGATCGAGCTGCCGACCGCGAAGCCCGCCGACGGCACCATCCGGTTCCCGGACGGCACGTTGACCGTCCCGCTGGTTCCCGCGGCAACCGCCTACGGGCAGCTCGACCAGGGCGACCCGCCGCCGTGCGACGGCCGCCCGAAGGCGCCCACCGAGCCGAAGCTCCCCGGGGGCGGACCGACCATCGAGCCAGGACCCGACGGTCCGGTGAGCAGCAACGCGCAGACCGCCTGCGTACCGCTCACCGTCACAGCCGTGAAGCTGGGCACCGCGCCGGTGCGCACCAGCCGGGGCGAGGCGCAGGTGCCGGCGTGGCTGTTCACCGTCGAGGAACTCGCCGTGCCCGTGGCCCGGCTGGCCGTGGCGCCGCAGGCCGTCACCGCCCCGCCCGAGCCGGCCCCGCCGGCCGACCCGGCCCCCAAGGGCCTGGTCAGCGCGCAGGACGTCCAGTCCGTCGACGGCACCGAGCTGACCTGGCGGCTCGGCGTGGGCAGCTGCGACACCGGGATCACGCCGTTGGTGCAGGAGCGCGACAACGTCGTGGTGGTGGGCGGCAGCGTGATCACCGCCACCGGTGTCTGCAACGCGATGCTGAAGCTCGAACCGGTCACCGCCAGGCTGAAGGCGCCGCTGGGCGACCGGCCGGTCCTCGACGCGCTCACCGGAGCGCCACTGCGGCTCGCATCGAGCTGACGGGAGCGTGCCGCCCGGCGCGGCGGCTCACAGCAGCGGGGGCACCTCGGTGCTGACCGGCACCGGCAGCACCGTCGGGCCGTCGGCGGCCAGCCCGGCGGTCAGGGCCGCGCCGAACTGCTCCGGCGTCTGCGCGACGCCGGTCGCACAGCCGTAGCCACGGGCGATGGCGGTGATGTCCAGTCCGGGCAGGTCCAGCCCGGGGACCCCCGGGGTGTCCTTGAAGTCGGCGAAGGACTTCAGGATGGCGTACTGCTGGTTGACCGGCACCACGACGACCAAAGGCAGGCGCAGCCGCGCGGCGGTCCAGAGCGCCTGCACGGAGTAGTGGAACGAGCCGTCCCCGACGACCGCCAGCACCGGGCGTCCCCGGCCGGTGTCGCGCTGCGCGAGCGCGACGCCGACCGCCGCCGGCAGGCCGTACCCGAGGCCGCCGCTGGCCATCGTGAGGTATGAACCCGGGCGGGTGCTGCGCAGCCGGCGACGCAGCGCCGGGAGGGTCGACGGCGACTCCTGGACCAGGATGCCGTCGGCGGGCCAGTGCGCGGCCAGGGCAGCGAAGAGGGCGTCCGGGGCCAGCGGCAGCCCGTCCGGTGGCGGGGGCGGGTCGGGGCGTGCCGGCGGCGCCGGTCGGCCCGACGGCGGGAGCAGGTCGATCAGGGCGGTCAGGGCCAGCCCGGCGTCGCCGAGCAGGCTGTCGCCCACGGGGGCCCGGGCCGCCTCGTCCGGGTCGTCGGTCACGTGCAGCAGGCGCGTCCCGGCGGGCAGGTGGTCGCCCGGCACGTGCGGGTAGTAGCGGAACACCGGCGCCCCCACCACCAGCACGGTGTCGTGCCCGTCCAGCGCCGCCGACAGCGGTCCGATCGCGAAGGGGAGCACCCCCCGGTAGTGCGGGTGGTCCTCGGGGAAGACGGCCCGCTCCGGGGCGGGGGCCGACCAGACCGGCGCGGCGAGCCGCTCCGCCAGCGCCACGGCGGCGGGCCAGCCGTCGGCCCGGTCCACGGCCGCGCCGAGCACCAGTACGGGCGCCCGGCTGGCGGCCAGCACGTCGGCGAACTCGCCCAGCCGGCGCGGGTCGGGCGCGAACCGGGTGGCCACCGTCCGCACCTGCGGCGGCGGGTCGGCCCGCTGCGCCCAGTCGTCGAGCGGCAGCGACAGGAAGACCGGCCCGGCGGGTGGCTGCACGGCCGTCGCGTACGCCCGCATGAGCGCCGCCGGGACGTCCTGCGCCCGGACGGGCTCGTGGCTCCACTTCACGTACGGCTGGGGCAGTTCGGCGGCCCGTCGGCTGGTCAGCCGGGGCTCGGCCAGCAGCATCTCCCGGGTCTGCTGGCCGGCGGTGACGATCAGCGGGGTCCGGTTGTGCCAGGCGGTGACCAGGTTGCCCATGCCGTTGCCCGTGCCGGGGGCGGTGTGCAGGTTGACGTGGGCGGGACGGCCGGTGGCCTGCGCGTAGCCGTCCGCCATGCCGACCGCCGACGCCTCGTGCAGGGCGAGCACGTACCGGAAGTCGTCCGGGAAGTCCCGCAGGAACGGCTCCTCGGTGGAGCCCGGGTTGCCGAAGACGGTCGTCAGGCCGAGGGCACGGAGCAGGTCGTAGGTGGTGTCGCGGACCGTAGCCATCGCCTCTGAATCTATCCGGATGGCTCACGCATCTCGGGCTTTTCGCCGCTGCACCTGGTGTGCGGAAGGGGCCCTTCCCACACAAAGAACGCCCTAGGGGAGGGAGAAGGGGAGAGTGATGCCGTCCAGTGCGCGTCCGCAGGCGCAGTTCCGCTCCGCCGGCAGCGCGGCGACGGCCGCCAGCAGCAGACCCCGCAGCCGGTCGAGGTTCTCCCCGAAGACCCGGAACACCTCCTCGTGCGTGACCGCCTCGCCGCCCTCCACGCCCGCGTCCAGGTCGGTCACCAGCGCGATCGAGGAGTAGCAGAGGGCCAGCTCGCGGGCCAGCACCGCCTCCGGGTGGCCCGTCATGTTGACCACGGTGCCGCCGATCGAGGCGTACCACCGCGACTCGGCCCGGGTGGAGAAGCGCGGGCCCTCGACCACCACCACCGTCCCGCCGTCCACCGCCGGCACGTCCCGGCCGGCCGCGGCGGCGAGCAGCGTACGCCGGCCCTCGGGGCAGTACGGGTCGGCGAAGGAGACGTGCACGGCGCCCCGGTCGTAGTAGGTCTGCGCCCGCCCGCTGGTGCGGTCGATGAGCTGGTCGGGCACCACGAACGTGCCCGGCCCGAGCTCCGGCCGCAGGCCGCCCACGGCACAGGGGGCGAGCACCTGCCGTACGCCGAGGGAGCGCAGCGCCCAGAGATTGGCCCGGTAGGGGATCAGGTGCGGCGGGTACCGGTGGTCGCGGCCGTGGCGGGGCAGGAACGCCACCCGCCGGCCCGCCAACTCCGCGATGGTGACGGCGTCGGACGGCGGCCCGTACGGCGTTTCCACCTCGTGCTCGGTCGCGCCGTCGAGCAGCGCGTAGAGCCCTGAACCACCGATCACCGCGAGTTCCGCCGTGGGACCCATCGGCCCTCCCTCGTGTCCGTCGATCAACCGACCGTCAGACCTTAGCCACCGCCCCGGAGGCAGGCTAAGGTGCCAGGCATGGCGTTCACTGCGCGGATGACACCGGTGCCCCCGGGCGTCCCGGTCCGGTCGGTCTGACGGGTGTCCGGCATGCAGGGAGAGGGGCAGGCGATCGGCGGGCGGGCGACGGGGTCGATGACCGGGCGGCTGCTGGTCGCGACGCCGGCGCTGAAGGACCCGAACTTCGACCGTACGGTGGTGCTGCTGGTGGCGCACGAGCCCGGCGGCGCCCTCGGCGTGGTGCTCAACCGGGCCACCGAGGTGCCGGTCGCCGACGTGCTCGGCGACTGGAGCGACCTGGCCCGCGACCCGGCGGTGCTGTTCGAGGGCGGCCCCGTGCAGCCCGACTCGGCGATCTGCCTGGCCCGGATGCGCCATCCGGTGCGGCGGCTCAGGGGGTTCCACCAGGTCTCCGGGGCGGTCGGCACCCTCGACCTCTCCGTCGACCCGGGGCCGCTGCGGGAGGGCATCACCGGCATCAGGGTCTTCGCCGGCTACTCCGGCTGGGGCACGGGACAGTTGGAGCAGGAGGTCGAGGACGGCTCCTGGTTCGTGCTGGACGCGCTGCCGGGTGACGCCTTCGTCGACCGGCCGGACGACCTGTGGCCGATGGTGCTGCGCCGCCAGGGCGGCATGATGGCGGCCGTCGCGCACTTCCCGCCGGACGTGGCGCTCAACTGAGCCGCACACGGGTGGGGCCCCGCGAGATGACCATGCGGCGGGCGCTGTGTATAGTTCTCTCGTGCCCGGGTGACCGGGACAAAGCAAGGGGCCGTGGCGCAGCTGGTAGCGCACCACACTGGCAGTGTGGGGGTCAGGGGTTCGAGTCCCCTCGGCTCCACCCTTGTTTTGCAGGTCAGCGGCTTGGTCGAGAGTGATCCGACCAGGCCGCTGATGTGTTTCGGGCTCGTCCGTCCCATCGCTTCGCCCGCCTGCTTCGTGCGCGGCCCAGCGGCTGGGCGCCCACCGGCGGCGTGGTCGCCGGCGAATGTGGCGTGATGCCCCCGGCACACGCCACCCGATGGCGGCGAACGCCTGCTCATCGGGGTTACACCCGGCACGGACTGCTGGCATGATCGGGCACATGCCGCAGGTGATCGACTCGTCCCCCACGGACCAGGTGACCCGTGGCCACGAGGCGACCCTGCCGCCGACCTGATGGCTTCCCCTTGAGTAGGGGGGTGGCGTCGGACGGGATGACGTAGTCGGCCTTGTCCCGCTGGAGGCGCACGAAGTGGGCGGCGCAGGTTTGCCGAGTGCCCCCTGCCGCCGGTCGGCGACGGCCTCCCGGAAATAGGGGGCCTGTCGCACAAATGAGGCGTTGCCGCACACCGGGCCTTCTGCCACGATCGCCGCACTGGAGGCCCCTTCCCGTTCGGTGGTGGGGCTCAATCCCGTGCGGCCAGCGAAGGAGCCGATGGTGGACCACCCCCACGCGTTGACAGCCGAGCAGTCGGAGCAGTTCCGGCGCGACGGGCACCTGATCCTGCGGGGCGTGCTCCCCACCGCGACGCTGGACGCGCTGCACGGCTCGTTCAGCCGCGTCGTCGACCACCTCGCCCGGCAGTGGCAGCAGCGGGGAGTGATCACCGAGACCTTCGCCGACCTGCCGTACGACCAGCGCTACCTGCGCCTGATCGAGTCCAGCCAGGTCCGCGTACCGGCCGCCTGGCGGCGGATCCTGGTGGGACGGCCGGTGTACGACCTGTGGCGCACTCCCGAACTGCTCGGCCCGGTGCGCAGCCTGATCGGCGACGAGGTCTACGCGCACGGCGTCTGGAACGCCCGGCCGCGCGACCCCCACGGGCGCACCCAGCAGGTCGCCTGGCATCAGGACGCCTACTACTACAAGGGTTGGGACGCCTCGGTCGGGCCGCTGCTGTCGGTGTGGATCCCGCTGGTGCCCGTCGACGAGGACACCGCCTGCCTCCAGTTCGTCACCGGCTCGCACACCCGGGGCTGGATTCCCCGCGACCGCCTGCCCAACGGCGAGTACGGCACGTCGGACGAGGCCGTCGGGGACGGCCCCGTCAGCACGGCCCGGATGGAGCCCGGCGACGTGGTGATCTTCACGGACACCACGCTGCACCGCTCGACGCCCAACGTGTCGGACCGCATCCGGTGGAACATCGACATCCGGTTCGCCCCGGCGGTCGACGAGGTGATCGGGAACTCGCCGCGCGGCTACCGCTGCTTCAGCGCCGCCGACCCGGCACAGGTCGAGTCGTTCGAGACCTGGGCCGGCCGGTACCGGTACGAGCCGGAGGACCTGCTGACGGAGCTGACGAACTTCGAGGAGGGCTACGACCTCGACGCGCTCAGGGCGTTCTCCCGGGCGTCGCCGTACGCCGACATCTACTGAGGACGCCGCGGCGAGGTAGGTCACGGTGACCGAGCCCATCCCCGCCGATCGCGGGTGTCCGCGGCGAACAGGCCTGCCGCAGCGGGCACCGGGGTAGTTTCGGGGCCATGCGTTTCGTCCCGCTCGACACCCCCAAGCCCCTGTCCAAGATCGGCCTCGGCACCTGGCAGTTCGGATCGAAGGAGTGGGGCTACGGCCCCGAGTACGAGCGTCGGGCCGCCGACATCGTCCGCCGCGCCGTCGACCTCGGGATCACCGTCTTCGACACCGCCGAGCTGTACGGCTTCGGGCGCAGCGAGCGGATCCTCGGCGAGGCGCTCGGCGACGACCGGCAGAAGGTCGTGCTCGCCACCAAGATCTTCCCGATCCTGCCGGTCGCCCCGGTGGTGCAGCAGCGGGCCGTCGCCTCGGCCGCCCGGCTCGGCGTCACCCACCTCGACCTCTACCAGGTGCACCAGGCCAACCCGCTGGTCGCCGACCACACGACCATGCGGGGCATGCGCGCGTTGCAGGACGTCGGGCTCGTCGGCGAGGTCGGGGTCAGCAACTACGGGCTGCGCCGCTGGCAGGTCGCCGAGGCGGCGCTCGGCCGGCGGGTGCTGAGCAACCAGGTCCGCTACAGCATGGTCGACCGGGGACCCGAGCACGACCTGCTGCCGTACGCGAAGCAGGCCGGACGCGTGGTCATCGCGTACAGCCCGCTCGCCCAGGGCTTCCTGTCGGGCCGGTACGACGCGAAGAACCCGCCGAGCGGGGCGGTGCGCCGGGCCAACCCGTACTTCCTGCCGGAGAACCTGGAACGCGGCGCGACCCTGATCGAGACCCTGCGGCAGGTGGCCGACGCGCACGACGCCACTCCCAGCCAGATCGCCCTGGCCTACCTGCTGCGTCACCCCAACGTGCTGGCCATCCCGGGCGCCTCCGGCGTGGAGCAGGTCGAACGCAACGCGGCGGCAGCCGACATCGACCTGGCCGACGACGAGTACGCCGCGCTGGTCCGCGCGGCGAAGGAGTTCCGCCCCATCACCGGTCTCGCGGCGGCGCCCCGCCTGCTGCGGGCCAGGGCCGGCCGGTGACCCCGGCACCCGCCGAGCGGACCCGAGCAAGACGCCCCTGGCGTCCCCGGCCTCGTGAGCTAGCGTGGTTGGGGTGACTGCGCCTTCCCCGGTTGTCCCGGCCCCACCGGCCGACCTGCCCGGCACGCTCGGCGAGCTGCGGGCGGCCGGCCACGCGTACCGCACGGTCAAGCAGGAACTCCGCGACAACCTCCTGGCCCGGATGCGTTCCGGCGCCGACCGCTTCCCCGGCATCGTCGGCTACGACGACACGGTGCTGCCCGAGGTCGAGCGGGCCCTGCTCGCCGGGCACGACATGGTGCTGCTCGGCGAACGGGGCCAGGGCAAGACCCGACTCATCCGTACCCTGGTCGGCCTGCTCGACGAGTGGACCCCGGTGATCGCCGGCTCGGTGCTCAACGAGCATCCGCTGCACCCGCTCACCCCGGGTTCCCGGGCGCTGGTCGCCGAGGCCGGCGACGCGCTGCCGGTGGCGTGGCTGCACCGCTCGATGCGCTACGGCGAGAAACTGGCGACCCCCGACACCAGCGTCGGTGACCTGATCGGCGACGTCGACCCGATCCGCATCGCCCAGGGGCGCACCCTCGGTGATCCGGAGACCATCCACTTCGGGCTCGTCCCGCGTACGAACCGGGGCATCTTCGCCGTCAACGAGCTGCCCGACCTGGCCGAGCGGATCCAGGTGGCGCTGCTCAACGTGCTGGAGGAGCGCGACATCCAGGTCCGCGGCTACCAGCTGCGGCTGCCGCTGGACCTGTTCCTGGTGGCCAGCGCCAACCCGGAGGACTACACCAACCGGGGCCGGATCATCACCCCGCTGAAGGACCGGTTCGGCGCCGAGGTCCGTACCCACTATCCGCTCGACCTCGACCTGGAGCTGGCCCTGATCCGGCAGGAGACCGACCTGGTCGCCGAGGTGCCGGAGCACGTGCTGGAGGTCCTCGCGCGGTTCGCCCGCGCGGTGCGCGAGTCGCCGTCGGTGGACCCGCGATCCGGGGTCTCCGCCCGGTTCGCCGTCGCCGCCGCCGAGACGGTCGCCGCCGCCGCGCTGCGCCGCTCCGGCCTGCTGGCCGCCGCCGAAACCCCCGAGGGCGTACGCCCCGAGGCGCCGGTGGCGCGGGTGGGGGACGCGGTGTCGGTGACGTCGACCCTGCGCGGCAAGGTCGAGTTCGAGAGCGGCGAGGAGGGGCGGGAGGTCGAGATCCTCGGCCACCTGCTGCGCACCGCGACCGCCGAGACGTTCCGGGCGCGGCTGGCCGGGCTGGACCTGTCCGGGTTCACCGCCCTCGTCGACGAGGACGCGGTGGTCGAGACCGGGGAGCTGGTCGGCTCCGCCGAGCTGCTGCGCCAGGTGGGCACCGTTCCCGGGCTGGCCAAGGCGCTGGACCGGCTGGGGCTGGGCGACGCGCCCACCCCGGAGCAGGCGGCGGCCGGCGTCGAGTTCGTCCTGGAGGGGCTGCATCTGACCCGCCGGCTCGGCAAGGACGTCACCGACTCCGGCCGGACCCGCTACGGCGGCCGGGCCTGAGCATGGCCGGCAACCGGTTCCGGTACGGGCAGTGGCGGGGCGGCCCCGACCCGCTCGCGCCCCCGTACGACGTGCGGGGGGCGGTGGACGCGGTCGGCGCCGAGGTGCTGGCCGGCGGCAGCCTCCGGGAGGCGCTGCGCGGCCTGCTGCGGCACGGGCCCCAGGGGCGCGGCGGCCTCGACGACCTCGCCGCCCGGGCCCGGCGGCTGCGCCGGGAGGCGCTGCGCCGGGGCGACCTGGACGGGGCGGTCACCCGGGCCCGGGCCCTGCTCGACCAGGCGCTCGCCGCCGAGCGGGACGAGCTGCGGGGGCGCGGCGACGACGACGCGCGGTTCGCCGAGGCGGTGCTCGACAACCTGCCCCGCTCGACGGCCCGCGCCGTGCAGGAGCTGGCCGGCTACCGGTGGGCCAGCGACGAGGCCCGCCGGACGTACCAGCGGATCCTCGACGGGCTGCGCGACGACGTGCTCGGCCAGCGTTTCGCCGGGCTGCGCGACGCGGTGCGCGCCTCGGCGGACCCGGCCGCGCAGCGGCGGCTGGCCGAGATGATGCACGACCTGAACGACCTGCTCGCCCGGCACGCCCGGTCGGAGGACACCACGGACGCCTTCGCCGAGTTCATGCGCCGGCACGGCGAGTTCTTCCCGGAGCAGCCGGCCGACGTCGACGAACTGGTCGACGTGCTGGCCCGCCGGTCGGCCGCCGGCGAGCGGCTGATGCGCTCGCTCTCCGACCGCCAGCGCGAGGAACTGGCCGGCCTGATGCGGCAGTCGCTCGGCGACCGGCTCGCCGGGGAGCTGTCCGCGCTGGACGCCAACCTCCGCGCGCTCCGCCCCGACCTGCACCGGGGCCCGGGCGAGCGGGTACGGGGCGAGCGACCGCTCGGCTACGGCGAGGCCGCCGGTGCGCTCGGCGAGATCGCCGAGCTGGACGAGCTGCTGGACCAGCTCGACCAGGACCACCCGGGCGCCACCCTGGACGACGTCGACGTCGACGCGGTGGCCCGGACGCTGGGCCGCGACGCCGCCGACGACGTACGCCGGCTGCGGGAGCTGGAGCGGGAGCTGCGCCGGCAGGGTTGGGTGAGCCGGGACGCCGGCGGGCTGACCCTGAGCCCGAAGGCGCTGCGCCGGCTCGGCGGCACGGCGCTGCGGCGGGTCTTCGCCGACCTGACCGCCGGACCGCGCGGCCAGCACGACCTGCGCGCGGCGGGCGCCGCCGGCGAGGTCAGCGGCGGTTCCCGCCCGTGGGCGTACGGCGACGAGCAGCCCCTCGACGTGGTGCGGACGCTGACCCGGGCGGTCCGCCGCGCCGGCTCCGGCGTGCCGGTGCAGCTGGCCGTCGAGGACTTCGAGGTGGTGGAGACGGAGCGGCGGGCCTCGGCCGCCGTGGTGCTCTGCGTCGACCTCTCCTACTCGATGATCTCGCAGGGCCGGTGGGGCCCGATGAAGCAGACGGCGCTGGCGCTGGCGCACCTGATGGCCACCCGGTTCCCCCAGGACGCGTTGCAGATCGTCGGCTTCGGCCTGGAGGCTACGCCGCTGACCCAGCAGGAGCTGGCCGCCGTCGAGCCCGACCTGCGGCAGGGCACGAACCTCCAGCACGCGCTGCGGCTGGCCGCCCGGCACCTGCGGCGGCACCCGGACGCCGAGCCGGTGGTGCTGGTGGTCACCGACGGGGAGCCGACCGCCCACCTGGACCCGGACGACGGGGAGGCGCTGTTCCACTGGCCGCCGCTGCCGGAGACGATCGAGGCGACCGTACGCGAGGTGGACCGGCTCACCCGTGCCGGTGCCACGCTCAACCTCTTCATGCTCGGCGACGATCCCGGGCTGCGCCGCTTCGTCGACGCCGTGGCCCGCCGCTCGAAGGGTCGGATGTTCACCCCCGACCTGGAGGACCTCGGCGAGTACGTGGTCTCCGACTACCTCCGCGCCCGCCAGCCCCGCCGCCGCTGACCCGCTCGACGAGCCCCGTCCGGGTGAACCGGTCGACGGAACGGCAGGTCGGGCGGCGCGGGCCGGGATTGACTGGGGGCATGGACAGCGGGTCGTTGCGGGGGGCGTACGCGGAGGTGCTGGCGGAGGTCGAGGCGGGTGGGTTCGGGGCGCCGCCGGTCGGGCAGTTGAGCGCCGAGCAGATCGTCGCGCACCTTGCCGCCAACGACGAGTTGATGACGGAGGCGACCGAGGCGGTCCTCGCCGGCTCGCCGTTCGCGTACTACGACCTGGAGACCGTCCACCGTCCCCAGGTGGACGCGCTGGTCGCCGAGTGCGGTGGGCTGGACGGGCTGGCCACCCTGCTGCGGGCCACCAGCCAGAAGCTCTGCGCCCTGACCGACCGGCTCGGCCCGGCGGCCCAGACCCCGGTGGAGACCCACCTGCGCGAGGGCTTCGACCTGGTCGTGGACGAGCCGCTGCCCTGGGCCCGCACCCTCGACCTGCACGCCCGCGTCCACCTGCCGAAGCACCTGGCCCAGTTGCGGATGCTGCGCGCCGGCTGACCGGACGGCACGCCGTGCCGGGCGAGGGTGGGCGTGGTGGCGGCCGCCTACCCTCGCGGCATGGCGCGGTTGCGACAGGCGGTGCTGCGGCGGGTCGACCATGTGTGGGAACTCGGTTGGGCCAACCTGTTCGGGGCGGCGCTGGTCGGTTTCTTCCTCTGGCTGGCCCTGATGCCGCTCGGCGACGGCATCGACCAGTTACGGGCCGAGAGATGGGGCGTCGGGGGGACCGTCAGCCTCTCCCGATGTGCGGTCGACGACTGGGCCAGGGGTGACCCGTGGCGGTGCGAGGGCACGTTCGTCTCCGCCGACGGCACTGTACGGATCGACGGTGTCGCGTACGAGGAGAGCTTCGACGACGATCCCCGGACCGCGGGGGAGCCGGTCGACCACGCCGCCCGGGTGAGCGGGGCGGGCTCGTCGAGCGCGTGGCCGCCGGGGGACGAGTGGCAGGCGGCCCTGATCATCGGGGTCTTCTGCCTCTTCCTGGCGACGGTGGTCCTCGGGGTGTGGACCTCTCCGGACGAGGGCCGGCCGGCCAGGGCCCCGGCTACCCGCCGTCGGCCGCGGTCGGCCAAGCCGCCCGCCCGGCTGCGGATGCGGCGGCGCCGACGGTGAGCCGTCTGCCCCCGACCGGGGACGCGAGGCCCGCGTCCCCGTCGACAGGTGTCAGTCGACGACCCGGACGTCCTTCCAGAAGGCGACCCGGTCGCGGACCGCCTCCGCGTCCGGCTTCGGCTCGGGGTAGTACCAGACCGCGTCGGCGCTGCTCCGGCCGTCGTGCTCCAGCGTGTAGTAGGACGCGGTGCCCTTCCACGGGCAGACGGTGTGCGTGTCGGACTCGCGGATCAGGTCGTCGCGCAGGGCGGCGCGTGGGAAGTAGTGGTTCCCCTCGACCAGCACGGTGTCGTCGCTCTCGGCCACGACCAGGTCGTTCCAGACAGCTTTCGGCATGAGACCCACGCTATGCCGGCCGGCCGGCGGCGGCCAGTCGCCCGGCCGCGTCGCCGACGCGTCGGGGGTACGTCCCACTCCGAAGGCGACTCGGGACGTAAAGTGATCGCATGTGTGCGATCCGTGTGGATCATCATCCGGTCGACCATGACGGAGCGGTGGCCCGGTTGCGCCGGTCGTACGCGGCGGTGCCCGCGGGCGCGCCGGTGCGGCTCGCCAAGCGCACCTCCAACCTGTTCCGCCCCCGGTCCGCCCCGCGCGTGCCGGGCCTGGACGTCAGCGGGCTCACCGGTGTGCTCGCCGTGGACCCGGTCGCCCGAACGGCCGACGTGCAGGGCATGTGCACCTACGAGGACCTGGTCGACGCGACCCTGCCGCACGGGCTGATGCCGCTGGTCGTGCCGCAGTTGCGCACGATCACCCTCGGCGGGGCGGTGACCGGCCTCGGCATCGAGTCGACCTCGTTCCGCAACGGCCTGCCGCACGAGTCGGTGGTCGAGATGGACGTGCTCACCGGGGCCGGCGACCTCGTCACCGCCCGTCCCGAGGGGCGGCACGCCGACCTCTTCGCGGCGTTCCCCAACTCGCTGGGCAGCCTCGGCTACGCCACCCGGCTGCGCATCGAGCTTCAGCCGGTACGCCGCTTCGTGGCCCTGCGCAACGTGCGGTTCACCCGGCTGGAGGCCCTCGCCGACGCGTTCGCCGAGGTCGCCGCGACCCGCTCCTGGGCGGGCGAGGCCGTGGACGCGATGGACGGGGTGATGTTCAGCCCCGGCGAGGCGTACCTCGTGCTGGGCACCTTCACCGACGACGCGCCGCCGCCCAGCGACTACACGGGTCAGGGCATCTACTACCGGTCGCTGCGCCGGCGCACGCACGACGCACTGACCACGTACGACTATCTCTGGCGCTGGGACACCGACTGGTTCTGGTGCTCGGCGGCCTTCGGCGTGCAGCACCCGGTCGTCCGGCGGGTCTGGCCGGCGCGGTGGCGGCGCAGCGACGTCTACCACCGGCTGGTCCGCCTGGAGCACCGGCACGGCGTGGCGGCCCGGATCGACCGCCTGCGTGGCCAGCCGGCGCGCGAGCGGGTGGTGCAGGACGTGGAGATCCCGCTGGAGCGCACGGCGGAGTTCCTGCGCTGGTTCGCCGGGGCCGTCGGGATGACCCCGGTGTGGCTGTGTCCGCTGCGGCTGCGCGAGCCGGCCGGTCCCGGATCGGGTCGGGCGTGGCCGCTCTATCCGCTCCGGGCCGGACAGAACTATGTGAACGTCGGCTTCTGGGGCAGCGTGCCGATCGCGGCAGGCGCCGCCGACGGCGACGTCAACCGCGCGATCGAGCGCATGGTGTCGAAGTTGGGCGGCCACAAGTCGCTCTACTCCGACGCGTACTACGACCGGGAATCCTTCGACCGGCTCTACGGCGGCGCGACGTGGCGCGCGGTGAGGGATCGCTACGACCCGGACCACCGGCTCACCGGACTGTACGAGAAGGCGGTAGCACGAGCATGAGCCTGACCGATCGAGACCAGGGGGCGGCGAGCGCTCCCGCCAGCCCGCCGGCGGGGAGCCGGCGTCCGGGTCCGACCGTGGCGGACGTCGTCCGCGCGTTGACCACCGGGGCCCTCCCGGTGCGGGTCACCGGGTACGACGGCAGTGCGGTGGGCCCGGCCGACGCCGGGATCACCCTGTCGATCCGTTCCGAGCGGGGCCTGACCTACCTGCTCACCGCCCCGGGCGACCTGGGCATGGCCCGGGCGTACGTCGGCGGCGACCTGGCGTTGCAGGGGGTGCACCCGGGCGACCCGTACGAGGCGTTGCGGGTGCTCAAGGACGAGCTGCGGCTGCGTACGCCGTCGCTGGCCGAGGGGCTGGCCCTCGTGCGCGGGCTGGGCTGGGAGCGGCTGATGCCCCCGCCGCCCCCGCCGCAGGAGGCGCAGCCGCGCTGGAAGCGCCTGATGAACGGGCTGCGGCATTCCCGGGTGCGGGACAGCACCGCGATCTCGCACCACTACGACGTCTCGAACGCCTTCTACGAGAAGGTGCTCGGCCCGTCGATGACGTACACCTGCGCGCTCTTCCGCTCGCCCGACGACACGCTGGAGCAGGCGCAGGCCGCCAAGTACGACCTGGTGGCGCAGAAGCTGGCGCTCAAGGCGGGGATGCGGCTGCTCGACGTGGGCTGCGGTTGGGGCGGCATGGTCCGGCACGCGGCCCGCGAGTACGGCGTGCGGGCGCTCGGGGTGACCCTGTCCCGGGCGCAGGCCGAGTGGGCGCGGGCGGCGATCGAACGGGAGGGGTTGACCGGCCTGGCCGAGGTGCGCCACCTCGACTACCGGGACGCGCCACGTGAGCAGTTCGACGCGGTCTCCTCGATCGGGCTGACCGAGCACATCGGGGTGCGCAACTACCCGGCCTACTTCGGGGCGCTGGCCGGCCGGCTACGGCCGGACGGCCGGCTGCTCAACCACTGCATCACGCGGGCCGACAACCGCGCGCCGCACCGGTCGGGCGCGTTCATCGACCGCTACGTCTTCCCCGACGGGGAGTTGGCCGGTCCGGGGCGCCTCATCGGCGAGATCCACGACGTCGGGTTGGAGGTGCAGCACGAGGAGAACCTGCGGCTGCACTACGCGCTGACCCTGGCCGCCTGGTGCCGCAACCTGGTGACCCACTGGGACGCGTGCGTCGCCGAAGTGGGCACGGGCACGGCCCGGGTCTGGGGTCTCTACATGGCCGGCTCCCGGCTGGCCTTCGAGCGCAACGGCATCCAGCTGCACCAGGTGCTGGCCACCCGCAACGGCCCGGAGGGGGCGAGCGGCTACCCGCTGCGCCCCGACTGGCTGGCCTGATCCGCGTCCGACAGCCGCGCCGAGCATCGGCGCGGCTGTCGCGGAAGCCATTGACAAACAAATTTTGTACGTACAAACTGATTTTGCCATGAGAGACGTCCTGTACCTGGAGCAGATCGAGCAGGCCGAGGTGCTGCTCAAGCCGCAGCGCGTCGAGGTGCTGCGGCAACTGGCCGAGCCCCGCACCTGCACCGAGGTCGCCACCCGGCTGGAGCAGACGCCGCAGCGCGTCTACTACCACGTCAAGCAGCTCGTCGCCGCCGGGCTGGTCGAGCTGGTCAACGAGCGCAAGGTCCGGGGCATCACGGAGGGCATCTACCAGGCCGCCGCCCGCTCCTACTGGCTGTCCCCCCGGCTGGTCGGGCGGATCGGCCTGCGCCGGGCCCGCGACGAGCTGAGCCTCGGCTACCTGCTGGACCTGATGGAGGAGGTCCAGGAGGACATCGCCGGGCTGGACCGCGCCGCCCCCGAGCTCCCCTCGATCGGGGTCGCCGGCGAGATCCGGGTGCCGGCCGAGCTCCGCCAGCAGTTCCTGCACGACCTGCAGAGCACTCTGCAGGACCTTTTCACCCGCTACGGGGGCGCCGAGGGCGACGCCTTCAAGCTCGCCGTGGCCTGCTATCCGAAGGGGAAAGAACGTGACTGAACCGATGAGGCTGCCCGTCCGTCTCGCCGCGCCGGCCGAGGCCGTCCGCCGTGCCCTGACCGACCCGGCCGAGCTGCGCGTCTGGCTCGCCGAGCACGCCGAGGTCGAGCTGCCGCGACGGTACGAGTTCTGGGGCCGGTACATCCCGGAGGGCGACGCGCCGCACCAACGGCTGCTGCACGTCGACGACGACACGCTGCGCTTCGCCTGGTTGCTCGACGGGGTGGAGACCACCGCCGAGTTCACCCTGCGCGCGGAGGGCCCCGACACCACGGTGCTGACGCTGACCCAGAGCCACTTCGACTTCGCCGAGGCGATGAGCGGCAGCACCATTCGGGGCGTGCTCCAGACGTTCTGGAGCCTGTCGATCGCCAACCTGGCCGCCCACCTGGAGGGGCAGCCGCTGCTGCCGAAGGTCGACTTCACCTCCGCCGACCTGCGCGGCGAGCTGCTGATCGACGCGCCGTTGGCGAAGGTGTTCGAGTCGCTGACCGACTCCGAGCAGGCCAGCGCCTGGTTCGGCTACCCGATCGGCATCGAGCCGTGGGTCGGCGGCCGCTACGCCATGGGCGGCTTCGAGCACGGCTACGCGGCCAAGGTCGTCGACCTGGAGCCGGGCCGGAAGATGTCGGTCGACTGGGGACCCACGGGCGTCAGCACCTGGGAGCTCACCGAGTCGCGGGGCAAGACGAAGCTGACCTTCGTGCAGTCCGGCTTCGACGAGCAGAACCCGCCGTACGGGGCCTGGGCCGGGTCGCTCGCGGGGCTGTTCGAGCTGCGCCGCTTCCACGAGATGGAGAACTGGCAGCCGATCTGGCTCCCCGCCGAGGTGCCGGGCCTGGAACCCGCGCCCGCCACGACGACGCGCTGACGTACGGGGGCGCCGGAAGGTGCCCGGCCGCACGGAGCGGCCGGGCACCTTCCGGCGATGGTGGCGGGGCCGCCCGGCTCCCCCGCCGGGGACAGCTCGACGCCGGGGTCCTGACCGGCTACCCCGACGAAGCGACGGAGACCAGGAGGGCTCGCGCCTCCTCGGTCATCTCCTGGCCCTCCCGCCACGACAGCACGAACCGGCCGGCCGCCTGGACGCTGGTCACCCCCACCAGCGTCCGCAACCGCTCCGCGGCCCGCTGCGCGGTCTGCGCGTCCGCGTACTGCGTCACGGTGACCGCGTCGGTGGTGACCTGCGACCCGCAGCGGGCCCCGACGTCGCCCTCCGAATCCTTGCAGTCGCTGGACGTGTCACGGGGATTGGGGAGCGGCCACTGCGCCGCGACGTTGTCGACCACCCGCTGCGAGTCCGTCTTCGGGGCCGGTATCGAAGGGTCCCTCTCGTCGCCGCAGCCGGCCAACGCGACGACCAGCGCGACGACCACCCCGATGTGACGTGCCCTCATGCGTGCCTCCCCATGGACGAGTGCTCCGGGCAAGGTACAGCCCGGCGGCAATGGCCCGTCGAGGTGATATTCGGGCTCCGGGTGGGTACTGACGGGCGATGTTCCTCATCTTCGGCCTCCGCACCAAGGTCACCCAGTCGGGCGTGGTGCAGCAGGTCTGCCGCAACTGTCGCAACCACGCCGCACAGGTGATCACGCGCCGGTCGACGAGGTTCAGCCTGTTCTTCGTGCCGATCATCCCGATCCGCACCCGCTACGTGCAGCAGTGCACCTTCTGCGGCGCCCAGTACGACATCTCCCGCGCCGAGGCCGAGCGCCTCCCGGTCGGCTGAGCCCCGCCGATGGCCCGCTTCCTCTGCTGGTTGATCGGCCGGCAGCCCGTCGTACCTGCGCCCGCGCCCGTGCACACCGTCTCCCGGCCGCCGTGCACCCCCGGGCGTCGCCGCCGTCGCCGGGAGCGTCGGCCGCTGGCCGGCACCGCCCTGCCCCGTTCGCCCTGGAACCGTTCCGCCGGGCGCTGAGGCGGTTCGTGATCTTCCAGCTCTCGGCAGACTGGTCGGGCCGTGCCAGGATGTGGCGGTGTCGTACCCCCCTCATCCGCCGTACCCGCCGGTACCCGGTGCCGTCACGCCGCTGGTGTACCCCCACCCGATCGCGCCCCCGCCGGGCTACGCGGTGCTCGGCATCACGGTGAACCGAGGCCCGTACATCGTGCCCGCACCCACCACGAGCAAACTCAAGATCGACGCCGTGCCCGTGCCGATTCCCGGCGAGGGCACCTGGTACGTGGTGATCTCCCCCGGGGCGCACGACGTGCGTTACACGGACTTCATGGGCCTCCCGCTGATCACCACCGCGATGATGGCCTACCCCAACGCCATGCACCATCTGTCCTTCCGCTTCGGTGGCTGGCGCAACCGCGTCCACGACGCGCACGGCACCGACGTGACGAAGTTCGGGATGTGGTCGAACTACAGCATCGCGCTGGTCGCGCTCGCCGTGTTCGGGGTCGTCTGCTGCGGCCTGTTCAGCCCGATCTTCGCCTCGATCTGACCGGCCCGCTCGCCGGCGCCCGACCGGCGGACGCCGGTGGACCAGGCCGGCCGGACCGGGCGGCGCGGAGCGCCCCGCCGGGGCGGCGCCCGGCGGCCGTCGCCGGGACCGCCTATCGTGGCGGATCGTGACGAGCAGCGAGGAGCGACTGGCCGCGATCCGTGGCGAGGTGCCGCCGAAGCGGCACAACGCGCGCACCATCGCCGCCCTGACCGGCAACCCGGGCTGCACCCGCCGGGCCGTGCTGGACGGCGCCGGGGTGGACAAGCCGAAGCTGGCCCAGCGGATCGGGTTCCCCGCCCGGTTCGGGCAGTCCCGCTTCGCCATCACCCGGGGCAACGCGTTCGAGGCACAGGTCAAGGCCGACGGCGGGGCCGAGCTGCTGCGGCTGGTCGCCGAGCGGTTGGGCGTACCGGTGCCGGCGGCGGCGAGCTGGACGGACCTCGGCGACGGCGTCGCGGACGACACGGCCGCCCGGCACCGGCGCTCCGCCGCGCTGCTGACCGGCGCCGCCCCCGGCTCGCCGGACGACACCGCCGCGCTGTTCGACCACCCGCTGCTCGGGCTGGACGTCGCCGGACGCCGGGTGCACCTGGAACCGGACCTCGTGGCGGCCCGGCTCGCCGGCCGGTTCCACGTCGTCGAGATCAAGTCGTTCCCGGTGGTCGACGGCCAGGCCGACCCCGCCAAGGTGTCCGCCGCCGCGATCCAGTCCGCCGTCTACGTGCTGGCCCTGCGCGAGCTGCTCGCCGCCGCCGGGCACGACCCGGAGCTGGTGTCGCACGACGCGGTACTGGTCTGCCCGCGCGACTTCGCCAACCAGCCGGTGGCCAGCCTGGTCGACGTGCGCAAACAGCTGCTGGTGCTGCGTCGTCAGCTCGACCGGATGGCCCGGCTCGACGCGCTGCTGGCCGCCGTACCCGAGGACTTCACCGTGGACCTCACGACCGAACCCGCGGCGCTGCTGGCCGCGCTGTCGCGGGTGGAGGCGCGCTACGCGCCCGACTGCCTGGCGACCTGCGAGCTGGCGTACTTCTGCCGGCACGAGGCGCGCGGGCACACCGGGGCGCTGGGCCGGCCCGTCCGGGAGGCGCTGGGCGGCATCGCGCAGGTCGACGAGGTGCTGGCGCTGGCCGCCGGCGAGCGCGCTCCGGAGCCCGGGCAGGAGGAGGCCGCCGCGCTGCTGCGGGCCGCCGCCCGGCTGCGCGCCGACGCCCTCGCGGGAACCCCCGCATGAGTACGCTGCGCGCGTTCGCCCGGGCCCAGGCGCTCGCCGCCGGGGTGGCCCAGCCGGTGGCGACCGTCCGGCACCTGCACCTGGGCGAGCGCCCGCTGGTGCTGGTGCCGCTGGCGATGGCCGGCGAGGCGAACGCGCCGCTCGCGGCGATGGTCGGCGACACGCCCGACTCGGCACGGCTGCTGATCGTGCCGCAGCCGCGCAACCGCGACCAGCGGTTCGCGTTCGCGGCCGAGCTGGCCGGGATCGTGCTGCCCTACCTGGACGGCTTCCGGGGCGTCTCCGAGGCGGTGCCGGTCGACCGGGGCCGGGACGTGCGCTACCGCCACGTCGACGCCCCGCAACTGCTCGTGCCGAACTCCGCCGGGATCACCTTCCTGCGGCTGCTCGGCCGTTCCACCCGCTTCCGCCGCCCCGACGGGGAGTATCCGGTGCACCCGTCGGTGCCGGTGCTCGGGCGCTGGCTGACGTTCTTCGCCGAGCGGGCCGAGCATCCCGGTTCGTCGGCGCTGCTGGCGATGACCGACGCGCTGACCCTGCACTGGGCCACCGGCCAGAGCGTGGTGGAGGACCTGCACCTGCCGGCGCTGCTCGGCTGGATCGACCCGCCCGTCGGGCTCACCGGCGCCGAGGCGGCGGCCCGGGCCGAGGACCCGGCCACCTGCCCGCCCGCCGGCCCGGCCACCGACCCCGACTTCGACAACCACCTGCTCGCCCCGGCCATCGCCGCGTACGCGGATGCCGAGGACGACCCCGTCGCGCGCGCCCGGGCGTACGCGGAGCTGGAGAGGCTGCTGCGCGACCAGCTCGCGCCCACCTGGGAGCTGATGTGGCGCGGTGTGGGGCTGCTGCGCGGCCTGCCGCCCGGCGCCCGGGTGGCCGGCCGGTGGGACGGCGACAAGGACGCCTTCACCAGCTACGCCGAACACGTCGACGCCGGCGGGGCACCGCAGCCCCGCCGCGACGGGGCGGTCGCCGCCGCCCAGCGGCTGCACCGGCTGGAACGGGCCCTGGCCACCTACGCCGTGCAGCGCGCCTACGACGACCCGCTGGTCATGGCGGAGCACCGGCTGACCGGGGAGGCGTTCGTCGGCGAGGTCACCCTGGCGGACCCGAAGCGGGTGGACGACACCGGCAAGCGCCCGGTGCTGCGCCCCCGGATCCAGCTGGTCACCACCGAGCAGGTGCCGATGCCGCTCGGCGCGACGCTGTACTCGCCGGCCCGGCCGGCGCAGAAGGCCCGGGTCGTCTTCGTCACCCCGGCGGCCGACGGCAAGACCGAGGTGGTGCTGGAACTCTCGGGCGGGATGGGCCGAGGGCTGACCGCGCCGCCGGGCAGCGTGCCCGAGGTGGGCGAGCGGCTCTGCTACACCACCCTGGCGGACGCCTTCATGCCGGCGGGGGCGTTCCCCGCCGTCGAGGAGACGCCCTGGACCCACGGCGGCCCACCGGCTGCCACCCCCGCGACGCCGGAACCGTCCGCCGAGCCAGCCCCGGCCCCGCCTTTCGCGCGTGTGCCTGTGCCTGTGCCGTTCGCGCGCGCCGCGCCCGCCACGACCCCGCTGTTCGCCGGGGCTGGAGACCCGGACGAGGAGTGGGCCTGACGGCTGCTCACGTGCCCTGCGGCTTCCTTCGTGCCCTGCGGTCTCGTGCCCCATGCCCTCGTGCCCCATGCCCTCGTGCCCGTGCCGTGTGCCCGTGCCGCGTGCCCCGCGAGCCTTGGCCTTCGCCACTCCTTCAGCCGTGCAAGCGCCTGACCTGCGGGCCGACGTGCCCTGACAGCTACGCCGAGTATCACTGTCGGTAGCATTTCTTGACCCGTCAGGGCCAGTCTTCCGCGCCCTTTGCTCTGCAGCCACCGACGCAACAGGCACGCTGAGTAAGTGCCGCGATCTGATGCCTGAATGAGAATTGGCAGGTAGGGCTACGTGGTGCGGTGGTGGCTGCAGAGCAAAGGGCGAGTGGAGAGGCTGCGGTGCGCCAAGGTGCGGTGACCCTGGGTGATGTTCCGGATGGGTTGCGCTGAGTGAGTTTCGACGGGCGAGTCAATCTGCTCCGACAACCCTGTCCTCAGCCCTCGGGCAGCTGCCGTTGGCCGGAGTGCCCCGTGGGCAGCAAGGCGTGTGACCGGCCGGTCCAGAATCGGGCTTGACCCTCACGTAACGGCAGGCGGAAGCCTGGTGGGCGGAAAGGAGGGAGACCATGGCTCATACGGTGGGACAGGTGGCGAAGGCGGCCGGCGTGACCGTGCGGACGCTGCACCACTACGACGAGATCGGGCTGCTCTCGCCCAGCGGGCGCAGCGGCACCGGCTACCGGCGCTACGACGACGCCGACCTGGAGCGGTTGCAGCACATCCGCTACTACCGGGAGCTGGGGTTTTCCCTCGAGGAGATCGCCGCGATCCTCGACGATCCGGCCAGTGACCCGGTGGCGCACCTGCGCCGCCAGCATGGGCTGCTGACCGCCCGGATCACGAGGCTCCAGGAGATGGTCACGGCGATCGAGTTCGCGATGGAGGCGAGCAAGTTGAACATCCCACTCACGCCGCAGGAACGGTTCGAGGTCTTCGGCGACTTCGACCCGGACGCGCACGCCGAGGAGGCCGAGCAGCGCTGGGGCGGCAGCGAGGCGTACCGGGAGTCGAACCGGCGCGCGTCGCGCTACAGCAAGGACGACTGGCTGCGTAACAGGGCCGAGAACGAGGACTGGGGGCGCAGGTTCGCCGAGGTGATGGCCTCCGGCGCGCCGGCGGACAGCCCGGCGGCCATGGACCTGGCCGAGGAGCACCGGCAGCTGATCAGCCGCTGGTTCTACGAGTGCTCGTACGAGATCCACACCGGGCTGGCCGACATGTACGTGGCGGACGAGCGGTTCACCGCGTACTTCGAGAAGATCAGGCCTGGGATGGCCGAGTACCTGGGCGAGGCCATCCACGCCAACGCGATCACCCGCGCCTGAGGGCGCACGCCGTCCCCGGAGGTCAGCAGTGCTCATCGTCGCCGGCAGTCTCTACGTCGATCCGGACCAGCGGGACGCGTATCTCGCCGACTGCGTGGAGGTCGTCGGGCAGGCGCGTTCCGCGCCGGGCTGCGTCGACTTCGCGATCGGGGCGGACCTGGTCGAGCCGGGACGGATCAACGTCTACGAGCGCTGGGAGTCCGAGGAGCAACTGCTCGACTTCCGGGGCTCCGGGCCCGCCGAGGAACAGGCGGTGGCGATCCGCGGCGCGGAGGTGCACCGGTATCTCATCTCCGGCGTCGAAGCTCCCTGGCCGGGGGGCCGGGTCATTCCGGCGACAACCCCGGAGCGAGGCGGCGCAGCGAGGTGAACGTGGGGAGCAGCGCGTCGTAGAGCTGGCCGAACAGCGGCAGCAGGGCGGCGTACGCGGCGGCGGCGGCCGGGTCGGGCCGGGCCGTCTGCTCGATGCGCACCAGGTCGGCGGCGACGTCGATGGAGGGGATCAGCCCCAGCGCCTGCATGCCGAGCAGCGCCGCGCCGAACCCCGAGCCCTCGTGGCCGGCGGGGAAGTGCACCGGCATGCCGAGCACGTCGGCGAGCATCTGCCGCCACAGCGGGCTGCGCGAGAAGCCACCGCCGGCGTGGATCTCCCGGACCTCGTTGCCGGCGGCCCGTACCGAGGCCAGCACCAGCGCCAACTGCTGGCAGACGCCCTCCAACGCGGCCCGCACCAGGTGCGCGCGGCGGTGCCCGTTGGTCAGCCCCACGTACGCCCCGCGCGGCAGCGCACTCCAGTGCGGGGCACGCTCGTGCAGCAGGTACGGCAACATGATCAGCCCGCCGGAGCCGACCGGCGCCTGGGCGGCCAGCGCCAGCAGTTCCTCCTCGGGGTCCTCGCCCAGTTCCGGGGCGAGCGCCTCGCCAGCCCACTCCAGCACGATGCCGCCGTTGTTGATCGCCCCGCCGACCGCCCAGCGATTCTCGGTCAACGCGTAGCAGAACACCCCGCCGAGCGGGTCGACGCCGGGGCGTTCCACCATCACCCGCATCGCCCCGCTGGTGCCGATCGAGCAGGCCATCACGCCCGGGGCGACCGCGCCGAGCCCGAGGTTGGCCAGCGGGCCGTCCCCGGCGCCGACGACCACCCTCGTGTCCCGGGGCAGCCCGGTCGCCTCGGCCGTCTCGGCGGTGAGGCCGGGCAGCACGGTGGTGGTGGACACCAGCTGCGGTAACTGCTCGGCGGTGATCTCGGCGATGCCCAACGCCTCCTCGTCCCAGGACAGCTGGCGCAGGTCCAGCAGCCCGGTCGCGGAGGCGACCGAGTGGTCGGTCACCAGCGTGTCGCACAGCCGCAGCAGCACCCAGTCCTTGACGCCCACCCAGTACGCCACCCGCCCGAACAGCACCGGCTGCTGCTCGGCGAACCAGAGCAGCTTGGGCAGCGGCGCCATCGGGTGGACCGGGGTGCCGGTGCGGCGGTGCAGCGCCAGCCCGGACGGGGCGGCGCGCAGCCGCTCGGCCTGCCGGCTGGCCCGCGAGTCCGCCCAGGTGACCGAGGGGGTGAGCGGACGACCGTCCGGGTCCAGGCCCATCAGGCTGTGCATGGCCGTGCTGAAGGAGAGCCCCGCGACCGGTCGGTCCAGCTCCGCCACAACCGTGCGGATCGTCTCCAGCACCGCCGCGTGGATGTGCCGCGCGTCCTGCTCCGCGTAGCCGGGGTGCGGCTCGTCGAGCGGATAGCCCACCGAGTGGTGGGCGAGCCGCGCACCACTCGCGTCGTACGCCGCCGCCTTGGTGCTGGTGGTGCCGATGTCGACGCCGATCACCACCGGGCGTCGCGCGTCGTCCACCGGTCCCACCCCCTCGCCGACCCTGGGTGTCGCCGACGTTACCCAGCGTCGGGGCGGCCCGTAGGGGGAACAACCCGTTTCCGGCTCGGGTCTTCCTCGGCACGCCCGCGCGCCGCGAGAATCCGATCGGTGTGAATCTCTCACACGTCCACCCGACGGGAGGAAGTCCCGATGAGACCAAGGCCGCTCTGCGCACTGGTCACCGCCCTCGCCACGGTCACCACCACAGTGGTCACGGGCGTACCGCCCGCCGCCGCGCAGCACCGCGACGGCGGCTACTCGGCGGAGATCCGCCGCGCGTCGTACGGCGTCCCGCACATCACCGCCCGCAACTTCGCCAGCCTCGGCTTCGGCGTCGGCCACGTGCAGGCCGAGGACAACATCTGCGTCATCGCGGAGAAGGTCGTCACGGTCAACGGCGAGCGGTCCCGCTACTTCGGGGCCGCGAGCCCCACGGACGCGAACGTGCGCAGCGACCTGTTCCACCGCAAGGCGATCGACGACCGCACGGCCGAGCGGCTGCTGCAGGGGCCCCGCGACGGCGTGCACTCCCCGTCGAACGAGGTCCGCGACCAGATCCGCGGCTTCGTGGCCGGCTACAACAGCTACCTGCGCCGCACCGGCGCGGCGAACCTCACCGACCCGGCGTGCCGGGGCAAGCCGTGGGTGCGCCCGCTGACCGAGCTGGACATGTGGCGGGCGAGCTGGGCCAGCATGGTGCGGGCCGGCTCCCGGGCGGTGCTCGACGGGATCGTGGCCGCCGCCCCGCCCGCCGCCACCGGCCCGGCCGCCGTCCTCGACGCGCCGGGGGCCGCGGCGGTCGTCGCCGCCAGCGACGGCGCGCCCGCCGGCGTCGGCAGCAACGCGTACGCGCTGGGCGCGCGGGCCACCACGCACGGCGGCGGGATGGTGCTGGCCAACCCGCACTTCCCGTGGGACGGGGCGGAACGCTTCTACCGGATGCACCTGAAGGTCCCCGGCCGCTACGACGTGGCGGGCGCGGCCCTGATCGGCGATCCGATCATCGAGATCGGGCACAACCGCACCCTCGCCTGGAGCCACACCGTCTCGACCGCCCGCCGCTTCGTCTGGCACCGCCTCGCGCTGGTCCCCGGCGACCCGACCTCGTACTACGTGGACGGCCGGGCCCGGAAGATGACGACCCGCACGGTCACCGTCCAGGTGCCCGCCCCGGGCGGCGGCACGGTGCCGGTCAGCCGTACCTTCCACGACACCCACTTC
Source organism: Micromonospora sp. NPDC049051 (assembly GCF_043197575.1). Lineage (NCBI taxonomy): Bacteria > Bacillati > Actinomycetota > Actinomycetes > Micromonosporales > Micromonosporaceae > Micromonospora > Micromonospora sp. NPDC049051. Next base: position 1,353,690 of record NZ_JBICTL010000001.1, read on the forward strand.
GGGCCGGTGGTCGTCGTTCCCGGCACCTTCGACTGGACCACCACCGCCGCGTACGCGATCACCGACGTCAACGCCACCAACAACCGGGCCTTCGACGGCTGGCTGGAGATGGGCCGGGCGAAGACGGTACGCGAGCTGAAGCAGGTCCTCGACCGGTACCAGTTCCTGCCCTGGGTCAACGTGATCGCCGCCGACGCCCGTGGTGAGGCGCTCTACGCCGACCACTCGGTGGTGCCCCGGGTCACCGACGAGCTGGCCGCCGCCTGCATCCCCGCGCCGTTCCAGCCGCTCTACGCGTCCAGCGGTCAGGCGGTCCTCGACGGCTCCCGGTCGGCCTGCGCGCTGGGGCGGGACCCCGACGCGGCGGTGCCCGGCATCCTCGGCCCGGCGAAGCTGCCGATCCGGTTCCGCGCCGACTACGTGACCAACTCCAACGACAGCCACTGGCTGGCCAACCCCGAGGCGCCGCTGGAGGGCTACCCGCGGATCATCGGCAACGAGCGCACCGAGCGCAGCCTGCGTACGCGCCTCGGCGTGGAGCAGGTGCGGGAGCGGCTCGCCGGCACCGACGGGCTGCCCGGGCGGGGCTACACGACGTCCCGGCTCTGGCAGACCGTCTTCGGCAACCGCGCGTACGGCGGCGAACTCGTCCGCGACGACCTGGTGGCGCTGTGCACGGCCCGGCCCACCGCGACCGCGTCGGACGGGACGACCGTCGACCTGCGCGGGGCGTGCGCGGCGTTGCAGGGCTGGGACCTGCGGGTCGACCTGGACAGCCGGGGCGCGCACCTGTTCACCGAGTTCGCCCTGTCCGGCGGCATCCGGTTCGCCGACGCGTTCGACGCCACCGACCCGGTGCGTACGCCGAGCCGGCTGAACACCGCCGACCCGCGCGTGCTCACCGCCCTCGCCGACGCCGTCCGCAAGCTGGCCGGCATTCCGCTGGACGCCCGCCTAGGCGACATCCAGAGCGAGCCGCGCGGCGACCGGCGCATCCCGATCCACGGTGGACGTGCCGAGGCGGGCGTGTTCAACATGATCATCGGCCCGCTGGCGCCCGGCGTCGGCTACCCGAAGGTGGTGCACGGCTCGTCCTTCGTGATGGCCGTCGAGCTGGGCCCGAACGGCCCCTCGGGGCGGCAGATCCTCACCTACTCCCAGTCGAGCAACCCGAACTCGCCCTGGTACGGCGACCAGACCCGGCTCTACTCGGGCAAGGGCTGGGACACCATCAAGTACACGGAGGCGCAGATCAAGGCCGACCCGAACCTGCGCACCTACCGGGTGGGGGAGGGCCGCCGCCACTGACCCGCCGCCCGTCGCGCCCGCCCGGTCGCCGCTGACCGGGCGGGCGCACCCGTACCCGTACCCGCGCTCCGCCACCGCCGCTGCGACACGCCCGGCGGGCCTGCTTCGGCCCGGCGAAATCCGACTATCGTCTGATTTGGGTCGTCGTTCGGCTATTTTGCCCCGTTGCGTCGTGTCCCCGCCGGCCGTTGTCACGGTTGATCCCGGTGACACCCCGATTGGTGGCCTGCGCGGCGAAGGAGTCGGCATGGCAAGGACTGATTCGACGGGTTCCACGTGGCGGTACCGGTGGGTGCACCGGCAGAACGAACGGCGGCGGCAGGAGTTCCGCAGCGCCGACAGGGCATGGCGACGACGCGACGACGAACTGCGCCGCCTGCGTACCCTCGCCGAGGAGTTCCGGGGCTCGGCGACGGCGGGCGTTGGCCTGCCCCTGGAACTCGCGCCCGACGAGGCGGTCTTCTGGGTGCTGCCCGCCGCGCAACTGGTGGAGGTCCGGCACACCACCGTGCTGCCCGCACCCGACCTGACCGTCGCCCCGACGGCCGCGCCGCTGCGGCCCCGCAGGCCCGACGGCATCCGGATCGCCGACGCCGGCATGGCGGTGATCACCAACCGGCGGCTGGTGCTGCTCGGCGGTCGCGGCCGGCGCGACTGGGCGTACGGGAGGATGACCGGCCTGGCCCACGACCCGCACGCGCCGGTCACCCTGATGCAGGTGCTGGACCGGCGGCGCACCTCCGGCCTGATGCTTCCCGCCGACGTCGCCGCCGATTTCCGGTTCAAGCTGACCCTTGCCTTCGCCGACGCCATCGAGCAGCGCGACGCGGTGCTCGACCAGCTCGACGAGGCGATCGCCGAACACGCCCAGCTCAAGCCGTTCCGGCCGCAGATCGCCACCCCGGCGCAGGCCAGGCCCCTCGCGTTCGTACCCGGCGGCCGGCGCACCGTGGCCGTCGCCGCCGGCATCGCCCTGCTGGTGCCCGCCGCGCTGCTGGACACCGACCCCTCCGACCCGACCGGCCCCGAGGTCGCCGTCGCCGCCACCCCCGCGCCGACCTCCGCCGCCCCACCGGTCGTCCTCCCGGCCGCACCGCCGAAGGCGCCGCCCGCCGCGTCGAAACCGCGACGCGGCACGACCTCGCCCACGCCGACGCCCGCCCGCGAGCGGCGCTGCGGCGCCCCCGCCAACCCGATGGGGTACGACTTCTGCGGCGGCGACCGCATCCGCCAGCCGGCCGTCGAGGTCTGCGACTGGTTCGACTGCGTGCCCGACTTCTGGGCCGGCCGGGGCTACCTCGTGCAGTGCGGGGACGGTTCGGTCAGCCTCACCGGCGGACGGCGCGACGCCTGCGCCGCCCACGACGGCGTACGCCGCACCGTCTGGCGCTGACCCCTCGGCGCCCCGGTGTGCCGGGACGCCGAGGGGTGCGGAGATCGCCGCGTCACCCCGATCGTGTGGGAGCGGGCGCTCAGCGGAGGCGTTGCAGAGGGAGCAGGCCGGCGAGGATCAGCGCGGCGGCCAGCGGCAGCAGGTCCAGGCTCACGGCGATGCCCAGGAACCCGAGCAGGACCGGCGCGGGCACCCACAGCGGCAGCAGCCGAGGCCGGGTGGTCCCCGCCTGCACCAGCAGGGTGAGGAGGCCGACCTGGAACAGCAGCGGCCCCAGCATCATGGCCGGCTCGGGCAGCGGCGCGGCGTCGGCGAGACCCGGGAACAGGTCGCCGAGGATCACCCAGACGAAGGCGGCCACGCCGATCAGGCCCAGCACGGTCGCCGTCTCGGTGAGCGCCCGCCGCCGGGGCGCGGCGGCGAGCAGCAGCCGGCGCAGCCCGACGACCAGCACGCCGAAGAGCAGGATCCCGACGAGGAAGAAGGTGTGGCCGACGTCCCAGGCCCAGCCATTGCCCCGGTCGCCGTCGAGGCCGTCGACCAGGCGGAGCAGGCCGTAGAGCAGTAGGGACGCCGGGCCGCCGACGGCGGCCGCCGGCACGATTCCTATCGACGATCGCGCATCGGTGTCGGTCATGCGTCCAGCGTCGTCGCCCGGCCCACGGTGCTCCATCGGGGACTTCCCGTACCGGCCCCCGACCGGCCACCCCGGAGCGCCACCCGGGAGGTTCGGGGTGGCGCGGTCGTCGCATCATGTTCCCTGTGATCAAGCTGAAGGGCGACCGGCGTCGCAAGAAGAAGAGCCGCTTCGACAACTGCGACGCCTGCGACTGCGACGTGCCCTGCTGCGACCTGGGGCTCTTCTCGTTCCTGCTCACCCTCGGCGCGCTGCTCGCCCGGCTCGTCGCGCCCGGCGGGGCGAGGCCTGCGCCCGGCGGGGCGTCGGCGCGACCCACCGCTGCCGCCGCACGCACGCCGCTGGTGGACCGCGCGGGACGCGCCGCGATCCTCGGCTACCGGCGCTGGCTGTCGCACCGCTGGCCCGGGCAGTGCCGCTACACCCCGACGTGCAGCGCGTACGGGCTCGCCGCCGTGGAGCGGCACGGCCTGGCCGTCGGCGGGCGGATGGCCGCCGACCGGCTGCGCCGCTGCCGGCCCGACGTGCCGCGCGGCACCCACGACCCGCTGCGCTGAGCGGTGGCCGGCGCCGCTCCGGGCCGACGCTCCGCTGCGCTGACCGCCGCCGACGGCCCCGAGGCGCTGCCGGCCAAGCGGGGTGGGCTGCGCGGATGCCGCCATCCGCGCCCCTGTGATCGGTCATGATGGCAGGATGGAGATCCGCTCCGACGACGGCGCCCGGGTGAGGATCCGGCCGGTGGGCTACCAGCCCGGGGTCGGGCCGCCGGACGACCCGGACGAGGCGGCGGAGTGGGACGACTGGCTGCTCGTCGAGACCGACGCCCGCACCGCCGACGGGCAGGCCTGGTCGCACCTCGACCCCTGCCTGACGGTGGCCGAGGCGTACGCGCTGGCGGGCTGGCTGCGGCAGCAGGCCGAGACGACCGGCGACCCGGCGGAGCCCTCGGCGGTGGCCCGCTTCACCGAGCCGAACCTGGCGTTCCGCACCCGCGTGCTGCGCCGCCGCCGACTGGCGTTGACGGTCGAGTTCTCGTACGAGTCCCTGCCTCCGTGGATGCGACGGCAGCCGCCCAGCGCGGTCTACCCGCTGACGCTCATCGTCTCCGCCGACGCGCTCTCCATGGCCGCCGAGCAGTGGGCGCGCGAGGCCGACGCGTACCCCCGCCGCGCCACCTGTTGACGGCTCAGCGGGTCAGGTCGGGGACGGTGAGTGAGCCGTCGGGGCCGAGGGGGAAGCCCGGGTTCCAGGCGATCTCCCAGACGTGCCCGTCGGGGTCGGCGAAGCAGCCGGCGTAGCCGCCGTAGAAGGTCTCGCGCGCCGGCACGGTCACCTGCGCCCCGGCGTCGGCCGCCGCCGTCAGCAGGTCGTCGACCTCGCCCCGGGAGCGGACGTTCTGTGCCAGCGTCAGCCCGCCGAACCCGCCCGCGTCCCGGTCGTGCACGCCCGCGTCGGCAGCCAGCTTCTCCCGGCTCCACAACACCAGCGCCAGGCCGCCCGCCTGAAAGAAGACCGTCTCCTCGACCTCCTGGCCGCGCCAGCCGAGGCGCTCGTAGAAGGCGCGTGCCCGGGTCACGTCGGCGACGCCGAGCGTCACGAGGCTGATCCGCTGTTCCATCACCCGACGACCCTCCACGTGCGACCGGCACCGCTAACCGCCACCGTAGCGTCGACGCCGAGTCCCGTCCGGGCTCCGGTGGGCGAGTCCCGTCCCGGCTCCGGCAGCCGAGCCCTGCCCGTGCTCCGGGCGGGCCCCGGACCCGCTCAGGTGACTCCGGGCGGGCCCCGGACCCGCTCAGGTGACTCAGGTGCGGCCCGTCATGCGGTCGGCCAGGCGGCGCAGGGCGGGGGCGGCGGCCAGCAGCGTCTCGCGGTCCGTGCCGTCCAGGTCGGCCAGCGCGGCGGCGAGCAGGTCGCGCCGGTGCCGCCCGTACGCGGCAATCCGCTCCCGGGCCGCGTCGGTCAGCTCCAGCCGGACGATGCGCCGGTCGGCCGGGTCGCGTTCCCGGTGCAGCAGGCCGGCGGCGGTCAGCTCGCCGACGAGGGTGCTGACCGTGTTCGGCGCGGTGCCGAGCCGCTCGGCGGCCTCCCGGACGCCGATGCCCGGCCACCGCTCCACGAGCCGCAGCACCTCCACCTGGGCGTCCGGCAGGGCGACGCGGCCGACCCGCTGCATGGCGGCCCGGCGCAGCATCCGGTGCAGGTCGCCGAGCGCTCCGCCGAGATGGTCGACTGTCTCGTCCGTCACAGGCAGGCCCCTTCGTCCGTGCAATAGCTCTGTAGTCAGAGCTACCGTATCCGGGCCGAGCCGTCAGCCCAGGGAGCAGCATGCCGTACGCCACCGCACCGCCCGTCCGCCCGGACGAGCGCGTCGCCCCGCCCACCGGGCGGGCCGCCGTCGTCCTGCTGGTGCTGCTCGGCGTGCTCACCTCGGTCGGGCCGCTCTCCCTGGACACCTACCTGCCGGCGTTCCCGGCGATGACCGGCGACCTGTCCGCCAGCCAGGCGCAGATCCAGCTCTCGCTGACCGCGTGCCTCATCGGCATGGCTCTCGGCCAGTTCGTCACCGGCCCGCTCAGCGACCGTTTCGGGCGGCGCCGGCCCGTGCTGGTGGGCGTCGCCGCGTACACCCTGCTGTCGCTGGTGTGCGCGGCCGTGCCGACGGCCGAGACCCTGGCCGCGGCGCGGCTCGCGCAGGGCTTCGCCGGCGGCATGGGCGTGGTCGTCGCCCGCGCCGTCGTCCGCGACCTGTACTCCGGGCGCGAGGCCGCCAAGTACTTCTCCCGGCTCACCCTCGTCTTCGGCGTCGCCCCGATGGCCGCGCCCGCCCTCGGCAGCCTGGTGCTGCGCGTCGGGGACTGGCGTGCCATCTTCGTCGCCCTCGCCGTGATCGGCGCGCTGCTCGCCGCCGCCGTCGCGTGGCGGCTGCCCGAGACGCTGCCCGCCGCGCGGCGCAGCACCGGCGGCCTCGCCGCCACGGCCGCCGCCGGCCGCTCGCTCCTCACCGACCGGATCTTCCTGGGGTACGCGCTGGCGCAGGGCCTCGCCTTCGCCGCGCTGTTCGCCTACATCTCCGGGTCGTCCTTCGTCTTCCAGGACGTCTTCGGCGTCTCGGCCGGCGCGTACAGCCTCGTCTTCGGCGTCAACGCGCTCGGCCTGGTCGCCGCCGGTCAGCTCAACGCCCGCCTGCTGGACCGCTTCCCGCCCCGTACCCTGCTGATGCGTTCGCTGGGCGTGGGCCTGCTGGCCACCGCCGTCCTGCTCGCCGGCGCGTTGCTCGGCAGCCTGCCGCTGGTGGCGGTGGCGCTCTTCGTCTTCGTCGGCTCGCTCGGCATGGTGATGCCGAACGGCACCGCGCTCGCCCTGGACCGGCACCCCGCCCACGCCGGTACGGCCGCCGCACTGGTCGGCACCATCCAGTCCCTGGTGGCGGCGTCGGCCGTGCCGCTGGTCGGGCTGGGGGGCGAGGGCAGCGCCGTCCCGATGGCCGTGGTGGTGGCGGGGGCGGCGGTCGCCTCCCTCACCGTCGTCGGCACCCTGGCCCGCACCCGCCGCCCCTGACGGCCCTCTTTATTGCCTCGCTGCCTCCGCCGGCACTGGCAGCCTCGCCCGGCCCCGCGGTTAACCCCTCGCCGGAGTGCGGCGGCCGGCGGTAGCGTGCCGGCGTGTCCCGCACCGTCACCCTCGTCCTGGTCGACGCCGCCGGCGCCCCGCTGGGCGCCCTGCCGCCGTTCGACGTCCCGTCGCCCTGGTGGCAGGAGGTCGGCCCCGTGGTGGCCGAGGCCCACCGGCGGTACGGCGTCGAGGTGGCCGTACTCCGCCTGCTGACCGGCGACGCGCCGCTGCCGATGGGCGGCACGGTCACGTACCTCGCACAGGTCGACGGGCCGCCCGCCGCGCCGCTCGTACCGGCGGAGCTCGACCTGTCGGCGGACCCGCTGCGCGCCCCCTACGCCGAGCCCGGCGGCCCGGCGCGCAGCCTCGCGTGGGCGACGGCCGAGCTGCGGCGGCTCGGCCGACCGGCGGAGACCGTCGTCCAGCAGCGCACCTGGAACCTGTCGGCGGTGTGGCGGCTCGACGGCCCGGGCGGCACGGCCTGGCTGAAGCAGGTGCCGGTGTTCTTCCGGCACGAGGCCGCCGTGCTGCGCTGGCTCGGCCGGGCCGCGCCCGGCAGGACGTCCACGCTGCTCGCCGACGACGGCGACGGCCGGATGCTGATCGAGCACGTGCCCGGCGAGGACCGCTACGGCGCGCCCGTCGAGGAGCGGCTGGCGATGGCCGCCGACTTCCACCCGGTGCAGGTGCGCTCCGTCCCCGACGTGGCGAGCCTGGTCGCCGCGGGCGTACCCGACCTGCGCGCCGACGCCCTGCCAGGCTGGATCCGGGACCGGCTGGTCGGCCACGACACCTCGCCGGTGCAGTCGCTGCTGACGGGCCTGGAGGAACGGCTCGACGAGGTACGCGGGTGCGGGCTGCCGGACACCCTCGTGCACGGCGACCTGCACCCCGGCAACGTACGCGCCGACGCCGGACGGCACGTGATCATCGACTGGGGCGACGCGTTCGTGGGACACCCGGCGTTCGACGCGCTGCGGCTGGTCGAGGGGCTCGCGGACGACGTCGCCGCCCCGGTCCTCGCCGAGTGGTGCGCGCGCTGGCGGGCCGAGGTGCCCGGCTGCGAGCCGGAGCGGGCCGTGGAGCTGCTGCGGCCGGTCGCGGCGCTGCGGATGGCGGCCGTGTACGCGATGTTCCTCGACGGGATCGAGGCCAGCGAGCGGGTCTACCACGCCGCCGACGTCGACACCTACTTCGCGCAGGTACTCGCGCCCGCAGCCCCCTGAGGCCCTCTCCCGCTGTGCCAGCCGGGCCACGGCGGTAGTCGGGCAGGCGCTCCCGGGCAGAAGCCTCAGGTGGGCGGCTCGATGCACAGGTGCTGGGCAAGCTGCCGATGCGCCGCCGAGAGGGCGTCCACGACCAGGGCGAGCACCTCGTCGGCCCGCAACGGTCTGGCGAGAGCCACCTCGAAGACCTCCCGGTCCGGGTGCTGCGCCTCGGACACCTCGGGTCGTCCGGAGAGCGCCGCCAGCAGGATGTCCTCGTCGACGACGTCGGGCCCGGTGTCGACCACGGCCTTCAGCTCCTCGGCGAGGCTCACGGTCCACGACGATCCGTCGGCGGTGCCCACCGTCACGCCCGCCAGGAACTCCTCACGACTGAGCGCCATCTCCGGGTCACCTGGGGAGGAGACGAGGTCGGCGAACCGCCGTGGCGCGCGTTCCAGCGCCGAGGCGACCGCCGGGCGGCCGGCCAGCCGAGAGCCGTCGTACTCGTCCCAGCCGTTGTGGGAGCTGCTCGGCGACACGCCTGGCACGGAGTAGCGGCGGCGGCGAAACCAGGACATGGGGGCACTGTCCGACGCCGAGGCATCCAGACGCAAGCAACACCAATGCGGTACGGCAGCCGCCAGTCCGCGACGAGACCAGCAGTGCCGCAGCCAGCACCAGCTGCCGTTAGGGCGCATGGCGTCGCGGGTGGTCTCTGACAGGTCATCCGGGCTCGTACAGAAACGTCTGCACGCTCGGCAGTTCGGCGAGAGCCGCCTCGATCAGGGGACGAACCTCGGCCCAGTCGAGGCCGCCGTTGCCGCAGCCGAGCGCCGGCACCGCCACCGAGGCGATGCGGTTGTCGCGCAGGACGCGTACCAGATCGGGTAGCCCGGCTTCGATGTCGGCGAGGCGGGACGACGAGCGCCAGTGACCCTTGGTCGGGAAGTTGACGACGTAGCGGTGCCGGCCCGGCGCGCCCGAGTCGTACACGAACACCTGCCCGAGTCGGACGGTGCCGACAGCGCAGGCGGCGCGGTACGCGGTGAAGTTCGCGGGGTGGGCCCTCTTGAAGGCCAGGGCGAGCCCCTTGCCCATCACCCCGACGGTGTTGACCGGATTGACGAGCGCCTCGACGTCCGCGTCGAGCAGGTCGCCGTGCCGAATGCTGATCACGAAGCCGTTGCTACCACTCGGCTGTGACACCCAAACTCGCGAGTGCTTCGGGTGCAGCAGGCACCCGGAGCGGGACGAGTCGGTTGGCGGGGTGGGACGGCCCTCACTCGGGTTTGGTGTCCTCAGCCCAACGTGCCAGCACCGCCGACAGTTCCTCCAGTAGCGCGTCGACCTGTCCGGGGTCGTATCCGCGCGTGGCAAGGGGAAGAGCGGCGCGCGCCTCCTCCAGCTCGATCTTGGCCGCGTAACGCCGGAGCGTCAGGTTCGAGACCAGCGCGTCCCGGCCCTTCCAGATCAGCTCATCCACCTGCGTCGGATCGTAACCGCGCGGGACGAGGGTGAACTCGGGTGAGTCGAACCGCTCTCGACGTAGTTGCCGGACATCTATGAAGCGGCCACCTCCGAAGCGGGCGAGGACCGCCGCCACCTTGTCGACCGGTTGTTGCACGTCGTCGAGATCGAAGAGGAACAGGGCGGCCCGTCCATCGACAGGGCTCTTGGCGGTGAGTGGTTGGTCGATGGTCGATCCGGCTGCCGGTATCAGCAACAAGGATCGGGAGATTGTCGTCTTGCGGGCATCGGACGGTATCGGCTCATCGAGGATGATGGCGTCGATCTCGGCCCACGGCACCAACCGGTTGAGTCCGGCAGCCTGCAGGGTCAGCCCTTCGGCCCAGATGAGGCATCTGAACGGCATGAAGTCACCGACGACCAGGAGCCCGCCGACCAGTACCGCGAGGCCACCGAACAGCCAGGCGATGATGGCCGGAGCCGAACTGCACAGCAACAGGAAAACGCCGAAAGACACGAAGATGACGCCGCCCACCAGTGGGGCCCGGCTTCTGTGCAGCTCCATGCCCGTACCTCAATCTTGTGAGGTCAGCTATGGGCAGCATTGCACGGCGGGGCAAGCGATTCGCCAACGCGACGATCGAGGCCGCTGGCTACACCGCAATGCCCCGCGCCGACTGTCGCGTGTGTGACACTGCGGCTCCACCCACCTGCTCCAGTTCGCTCGGAAAGGGCGTCGTGTCGAGTGCCGAAACCGGAGCCGCTGTTTCGCCTAGCAGGGCAAACGCCGGCTTGCCGGCAAGTAGTTGCGCATACGCAATAGCGACTTCGTAGGTTATTGACGGCGGGAACAGGGGAGCTGATTCGGCCGATCGGTGGAACCTCGCTCGGGGCGAACCAATTGGCTCGGCGCTGAACCGAGGTTCATGCGGCGATGGTTCGGGCGGTGGCGTACACGTCGGCGGGGAGGGCGTGCGCCAGTCGCCAGATGATGCGCATGGGCCGGTCGCCGGTGTGCTCCCGGTAGGTCATCGGGCCGGCGTAGAGGTATGCCGGCGCGCCCAGGTCGCGGTCCGCGACCCGGGTCTCGCGTACGAAGAGGTGCACCGTCGAGCCGCGCGAAGCGTGGTGGATGTAGCGCTGGCCGGTCGCCGAGGCCGACGACGTGGTGCTCTGCGACTCCCACTGGAACAGGCTGTCGGTGATGGCCCGGTCGGCGTACATGGTGGTGGGGGAGTAGTGCCCTTCCGACTTGACCAGGGTGACGAAGAAGAGGTCAGCCTGGGCGTCGGGAAGCCACTTCACCCCCTCCCGCAGCGATCCCGGGTTCGGCATCCCGAAGGCAGCGCACGCCTCGTTGCGGCTGTAGCGGGCGTGCACCCGCAGCGGCACCTCCGCCGACAGCGGGCTCGGTGTGACCCGGTGGATGCGCTCGCGCAGCACCTCGGCCACCTGCCGCAGCTCGGCGCAGCGGGCCGGTTCCGCCCAGAGCCGCGTCAGCCGCTCGTCCCGCGAGGCCAGCGGCGCGTTCGGCCCCCACAGGTCGAAGTGCAGCATGTCCCAGAGCCGCCCGGCGTCCGGCCGCTGGCCCGCCGCCACCCGGGTCAGCAGATCGAGGCGGTCCGGGTCGTCGATGTGCAGCATCCGCCCGATGGCCCGGCCCAACTCCCGGTCGTCCGGCCCCGGCGTGGACGACTCCAGCCCGGCGAGCCGCCGCAGCCCGGTCCACCCGCCGATGCTCGCCGACCGGTACACGTCCTCGATCTCCACGCCGGTCTCCCGCAGGAACCCGGCGAGGCTGACGTCCCCGAGGTGCCGCAGCTCCGCCAGCAGGCCGTTCTTCGACGTCGGCATGACGGTGCGCAGGTTGTCGAGCACGACCTTGCGGGCGACCGGGTCCAACTGGATGTGGCATCCGCTGGGCAGCGACGGGAAGTCCTGCTCGACGGCGTCCCTGATCTCCCGGCGGCTGACCCCGGTCAGCGCCCGCCAGCGCAGGTCGAAGCGGAAGTTGGCGTGCTGCCCGCCGATGAAGTCGAGCACCGTCAGGCAGGGCTTGTCGTCGTCCAGGCGCAGGCCCCGGCCGAGCTGCTGGAGGAAGATAGTGGCGCTCTCGGTGGGCCGCAGCATCAGGATCGTGTCGACCATCGGCAGGTCGACGCCCTCGTTGAACAGGTCCACGGTGAAGAGGACCCGCAGCTTGCCGGCCTTGAACTCCCGCAGCAGATCGTGCTGGGCGAGTCGATCCACGTGAGAGGTCACCGCCGCCGACGGCACGCCGTGCCGGGTGAACCACTCCGCCATGAACCGGGCGTGGGCGATGCTCACGCAGAACCCGAGCGTCCGCATCCGATCCACGTCGACCGTGTCGCGTACCGCCTTCAGCACCAGCCGCGCCCGCGCGTCGTTGCCGGTGTAGAGGCCGCTCAGTTCGCCCAGGTCGTACCCCTGCCCGCGCTTCCAGCGCAGGTGCGACAGGTCCACGTCGTCGTGCAGCCCGAAATACTGGAACGGCGCGAGCAACTGCCGCTCCAACGCCTCCCACAGGTGCAGCTCCACCGCCACGCGGCCGTCGAACCACCGCCGCACGTCGCGACCGTCGGCCCGGTCGGGGGTCGCCGTCAGCCCCAGCAGTACGCGCGGCCGAAGCCGCTCCAACAGCCGGGCGTACGTCGGTGCCTCCGCGTGATGGAACTCGTCGACGATCACCATGTCGTACGCCTCGGGGTCGATCTCCCGCCGGTGCAGCGACTGGATGGAGGCGAAGACGTGCCGCCACCTGGTCGGGGTCTTGCCCCCGACCAGCGTTTCGCCGAAGCTGCCGTCGAGCATGACCTGCCGGAACGTCGCCAGGCTCTGGGTAAGAATCTGCTCCTGGTGGGCGACGAAGAGCAGCGAGTCGACCTGGCCCTTGCGGTGCAGGCGGCGGAAGTCCAGCGCCGCGACCACCGTTTTGCCGGTGCCGGTCGCCATCACCACCAGGTTCCGGTGCCGGCCGTGCACCTGCCGCTCGGCGTCCAGGTCGGCGAGGATCTCCGCCTGGTACGGGTACGGCCGCACGTCCAGGTTGGCGATCTGCGTCGGCGAGTCCTCGCGCCGCTCCCCACTGAGGGCGTCGCGGAGCCGCTCGGCGTCCCGGCTGGCGTCGTAGTCCTCGAACGCCGGGTCGTTCCAGTAGTCCTCGAACGTGGCGGTGAACGTGTCGATGACGTGCGGCTGCTCGACGTTGGAGACGCGCACGTTCCACTCCACGCCGTCGATCAGCGCCGTCTTCGACAGGTTCGATGATCCGACGTATGCGGTGGTCATGCCGTTGTTCCGGCGGAACAGCCACGCCTTGGCGTGCAGGCGGGTGGTCCTGGTCTCGTAGGACACCTTGATCTCGGCGCCTAGCTCGGCGAGCCGGTCGAGGGCCCGCTGATCGGTCGCGCCGAGGTAGGTGGTGGTGATGACGCGCAGCTTGCCGCCCCGGGCGATCAGCTCGCGGATGGCGGGCTCGACGATGCGCAGGCCGTACCACTTGATGAACGCGCAGAGCAGGTCGACCTGCTCTGCGGAGGCCATCTCGTGGGTGACCTCGTGGCCGATGCGGGGCTGGTGGCGGCCGTTGACCAGCAGGGCGCCCGTGGAGAGCGGGGTGGTGGGGCGCTGCGGGAAGGCTGGTTGCGCGGGCGGGATGGGTGGGGCAGCGATGGCGTGCAGGAGGTTCGTTGCATCGGTTACATTGTCGAGCGGACTGACTGCATGCGGACTGACCTCAGCGATCGAGTCGGCGATGCGATTCGCAATTTCGACCTGACGTCGAACTCTGTCCTTGCCTTCTGAAATTGATTTGAACGCGCGACGTGCCAGCGTCGAAATATGGTGGGCAAGAACATCATGTGCGGACGAACTGTCGATGCTTAAGTATGCAATGCGTGTGGCATCGATTCGCTGAACCGGAGCCATCAAATGGCCTGTGATGAGGTGCTCATAGATACCCGGTTCAAGATTCGCCACGTATGCAATCTACAGACCTTTTGAGCGCAGGGCCACCCTTCAAAGTCGTCGGCGAGAACTGTCGGGTAGATGACACGGCCATTCCGCATCGCTGTGGGGCAGGGTAGAACGGCTGCTCCGGTCGTCACGCTTGGATGGACCGCACGTTTCGGCGGCTCTGAGATTTACGGAAAGCCTATCTGGTCTCTATCTTAGGCTCCATCGGGTTACTGCAAGGAGGGCATAGGTTTATCGCGCGATGGATCGGTAAGCGCACCCGTCGTGTTCGCAGGGCTTGAGTGGGCGCCCTGTGTCGGACGGATACTTGCATGGAAGGCGCTATATCTGGCACATGTATAGCTTGAACCTTGGCTCCTTGTCTAGGGCCGCCTAATTACTCCGTGCAAGGCAGGCGTCAGCGAGAGAACGTTTAGCATTTCGGGTTGTCTAGGGCTAGTGGCGGCATCGCCGTCGCCCATTCAAGCAAGAGGATGGAAGATGGCTGTTACGCTGGTCCCGTTCGATCTGGACGGGGAAACTGTTCTAGTGGAGGTCGAAAGTCTTCCTGGGTCGAGACCCACCGGAGTCGGTAGAGGGGTGGAACGAGTTCAGGATTTATTTGCACAAGCTGAGTCGGTTGTAGGTCGGCTAGCTGAGGCGGCAATTAAGGCGGGTAGAAGTGTGGCGGTCAAGTCCGCTAGACCTACTCAAATCGAGATCCAGATTGGTGTTAAATTCTCCGCCCAAGGGCATGTAATCATCGCGCGCGGATCGGGCGAGGCGAGCTTGGCTGTCAAAGTAATCTATGGCATTGGCGAGAGCGAGCAGGGCGAAGAGCAATCTTCGGACTCCAAGGAATTGGGGGGCGAGTAGTGGTTGATGAGCATCGCATTCCTCCCTTCCTGGGACGCATTACTGATATTAATGGAGCTCCGGTCGGAACGTGCTTCCAGGTTGATATGGGATACCTGGTTACTGCCTGGCATGTTATTGGTCAAGCTCTGGGGCGGGAACCGAGATTGGGTGACCAATTATGGTACGCGCCGCTGGGCGCGGCAGTGGATGTGTTTTTCCCAGCCGAGGTGAACGCGTTTGACCAAGAAAGCGATTTGGCGGTCCTAAGGACAGGCCAGTCGCTTCCGGACTCGACTAGTCACTTTGCCTTGTCGGATAATCAGGACTTGGGAACTCCCTTCTCACTCACTGGCATTGCCAGCATGACTGAGGGGTACGACCGAGTAACCTATCCCTGGCTTAATGCTCGTGGCGAATGGGATGGCCTAACAAAGGATCACAAGCAGAGACTTCGTGGATCTGGAACCGCGCGTAATACCGAACCGGGGATGAGTGGCTGCCCGGTAATTCGAGCTGATGGCGCTGTAATTGGTGTACTGATCGAACGATATGAAAGCGGAACGTCGTGGTCGCCTGGACGGGTGTGGTTCGCCCGGTCAGAGGACCTTCTGCGACTCCTGCCTAGCGCCGTCAGCGTTGCTGTGCAGACGAAGGAGCGGCCAAAGCGGCGCTCGGACCAAGTAGCGCTAGTCGAAGAGCCTGTTGACCGAGCGATCGTATTGGAAAATGCCTACTTCATTGACCCTCCCTTGTGGGATCGACCATGGCAGGAGGCAAGGGCTGCCCTGCAAACGGGAAAGGTCGTCGTCATATCTGGGCCACCCGGCGTCGGTACCACCACCTTCGCGCAAAGGCTCCTGGCAACTACGCTGGACGCCAGAATGCGCCTGATCGGATTAGAACCCGATGAGTGGGAAACGCCCCGAACATCAGCCTTGCCAGCTGATCCTTGGCGGGCCTATATTCTGAATCTGCGAGATCCACAGCATGACCGTCCGAGCAATGCTTTCATTAATGACTTGCAGAGTTTCGGCGAAGAGCTAGGAAGCCTTCAATCTAGGATGGTTATAACTGCTGGGGATAATGTCTGGACGGGGGGAGGTTTCCACGTAGCACCACATCTTCACCATGTGCGTTTAATGGACCCGCCGAATCCGGTCGATCTCGTTAAGCGCTATGTGGAGATCGATTACCCTCGTCTAACGGAAGTGGTTAGCTCCGAAGCCGTTAGGCGCCACCTGCTCGGTCGTAATGCTGTTCAGGCTATACAGGCTGTGGACGTAATGCGCGCACTTGCAGACGGGACCGAAGACGCTGATAACGCAAAGCTTATCGATCTGATCGCGAATGCGATCGATGATCATCACGAACTTCTAGATGTTCTCTTTGGCGGTCGGCCGCTATCCATGAAGCGCCAAGGCCAAGGTGAAGGGCGTCAAGAATCATATTCCCCGTTGTCGGCCGAGGATAGATGCCTAATGCTCGTCCTGGCTTTTAAGCAACCTTCTCGGCTTAGTAGGATTGAGGCCGAAGCCCGCAGGTTGATGGCGTTGCTTGGTGGCGTGGATTCTGAGAATTCTTCGCAGGAGCCGCTGATCGAAGTATTCGCGCGGCCGGGATTGCGAGGCCGTTTTGCTGGAATATCGGCGGAAGTCGTACAAGGGGAGGTTGTCCGTTTCCCGCGTCCAAGTCTCGCAGCAGCCACAGTGCGATATGTCTGGGAAAATTACTCCGAGCTTCGTCCGTCCATAGTGAAATGGTTGATCGGTGGCGCTGCCTCGGCAGATTCTTCGCGGTTGGCGGAGGATTGGCTGACCGACCTGGTTGTTCGCAATCAAGATGTTGAGTTTATTAGGGGTGCCTTGCGGAAGGCTCTCATTCAAGGTCACGCGGATATGCTGGTGAGTGTGCTTGTTGCGGCACTCGGAGATGGACACATGCGCCGAGAGTGTGAGAGGCTGCTCTATTACTGGGCCACCCAGGTGGAAATGCAATCTGTGGTAATCCAGGCAGCGCAACATCACTTTATTAATACCCAAAGCGCTATTGCCCTTAGGCGGTTGCAGCGGGTGGCTGATTCGACAAAGACGCCACCACACGTGCATGAACAACTTGTAAGGGCATTCGCATGTGTCGCGAAGGCTATCCCTGCCTTCTCAGACACTGTTGTTGATTGGCTTAGGCTGTCTCCGCGTCGCTTTTCCTCTATTTTGGCTTGTCTGGCAATCCTCAAAAATCAGGGTGCGGCCAGGTGGTTCCTAAATCTGCGCGAGGAAGACGTTTCTGTCGATCCTGTCGTCGTGGCGCTCTTCTCAAACCCCTTGGGTCATTCCGCTCTAGTTTCGTTCCTAGCCGGCGCGGCCGAGGATAGCTCGACTTACAACAGTGTCTTGGATCACATGGCGGAGGCAATAGAAAAAGAAGGCGCTCTTGCGTCGCTGCTGACTCTACCTAAGATATTTGATGATTTTGCTCTAGGTCTAAATCCCATGCTTGACCTTTCGTCTCGGCTCAAGCTGTCGTTGGTTCCGGGTTATTCTGCGGCTGAAGCCGGATGACGGCATTGCGGATCTTGTTAAGAAGAAGGCGGCGTCTTCTCTTCAGCGATCCTCTCCGGATTGAGTCAGCAACCGAGGGACAATTCTTTAGCATTACTCCGGAAGTTGAGTACCGAATCGGCCGCACTCGACACGTTAGCCTAGAAGCTCTAGTGGATCGAGACATCCGCGAAGCTTGCGAAGTCGTGGCCAAGAAGTGTGATGCTGACGAAACTGCGCGGTTAGCGGCTCTTTTGAATGCTGATTTTGGGTTGCCCAGATCATGCTCCAACGGCTGTTACGACCAGCTCTTGGCGCGCTTCGCTGTAAGTTCGGGGGAAGAAGCGCGGCAGGCGGCCGTTCGGATCAGAGCTGATAGGGCTCGCTTGGCTCGTCTTCGGATGTTGAAGGACTCCCTCTATGCGGAACCGTCACTCTTTGTAATCTCACGTGTTGAGGCACAACCGGACGTTAATATTGATGAAAATCTTATTCGGGAAGCCTGGCAGCTGTCGGCCTTGCTGAAATCGGCGGAGGCCTGGTGGGGCCCTTTGATGGCTGCTTGGAGTTCGCTAGCTAGCAACTTCAAAACGGAGGAAGCGGCTTCGGTAGCGCTGAGAGTGCTTGTTGATGCAATTCATCGAATGGATAAAAAGATGGCTTCCAGGTATGGTATTCCAGGGGAGGCCGAATTCGATGATTGTGGCAAATAAGGGATAGCGGGATCCGGCGGGTTGGTATAAAAACCTCCGTCACGGGCATGGATGGGGTCGACTGCTTAATGAAGCCGGAGTTATCAAGACGTCGTACGTGGGTGCGTGCTCCCAGTCGGGCCGGAGCTTGGTCACCTGCCGCCAGCCCCAGCTTCGATACGCGGCCTGGGCAGGAGCGTTGCCCGGCTCTGCCAGGAGCGTGGCCCGCTCCTCGGCACGCCCCGCGAGCAGCTCGTCGTGCAGCGACCTGGCGATTCCCCGACGACGCCAATCAGGGGCCACCATCAGCTCGCTGATGGCGAAGGTCCGCTTCCCGTCCTCGTTGGTGAACCCGGCCGGGATGGGCTCGTGGATGCCGCCCCACCACCTGGTCTCGGCGGGCAGCGGAAATCCGTAGATGTAACCGACCAGCTCGCCGTCGACCGTGGCGGTGACGAGGTCCCAACCGTCGCGCTGCATGTGGCCGGCAAGCTGGCGGCGGTACCGGTCCTCGCTGTGGAACTCGCCGCCGTCCGCGTACACCATCAGGTAAAGCTCGACGAGCCGGTCGATAAGTCCGGCCGCCTGGTCGGCGGTGTGGTGCCGCAGCTCCAAGCCTTCGATCATGCGTGCACCACCTGGTCGTACGCCTCGACGAACTTCCGGGTCGCGGCCGTCGCCCGCTGTGGTTGCCCGAGGCTGAACCGGAGCTGCGCGAGGTGGAGGCTTACCCGCCCCGAACTCACCTGACCAAGTTCAGGCAGCAGGTTCATTGCCGTCCAAGCAGCCTCGTCGAGGTTGCCCTGCCGGCAGGCGGCGTCGGCGAGCTGGACCGAGTAGTAGATCTGGTTACGCCGGAGGACGGGGGACGGGTTCTCGGTAATGGTTCGGAAGGCCTCGGCCGCGCGTTCGGGCCTGCCCAGGGCGAGGTAGGCGAGGCCCTCGATGCCCTTGATTTCCTGCACGGTCACGAAGTGAAGGAACGGCATGTCGTCCTCGCTGGTGCCGCGTTCGAACTCGTGTTTGGCCTTGCTCATCGCCCGGTGGAAACCGCTCATGTCGTTCAGGGTGGCGTACGTTCGCGCAGCACGCAGGTGCAGCAGCGTGGCCAGTCGTGGGGTACCCCATCCAGCGGAGGAACGGAGTGCCGCTTCGACGGCGTGCAGCGACTCACCGGGGCGGTCCTCGCGGGTCAGCAGCGCGAGGTAGGCGAATGTGCGCACCTCCATGCGCGGGTCATCGGCGAAACGCGCTCTGGCGATCGCCTCGTTGAGGTATGCCCTGGCCGCCGGGCGGCGATTCGCGTCGATGGTGAGCCAGGCCGTTTCTATGGCCAGGTCGGCGAGGGTGGCCTGGAGCGCTTCGCCAACGTCCCGGCTGTAGGTGGCCTTTGCCGCCCACTCCGAGAGATGGGCGTGCATCCGGATAGCGAGGCCGCAAAGCTGGTTGGCACCGACGGCCGCATCAGCACGGCGGAATCCGTCCACCAGCGACCCGACGGCGCGGACCTGCTCCATGCTGATTCCTCGGGCCGTGTTGTGGGGCGCGGCGAGCAGGTCGAGGGAACCGGTCGCGGCAATGCCCGCGAGTGCGGCAAGGGCATGGAACTGTCGGCGGTCCGTAGTGCCACCTCCTTGGCTCGATGCCGCGATGTGGGCATCTGCGCGTGCCGTCGGGTCTGTCGGTCCGGCTTCTTTCACGGGTACGGCGTCGTGCTCCACAACCTCGGTCAACCGGGCGGGGAGGCTGAACCACAGGAACCGGGGCGGAATCCGAAGCACCTGCGCCCAGTGCGTGAGTCGATCCATGTGCATGATCGGTGGCCCGTTCTCCACCCGGCTGAGCTGTGCCTGCGTGATCCCCAGCCACCCCGCCACCACGGTCTGCGGCAACGCGGCCCGCCCGTGGTACGGGTGGCACCGGTACGCCCGGATAACCCGGCCGAGATGCCGCTCCGCCAGCGCCCGCCGCACCGGCTCGTGCTCCCAGAAGCGCGCCGGCACCACCGGTGGCGCGCTCAGCCTGTCGCGTTCGGCGGCCTGGCACGGCGCGCAGCGCCCGCTGTCGTTGTCGCGGGCCAGTCGTCCGCCGCACCGGGGGCAGTTCGTGTGTGTCACCGGCAACCTCGCCATGCGCAGGTGGCTCCGTCCATTCCCCCTCGTCGAGCCTATCCATTCAAGCCGCTCCGTGGAGGCTCGGTATACGCAGCGCGCATATTCGCGTGGTCATCCACGCCGCTCGTCGCTCGGCTGTCCAAGGTGTGCCCGCACGGACGGGGCAGCTCGACAGCGCCGAAAGCGTAGGAGGCAGACAAGGGCGCCGGCGAGTGATCGACTGGATGCGCAGCGTGCATCGGCTTCACGATCCACGCGGCATACCGGAAGCCCTGGCCGGAGTCGAAGGTCGACGCATGGCCCGGGGCGGGTGCTGGCTCTCGGAACTGCGGCGATTCCCCCACGACACAGCTCCGCTCCCGCCCGCCCCGGCGCCACTTGAACCGTTGCCAAGGGCCCTTCCGCTACCCACCGTCAGCGAGGGCACCTGCCTACATCCTTGAGGAGCCGGCATGCCCACCTCCGTCGACGATCCCCGGTGCCCACTCCCGTCCCACGTCGATCTGGCTGGTCGGGCATGAGCGCGCAGGAGGCGGTCGGCCAGTGGCTGCGGCTCGTGGTGGCGGACGCGGAGTTGTCGCCGTACCTCATCGGGGTCGACCTGGAGCGGCTCGGCGCGCACCTGGCGGCGGGCCTCGACGCGGCTCTCGAAGGCCAGCCAAGGATGGACCCGTGGCGCGGGTTCGGCCTGTCGGAGGAGGAACATCGGCGCATCGTCGACTACCTGGCGGGGGTGCTCTGGGCGCTCGACGTGCCCGACGAGCGGATCGCCCGCGCCCGGCGGGCCTTCGCCGGGGAGGTGGGCGCGTGAGCATTGCCGCCGCCTGGGAGACAGCCGTCGAGCGGGGCGCCAACGACTTCTGGTGCACGCTGGAGGATCGCCGCCTCGGCCTGCTCCCCGAACGGGACGCGCCGCTGCTCTTCGCCGCGCTCGGCCGCCTCACGGTCGGCGGCGACGACCCGGCCGGGCGGGCGGCGCTGCTGGCGGTGCTCGGCCGCGCGTACCGCCGGCATGGCCTGCTGCCGCACGCCGCCACGATCGGCGACGCGCTGCTCGCCGCCGTCGCCCGGCACGCGCGCCCGCTGTGGACGTCGCGGCTCGCCGACGCCTGGGAGCGCGCCGGCCGCCGCGCCGACGAGGCCGTGCGCCGCGCCGCCGCCCGCGCCGGGGATGGCCCGGCCTGGTGCCCGGCCGAGGTGATCGGCCACGACCGGCCGTGCGACACGATCGCCATTCTGACCGTACGCCCCTGGCAGCGCCTGCCCCACCAGCCGGGCCAGGCGGTACCGGTCTGCACGCCGCGCCGGCCCGGCCGCTGGCGCTGGCTCTCCCCGGCCAACGCCCCACGCCCCGACGGCACCGTCGAGCTGCACGTCCGCGCCATCGCCGCAGGGGCCGTCGCCCACAGCCTCGTCCACGACGTACGCCCCGGCGAGCTGCTCCACCTCGGCCCGCCGCGCGACGCCGGCCTGCGCCTGGACCCGTCCGCGCGGCGGGACCTGCTGCTCGTCGCCGGCGGCACCGGGCTGGCGCCGCTGCGCGCCCTGGTCGAGCAGGTCGCCGCCGCGCCCGACGGCCGGCGGGTGACCCTGGTCGTCGGCGCGCGCACCTTCGCGGACCTGTACGACGCGTCCGCCCTCGACAAGCTTCAGCGTGCCCACGACTGGCTGACCGTCGTGCCGGCCTTCAGCCACGACCCCGCCGCCGAGCCGGCCGAGCAGGGCGACGCCCTCACCATCGCCCTCGACCATCGCCGCCCCGATGGCGACGTGTACGTATGCGGCCCGCCCCCGATGCTCGCCGGCGTGCGGCTGCGGCTGCTCGCCGCCGGGGTGCCCGCCGAGCGCATCCACCTGCCGACCGTGATGGTGCTGTGACGGCGGGCGGGCGCAGCCGCAACATCCTCTCGGTCCGGCTGCCTCCACCGACGGGGGTCGATGCAATTGGTGTGGCTGGCCTACCATCGCCGGAGTGTAGTCGCGCGAACACGGGGGTTGAGGGTGACATCAGTCAATCCGTCCGGATTGGACAAGGCGCTGTCGGACGCGATGCGCGCGTTGAGCAGCTACCAGTCCACAACGCAGGACCCGGAGGGGCCTCCCGTCGAGGGGCACGGCGAGGCAGCGGACGGTCTGGTCCGGGTCCGCACGGAGATGCCCGGCCGGGTGGCCGCGCTCGAGGTGGATCCGCGGCTGCTGCGGCTTGACCTGGAGACGCTGACCGAACACATCGTCGCCGCGGTCAACGCCGCGATGGAGGATCTTCAGCGGACGGCCCCGACCACGGCGGGCCCCGTCGACCTGGGAGAACTCGGCCGGCAGCTCGGTGCGATCCAGCAGGATGCCGCACGGCAGTTCAGCACGTTCGTCAACGGGCTCGCCGCCGCGCAGGAGCGGCTGGGACGCCGGGGCGGGTGACGGCACCGTGCAGATCGACCCGGAGGGAATCGCCTCCGCCGCGGGCACGATGGGGTCGGCGGCCGACCGCTTCGCCGAGCGCCTGGCGAGTTTTCAGGCCCAGGTCGCCGCGATCGGCCCGGTGTTTGGTGACGACGAGACGGGCTCCATCCTCGGAGTCGCCTACGAGGAGGCGTCCAGCTTCGTCTTCGAGGTGCTCACCGAGGCGCTTGAGGAGATCGGCTTCGCCGGCGAGGACCTGACCGCGATGGCGAAGGCACACCAGGCGAACGAGGCTGGCAACGCCGACCTGTTCAACGGGATCCTCGGCCGGCTCGGGGGGTAGCGCATGGGCATGCAACTACCGGGCGAGCTGATCACGCTGCTCGACATTCTCGGCTACACGTGGCCAGCGTCCGACGAGGAGAAGCTCTTCGAACTGGGGCAGGCGTGGCTTGACTTCAGCAACGACATCGCCGGCTTCGCGGAAGCTGCCGGGGCTTCCGCCGCAGCCGTACTGGGCGGCAACGAGGGGCAGGACATCGACGCGTTCCGGACGTGGTGGTCCGGCGACGAGAGCCCGCTCGCCAGTCTGCTCAGCAACACGGACGGGGCCGTCATCGGCGGCGCGGGCCTGATGATCTGCGCCGCGATCGTGCTGGCCCTGAAGATCGCGGTGATCGTGCAGCTGGTGATTCTGGCGGTTCAGATCGCCCAGGCCATCGCCACCGCCGGCCCCACGTTCGGAGCGTCGCTCCTGGAGATTCCGGTTTTCCAGACGATCTCTCGCACCATCGTCGGCAACCTCATCCAGGAGTGTGTGTGGCGGTTGATCAATGGCTAGGAACCGCAGCGGGAAGATCGGCGCCAAGTTCGCCCGGGAATGGGTCCGTCCCGTCAAGAAGGTCAAGCGTCGCCGCCGGGGGGATCCGGATGCCCGCCCCACCCGTAACGCGTCTCCGGCGCGCCAGGCCTCCTATGCGGCCCGGCGAGAGGCGGACAGACAGCGCGCCACGGGGCGGCCCAACGGGACCAGCGAGGCCGTCACCACTGCGGACGGCCGGCACACGGAAGTCTCCACCAGCGAAGGCCCAGACAAGAGGTATCCGCACCACCGCGAGGTGGCCCGAGTGCTCGACAGCGTGCCGCAGAACCTCCGCGCACCGTGGCACGGCAACTGCGCGTTGCCGCAGTCGTTGTCCCGGCTACTGGACCGGGGCATCGATCCGCGCGGGGGCGCTATCGGCTCAGCCCGGATCCGCCCGCCGGGCAACCCCGGCCACGGCAGCCACAACCCGTGCTGCAACAGTTGTGTTTCGTTGCGGAACGCGTTTGGTCTGAGGGAGGCGCTGTGAGGCCCGACGAACGGGACCTGCCACCACGGGTTGCCCAGGCACTCAAGGCGGCGGGATGGAATCCGCGCAGGCGGGTGAGCGTCAGTGACTGGGAGGCCGCGCTCGCCCCCGAGGGGTTCACGATGCACGCCCCTGCCCGCGCCTTCCTCACCGAATTCGGTGGGCTGGCTGTGCCGGCGTCCGGCCCCGGGCGTGACTACGCCCGCACGGGCGTACGACTCGACCCGATGCTGTGCCTCGGGCAGCGGGCGTGGTTCACCAGCCTGGACGCGCCGACGGCTGGTCAGCTCTACCCGATCGGCGAGGAGCACGACGGGCACGCCAGCCTCGCGATCGACGCGGAGGGCACGATTTTCATGCTCTTCGACGACCAGATCAAGCGGCTCGGACCCGGGGCGACCGGCCTGGCCCGGCTGCTGGAGGGCGAGGACGCCCCCGACCAGGGTTGAGCGGCAGAGCAGCGGGCCCGTGACGTCCCGTGGACCCTGGTGGCGGGCGGAAGCGGTGGGCTGCGGTGGACGTCGCAGCCCACCGGCACCGGGAGGCGTCCCGGTGCTTGCGCCGACCGCTCCCACCCACGGCAGAGTTGGTCCACTCGCATCTCTCCTCAATAGAGGATCGCGATGCGGCCGAATTAGCCACGAGCGTGACGATCACTAGGATCGGCCCCCGTGATCATCAAACGACGGCTCCCAGCGGTCCTCTTAGGACTGTTGGTGGCCTTCCCGACACTGGGCGTGCCCCCCGCCTACGCCGACGAGCACGAAACCGAACCCGTCGAGCCGCCCAAGGTGGAGCTGGTGCTCGACGTGAGTGGTTCGATGCGCGCCAAGGACATCGGCGGCCGTACTCGTATCTCGGTCGCACAGGAGGCGTTCAACGACGTCGTGGACGCGCTGCCCGAGACGACGGATCTCGGTATCCGCGTCCTCGGCGCCACGTACGGCGGCGACGACAAGAAGGTCGGCTGCCAGGACACGCAGCAGCTCGTACCGGTCGGCCCCGTCGACCGGGTGAAGGCCAAGAACGCCATCGCCACCCTGCGCCCGACCGGCTTCACCCCGGTCGGGCTGGCCCTGCGCGAGGCGGCCAAGGACCTCGGCAGCGGCGAGACCACCCGACGCATCGTGCTCATCACCGACGGCGAGGACACCTGCGCGCCGCCGGACCCCTGCGAGGTGGCCCGCGAACTGGCCGCCCAGGGCACCCACCTGGTGGTCGACACGCTCGGTCTCATCCCCGACGAGAAGGTACGCAAGCAGCTCGTCTGCATCGCCTCGGCGACCGGCGGCACGTACACCTCGGCGCAGAGCAAGGACGACCTGACCCGGCGGATCAAGCAGCTCGTGGAGCGGGCCAAGGACACGCACGCCAAGACGCCCGCGAAGGTCACCGGCACCGACGTCTGCGCCAAGGCGCCCGTGCTCACCCCCGGCGTCTACACCGACCGGGAGCGGTTCGAGGAGCACCGGTGGTACCGGATCCCGGTCCAGCCGGGGCAGGAGCTGCGGGCCTCGGTGAGCATCGGCCTGGACCGGCCGTTGAACCGGGACTACGGCGTACTGCTGCGGGCCACCGCCACCGACGGGCGGGAACTGGTCCGGGGCAACGACGCCGGCAGTGGTCGTACCGACGTGCTGTCGACGGGTGTGCGCTGGTCGGCGGCGGACGACGAGGACGAGGAGGACTCGGCGGACAACGACAAGGGCGGCGTCTTCTCCGACTCGACCGAGAAGGCTCCCGAGCCCACCGTCGTCTGCCTGGTGGTCAGCAACTCCTTCTCCGCCAAGGCGGGTGCCGCCGCGGCGCCGGGCATGCCGCTCGAACTGACCATCGACCTGGTCGACGCGTCGCCCGCCCCGAACAACCCGGGTCTCGGCCGGGGCTGGGTGCTGCTGGGCGTACTGACCCTCGCGGGTCTGCTCAGTGGGCTGATCGTTGGTTGGCTGACCCGTTGGTGGGTAGCGGTCTGGAGGACCCGATGAGGACGCGGAACGCTCCGATCCCGGCCCGCCGGGCGGCGGTGCTGCTCGCCGCCACCGGTATCGCCGTCGCGCTGCCGGCCGCCGCCAGCGCGGACACGCCCACCCCGTCGCCGGGTGCCGCCACCATCAACAAGGCCGGCACCTCGTTCCTCACCGCCGCCGGGATCAGCCCCGGCCAGCCGGTACGGGTCGGCGCCTCCGTGGGCGACTACCTGTACTGGTCGTTCACGGCGGCGGCGGGGGACACCCATCACGTGGCGGCCACCGTGTCGCTGCCCGCCGCGGCGAGCCGGAAGGGCGACTCCACCTGGACCGTCGAGGTCTTCGACGGGCTGCGCCGCCGGCAGGCGTGCGTCGCCGGGGCGCAGACCCCGGTGGCCTCGAAGAGCGCCGCCACCGTCGAACTCGACTGCGAGCTGCGCCAGGTGCGCTCGTGGGCCGAGCCGTGGTCGGGTGACCCGCTGCCGGGCACGTACTACGTCCGGCTGTCCGGCATCGAGCTGCCGGAGCAGGAGTTGGGCCTGCCGATCGAGGTGAGCCTGCTGGTCGGGGTGGAGTCCGACGGCGACACCAAGCCGGAGGGCGGCAACCTGAAGGAGCCGCTGGTCCCGGCGGTCAACCCGGGCAAGGTGCTCGCCGGCGACCCGACCACCAGCACGCCGGACCCGGCGGCGGCCGGTGACGAGGAGGACGGCTGGTTCGACTGGGTTCGCTGGCCGAACCTGTCGTCCCGCTGGTACTGGACCATCGCGGGCGGCATCCTGGCCGCCGTCGCGGGTGTGGTCGGCTTCGCCCTCACCCGCCCCCGCCAGCGCGTCGGCTGACCGCAAGCGCGGTTCGGGGCACGGCGACAGCCGGCGCACCCGAGAAGTAGCAGAGCGACGGTGACAGCGGGGCGGGCATGACCGAACGGGCCGCCCGCCCCGCCACCGGGTCACCCGGCTGACAGCCGTGACGCCCTCGGCCGCCACATTGACTCTCGTGGCGGCCGGGTCGGCGGGTCAGGCTCCCGGCGACCGGTAGGTCGTGTTCACCCGGAGCGCCTCGTCCACTTCCTCGGGGGTCAGCAGCGGGTTGATCCGGGTCTCCAGGCCGCCGGCCGCCCGGATCGTGATGGCCAGGGCGATGGCGGTCTGCTGGTCGGGAAGGTCGCAGATCACGTACGCGTCGTACGGGCCGAGCCCGAAGTGGAGCGATTCCATCCGGCCACCGGTGTTCTCGACCAACGCCCGGATCACCTCGACGCGTCTCGCTGCGCCGTCCTGCATCAACCCGTTGATCCCCTCGACCGTGTAGGTCGCCGTGAACAGGAACCTCGCCATCCGGGCACCACCTCCAGGTTCCGGCCGCGCGTACCCGGTGTGCCGGTGTCTAGTCCTCCCGGCGAGGGTGACGGCGTGCCGAGGTTCTGCCCCTGCCGCTCGGGCGCACCACATGGCCGTTGCCTTCTCGCCCGGCCGGACGGCCAGTCCGAGACGCCCAGGGGAGTACGACGCCCCGAGGGCGCGCAACCCGGGTGGTAGGCCCATCGCCAACTCCGGCATGACGACCCGTGACCACGCCGGTACATACGCTGCCGGCGTACTCGTCATGCGAGCGAAGGAGTCCTCATGTACGTCCGTCACCTGCTTGCCGCCACCAGCGCCTACACCATGAGCGCCGGGCGAATCGGGTCCAGCGTCGCTGCCCTGCTGGGGCTGGCCGGCGTGATCATCGGCGGGCTGGCCCTGGCCCGCCCCGCCAGTCGTATCGGCACCGGCTCCGGCCGGCTCGGGGCCACCGTGGCCCTGGTGGCGGGGCTGATCGGCATCGCCCTCGGCGGGCTGGTCGTGGCCACCTCCGACAGCGGTATCGGCACCGGAAACGGGCGGGGCGGGGGCTACGTGGCCCTGGTGGTGGGGCTGACCGCCGTGGTCCTCGGCGGGCTGGCTCTGGTACGTTCCCGGCGCACCGTCTGATCGGCGACCGGCCAGGGGCACCGGGTCGATGCGGTGCCGTGGAGGTTGCCGTCAGGAGCGGGCGAGCCAGCCGGGAACGGTCAGGCCGGACTCGTACGCGAGGATCACCAACTGGGCCCGGTCCCGGACCCGGGTCTTGGTCATGATCCGGCTGACGTGCGTCTTCGCGGTGGCGGGGCTCAGCACCAGCCGCGCCGCGATCTCGTCGTTGGACAGGCCGGCGGCGACCAGCGCCATCACCTCACGCTCCCGCTCCGTCAGCGCGCTCAGCCGTGGCCCCGGATCCGGGTGCGTGGCCCGGGCGGCGAACTCGGAGATCAGTCGGCGGGTGATCGACGGCGCGATGAGCGCATCACCACGCGCCACCACCCGCACCCCGTGGATGAGCTCCGCCGGCTCGGTGTCCTTGACCAGGAAACCGCTCGCGCCGGCCCGCAGCGCGCCGTAGACGTACTCGTCCAGGTCGAACGTGGTCAGAATGATCACGCGGACGTCGGAACTCGTGGCGATCTCCCTGGTGGCGGCCAGGCCGTCCAGCCGGGGCATCCGGACGTCCATGAGGACGACGTCGGGCCGTAGCTGCCGGGCGAGCCGTACCGCCTCGGCACCGTCGGCGGCCTCGCCGACCACCTCGATGTCGCCCTCACCGCCCAGGATGGACCCGAACCCGGCGCGCACCAGGGTCTGGTCGTCGGCGAGCAGCACCCGGATCACGCCATGTCCCCCGGCTCCGGCCGAGGCGCGGGAGGGCCCGCCGGCACCGCGACGGGCGGTACCGGAAGGCGGGCGCGTACCCGGAAGCCGCCGTCCACGCCGGGGCCCGTGGTCAGCGAACCGCCCAGTGCCCGGGCCCGCTCGCCCATGCCCAGGATCCCGTTGCCGGGCTGGCCCGCCGCGCCGACGCCGTCGTCCTCGACCTCCAGCAGCACGTCGTCGCGGTCCGGTCGGACGCGGATCACCACGGCGGTCGCGCCGGCGTGCCGGGTCACGTTGGTGAGCGCCTCCTGGACGATCCGGTACGCCGCCAGGTCGACCTCCGGTGGCAGCGCCCGGGTCTCCGCCAGCTCGGTGCGGATCTCCAACCCGGACCGCCCGGCCGTCGTGACCAGCTCGTACAGGCGGTCGAGGCCGGGTGTGGGCACGGCCGGCGCGGCATCCTCGCGCCGCAGGATGCCGAGCGTCGTGCGCAGCTCCCGCAGCGTCTCCCTGCTCGTCTGCTTGATCGCGGCGAGCGCCTGCGCGGACCGGTCGGGATCCGGCCGGTGCAGCGCGGCGCTGGCCTGCACGTTGATCAGTGAGAGATGGTGACCGAGCACGTCGTGCAGCTCACGGGCGATGCGCAGCCGTTCCTCGGTGGCCCGTCGCCGGGCCTCCTCCTCCTTGCCCTGCTCCGCGGCCAGCACCCGGGCCTGCGCCTCGGCGAGGTAGGCCCGGCGGTTGCGGGTCACGCCCACGATGACCGCGACGAGCCAACCGGCGTGCAGCAGCGTCGCCCCGTTCACACTCTCGGCTGTCCGGTGGTAGCTGTCCGCGACGGCGAAGGCGACCACCGAGGCGAGACCGAGCCCGACGGCGACCCCGAGATGCCCCTCGTCGACGACGGTGTAGAGCGCCACGACGAACACCAGCATGATCGGCCCGGGCCGGTGCAGCAGCACTCCGTACGCGCTGACGGCAGCCAGCGCCACCACGCCCACCGCCACCGGGTGGCGGCGGCGGAGGTAGAGCGCGCCGGAGGCGGCCAGCACCGCCAACAGCGCCGCCCGTTCGGCGTCGGTGTCGATGCCGGACGCCTGCACCACCAGGCCGACGACGGCCACCAGGCCGACCAGCGGCACCAGGGCCGCCTTCGTCGCCAGGCCGTGCCACCGCGACGTCCACATGCGCCGAAGCCTAGTGCCGGATGCCCGTACGGCTCACTTGCGCCAGGCGGGGGCCATCCGTTCGGACATCTCGCGCCAGAACGTACGCAGGTCCTTCCGGTTGACCGCCTGCCAGTCCGCCCGCGCGCCGGGGCGGAACCACTGCCCGACGAGGTCGATCTGGTGGGCGCAGAAGACCTCCTCCATCTGGTACGGCAGCTCGTCGCCCTTGGGCGGCAGCGGGCACAGCCGGAACGGGCAGTCGTCGATGCAGGTGGAGCCCGGCTGGACGTCGTGCGCCTGGCGACGGCTGAGGGTGACCCGCATGGCGGTGCGGTCGATGGTCAGGCACGGCGGCAGCTCGGGCCGGCTGGCCCGGGTGAGCCGGCGAGCCCGTTCGGTGCCGTCCCGGCCCCGGTCGGCGAGGTTGAGCAGCAGCATCACGTCGGCGAGCAGCCGTTGGGCGCGCGGCTCCAGGACGGCCCAGCCGTGCGAGGTCGGCAGCCAGGAGTCCTGGAGCCGGCGGATGCCGGGCTGTGGGCTGACCGTCCCCACCCGTCCGACGATCTCCCGCTCGTCTATCCAGCAGTGTCGCTCGGGGTGCCGGTCGACGAGCGACTCGACGCACAGGTCCGCGACCCGGCGGACCAGCGGGTGCTGGGTGCCGCTGTGCCGGTACGGGGCGCGGTCGCCGCCGCCGGCGATCGAGGTCCAGTAGTCGACCAGCCCGCGCGGGTCCGAGCCGTGGCCCCGTTCGCGCAGCGTCTCGCCGGGGTCGCGGGGCAGGGCCAGCAGGGTCAGCGCCTGGATGAGCACCAGGTGGGAGTACCAGAACCGGGAGTGCCGCAGCGCCTTCTCGGCCTCCTCGATCAGCAGGCTGCGGTGCGCCGGGTAGACCCGGCAGTTCGCCGCGAGGCGGAACCCCTGGGCGAGCGTGAGCTCATGGACGCGGGCCCCGTCGGTGGCGTCATCGGCCAGGCGGTGCACCCAGTGTTGCAGGGTCCGGTGGGCCTCCTGCCGCCAGTTCGGTTCGCCGGGGGCGTGCGCGTCGTCGGCGTAGAGGAACAGCGACGGCGTCAGCCAGGTCCGCACCTCGTCGAGGCGCTCCCGGTCCGGTGGCTCGTTCGCCTGCGGCGGTTCGATGAGCAGGTCGCGCAGCGCGCGTACGGCCGCGGTGCCGCCGGCGGCGATCTCGCGGGCCGCGGCGAGCCGAGGAAGGTACGACGTCTCGTCGGCCATCATGCGGAACAGTTGGTCGTACTGCGGGGCGGGTCGCTGCGACCGGAGTCCGGCGGGATCGGGCGGCCGGTCCACGAGCTGCCGGGCGGCGTCGCCGTAGCGGTGCACGAGGGCGATCTTGGCGTCTTCGAGGGGGCGGTCGGTGACGGAGCCGTCGCCCTGGTAGCGGCACCAGACGTCGCGGATGGACCGGGCCAGCCGCTCGTGCGAGGTGTGCCCGGTGGCGGCGTCCATCTCGAGCGCGGCGGCGAACATCTCCAGCGCCCGGGTGCGGTTGCGGGTGCGTACCGCCTCGTCGCAGAGCCGCCGCAGGAGAGCGACGGAGCGGCTCCGGGCGGCCTTCGCGTACCGGCCTCCGGTGGGCAGTCCCATCTTCTGCCGGACGGCGTCGCCGAGGCGGGGCAGGTTCCCGGCCCGCGCGGTCGGCTGCCGCCGCCCGTCGAGTTGCTCGAACGCGCCCGCGCTGCGGGTGTACAGGGTGAGGGCGGCCAGCAGTTCCCGCCCGGGGCCGTCGTGGTGGGCGAAGGCCCGATCGAGGAAGCCGGGATCGCGCATGGCGGCGGTGAGGAAGCGCGAGCCGAGGTACGCCTGGATGACCCCGTGCTGGAAACGCACCCCGTCCTGCCGCTTCACCACGATGTTCAGCGCGTCCCCGGTGGTCTCGGCCAGCCCGACGTCCTGCGCGTTGCCGGCGTCGAGCTTGCGCAGCCGGTTGCGCAGCTCGGTCAGGATCCACCGCTGGCCGGCGTCGGTGGCGTCGCCGCCGGTGAGTTCCGTCGTCCGCACCGACAGCCGGTTGTCGCGCAGCCCGATGCAGGCGAGGGCGGAGAGCACCTCGATCGCGTCGGACCGTTCGACCTGCGGCAGGCCGTAGTCCTCGTACAGGTCACCGGCGACGGTGGCGTCGCGCCACTCCTCCAGCAGGCACCACCGCAGCGCGGCCCTGCCCGGGCCCACCGGCTCGACGCGGTCCAGCCGGTCGACCTCGTAGAGCTGTCCGATGATCCGCAGGTAGAACGGCGAGTCCGCGACGTCGGCGGCCTTGACCAGTTCCGTGACGCGGTCCCACCGGAGGCCCGCTTCCGAGCGGCGGCTGCGGGCCCGTACGTATTCGAGGGCGGGGCCCTGGGCGAGCGGCTCCAGTTGCAGCAGCAGCGCGTCCAGCCCACGCAGCGGATCGTCGGGCCGCGAGGCGACCACCAGGGGGAGCCGCTCGCGGACGGCGGCCCGGACGGCGTCGCGCAGCACGCTGTCCCGGTCGGCGGGCTGCGCGGCGTCGGCGAGGCTCTCCTCCAGCCCGTCGGCGAGCACCACGAGGCGGTTCTCCAGCCAGAGCCGCCGCCAGATCCGGTCGGCCTCGCCCGCGGCGCGCAGCCGGGTGTCGATGGTGCGCTCGAACTGTTCGAGGGCGAGCTGGCGGAAGTTGAGCTTCTCCGGATCGGTGACACTCCGCAGGTCGACCCCGACCGGTACGACGTCGGCGGCCATCAGCATCTCGGCGAGCCGCGCCAGGGTCGCGGTCTTGCCGGTGCCGATGCCGCCCACCAGCAGCAGGGGCCGCCGGGTCGCCCGGTCCCGGAGCCGCTGGATCAGCAGCTCGCACAGCTCGTCGCGGCCGACGACGTCACTCGGGTCGAGGCCCCGCTCGGCGCTGGGCAGCACCATCCGGCTGTTGCGCAGCACGTTGCGCCGGTACCAGCGGCGGACGGGGACGTACCGCCAGTAGTAGAAGAACGCGAGCCCCAGCGCCGCGACCATCAGGGGCTTGACGAAGCCCTGCACCTGCCCGCAGTAGTACGCCCTCGGCTGGTCTCCCTGACACCACCTGGTCACCGGCAGGAGCCGCGGCTCGGTGTCGAGGACCGTCAGGACCAGGGACAGCAGGGTCCACGCGAGGAGCGTCCAGGCGACGGCGACGATCGTCCACCGCAGCCAGCGACGGTACCGCCACCTGACCCGGTTGCCGGCCCGCTCGTCGGAGCGGCGGCGGCGGTCCCGCTCCGTCCGGCGTTCCCGGCGGGTGCGCCACCGGCGCCGGCGCTGGCGTAGCCACAGCTGGGCCGCCCAGACCGGACCACGTTTCGGCCCGCCCACGGTCACCCCCATGCTCGACATGGCCGGTTACCGGACGGAGGCCCGCCCGCCTCCCCCGCACGTTCACGTTAGTGCCGTTCCCGCAGGTGGGAGCCCGGTTTCGGCATTCCGTCGCGGCCCGTCCACGCCCGCGCCGCGCCCGTGCGGGCGGCCGGCCCGGGGCACGGCGTCACCGCTCGACGGTGGGGCAGGCGTAGTGTCCCGGTGATCGGTGGGAGGTGGGGTCGTGCGTACCAGGCTGGAGGTGCCGCCGGCGGTCGAGGCGGAGCGGGTCATCGCCGCAGTACTGGCCGACCTGCGCTCCGGCGACCATCGCGGCGTCGTGGTCGACTCGCCGCCGGGCGCCGGCAAGTCGACGCTGGTGGTGCGCGCCGCCGTGGAGCTGGCCGCCGCCGGGGAGCCGCTGATCATCGTCGCGCAGACCAACGAGCAGGTCGACGACCTCATCGACCGCCTGGCGCGCAAGGCGCCCGAGCTGCGCATCGGCCGGCTCTCCGCCGCCGACTACCGGCCGTCCGAGCGGGTCAGGGGCCACGAGACGGTCCGGGTCGCCGCGAAGGTCGCCGACCTCGGCGGTCCGGCCGTCATCATCGGTACGGCCGCCAAGTGGGCCACGGTCGCCGAGGGCTCCTGGCCGTGGGCGATCGTGGACGAGGCGTACCAGATGCGCTCCGACGCCCTGCTGCGCGTGGCCGGGCGGTTCGAGCGGGCGCTGTTCGTCGGCGATCCCGGCCAGCTCGACCCGTTCTCGACCGTGGAGACGGGGCGCTGGACGGGCCTGACCTGGGATCCGATGCAGTCGGCGGTGGCGGTGCTGCTGCGGCACAACCCGGAGCTGCCGGTGCACCGCCTGCCGGTGTCGTGGCGGCTGCCCGCCTCGGCGGCGCCCGTGGTGGCGGCGGCGTTCTACCCGTTCACCGGCTTCCGCGCCGGCACGTCCACCGCCGACCGGGCGCTGAGCTTCACCGAGCCGGGGCGGGGCGACGCGCTGGACCGGGTGGTGGAGCTGGCGGCGTCCACCGGCTGGGCGCTGCACGAGCTGCCGGCCCGGCACACCCTGCGTACCGATGGGGAGGCCGCCTCGGCCTGCGCGGCGCTGGCGCTGCGGGTGCTCCAGCGGGGCGCGGTCGCCGTCAGCGAGCACGCGCCGGGCGGTGCGCCGGTCACCGCCGACCGGATCGCCGTCGGGGCCGCGCACCGCGACCAGGTCGCGGCCATCCGGGCGCACCTGGGCGAGGCCGGGGCGGGCATCACCGTCGACACCGCCAACCGGCTCCAGGGCCGGGAGTACGACGTGACGATCGTGCTGCACCCGCTGTCGGGCCGGCGCGACGCGACCGCGTTCCACCTGGAGTCGGGGCGGCTCTGTGTGCTGACGTCGCGGCACCGCCACGCGTGCGTCGTGGTGGCGCGCGCCGGGATCGGTGAGCTGCTGGACGCCCACCCGTCGACGGAGACCGTGCACCTCGACGTGCCGGTGAAGTTCCCGGACGGCTGGGAGGCGAACCAGACGATCCTCGCCCTGCTCGCGGCCACGACGACGGTGCCCGCCTGACCCGGCCGCGCGCGCACCGCCCCGGCAGCTCGCCACCTGCCGCCCCGGCCGCGCGTCACCCGTCGGGCCGCGCCGCCGCCGGGGCCGGACCGCGCTGGAGCGTCCGCCCTCTCGCCGGATGTCGATGGCTGTCCTAACATCCATCAACATCAAATTCCGGCTTCGGAGGGAACTCCCTATGACGGGTCCATTCGCCCGCTTCCTCGCCCCGGTCCGGCTGGCGCTCGCCGGCCTGGGCGCCGCGCTGCTCGCCGCGGTGGGCGCCATCGCCGTCGTGGCCGTACCGGCCCAGGCCGCCGGCCCCCGGCCGAACTTCCAGATGCCGTTCCCCTGCGGCGAGACCTGGCGGCTGGCCACCTACTACGGGCACGACGACTACGACATCGACATGACCTTCACGGGCGGGGCCAGCAACGGCCGGCCGATCCTCGCCTCGTACGCCGGCACCGTCACGTTCGCCGGCTGGGGCAACGGCGGCGGCTGGTACGTGGTGATCGACCACGGCGGCGGCTGGAAGACCCTCTACCTGCACATGATCGAGTCTCCGCCGGTGCGCGCCGGGCAGTGGGTGTCGACCGGCCAGCAGATCGGCCGGGTCGGGAGCACCGGGAACTCGACCGGCCCGCACCTGCACTACGAGCAGACGCGCGACGGCGTCAAGACCGAGGCGTACTTCAACGGCGTGCCCTCCGGCATCACCTCCGACGGCAGCCCGAACACCGGGCCGCTCTACGTCTCCGGCCCCACCTCGCCGGCCCGGAACATGACCAGCCAGAACTGTGGGCAGGTCAGCTCCAACCGCCAGGTGTACGAGTCCGGCAGCCACAGCGGCTGGCAGATGCTGCCGGTCAACAGCATCACCGGCTCGGCCACCGCGTCGATGGTCATGGGCACCAACAAGCTGCTCTACACGGTCAACGACGGCCGGGTGTACGAGGCGTCCAGCGACACCGGCTGGCGCAACCTGTGGACGGGCATCTCGGGGGTCAGCAACAACGCCCTCGCCGTGATCAACGTCGACGGCGTGAAGTACATCTACACCGTGGTCGGGGGCACGGTGCACGAGGCGGCGAGCAACAACGGTTGGCGCAACCTGAACTCGGGCATCTCCGGGGTGAGCCCGAACGCGTTGGCGGCGATCGCGGTCGGCGGGGTGAAGTACGTCTACACCGTGGCCGGGGGCATGGTGCACGAGGCGGCGAGCAACAACGGTTGGCGCAACCTGAACTCGGGCATCTCCGGCGTCAGCCCGAACGCGTTGGCGGCGATCAACCACAACGGGGTGAAGATCGTCTACACGGTGGTCGGGGGCACGGTGCACGAGGCGGCCAGCAACGCCGGGTGGCGCAACCTGAACTCGGGCATCTCCGGCGTCAGCCCGGATGCGTTGGCGGCGACGAGCATGGACGGCGTCAAGTACGTCTACACCGTGGCCGGGGGCATGGTGCACGAGGCGGCCAGCAACGCCGGCTGGCGCAACCTCAACTCCGGCGTCCGGGGAACGGGCGTCTCGGCGACCAACCTCACCGGGGTGAAGATCCTCTACACCGTCTGACCTCATCCTGGCCGGACCGTCCGGCGATCCGCACCGGCCCTCCCGCCGGGCCCCGGGATCGCCGGGCGGTCCCACTCGACCGGCACCTGTTCGACGAGGGCCATGCAAGCGGTGGCGGGTAACTTGCGGACGGCAATGTGCGGCCTTTTGTTATCCCTCCAAATGGGTGTTGTCAAAATGGTGCGCAATTGCTGTCGTAACATCGATGGTGATCACTCGATGGCGATTCCTATCCTGGCCACGGCGCTACCGATCGTCGTAGCCCGACCCGTGGCCTGCCGGCCCACCTGGCCGGCGGCCTTGTCGCTCGCCCCCTGCGCGCCCACATCGCGAGGTGTCGAATGGTCAGTGCAATCCGTTTCCGTGCCGCCGTCGCGGCGGTGGTCACCTGCGCCCTGGTCCTGGTGACCGGGTCCACGCCGGCCTGGGCGGACGTAGGCGACCGGGCCGCCCGCGAGGAGTTGCGGCGGTACCTGTCGACGCACCCCGGCGGCACGCCGATCAACGACAACGAGATCAGCTACGGCGATGGCGCCTTCGTCGTCACCCTCCGCGCCCCGGTCGGCACGTATGGCGTGGCCGACTGTCCGCAGGGCTGGTACTGCTTCTACGACCGGCCCAGCTACGGCTACCCTCGTGGCCGCCTCTCCGACTGCGGACGGCAGAGCCTGTCCACCTGGGACTGGCAGTTCCGCGTCGAGTCGGCCCACTACAACCTCGCCAGCGGATCCGTCTCGTTCTACTACCACGGCACCTGGCTGTTCGACGTCGGTGCCGCGAACCGGGTCCGCAGCGACGCGAGCCCCTACCGGAACTGGGCCAACTACGTCGACCGTCGCTGCTGACGGTACGGCGGGCCGTACCGGTGTCACCCGCACCGGGCGCCGGTGCTGGAGTCGGTGCGGGTGTTGGCCAGGAAGAGCAGGTAGCTGAGGGTCAGGTTCTCGGCGACGCTCGTCGTCTGGTGGCTGAGCAGTTCCCCGCTGTTCCGATCGAACTGGAGCGTCACCCGCCGTCCCTGGCCGTCGTCGGTGCTGTACGCCAGCCCCGGCCGGTCGGCCCAGTCCAGGTAGCTGCCCCGGGCCGTGATCCCCGGTGTCGTCCCGAGCTTGTGGAGCATGACGGAGTGCTGTCCCGGGTCGAGGAGGTGATACCGGTGGTAGCGGCTGATCAGCTCCATCAGGCCGGCGGCGTTGCGCAGCTCCGGCGGCAGCTCGTCCAGCTGCGCCGAGAGCTGCTCACTCAGCTCGGCCGGGTCGGCCGACGGCTCGGGCGGGATCTCCGTCAGCTCTCCCTCCTGGTACCGCGACTCCTGCGGCTCGGAGCGCTGGCCGGCCACCACGGGGGTGACGACCCGCCGGCCGGAGCGCTTGCTGGTCCACCAGAGCTGCTCGTCGTGGTGGCTGTCGAGGTCGACCCCGGACGCGAGGTTCGCCGGAGGCGACCAGACCCGCAGACAGATCGAGGTGTACGGGCCCTTGGCCGCTGGCGACGGGCGGGCGGCGACCGTGAGTGCGAGAGCGGCGAGTTGTGCGCTCGCGTCGCCGGCCGACGGGGCCACGGCACGCCGGTACAACCCGGTAACCGGCTCGTCGCGTACCACGAGTACGGCGACTCCGCCGACGACCACCGAGACCAGGGACACGCCGCCGATCAGCACCGCCTTCAGCGCGCGTGCCGAGGGCCACAGCGAGCGCGTGCGGCGGCGCGTCGGTCGGGGCGCGACGGAATCGGGCGCGAGCGGGCGGCGTGGGCGCGGTATGCCGTCCGCCTCGACCGCCGTACGCCCCGGGGGCGGGGGCGGGGCCCCGCGGAGCGTGCGCGCCGGATCGCGCCGGGCATGGCGGGGCCCTGCGGCGCGGGCGGCGTCGCCCCGGTGATCCGTGATCGTGACGAGTGGTTCGCGGGTCGCCGGGACGTGGCCGTGGAACTC
This sequence comes from Micromonospora sp. NPDC049051, assembly GCF_043197575.1. Taxonomy (NCBI): domain Bacteria; kingdom Bacillati; phylum Actinomycetota; class Actinomycetes; order Micromonosporales; family Micromonosporaceae; genus Micromonospora; species Micromonospora sp. NPDC049051. The sequence continues at coordinate 1,391,427 of NZ_JBICTL010000001.1, forward strand.
CGCCGCGCCGCTCCACTCGTGCGGTAGGCGCAGATCGGTCGCGGCCCCGTGCCGGCCGTGCTGGGCGGACCCGGACGTCTGCCACTCGGGTATGGGCACCACCCCGTACGTCCACACCGGCGGCGCGGGGTCGCCGGGCAGCCCGGGATGCTCCGGCCACGCGGTGTCGGGCGTGGCGGGACGGGCAGGCGGATGCGGTCGCCGGGCCGTGGCGTCGATCGGTCCGGACCCCCCGCCGTCCGGTCCCGTGGGCCCGGAGGAGACATCGTGGCCGCGCGCCCCGGGAACCGGTGCCGCCGGTACGGGCACCTGCTGTGGCGGAGCGACCTGGTCCTGGAACTCCCGTCGGTACGCCTCGGCCGCCTCGGCGGCCAGGCGGAAGTACCACGCGCGCCCCACCGGCCCGGCGTTCTCGTAGGTGCAGCTGATCAGCGCCTGGCTCACCAGGGAGAGCAGGTACTGCGCCCGCCAGCTACCGTCCTGCGCGTAGGTCGTGCCGACCGCGTAGCAGGACCTGATCACCTCGGTCAGCAGCAGGGGCAGCCACCCCGAGGGCTCCGGCGCCGGGTCGATCAGCAGGGCCCGCAGTGCGTCGGCCCGTACGCCGACGAGGCCTTCCGCCACCTCGGGCAGGACGGCATCCAGCAGCAGGATCACCAGGTCGCGGGTGAGGGGCGCGTTCGTGGCGAAGCGGGGGAGGTCCACGAGGCAGAACTCGTCGACCCGGACCAGGCTCTGGCGGGTGGCGGGATAGAGGACGCTGTCGCGGTGCGGGTCGCCGTGCGAGGCCCCGCACCGCTGGTCCAGTTCGGCGTCCCCGAGGGGCGAGTTCGACGCGGCGAGGCGCAGCGGGTTGGGTAGCGGCTGGTCGTGCCCCGCCACCCGGAACCAGTCCGCGTCCGGGTCGACCAGAGCCAGCGTCCTGACCGACTCCAGGACCTCCCGCCACGCGCCTGCGTCGTCCAGCTCCCGCCACACGAACTCGTGGACGGTGGTGCGGCTCGTCCGCTGCTCCCGGCGACACCAGACGTTGAGGAACCTGTGGACGAGGGTCCGGTAGGCCTCGACGAGCTGGGCGTCCGGCACTTCGGCGAGGGAGAGCACGTGCTCCGCGCCACGGGCCACGTCCTGGAACATGAGGAATCGGCCGTCGCCGACCGGGTAGCGGGGGTACGGCTGCCGGACGAGGTGGCGCTCCGCGAACTCGGGATCGGCGTCGATCGCCGCCCGGTGCCGGGCCGTCTCCTCGGCGGACCGCTGGTCCGGCAGCACCTTGACGTAGAGCTCTTCCGCGTCGTGACCTCGGGCCCCGGTGACGACGACGCGTACGAGGTGGGCCCCACCGCGCCCGCGATGCCGCTTGGCGTTCAGGGACATCCGCCACGTGGCGCCCCGGCCGCCAGCGAACTCGTCCAGAGCCGCCTCGGCTGTCGTACCCAGCACGTAGTTTCTGAGGTCGTCGAGACCGTCACCCATGTCCGTCGTTGGACCTTCCACGAGGAGTGAAAGCGGGCGGACGAGCGGGGGTGGTCGTCCGTTCAGGGCTGCCGCCGGTGAGGCGCGCAGGCCAAGGTACCTCAGTTTTCAGGGCGAACGCGCCACATGTTCGCGACTTCGATCATACCTACTCGTAGGTAACCAACTGGCCGCATTTCGGGTGCGGACACTGGCTGTCGCCCGACATTGATCTCGATGCATTGGCTGATCCGCGACTCGGTCCACTGATCCCCAGCTCAGGAGCCCGATGTGGTCCGTGGCGGCACCGCCGACCCGTCGACGGGATGTGCCGTGGCGGTCGATTGACCTGGGCGCGCGGTGTCGGCGCGAGACGGCGGAAGAGGTGACTCCCTCGGCGTGTCGGGAAGTCGGTGGGCCCAGCCGTGATCAGGGCGCCATGGACCTCAAGGCTGCCGGGAGGGGTCCATGGCGTCCTGATCACGTGACCGGCGCCCCGCCAACACGTTCGCCGGCAACTGGACCAGCGCCCCGCGTACGCCATCTGCGCGACGGCGTGGTCACCGCGGCGCCCTGCTGCGCGACACCCTCTCCACGGGCAGCACCTGCCGCTGTCTCCCGCCCGCGCCGCTGCCCCGCCTCTAGCCTTCGGCTACCGGTCGGCAGTCGACATCGAGAGCCGGTAAACCCCGCAGCTCCTTGCGGTGTCTTGCTGGCTGAGGGACCAGGAGGGCCAGATGCGAGACGCGCATGGCGCGGAGTTCGACGACTTCGTCCGTACCCGGTCGGTGGCGCTGTTGCGGGTGGCCTATCTGCTGACCGGCGACCGACACGCGGCCGAGGACCTGCTTCAGGAGGTACTGGAGCAGGTGTACGTGCGGTGGCGGCGGGTGCGCATCTCCCCGGAGGCGTACGCCCGGCGGGCCCTGGTCAACCGGTCGATCAACCGGTGGCGGCGGCGGGCCCGGCGGCCGGAGCAGGCGTTGGGGGACAACGACGGGGTTGCCCGGGACCACGCCGAGGACATCGCGTTGCGCCAGACGGTCGTCGCGGCGCTGCGTACCCTGCCGCCCCGGCAGCGCGCCGCCGTCGTGCTGCGCTACCTGGAGGACCTGTCGGTCGCCGACGTCGCCGGGGCGCTGCGCTGCTCCGAGGGCACCGTGAAGAGCCACGCCTCCCGGGGCCTCGCCCACCTTCGGGAGGCGCTGGCCGGATCGAGTCTCGTCCTGTCCGTCCCGAGCGACACCGGGAGTGCGCGATGACCATCGAAGAGAGTGACGTGCAGGGTGTCCTGCGGCGGGTGACCGATGACCTCGTCAACCCGCCGACTCTGCTTGAGGACGTGCGACGGGGTGGGCGTCGCCGGTTGCGTCGACGTCGAGCCGTCCTGGCCGTGGTGTGCGCGGCCGTGGTGGCGGTACCCGTCGGCGGTGCGCTCCACCTCGCGGACGACGGGGCCGCGGTGGAGGTCGCCTCGCCGCTGTTCGACGAACCCACCCGCGGCGACCTGGCCGGCGACGGAGGATATCTGCGGCAGGTCCGGCAGGCGTGGCGGGACGGGGCGAGGGACGCCGGCTCCGGCGTCGAAGGCGATCCGCACGTGGTCTGGGCGGGAAACACCCCGGCCGGGCCTGCCGCGTACGTCGCGCAGCGGACCACCGTCACCCCCGAGGTGTCGCCAGCCGGCGACCGGATGATCGGCTATGCCGCGTTCGTCGAGCCCACCGCCGAGGGGCCGCGGGTCATGAAGTGGGAGACCGTGACCGACACCAACGACGGCAATTCGTCTGCCGTGCTGCTCGGGCCGCGCCGCGACGTGCTGGTCGTGCTCGACGCCGGATACCAGGTGGAGTTCTCGCCGACGTTCCGGTACGCCGCGGACGGCCGGATCGAGCGCACCTTCCAGCCGGTGGTCTTCCGGGACGGGGCCGCTGTGCTGTCGGTGCCGCCGCAGCGCGACAGGGTGACGGTCGCCCTGGTCAGGAAATCGGCCAGCGCGACGACCACCGTCCACGTCGCCAACGCGGCCCACCTCCTCTTCGCCGACCGGAAGGCCACTCCGCAGCCGCGGTCGGTCACCTACACGTTGCCCGGCGCGGAACGGGTGTGGGGCGACACCCCCGCCGCGCAGGTCGGCGACGTCTACGAGAACGCGCTCGCCGCCTACGTCGATCGCGGCGGCATGCACCGGGCCGGGGCTTCTCCCCACCTGATCGTCTACGGGGCGACCCCCGACGGCCGGCAGTTGCTGCTTGAGAGCGTCCAGTACGACGACGATCCCGCACGCGCGATCGCCCTGCTCGCCCATGCCGGCGCGCCCTTCCGGCCGGTGGCCAGCGGGTTCATCGACTGGAACGCGCCGCTGCCGGTGCGGCTGCGGCTGCCCGACGGGCAGGGTGTCCTCGTCGCCGCCGAGGGCGCGGCGCTGAGCTACCGGGTCGGCGCCGGGGAATGGCACGACGCCGGGCGCGGCGCGGCGCTGCTACCCGCCGACGCCACCGAGGTACGCGTCACCGCCACCGGCGGCACGGTCAGCACCGTCCGGGTCGACCCCTAGTCAGCCACCGGACAGCGACGGGCACCACCACCTCCGTGGCGGTGCCCGTCGCCGGCAGGTTCAGCGGCGGTTGTAGCGGTACATGGTGAGCGTGCCGAAGACCAGTACGAAGCCGGCGCTCCACAGCAGCATCCACATGGTGGCCGACGCGTCCGACGTCCCCGACATCATCGCGCGCACCGAGGCCACCAGCTGCGTGATCGGGTTGACCTTGACGAACGCCTGGAGCCAACCGGGCATCGTGGTGGGCTCGACGAAGACGTTGCTGAGGAACGTCAGCGGGAACAGCACCATCATGCTCACGCCCATCACGGACTTCTCGCTGCGCAGGACGAGGCCGAAGAACGTCCAGACCCAGGAGAACGCGAACGAGAAGACCACCAGCAGGCCGATCCCGCCCAGTACGCCGGCCGGCCCGCCGTCGGGCCGGAACCCCAGCACCAGCCCGACGCCGAGGATGACCACGGCCGCCAGCACGTACCGCAGCACGTCGCCGAAGATCATGCCGACCAGCGGGGCCGGCCGCCAGACCGACAGCGTCCGGAACCGGTCGAAGACGCCCTTCTCGATGTCGGTGTTCAGCCCGACGCCCGTGTACATGGTGATCATCACGACGCTCGTCACCATGATGCCGGGCAGGAAGAACTGGAGGTAGTCGCGCGGGCTGTCGGCCAGGGCGCCGCCGAACAGGTACGTGAACATCAGCACCATGATGATCGGGAACGCCGTCACGTCGAACAGCTGCTCCGGCACGTGCTTGATCTTCAGCAGCGCGCGCCAGCCGAAGGTGAGCGACGCCGACAGCGCGTTCGGCCGGGGCGGTCGCGCGCCGGGCGCCAGGACGGTGGCGAGCGCCTCCGCCGACGGTACGTAGACGGACGGGGCGCGCCCGGTCGTGGTGGCGTTGCTCATCGGGCTGCCTCCAGCTGGTCGTCCCGCTCGTCGGCGGCGACGGCGGGATGGTCGGTCAGGGCCAGGAAGACCTCGTCGAGGCTCGGCTGACCGAGGGAGAAGTCGTCGACGACGATGCCGGCGCGCGCCAGGTCCCCGAGCGCGCGGGCGGCCTGCGCGCTGGCGTCGAGGTCGCTGCCGTCTCCGCCGACCCGCGCGGTCAGCGCGACCGGATCGGGTTCGAGCTGCACCGGCACGCCGAGGGCCGCCTGCAGCAGCTTCTCCGCGTCCGGCCGCTGCCCGGGGTCGCGCAGCCGCAGGTGGACGGTGCCGGAACCGACCGACGACTTCAGCTCGCCCGGGGTGCCCTCCGCGATCACCCGGCCGTGGTCCACCACCGCGATGCGGCCGGCGAGCTGGTCGGCCTCGTCCAGGTACTGCGTGGTGAGCAGCACCGTCGTGCCGTGCGCCACGACGGCCCGGACGATCTCCCACACCTGGTTGCGGCTGCGCGGGTCCAGCCCCGTCGTCGGCTCGTCGAGGAACAGCAGGTCGGGGGTGTTGAGGATGCTCGCCGCGATGTCGATGCGCCGCCGCATGCCGCCCGAGTACTTCTTCACCTGCCGGTCACCCGCCTCCGTCAGGCCGAACGCGGCGAGCATGCCCTCCGCCCGCGCCCGGGCGGCCGGTTTGCCGTGCCCAAGCAGGCGGGCGAGGAGCACCAGGTTCTCCAGCCCGGTCAGGTCCTCGTCCACGGAGGCGTACTGGCCGGTCAGGCTCATCCGGGCGCGTACGGCGTCGGCCTCGGTGACGACGTCGTGCCCGAAGACGCGGGCCCGGCCGCCGTCGGGGCGCAGCAGCGTCGCCAGCACCCGTACCGCTGTGGTCTTGCCGGCGCCGTTGGGGCCGAGCAGCCCGTAGACGGTGCCGGCGGGGACCTGGAGGTCCATGCCGGCGAGCGCCCGGGTGGCCCCGAACGACCGGGTCAGGCCTTCGGCCTCGATGGCCAGGCCGGTGGTACGTGTCATGCTCCCTGCCTTCCTCATGTGTCACACGTTCAGCAGACGTACGGGCGTGCGGCGCGCAGGGCCAGACCCCACCAGCGGAGCTGGTCCAGCGGGACGTCGGCGGTCCGCCCGCACCGGTCGGCCGTCAGGGGCGACGGCTCACCGTCGAGCAGGTCGACACCGACGCCGTCGTGCACCCGTGACGGCGTGCGGCGCGGTGCGGACCGTCCGGAGCTGGTCGACCGCGTCAGGCCGATGGAACCGCACCCGTACGACACAAAGCCGACCGGCTCTGCCTGCCACTCGTCGTACGCGTGGTCGATCGCCTGTTTCAACGAGCCCGGGAAGCTGTGGTTGTACCCGGGGGTGACCACGACGAACGCCTCCGCCCGCGCGACGAACGACCCGATCGCGGGCCCGGCTCCGCCGGACAGCTCGCGGGGAGCGAGAGGGGCCGCGCTGCCGCACGGGCCCGCGCCGGCGGGAGGCGGCCCGACTCGCGGAAGGCCCGTGCCGGTGGCCGGCCGCTCAGGCCGGCTCGTCGAAGAGGACCGGCCAGGGGCGGGGCGCCGGCGCGGGCGGCGGCGCCGGCGGCTCCGATCCGTCGGCGAGCACCTCCGCCGCGAGCTGTCCGAACATCGGCGCGGCCGGGTGCGCCGCCCGGCGCGGCCACGCCGCCGAGGTGCGCCGGACCAGCGGTGACCCGACGATCGGCCGCCAGGCGATCCGGGGCTCCCGGCGGGCCGTCGCCGCCGGCTCGACGGCGACCCCGTTGCCCGCCAGGACCAGCCCGAAGAGGAACTCCGGGTTCCGCGCCGGGCGGACCCGTCCCGGCGCGAACCCGTGCCGGCGGCAGACCGCCAGCAGGTGGTCGTGCCAGCCGGGTGCGGTGGCCCGGGGCGCGGTCACCAGATCCAGACCGGCCAGCGCCGCCAGTTCGACCTCCCGGCCCCGGGCCAGCGCCGAGGCGCGCGGCAGCAGCACCCCCAGCGGTACGTCGACGGCGGCGCCGAGGCGCAGCCCGTCGTCGGTGACGGGGTGATGGAGCAGGCCGACGTCCAGCCGCCCCTCGCCCAGCATCCGCTCCTGCTCGCCGCTGGTCAGCTCGTGCAGGTCCACGTCGAGCCCGGGGGCGCGCCCGGTCAGCCGGTCGAGCAGCTCGCGCAGGGTCACCGCTGGCGTCTCCGGCGGTACGCCCGCCCGGAGCACCCCGGACACCCCGTCGCGTACCTGGCGCATCAGGTTGCGCAGCCGGCCCTCCCCGGCGAGCAGCTCCTCGGCCTCGCCGAGCAGCAGCTGACCGGCGGTGGTCAGCCGTACCTGCCGGCGGGAGCGGTCGAACAGCTCCACCGCCAGCTCCCGTTCCAGCCGTTGCACCGACTGGCTCAGCGGCGGCTGGGCGATGCCGAGCAGCTCGGCGGCCCGCCCGAAGTGCAGCTCCTGGGCGACCACCACGAAGTGCCGTAGGTGCCGGAGCAGGTCCACGGCCGGACCCTACGCCAGCGCCCCGACGCCGGCAGCGGGCGGCGGCTACCGTGCGCTGGTGGCGACGGAACACATTGGTGAGATCTTCGAACGGGCCGGTGTCGCCGGCTGCCTGCACGCCGTCGACCTCGACGCGGCCGGCCGCGACGTGCCCGGCGGGAGCCTCGCCGCGGTCGGCGAGGGCGGGGGACCAGGATGGGCCGGGGACGCGGGAGGGCCCGAGGGCGGGGGACCGGGAGGAATTGAGGGCGCGGGGTCGGGGCGGCCCGGCGGCCGGTGGGAGGTGGCCCTGCGGGCCGACGAGCAGGTGGTGATCGCCTCGATCTTCAAGGTGCTGCTGGTGCTGGAATTCGCCCGGCAGGTCGTCGCGGGCCAGCTAGACCCCCGGGAGCGGGTCCTCGTCACCGCCGACGACCGGCTCGGCGGGTGGGGGATTGCCGGCTGCGCCGACGACGCCGAGGTGTCGCTGCGGGACCTCGCCTACTTCGCCATGTCGGTCAGCGACAACACGGCCGCCGACCTGCTGCTGCGCCGGGTCGGGGCGGACGTGCTGCCGATGCTCGCCGCCGAGCTGGGGCTGGCGCGTACCCGGATCGTCGGCGGCCCCCGGCAGCTGGTCGAGACGATGCTCGCCGACGTCGGCGCGCGTACCGAGGCGGACTTCGCCCGGATCTTCCCCACCCTGCCGCCGGAGCGGGTCCGCGCGATGCGGATGTTCGACCCGGCGCACACCACGTCGAGCACCGCCCGGGAGATCACCCGGCTGCTCGGCCTCATCTGGCGCGACGAGGCCGGCCCGCCCGAGGCGTGCGCGATGGTCCGGGGCTGGATGGCCCGGCAGCTGTTCTGGACGCGGCTGGCCGCCGGCTTCCCGCCCGGCGTGCGGGTGGCGGGCAAGACCGGCAGCCTGCCGGGCCTGCACCTGGAGGCCGGCGTGGCGGAGTACCCCGACGGCGGCCGGTACGCCGTCGCCGTCTTCGTCCGCGCCGAGCAGCTCGTCACCCGCCGCATCGACGTGGACCTGGCGATGGGCGAGGCCGCCCGGGTCGCCGTCGAGGCCCTGCGCGTCGGCGGGCCGGCTGGCGCCGGCTGAGTTTCCCGCCGCGACGGGCCGCCGGCGACTCCGCTGAGCTGGCCCGATACGCCGGCGGATATCGACCGTGTCGGGACCGGATCTTGGACCGGGCGGGGTTCGTGCTGATTGGCTCGGCACCGACCGATCAGCACCACGACGGGGAGGTCTCCGCATGCCCAACTTCGACCGCCGCCGCTTCCTGCGCGACGCTGCCGCCAGCACCGCGCTGGTCACCGCCGGCGGACTCGCCGGCGCCACCCGCACCGCCCCGGCGCACGCCGCGCCGGTCGCCGCCGCCCCGGCCGGCCGCCGCAGCGGCCCGGTCAGCTTCCGCTGGTGGGGTACGTCGGCCTGGCGTATCGACATCGGCGACCGGACCGTCCTGGTGGACCCCTTCCTCAGCCGGATCGACACCGGGCTGTTCAGGGGCGCATTCGACCCGGCCACCAGGCTGGCGGTCCGCACCGACGTCGTCGACTCCCTGGTGGACCGGGCCGAGACGGTGCTCGTCACGCACACCCACTGGGACCACTACATGGACACGCCGCGCATCGTCGAGCGCACCGGCGCCCGGGTCCTCGGCACGCTCACCGCCTACCACCTCGGGCTGGCGTACGGGCTGCCGTCGGAGAAGCTGAGCCCGGTCAAGGGCGGGGAGGTGCTGGACTTCGGCGCGTACACCGTGGAGGTCGTCAGCTCCCTGCACAGCCGCAACAGGTCGTACTCGATGGCGTTCCCCGGCGTACGGGTCAGCCCGCCGGCGAGGCCGGAGACCATCGCCGACCTGCCCGAGGGCGACACCCTCGCCTACCAGCTGCGGGTGGCCGGCGGCCCGTCGGTGTTCCTCATGGGCGCGAGCGACTTCGCCGAGCGGAACCTGACCGGCCTGGCCCCCGACGTGGCCATGGTGGCGCTGCCGAGCAGCACCGCCACCGCCGACTACGCCGAGCGGCTGCTGGACGCCCTCGACCGGCCGAAGGTCGTGGTGCCGGTGCACTTCGACAACTTCGAGACCGAGCTGCGCAACCCCGTGCCCGTCGCGCCGGCGGACCGCGAGCGGCTCGACGCGCTCGTCGCGGCCGTGCGCCGGGTCTCCCCGCGCAGCCGGGTCGTCGTGCCCGAGTACCACACCGCGTACCACTTCTGAGGACGGCACGACGGGTCGCGGGACGCCACCCGCGACCCGTCAGCTCGCCGTCAGCTCCGTGAGGGCCCGCACCGACCGCCAGTTGCGGGTGGTCGTCACCACGCCGAGCTGCTTCTCCAGCTTGGTGGCGAACGTCGACCGGCCGTAGCCGCCGTCGGGATAGTGCAGGTAGATCTCGCGACCGGTGACCGTGAACGCGACGTTCTCGCCGTCGGGCACGGTCAGGGCGGCCACGGCGGACTTCGCGGGCGCGGTCGCGAGGAAGACCACCAGCAGCCGCGTCGGGTCGTCCTCCCGATCGGCGTACGGGTTGCCGCCGGCCACCGCCGCCAGCTCCCGGCCGCTGCGCACCAGCACCGGCACCGTCAGCCCCAGCTCGTCGGCGATGGCCCGCTCGACGCCCCGCGCCAGCGCTTCGGCGTCGCGTACGGTGCTGCCGAAGACCACGTTGCCGCTGCGCAGGTACGTCTTCACGTCGTGGTGGCCGAGGTCGGCGACCAGCCGGCGCAGGTCGGCCATCGCGACCGTCGCCCCGCCGACGTTGACTCCCCGCAACAGCGCGACCCACCTGTCCACGTGACCTCCCGATCCGCCGGTACGGCCCAGCCTAGGCGCGCGCACCGACACAACCAGCCGGGTCAGAGCCGGCGGATGGCGGCGGAGGCGAGGCGGAAGCCGATGGTGCGGTCGACGATCCGCTCGACCAGGTCCGCCTTCCGCAGCCCGGCGACGCCGCGTAGCTCCAGGCTCGCGGCGAGCACCCGCAGGTCGCGGGCGGTCCAGCCGGACAGGTACGCCGTACCGTCGTCGCGGCGGGACATGGTCTCCAGCGCGGCCCGGGCCGCCGCCGGGTCCGGCGCGGACGCCGCCCGCCGGGTCGACGGGCGCGCGGGGGCGGCGGCCGGGTGCCCGGCGGGGATGGTCCGGTCGGCGGGTGGGGCCGCGTCGAGCGGCACCACCGCGAGCCGGGCCCGACCCTCGGTCAGCGCGGCGAGGTCGGCGGCGGGCAGCGCCCGGAGCAGCGCGGCCACCAGGTCGGCGACGTCGCGGGCCGGGTCGCTCACGCCCCGACCCGTTCGGGCTGGAGGTGGTCGAGGAACTCGGTGGCGAGCTGGCGCAGCTCGTCGCGGACCGCCGGGGTGGCGATCCGGTCGCGGAGCACCACCGGCACGCCGCGCGGGGCGTTCGTGGCGAACGCGGTGACGTTCTCCCGCAGCGGGGTCGGGAAGACGGGCAGGCCGAGCGCCCGGACCTGGTCCATGTAGCCCTGGTGGGCGGCGATCGGCCGCTGCGCCATGAGCTGGATCATCGTGAACACCACACCGGCGACGTCGGGCGCGACCTTGTGGTGCCGGCGGGTGGTGGCGAACCGCCGGGCGTCGGCGTTGTACTGGTCCACCAGTTCCCGGACGTTGCCGTGCAGGTAGTCGATGCCCAGGGTGGACAGGTAGTCGGCCTTCGCCGGGATGAGCAGGTGGTCGCTGGCGATGATGGCCGACTGGGTGACCACGTTGAAGTTCGGCGGACAGTCGATGAGCACCATGTCGTAGCCGCCGAGGGCGTCGTCGTGCAGCCCCTCGGCCAGGGAGCCGCGCACCCGGAACAGTTCGGCGTCGTACTCGTCGCCGTCGGCCACGGCCCGCGCCAGCGCCAGGTCGATGTCGACGAGCTGGAGGTGGGACGCGATCAGGTCGAGCCGGCCCGTGCCGGTGAGCCGCGCGTTCGCCGGGCCGGGGGAGACGACCAGCTCGCCCAGGGTCGTCGCGGGGGTGTCCCCGCGCAGGCCGTCGTACCAGCGCTTCACCGTCCGGCCGTCGCGCAGCCGGTCCCGCCAGTCGTCGGGGTCGTAGAAGCCGAACGTGAGGCTGGCCTGCGGATCGAGGTCGATGAGCAGCACCTGCATCCCCCGGTTGGCCAGTTCGGCACCGAGGTTGGCGGTCACGGTGGTCTTACCGACCCCGCCCTTGTAGTTGATCACGGACACGACGTACACCGGCACCTCCCCAGACCGGGAACGGTAGCGGGCCGGCGGATCGGCGCGGCACCCGCTCCGGTGATCCGCTCTTGCTCGTAACTACGTATGTTCGTATTATCGACGCATGACGGAGATCGAAGACCGGCTGTGTGCGCTGGAGGCGCAGGTCGCCGCCCTGACGGAGCGCCTCGGGCCGGCGACGCCCCCGGCCGAGGCGGCGCCGGCGGCCGACGACGTCTTCTGGGCGCTCGACGGGCTGAAGCAACGGATCCCGGCCGACGGTGGCGGCGCGGTGCTCTACACCGGCACCGTCCGTCTCGACGACGAGCGTTACGACTGGCAGTACGGGCGCATGGTCGACGACGTGCTCGCCGGCGACTGGACGGAGCTGGCCGGTGTGCTGAGCGCCCTGGCGCACCCGGTACGGCTGCGCCTGCTGCGGGAGATCCTCGGCGGCCGGCACGGCACCGGCGAACTGGCCGAGATCGAGGGCCTGGGCACCACCGGCCAGCTGCACCACCACCTGCGCCAGCTCACCGCCGCCGGCTGGCTGCACAGCGCCGGCAGGGGCCGCTACGCCGTCCCGGCCGAGCGGGTCGTGCCGCTGCTGGCCATCCTCACCGCCGCCCGCCGCTGACCCGCCGCGTCCGTCGCCCGCCGTCGACCATCCGCCCGCCGCCCGGTTGACGCCTCGCCGGGCCGGTGGACGCCGCCCACCGAAAGCCCCCGCCGGAGGGATGCCGCATGCGCAAGCCAACCGTCCTCGCCCTGGTCGTCGGCCTCGTCGCCGCCGTCGCGGCCATCGGGATCATGCCGCGCGCGCCCCGGCTGGGCGGGCAGAGCACCGGCGACGCCGCGCTGGCCGCCGACGTCCGCGCGGCGGTGCCCGACCCGGAGGGCCACCGGGGCCTCGCCGTCGCCGTGCTGAAGAACGGCCTCGTCCGCACCGCCGGCCTCGGCGACCGCGACCCGGCCGGTCGGCCGGTGGAACCGGGCACCCCGTTCGAGATCGGCTCGATCACCAAGGCGATGACCGGGATGCTCCTCGCCCGGCAGGTCGCGACCAACGCCGTACGCCCCGACGAGCCGGTCGGCGCCCTGCTGCCCGCGCTGACCGGGCCCGCCCGCGGGATCACCCTCGCGGAGCTGGCCAGCCACCGCTCCGGCCTGCCCCGGCTCGGGGTCACCTCGGTCGGGGACGTGGTCGACACCTGGTGGGCGAACGTCACCGGCGGCAACCCGTACGCCGGTCGGGACGCGCGTCGGCTCGTCGACGCCGCCGGCAGGGCGGAGCCCGGCGACGGGCGCGGCGAGGTCCGCTACTCCAACCTGGGGATGGCCCTGCTCGGGCAGGCGCTCGCCACCCGGGCCGGCACCTCGTACCCGGAGCTGCTCGACCGGGAACTGCTGCGACCGCTCGGCATGACCTCGACCGTGGTGGCGACCGACGCCGACGCCCTGCCGCCCGGGCACGCCGAGGGCTCGACGGCCGGCGGTCGCCCGGCCGCGCCCTGGGTCGCCGACGGCTACGCGCCGGCCGGCGTCGGCCCCTGGTCGACCGCCGGGGACCTGGCCCGGCTGCTCGGTGCGACGCTCGCCGGCAGCGCCCCGGGCGCCGACGCCGCCACCCCGCGCTTCACCGAGGACGACCGCAACCGGGTCGGCTACGGATGGTTCACCACCCGGTACGGCGACCGCGAGATCGTCTGGCACAACGGCGGTACCGGCGGCTTCCGCACCTACCTCGGCTTCGAGCGGGCGACCGGGCGGGGCGTGGTGGTGCTCGGCAACACCGACAAGGGCGTCGAGCCGATCGCCCTGCGGCTGCTCGGCGTACCGGCGCGGGACGCCGACGGCGACGGCCCGCCGCTGCCCGTCTGGATCACCGCGGGGCTCGCGGTGGTGCTCACCTTCCTCGGCGGGTTGAGCCTGCTCGGCGCCGTCCGCCGGGCTCCCGACCGGCTGACCCTGGCACCCGCCGTCGCCTGGGCGGCGCTCTACCTCGGCCTCGGGCACGGGCTGGGCAACTGGTCGGTGGTGCCCGGATGGCTCTGGACGCTCGGCGTCGGCCTCTCGGCGGCCGGGACCGTCCTGGCCGCGTACCGCTGGCGGGGGCTGCCGCCGCTGGCCGGCGCCCCGCCGTGGCGACGGCTGGCCTCGGCGGCGTTCTCGGCGCTCCTGGCGGTCCTGGCCGTGATGATCATCGCCCGCCCCTGAACCCCGCTGGCGGACGGGACGCACGGCGGTCACGAGGTCGGCGGCGGGAGGTGCCGCCGCCGACCTCGTGATCGACGCCGGGGCCGGGAGCGGGTGGGCTGTTAGAGTCGCGTCGCTCTTCGGGTCCCGGCGGAAGGGAGCGACGGTGGCGGTGCCGTTCCGCGACGCGTTGTCGCAGATGCTCAAGGCACGCTTTCCGGTCCTCTACGTCGAGTCGTCCGAGGAACAGCGGGTGATCGCCGAGGTCTGCGCCGTCGCCCAGGACGCCAACCTCGTCCGTACGCCCCGGGCGGTGTGGACCTGGTCGCTGACGACGGGGCTCGTGCAGCCCGACGGCGTCGCCCGCAAGGGCACCACCGAGCCCGACGACGCGCTGGCGGCGGCGCTGCGCGTCGAACATCCCAGCGTGCTGATCTTCAAGGACCTGCACCCCGCCCACGGCAGCGGCGACCGGCCGGGCAACCCCGGGGTGGTCCGCCGGCTGCGCGACGTGGTGGCGGCGTTCAAGTCCGGCCCGGTGCCGCGCACCCTCGTCCTGGTCTCGCCGGTGCTGCACATCCCGGTCGAGCTGGAGAAGGACGTGACGATCGTCGACTTCCCGCTGCCCACCGAACCGGAGATCCGGCGGGTGCTGGACGGCATGATCGCCGCCAACTCCGCCGGTGGCCGGATCCGGATCGCGCTGGACGACCTCGGCCGGGAACGGCTCGCCAAGGCGGCCCTCGGGCTCACCCTGCACGAGGCGGAGAACGCGTTCGCCCGCGCCATGGTCAACGACGGTGTGCTCGACGGCGGCGACCTCGCGGTCGTGCACGAGGAGAAGCGGCAGACCGTACGCAAGTCGGGGCTGCTGGAGTTCGTCGACGCCGCGGTGGACCTCGCCGACGTCGGCGGGCTGGAGAACCTGAAGCGCTGGCTGGCCAAGCGGAACGGCTCCTGGCTGGCCGAGGCGGCGGCGTACGGGCTGCCCGCGCCCCGGGGCGTGCTGATCACCGGCGTGCCCGGCTGCGGCAAGTCGCTCACGGCGAAGGCCATCGCCTCGGCGTGGAACCTGCCGCTGCTGCGGCTGGACGTCGGCCGGGTCTTCGCCGGGCTCGTCGGATCGAGCGAGCAGAACATGCGTACCGCGATCCGGACCGCCGAGGCGACCGCGCCCTGCGTGCTGTGGGTCGACGAGATCGAGAAGGGCTTCGTCGGCGGGACCGGCGACTCCGGCACCTCGGCCCGGGTGTTCGGCTCCTTCCTGACCTGGATGCAGGAGAAGGCCAGGCCCGTCTTCGTCATCGCGACCGCCAACGACTTCGAACGGCTGCCCCCGGAGCTGCTGCGCAAGGGGCGCTTCGACGAGATCTTCTTCGTCGACCTGCCGACGCGGGCGGAGCGGGCGTCGATCTGGCGGGTCCACCTCGCCCGGCGGCTGCGCAACCCGGCCGCAGCCGGTGCCCTGACCTGCGACGACGACCTGCTCGGCGAGCTTGCCGGGCTCAGCGAGGGCTACTCGGGCGCGGAGATCGAGCAGGCCGTCGTCGGCGGGCTCTTCGACGCCTTCGCCGAACGGCGACCGCTGCGCCGCGACGACCTGGTCCGGGCCCTGGTCAGCATGGTGCCGCTCAGCGTCACCCAGGCGGAACGCATCGATGCCGTACGCTCCTGGGCCGACGCCCGTGCCGTCGCCGCCACCGCCGCCGAGGACTGGGACCTCGGCGGTCGTTCCGGCGCTCCCGGCGGCCCGCGTCCGGGCGGCCCGGGGCCGCAGCGGGGACACGGCGGGCGAGCGGTCGAGTTCTAGGGTGGGCCTCGACACGAAGGGATGGGCTCGATGAGCGTCTCACTGATACTCCTGCCGCTGGCCGTCGCCGCCGTCGCCGCGACCCACGCCGCCACCGCCGGGCGGGACGGGGAGGGCCGCGTCGTCTGCCAGGTGCAGACCCGGATGCGGGACGAGACGCTGCTCGTCGCCGCGCTGCGCGACACCGGCGCGGCGGTCACCACCGAGGCGGACGCGATCATCGCGGACTGGGCCGGGGCACGGGCCGGCTTCCGGCGCGGCGAGGACGGCATCTGGTCGGCCCACTTCACGGGCGAGGTCGACGAGCAGCGGGCCGTCGAGGCGGTCCGGGCCATCGACACCGCGTACGGGCGGCAGGTCCAGCGGGCCGTGCTGGAACGGCTGCGCGAGCAGGCCCTCGCCGCCGGGCTGCGGCTGGAGTCCGAGGAGGTCGCCGAGGACGCGAGCGTCCGCCTGGTGTTCGCCGTGGAGGGCCGGTCGTGACGGGCGGGCAGCCACGGATCGTGGTCACCGTGACCAGCGAGGGCGTGGTGAGCGCCGAGACCAGGGACGTGCTCGGCGACGGCTGCCTCGACTACATCGCCGTGCTGGAGGACCTGCTGGCGGCCCGTACGGTGCACAGCACGTACACCGCCGACCACGCCCGTGCCGCCGCGCCCGCGCGGCAGGAGGAGCACGATGTCGAACGCGCCTAGCCCCGGCTGGCCGCCCCCGGCCGTCCCGCGGCCGAGCGCCCTGTGGCAGGTGTTGCAGAGCTGGTGGCTGCTGCTGCCCGTCCTCGGGTGCAGTTGCCTCGGCGGCTTCGGGTTCATCTACGTGGGGCTGCGGGCCGGCCGCGCGGCGTGGTGGGTCCCCGGCATCGTCTACTCCGTGCTCGGCTGGACGACGTTCATCATCGTCGGCGAGACGGACAAGGAGAGCACCGTCAGCGACTGGGCGGTCGGCGCGCTGCTCGCCGTGTGGATCGCCGGCATCATGCACGCCTCGCTGATCAACTCGGCGTGGCTACGCTGGCTGGCCGACCGCCAGGCCAGGACGGCGGCGGCGCGGTCCGGCGCGTACCCGCTGGCTCCGCTCCCCCGGGCGGCCCCCGCCGGGCCGCTGCCCACCCCCTACCCGGGCATGAGCTGTCCGTCCGGCGCGCTGACGGCGTATCCGCCCGCGTCACCGACGGGGTACCCGCCCGCCTCGCACACGGGGTACCCGCCCGGGTCCCCGGCGCATCCTTCGCCGTCCGGGTACCCGTCGCCGGCGTATCCGTTCGGTGCGCCCGCGTATCCGCCCGCGCCGCCGTCCTATCCGCCCGGGTCGCCGGGGGGACAGCCGAACGCGCCGGTGGGTCGTCCGCCGCTGCCGGCCGACCCGACGATGGCGCCGTACCAGCCCGTCGATTCCCTCGGGTCCGAGCCGCTCGCGCCGCCGTCGGACCCGTGGGCCGACGGGGAGTCCGGGAGGGTCGACGTCAACACGGCCGGGCCGGAGGCGCTCGCGGCGCTGCCCGGCTTCGACCCGCAGCGCGTACGCCAGGTGCTGGCCGAGCGGGAGCGGCGCGGCTCCTTCGGCAGCCTGGCCGAGTTCGCCGCCGCCGCCAACCTGGCCCCCCACGAGTACGCCCGCCTGCGCGACAGCCTGGACTGCGTCCCGCCCGCCGGGCCGGCACCCGGGCAGCCGCCGCCCGGCCGGGTCCTCGATGTCTGACGACGGTCCCGGGCCCCGCCCGCCGACCGGGGCGGAGACGGTGGCGGTGGCCCGGTTCCTGGCCGCCACCCGGGCCGAGGGGCCGGGCGAGCGGACCGCCGTCTGGGTGCAGGGCTGCGAGATCCGCTGCCCCGGCTGCTTCAACCCGCACCTGTGGAGCTTCCGGGGCGGGGAAGAGGTCGCCCCCGCCGACCTGGTGCGCCGGGTGCTCGACGCCGGCACCGAGGGGCTGACGCTGCTCGGCGGCGAGCCCTTCGACCAGGCCGCCCCGCTGGCGGCCGTCGCCGCCGGGGTGCGCGCCGCCGGCCGCTCGGTGATGACCTTCACCGGCTACACCACGGCCCGGCTGCACCGCGCGGTCGACGCGGGCCGGGACGACGTCGCGGCGCTGCTCGCGGCGACGGACCTGCTCGTCGCCGGTCCCTTCCTGGCCGACCGGATCGACACCCGGCGGCCCTGGGTGGGCTCCACCAACCAGGAGTTCGTGCTGCTCGACGACCGCTTCCCGGGCCTGCTCGACGAGGTGTCACGCAGCCCGGACCGGGTCGAGGTGACCGTCGACGCCACTGGCCGCGTCGCGGTGAACGGCTGGGCCGAGGCCGACGCCCTCGACGAACTCCTGGCGTCGGTGACCGGCCCGCAGCCCCGCCGGAACGCGGCCCGACCCCGTTGACCGACCGGCCCGGCTCCGAGGCCCGGCAGAACGACCGGCCTGGCTCCGAGGCCCGGCAGAACGATCGGCCCGGCCGAGAGGCCCAGCCGGCGAGGGCTACCGGCCGTCGCCCGTACGCTCAGCGGAGGTCGTGTCGGGCGGTACGGGGCCCGGGGCGGCGCGGGTCAGCCGCCAGTACTGCCGTGTGTGGTCGTCGCGGACCACCACCCCGGTGCGGGCCAGCTCGGCGCGCAGTTCCCGCGCCTCGCCGGTCCTGTCCTTGTCGAGCGCCCGCTGCCGGGCCCGCAGCAGCGCGTCCGCCCCCGGCGGCAGCCCGGGCAGGTCCGGCACCCACCGCCGGTACGCGTCCCGGTGCGGGTCGGCGTCCGTCCATGGCCAGCCGTGCGCGCGGAAGGCGGCGGCCAACCGTGCGGCGGACAGGTCCGACTTTTCCCGGGCCAACTCGTCGCCGTCCCGGCCGAGCAGCACCAGGTGCCCGCCGTCGGGGAACACCGCGTGCACCTGCCGCCGCCCGACCTCCCGCGTGGTGCTGCCGCGGCGCAGCCGTGCCCGCTCGCTGTCGACGGCGATGGTGAGCCGCTCGGCGGTGCCGATGGCGGCGACCACCAGGCCGCCCAGCACCCCGAGCGCCGCCCCGCCGAGGCCGGCCTGCGCCTCGGGGAGCCCGGCGACCAGCTCGAACAGCCTCTGGAACGGTGCCCAGGGCAGCTCGCCGATCCATCCCGCGCTCCTGGCCAACAGCCATCCGGCGCTGGCGCCGAGCACCGGGAAGCCGCCCCAGAGCAGTGCCAGCTCGGCCGTGCCGCCGTCGACGACGGTGGGGGTGCCGTGGCCGGCCACGTCAGGACACCTCGCGGCGCAGCGTACGGATCAGCCCGGCGACCAGCGGAACGCCCAGCCAGACCAGCAGCGACACCCCGAGCCGCCCCCACTGCCCGGCGGTGACGTCGGGGGTCAACAACGGTTCCATGGTCCGGCCGGTGTCCAGCCAGCGCGCCGGGCCCTCCAGCGACCGGATCATGCCACCGAGGATCGACCAGATCGTCGGCAGCAGCAGGTAGCCGACGATGGCCAGCGGCGTGTTGAGCAGCAGCAGCCCGAAGCCGACGCCCATCAGCACGTTGATCACCTGGAACACGATCGCGTGCAGCAGCAACGTCCCCTCGAACCGCCACGTGCCCGCGCCGCCGGTGGCCCCGGCGACCAGCGTGCCGACGGCGGCCACGGCGAGGCCGACGAGGACCGACGCCAGGGCCGCCAGCACCGTCGCGGCCAGCTTCGCGGCGATCACCCGGCCCCGCCGGGGCACCAGGGCGAACGTGGTCAGCGCGGTGCGCTGCGACCACTCCCCGGTGACCGACAGGATGCCCAGCACCGGCAGCAGCAGGCCGACCGGCAGCAGCGTCGGGAGGAAGAAGTTGGCGAAGTCCTGGTCGGCGGCGTCAGTCCAGATCAACTGGACGACCACGAGGGCGGCGGCGAGCAGCCCGATGGCGATCAGCAACCACAGTCCGGCCCGGGTGTCGACGAGCTTGCGCAGCTCGACGCCGGTGAGCCGGAACAACGACGGCCGGCGCAGGTCGGGCTGGCGGCGCGGGGCGGTGGCGGGCGAGGTGGTGGCGGTGGTGGTGGTCATCGGACGGCCTCCCGGGTCGACGCGCCGGCGGTCAGGGTGAGGAAGAGCTGTTCGAGGCCGCCGCTGCCGGCGGGCCGCAGTTCGGTGAGCGCGACGCCGGCGTCGGCGGCGGCCTGCCCGACCGTCTCCGCGTCGGCACGGACCAGCAGCCCGTCGGTGCCGTCGGTGACGGTCAGCCCCGCCCGGTCGAGCGCGCCGCGCAGCGCCGCCGCGTTCCGCGCCCGGACCAGGGTGCCGCCGCCGGCCAGCAACTCGTCCTTGTCGCCCTGGGCCACGATCCGGCCGCCCCCGATGACCACCAGCCGGTCCGCGACCGCCTCTACCTCGCGCAGCAGGTGGGAGGAGAGCAGCACCGTGCCGCCCCGGTCCGCGAAGTCGCGCAGCAGGCCGCGCATCCAGAAGATCCCCTCCGGGTCCAGGCCGTTGGCCGGCTCGTCGAGGACCAGCACGCGCGGGTCGCCCAGCAGCGCCAGCGCCAGGCCGAGCCGCTGCCGCATGCCCAACGAGTAGGCCCGGACACGGCGCTTCGCCGCGACCTCGTTCAGCCCGACGAGGTCGAGCTTGGCGACCACCTCCCGGCGGGGCACGCCCAGCGTGGCGGCGGCGACGGTCAGCGCCTCCCGCCCGGTGCGCCCGGCGTGCTGGGCCGAGGCGTCCAGCAGCACCCCGATCTCCCGACCCGGGTTGGGCAGGTCCCGGTACCGCAGGCCGCCGACCGTGGCACCGCCGCCGCTGGGCGGGGTGAGGCCGCAGATCATCCGCATGGTGGTGGACTTGCCGGCGCCGTTGGGCCCGAGGAAGCCGGTGACGGTGCCCGGCTCGCAGCGGAACGACACGTCGTCGACGGCGGTGTGCCGCCCGTACCGTTTGGTGAGGTGTGCCACGTCGATCATGCCGGTCAGCGTGCCCGCGCCGGTCGGCTGCCCGCAGCGGCCGGCGGTCTCGTCCGGCGGCTACCTTGGTCGACCCGAGGTGTCGACTTTGGTAGCTGGCCGCCGTCCCGGGCGGGTGCCTAGCATGGCGGCGTGACCAGCGCCGCCTTGCCCGAGAACCCCTGGCTGCTGCCGGGGGCCCTCGCCGAGGCGGTCGGGCGGACCCGGCGGACCACCCGCGACTGGTTGGTCGACGGCCTCTGCTTCCTGCTCTCCCTCGGCTGGGTCCTGCTCGCCACGGCCGACGCGGTCGCGGCGGACCCGGAGTTCGCGACCCCGCTGCCGCAGCGCTGGATGGTGCCGGCCGACGCCCTGGTCGGGGTCGTCTGCTGCGGGCTGGTCTGGGCGCGTCGCCGGTGGCCGCTGGGGTTGGCCGTCGCGACCCTGCCGCTGACCGTGTTCTCGATGGCGGCGGCGGTGCCGCTGCTGATCTTCTACTTCACCGTGGTGGTGCACCGCCGTACGGCCGTCGCGCTGGCGGTGACCGCCGGCGGGCTGGCCACCAACTTCGCCTTCAGCTACCTGCGTCCGGACCCGCACCTGTCGTACTGGGAGACGACCGTCTGGGGTGCGTTGATCAGTCTCTTCGTGCTGGCGTGGGGGATGTTCGTCCGGGCGCGGCGGCAGTTGGTCGTGTCGCTGCGGGAGCGCGCCGAGCGGGCCGAGGCGGAGCAGCAGCTGCGGGTGACCCAGGCCCGGCACCTGGAGCGCACCCGCATCGCCCGGGAGATGCACGACGTGCTGGCACACCGCATCTCGCTGCTCAGCCTGCACGCGGGCGCGCTGGAGTTCCGGCCGGACGCCGCGCCGCAGGAGGTGGCGAAGGCGGCGGGCGTGATCCGGGACAACGCCCACGCCGCGTTGCAGGACCTGCGCGAGGTGATCGGGGTGCTCCGCGCGGAGACCCCCGCCGAGGAGGAGCCGGAGCGCCCGCAGCCCACCCTGGGCGACCTGCCCGCGCTCATCGAGGAGTCCCGGGCGGCCGGGGTGCGGGTGACGGTCCGCGACGTGGTGTCGGCGGTCGAGCGGGTGCCCGTGGCGGTGGGGCGCAGCGTCTACCGGATCGTGCAGGAGGGGCTGACCAACGCCCGCAAGCACGCCGCCGGCGCCGTCGTCACGGTGGATGTGAGCGGTGGCCCGGGTGACGGGCTGAGCGTGGAGATCCGTAACCGGTGGCCGGTCGGCGGTGGCACCGGCCCGGAGATCCCCGGCACCGGCACCGGCCTGGTGGGCATCGCCGAACGGGTCAGCCTGGCGGGCGGCCGGCTCGCGTACGGGCGGGACGAATCGGGCGACTTCCGGCTGGCCGCGTGGCTGCCGTGGCCGGCGTGACCGGGCCGGTGCCGGGCGGGCCGACGGCGGACGGGCCGGGCCCCGGGCGGCCGGTGCGGGTGCTGATCGTCGACGACGACGCGCTCGTCCGGGCCGGGCTGTCGATGATCCTCGGTGGGGTGCCGGACCTGCTCGTGGTGGGGGAGGCCGCCGACGGCAGCGAGGTGCCCGCCGCCGTGGCCGCCTGCGCGCCGGACGTGGTGCTGATGGACATCCGGATGCCCCGCCTCGACGGTCTCGCGGCTACCGAGGCGCTGCGCGCGACGCCCGACCCGCCCGAGGTGCTGGTGCTGACCACCTTCGACGCCGACGAGCAGGTGCTCCGGGCGCTGCGGGCCGGGGCCGGTGGCTTCCTGCTCAAGGACACCCCGCCGGCCGAGATCGTGCGGGCGGTGCACCGGGTGGCGGCGGGGGAGGCGACACTCTCCCCGGCGGTCACCCGCCGGCTGATCGACCACGTGACCAGGCCGGGCGTGCCGGGGCCCGAGCCGCGCCGGGAGCGGGCGCGGCGGAGGCTCGCCGGGCTCAGCGAGCGGGAGCACGAGGTCGCCGTCGCGCTCGGGCAGGGCCGGACGAACGCGGAGATCGCCGCCGAGCTGTTCATGAGCGTCGCGACCGTCAAGGCGTACGTGTCGCGGCTGTTGGTGAAGCTCGACCTGAACAACCGGGTCCAGGTCGCCCTGCTGGTCCACGACGCCGGACTCGTCTGAGCCGGTCTGAACCCGTCGGGCCCGGTCTGAACCTTTCGGGGCCGGCGGCCGTACCAGTCGCCGAGGACGTGGTGCGGGTGGGCCGTACCGCTGCCGGAGCCGCGGGAGGCCTGCCGTGCGATTTGGTGAGCAGTCGACGGATCCCATCGACCAGATCCTGGGTGAGATGCCGGTGCCGGCGTCGCTGACCCCCGAGGACGTCCGGCTCGCGGTGCGGGCCGTGGTGGTGCACGCCGCCGAGGAGTGGCCGGCCGGGCCGTTGTGCCGCAACGACGGGGCGACGTACCCGTGCCGGCTGCACCGCTGGGGTCGGCGGGTGCTGGAGCGGCACGGGCTCAACGAGCGGCAGATCGACGCCCTGGTGCGGCACGGCAACCCCTTCGTGCAGGTGCCGTTCCCGTTCACGGTGACCGGCCCCGCGCCGGCCGGCCAGGCGCCACGCACCCCCGCCGGCCATCCCGGCCGGCCCCGGGCGGTCACGCCCGGCGGCCGGTCCGCCGGCCTGGACCGGCCGGTGGCTCCCCCCGCCACCGCGCCGCGCTGGCCCCGGGCGAGCTGAGCGGGGGTACGCCCGCCGGCCCGCCGGGGCAGCGCTCCTCGGCCTCGGCCGCCGTGGTGGTCGCCGGTTCGCCGCCGCACGACGTCGGCCCGGATGCGGGGTTGCCACCCCCGTCCGGGCCGGCGTCGCCGCTCGACCTGCCGGCGGCTCAGTCGTTGCCGGCGCCGATGCCGCAGTCCGGCGCGGACCAGCTGGTGGTGTTCGAGGTGTTGTCCCGGTCGTTCTCGCGCCGCGAGTCCACGTGCACGTGGTCGTCGTGGTCCGGGTAGCCGGGACCGTAGATCCCGCTGAAGCCCCGGCTGCGCGCGTCCCGGGCGATCTGGCACAGCGAGCTGGTGCCCGACACCACGTCGGCGGCGTTGCCGTAGAGGTGCTGGCTGTCCGACGCCCCACCGACCTGGTTGTTGCAGGCGCGGCTGCGGAAGCCGCTGCTGACGTGCAACGGCTTGTCGCCGAGGCCGCGCCGCAACGCCTCCAGCTTCCACATCGTGCGCAGCGCGTTCTGCCGGGTCTGCGCGGCGGAGAGCGGGCCGCCGGTCCAGCCTCCACGCCCGCAGCCGTCGTCCATCTCGCTGAAGCTGAAGTGCCGGGGCGTGCAGTCGTCGTCCTGCAGGGCGTAGAGCTTCGCGTACGTCTGCGGTCCGGCGACGCCGTCGACGCGCAGCCCGTACGCGGACTGGAACCGCTTGACCGCGGCGGCGGTCTTCGGCCCGTAACGGCCGTCGTTCTCCACGATGTCCCGGTTGCCGGCCCAACCGGCGACCCGGATCTGCAACTGGCGGACGTCGTCGCCGGAGCGCCCCTGGTAGAGGTTGCGCTTCCACGTGTAGCAGCCGTCGGCGTGGGCCGCTGGCGCGGCGACCACCGTGGCGACAGCGGCTGCCGGCAACGCCAGGGCGAATGCGACAGCGGCCCGTTTCAGGGTGTTAACGCGCACAGAAGTCCTCCCGATAGGAGAGTGAATGGGGTGGCATCCGGGACATCGGTCTGCCCGTCCCGTGATTTCCACCCTGGCAGGCCTACGGGCGGTTCGCGGCAATTAACAAGAATTGTCCTCACGATTCACCGTTCCTGAGCGTTCCCTGGGCATTACGCGAATTGCGAACCGCCCAATGGCGCGCAGTGGCGCCGGGAAAGCGCGGATGATGCGTAAAGCCGCAGCCCGGCACACTAAGGGTGATGTTCCTACGCCGGTCCGACCCGGTAACGTCAGCGCCCGGCGGGACCGGGGAGGGGCGGCATGGCACGTGGCGGTGTCTTCTGCATCGAGGGTCAGTGGCACCGCGACCTCAACGAGCGCGGTTCCGTCCTGCCCACGCTGGAACTGCTCGAACGGCTCGGAAAGATCCGCTTCATCCACAAGGACGCGGCCACCCGCGACGAGCTGTTCTACTTCGTGGACCGCTGGCTGCTCAAGCAGTACGCCGACCACCGGGTCGGCTTCTTCGCCATGCACGGCGAACCGAGCCGGCTCTGCCTGACCGACTGGGAATCGGTGGCGCTCGCCGACGTCGCCGAACTGATGGCCGGCCGCTGCGACGGCCGCCGGCTCTATTTCGGCAGCTGCTCGGTGCTGCGCGCCTCCGACGCGGTGCTGCGGGACTTCCTCGACGCCACCGGGGCGGCACTGATCTGCGGATACACCCGCGAGGTGGACTGGGTCGAGTCGGCCGCCTTCGAGACCGTCCTGCTCGACGTGCTGGCCAACGGCCAGCGCCACAACGCCGCCGAGCTGCGGATGGGCTCCGCGCACTGGGCGCCGCTCGCCTCGTACCTCGGCTTCCGGGTCATCTACGCCAACGGCCGCGCCTGGCGGCCCTCGGTCCGCCCCCGGGTGCCCGCCCAGCCCGCCGCGCGCCGCACCGCCCCGCGACCCCGGTGAGGCCCCGTGCGGCCTGGTGCGGTCGCCGGGCGGCGGGCGCCCTGGTAGGAACGAACGATGGCACGCAGCATCGCGACGAACACCCGGGTCGACCGGGCCGAGCTGACCGAGTTCCTCCGGCCGCGGCACCGGGTGGTGCTGATGACCACCCGCGCCGACGGCCGGCCGCAGTCGTCCCCGGTGACCGCCGGGGTGGACGGCGAGGGACGGTTGGTGATCTCCACCTATCCGGAGCGGGCCAAGGTCGCCAACGTCCGCCGTGACCCACGGGTGTCGGCGTGCGTGCTCTCCGACGACTGGAACGGCCCGTGGGTGCACCTCGACGGCACCGCCGAGGTGCTGGACCTGCCGGAGGCGCTGGAACCGCTCGTGGAGTACTTCCGCCGCATCTCCGGTGAGCACCCGGACTGGGACGAGTACCGGGCGGCGATGGTCCGTCAGGGCAAGTCGCTGATCCGGGTCACCATCGACGCCTGGGGCCCGATCGCCACCGGCGGCTTCCCCGCCCGCCTCGCCGACTGACCCGCCCCGGCCCGAGCCGTACCGGTGCACGCCGGCGTGCCGGGGCTCACCGCATCAGTACGCGGCGGTGAAACGGGTGTTCTCGTGCCGCGGCTGCTCGATCTCGTCGACGATCGCCACCGCCAGGTCCTCGTAGCTGAGCACCGAGCGGCCCTCGTGGTCGGTCACCGGCTCGTCGCCGCCGGTGCGGTAGTGCCCGGTGCGCTCGCCCGGGTGGAACTCCAGCGGCGGCGGGGAGACGTACGTCCAGGTCACCCCGTCGGCCGAGGAGCGGTAGAAGTCGAGGGCATCGGCCTGCCCCCGTGCGGCGTCGCGGTAGTCCTCGGGGAAGTCCGGCTCGTCGAGGTAACGGGTGCCCTTCGGGGTGAGCAGGGTCGAGCCGCCGCCCACGTGGATGATCCGGGGCGCGGCCGGCATGCCACGCAGCACCCCGACCAGGTTGCGGGCCGCGTCCAGCCAGAGGTCGTGTTCGCCGCCGCCGATCGCCACCACCATGGCGTCCGTGTCGGGCGCCAGTTCGCGTACGCTCCGCTCGCTGGTGGCGTCCCCGGTGACGACCGTGACGGCCGGCGGCAGGTACGACGTGGCCTCCGGGCGGCGCACCGCCGCCGTGACCCGGTGCCCCCGGCCGACCGCCTCGGCGGTGATCCGCGACCCCGCGGTGCCACCCGCGCCGAACACGACGATGTTGCTCATCGCGACCGCCTCCCGTCCTGCCCGACGTGGTCAGCCTCCAGGCTATTGACCTCCCCGGCCGGCCGGTGCCGTAACGGTGATCCCGGGGCGACCGGGTGCGGCGGTGGGCGCGGTGCGGCCACCGCCGGTCGGCTCAGTCGACCAGGGCGGAGTAGACGAGCTGCCGCAGCTGTGGCCGGATCGGGTAGGTGCTCGACGGCATGAGCTGGGTGAAGAACAGGGCCGTGACCTCCTCGGCCGGGTCGACCCAGAACGCCGTGCTCGCCACGCCGCCCCAGTAGTACTCGCCGGGGCTGCTCGGCACCCGGCTCGGCACGGGGTCGTCGACCACGGCGAAGCCCAGCCCGAAACCGATCCCCTCGAGGGTGGTCTCGGCGAAGCCGCCCGCCGAGAGGGTCTCCAGGTCCTGCCCGCCGGGCAGGTGGTTGCGGGTCATGAAGCGCACCGTGCGCGGCCCCAGCAGGCGCGTCCCGTCCAGCTCGCCGCCGCGCAGCAGCATCTGGGTGAACCGGTGGTAGTCGGCGGCGGTGGAGATCAGGCCACCGCCGCCGGAGAGCAGCAGCGGCTTCTCGTACGCCAGGGCGCCCAGCTTGTCGAAGCGGAACGCGCGGCCGGTGCGCGGGTCGGGCGCGTAGAGGGCGCCGAGCCGGTCGGCGGCGTCGCCCTCGGCCCACCAGTGCGTGTCGGTCATGCCCAGCGGGCGGAAGATCCGGTCGGCGAAGAAGGCGTCCAGGCTCTGCCCGGAGACCACCTCCACGAGCCGGCCGAGCACGTCGGTGGCGACCGAGTAGCCCCACGCCGTGCCGGGCTGGAACAGCAGGGGCAGCTCGCCGAACGCCTGGCAGGCCGTGGCGAGGTCGACGTCCGAGGGCGGGTAAAGGTCGTAGCCGGAGGCCCGGTAGATGGTGTCGACCACCGAGGTCTGCATGAAGCCGTACGTCAGGCCGGCGGTGTGGGTGAGCAGGTGCCAGACCCGGATCGGTTCGACCGCCGGCACCGTGTACGGCTTGAGGGCCGTGCCCTTGGAGTAGACGCGCAGGTCGGCGAACTCGGGCAGCCACCGGCTGATCTCGTCGGTCAGCTCGAAGCGGCCCTCCTCCCAGAGGATCATCGCGGCGACCGAGGTGACCGGCTTGGTCATCGAGTAGATGCGCCACAGCGTGTCCGCCTCGACGGGCCTGCCCGCCTCCACGTCGCGCAGCCCGTACGTCGACGAGTGGGCGATCTCGCCACGGCGGGTGACCAGCACCTGCCAGCCGGCGAGGCGGCCGTCGTCGACGTACCTGCCGAAGTGCTCGTCGATGCGCGCCAACCGCGCCGGGTCGAAGCCGATCTGGTCCGGGTCGATGCTGCGTGCCACACTCACGCCGCCGAAACTACTAGCCGGTAGGCCACGGTGGAAGGGGTCTGGCCGTCCCCCTCGGTAGCCTGGCCTGATGCCGGAGCTGACCGAGGACGAGACCTTCCGCAACGAGGACTGGTACGGCGAGGAGCTGGTGGAGCGGCACTTCGTCCGCTGCACGTTCCTCGACGTCGACCTGACCGAGGCGGTGAGCCGGGGCGCGGTCTTCGACGGCTGCACCTTCGGCAACGTGCGCTTCAACTCCTCCCGGCACACCGACTCGGCCTTCACCCGCTGCACCTTCCAGCGGTGCAACCTGTTCGAGGCGGAGTTCACCGGCTGCAAGCTCGTGGGCAGCACCTTCGCCCAGTGCGACCTGCGACCGCTGACCGTCACCGGCGGCGACTGGTCGTTCGTGGGGCTGCCCGGCGCCGACCTGCGCGGGGTCCGCGTCATCGACGCGCGGATGCGCGAGGCTGACCTGACCGCGGCCAACCTGACCGGGGCGACGGTCACCGGTGTGGATCTCTCCGGCGCGCAGCTGCACCGTTCCCGGCTTTCGGGGGCCGACCTGCGCGGCAGCGATCTCAGCGCGCTCGACCCGACGGCGGTGGAGCGGGCCGGGGCGATCGTCGACGCCACGCAGGCTATGGCGATCGCGCAGGCGCTCGGCTTCGAGATCCGCTGATCAGCGGGCCCGCTGGGCCGCTAGGCCACTGGACAGGCCGTCGGCGGACTGCGTCCGGGGCGCCGCAGGACCCGAGACCACGTTCCTGGTCGATGTCCGCTACGGTCCGGTGACGAACTGGACACGCCCGTCCGTCCGGCGCGACGGACGAGGCGGTGCCGACCGGGACCGCCCACAGCGGACGTTCGCGTCCGGCCGGGGCCGGCGGGGAGTGGAGGGGCGGTGGCGGAGGAAGACCTCAGCCGACAGCGCATCCGGCCGTGGCGGCACGGCGACCCGCCTGCGACCCACCACCCGCTGACTGCGGCGCCCGGACGCAGCCGCACCGACCTGCGGCGGCTGGCCCGGGCGCGGCGACGCCGCCGGTGGGCCGTCGAGGGGATCGCCGCGCTCGCCTGCCTGATCGCCCTCGTGTCGTACCTGACCACCGGCGATCCCGACCCGGGCGGGGAGACCGACGGCGGCCTGCCGGCGGGTGCCGGCCGCCCGAGCGGCGTACCGGGGTTGGAGGGGCGCGACTTCGACGCCGGCCTGGTCTCGCCCGGGCTGCGGCCCCGGCAGCGTCCGCCAAGCCCGTCCCCGTCCCCGTCCCCGGCGCCGCCGACGCCCACCCCGGCGGCGCCCGTGGTGCCGGCGGTGCTCGCCGTCAGCACGGCCGAGGTGCCGGCCGACGTGGACCTGACCTCGGTGGGCAGCCGCGACTGGATCCACTGGGGCCTGCGAGGCGCGGACTCGACGGTCCGCAAGCGCGGCGGCTCCGGCGAGATCCGCGACGAGGGCGGCACCGGCCGGCGGGGCGGCTGGGACGACAACCAGGAGAGCTTCAGCTGGCGCGACGGCAGCCCGGTGGCGTCGGCGAGTGGCTCGCCGCACGGGGTCTACCGGTGCGGCACCGGCAGCGGCTTCACGCTGGCGGTGAGCGCCGACGGCCGGGCGCGCACCGTGCGCGTGTATGCCGGGGTGTGGATGGCCCGGGGGCGGCTCGACGCCCGCCTCTCCGTCGACGGCCCGAGCCGGACCTTGCGGATCGAGGACCGGCACACCAGCCGGTCCACCGAGTTCACCATCCGGTTCCAGGCGCCGAAGGGCAGCCGGCTCGTGCTGACCTGGACGGTGGAACAGGCCTTCAGCGACGACTGCGGCAACGTCGGGCTCCAGGCGGTCGCCCTGCGCTGACTGACTTACCTCAGGGGTGATGGACGCCGGGCGGGGATTGGCACGAGACTCGGCGTACCGCCCGGTGGTCCGACCGGGCGGACCGGCTCCCGGGGAGGCACCATGCCCGCGTTCGCACTCGCCCATCTGCACGACGTTCCGATCAACGAGGACATCCTCACCTACATCGAGCGGATCCAGGCCACGCTGGACCCGTTCGGCGGCCGGTTCCGGGTGCACGGTGGCGCGGTGGAGGTCAGGGAGGGGGAGTGGCCGGGCACGGTGGTCATCATCGAGTTCCCCGACGCGGACCGGGCCCGGGCCTGGTACGACTCGCCGGCGTACCAGGAGATCCTGCCGTTGCGCACCCGGCACATCCCGGGCGCGGCGCTGATCGTCGACGGCGTGGCCCCCGACTACGACGCCAGCCGGACGGCCGCCCGGCTGCGGGCTCAGGCGGCCGGCTGAGCGGCGGCTCCGCCCCGACGGCGCTGCGCCGCGCGGGCGACGGCGGGCGGGGCTGCGTCCACGCCTCGGGACAGTTTGTCCGTCGCGCCGCGTCGCGCCTGTCGTAGCTTTCTGCTGTCCACGTCCGACCATCCTGTGTGGAGGCGTCACCGATGAGCAGCACCACCACCCGCACCGTCCGTCCGAGGGCCTCCCGGGGCGCCGGGGAGGTGCTCCGGGAGATCCCGCTGCCGCCGTACGTGACCGTGGAGGACGCCCAGTTCGCCGTACGGGCGGTCGTGGTGCACGCACCCCGGCTCTGGTCCGGCGGGACGGTCTGCCGCAACGACGCCAGCCCGCACCCGTGCCGGCTGCACCGCTGGGGCACCCGGGTGCTGGCGCAACGCGGGCTGCGTCCCGCCGAGATCGCCGCGCTCATCGAACGCGGCGACCCGGCGGCCGAGCTTCCGCACCGTCCCGGCGCCTAGCGCCGGCGGGGCCCCCGCACCGGGCCCCGCCGGCCCGTCAGCAGGCGTTCGGCTTCACCCAGGCGCACTCCAGCCCCTCGGGGACCCGGGGGGCGTCGGGCGCCGCCGGGGGCGCGATCCGCGCGCCGGTCACGCCCTTCTCGGTGTACGAGGCCAGGGCGATCGCTATCTGGTCCTCCAGCGTCTTCACGGAGGAGGCCAGGTAGTTGTTGAGCAGGATCGAGAACGCCAACACCCGCCCGTCGGCGTCGGTGACGTAGCCGGAGAGGCCGGAGACACCGGTCAGGCTGCCGGTCTTGGCGTGCACGTTGCCGGCGGCCGGGGTGCCCCGCATCCGGCTGCGCAGGGTGCCGCCGACGAACCGCTCCGCCTCGCCGGCCACGGGCAGGGCCGCGTACCAGGTGTCGAACCAGGGCTCCGCGCGGACGGCGGTGAGCAGGTCCACGAACTCGTCGGCGGGGATCAGGTTGCGCCGGGAGAGCCCGGAGCCGTCCCGCTGGCGCAGCGTGCCGGTGTCCATCCCGGCGTCGGCGACGTACTCGCTGATCGCCGTCAGCCCGGCCGACCAGGTGCCGGCGCCGGTGAGGACGCGGCCGATCTCCTTGGTCAGCACCTCGGCGTGCCCGTTGTTGGACAGCTTGAGGAACGGCACCATCAGCTCGGCCAGGGGCATCGAGCGGTGCCGGCCCACCTCCGCCGCACCCTCCGGGGTGGGCTGGCCGAGCACCGTCCTGCCGAGCACCCGTACGCCGTGCCGGCCCAGCGCCGCCCGGAAGACGTCGGCGGCGTAGCCCGTGGGCTCCCAGACGCTGACCCAGTCCTTCGCCGGCCCGGCGCCGAGCGCGATCTGCCCGGTGACCACGACCGTGTTGCTGCCGTGCGCCCGCTCGAACGAGATCGACGTCTCCCCGTCGGCGACGGTCTGGGCCTGGTTGTCGATCTTCAGGTACCGGGTGGCCGGGGTGGTGGTGACGACCGGTCGTGCACCGGCGGTCCCGCCGGGGGCGGCGTGGACGATGACGGTGCCCGCGTCGTAGTCGGTGTCCGGCGCCACCGTCAGGGCGGAGACCTGTGCGGCGTAGTAGTACGGCTCGTCGTCCCAGGTCCAGTCCGGGCCGAGGCGGGTGCTGTCGTAGCGGGTGTCGTCGGCCACCAGGTTGCCGGTGACCACCCGGACGCCCGAGGCGGCGACCTGCGCGGCCAGGGCGTCGTAGTCGGCGGCCAGCATGGTCGGGTCGCCGCCGCCGCGCAGGTAGAGGTTGCCGGACACCAGGCCGGCGCGGCGGGCGCCGCTGGTGCGTACCTCGGTGCTGAAGCGGTGGCCCGGCCCGAGCAGTTCCAGCGCCGCCGCCGAGGTCAGCAGCTTGGTGTTGGAGGCGGGTATCAGCCGGCGGTCGCCGTTGCGGTGGTAGACCGTCTCCCCGGTGGTCGCGTCCTTGACCACCACGGCGGCCTGCGCCCCGGCCAGCCGGCTGTCGGCGAGGATCGCGTCGATGGTGCCGTTGAGGCGGATCGCCGCGGGGGTGGGGGACTCGGCGGTGGCGGTGGGCGCGCCCGCCGTGGCCGCGGCGGCGACCAGGGCCACCAGCGCGAGCGTCCGGGGGAAGAGACGACGATGCATGGGGTGATGCTGCCATGCAGGTATCTGCCAGAAAAGACCGTCGATGGAAAGAAATCTTCCGCCGGGCGTGGCGTGCCGGACCGGATTACCCGTTCCCGACCTGGTCACACCCCACGGACCGGCCGGTCTGACGGGCCGGTCCGTGCGGCGCGGACGGGTCGGCTTCCAGGCGGCGCCCCTGCGGCGCACTGAATCCGCTCTATTTGACGGATCCCCCGGCAGGGGGCACCGTAGGCCGTGGAGGGGCCCTGAATCGCCCCGAGGCGCGACGGCGATGTGCGTGTCGCCCTTCCCATCGCCTCCCACGTGTGCTCGTCCGCGGGCCGATGCCCGGTCCCGCACCGCGAATCCGAGAATCCACGAGGAGTTCCGCCATGCTCACCATGACCGACAACGCCGTGCTGGTCATCCGGGACCTCGCCAACCAGCAGGACGTCGCCGAGGACGGCGGGGTGCGGATCGCCGCCGACACCGACGCTGGCTCACTCACCGTCGAGCTGGTCGCCGAACCGGTCGAGGGCGACCACGTGGTCGACAACCAGGGCGCGCGCATCTTCCTGGACTCCGACGCCGCCGAGCTGCTCGGCGACGCCTCGGTGGACGCCAGCGTCGACGACGAGGGCGTCATCCAGTTCGGGTTCACCGAGAAGCAGTGACGCGAGAAGCAGTGACGGCGGTGCGCCGCCGCTCGGCCGGGGGCCGCCGGCCCGGTGCTCAACCGGCCCGGCGGCTCTCCCCGCCGCGGTGCGGCCGGGCGGGACGGCCCCGCTCCGGGGGCGCCTGATCGGATCGCCACGGCCCCGGACGGGACTCCCGCCCCGGGTGTGGCAGCGTGGCCAGCACGTGCGCGAGGTGGTGCGAGGTGCTCCACGCCGCCCAGTTGCTGGCGGATCCGGCGCCGGCGCCCCGGCGGGCACGCCGGAGGATCTCGTGGTCGCCCCAGGAGAAGCCCGCCCCGGCCGCCGGCCAGTGCGGCGCCGAGACCACGGTGCGGCACAGGTCCGCGAACCGGTCGTCGCCGCGGCCACCCCGCCGCGACCAGCGGTACACCCACCAGGCGCCGTCGGTGGTGTAGCGGACCGTGGGCAGCCGGTCGCCCGCCTGGTCCGCGCCGGGCACGGCGGAGCCGACACCGTAGTCGCCGTAGCCGACGCCGGGCTCGGCCAGCCGCTGCCAGAGCTGCCAGTCCCAGCGGTCGAGGCGTACCGGCTCGTCGGTGGGCAGGGCGGACAACGCCGGGGGCATCCCGCCCGCCGCCACGCTCACCGAGCGCCAGGCGTGCCGGCGGGCCCACTCCAGCAGCCGCCGGATCCGGGGCTCGGCCACCCGCACGTCGGCCCGGCAGCACACGTCGCCCGCGTCGAGGAGCAGGTCGCACTGCTCGGCCACCAGACCGGTGAACCGCCAGACCCGCTCGGCCGCCGCCGTGGCCGCGTCGGGGCCGGCCCGGTCGTGGCCGACCCGCAGCCGGACGACCGCCCCCCGGGTGTGGGCCCGGGCCGCCGCACCGTGCGCCATCAGGCGCCGGTCACTGTCCGCGAGCCCGATCACCGGCACCAGCGGTACGCCCCAGCGGACCAGCTCGGTCTCGGGGGCGTCGGGCAGGCCGGTGACGTCGACGGCGGTGCGCAGCCCCTCGGGCAGCCTACGAAGCACGTCGAGCGTGAACTGGTCCACGATGGACACCCGGAGGACCGGGGCGAGCAGGGGTACGACGACGTCGTCGAGATGACCGAGCGCCTCCAGCTCACCCCGCCGGTTGGCGAGGATGGGGCGGTAGACCGGTTCCGCCGCCCCGCCCCGGTGGGCGGGCACCATACCCCAATGTAGCCAGGCATCGGTGCCAGTCACAGGGTCGATCGGCCCGTCCTGCCCCGGCGGGCGACCGGAAACGGCGACGCCGCCGCCCCGCGTGGCGGGACGGCGGCGGCACCAGCGGCAGATCAGTCGTCGTCATCGTCATCGTCGTCGCGGTCGTCATCGTCGTCGTCGACCGGCTCCTGCTCGGCCTTGACCACGCTGCCGTCGCCCCGGTCGACGTCGATCTCGTGCTCGGTCTGCCCGGCCACGATCTCGACGCTCCACACGGCCCTGCCGTCCTCGTCCTCGCGCTCGACCTCGACGACCTCGCCGCCACCGGCCCGGGCCAGCGCGATCTCGCGGGCCCGCTGCTCGCTGACGGCGTCGTCGCCGGTGGCCGGAGCGCTGCCGCCCGACGGGCTGCCGGGCGCCGCCGGAGTGCCGGTGGTTGGCGCGCCGCTCGTCGTTGGGGCGCCGCTCCCGGTGCCACCCGGGGTGCCCGGGGCGGTCGGGGCGGTGGTGGCGGCGGCCAGGGTGGTGGCCCGGGCCGCGCCGTTGTCGGCCGCCGCGACGCCGAAGCCCGCCCCGGTCACGGCGAGCACGGCCGCGCCTCCGAGCGACGCCAGCATCAGGGACTTGCGCTTCATGTCGTTCACCCTTCCTCGGTTGCTGGTTCCCAGGATCACCCCCGCCCCGATAGCGCCACGCTGCCCGAACGCTAAGGCCGGGTTAAGCCCCGCCGGGGTGCGCCGGGGGAAGGGCCGGGCTGTCGCGCGCGAGCGCCTCGCCGGGGCGGGCAGGGGGAGGACCGGCCGTCGCGGGAGCGCCTCGCCGGGGCGGGGAGGGGACGGGGATCAGGACCGGGGCGGGCCGAGTTCGAGGCGTACCTCCGCACCTCCGGAGGGCGCGGCGCGCAGGACGAGCCGGCCGCCGCTCGCCTGCGCGGCGCGGCGGGTGATGTCCAGGCCAAGGCCGGTCGAGCCGGCGGTGCTCGCGCCCCGGTCGATGGTGCCCGGCGGCATGCCGGGCCCCTCGTCCGCCACGGTGAGCGCCACCCGGTCCGCCTCCGCCACCAGGCGGACGGCGAACGCGGTGCCGTCCGGCGTGTGCGCGAAGACGTTGCCGAGCAGGGCGTCCACCGCCGCCGCCAACTCGTCGGCGGGCACACCCACCGGCAGCGGTCCCGGCGCCAGGTCGAGCGTCACGACCCGCCCGGTGTCCTCGGCCAGCACCGACCAGAACGCCACCCGCTCGGCCACGACCGCCGCCGCGTCGGCGCTGGCCGCCCCGGCCGTCGGCACCCGCCACCGGGCCTGCCGGATCAGGCCGGTGACCGCCCGCTCCAGCCCGTCCACGGCCGCGGTCACCCGGGCCGCGTCCTCCGGGTCGCGCAGCGACTCGGCCTCCAGGCGCAGCGCCGTCAGCGGGGTACGCAGGCGGTGCGACAGGTCGGCGACCTCCTCGCGCTCCTGCACCAGCAGCACCTGGATCCGGCCGGCGAGGTGGTTGAGGGCGCCGGCCACCTCACGCAGCTCGGGTGGCCCGGCGGGCGTGACGCGCGCGTCCAGTTCCGCGTTCGCCAGCC
This sequence comes from Micromonospora sp. NPDC049051, assembly GCF_043197575.1. NCBI lineage: Bacteria > Bacillati > Actinomycetota > Actinomycetes > Micromonosporales > Micromonosporaceae > Micromonospora > Micromonospora sp. NPDC049051. The sequence continues at coordinate 1,426,791 of NZ_JBICTL010000001.1, forward strand.
GGTGCGACACCGCGGAGAGCTCGCCGATCGGCCGGACCAGGGTACGGGCCAGCCGGTCGGCGACGGCCAGCCCGATCAGCACCAGCAGTACGCCGAGCAGGGCCAGGGCCAGCCAGGACCGGGTCACCCCGGCGGTCAGCTCGGCGGGCGGTACCTCGGTCCGGATGACGCCGGTGCCGTCCGGGCGCCCCTGCACGGCGATCACCACCTCCCGCCCCCGCCCGGACTCGGCGGTGAGGCTCTGCCCGCGCTCCGCCAGCGCCACCGCGGCCGTCCGCGGGGCCGGGGCGCCGAGCACCGTGCCGTCGGGCAGGAACACCGTGAGCGGCCGCTCGGACTCCGTGGCCAACTGCTCGACGGTCAGCCGGATCGTCGCGACGTCGGCGGTACCGACGACGGTCACGAGGCTCTGCGCGTCCGCCGTGGCCCGTACGGTGGCCCGGTCCGCCGCGACGGTACGCACCAGCAGCGCCAGCGGCACCAGGAAGGCGACCAGGGTCAGCACGCTGACCGCGGCGGCCAGCAGGGTCAGCCGGGCCCTCATCCGGCGCTCCCCGGCGCCTCGAGCCGGACCCCGACGCCCCGCACGGTGTGCAGGTAGCGGGGCGCCTGCGCGTTCTCCCCGAGCTTGCGCCGCAGCCAGGACAGGTGCACGTCCACGGTCTTGTCGGCGCCGCCGTACGGGACCCGCCACACCTCGGCGAGCAGCTCCCGTTTGGTGACCACCTGTCCGGGGCGCCCCGCGAGGTGGTGCAGCAGGTCGAACTCGCGCGGGGTCAGCTCGACGGGCGCACCGTCCAGGGTGACCTGGCGGGATCGTGGATCGACCCGCAGCCCGCCCACCACCAGCGCCGGGTCCCCGTCCGGCGCGGCGGCCGTCCCGCGCCGCAGCACCGCCCGGATCCGCGCGTCGAGCTGCGCGGCGGTGAACGGCTTGACCACGTAGTCGTCCGCCCCGGCGTCGAGCACCCGGACGATCTCGGTCTCGTCGTCGCGGGCGGTGGCGACGATGACGGGCACGGCGCTGACCGCGCGGAGCATCCGCAGGAGTTCCCGGCCGTCCAGATCGGGCAGGCCCAGGTCCAGCACCACCAGGTCGGGCCGGTCGTCGAGCGCGTCGCGCAGGCCGGTCATCGCGGTCGAGGCGGCGGCCACCGCGTGCCCCCGTTCGCGCAGTGCCCGCAGCAGCGGCGTACGGATCGTCAGGTCGTCCTCGATGAGCAGCAGGCGGGCCACAGTGGCAGGCTAGCCGCCGCCGCGCCGCGGACGGCCGACCTTAACCGTCACTTAGCCCCGTCCAGGGCTCGGCGCAACCTCGCGTCGGGGAGACTCGGGGGATGCGTCGCCGTTCGTTCCTCGCCGTCGCCGGGTGGCTGGCCACCGCCGCCGTCGCCACCCTGATCGGGGTGGCCGCGATCCGACTGGTGGGGGAGAGCATCGCCGGCACCCCGGGCGGGGTGCTGAGCCAGGAGGAGGTCGAGCGGGCCCTGGCCGCCCCGGGGCCCACCGCCCCGCAGACCGGCGGGCCGTCACCGACGGCCACCGGGAGCGGCGGGCCGTCGACGCCGGCGGCGGGCGGCTCGTCCCCGGCGGGAGCGCGTCGGGCCTTCGCCACGGCGGGTGGCAGCGCGGTGGCCGAGTGCGGGCCGGGCGGGGTGCGGCTGGTCTCCTGGACACCCGCGCCGGGCTACCGGGTCTCCGACGCGGAGCCGGGGCCGGACGACGACGTGGAGGTCACCTTCGTCGGCCCGTCGGGCGAGGTCGAGCTGAAGGTGCGCTGCGTGGGTCCGGAGCCGGTGTCGGTCGCCGACGACTGAGCGCTCCGGCGCAGGTCAGGCGGGGTGTGGTGGGTGTCGACTGTCCGTGATCGGACACCCGGCCTAGGTGGTTTCCGGCCGCCGCTCGGGCATACGTTCGACCACAAAGGGTGCCGATCGGCGCTGATCCCCCTCAGCCACCACAACTGCCTCATCGCCGCTCCGGTCCGGGGGGCACGAGGGAGGACCGAGATGTCCAGCTTCAGATTCCGGCGTACGCCGGCGGCGCAGCCTCTGCACCGGGACGGCGACGCGGCCCGGGCCGACGCGGAGACCACCACCTGCGCCACCGTCGGCCTCCCCGCGACCGCGCGGGTCCTCTTCGCGGTGGTGCACGCCACCGGCGGCCTGGCGCGCGGGCTGGGCGTGGCCACCGCCAGCCGGCTGGCGACCGGGATGTACCAGGTGGTGTTCGACCAGGACGTCACGGCCGCCGGCTACGTCGGCACCGTCGGCCTGCCCGGCAGTTCGGGTGTCGCGCCCAGCGGGAAGATCGCGGTCGCCGGGCGGACCGGCATTCCGAACGCCGTCTTCGTCTCCACCTTCGCCAACGACGGCCGCCCGGCCGACCGCCCGTTCCACCTAGCGGTGCTGGCCTGACGCGCCCCGACGCGGTGCTGGCCTGACGCGCCCCGACGCGGCGCTGGCCCGAGCCGCGACCCGGTGCTGGCCGGACGCACCGGGATCCGTCGGGCGGCGGGGACGGACACGAGCGCGCGGCGCCGTTCGGATCCGGGGATCGGAACGTCGCCGCGCTCTGGCCGTCTCCCACCATCGCAGCCGTACGGCGGTACGCCGGCGGGGACCTGGCTCGACCGGCCACCGTGCGCCGGCTGCTTCCTCGATCCCCGTCCCGGCGGGATCGAAACCCTCGACGAGTGGCGAATTCCACCATCTGCGAGACCCGGCGTGGCGGCGGGCCACAGCGGGTATGTGCGTCGGCATGGAGCATTTCACGATCGCGACCGTCGCAGAGAAGAGCCCGGACTTCCGGCGGGTGCTGTGGACCGGTGAGCACACCCAGCTGGTGATCATGACCATTCCGCCGGGTGGCGAGATCGGTGAGGAGGTCCACGAGGGCATCGACCAGATCCTGACCTTCGTCAGCGGTACGGGCGAGGCCCGGGTGGCGGGCGAGAAGCGCGAGGTCGTGCAGGGCGACCTGGTGGTCGTGCCGGCCGGCACCAAGCACAACTTCGTCAACACCGGCCCCAACCCGCTGGTGCTCTACACCGTCTACGGGCCGCCCGAGCACGCCGACCAGGCGGTGCACCGCACCAAGGAGGAGGCCGACGCCGCGGAGGCCGCCGGCGAGGACGAGCCGCCCACCTCCTGACCGCGCGCCCGCTGCCGCCTGAGGCGGCCCGAACGGGGTACCCGCGGCGGGTGGACCAGCTGGCGATCTCCGACTACGGGTTCCTCTCCGACTGCCGTTCGGGCGCGCTGGTCGGTCGGGACGGCTCGGTCGACTGGTGGTGCCCCGACCGGTTCGACTCGGCGTCGGTCTTCGGCCGCCTGCTCGACCCGGACGCCGGGCACTGGCGGCTGGCGCCGGCCGCCGCCGGGCTGCCCGGGCACCGGGTGGAACGGGACTACGTGCCCGACACGCTGGTGCTGCGCACCGTGCACCACACGCCCGAGGGAAGCGTCGCGGTCACCGACGCGCTCGCCGCCGAGTCCGGCGCCCGTGGCCACCAACTGGGGATGAACTCCCCGGCCGTGCTGCTGCGGGTCGTGGAGGGACTGACCGGGCGGGTGCGGATGTCGCTCGACTTCCGCCCCCGCCCGGAGTACGGCCTGCTCACCCCGTACCTGCACGAGCAGCCCGACGGCGGGGTGCTGGCAGCGGCCGGCCCGGTGGTGCTGAACCTGCACACGGGCGGGGCGGCGCCGCACGTCGAGCGGGACCGCGTCCGGCAGGAGTTCGAGGTCTCCGCGGGGCAGGTGCTGGGCTTCGACGTGGCGTACGGGCAGGCGTACGGGACGCCACCGGTGCGCCTCGATCCGGTGGCCGCGCTCGACGAGACGGTGCGGGCCTGGCAGGCGTACCGCGAGACGCACCACTACGACGGCCGCTACCCGGAGCAGGTCCGGCACAGCGCGACTGTGCTCACCGGCCTCACGTACGCGCGCAGCGGCGCGGTGGCCGCGGCCCTGACCACGTCGTTGCCGGAACGCCTCGGCGGCGACCGCAACTACGACTACCGCTACTCGTGGCTGCGCGACTTCGCCATGACCCTGCGCGCCCTCTGGGTGGCCGCCTGCCCGTCCGAGGCGTCCCGGCTCTTCGCCTGGACGGCCCGCTCGATCGGCCGGGTCGGCCCCGACCCCGTGCCGGTGCTCTTCGGCCTGGAGGGGGAGCGGGACGTCTCCGAACACGAGCGCGCCCACCTGCGCGGCTACGGCGGCAGCCGCCCGGTGCGGATCGGCAACGACGCCTGGCGGCAGCGCCAGCTCGACGTGCCGGGCGAGGTGCTCTCGGCGGTCTGGCGGCTGCGGGACTACCTGGGCGAGGTGTTCGACCCGGAACTGCGCGAGATGGTGCTCGGCCTGACCGAGCAGGTGGCCGCCACCTGGCACCTGCCCGACCGGGGCATCTGGGAGACCCGGGACGACGATCGCCACTACCTCACGTCGAAGGTGCTCTGCTGGGTGGCGCTGGACCGGGCCGTCACGCTCGCGCCGCGGCTGGGTGACCGGGCCGACCCCCGGCGCTGGGCGGCGATCCGCGACGAGATCCGGGCCGCCGTGCTGCGCGAGGGCTGGAACGAGCGGATCGGCGCGTTCTGCGGCGCGTTCGGCTCGGCCGGGCTGGACGCCTCCGTGCTGCTGCTGCCGCTGGTGGGGTTCCTGCCGGCGACCGACCCGAGGATGCGCGCCACCGTCGGCGCGATCGAGCGTGAGCTGGGCGCCGGGAACGGTCTCGTCCGTCGCTGGGACACCGACCCGGCGGGCTTCCTGCTCTGCTCGTACTGGCTGGTGGAGTGCCTGGCGATGGCCGGCGAGCGGGGACGGGCCGCGGCGCTCTTCGAGCGGCTGCTCGGGCACGCCAACGACGTGGGCCTGTTCAGCGAGCAGATCGACCCGCGTACCGGCGCGCAGCTCGGCAACACCCCGCAGGCGCTGTCGCACATCGGCCTGGTCAGCGCCGCCTGGCGGCTGACCGACCCGGACACGGAGTGACGCCGGGTCAGGCCGGCAGCACCGGTACGCCGGTCACGTCCACCGTCTCCGGGTACTTCACGCCGGCGCCGGTGTTGAGCACCACGACCCGTTCCCCGGCCCGGATCCAACCACCGGCGCGCAGGTGCCGGGCGGCGGTCAGGCCGGCGGCCCCCTCGGGGCAGAGCAACAGCCCCTCCCGGGCGGCGAAGTCCCGCAGGTCGGCGAGGATCTCGGCGTCGTCCACGGCGATCGCGGTGCCGGCGCTGGCGCGCAGCGCGTCGAGGATCAGCTCGTCGCCGAGCGGCGCCGGCACGGTGATGCCGAACGCCACGGTGTGCGCGTCGGCCCAGGGCCGCGCCCGCTGCTCACCGGCGGCGAAGGCGCGGACGATCGGCGCGCAGCCCGTCGACTGCACCGCGACCAGGCGGGGCAGCCGGTCCTCGATCCAGCCCAGCTCGCGCAGCTCGTGCAGCGCCTTGTGGATGCCGATCAGGCCGACCCCACCGCCGGTGGGATAGATGATCACGTCCGGCACCTGCCAGCCGAGCTGCTCGACGATCTCGTAGCCCATCGTCTTCTTGCCCTCGAGCCGGTACGGCTCCCGCAGCGTGCCGGCGTCGAAGATCGCGCCCCCGGAGCCGGCGACCAGCCCCGCGACGTGCCGGCCGGCGTCGCTGATCAGCCCGTCGACCAGGCGCAGGTCGGCGCCGGCGGCCACGCACTCGCGCCGGCAGATGGCCGGCGCGTCCAGCGGCATGACGATCGTCGCGCCCAGCCCGGCCCGCGCGGCGTAGGTGGCCCAGGCCGCGCCCGCGTTGCCGTTGGTCGGCATGGCGATGTGCCGTACGCCCAGCTCGCGGGCCCGGCTGACGCCCACCGCCGCGCCGCGCGCCTTGAACGAGCCGGTCGGGGTCAACCCCTCGTCCTTGACCATCAGGTCGGCGATGCCGATCTCCGCGCCGTAGTCGGGGGTACGCAGCAGCGGCGTCCAGCCCTCGCCCAGCGTGGTCTCGTGCCGGGGGTCGGCCACCGGCAGCAGCTCGCGGTAGCGCCACAGGTCGGCGGGGCGCAGCGGGAACCGTTCCGGGGTGAGCACCTTCGCCACCGCCGCCAGGTCGTAGCGGGCCAGCAGCGGGGAACCGCAGTCGCAGAGGTTGGCCGGCCTGCCGGCGTCGTGCTCCCGCCCGCAGCGTGGGCACTCAAGGTGTGTCAGGTACACGATGCTCCTCGCCGTCTCAGCCCGGGTCCCGGCTCGCGTCGATGCTCAGCCAGCGCCGGCTGCGCCGGCCCGGCTCGTAGACCGCGTCCAGGCGCTTCGCCACCACCCCCGGCAGCCCCTGCTCCCGCCCGGTCCGCAGCGCTTCCCGGCCGGCACCGGGGAACCAGGGCGGAGTCTGCCAGTGCCCGCCGGCCAGCGCCAGGCCGTCGAGCAGCTCCCGGCGCTGCGCGTACGGCAGGTCGACGCTGGTCACGCCCTCCAGCCAGAGCAGGTCGAAGATCAGGTACTGGGCGTCGGGGGGTGTCCGCCGGCCGCCGCGCGCCGGCCGTACCCGCCCGGCGGTGTCGATGCGCACCAGGACGCCGTCCAGCACGGCCTCCGTGGGCGCCAGCTCCTCGGCCAGCTCCCGCAGCCAGGGGTACGCCCCGGAGACGTCCTCGTCGTCCTCGGCGAGCAGCCGCAGCCGCCCCCCGGAGACGTACGCGACCGCGCGCACCCCGTCCCAGCGCAGCTCGTAGCCCCATTCCGCCTCGTCCGCCGGCAGCTTCGCCGCGCGGGTGGGCCGCATCGGGCGGATCAGCTCCGGCATGCTCGTCCAGCCCTCCGGGGGCGGGTCGGTACGGCGGACCATCCAGTCCCGCCCGCTCCTGCCGCCGGTGGCGAAGAGGACGTAGCGCCCGGCGGTGCGTTCGCCGTCGAGCACCACGATCACCTCGTCGTCGCGCCACTTCTCGCAGCGGTAGGTGCCCCGGTCGTGGACGGTCATCCGCCCGCCGCCGTACTCGCCGGCCGGGATCTCGCCGTGGAAGTCGAGGTATTCCATCGGGTGGTCCTCGGTGTGCACGGCGAGGTGGTTGCGGCCGGTGTCGCGGGGCAGCCCGCGCGGCACCGCCCAGGAGGCCAGCACCCCCTCGTGCTCCAGCCGCAGGTCCCAGTGCAGGCTCCGGGCGTGGTGCTGCTGGATGACGAACCGGGCTTCGCCGTCGGCGGGCCGCCCGCGTCGCGGGGTTCGCTTCGGCACCGGCTCCGGGGTGCGCGCCGCGTCCCGTCTGCGCCGGTACTCCTCCAGCGGGTCAGCCACACCCGCATTCTCCGGCAATCCGCGCCGGACCGCCGGCCGCCCGCGTGTCCGGTTCGCCGGGCATGGGGCAGGTCAGCACGGGTAAAGACCCGCGCATGGACAATGACGACCAGCCCACCGTCACGCTCCCCGGTGAGGTGCGGATGCCCCTGCTGGGCTTCGGCACCTGGCAGGCCACCGGCGAGGCCGGGTACGACGCGGTGCTCGCCGCGCTCGACGCCGGCTACCGGCACGTCGACACCGCCACGATGTACGGCAACGAGGAGGAGGTCGGCCGGGCGGTACGCGAGAGCGGGCTGCGCCGCGAGGACGTCTTCCTCACCACCAAGCTGCCGCCGGAGCGGGTCGGGCGGGAGCGGGAGACGATCGAGGCGAGCCTGACCGCGCTCGGCACCGATCACGTCGACCTGTGGCTGGTCCACTGGCCGCCGGCCAACCCGACGGACAACATCCCCGTCTGGCGGGAGATGCTGGCCGCCCGCGACGAGGGGCTCGCGCGCGCGGTGGGGGTGAGCAACTACGGCACCGGACAGATCGACGAGCTGATCCAGGCGACCGAGGAGAACCCGGCCGTCAACCAGATCCGGTGGAGCCCCTCGCTGTACGACCGGCAGCGGCACCGGGAGCACCGGGACCGCGGGGTGGTGCTGGAGGGTTACAGCCCGTTCAAGACCAGCGACCTCGCCGACCCGGTGCTGACCCGCGTCGCCGCCGCGCACGACGTCTCCCCGGCCCAGGTGGTGCTCCGCTGGCACATCGACCACGAGATCGTGGTCATCCCCAAGTCGGTGACCCCGGAGCGGATCCGCGTCAACGCCGACGTCTTCCACTTCGCGCTGACCGCGGAGGAGATGCGCGACATCGACGCCCTCGGCAACCCCTGACGGACCCCTCCCCACCACCCGGATCGTGACCGGGTCGCAGCGCCGTACCCGGACCGCGTTGCCAAATTCCTTCAGCCCGAATAGGGGAGATGAAGGGTATCGACATAGATGCTCGTGACGATATACCGTGCGCGTCACCAGTTCATCGATGAGTCGGAACCCCTCCGCCCTTGTCTGAAGGAGCGCCATGAACGCGTCACGACCCGCCCGTCTTCCCCGTCGGGGGGTGCTGGGCATGTCGGCTCTGTTGGTCACCGCGGTGGCCGTCGCCGCCAAGCCCGCCGCGGCGAGCGCCGCGCCCCTCGCCGCGCCGAAGGCCGAGTGCCTCGCCGACCTGCTCGGGGAGTCCTGATGGCTAGCATCCCCTGGCTGGTGGACGTGCTGCGGGGGGCGGGCGTCCAGGTCGTCGTCGAGGGCGACTGGCTCAACCGGTCGGCAGGCAGCTCGTTCAACCCGATCGGTGTGCTCTGGCACCACACCGCCGCCACCTCCAGCGCCAGCAACCCGCACCCGGCGCTCAACATCTGCATCAACGGCCGGTCCGACCTGCCCGGCCCGCTCTGCCAGGCGCTGGTCGACTACCACGGCGTCTTCCACGTCATCTCCGCCAACCGCTGCAACCACGCGGGCGTCAGCCGCGGCAGCGGGCCGATCCCCGCCGGCGACGGCAACACGCTGATGATCGGCTGGGAGATCGACTACAACGGGGTCAACCAGGAGATGACGGCGGCGCAGTACAACGCGTCGATCGCCGCCACCGCCGCCGTGCTCAAGCGGCTGGGCAAGGACGCCAGCTACGCCCGGGGCCACCGCGAGACGAGCACCACCGGCAAGATCGACCCGTCCTTCATCGACCTGAACACGATGCGCGCCGACGTCGCCGCGAAGATGGCGGGTGGCAGCACCTGGAGCTCCGTGGTGGACAACTCCACCGCCGGCCGCTTCACCGCGAGCGCCAACTGGGGCACCTCGACGTACTCGGCCCAGCGCTACGGCGCCGACTACCGCTTCGCGGACCCGGTCGCCGCCAGCGACGCCGCCTGGTACAAGTTCAACGTCCCGGCGACCGCGAGCTACCGGGTCGACGCGTGGTGGCCGGCCGTCAGCGGCTACAACACCGCGACCCCGTACATCGTGTCCACCACCACCGGCAACCAGACGGTCGTCGTCAACCAGGCGGCGACCGGTGGGCAGTGGCGCACCCTCGGCACCTTCACGCTGCCGGCGGGCGACGCCAACCGGGTCGCGGTCAGCCGGTGGAGCTCCGCCTCCGGCCTGATCATCGCCGACGCGGTCCGGCTCACCCGGGTCTGATCGTCCGGCCTCGTACGCGACGTCCGCCAGGATCCGGGGTGGCCTGGCGGACGTCGCGTTCGTCGGTTTCGCCGGGGGTGTCGCCCCCGGCCAGAGGTCAGGACCGCGAGCAGGTCACCCCGTTGAGGGTGAAGCTCGTCGGGGACGAGTACGCCCCGCTCAGCGTGCCCTGGTAGCCGAAGCTGGCCGTGCCGCCCGGGGCGAGCGTGCCGTTCCAGCTGATGTTGCGCGCGGTCACCGCCGAGCCGCTCTGGCTGACCGTGGCGTTCCACGCGCTGGTGACCTGCTGCCCGGCGGGCAGGTTGTAGTTCAGGGTCCAGCCGTTGACCGTGCCCGACCCGGTGTTGGTGATCTGCACGTCGGCCGTGAACCCGTCGTTCCAGGAGTTCGGCGTGTACTTCACCGCGCAACCCGAGCCGCCCGACGGCGGGGGGGTCGTCGGCGGCGGGGTGGTCGGGTTGCCGCCCCCGTTGACGGCGGCGGAGAACGAGGTGACCGCCAGCCCGGCGCCGCCCTGCCACGGCTCGAAGCCGGCCTGGATGCTGGTCAGGTACCAGGAGTTGGTGATCGCACCCCGGTTGCGGGTGTCGTTGATGAACGCCAGCAGGTTGAGGTTCGCGCTGCTGATCGCCGACGGCGCCAGGTACGAGATCACGTTGTTGGAGCCGTTGCTGCCGCGCCAGACCTCCCAGCTGCGCCCGTCGATGGTGGCGGTGCCGACCGGGGAGCCGATGGGCTGGATCGGGCCCTGCCGGTTGAGCCAGATCATGATCTCCATCTGGTTCACCCCGTCCCGCTTCGGCGACGGGTCCAGCCAGATGTCGTACGAGGCGTTGTAGACGGCGTTGCTGACGTAGCGGTAGGAGATGTTGCTGGTGGCGCTGCTGATCTGGCTGACCTGGATCGGCAGGTTGGTGCCGGGGGAGCAGTTGGTGTAGTGGCAGCCGAGGAAGACCGACGGGTACGCCGTCGGCGCGCCGTTGGTGGGGTTGCTGCCGTTCTGGGTGGTGATCTCGAAGCCGCTGTCGGTGACGTTGATGCACTGCTGGGCGGTGGTGCCCCAGCGGTTGTTCTGCACCACGTAGCGGCCCTGGATGGTGGTGGAGCCGTACTGCTCGCAGATCTGGGTGTCGGCGCTGGCGGATCCCCCGAGGGCCACGGCGACGATCGAGCCGGTGGCGAGCAGCGCGGCTGCCGCGAGGGCCCGGAGTGGACGTTTCATGGTGCTCCTTCGGCTTCGGCACGGAACGTCGGGCGGGTCGCCGGGGGCGTGACGGGAGCGCTCCCACAACCCTTCGACACATTTACATCTCTGAAACCGCTGCGCAACGGGGGCGCGGTATTGGAGAGGTAAGTGAGGTTTGTCACGCCCGAGCCGCACGGTGGGCAGGCGGGTCCCCCAAAGCAGTGGCGGCGGTCGCCGAGGAATGTTTCCACCGGGACGATCGACTCTGGTGTGTGCCGATTGCGCCGAGTAGTGTCTTGCCTCCAACGCGTGCCGAACCCCTCCGGAGGCGTACACCACCATGGGTGGCTCCCCCCTGCGCATCCTCGTCGTCGGCGCGGGCATCGCCGGTCTGGCCGTGGCCCGGGCGCTGCGGATGGTGGGTCTCCGACCCGACGTCACCGAGAAGCTGCCCCCGGGCGAGAACGCGGAGAACGGGCTCTACCTGCCCGGCAACGCGGCCCGGGCGCTGCGTCGGCTCGACCTCGACGGGCCGGTCCGCCCGCTCGGGCAGGTCATCCACCGCCAGCGGTTCCTCGACGCCACCGGGGCGCCGCTGTGCGAGGTCGACCTCGACGCCCTCTGGGCCGGGGTCGGCGAGTGCCGGGCGCTGCCCCGGGCGGAGCTGCACCGGGTGCTGCTGACCGGGGCGGGCGGCGCCGTCCGGCACGGCGCCGAGGTGCGCACCCTCGACCTGCTGCCGGACTCCGTCGGCGTCACCTTCGTCAACGGCACCGCCACCGAGTACGACCTCGTCGTCGGCGCCGACGGGCCGCGCTCGTCGATCCGGGCCCTGGCCGCGCTCGGCGGCCCACCCCGGGGAGCGGGCCAGGTCGTCTACCGCGCCGTGGTGCGCGACGGGCCACCCGTGGCCGAGTGGACCGCCCTGCTCGGTCAGCGCGCCGGCTTCCTCGTCGTGCCGATCGGCGCCGGGCGGCTGCACTGCTACGCCGACGAGGCCGGCACCACCCTGCCGGCCGACCCGACGGCCCGCCTGCGCGAACTCTTCGGCGGCTACGGCGGACCGGTGCCGGCCGTGCTGGAGGCGCTGGACCGGGTGCACGTCGCGACCACCGAGGAGGTGGAGCTGGGGTGCTGGTCCCGAGGGCGGGTGCTGCTCGTCGGGGACGCCGCGCACGCCACCGCGCCGACGCTGTCCCAGGGTGCGGCGATGGCGCTGGAGGACGCCGTGGTGCTCGCCGAGTCCCTCCGTGCGGCCGGGGCCGACGTGGAGGCGGCGCTGGCGGCGTACGAGAGTCGTCGTCGCCCGCGTACGCGATGGGTGCGGGACCGGACCCGGGACCGCAACCGGACCCGGGACGTGCCCCCGGCGCTGCGCGACCCGCTGCTGCGTGGGCGCGGCGGCCGGATCTTCGGCGAGCACTACCGACTGCTGCTCGGCCCGCTGTGACGGCAGGCTCCGGGAGGCCCCCGCGCCGGGGTGCGGCAGGCTACCCGACCACCCCACGCGGCGCAGCCACCTGCCGGGGACTATCCTCCTTGCGGATGACGGCCCGCAGATAACCAGCGTGTGCCGAGCGGGACAACCCAGAACCGGAGGCCACTCGTGACCACCGTCGCACCCAAGCCGGTCGTGACCCGGCCCTGGCCGGTCCGAACGCCGGTCAAGGGGTCGGCCATCGCGCGGCTGCTGCGTACCACGGACGCGAAGCAGATCGGGATCATGTACATGGTCACCGCGTTCGTGTTCTTCATGATCGGTGGCCTGATGGCCCTGATCATGCGGGCCGAGCTGGCTCGACCCGGGCTGCAGTTCCTGTCGCCCGAGCAGTACAACCAGCTGTTCACCATGCACGGCACGGTCATGCTGCTGTTCTTCGCGACGCCGATCGTGTTCGCCTTCGCGAACTACGTGGTGCCGCTGCAGATCGGCGCGCCCGACGTCGCGTTCCCCCGACTGAACAGCTTCGCCTACTGGCTGTTCCTCTTCGGCGGCACGATGACCATGGTCGGGTTCCTCACCCCGGGTGGCGCGGCCGACTTCGGCTGGACCGCCTACGCGCCGCTGAGCTCCGTCGAGCACTCGCCCGGCGTGGGCGCGAACCTGTGGGTCGTCGGCCTGGTCATCTCGGGTCTGGGCTCGATCCTCGGCGCGGTCAACGTGATCACCACGATCCTGACCCTGCGCGCGCCCGGCATGACGATGTTCCGGATGCCGATCTTCACCTGGAACATCCTGGTCACCGGTCTCCTGGTGATCCTGGTCTTCCCGCTGCTGGCCGCCGCGCTGCTGGCGCTGGCCGCCGACCGGCTCATGGGCGCCCACGTCTACGACCCGGCGACCGGCGGGCCGATGCTCTACCAGCACCTCTTCTGGTTCTTCGGCCACCCCGAGGTGTACATCATCGCGCTGCCGTTCTTCGGCATCATCTCCGAGATCATCCCGGTCTTCTCCCGCAAGCCGATCTTCGGCTACAAGGGCCTGGTCGCCGCGACCATCGCCATCGCCGGCCTGTCGATGAGCGTCTGGGCGCACCACATGTTCTCCACCGGCCAGGTGCTGCTGCCGTTCTTCAGCTTCCTGAGCTACCTGATCGCCGTGCCGACCGGTATGAAGTTCTTCAACTGGATCGGCACCATGTGGCGGGGCCAGATCAGCTTCGAGACGCCGATGCTCTTCTCGATCGGCTTCCTGGTCACGTTCCTCTTCGGCGGCCTCACCGGCGTGCTGCTGGCCAGCCCGCCGATCGACTTCCACCTGCACGACTCGTACTTCGTGGTGGCCCACTTCCACTACGTGCTCTTCGGCACGATCGTGTTCGCCGTCTTCGCCGGCATCTACTTCTGGTTCCCGAAGATGTTCGGCCGGATGCTCGACGAGCGGCTGGGCAAGGTGCACTTCTGGCTGACCATGATCGGCTTCCACACCACGTTCCTGGTGCAGCACTGGCTGGGCAACGAGGGCATGCCGCGCCGGTACGCCGACTACCTGCCCGGCGACGGCTTCACCACGCTGAACATGATCTCCACGATCGGCGCGTTCATCACCGGTATCTCGACCCTGCCGTTCATCTGGAACTGCTGGAAGTCGTACAAGGCCGGGCCGGTTGTCGAGGTCGACGACCCCTGGGGCCACGGCAACTCGCTGGAGTGGGCGACCAGCTCCCCGCCCCCGCTGCGCAACTTCGACCGGATGCCGCGGATCCGCTCCGAGCGGCCGGCGTTCGACCTCAAGTTCCCGGAGCTGGCAGCGGGCAGCCAGAGCCTGGCCGGCCCGCCGGAGGGCGGCGCCAAGCCGCTGACCAGCGAGTCCGACGGTGGCGCCAGCTACCGCGAGGACACCGCGAGCGACGCCGACCGGCGCTGACGCTCCGCACCACGTAGAACGGGCGCTATCCCCAACCGGGGTGGCGCCCGTTCGCGTCGCCGGGAGGTACGCCCCGGGCGGCGTCGCTGTCCGCCCGGGAGGTGCGTGCGGGCGGCGTCGCTGTCCGCGGCGCCGCCCGGAGCCCGTCCCGCCGGCGGATCACCGCCTCATGCGGCCCTGATCACGGGTTCCCCGCGCATCGTCACGCCGGCACCCTCCAGGGCGCGCAGCGCCACGTCGGTGGTTTCCGGGGCGACCGCGGCGGTCAGGTCCAGCAGCACGGTGGTGGCGAAGCCCTCGCGGGCGGCGTCCAGGGCGGTCGCCCGTACGCAGTGGTCGGTGGCGATGCCGACCACGTCGACCCGGTCCACCCCGTGCCGGCGCAGCCAGTCGGCCAGGCACTCGCCGTCCTCGGCGTGCCCCTCGAAGCCGGAGTACGCGGCGGCGTACTCGCCCTTGCGGAAGACCGTCTCGATCCGGTCCGTGGCCAGGTCGGGGTGGAACTCCGAGCCGGGGGTGCCCACCACGCAGTGCGCCGGCCAGCACTCCACGTAGTCCGGCGGGTCGCCGAAGTGGGCGCCCGGGTCGATGTGGTGGTCCTTCGTCGCCACCACGTGGTCCCAGCGGTCGGGCTCGGCGGCGAGCAGCCGGGTGATTCCGGCCGCCACGCCCGCCCCGCCGCCGACGGCCAGCGAGCCGCCCTCGCAGAAGTCGTTCTGCACGTCCACGATGATCAACGCGTTGCTCACCGGGTGCTCCTTTCTCAGTCGGCGGGGACGACCGTGACCGGGATGGCCGGGTCGCCCGCGGAGAGCTTCAGGCCCTCCCAGGGGATGGAGATCAGGCACTGTCGCAGGTGCTCCCGCGACTCGTCCAGGGTGGGCCGGTCGACCGGCTCGCCGCCGGCCAGGAACGAGTGCTGGAGCAGCCGGTCGTTGGGCCGGGGGGCCGGCACGCCCTGCGGCACGACGACCTCCTCGGTGGCGGTGCCCGTCGGCTTGTGCCGGCGTACGGCCACCTTGCGACCGCCGATGGTGGCCTTGTGCTCGGAGCGCTTGACCACCGGGCGGCCCTCGACCTCGACGAGCTTGTAGACCAGCCCGGCGGTGGGGGCGCCGGAACCCGTGACGACGGCGGTGCCGGCGCCGTACATGTCGACCGGCTCGGCGGCGAGCGAGGCGATGGCGTGCTCGTCGAGGTCACCGGAGACGATGATCTTGGTCTCGGTGGCGCCCAGCGAGTCGAGCAGCTCCCGGGACTGCTGGGCGATCACCGCCAGGTCGCCCGAGTCGATCCGTACCGCCCGCAGGTCGGTTCCGGCCACCGCGATCGCGTTACGGATGCCCTGGCTGATGTCGTACGTGTCGACCAGCAGCGTGGTCTCCTTGCCCAGCGTGGCGACCTGCGAGGCGAACGCGGCCCGCTCGTCGGTGTGCAGCAGCGTGAACGCGTGCGCGGCCGTGCCTGCGGTCGGGATGCCGTAGCGCTGCCCGGCGGCCAGGTTCGAGGTGAACCGGAACCCGGCCAGGTACGCGGCCCGCGCCGCGGCCACCGCCGCCTCCTCGTGCGCCCGCCGGGAACCCATCTCGATCAGGGTCCGCCCCCGGGCCGCGGTCACCATCCGCGCGGCGGCCGCCGCCACGGCGCTGTCGTGGTTGAGCACGGAGAGGATGAGCGTCTCCAGCACCACGCACTCGGCGAAGCCACCGGAGACGGTGAGGATCGGGGAACTGGGGAAGAACAGCTCGCCCTCGGCGTAGCCCTCGACGTCGCCGGTGAAGCGGTAGTCGCGCAGCCAGGCGGCGGCCTGCTCGTCGACCACCCCGGTACGCCGCAGGAAGTCGACCTCGTCGGCGTCGAAGCGGAAGTCGCGGATCAGCTCGATCAGCCGGCCGGTGCCGGCGACCACGCCGTAGCGCCTGCCGGCGGGCAACCGGCGGCTGAACACCTCGAAGACGCAGCGGCGGTCGGCGGTGCCGTCGCGCAGGGCGGCACTGACCATGGTCAGCTCGTAGTGGTCGGTCAACAGCGCGGGGCGAAGGGTGCTCACGTCCCCAGCCTAGGGTTCACCCGCTCTCGCCGCCGTCGTGGCCCGGGATCGCCCGCAGGGCGGCCCGCAGCTCCGCCCGGCCGGCGACGCCGAGCTTGCCGTAGATCCGCTGGAGGTGGTTCTCCACCGTGCGGGCGGAGAGGAAGAGCCGCTCGGCGATGACCCGGCTGGTCACCCCGTCGGCCGCGAGCCGGGCCACCTGCCACTCGCGTTCGCTCAGCGCCGGGCAGCCGGCCTGCAACGCCGGCGTACGGATCAGGTCGCAGCGGCCGAGCAGGGCCGCGAGGCGTTCCCGGGCCGGTCCCGCCGCCGCCGGGGAGCGCTGCTGGCGCAGCCGGTCCAGGGCGGCGGCGGTGGCCTCCACCGCGTAGACGGCCAGCTCCAACGCCTCGAAGCCGTCGGCGACCGCCAGCAGGTCGTCGGCGGAGCCGCCCGCGGCGGCCCGGGCGTGCCGGGCGAGCAGCGGAGGCAGCACCCCGTCGACCCGTTCGGAGAGCTCGGCGAGCCGCTGCGCGACCGTGCGGCGGCTGCCGTCGGAGCAGGTGGGACCCAGCTCCGCGGTCGCCTGACCCAGCCGGACCAGGTCGTGCAGCACGTGCACCTCGTGGCCGGCGAAGCCGTCCGCGCGCAGCCGGTCGGCCAGCCCGGTCAGGTGCTTGACGGCGCCGGACACGTCGCCACCGGCGGCGAGCACCGCGCCACGGGCCTGCTCCAGCCACGGATAGAGCACGACCATGCCGGGGGCGTGGGTGCGGTCGGCCTCCGCCATCGCCTCCGCCGCCTGCGCGGCGTCGCCCCGCAGCGCCGCCGCCTGGGCCCGTTCGGCCTGGGCCAGGCCCGCGTAGACCCGGCTGGTCGCGAGCACCGCGCAGGCACCGAGGCTGGTGCGCAGCGCCGCGTCGCTCTGGCCGCGCAGCCGGGCCGCGTACGCCTGGAGGATCGCCAGGTAGCCCGTGCCGAGCCGGAAGTCCCCGGCCCCGGCCAGGTCGGCGAACTCGTCGGCCACGATCGCGTCGATGCCGGCCAGGTCGCCCGCGAGTGCCAGCCGGGTGCCCCGGGCCAGCTCCAGGGCCAGTTGCAGGTACGGCATGTCCGCCCGCCACCGGCCCGCCTCGGCCTGCACCTGGTTGATCGCGGTGGTGCTGCGGTGCAGCTGTCCCTGCGCGGCCTGGAGGTGGGCGATGGTGCTGCGGGCCAACTCCCGGGCGGCCACGCTGGCGGCCGGCCGGTCCAGCACCGTCTGCCCGAGCCGCAACGCGAGGCCGGTGTCGAGCCGGTGCAGCCGCATGATGCCCTCGAAGGCCAGCACCCTCGCCTGGTCGGCGGAGTCCCGCAGGGTCGACCGGCGCGCCGCGATCTCCTCCACCGTGGACTCCTGGCTCAGCCCCCAGTAGCTGACCATGCCCCGCACCGTCAGCCAACGGCTCAGCCGCCGGTCGCCCTCGATGTCGGCGGAGACCGCGTCGAGCACCTCGATCGCCTCGTCCGGCCGGTCGGCGAACATCAGGATGGTGGCCAGCAGCTCCGCCGCGTCGAAGCCGCCGCCCGCGTCGAGCGCCGCGCGGGCCAGCCGGGTCGCCAGCGGTACGTCGTAGCGGGCGAACGCCTGCCCGGCCGCGTCGAGCAGCAGGGCCGGGTCCTGCGCGGTGCCCGAGTCGAGCCGCCAGACGGCCACCCGGAGCAGGTCGTCGCGGCGCCGCTTGCCGACCAGCTCCAGCAGCTCGGCGAGGCGGGCCTGCAACCGCCGCGTCCGGCTGACGGGGCAGCGGCGGCGCATCACCTCGCCGTAGAGCGGGTGGGCCAGCCGCACGTTCGTCCGCCGGTCGTCGTGCTCCACGGCGATCAGCCCGCGCTCCTCGGCGGTCTCCACGTCGACCGGGTCGGCGGCCTGGTTGAGCAGGTGCAGGCCCAGCGGTTCGCCGAGAGCGACCAGCTCCACCACCCCGCGTACGCCCGAGGTGAGCTGGCCGATCCGGATGTCGATCAGGTCGGCCAGGTTGGGGGCCAGGTCAAGCCGGCCGGTCCACTTCCACACCCCGTAGGTGCGGGTCAGTTCCTCGCGGTCGACGGCGAAGACCAGCTCGCGCAGCAGCAGCGGATTGCCCTCGGAGAGCCGGCCGAGCCGGTCGGCCGAGGTCGCGTCGACCGGTCCGTTCAGGATCTCCGAGAGCAGTCGCGTGGTGTCGGCCGGCGCCAGCGGCTTCAGCTCGACGTGGTCGACCAGGTCGTCGGTCCACAGGGCCCGGATCGGCAGCGGGAGCTGCTCGCCGTCGCGCAACGTGCCGACGACCGTGGCGTTGTCGGCCCGGGCGACGAGGTGCACCAGCGCCGCCGACGGCGGGTCGAGCAGGTGCGCGTCGTCGACCGCGAGCACGATCCGGCGGCCCGCCGCCTGCTGTTGCAGCACGTCGACCGCCCAGCGCAGGATGCCGGCGGGGGAGAGCCCGTGCGGCTGCTCGGTCGGGAGCACCTGGATCAGACCACCGAAGGGGAGCGCCGCGGTGGTCGCGCTGGCCGCGATCGACCAGACGGCGTACCCGTCGCGGGGCAGGGCGGTCACCCCCTCGCGCAGCAGCCGGCTCTTGCCGATGCCGGCGTCGCCGCTGAAGAAGAGGCCCCGCCCCTCCGCGCCGGTCACCGCCGACAACAGACGGTTGAGCTCATCCGTTCGGCCGACGAAACTCCACCGACTCATCGGGGCAGCATATCGATCGGAACCCGTCCGCGTGCACGCCGTCACGCACCGAAGTTGAGTAGTCTGGTGGTTACCCCTAAGTATTCGAAGTGTTCGGTTCGGGGGTCCGCTCAGCCGTACTCTTCCGGCATCCGGGTGCTCGCACGGATGTTTCCACGCGGCCCGCCACTGCCGGTCGCCTGCCACGGGAGGACGCTTTCGATGAAGCCGGGTCCTCTCCCCGCCGTCGACGTGGGCGACGGCGACCTGGCCGCACCCTGCGACCTGCCCCGCCGGGAGCGGCTGCCCGCCAGGCTCGGAGTGACCGAGCCCCGCCCGGAGGAACCGATGGCCGTGATCGGCCTCGGCCCGGCCGGTGCGGGGCGACGCGAGGTCCTCGCCCGCCTGCTCCAGCTCGATCCCGCCATGCTCGCCGTGCCCGCCGGAAGTTGGCTCGTGGTGCGCCACTCCAAGGTGCCGACGCGGGCCGCCTACGTGCCCGGCTACCGCCAGCCCCACTCCTACGGCGCCGACCGGCTGGCCGCCGGGCCGGCGCTCGCGCGCCCGCCGCGCCGGGTCGAGCTGAGCCTGCCCGAGCCCCTGCTGCGGCACTTCAGCCTCGTCGACACACCCGACACCGGCGCCCTCGGGCTGGCCGGCGGCCGGTTGCTGCTCGACGCGGCGGGCCGGTCCGGGGCGGTGCTCTTCGTGATCGCCGCCGACCAGGCCTTCACCGCCGTCGAGCTGCACCTGCTCGCCGACCTGGCGCGCGCCGACGTCAGGGTCGTCTTCGCGGTCACCCCGGGCGCGAGCGGCTGGGCCCCGGTGCCGGAGGGCACGACCACGACGGAGGTCACGGGGGCGTCCGTCGGGTCGGCTTCCGCGCCGGTGGACCCGGTCGAGGTCACCGTGGAGGCGCACCGGGCGGCCCTGCTGGCCGCCGTTCCCGGGCTCGCCGAAGCCCGTTGGTTCCCGGTCGAGGCGGCAGGTGACGGGGCCGACCTGCGCCGCGCCCTGGTCGGCTGGGCCGCCGACGAGGGACTGCGGCGGGCGAGCGCCGAACCGCCCGTGCTGCCCGGGGCGCACGGCCGGGTGCCTGTGGTGGCCAACCCGGGCGCCTGGTCGGAGCAGCTCGACCGGCAGGCCCGGTCCTGCTCGCGGCGCATCCGCCAGCACCTCGCCCTGGAGTTGGCGAACATCCACCTCCGCGTGGTGCAGGAGATCGTCTTCGGGGTCGGCTGCGCCGGCCTGCCGCAGCTGCTCGACCGGGAGATGGAGGCGCTGTCGCTGCTGGCCACCGCCCAGTGCGACGAGGCGGTGCGCGGGCTCCTGGAGGAGGCCGCCGGCCGGGTCTTCGGCACTCCGCTGCCGGCGGGTGTGCTCCGGCGACTGCACGCACCGGTGTGCTGGAGCCTGGCGGACCACCAGGGCGAGCACGAGCTCGACCGGGTGCTGCTGGTCACCAGCACCGGGGGCGTCGCGGACCTGACCGGCGACGGCGCGGCCGACGCGCTGGCGAGCTACCCGGGCCTGGAACGCGCGGAGGTGCTCCCGCCGGTGGCCGTGGCCCTCTCGGGCGGCTGCTGGCAGCACTGGCGCAGCCCGGGCAACCACGACGCCAACGCCGCCCGGGCCTGGGCGCAGCGCGCGTTGCGCGAGGTCGAACTCAAGCTGTCCCGGGAGGTGTCCCGGCGGTTCGAGGTGTTCCGCCTCTCGCTGGACGGGGTGCTCTCCGATGCTGTCGACCACGGCATCCTGCTCGCCTGACGGCCCGCCGGTCGCTCGCGGCGTCGGCCCCGCGCCGGCGGCTCCGCTCGCCCTCGCCGACGCGTTTGACCAGGCCGGACGCGATGATCAACGCCGGGCCGGTGTTCCGGTTCCTCGGTTCGCCGGATCCGGTGGCACGATGGGGGGCATGGCGGCTCCGCAGGTTGCACCTGTCGAGACGCCGGACACCGACGAGGTGCCGGCGTCCGACCGGCCTTGGGTGACGATCGTGTGGGACGACCCGGTCAACCTCATGACGTACGTGACCTGGGTCTTTCAGAAGCTCTTCGGCTACAGCCGGGAGAAGGCGGAACAGCTCATGCTCGACGTGCACCACAAGGGCCGCGCCGTGGTCTCCAGCGGCGCCCGGGAGCGGATGGAGCACGACGCGTCGCAGCTGCACGCGTACGGGCTGTGGGCGACGGTGGACCGGTCGTGAGCATGTTCCGTCGCCAGGGCGACCGTTACGTCGCCAGCTTCGCCATCGACGAGGTGCGGGTGCTGCGGAAGGTGGCATCCGAGGTGGTGGGGCTGCTCACCGACGGCTTCGACCACAGCGACCCGGTGGTGGGCCGGCTCTTCCCCGAGGTCTACCCGGAGGACCCGTCCGACACCGCCGAGTTCCGCCGCTACACCGAGGGCGACCTCAAGACCGCCAAGATCGACCAGGCGGGCGCGATCCTCGCCGCGCTGCCCGACTCCGGCGGGGGCGAGGTGCGCCTCGACGCGGAGGCGGCCGAGGCGTGGCTGCGGGCGCTCAACGACGCCCGGCTCGCGATGGGCGTCCGGCTGGAGATCAAGGACGGCACCGACCTCGGCGAGGAGCTCGACGACGCCGTCGCCGTCGACCCGGCCTCCAGCCGGGTGTTCCAACTGTCGGTCTACGCGTACCTCGGCTATCTCCAGGAATCCCTGCTCAACGCCCTGATCGACTAGGCGTGACCGCCGCCACCTTAAGGTCGCGGCAGGTACGCGTTAGGCTGGAGCACGTGCTGAGCATCGACCGGTCGATCGTCGACGCGATCGTCGCCCACGCCCGCCGGGACCACCCCGACGAGGCGTGCGGCGTGGTCGCCGGTCCCGCCGGCAGCGACACCCCCACCCGGCACATCCCGATGGACAACGCCGCCCGTTCCATGACGTTCTACGAGTTCGACTCGATGGAGCAGTTGCGGGTGTGGCGCGAGATGGACGACCGGGACGAGGAGCCCGTCGTCATCTACCACTCGCACACCGCCACGGAGGCCTACCCGTCCCGGACGGACATCGCCTTCGCCGGTGAGCCCGGCGCGCACTACCTGCTGGTCTCCACCCGCGAGCCCGACTCGGAGGAGATCCGCTCCTTCCGGATCGTCGACGGCGTGGTGACCGAGGAGCCCGTCCGGATCGTGGAGGCGGGGGTGGACCCGCACGCCGTGCAGTCCTACATGTTCGGGCAGAGCCCGGCGACGGTCGACTACGAGTGTTCCGGCCGCTGATCCAGCGCCGTCACACCCGTTCACGTCCCGTCACCTTCCGGCACGCCCGACCATCATCGAGGAGCACGACACCATGGCCATCGAAGTTCGCATCCCCACCATCCTGCGCAGCTACACCGGCGGCGCGAAGATCGTCGAGGGCGCCGGCGACACGCTGAGCGACCTGCTCGCCGACCTGGACTCCCGGCACGCCGGCCTGAAGGCCCGGCTGGTCACCGACGCCGGCGCGCTGCACCGCTTCGTCAACGTCTACGTCAACGACGAGGACGTCCGCTTCCTCGGCGCGCTGGACGCCAAGCTCAACGACGGCGACAGCGTGACCATCCTGCCGGCCGTGGCCGGTGGCGCGTTCGGCTTCGCCGCCGCCGCCGCGATCGCCCAGCACGGCGGGGCCGCCGCCCGGTCGGCCGCCGCCGCCCGCTGACGGCGGCGGTCACCATGGCGCGGTACGACAGCCTCCTCGACGCCTGCGGGGGAACGCCCCTGGTCGGGCTGCCCCGGCTCTCGCCGACGGTGCCCGACGGGGCGCCGCCGGTGCGGCTCTGGGCGAAGCTGGAGGACCGGAACCCGACCGGCAGCATCAAGGACCGGGCGGCCCTGTTCATGGTCCGGGCGGCCGAGGAGGCGGGCCGGCTCCGGCCGGGCGACACCATCCTCGAACCGACCAGCGGCAACACCGGCATCTCGCTGGCCATGGTGGCCAAGCTGCGCGGCTACCGGCTCGTCTGCGTGATGCCGGAGAACGTCTCGACCGAGCGGGTGCAGCTGCTCCGGATGTACGGCGCGGAGATCATCTTCTCGCCGGCGGCGGGCGGCTCCAACCAGGCGGTGGCCACCGCCAAGCAGATCTCGGCCGAGCACCCCGACTGGGTCATGCTCTACCAGTACGGCAACGAGGCGAACGCCCGGGCGCACTACGAGACCACCGGCCCGGAGCTGCTGCACGACCTGCCCACGATCACGCACTTCGTGGCGGGCCTCGGCACCACCGGGACGCTGATGGGCACCGGGCGCTACCTGCGCGAGAAGGTCGAGGGCATCCAGGTCGTCGCGGCCGAGCCGCGCTACGGCGAGCTGGTCTACGGGCTGCGCAACATCGACGAGGGCTACGTTCCGGAGCTCTACGACGCGTCGGTGCTGTCCCGGCGCTTCTCCGTCGGCACCCGCGACGCGGTGCTGCGGACCCGGCAGCTCGTCGAGGTGGAGGGCATCTTCGCCGGTTTCTCCACGGGCGCCATCCTGCACGCCGCCCTGGCGGTGGCGCACGAGGCCGTCCGCGCCGGGCAGCGGGCCGACGTCGCCTTCGTGGTCTGCGACGGCGGCTGGAAGTACCTCTCCACCGGGGCCTACGGCGGCACGCTCGCCGACGCGGAGGAGGCCCTGGAAGGTCAGCTCTGGGCCTGACGTCTCGCGGCCGGATCATCGACCCGCGTCGGTGGTCCGGCCGTCCCGTCCCGGCCCGCGAGGCGGCCGGGCGGCCTGCCGTCGGTCGAGTCGTTGGCGGTGCGTCCGCTCACCCAGCGCTACCGCCGGACGTCATCTCGTCACGGGGCGAGGACGGGGCGGGACGGGGAGGTCCGGGCGGGTGTCACGTTCATGACAACTTCCGGTGGATGACTCTACTCGCCGCGCGGGCGCGCGTAGGCTCCCCTGCGTGGCGTACGCGTCGGCAGAGATCATCGGGACTGGAACCGTCGGCGCGGATACTACGCATCGTGATAGTGAGATAACTCGATGCGACTGACCGTACTGGGCTGCGCGGGCAGTTTCCCCGGCCCCGAGTCCCCCTGCTCGGCCTACCTCGTCGAGGCGGACGGCTTCCGCCTGCTGGTCGACTTCGGCTCCGGCTCGCTGTCCAACCTCCAACGCTACGCCGGGCTGCACGCACCGGACGCCATCATCCTCACCCACCTGCACTGCGACCACATCCTCGACGCCGCCTCGTACGTGGTGGTCCGCCGCTACGCCCCGGATGGCCCCTACCCGTCGCTGCCGGTCTACGCCCCGGCCGGCGCACCGGACCGGCTGGCCGCCGTGTACGGGCAGGAGGACAGCACGGTCGAGGACGTCTACCAGTTCTACGCCCTCGAACCCGGCACCTTCCCGATCGGCCCGTTCACGGTCACCGTCGACCGGGTGAACCACCCCGTCGAGACGTACGGCGTCCGGCTGGAGCACGGCGGACGGGTGTTCTGCTACTCCTCGGACACCGCGCCCTGCGACGCGCTGCTCCGGCTGGCCCAGGACGCCGACACGTTCCTCTGCGAGGCGAGCTACCTCGACGGCGTGGAGAACCCGCCGGACCTGCATCTGACCGGCCGGGAGGCCGGCGAGGCGGCGACGAAGGCGGGGGTCAGCCGGCTGCTGCTCACCCACCTCGTGACCGCCTGGGGCAGCGAGGCGCACACCGTGGAGTCGGCCGGCACCGCCTTCGACGGGCCGCTCGAGGTCGTCCGGCCCGGTGCCAGCTACGAGATCTGACCCGCCGGCACCCGGGGCGGGACACCCCGGGGCGCACCGATCGGAGCACCACATAGGGTGCAGGGATGGCACGACCTGACGGGCGGCGACCCGACGAACTCCGACCTGTGACGTTGACCCGGGGCTGGAGCACCCATCCGGAGGGCTCGGTGCTCGTGGAGTTCGGCGGCACCCGGGTGCTCTGCACGGCCAGCGTGACCGAGGGCGTGCCCCGCTGGCGCAAGGGCTCCGGGCTCGGCTGGGTCACCGCCGAGTACGCGATGCTGCCGCGGGCCACCAACACCCGCTCCGACCGGGAGAGCGTGAAGGGCCGCGTCGGCGGGCGTACGCACGAGATCTCCCGGCTGATCGGCCGGAGCCTGCGGGCGTCGATCGACCTGAAGGCCCTCGGCGAGAACTCGATCGTGCTCGACTGCGACGTGCTCCAGGCCGACGGCGGCACCCGCACCGCCGCGATCACGGGCGCGTACGTGGCGCTGCACGACGCGGTCACCTGGCTGGCCGGGCGCAAGTCGCTGGTCGGCAAGCCGGAGAAGGTGATGCACCGCTCGGTGGCGGCGATCAGCGTCGGGGTCGTCGACGGCGAACCCCGGCTGGACCTCGACTACGCCGAGGACGTGACCGCCGAGGTCGACATGAACGTGGTGTGCACCGGCGCCGGCGAGTTCGTCGAGGTGCAGGGCACCGGGGAGGCGGGCGTCTTCGCCCGCGAGCAGCTCGACGCCCTGCTCGACCTGGCCGTCGCCGGCTGCGTGGACCTGGCCGAAGCCCAGCGAAAGGCGCTTCTCTCATGAACAAGGTGCTGCTCGCCACCCGTAACCGTAAGAAGCTCGTCGAGCTCCAGCGGATCCTCGACGGCGCGCTCGGCGCGCACCGCGTCGCCCTGCTCGGGCTGGACGACGTCGAGGAGTACCCGGAGCTGCCCGAGACCGGCCTGACGTTCGGCGAGAACGCGCTGATCAAGGCGCGGGAGGGCTGCCGGCGTACCGGCCTGCCGACGATCGCCGACGACTCCGGGATCGCCGTCGAGGCCCTCAACGGCATGCCCGGGGTGTTCAGCGCCCGCTGGGCCGGCCGGCACGGCAACGACCAGGCGAACCTCCAGCTGGTGCTGGACCAGATCGCGGACCTGCCCGACGAGCACCGGGCCGCGTCCTTCGTCTGTACCGTGGCCCTGGTGCTGCCGGGCGGCAAGGAGCACCTGGTCGACGGCCGGCAGAGCGGCCGGCTGCTCCGGGCGCCGCGCGGCGACGGCGGGTTCGGCTACGACCCGATCTTCCTGGGCGACGGACAGGACCGCACCAACGCGGAGCTGACGCCCCAGGAGAAGGACGCGGTCAGCCACCGGGGCAAGGCACTGCGGGAGCTGGCCAAGCTGGTCGCCAAGGTGCTGCCGCCCGCGAGCTGACGGCCCCGCCCCGGTGGAAGGGGTGCTGACGGGCTTCGCCGTCATCGCCACCGTCATCGCCGTCGGCTACGCGCTCGGCCGCGGCGGGCTGCTGGGGCCGGAGGCGGCCACCGTCCTCTCCCGGGTCGCGTTCTTCGTGGCGACCCCGGCGCTGCTGTTCCAGACGGTGGCCCGGGCCGACGTGCCCGCGATCGTCTCGTCCGCCCTGGTCGTGACGGTGGCGAGTACCACCGCCGTGGCGTCGCTGTACGTGGCCGTCGCGCGGCTCTGCTGGCGCCGCTCCGTCGCGGAGGCGACGATCGGGGCGCTGGCCTCGTCGTACGTCAACGCGGCGAACATCGGCATCCCGGTCGCCGTCTACGTCCTCGGCGACGCCTCGTTCGTCGCGCCCGTCCTGATGTTCCAGCTGGTCGTGGTGACGCCGGTCGCGTTCGCCCTCCTCGAGGCGGCCACGGCGAAGAGACGACCGTCGCCCGGCTCCGTGGTGCTCCAGCCGCTCACGAACCCGGTCACCGTCGCGTGCGCGCTGGGCGTCGCGGCCAGCCTGACGGGGTGGCTGCCGCCGGAACCGGTGCTGCGGCCGATCGAACTCGTCGCGGCGATGGCGGTTCCCGCCACGCTGATCGCGTACGGCGTCTCCCTGCACGGCGCGCCGCGGCCCGGCTCCGGCGACACCGGTCGGGACGTACGCCTCGCGGTCGTCCTCAAGACCGTGGCCCAGCCCGCCGTCGCCTACCTCGTCGCGCGCTTCGCGATGGGGCTGCCGGCCGCCCTGGTGCTGGCCTGCACGGTCACCGCCGCCCTGCCGACGGCGCAGAACGTCTTCGTGTACGCGGTCCGCTACGGCCGGGGCACGGTCCTGGCGCGCGACTCGATCCTGCTGTCGACGGTGACCGCCGTGCCCGTGCTGATCGGGGTGGCGGTGCTGGCGGGCTGACACCGGCGGGCACCCGGGCCACCGTGGCGCGACGGTGGCCCGGCGGCGGCCGTCAGTCCAGGAGGCCGATCTCGCTCTCGATGGCGGCGCGCAGGTCCGGCCCGGCCACCACGGCCCGGGCGGCCTCCATCAGCGGGGCCAGGAAGACGTCCGGCCCGGGTTCCCCGGCGATCCCGCCGAGCGCCGCGACGGCCGCCCGGCCGGCCGGCGACGGGTCGAGCGGGGCGCGCAGCTGGAGTCCGCGTACGGCGGCGAGCAGCTCGACGGCGAGCAGGCTGGTCAGGTTGTCCAGGACGGTGCGCAGCTTCTTGGCCGCCGCCCAGCCCATCGAGACGTGGTCCTCCTGCATCCCGCTGGTCGGCAGCGAGTCCACCGACGCGGGCGCGGCGAGCCGGCGGTTCTCCGCGACGATCCCCGCCGCCGTGTACTGGGCGATCATCAGTCCGGAGTTGACCCCGGCGTCGGGGGAGAGGAACGCCGGCAGGTCGCGGGACCGGGTGACGTCGAGCAGCCGGTCCACCCGGCGCTCGGCGATCGCGCCCACCTCGGCGGCGGCGATGGCCAGGAAGTCGGCGGCGAAGCCGAGCGGCGCGCCGTGGAAGTTCCCGGTCGACTCGACGCGGCCGTCGGGCAGCACCACAGGGTTGTCCACGACCGAGACCAGCTCCCGGCCGGCCACCGTGCGGACGAACTCCAGCGTGTCCCTGGCCGCCCCGGCGACCTGCGGCGCGCACCGCATCGAGTACGCGTCCTGCACCGCGTGCGCCAGGTCGTCGCGGTGCGAGTCCATCACCCGGGAGTCCTGCAACAGCCGGTGGATGTTCGCCGCCGAGGCCGACTGCCCGGGGTGCGGGCGGATGGCGTGCAGCTCCGGCAGGAACGGCCGCTCCGAGCCGAGCATCGCCTCGATGGCGAGGGCGGCGGTGACGTCGGCCATCGTGAACAGGTGCGCGGCGTCGTGGATCGCCAGCAGCAGCATGCCGAGCATGCCGTCGGTGCCGTTGATCAGCGCCAGCCCCTCCTTGGCGGCCAGCCCGACCGGCGCCAGCCCGGCCCGGCGCAGCGCGTCGGCGGCGGGCAGCCGCTCGCCGGCCGGGCCGAGCACCCAGCCCTCGCCGAGGAGCACCAGCGCGCAGTGCGCCAGCGGCGCCAGGTCACCGGAGGCGCCCAGCGAGCCGTGCTCCGGCACCCACGGCGTCACGTCGTGGTTGAGCAGGTCGACCAGCGCTTCGGCGAGCAGGGGCCGGACCCCGGAGCGGCCGAGCGCCAGCGAGCGGACCCGCAGCAGCATCATGGCCCGCACCACCTCGCGGGGCATCGGCGCGCCCACCCCGGCGGCGTGCGAGCGGATCAGCGCGTGCTGGAGTTCGGCCCGCCGCTCGGGCGCGACGAACGTGTTCGCCAGCGCGCCGAAGCCGGTGGAGACGCCGTAGACCGGCCGGCCGGCGGCCTCGATGCCGTCGACGATCGACCGGCTGGTCGTCATGGCGTCCACGGTGGCTGGGTCGAGCACGACCTTGGCGGTGCCGCGCGCCACGGCGAGCACGTCGGCGGGGGAGATCCCGGTGGGCAGGATGGTCACGGTCATTGCGGCACTCCGTTGCGCAGAACCTGGCGGATCAGTGGCACCCCCGGCCGGTAGGCCAGGTGCAGGTGGGACGGGGCGTCGAGGATCATCAGGTCGGCCCGCGCCCCCACGCCGAGCCACCCGATGTCGTCGCGGCGCAGCGCCCGCGCGCCGCCGGCGGTCGCGGCCCAGACGGCCTCCGCCGGGGTCATCCGCATCTCGCGTACGGCGAGCGCGATGCAGAACGGCATCGACGACGTGTACGACGAACCGGGGTTGCAGTCCGTCGCCAGCGCCACGGTGACGCCGGCGTCGAGCAGCCGGCGGGCGTCCGGGTAGGGCGACCGGGTGGAGAACTCGGCGCCGGGCAGCAGGGTGGCGACGGTGGTGGTGTGCAGGCTGTCGGCGCACATGCAGTCGTGCCGGCTCGACGCCAGCGCGTCGACGTCGGCGTCGGTGAGGTGAGTGCAGTGGTCGACGCTGGCCGCGCCCAGCTCCACGCCGAGCTGGACGCCCGGCCCGGGGCCGAGCTGGTTGGCGTGCACCCGCACGCCCAGCCCGACGGCCTGCCCGCAGGCGAGGATCGCGCGGGCGTGGTCCACGTCGAACGCGCCCCGCTCGCAGAAGACGTCGATCCAGCGCGCGTACGGCGCGGCGGCGGCCAGCATCGGCCCGCACACCAGACCCACGTAGTCGTCGGGGCGGTCGGCGTACTCGGCGGGGACCACGTGCGCGCCGAGGAAGGTGGTCTCCTCGCTGACCTCGGCGGCGATCCGCAGCGAGCGGGCCTCGTCGGCGACGGTGAGCCCGTACCCGCTCTTGATCTCGATGGTGGTGGTGCCCTGCCGCAGCGCCTCGCCGCGCAGCCGCCGCACGGTGGCCCGCAGCTCGTCGTCGCTGGCCGCCCGGGTCGCGCCGACCGTGGTCCGGATCCCGCCGCCGGTGTACGGCTGCCCGGCCATCCGGGCGGCGAACTCGGCGGCCCGGTCCCCGGCGAAGACCAGGTGGGCGTGGCTGTCCACGAAGCCGGGGAGCACGGCGGCACCCCCCGCGTCCAGGCGCCGGTCGGCGGCCGGCGCGTCGCGGGACGGCCCGATCCAGGCCACCCGCCCGTCCTCGACCAGCAGTGCGACGTCGCGCCGGATGCCCAACGGCCCGTCCTCGCCCCCGAGGTCGTTGGTCACCAGCTCGCCGATGTCGTCGACCAGCAGACTGCTCAAGAGGTCACCTCCTCGATCGCCGCGGTCAACTCGGCCGGCACGTCGACCGTCAGGTGCCGGCCGTCGCGCACCACGGTCCGGCCGTCCACCACGACGTGCGTGACGTCGGCCGCGCCCGCCGCGAACCACACCCCCACCGGCGGTACGCCGGCCGTGCGCGGGCTGTCGAGCCGTACGGTCACCAGGTCGGCGCGCGCGCCCACGGCGAGCCGCCCGGCGTCGCGCCAGCCCAGCGTGGCGTGACCGCCCACGGTGGCGGCGTCGCGCAGCTCGGCGGCGCTGAAGTGGCCCCGCCGGCGGGTGCGCAGCCGCTCGTCCAGCTCCACGGCACGGGCCTCCTCGAAGAGGTCGATCACGGCGTGGCTGTCGCTGCCCAGGCTGAGCGGCAGGCCGACGTCGGCCATCCGCCGGGCCGGACCGATCCCGTCGGCCAGGTCCCGCTCCGTGGTCGGGCAGAGGCAGACGCCCGTGCCGGCGTCACCGAGCAGGGTGAGGTCGCCGCTGGTCAGGTGGGTGGCGTGTACGGCCGTGGTGGCCGGGCCGAGCGCCCCCCGGTCGGCGAGCAGCCGGGCCGGGGTGCAGCCGTGCACGGCCCGGCAGGCGTCGTTCTCGGCCGGCTGCTCGGACAGGTGCACGTGCAGGGGCGCCGCGTGCCGGTCCGCCCAGCCGGCCACGGTGGCGAGCTGCCCGGCCGGGACCGCCCGCACCGAGTGGATGGCCGCCCCGACCCGGACGTGGTCGTCGTCGGGCCGGTACGCGTCGATCCGTTCCGCCCAGCGCAGCGCGTCGCCGTCGCCGAAGCGCCGCTGCGGGCCGGCGAGCGGCTCCCCGTCGACGGTGGCGGTGAGGTAGCAGGTGTCCAGCAGGGTGATCCGGATCCCGGCGTGCGCGGCGGCCTCGACCAGCGCCTCGCCCATCGCGTTCGCCTCGGCGTACGGGGTGCCGTCCGGGTTGTGGTGCACGTAGTGGAACTCGCCGACGCAGGTGACACCGGCCAGCGCCATCTCGGCGTAGACCGCCCGGGCCAGGGCCAGGTACGAGTCCGGGTCCAGCCGCTGTGCCACCGCGTACATCCGGTCGCGCCAGGTCCAGAAGTCGCCGCGCCCGCCGTGGGTGCGCCCGCGCAACGCCCGGTGGAACGCGTGCGAGTGGGCGTTGGCGAGCCCCGGCAGGGTCAGCCCGGGCAGCCGCACGGCGTCGTCGAGCACCTCGACGCCGGTGTCGACGCCGGATCCGCCGGCCAGCGGCGTGACGGCGCTGATCCGCCCGTCGGCGGTCTCGATCAGCACGTCGGCGGTCGGTTCGGCGTGGTCGGGCAGCCAGGCGTACTCGGCCAGCCAGCGGGTCGCGGTCATCTGGTTCGCCCCCTGTCGAGCTGAATCGTCTGCGACATCAGTCGATCACCACGGGGACGAGTCGTCTGCGACATCAGCTCGACAGGCCACCAACGGCGGCACCGGACCCCGGTCAGCGGCATGTCAGCTCCTCCAGTACCCGGGCCAGGGCGGTCACCCCGGCGGCGCAGTCGGCGTCGCTGGCCGACTCGGCCGGGGAGTGCGAGACCCCCGTCGGGTTGCGCACGAAGAGCATGGCCGTGGGCAGGTGCGCGGCGAGCACCCCGGCGTCGTGCCCGGCACCGGTGGGCAGCACCGGCGCGTCCAGCAGGGTCGCCAGCCGGCCCGCCAGCCCGTCGTCGAACGCGACCAGCGGGGTGGCCGACTCCTCCGTGAGCGCCACCTCCGTACCGTCGCGGCGGGCCCGCTCGGCGGCCTTCGCGCGGACCGCGTCGACCAGCCCCGTCAGCGTCTCGGGCTCGGCGGCCCGGGCGTCCAGCCAGCCGGTCACCTTCGACGGGATTGCGTTGGTGGCGTTCGGCTCCACCGCCACCCGGCCGACGGTGGCGTGCGCGCCGCGCAGCCGCGCCTCCTTGTTGGCCGCCAGCACCGTGAAGGCGTACGTCAGCATGGGGTCGCGGCGGTCGGCCATCCGGGTCGTACCGGCGTGGTTGCCCTCGCCGGTGAACTCGAAGCGCCAGCGGCCGTGCGGCCAGATCGCGCTGGCCACCCCGACCGGCGCGTCGGCGTCGACCATCGCGCGGCCCTGCTCGACGTGCAGCTCGACGAAGGCGGCGAAGCCGCCGAGCAGCTCGGGCCGCGCGCCCGCCGGCCGGGCGCCCAGCGCCTCGGCGAAGCTCACCCCGGCGGCGTCGCGCAGCCCGGCCGCGCGGTCCACCGCGATCTCCCCGGCGAGCAGCCGCGACCCCAGGCACGGTACGCCGAACCGCGCGCCCTCCTCCTCGACGAACGCGCCGACCACGACGGGCCGGGCCGGCGCGACGCCCGCCGTGCGCAGCTCGTCGACGGCGAGGAACGCGCTGACGATGCCGAGCGGCCCGTCGTACGCCCCACCGTGCGGTACCGAGTCGAAGTGGCTGCCGGTCAGCACCGCGTCGCCGGCCCCGGGCTCGCCCCACCGGGCGAACAGGTTGCCGTTGCCGTCGTCGGTGACCGGCATGCCCCGGCGGTCGGCCTGCTCGCGGAACCACTCCCGCAACCGCAGCTCCGGCTCCGTCAGCGCGTACCGCAGGTAGCCGCCGCTGCCCTCGTCCCGCCCGACCGGCGCGATCTCGTCCCACAGCGCCCGGAACCGGCCGGCGAGGTCGCTCATGCGGTGTCCCCGTTGTTCGCCATCGGCACCCGTACGCCGGTGGCCTGCGCGACCTCGCGGGCGGCGTCGTAACCGGCGTCGACGTGCCGGATGACGCCCATCGCCGGATCGTTGGTGAGCACCCGCTCGATCTTCTGCCCGGCCAGCGCCGTGCCGTCGGCGACGCAGACCTGACCGGCGTGGATGGAGCGGCCGATGCCGACCCCGCCGCCGTGGTGGATCGACACCCAGGACGCCCCGCTGGCGGTGTTGACCAGCGCGTTGAGCAGCGGCCAGTCGGCCACCGCGTCGGAGCCGTCGGCCATCGCCTCGGTCTCCCGGTACGGGCTGGCCACGCTGCCGCAGTCCAGGTGGTCCCGGCCGATCACCACGGGCGCGGAGAGTTCGCCGGAGGCGACCATCTCGTTGAACCGCACACCCGCCTTGTCCCGCTCCCCGTAGCCGAGCCAGCAGATCCGCGCCGGCAGGCCCTGGAAGGCGACCCGCTCGCCGGCCATCCGGATCCACCGGGCGAGGGACTCGTTCTCGGGGAACAGCTCCAGGATCGCCCGGTCCGTGGCCGCGATGTCGGCCGGGTCGCCGGAGAGCGCCGCCCACCGGAACGGGCCCTTGCCCTCGCAGAACAACGGCCGGATGTACGCGGGCACGAAGCCGGGGAAGTCGAAGGCCCGCTCGAACCCGCCGAGCTTCGCCTCGCCCCGGATCGAGTTGCCGTAGTCGAACACCTCCGCGCCGGCGTCGAGGAACCCGACCATCGCCTCGACGTGCTTCGCCATCGACGCCCGCGCCCGGTCGGTGAACTCGGCCGGCTTCGCCGCCGCGTAGTCCCGGGCGTCGGCCAGCTCCACCCCCTCCGGCAGGTACGACAGCGGGTCGTGCGCGCTGGTCTGGTCGGTGACGATGTCGATGTCGACGCCCCGGCGCAGCAGCTCGGGGAAGACCGTGGCCGCGTTGCCGACCACGCCCACGCTCAGCGCCCGCCGGTCCCGCTTCGCGGCGAGCGCCCGCTCGACGGCGTCGTCCAGGGAGTCGGCGACCTCGTCGAGGTAGCGGTCCTGCACCCGCCGGTCCAGCCGGCTGCGGTCCACGTCGACGATCAGGCAGACGCCGCCGTTCATGGTGACCGCGAGGGGCTGCGCCCCGCCCATCCCGCCGCAGCCGGCGGTCAACGTCAGCGTGCCCGCGAGGGTGCCGCCGCTCGACTGCTGCCCGTCACCACGGGCGCCGGCGATCTTGGCGGCGACGGCGGAGAACGTCTCGTAGGTGCCCTGGAGGATGCCCTGGGTGCCGATGTAGATCCACGAGCCGGCGGTCATCTGCCCGTACATGGTGAGGCCGAGCTGTTCGAGGCGGCGGAACTCCGGCCAGGTGGCCCAGTCGCCCACCAGGTTCGAGTTGGCCAGCAGCACCCGGGGCGCCCACTCGTGCGTACGCATGACGCCCACCGGCCGGCCGGACTGCACCAGCATGGTCTCGTCGTCGCGCAGGTCGGTCAGGGTACGCACCAGCGCGTGGTACGACGGCCAGTCCCGCGCCGCCCTCCCGGTGCCGCCGTAGACCACCAGGTCCTCGGGGCGCTCCGCCACCTGCGGGTCGAGGTTGTTCATCAGCATCCGCAGCGCGGCCTCCTGGGGCCACCCACGGGCGGTACGTTCGGTGCCGCGTGCGGCGCGGACGGGCTGGGTCATCTCGGCTCTCCTCCGGGTCATCCGAGGAACAACTGGCGGCGGGCGGCGGAGGCCTCGAAGGCCTCCAGCCGGCGCTGGGTGTCGGCGGGGGCGGCGTCGCAGATCGCCTGGAGCAGCACCATGGCCAGGGTCATCGGCGCGGTGTGCAGGTCGAAGACGAGCTGCGCGCCGACCGCGGCGGGCAGCACCACGTCGGCGTGCTCGGTGGCGGGGCTGACCGGCGAGTCGGTGATGGCCACCACGGTGAGGCCGGCGGCGCGGGCCTCGCGCAGCGCGTCCAGGGTCTCCCGGGGATAGCGGGGGAGGACGAACGCGAGCACGGCAGTGGCCCCGGCCTCGGCGGCCTGTTCGAGGCGGTCGGTGAGCAGGCTGCCGCCGTCGTCGAGCACCCGCACGTCGGGGTGCACCTTGGCGGCGAAGTAGGCGAAGTAGGCGGCCAGCGGGGCGGCGGCGCGCAGGCCGAGCACCGGCAGGGGACGGCTGGCGGCCAGCAGCCGCCCGGTCCCGGCGATCCGGTCCCGGTCGGCGAGCTGCCCGGCGAGGCGGTCGAGGTTGCCGATCTCGGCGCGTACGGCCTGTTGGAGCTCGTTGTCGGCGTCGGCGGCGTCACCGGGGACGCCGGCGGTCAGCGCGCGGAGCCGGCGGCGCAACGCGGGGTAGCCGTCGTGGCCGAGCGCGACCGCGAACCGGGTGACCGACGGCTGGCTGACCCCCGCCAGCTCGGCGACCTCGGCTGCCGACAGGTACGCGACGGTCGGCGCGTGCTGCACGAGGCAGTGCGCGATGCGGCGCTGGGTGGGGGTGAGTCGGACCCCCTGGAACAGGTCGAGCACCCGCTCGGTGGGCACCACGACAGCTCCTTCATTCATGCCGTGACTGTATGCATGAAAACTTTCATAGGCAATACGGTCGAGTGGTTCGTGGCGTCCTCTCTAATGTGGACAAACGGTGCGACCTCGGAGGGTGTTCGGGTCGTGACGGAGTCCGTGTCGGTGCTGTTCGCCCGACGACCGGCCGAGGCCTGCGCGAGCGTGACCTCTGTAGGATCCGCACGGCGGTCTAGCGGAGGAGTTGGCATGCAGCCGGATGGCCCGTACAGGTTCACCCACCTCCTGGGCACCTGCCAGGTCGGAAAGGCATGGGCCGCCATCGACGCGCAGGGCCGGTTCGTCACGGTGGCCGTGCTCGACGCCGTCGTGGCGAACGACCCGCGCTGGCGGGAGGCCTACTCGGGGATGGCGAACGTGCTGGCCCAGGCGCCCGACGGCCACGCCTACACGTACGCGGACTTCTCGGCCCCAGCACCCTGGGTCGCCTACCCCGCCGAGGCCGGTCCGGGCGCGGAGAAGCTGCTCCGGGCCCTGGGCGTGGAATACCACCCTGTGGCGCCCGGGCCGGGCTCCTTGGCGCCGGTGTCGTCGCCTCCCCAGCCGGTGTCCTCCCAACCTGCGTCCGCCCCGCCGCACCTGGTGTCCGGTGCGCCGCAGCCGACCTCCGGGCCTCCGCACGCGCCCTGGGCGGTACAGGCCGGACCGATGCCCGCCCAGCCGGGCGCGTCGTCGCCGACTCCGGTCTCGGCCGCACCCGCGCCCTCCTGGGACGCCCCGACCACGGTGACACCCGCCCAGCCGGTCGCGAACGCGCCCCAGTCCCCGGCGGCCCAGCCGACCGCCGTACCTTACGACCCGTTCGCCGCGCAGACCCCTCGGATCCGGCCGTCGGAGCCGCCCAGGAGGCGTACCGGCGGGTGGGTGGGCGTCGCGGCCCTCATCCTGGTGGTCGCCCTCGGCACGGGGGCCGCCGTATGGGCGCTCGCCCCGGGCGAGCCCGCACAGCCCGGGACGGCACCGACCGTGGCTTCCTCGGCGTTCCCCGGCGGGGCCGCGGTCAACCCGGGCATGAAGCCGTGGGCGCAGGCGGCTCCCTACAGCCCCGAGGAGCGGGCACTGGCCATCGCCGCGCCCGCCATGGTCTTCATCGAGGCGGTCTTCACCGGTGTGCTGCGGGAGACGAAGTCCAACGTCCCGCTCAGCGCCACCCCCATCACCTTCAAGCGGCGGTGCACGGGGTTCGTGGTCAACGCCGACGGCCAGGCGCTCACCAACGGCCAGTGCGTACGCCCGGGGGCGGACACCGTCCGGGAGCGGGCGCTCTACACCCTGGGTCGGATCCTCATCGAGCAGAAGAAGCTCACGGCGTCGGCCCTGGACCAGTACGTCCGCACGAAGATGGCCACCACCACCTTCACCGGCAGTGAGGCCGGCACCGAACCCGCCAACGAGGTGTTCGGGCAGTTCAACGTGGCGCGCGGCGATCTGACGGCCGAGCCCGCCGTGCCGGTCGAGGTGGTACGCGTCCTCCCCGCCGACAACGGCAACCTGGCGCTCGTGAAGCTCGGCCAGAACAACCTGCCCGCAGTGGAGCTGAACACAGAGGCCACCCTCGGATCCGGCACGTCGCTGCTCGTGATCGGGTACAGCACCACCGACACGGACTTCCGGGCCGCGACGCACACCCTCCAGTCGAAGTCGGTGCAGGTGGCCGGCACCGCCAACCAGGGCGCGGTGGCCGTCGCCAGGATCAACGGCGACATCGGCATCTACTCGCACGGCGGGATCGCCGTCGACACCAGCGGCCGGGTCGTCGGCGTGCTCGACAACGACCGGGCCGCCAACGGTGGCGCCAACCGCGCCCTGGTGCCGGTCCAGGTGGTGACCGGGCTGCTCGGCGAGGCTGGTGTCCAGAGCGGCCTCGCGGATCCGGACCGGGTCTACCGCAGCGGCCTGGACGCCTTCTTCGCCGGACGGGACGCGGAGGCGATCAGCCGCTTCGACACGGTGGCCAAGGCGTCGCCCACCAACCTGCTCGCTCAGGCGTACCGGCAGAACGCCGTCGACCGTGCCCGCCTGGCGAACGAGACGTCCGAGTCCTCCAGACTGCCGACCGCGCTGCTCGCCGGCCTGGCGGCCGCGCTGTTGGCCGGACTCGTCGTCGCCGTGGTGGTGCTGGCGCGGCGCCGGTCCACCCGCTGACCGTCCGTCGGGCCGCAGGTCAGCGGGTGGAGTCGTCCCGTCCCCAGGCGTTCCGCGGGTGACGTCGTGACCGGAGCGCGGCGGCCACCGTGACGGCCACGTACGCCACCGCCGCGGGTGCGAGCCACGGCCGGGGGAGGACCACGTCGCGAAGCCAGGAGGATGGCGCGGAGGCACGGATACCGCTGTGGCTGGCCCGCAACATGGTGTTGCCGGCGCGTACCCGGGCCAAGGTCCGGACCAGGTCGCGAGTGCGCCGCGGGGCCTGCACGTAGGACGTCGCGGCGGTCACCTCCCGCTTCTCCTCGGAGGAGAACTGCGAATCCAGGAAGAGGTCATCGGCGATCTGCTCCGGGAAACGGTCGAACCGCTTCCGACCCGCGGCGGAAACTCCCATCGCACCGCGGCCGAAGAGCGCGTCCGCGAAGATGGGCAGCCGCGTGTTGATCGCGTAGTAGGCCCGTACCGCCAGCGACCGGCCCTCGGTCACCATGTGGCGGCGCGGCATCACGGCCAGCGGCGGCGTGCCGTCGGCGGAAAGCACGGCGGCCATCTCGCGCAGCGCGCCCGGGCTCAACACCACGTCCGCGTCCAGGTAGATCCGGGGGAAACCCCGCGCGGCGGAGTCACCCACGTTCAGGGCGTTGGACTTGCCGGCCTGCGCGACCTCGATGACCCGGACGCCCGGCCGGCTGGCGGCGACCCGGGCGGTGTCGTCGGTGCAGCCGTTGGCGACCACGACGATGTCGAGTTCGCCAGGGGCGGCGTCGGCGAGCAGCGCGTCGAGGCAACCACCGATCACCCGGGCTTCGTTGTGCGCGGCCATCACCACGCTGATCGTCGACAGCTCACCGGGGTTAGTCACATCAGTTCCACGCTTCCGCAGGAAAGTCGGGGCGCCTGCTTCGCTGCCACCGAGCGGGCGGTCCACGTCACGGACCCACCTCGAACCGGGCCAGGGTGCGGCGATAAAGCTTGCCGGACGGCGGGCGGTGCCGCAACACCGGTTCCGGCCGTTCCTACCGGACGGGAACCTGCCCCCTCCGCGAGCTCGCCCGCTGGTATCGTCCTCGTGTTTCTGAGGCGGGGGCCGGGCAGAGTGGCGCACAGTCCACAACCTCCCTTCGCCGCAGGGCGCGACTGCCGATGGCGGATCGGCGAGGGACTGGGCAACGGGGGCCCGTCAGTGACCTGCCCGCGTTGTCGGCTGCTGCCGCGGCGGACACTGATGGGAGAGGCACACCCCCGATGGAGATGCTGACCACACCGGAGCGGCGACCGCCCTTCCCCCGGCGAGACCCGGCCGCGCCGGTGCCCCGCCACGAACAGGTGGCCCGGCACCTGGCCACGGCCGCGCTGGTGCTGGTCGCGGTGAAGCCGCTGCTCGACATCGGTGAGAAGGACGCCGGCGGCGGATTCGACCTGGGGGTGCTGCTCACCGCGCTCGGTGCGTTGTGCATGGTCACCGCGCTCGCTGTCGTGGCCGTCGGTGCCCGGCACCTGCCGCCCCGGCCCCTCCTGCTCATCGCGGGTGGGCTGACGTTGTTGCTCGTGCTCTCCGCGGTCAGCTACCTGGCCGCCCCCGCGCGCGGGGAACTCTTGAACCTCTTCGACGTCCGTCGCTACTCCATCTACGGACCTCCGCAGGAGCCGGGCAGCGCCATTCCCGCCGAGGCGATGCGGCTGGTGGTCGGGTTCGCCCCGATCGCCCTGCTCGGACTGATGTTCATGCGGCGCGACTGGTTCCCGGTGCGCCGGCTCGCACTCGTCGCCGGCGTCGTGATCGCCGGCACGGTTGTGCACTGTGTGCTCGCCTGGCTCCAGGTGGCCGGAGTGATCCCCTACTCGTTCCACTTCGAACTGGCCAACTGGGAGAAGATCGGGCGGGCCTCCGGCGGCTACTACCACCCGATGTCGCTCGGCCGGTTGTTGATGTTCTCGGTGTTCCTGATCTACGTACTGGGTGACCGGCTGAAGGTTCCCGCCGCCGTCCGGTACGCGTTGATCGGCCTCTTCGTCGCGACCGGCGTCGTCTCCCTGCACCGCTTCACGATCCTGTGCCTGGGCATGATCGTCGCCGTGTTCGAGGTGCGGCGCCTCTTCGGCATGGTGAGGGCCCGCCGCACCGGGAGGACCAACCGCGGGGCCGTTCTGGCGGTCGCCGCCGCGGTGGCTGCGGTCGGCGCGGTCGCCGGGACGCTCTGGGGCGGCGCGATCTGGAGGCGGGCCGAGGTCACCCTCACCGAGGTGGGGTCGCTGGACGTACGGTCGGACACCTTCATGCACGGCCGGGGTGCCATCTGGAACGACCTGGCGGAGATCCTCGGCCGTGCCCCCTGGGACGTGCGGCTCCTCGGGTTCGGCTACGAGCCCTGGGACATGCACAACGACATGCTCCGGGTACTGGTCGTGTGGGGGGTCGTCGGCGTCGTCGTGACCGTCGCCGTCCTCGTGGGGCTACACCGGTTCGTCAGGGCACGGACCGACCGGTCCGGTCGGCTCGCCCTGGCGCTGCTCTTCGTGACCATCGTCGTCTTCGGTCTCACCCAGAAGCCGCTGGCCTACCCGTACTTCCTCTGGTTGTTCTTCTTCGGCCAGATGGTGATCCTCGCCGTTGCCGGAAGGGGCGTGGGGGAAGAGCGATCCGCCGAGAGCGGGACGACACGGTGAACCCGTCGTTGCCCTCGTCGACGTACGGCCCGCCCCAGCAGGGCGGTCGACCTCCCGGGGCGACCGAGACCGCCGCCGACGCACCCGCGACACCGTTCGTGCGGCCGACGTTCTCCGTCTGCATCGTCGTACGCGACCGTCCGGCGCTGCTCGTCAACGCGGTACGCAGCGTCCTGGCGAACACCTTCGGGGACTTCGAACTGGTGATCGTCGACGACGGGTCACAGGTGCCGGTCACGCAGGTGATCTCGGAAGCGCGCCTTTCGGTGGATCGCCGGGTGCGGGTGGTCACGCAGCCGCCCACCGGTATCGCCGAGGCGCGCAACCGGGGCCTGCGGTCCGCCACGGGCAGGTACGTCACCGTGCTGGACTCCGACGACGAACTGACCACCGACGCCCTCGCCCGGCTGCACGAGCTGCTGGCCGGCACCGGTGGCTCCTGGGTGTACGCCGACTACACGGAGATCCGCCGGGGGACGTCCCGCTGCATCCGACTGCCCGAGTACGACTCGGCGAAACGGATGTCGCTGGGGGTGCTGACCCGGCCGCGGCTGCCCTTCAAGCACTCCGGCACCACGATCGACCGCGGCCTCCTGGACCGGATCGGCGGTTACGACGAGAGCTTCCGTCTCTTCGAGGACGTGGAGCTGATGCTGCGTGCGCTGCGCGCCGGTGTTCACCCGCGCCACCTGGCCCACCCCATAGTGCTGTTCCACCGGCACGACGGCAACGTGACCCGGGGTCGGCTCGGTGGCCTGGTCTTCTGGTTCCGGCTGATCGACATGTACCGCCCGTCGAGGTGGCCGGGGGTGGCGACCGCCATCAAGGCGTTGCGGACCATGAGCGAGACGGGCAAGTGGCTTGTCACCCTCGGCCGCTGATCTCGACGCCGACGGCGGCCACGCCGGCACGGGCGCGGCGCCGTCCAGGGCGGCCCGCAGTCGGGCCGCGACCGTCCTGATCCACCTCGGCATGCTGGGGATGAGCCAGGTCGGAGTGACCCTGGCCGCCTTCGGAACGCAGATCCTGCTCGCCCGCACCCTTCCCCAGGAGGCTTTCGGCACGTTCACCGCTGCCCTGGCGGTGGTGTCGCTGACCGCGCCACTGGCGGTCTTCGGTGTGCCCGAGCTGTGGTTGCAGCGGTTCGGACGTGAGGGCGACGGGGCCCGCCGATGGATCGCTTCGTCGCTGCGGGTGGTGGCTGCCGGCAGCGCTCTGACCGTCGCGGGAGTGCTGCTCTGGAGCCTCGCCGAGTGGTCCGACCCGGTCGGGGCCGGCGTGCGGGCGCTGCTGGCGACCGTCGTCGTCGCACAGGCCGGGCTGGCGTTGGTCGGTTCGGTGCAGCAGTTGCGGGGCGACTACCGGGGACTCTCCGCGCTCCAGGTCGCACCCCACCTGGCCCGTGTGCTCGTGGTGCTCGTGGTGTGGGCGTTCGGACTCTCCGTGCTGGCCGCCGCCGCCGGGTACGCCGTCGTGGCGGTGCTCACCGTCGTCGGCTGCGTACCGGTGATGCGGCCCTTCCTCCGGGGTGGCGTGCCGCTCGAGGGACACTCCCGCGCCGCGTCCGCGCCGTCTCCGGCCACCCGGGTCGGCGTGGCACGGGTGGCCGGCGCCGCGACGCCTTTCGTGCTGGGCAATGTCTTCTACCTGATCGGCATGTACCTCGGCACGGTAGTCGCCGCCGAGTTTCTCGGCCCGGCGGCGGCGGCGGTCCTGGCCGTCCCGATGTCCGTGCTGACCGCGGTCTACCTCGTCCCCCGGGTCGTCTACCAGCAGTACTTCCTGGCCAAGCTGCACCGCTGGTCGGGCACGGACCGCGACGCCGTCCTGATCGCCTACCGCTGGGGTGGTCTCGGGATGCTCACGCTCGGCGCGGTCGTCGCGGTGCTGGTCGCGCTCGGTGGCCTGCCGGTCCTTCCCTTCCTGCTCGGCCCCGGGTACCGGGAGTCGGCGACGGTCATGGCTCTGCTGGCCGTGGCCATCCCGTTCCGGTTCGCCGGCGCGGCCGTCGCCTCGCTGCTCACCAGCGGCGGCCTGCTCCGTCTGAAGGTGACCTACCAGGGCGTGGGAGCCCTGGTGTTCCTCGTGGCGCTGGCGGTGGCCACGCCGTTGTGGGGCCTCATGGGCACGGCCGCGGCCGTCGTCGTCGCCGAGATCATCCTGTGTGCGCTGTTCTGGACCGCCGTACGCGGACGGGTGGTCGGTGATTCTCCCCTGCCGTCGTGGCACGATCTGCGGCGGCGCCTGACAAGGGAGACCCCGCGTGCATCCTGAACCGAGTCCCGCAGCCCGCCGCCCACTGGTCGTCGGCTACTACGGCATGGAGAACGTCGGGGACAACGCCTTCTGCGTCGTCGTGGACTGGGCCACCCGAACCTACTGGGGGGCCAGGGAACCCGTCTTCGCGGCACCACCGATGGTCGATCTGCCGGCGGAGAGCGTCGGCATGAGCCCTCGCTGGTACCGCTCACGTAGCCTGCCCGACCGCGTCGGTTGGGTGCTCAACAAGGCACGTTTGCTCAGCCGCTCCTCGATGCTCGTCTTCGGCGGCGGTTCGGTCTTCCGCGACATGGGTCCGTTGAGCGAGAAGAAGCTCTTCTCGCTCTTCTCCCGTGCCTCCGGTCACCCCATGGCCGCCGTCGGCGTCTCCGTCGGCCCGTTCCTGTCCGTCGCGGCCGAGCGGCGGCTCGTCGAGGTGCTGCGTCGGATCGACTTCATCGGGGTACGCGACCTGGCTTCCGCCGAGATCCTCGAGCGTGCCGGCTACCCGGGAGTGCTCGTACCCGCCGGAGACCTCGCCGGACTACTGCCGGAGGCGTTGGGCGAACCGATTCCCGTTCGCCGGCCGAGGCCGTCCCCGCAGGGGCGGGCCCGGCTCGGGGTGACCCTGCTCGGCGTCGACTACGAGGCCGGGGACGCGCAGACGCGGCAACGGGAGGACGTGCTGGTCGAGGGTGTCCGCCGGCTGGTCCGTAAGGAGCCGGTGGACGTCACCGTCTTCGTGTTCAACACTCATCCCGTGCACGGCGACGAGCGGGTCAGCGACCGTCTCCGGGCGGCCCTGGACGGGCTCTGCGACGTCCGTGTGGTGACCGCCCGGGACGGGGTGCGGGCCTGCTGGGACGAGATGAAGCGCTGCGATGTCGGCCTGCACATGCGGCTGCACGGTGCGGTCTTCGCGTACCTGGCCGGTGTCCCGTTCGCGCTGGTGCCCTACCAGAAGAAGTGCGACGACTTCCTCGCCGAGATCGGCCAGCCGGAGTCCGCGCGGCTCGGTCGGGTGCCCGAGGATCCCGCGGAGGTGGCCCGGGTGCTCGAGGGCCTGCTGACCGACGAGGCAGTGCCGCGTCTGGCCCGCGAGGAGTTCGCCGAACGGGCCCGCTGGAACTTCACCAGGGCACCCTGGGCCCTCCGCGACGCACCGGGCCAGCCCGTACGGTGACGGTCGATCTTTCCGCCCGGGGCGGCGGGCCCGCTGAGCCGGCCGCGAGAACATCCGACGGCCTGGTCCAGGGGGCAGCCCTCCGGCGTTCGGCGAACGTACCCCGGTCCCGTCGGCTCCGCTGGCCGGTCCTGCTCGTGCCGGTCGTGCTGATCGCCGCGGCGCTGGCCGTGGTCGGCCTGGCGCGGGTCCGGCACAACCCGGAAGCTCCGCCCGCCGGTGGTGACGCGGGAGCGGCCGGCCCGGCGGTCTCCGGCGTGCCGGATCGGCAGACGTTGCGTGACCTGATGCCGCCCGGGGTGCGGATCGGCTCTGCGGTGGACGGCCGGGGGCTCAGCCTCGACCCTGCCTACCGGACCCTCCTCGGCGCCGAGTTCAACGGGATAACAGCCGAGAACGCCATGAAATGGCGCAACCTGGAACCGGCGCCCGGGGTGCACGCCTGGACCGGCGCCGACCAGATCATCGAGTTCGCCCAGCAGCACGGCCAGGCGGTGTACGGCCACACCCTGGTGTGGCACAGCGACGTACCCAAGTGGGTCTCCCCGGACTGGCCGCCGGAACGGATCCGTGCCGTGCTCCGGGAACACGTGACGACGGTGGTCTCCCGGTACCGGGGGCGCGTCTGGGGCTGGGACGTGGTCAACGAGGTGCTGGACGAGGACGGAACGCTGCGCGACACCCTCTGGCTGCGCAAGCTCGGTCCCGGCTACGTCGCCGACGCCTTCCGCTGGGCCCACGCCGCCGATCCCGCCGCGCGCCTGTTCATCAACGACTACGGCGTCGAGGGCCGGACCCGCAAGGCGGACGCACTGTTGCAGCTCGTCCGCGAGCTACGCCGGTCCGGAGT
The DNA here is from genome assembly GCF_043197575.1 of Micromonospora sp. NPDC049051. Classification (NCBI taxonomy): domain Bacteria; kingdom Bacillati; phylum Actinomycetota; class Actinomycetes; order Micromonosporales; family Micromonosporaceae; genus Micromonospora; species Micromonospora sp. NPDC049051. The sequence continues at coordinate 1,470,755 of NZ_JBICTL010000001.1, forward strand.
CCCGGTCGACGGCGTTGGCTTCCAGAGCCACCTGAGGTGGGATCAACCGCCCCGTGACCTCGTCGGCAACCTGCGCCGGTTCGCACAGGCAGGGGTCTCGGTGGCCGTCACCGAACTGGACGTGCGGGTCGCGCTGCCAGCCACCCCGGCGAAGCTGGAACAGCAGGCCAAGCTCTACCGCCAGGTGCTCCGAGCCTGCCTCGCGGTGCCCGCCTGCGTGTCGTTCACCGTGTGGGGCTTCACGGACGCGCGCAGCTGGATCCCGGGCTACCACCGTGGCTACGGGGCGGCGTGCCTCTTCGACGACAGCCTGGCTCCCAAACCCGCGCACGCCGCGTTGCTGGACGAGTTACGCCGGCAACCACCCCGCAGCGGGACGGGGCCGAGCCCCGGCTGATTCGGCGCGGCCGTGGGCGCCCGCCCGGGGCCGCCGTCCTCCCTCCGGTGACGACGACCAGAACGGTGAAAGGAAAGTCGTGTCCGCGCAGACCCAGTTCCTCTCGACTGTCGCGCCACAGCAGTCACCGAGGTTCGACCCCGACCTCGGGGTGATCACACCCCCCTCCAACGGCATGCCGCGGTCGGCCTTCGCCCGACCGGTCGCCCCACGGGTCAGATGGCGGCGGCGGTACGTGGCCTGCCTCGTCCTGATCGACTTCGTCGCCGCGCTGGCGGCGAGCCGGACCGTGGTGGCGCTGTTCGACTCGGCCGACGCCGGCTTCTGGGACCAGCGGGTGTTCGGCGGTACGGTCAGCGCGTTCGCCCTGGTGGCGAACCTCGGCGTGCCGTTGATGTGGATGACGATCCTCGCCGGTGCCGGCGCGTACGACCGCCGGGCGCTCGGGCGCGGCACCGAGGAACTCAAGCGGGTGGTGCGGGCCAACGTCGCGATGGCCGCCACCGTCTCGTTCCTGGCGCTCGGCTTCAAGAAGGACCTGTCCCGCGCGACGGTCGCCGCCATCATCCTCTGCCTGCTGTTCTACGCCCTGGTGACCCGGGCGGGCGCCCGGGTGGTGCTGCGCCGCATCCGCCGGGTCAGCCAGCGGGCGTCGCAGCGGGTGCTGCTGGTCGGACGGCTCTCCGACGCCCTGGCCGTGCACGAGGTGGTGACCCGTAACCCGGGTGCCGGGCTGCGTCCGGTCGCCATCCACCTGCCGCACTCTCCGCGGCCCGGCGAGCGGGTCACGGCGCCGGTGCCGGTCTACGTCGGTTGGGACCTGGTGCCGCTGGTACAGCAACTCGGCGCGGACACCATCGCCGTCTGCGGCCCGGCCAGCCTCGAGTCGTACGAGCTGCGCAAGCTGGCCTGGCAGCTCGAGGGGACCGGGCTCGACCTCGTGGTGGTGCCGCAGGTCACCGACGTCACCGGCCCACGCATCCACGTGCGTCCGATCGAGGGCCTGCCCCTGCTCAACGTCGAGGAGCCGACGATCTCCGGCCTCTCGCTGCTGGCCAAGAGCATCCTCGACCGAACCGCCGCGTTGGTCGGGCTGATCCTGCTGAGCCCGCTGCTGGCCGGGATCGCGCTGGCCATCAAGGCGACCGACCGGGGGCCGGTGCTGTTCCGGCAGACGCGGATCGGCCACGAGGGGCGGGCCTTCAAGGTCTGGAAGTTCCGCACCATGTACACCGACGCCGAACAGCGGCTGGAGGCGTTGCGCGACCGGAACGAGAGCGACGGCCTGCTCTTCAAGATCAAGGATGATCCCCGCGTCACGCCCATCGGCCGGCACCTGCGCGCGCTGTCCCTGGACGAGTTGCCCCAGTTGGTCAACGTGCTGATGGGGCAGATGTCGCTGGTCGGCCCGCGCCCGCTCCCCACCGAGGACGACGACTACCGCGGCGACGTCCGGCGGCGGCTGCTCGTCCGGCCCGGCATCACCGGGCTCTGGCAGATCTCCGGCCGCTCCGACCTGACCTGGGAGGACGCGGTCCGGCTCGACCTGCACTACGTCGACAACTGGTCGCTCGTCTACGACCTCGGCATCCTCTGGAAGACGCTCAGCGTGGTGCTCGCGCGGCGCGGCGCCTACTGACCGGGCGCCCACCGGGCGGGCGGCGGCCCGTCCGGTGGGCCACCTCGCCGGTGCCCGGGCGGCTCGTGCGCCGCTACCGCTTGCCCCCGCTGATGATCTCCTGCACCGCGTCCCGGCGCACCGAGTCGTAGAACGACTTCACCCGGCCGGTGTCGGCGAAGACGACGCTCTCGGTACCGACCCGTCCCGTGCCTTTCGTCGGGCTGGTCAGGAAGAACAGGTTCCCGCTGCGCAGGCCGCGCAGTTCGGTGGCCATGTCCAACAGGGACAACTCCTTGTCCACGGAGACGGAGTCCGAGGTGGCCTGGAGGAAGGAGTTCAGCTTCCCGGGGTTGGTGAGGATGCCGCCCGAGGAGACCTTGTCGAGGATCGCCTTGATCACCTGCTGCTGGTGGCGGATCCGGGCGAAGTCCCCGTCCGCGAACTGCTTGCGCTGGCGGGCGTAGTCGAGCGCGGCCTCGCCGTCCATCTCCTGCGTACCCTGGGCGAAGGTCCGGAACGGTGGGTGGATCGAGGTGAATTCCTTCTCCGCGGTGATCCGGACCCCACCCAACGCGTCGATGATCTCCTTGAAACCGGCGAAGTCGACCATCGCCACGTGGTCGACGCGGACCCCGGTGAACTTCTCCACGGTCTGCACCATCAGCGGTACGCCACCCCACGCGTAGGCCGCGTTGACCTTCGCGTCCCGGCCGCCGTGGTTGCCGTCCCGGGAGCGGGGCACGGCGACCCAGGTGTCGCGGGGGATCGAGATGAGCTGGGCGCTCGACCGGTCCTTCGGCAGGTGGGCCAGGATTATCGTGTCGGTGCGCGATCCCGACGTGCTCTCCGGGTCACGGGTGTCGCTGCCCAGGATCAGGATGTTCATGGCGCCCTTGGTCACGGCCTGCGGGCGGGACTCCTCCGGCACGTCCGTGAAGGCGTCGACCCGCTCGATGTCCGACTCCACGGACCGCAGGTAGAGCCCACCGGCCACCACGCCACCCAGGCCCAGCAACGCCACCACCAGCAGGCTCACCAGAACGATCCGCCGCCAGCGCCGGCGCGGTTTCCCAGCCGGTGGCTCCGGGGACGCGGGGTCGTCGGCCGTCGGCTCCGGCTCGACGGACTGTGGAGTGGACATGGCGGCGATGCTACTGATCCGTCCGCGCGCGCGGGTACCCTCGTCCGGCTGACGGTGACGCACCGCTCGTTCGCGATCCGTGGGGCGCTGCCACGCGGGCGGGCTGCGGGAACGAAACTTCCACTACACCTGACGGCTCGCGGCTGGTAGAACCCTTTCGTGGACGCAACGAAGCTCCGACGGGCCATCGCCCGCACCCGGCTCGCCCCCGTCGCGGCCTTTCCCAAGCGCCTGGCCCGCGTCGCCCGCCACGACGCCAAGGTGCTGCGTACCTCGGCCCGCTGGCTGGTCACCTCGCGGGAGCACCACAACTACACGTACGAGCTGACCAAGCTGAGCCGCCACCACCTCGCCTGGTTCGTCAGCGTCGTCTGCGACGTGCCCGTCAAGCAGGTCCGCGCGTACTTCGCCGAGATCGAGTCGGACGACGTGCTGCGCCGGCACATCGAGTCCGCCACCGCGGGTGCCGCCCGCCGGGGGCTGGCCGACAGGCAGGTGCGCTACGCCCGCCGCATCGGCTGGTACGCCATCGTGCGCGCCAGGAAACCCTCGCACGTGGTCGAGACCGGCGTCGACAAGGGGCTCGGCAGCTGCGTACTCGCCGCCGCGCTGCTGCGCAACGCCGCCGACGGGCACCCCGGCCGGGTCACCTCGCTGGACATCAACCCCGAGGCCGGCTACCTCGCCCGCACCGCGCCCTGGTCCGAGGTGGTCGACCTGGTCGTGGGCGACTCCATCGCCTCGATCGCCGCGCTGGACCGGCCGGTCGACCTGTTCCTGCACGACAGCGACCACAGCCGGGCCCACGAGAAGCGCGAGTTCGAGGCGGTCGAGGGCAGGTTGGCCCCGGGCGCGTTCCTGCTCACCGACAACGTCACCGCCACCAACGTCCTCGCCGAGCACGCCGAACGCACCGGCCGGCGGTTCCTCGCCTACCGGGAGACCCCCGCCAACCACTGGTATCCGGGAGACGGCATCGGCGTGGCCTGGTGAGGTCTCCCCTCAGGGGCGGGCGGCACCGCGCCCCACGGGGCACCGGTCGGCCGCGGGCCGTGGCAGGGTGACCGCATGCGGTTGAGCGCCATCCACACGTACCCCGTCAAGGGTTGTCACCGCCTCGACCACGACGTCGCGGGCGTCGAGCCGTGGGGCCTGGCCGGCGACCGGCGCTGGATGATCGTCGACGCGGACGGCGTCGGCGTCACCCAGCGGGAGACCACCCGCCTGGTCGCCCTGCGCGTCACGCCCCACGACGGCGGCCTGCTGCTGCGCGGCGAGGGCCACGCCGACCTGGCCGTGCCCGAGCCGGCCGGCGGTGAGCCGGTCGCGGTGCGGACGTTCCGCAACCGGAAGCTGCCGGTGCCCGCGCTCCCCGCCGGGCCGGCGGCCGACGCCTGGGTCAGCGCGTTCCTGGGCCGCGCCGCCCGGCTGGTCTGGCTCGCGCGGCCGAGCCGGCACATCCCGCCGGGGGACCGGGAGCACGACACCGGTGACCAGGTCAGTTTCGCCGACGCCTACCCGCTGCTGCTGGCCACCGCCGCCTCGCTCGACGCGCTCAACGGCTGGCTCGGCGAGGCCGGCGAGGAGCCCGTGCCGATGGCGCGGTTCCGCCCCAACCTGGTGGTGGAGGGCACGCCGGCCTGGGCCGAGGACGGCTGGGCCGGCCGCCCGCTGCGCATCGGCGCCGTCGGGTTCCGCGCCGCCGGGCCGTGCGTCCGCTGCGTGGTCACCACCACCGACCAGGAGACGGGGGTACGCGGCAAGGAACCGCTGCGCACCCTGGGCCGGTACCGCAACGTCAACCAGAAGCTCCTCTTCGGTCTGCACCTGGTCCCCGAGGGGACGGGCAGGGTCGCGCTCGGCGACGAACTGGTGCTGCGGGACTGAGCGGCGGGCAGACCCGTCGTGACCGAGGACGGACGCGCCAGCGTCCGGGCGAAGTCGCACAGTGCCCGGTCCATCGCCGGGCGGGCCGTCCGTCCCGCCGCGGCCCTCCTCGCCGTCCCGGCCCCGCTGCGCGGCCCTCCTCGCCGTCCCGGCCCCGCTGCGCGACCCGGCCGAGGCCCGACCTGTCGGCGCTCGCGGGCTCCGCTCAGCCCGTCGGCGTGAGGTCCAGCCACATGAGGATCTCGTCGCGGTCGTCACCGGGGGCGACCCGCAGCGCGCCGGGCAGCCGACCGACCTCCCGGTAGCCGAGGCTCCGGTAGAACCGGTCCAGCCCCAGCCCGTCCCGGACGGTCACGTGCAGCGCCTCCCACCCCGTCCCCCGGCCGATCCGCTCGGCCTCGCGCATCAGCGCGGCGCCGTAGCCGTTGCCCTGGGTGTCCGGGTGGACCATCACCCGCTTCAGCACGCACCAGTGCGCCTTCAGGTCGAACCGGTTGTCGCAGAAGATCAGCGCGGCGACTGGCCGCTCGCCCGCGTACCCCACGAGGAGGCGGTCCGGGCCCTCGGCGATGCCGGCGAAGGCGGGCTCCGCCGTGCGCCGGACGTCGGCGGCGGAGACCGGGGGCACGAAACCGACCGCTCCGCCGGCGTTGGTCACGTCGACCCAGAGGGCGACGATCCGTTCCCGCAGCTCGGGGGTCAGTTCGGGGTCGAGGACGAAGCGCAGGCTCACCCGGTAATACTGACCCTGCGGAACCGCCGCGACCTGGGATCGTGACGCGCCCGACAGGGTGCTCGGTGTGCGGGAGGGGGGATTCGAACCCCCACGTCCTTTCGGACAATAGGACCTAAACCTACCGCGGCTGCCATTACGCCACTCCCGCCGACCCGCTGAGTCTAGAGTGTCGCGCCGCTTCGGTGGTGGGCCCGGCCCACGGCCTGCGGTCGTCGACGGCCGGAGGCGGGCCTCCCGCGGCGGGGACCTCAGTCGAGCCCGAGGTCCCGGCGCAGCTTCGCGACGTGGCCGGTGGCCCTGACGTTGTAGAGCGCGCGTTCGATCTTCCCGTCCTCGTCGATCACGAAGGTCGAGCGGATCACGCCGGTCACCGTCCTGCCGTACGACTGCTTCTCGCCGTACGCGCCGTACGCCGCCAGCACGGACCGGTCGGTGTCGGCGACCAGCGGGAAGGTGATGGCGTCGCGCTCGCGGAACTTCGCCAGCTTCTCCGGCTTGTCGGGCGAGATGCCGACGACCTCGTAGCCGGCCGCCTGGAGCGAGGCGAGCGAGTCGCGGAAGTCGCAGGCCTGCTTGGTGCAGCCGGGCGTCATGGCCGCCGGGTAGGCGTACAGGACGACCTTGCGGCCACGCAGGTCGGCCAGCGAGAGGGCCTCGCCGGTGTCGGTGGGGAGGCTGAACTCCGGCGCGGGGTCACCGGGGGAGAGGCGGTCGGGCGCGGTCATGGCACGACCCTACGTGCCGCCCCCGCCCCGCCCCGGGCGGCACGCCGCTCGCGCGTGGACGGACGCGGGGCAAGTTGCCATGTATTGGCAACAACCGTGGTCAGGAAATAGGCTGACGCCTACGGCTGATGGGGCCGGCCGACGCGTGGGAGGTCGCGTGGAAACCCTGGCGATGCACATCTCGAACGGAATCATCGACGGTCCCGTGGCGGCGGTCTTCGCGGCGGTGGCGCTGGCCGCGATGACGTTCTGCGTCCTGCGCGGCCGGCGCGACCTGGACGACCGGCTGGCGCCGATGGCCGGGCTCGTCGCGGCGTTCATCTTCGCCGTGCAGATGCTCAACTTTCCGATCTTCACCGCCGGCGTCAGCGGTCACCTGCTCGGCGGGGCGCTCGCCGCGATGCTGGTCGGCCCGTGGGTCGGCGCGCTCTGCGTGGCCGTGGTGCTGGTCGTGCAGGCGCTCGTCTTCGGCGACGGCGGCGTGGCCATGCTCGGGCTCAACATCACCAACATGGCGGTGCTCGGCACCGCCGCGGCGTACCTGCTGATCGCGTTGCTGCTGCGGGTGCTGCCGCGCACCCCCGCCGGCCTCGGCGTGACCGCCTTCGTCTCCGCGCTGGTGAGCGTGGTGGTCGCGTCGATGGGCTTCGTGTTCCAGTACTGGCTCGGCGGCACCACCGACCTGGGCGGCAACCTGGGCGGGCTGGCCGGCACGATGGCCGTCGCGCACCTGCTGATCGGCATCGGCGAGGGCCTGATCACCGCGACCACGGTGGTCACCGTCGCGAAGGTACGGCCCGATCTCGTCTACGCGCTGCGCGGGCTGCGCGCGGCGTCCACGCCCGCCGTCCCGGCCGTCGGAGGTGTCCGGTGAGGAAGCGTTCCTGGGGATTCGTCGTCAGCGGGCTGCTGGTGGCCCTGCTCCTCGCCGGGGTGGTGAGCAACTTCGCCTCGTCCCACCCGGACGGGCTGGACTCGTCGCTGCGCGAGGGCTGCACCTTCGACGCCGACGACAACATCACCGGCGGCGACTGCCCCGCCCAGCGGGAGAAGGAGCACGAGGTCGGCGGACCGCTGGCCGACTACGGGGTGGCGGGGATCGACAACGAGTTCCTCTCCACCGGCCTGTCCGGCGTCGTCGGCGTGCTGCTCACCTTCGCGGTGGCCGGCGGGGCCTTCTGGCTGGTCCGCCGCCGCGACCCCCGGGACGAGGACGCGGCCGGGGACGCCCGCACCCCCGTCGGCGCGTCGGGTCGGGAGTAGCGACCGGATGGGCGCCGGGCACGCGCACGTGCTGTACCGGGACGCCACGTCACCGGTGCACCGGCTCCCACCCGAGGTCAAGATCGCGGCGATGGTGGCGTTCACCCTCGCCGTGGTCGGCACCCCCCGCGAGGCGTTCTGGGCCTTCGGCGCGTACGCCCTGCTGGTCGCGGTGGTGGCGGCGCTGGCCCGGGTGGGGCCCGGCTGGCTGCTGCGCCGGTCGCTGATCGAGCTGCCGTTCGTGGCGTTCGCGGTGGCGCTGCCGTTCCTCGGTGCCGGCGAGCGGGTCGACGTGCTCGGCCTGAGCCTGTCGTCCGACGGGCTGCTGGGGGCGTGGAACATCGTCGCCAAGGGCACCCTGGGCGTGCTGGCCTCGCTGCTGCTCGCCGCGACGACCACGACCCGGGACCTGATTGTCGGCCTGGACCGGTTGCGGTGCCCGCAGATCCTCACCCAGATCGCCACGTTCATGCTGCGCTACCTGGACGTGCTGGTCGGCGAGGCCCGGCGGATGCGGGTGGCGCGGGTGTCCCGGGGCGACGATCCGCGTTTCCTGTGGCAGCTGCGCGGCTTCGCGGCCGGCGTCGGCGCGCTCTTCCTGCGCGCGTTCGAACGTGGCGAGCGGGTCTACCTGGCGATGGTGTCGCGCGGCTACACGGGGCGGATGCCGGAGGTGTGGCAGGGCGCGGGCGCGGCGACCGCCGGGCAGTGGCTGGTCGCGGCCACCGTGCCGGTCCTGGCGGCCGGCATCGCCGCCACCGCCGTCGTACTGACATGATCAGAGCCGTGCAGACCGCCCTCTCCCTGGACGTCCGTGGCGTCCGGTACGCGTACCCGGACGGGCACGTCGCCCTGGACGGGGTGGACCTGACGGTGCCGCGCGGCGACCGGGTGGCGCTGCTCGGTCCCAACGGCGCCGGGAAGACCACGCTGGTGCTGCACCTCAACGGCATCCTCACCCCGAGCGAGGGGAGCGTGAGCGTCGGGGGGCTGACCGTCAGCCAGGACCGGGCCACGCTCGCCGAGGTACGCCGCCGGGTGGGCATCGTCTTCCAGGACCCCGACGACCAGCTCTTCCTGCCCACGGTCGCGGAGGACGTGGCGTTCGGGCCGGCCAACCTGGGCCTGCGCGGGGCGGAGCTGTCGGCCCGGGTGGACGAGGCCCTCGCCGCGGTCGGCATGGGCGAGCACCGGGACCGGGCCCCGCACCACCTCTCCTTCGGGCAGCGCCGGCGGGTGGCGGTGGCCACCGTGCTCGCCATGCACCCGGAGATCCTGGTCCTCGACGAGCCGTCGTCCAACCTCGACCCGGCGGCCCGCCGCGAGCTGGCCGGCATCCTGCGCACCCTGCCGGTGACGCTGCTGATGGTCACCCACGACCTGCCGTACGCCCTGGAGCTCTGCGACCGCTCGGTCATCCTGGACGCCGGCCGGGTCGTCGCCGACGCCCCGACGGCCGACCTCCTGGCGGACGCCGACCTGCTGGCCCGTCACCGCCTGGAACTCCCCCGGGGCTTCACCCCCGCACCCTGACCCACCCCGGGCCCCGCCCGGCGGCGTCGATCATGCACTCATGGTGCCCGATCTGCCCGGTCCTGCTCTGTTTCGTCCGCCACCACAACTCCATGATCGACGCGCGAAGTGGGCGGGGGAGCGGGTGGGGGTTGGAGGGTCTGGGGGGTCTGGGGGCGGGAGGTGGCGTGGAGGCGGAGGGCGCCGGCGGCGGTGGCTCCGGCGCCCGCGATGAGGATCAGGGCGATCAGGACGCGGGCGGTCGTCGCCGGCCAGGGCACGGGGGCGACGGCGCGGGCGAAGACGGCGGCGTTGGCCACCCCGGCGAAGAGCGCCAGGCAGGCCCCGGCCAGCGCCAGCGCGAAGTCGGCGGCCGGCCGACGGGCCAGCGCGAAGACCCCGGCGGCGATGGCGCCGAGCCCGGTGAGCAGCGCCCAGACCTGCCCGCCGAGCAGGCCGATCAGCACCCCGCCCACGCCCCGCGCGCCGGCGTCCAACTCCCGGCCCACCGTGAACACGACGGCGGCCACCCCGCCGAGCACCAGCAGCCCGCCGAGCCCGGCCAGCGCCCGCGTACCCGGCCGCGACCGCGCCGGCAACAACCCGAGCGCCCCCACGGCCAGCAGCCCGACCGTGGCGACCACCCACCAGACGTACGCGTCCGGCGGCGGCACCCAGTCGAGGGTGCCGCGGATCTCCCCGGTCTCGGTGCCGGTGCGCAGCGGCACCGTCCAGTCCCGCACCCGGTGCTCCCGGTCGGGGGCGGCACGCACCTGCGACGGCGGGGCCGACTCCCGCCAGAGCACCCGCTGGTCGTGCCAGCGCACCGTGGCGGAGCCGTCGAGCCGCCGCCAGTCCGGCGCGGCGGCCGGGTCCGCCTCGGCGGGCAGCCGGGTCTCCCCGGCGATGGTCCGGTTCAGGTACGTGGCGGGGGAGCGGACGTTCTCGTACACGCCGTCGGGCCCGACCCGCAGGTAGGGCTCGCCGGAGTAGCCGAGCACCTCGACGGGCTGGTCGCCGGTGTTGGTCAGCTCCAGCCGGGCGCCCGCCTCGATCACCCGTACGCTCAGCCCCGGCCGGGCCGGGGTGACGGCACTGACCTCGGCGCGGTAGTCGGTGCCGTCGGGGGCGTCCGCCCCGTGCGCGGCGGCCGGGCCGGCGAGCGCGACAGTCGCGGTCAGCGCGCCGACGAGCACCAGGCCGGCGCGGGTCACCAGATTGCGGATGATCACCTGCTGGCCGCCTCCACCGCCGCCTTGATCCCCTCCGGGCTGCGGTCGGCGATCTGCTCGCCGTCGACCAGGATCGTCGGGGTGCCGGTGATGTTGGCCTTGCTGGCCTCCTGCGTCACGTGCTCGGTCCACGGCTTGAAGGTGCCCTCCCGTACGCAGGAGGCGAAGCCGTCCCGGTCGATGCCGACGCCGGCCGCGATGTCGACCAGTTCCGCGTCGCTGAGCCCCGCGCCGCCCTCCGGCGGCTGCCGGTCGAACAGCGCCTTGGCGTACTCACGGTACCGGCCGCCCTCCGCCGCGCAGCCGGAGGCGGCCGACGACCGGGTCGAGTACTGGGTGCTGGAGAAGCGGTTCAGGTAGGCCACCGGGTGGTGGACGACCCGGATCTTGCCCTCGCTGATGAGCTGGTCGATGGTCGGGCCGCTGGTCTGCTCGAACTGCTTGCAGGCCGGGCAGAGGAAGTCCTCGTAGATGTCGACGGTGACCGGGCCGGAGCCGGAGACGACCCCGGTGCCGGCCTCGGTCGAGCCGGTCGGCGCCGTGAAGTCGTCGGAGCGCTGGCTGGAGTAGACGCTCCAGCCGATGAGGCCGGCGACGACCAGGACGGCCACGGCGGCCACGGAGATCCAGAGCGTCCGCTTGCGCCGCTGTTCCCGGGCCAACTGCTCGCGGACCACCCGGGCCGCGTCCTTCTGCCCCTTGCGACTACTCATCCTCGTCCTCCACGGATGCGTCCCCCGCCAGCCAGCCGTCGACCGAGACGGGGGTGCGGGGCCAGATCAGCAGGAACCCGGCCAGCGCCAGGAATCCCAGGTCCCGGAGGATCTCCGGGAGGTAGCTCGGACTCTGGCCCTCGGCGAGCTGCCCGCCGGTGCCGAAGCAGCCGCAGTCGATGGCGAGGCCCCGGCTCCAGGCCGAGACGATGCCGACGATGAAGACCACCAGCAGCGCCGCGGAGACCCCGGCGGAGAGCCGGGTGGCCAGGCCGAGGAGCAGCAGCAGGCCCAGGGCCAGCTCGACGAAGGGCAGCGCCGCGCCGATCACCGTCGTGAGGTCGTACGGCATGACCTGGTACGCGTTGACGGCGCGGCCGGAGGCGGCCAGGTCACCGACCTTGCTGCCGCCCGCGACCAGCCACACGGCGGCCAGGCCCAGCCGGACGGCGACGCCCAGCCAGGGGCGGACGACGGGCCAGCGGGCGGCCCGGGCGTGCGGTGCGGTCACGATCATTGGTCGTCCCGTCCCCGGCGGAAGTTCCCGGTCATTCGGCGAGGGCGTCGCCGACCGCCTCGACGAGGTCGTTGCGGGCCCGGGCCACCCGGGAGCGGATGGTGCCCACCGGCACGTTCTCCACGGCGGCGGCCTCGGCGTACGACAGGCCGAGCAGCTGGGTGAGCACGAACGCCGCGCGCCGCTCGGCGGGCAGCCGGCGGACCAGGTCGGCGGCGCCGAACTGGCCGACCGGGTCGGGGTGCGGCCGGTCGGTCCAGGCGTGGGCGGCGAGCCGCTCGCGCAGCCGGCGGCGGCGGACGACCGTCCGCAGGTGGTCGGCGCAGGCCCGGCGGGCGATGCCCAGCAGCCAGGTGCGCGCGCTGGAGCGACCCTCGAACGCCGGCAGCGCCCGGAACGCCCGCAGGTAGGTCTCCTGGGTCAGGTCGTCGGCGCTGTCCGGATCGACCACCGCGGCGGTGAAGCGCCACACCTCGGCCTGGGTCAGCCGGACGAACGCGGCCTGGGCGACCGGGTCCCCGTCGCGGGCGGCGAGGGCCCACTCGGTCGCCGACTCCCGCGCGGCGGCGCCCGCGGCACCGGTCGGACTGGCGGCGGGGGTCTCGCGCGGGGCGGGGATCACGACAGTCCAGGTTACGCGGCGGGGACGGGCCCGGGAGGGTCGTTCGGCCCTTCCATGGCCTGCGCCACCTCGGGAACTATTCGGGTGCGCCGCACGACTATCCCCACATGACATGCGACGACGTACGCGCGGCGCTGTCGGCGCGGCTGGACGGCGAGGATCCGCTGGCGGCGCCGGCGGTGCTGGACGCGCACGCGGAGAGCTGCCCCGGCTGCCAGGCCTGGCTGGCCCGGGCCGAGCAGGTGACCCGCCTGGTCCGGGTGCGGGCGGTGGCCGTGCCGGACCTGACCGCGTCGGTGCTGGCGGCGGTCGCCGCCGATCCGCTGGCGCCCGGGCGGGCCCGCGCGGCGGCCCGTACGGCCCGCCGGCAGGTGCTGCGGGTGGCGGTCGCGGTGGCCGCGGTCGCCCAGCTGTCGATCGCCCTGCCGGTGCTGCTCGCCGGGCTGGGCGTGACCGTCGACCCGCACACCAGCCGCGAGATGGCCTCCTTCGACGTGGCGCTGGCCGTCGGCTTCGCGCTGGCCGCGTGGCGGCCCGAGCGGGCCCGCGCGTTCGTGCCGGTGGCGCTGGTGCTGGCGGTCTGCCTGGCCGGCACCAGCGCGGTGGACATCGCGAACTCGACGACGGCCCTGGTGCACGAGGTCGGCCACCTGGCCGCCGTGGTGCAGGCGGGGCTGCTGTGGGCGCTGGGCCGGGTCAGCGACGAGCCGGACCGGCGGCCGTCGGCGGCACTCCTGGCCCGTCATGGCTGACGCCGCACCGACCGGGCCGGCCGGGTCGGTGCCGGCGGTTCCGGCGGTGCCGGGCGTGGCCCGAGTCGCGGATGTGCGGTGGATGCCGGTGGTGACTGGCATGGCCGGGGTCACGCCGGTGGGGTGGCGTCCGGGGTTCCGGCGCATGGTTGGAGTCGCGCCGGAGCGGTCGGATTCGAGAGCATTGCCGGCATGAGTGTCGCCAACCGCCGCTGGAGCGCCCGGCTGATCGCCACCGCCGGCCTGCTGGTCACCGTCGTCGCCCTGCTGATCGCCCCCGCCGGCCCCGCCCGTGCCCACGCGGTGCTGGTGAGCAGCAGCCCCATCGCCTCGGCGGTGGTGTCGAACGGGCCGGCGGAGGTCGTGCTGACGTTCAGCGAGTCCGTACGCAAGGTGCCGGGCAAGATCCGGGTGATCGCGCCGGACGGCTCCCGCGCGGACCGGGGCGAACCCGCCTTCGAGGGCACCGTGGTCACCATCCCGGTCGATCCTGCCGGAGAGCGCGGCACCTACCTGGTCAGCTACCGGGTGATCTCCGCCGACAGCCACCCCGTCTCGGGCGCGTTCACCTACTCCGTCGGCGCCCCCTCGACGCCGCCGGTCGACAGCGGCGACGACAGCCGGGCCGACCCGGTCGTCGGCAACGCGGTCAAGGTGGCCAAGTACGCCGGCTACACCGGCCTGCTGCTGCTGGTCGGCCCGGCGCTGGTGCTCGCCGCGCTCTGGCCCCGGCGACTGCCGAGGCGGGGACCGGCGCGGCTGGCCTGGGCGGGGCTCGGCCTGCTGGCGGTCGCCACGGTGGCGAACCTCCTGCTCCAGGTGCCCTACACCGCCGGCGGCGGCGTGTTCGACGTGACCGGCGAGGGGCTGAGCGAGGTGCTGGGCAGCTCCTTCGGCGCCGCGCACCTGGTCCGGCTGGGCCTGTTGGCCGCGGCGGCGTTCCTGCTCCGGCCCCTGATGGCGGGGCCGGTCGAGCGGAGCGACCTGGTCATCCTGGGCGTGCTCGGGGCGGCGGCGCTGGTGACCTGGCCGCTGGCCGGGCACCCGGCGGCCTCGCCCGCCCCGGCGGTCTCCGTGGTCGTCGACGCCGTCCACCTCGGCGGCATGGCGGTCTGGCTGGGCGGGCTGGTGATGCTCGCCGTCTTCCTGCTGCGCCGGGCCGACGAGCGGGAGCTGGGCGCGATCCTGCCGATCTGGTCGCGCTGGGCGGCGCTGGCCGTCTCGGCGCTGCTGCTCGCCGGCATCGTCCAGGCGTTGATCGAGGTGGCCACCCCGCGCGCGTTGGTCGACACCACCTACGGGCGGCTGGTGCTGGCCAAGATCGGGCTCTTCGTGCTGGTGATCGCGGTGGCCGCGTACTCCCGGCAGTTGGTGCGCCGGCGCACCGCCGCCGGCCGGCCGACGCCGATGCGGCGGGCGGTCTGGGCGGAGCTGGCGATCACGGCGGTGGTCCTCGGCCTGTCCGCGGTCCTGGTGCAGACCACCCCGGCCCGCACCGCCGGCGCCGACGTGGCCGGCGCGACGGACGGCTACTTCTCCACGACGCTGACCAGCCCGAACTATTCCCTCCAGGTCGAGCTGGACCCGGCCCGGCGGGGCAACAACACCGTGCACTTCTACGCGTACACGAAGGACAACCGGCCCCAGCCGGTGGTGGAGTGGCGGGCCACGGCCGCCCTGCCGGCGGCGGGGATCGAGGCGATCCAGGTCCCGCTGCTGCCGCTGACCGACAACCACGCCACCGGAGAGATCAACTTCCCGGCGGCGGGCGAGTGGCAGTTGCGCATCACCGTCCGCACGTCGGACATCGACCAGGCCACGGTGACCGCCACCGTGCCGATCAGGTAACAGGAAGGCTCGCACCATGATCCGTCACCGGCGTACCGCAAGCGCCGCCGCGGCCCTGGCGCTCGGCGCCGTCGCCACCGCCGTCTTCGGCTTCGCGGCGCCCGCCTCGGCCCACGTCACGGTCAACCCGCAGGAGGCGACCCAGGGCGGCTACGGCCGGTTCGCCTTCCGGGTGCCGAACGAGAGCGACACGGCCTCCACCACCAAGGTGGAGGTGGTGCTGCCGGAGAACGCGCCCGTCGGCTCCGTGTCGACCATGCCCGTGCCCGGCTGGACGGTGGCGGTGGAGAAGCGCAAGGTGGACCCGCCGGTCGAGGTGCACGGCAGCCAGCTCAGCGAGGTCGTCTCCAAGCTCACCTGGACGGCCACCGGGGACGCGGGCGTCAAGCCCGGCCAGTTCCAGGAGTTCCCGGTGTCGATGGGGCCGCTGCCGCAGGTCGACACGATGGTCTTCAAGACGTTGCAGACCTACTCCGACGGCAACGTGCAGCGGTGGATCGAGGAGCCGGTCCCCGGCGCCGAGGAGCCGGAGAACCCCGCCCCGGTGCTCACGCTGAAGGCGGCCTCGCCGTCGACCGCCCCCACCGGCGCCGCCGCGCCGCAGGCCGACGACGACGATGACGACGCCGAGAGCGATTCCGTGGCCACCGGGCTCGCGGTCGCGGGCCTGGTCGCCGGCGTGGGCGGCCTGGTGCTCGGCGGCCTCGCGTTCTCGCGTACGCGGCGGGCGCCGACGTCGCAGGAGTGACCCGTACCGCTGGCCGGCCCGTCGGACGTTCCGACGGGCCGGCTGCTTTCCGGGCCCGTGCCGTGGATATCCGCTGATCAGCCGCCCCACGTCGGTAAGGTCGGCCGGGTATCCGGCTACGGAGGGGGACAAGGCGAATGCGCAACGTGCGGGTGCTCGCCGCCATGCTGCTGCTGACGGTCGGGATCACGGCGCTGCTCGCCGGCGGGGCGCTCGCGCTGCTCGCCCGGCAGGCCGACCCCGGGGGTGCCTTCAGCGCCCGGTTCGAGACCGTGCAGACGCCGGGCCACGCGATCGTCGTCCGCGACGTCGACGAGCTGCTGCGGACCGAGGCGCCGTTCGCCCGCGCCGGGCAGACCCGGCTCCGGCTGGACGCGCGGACGCCCGACGGCCCGGCCTTCGTCGGGCTGGCCCCCGCCGACGAGGTGCGGCGCTGGCTCGACCCGGTGCCGCACGCCGAGGTACGCCGGGTGGCGCTGGCCCGCGGGCCGCTGCCGGTCCGGTTGCAGCCCGCCGGCGCCGCCCCGTCGGCCGTTCCCGCGCCGTCGACCGGTGCCGGGCCGTCCGCCGCGCCCGCACCGTCGGCCGTACCCGGGCCGATCGGGCAACCCTTCTGGGTACGCGAGGGGATCGGCGGGCTGGAGTGGACCCCGGCCGAGCTGGCCGACCGGGGGCTGAGCCTGGTCGTGATGCGCCCCGACGGCCGGGCCGACCTGAGCCTCGAACTGCGGGCGGGGCTGCGGGCCGGCTGGACCGCCCCGGCGACCACCGGGCTGCTGGTCGGCGGGGTGCTGGCCGTGGCGCTGGCCCTGCTCCTGCTGCGTCCGGTACGCCCCCGCGAGGTGGTCTTCGTGGTCGAGCCCGACCAGGTGCCGGTGCTCGCCGGACGCCTCGGCGTGACCTCGCTCAGCGGCCTCGGCGCGCAGCCGACCCGCGACAGCGACCGGTCCCACGTCGCCGGGCGTCAGCTCGCCTCGGTCGGCGCCGCCGCCCCGGTGACCGCACCGGCGCTCGGGCCGGTGCCCGCCCGCCGCCCCGCGACGCTCGCCGACCTCGCCGGGGACGATCCGGCGCTCCGGCAGCCCGAGGTGAACCTCACCCTGGCCTGGCCGCCCGCCGCGCCCGAGGAGACGGCGAACCCGGTCGACGCGCAGGGCCGCCACCGCCCGGCCGCTCCCGACGCCGGCCCGCAGTCGCCCGACGACCCGCGCTGATCCCGGCTCCGCCCGTCGCCTCGCCGGGTCGGCGGGTCGACCCCGGCTCCGGTCGAGCCCCGTTCGGCCGCCGACTGGCCTCGGCTCCGCCCGGCGCACTCAAGCGGGACGGCGAACGGCCCTCCGCGCTGCCGACGCGGAGGGCCGCTCTCACCGGGGGATCGGTGCTACCTGAGAGACGCACGAGGTAGTTGCGACCAGATTAGCCACGATCAGGGCTGCTTGGGAAGACTGTCCAATTGACGCGACTTGCCGTTCTCGCGCCGCACCGGCAGGCCCACCAGCAGCAGCAGGCTCAGCAGCACGTACGTGTTGCGCACCAGGAACTCCCCCGGCGAGTCCGTACGCACCGGGGCGATCCCCCAGTCGTGGAAGGTCACCACCCCGTACACGACGAGGGCGGAGGTGCCGACGGCGAGCGCCATCAGCCGACGCCGCAGGCGGGCGCCCTCGCCGGTCGCGGGGTCGGCGCTCAGCGCGGCGTCCACCAGCACCACGACCGCCGGGATGAACCAGTAGATGTGGTGGGTCCAGGTGATGGGGCTGACCAGCGCACCGACCAGCCCGGTGAGGGCGAGTCCGGTGAGCGTGTCCCCCGCGCGGGCCGCCCGCGCGGCGCGCCACAGCCCGTACCCCGCGACGAGGGCGACCAGCAGCAGCCAGATCAGCTGGTTGGGCTTCTCCGGCGCGGTGATGCGGCTGAGCAGGCCGAACAGCGACTGGTTGCCGGTGTAGTCGGTGCGGCCGACCCGGTCGGTCGCCCACAGCTCGTGGGTCCAGAACCGCCACGAGTCGCGCGGCGCGACCGCCGCGGCGAGCAGGGTCGCCACCGCGGCCGTCACGCTCGCCACCACCGCCGCCCGCCACCGGCGGGTCGCCAGCAGGTACACGATGAAGATGCCCGGGAAGAGCTTGAGCGCCGTCGCCAGGCCGACGCCCACGCCGGCCCACCGGCTCGCCCGGGGTACGGCGAAGAGCAGGTCCGCCAGGATCAGCACGACCAGCAGCATGTTGATCTGACCGAAGGTGATCGTCTCGCGGGTGCTCTCGACGGCCAGCACGAGCAGGACCGCCACAGTGAGGCTGAACACACGCGGCAGCCCGTGCCTGGCGATCACCGGCGCGAGCAGCCACCGGGTGGTGACCACCACCGCCAGTCCCGTCAGGACCGTGAAGATCACCACCGTGGCGCCCAGCGGCAGCAGCGCGAACGGGCGCAGCAGCAGCGCGCTGAACGGCGGGTAGGTGAAGTAGAGCTCGCCCTGCACCCGGTCGGGCTGCGCGTAGTCGTAGAGCGGGTGCCCGGCCGACCACCAGTCCATCGCCCGCATGTAGATCTTCAGGTCGAAGAAGTCGTGCACCAGACCGGGCAGGTAGAGCGCCGGCAGCACGGCGGCCAGCGCCAACACGGCGACGAGCCGACGGACCGTACGGCCACCGGGATCGTCGTCGGTGACGGCGGGCGGTGCGGCGGGCTCTGCTGGCACGGGGGAAACCCTAGCGGTCACCGCCCGCCCCGGTGCGCGGGCGCGCGGCCGGGTGGGCTGCGCGTAGGCTGTCCCGGTGGCTGATCTTCTCGTCTGGATCGACTGTGAGATGACCGGGTTGGACCTCGGCAGGGACAAGCTGATCGAGGTCGCCGCGCTCGTCACCGATCCCGACCTCAACGTGCTCGGGGATGGCGTCGACGTGGTGATCCACGCCGACGAGGCGGCGCTGGAGGCGATGCCGGAGATCGTGGCGACGATGCACGCCAAGTCGGGGCTGACCGACGAGGTGCGGCGTTCGACCGTCACCCTCGCCGAGGCCGAGGACATGGTGCTGGAGTACGTCGCCAGCCACGTGAAGGACCCGCGCACCGCCCCGCTCTGCGGCAACTCGATCGCCACCGACCGGGGCTTCATCACCCGGGACATGCCGCGCCTCGACGCGCACCTGCACTACCGGATGATCGACGTCTCGTCGATCAAGGAGCTGTGCCGGCGCTGGTACCCCCGCGTCTACTTCGGCCAACCGCAGAAGGGCCTCGCGCACCGGGCCCTGGCGGACATCCGGGAGAGCATCCGGGAGCTGGAGTACTACCGGCGGACCGTCTTCGTGCCCCTGCCGGGCCCGGACGTGGAGACCGCGAAGGCGATCGCAGCCGGGCTCTGAGTCGGCCCGGCGGAACCCGCTGGACGTGGCGGGCGGGGGTGGGGCTATTATTGGTCCGCACCCCGCCCGGGGCGATCGACCGGGCGCGGATCCATCGGGTGTGAACGGCATGGTGGCTGTAGCTCAGTTGGCAGAGCACCGGGTTGTGGTCCCGGTTGTCGTGGGTTCAATTCCCATCAGTCACCCGGTTACCAGAAGGCCCCCTCCTCGCGGAGGGGGCCTTCGGCGTTGCGGGCTCAGGTGGTCGGCGTGACCGTGGGCTCGCCGCTCTGCTCCGGGGTGGCCCCGGGCTCCGGCGTGGCCTCGGTCGGCGGCTCGTACGGCAGGGCGCTGCCCTTGACGTACTGCTCCCAGCTCATGTTCCAGTCGGTCCAGCCGTTGCCGTTCTGCAGCCTGCGCTCGGTGCCCTTGACGGTGATCGGGTCGCCCACGCGGGTGTTGGCGAAGAGCCAGGCGCCGTTGGCCATCGAGACGTTCACGCAGCCGTGCGAGACGTTGACCCGGCCCTGCTGCCCCTCGGACCAGGGCGCGGCGTGGATGAACTCGCCGCCCCAGGTCAGCCGCTGGGCGTAGTCGATCTTCGTGCGGTAGCCCTCCTCGGGGCCCAGTTCCTCGAAGGTGTCGAAGACCGTCTTGCGCAGCTTCTCGATGACCACCATGGTGCCGCTGGACGACGGGGTGCTCTTCTTGCCGAGGCTGACCGGGATGGTCTTGATGACGGAGCCGTTCTTCGTCACCGTCATCCGCTTGGTCTTGTTGTCCACCGTCATGACCACCGCTGGGCCGATCTTGATGTCGACGCTGAGGTCCGCCCGGCCGTACCAGCCGTCGCCCAGCGGGAGGCCGCCGGCCTGGACCCGGTAGGAGACCTTGCTGTCCGCCTGCCAGAACTGCTTGGGGCGGTAGCGGATCTCGGTCGGGCTGACCCAGTGCCAGATCCCCTCCTGCGCCGGCGAGGAGGTGACCGTCATCCGGCTCTGCACGTCGTCGCGGTAGTCCTCGGGGATGGCCCGGCTGAACTTGACGATCAGCGGCATGCCGACGCCGACGACCTGGTCGTCGCCCAGGAAGCTGCTGATCCGCACCTGCTTGCCGGGCTTCGCCATGGTGGTGAACGTGCTGGTCGCCGTGGCCGGCTTGCCGTCGTCGCCGGTGGCGGTCACCGTCGCGGTGTACGTCTCGGCGTACTTCAACGCGCTGGCGGGCAGCCAGCTCTTCCCGTCGGCGGCCAGTTCGCCCTCGACGGCCGCACCGGCGGAGTCCTTCAGCTCGACGCTGGTCTGCTCGGCCTCCGTCGCGGTGAAGGTGATGCCGGTCGACGCGGGCACGTCCTTCGCGTCGGCCTTGGGCTCGACGATGGTGGCCGTCGCCTTCGGCGCGGCGGGCTGGCCGCCACCGTCCTGCCAGCCCGAGGGCTTGTCTCCGCCACCGCTGGTGCAGCCGGAAGCCAGCGCGAGCGTCACGGCGAGCACCCCCGCCGCGAGCCCGCGACGTCGGCCACCCCGCCGGCCGTCGTCGCGCCGGATCAGCTGGTTGTGGACAGCTCGCATGATTCCCTCACAGTTGTGGTCCCCGGTTGCCCATCGTCCCTCACTGACGCATCGGAACAGGTACCCGTTCCGCAGGGTGAACCGAAACACGCCGTACGGGATGTCCGGATGTTGATAAAATCCGCGGCCTTGCCGAATCCTGCTCGCCTCTGCCCGGTGGGCGCGGCTCCTGGCCCGGCCTGTCAGGCGCGCGCTTCCGCACCTGGCCGGGCGCTGGTTCCCGTGCGTCGTCGGCGTGTCGACCTGGACGTCGCGCGCCCAGGTCGTGGGCAAGTTCTGCCGCCGCGACCAGCAGCCGGGCGTCGCCGGCGCCCCGGCCGGACCGGGGCGAGGACGGCGACCGGCCCGCGGTCGCGGGCCGGTCGCCGGATCATCGGTGGGCCGTTCCTCAGAAGGCCGGCTTCTCGCCGGCCTCGGGCACGGGCACGGCGCTGCCCTTGACGAACTCGGACCAGCTCAGGCTCCACGCGGTCCAGCCGTTGCCCGGCGCCAGCCTGCGCTCGGTGCCCTTGATGGTGATCGGGTCGCCCACCTTGGTCTTCCCGAACAACCAGCGCGCGTTCGCCATGGAGACGTTGACGCAGCCGTGCGAGACGTTCTGCCGGCCCTGCACGTGCTCCGACCAGGGTGCCGCGTGGATGTACTCGCCGCCCCAGGTGAGTCGCTGGGCGAAGTCGATGTCCGTGACGTAGCGGTTCGCCGGGTCCGGATCGTCGCGGGTGTCGAAGACCGTCGACTCCTTCTTCTCCATGACGACCATCGTGCCGCTGGAGGAGGGGGTCTTCTTCTTGCCGAGGCTCACCGGCAGGGTGCGGACCACCTGGCCGTCCTCGTACACCGTCATCTGCTTGGTGGCGTTGTCCACCTTCATCTCGAAGGCCCGACCGATCTTGGCGGTCGCCGCCCGGTCGACGTTGCCGTAGCGGCCGTTGCTCAGCGGAATGCCGGCCAGCGCGATGCGGACGGTCAGGGTGGTGCCGGGCTTCCAGTACTCCGGCGCGCGGTAGTAGGCCTGGGTGCCGTTCTCCACCCAGTGCCAGGCGCCCGGCTGCGGCGGATCGGTCTGCACGAACATGCGCTTCTGCACCGCCGCCCGGTCCTTCTTCGGGATCCCCGGGTGGAACTCGGCGACCACCGGCATCGCCACGCCGTAGGTCTTGTCGTCGAAGAGGTAGAGACCGGAATTGATCACCGACTTGGGCTTCGCCATCGTCGTGAAGGTGCTCGTACCCTGGCTGGTCACTCCGTCGGGGCCGGTGGCGGTCACCGTGGCCGTGTAGCGGGTGCCGTACTTCAGCGGCTTCGACGGCACCCAGGACGAGCCGTCGGCGCGCAGGCGGCCCTCGACCTGGCTACCGTTGGCGGTCGTCAGCGTGACGCCGGACACCTTGCCGCCGCCGGGCACCTCGGCGCTGATCTCGGAGCTGACCGGCCTGTTCTTCCCCCCGTCGGCCGGGCTCACCGTCAACGGCGGGCCACTCGGTGCGGCCGGGGCGCTGCCGGGCTCCGCGCCCGTGGCGCCCGGTACGGCGGACGTGGTCGGCGCGGTGCCGCCGACGAACTCCGCGTTCTTCTTCTGCTCCGTGTCGCAGCCCGTCAAGGCCAGCGACGCCACCAGGCCGAGGACGCCCACCATCGCCCCGGCCCGCGCGAACATGCCCATCCCCACCTCTGTTCTCGCGTACCTGGCGCACATCGTGCCGCATGGACGCACCTTGTCCGCCCCCTGTCGTCGTCCGTCCGGGCAATTTGCCCCTGTCTGCCCGTTAAGCTCGACCGAAGGGGGGAGCCGGGTATCTGATTGGAACGGCGCTCGGAGGGCGTGCTAGTGTTCTCCCCGTTGCCAACGAGCGCCGCTAGCTCAACTGGCAGAGCAGCGGACTCTTAATCCGCGGGTTCGGGGTTCGAGTCCCTGGCGGCGCACCAGCAATAAAGGCTCTGACCTGGGGTTACACCCTGGGTCGGAGCCTTTTTGGTTTCCCCGTCGCTGGCCCGGTGCTCGGTGGGTGCTCGGGAGCGGTTGGGCGGGTCGCCGCTTGCTGGGACGCGGCGCGGTGCCCGGAGGACGGCGGCTGTCACACGGTGCACCTGTGGAAGGTCGGCGTGGAGGGCTGTGGGCGACGGTGGGCGTTGAGCGGAGGCGGCGGTCGGCGTCATTTTCTGAGGTCGATGCTTGCGGTCCGGTCGTAGGATGCGCGCGTGTTGGCGATCGACAGGGCGCGTTTCGCTTCGGGTGTCCGGTGGTGGCAGACGGAGACGGATTGGCCGAATGACTTCCACAACAGTGACTACAGGGTGCTGGCCGCCCAGAACCCTGATGGAGATTTCCAGGACGACTGGTGGGCGGGGCTGCTGCCCCGGTTGACCAGGTGGAAGGCTTTGCGGCCGTTTTCCCAAGCCGACGTGACCCGCTGGTTCACCGTGCATCGGGAGGACCTGGCCCGAACCTGGCACCAGGCGTGCGCTCCAGTGAGAGATCTGGACATCACTGGCGTGACCTGGCGTCAGGTGCAGGCGTTTCCCGACGTGGTCGCCCGGATCAAGCCGACGAAGTCGGAGTCTGCGGTGTTTCCGTCGAAGTTCTGCCACTTCCTGCTTCCCCGGATCTTCCCCGTCTTCGACAACGCGGCGGTCGGAGGTTCCCGCACTTATGAGGCGTACTTCACTTTGATCAAGTGCACCTGGGAAGCCACTCCCGCTGTGCTTCAGGCCGAGCTGGTCACGGAGCTGTCCCAGCTCATCGAGGACCATGGGCAGGGTCCTCTGTACGAGGGCTTCCCCATGGCAACCAAGATCACCGAGCTTGCGCTTATCGGATCTCGCCGCACGTGACGTCATCTGAGGGTGGGCTGCACAACGTCGTCAGGGCATCGAGGTAGGCCCGGTGGTCCAGCGCCTCGTGGTCGAATCTGCCGGGCTGGCCGCCGGGCCGTATCAGCAGCGTCGGGCTTTCGCCACCTGCAAGGTAATCTGCCCCGACGTCGAGATGGTGTGCGTCGAACCCGTTGGGGCTCGACGAGTACGTGCACGGTATTGGTGACCCTCGGCGGGTGGTGGACATGCTGGTGGGTGACACGCAGCGGATCGGGACGTACGCCGAACGAGAATCCGCGGTGCCGCAGGAAGTGATCGCGGTGCCCTCTCACGGTGGGCTGGCCATCCTGAGGGCCCACCGTGGGGGTTCCGGGCGGTGCGGCTTGCCTCGATCCTGTGGTGGATGTTCGTCGGCACCGGCCTGCATGTTGACTTGCCGTCACAAGGCTGATGCGCTGAGCTGCTGATCGATGGGTTGGGTCGTCCGGACGGGGTGGTCGTGGGCGTGCAGGTGGATCCCGAGTGGTGGAGTTCTGGAGTCTGGAACGGTCGGCCGATCGGCGAGTTCCTGCAGCGGCGGGACGTGACCGCTGCCTTCCGGTTCCTCCATGCTCGCGGTGTCTCCTATGGCAAGATCGCGGCTCTTGTCGGCGTCTCACCAAACCGTGCCGCAGAAATCGCCAAGGGCGTTCGGCAGGTAACGGCGTACGAGGTACTGGAACGGATCGCGGTCGGACTGAGTATTCCGCGTCCGACCATGGGGCTCGGCCGCACCGAGGACGCGGGCGCGGTGCAGGATGCCAGCCGTGCGTCCGGGGTGGGCATTGGGGCGGAGCGGCCGCTGGCCGTTGAGGGAACCAGCGTGGAAGTGAGTGGTCTTGCTCGGCTCCGGTTGGAACTGGACGAGGCCCTGGCGTCCGCGAGTGTCGCTCTGCGGCATCTAGATCTGATCGAGGAAGCTGCGGGTGAGCACATGCGGGTGTACCCGTCTGCTTCGCCCCAGGTGATGTTGTCGCTGTTGGCCGCTGACTGCCGGGAGGTGCAGGTCCTGTCGCGTCGGCGGCAGCCGGCGGCGGTTCAGGCCCGGTTGTCGGGGGTGGCGGCGCTGTTGGCGACGATGTGCGCCGATGCGTTGATGCGGCTGGGTGATGTGGCTGAGGCCCGGCGGTGGTATCGCACGGCTATCCATGCAGCGGACGACAGCGGGCAGGCCCGGTTGAGGGTACTGGTGCGGGCTCAGGCGGCGATGCTGCCGTACTACTTCGGAGATCCACACCAGACCGTTGCTATCGCTGAGGCAGCACTGGCGGTAACTCCGACCGCCTCGCCATCGAGTGCTCTGGCGGCGGCGGGCCGGGCACGGGCTCTGGCCCGGGTCGGGGCCACCGAGCAGGCGCGGTCGGCCATCGACCAGGCACGTCGGATGTTCGACCAGGCCGGTGACGAGGACACCGACGTGGCGTTCAGGTTCCCAGCGAAGCGTCTGCTGCTCTACCTCTCCGGGACGTACACCTGGCTCGGTGACACGGGTGAGGCGTACCAGGTCCAGGACGAGGCGTTGCGGCTCTACGGCGGGGCTCCGGCCGTACCGATCGACGTGGCACTCATCGCCCTGGACCGGTCGATGTGCCTTGCGCGGGACCGGCGGGCGACCGAAGCGGCGGCGACCGCCCGCGATGCCGTCGCGGACCTGCCCGAGACACAGCGGACGGAAATCATTCTGACCAGGGCCACCGACGTGGCCTCGGCGATCCCTGAGGGGAACTGGCGCGGTGAGGTCGCCGCCTTGACCGACTACGTGCGGGCGTGCCGCGAGCGCGCCCGTAGTCTTGGGACCACAGCCGCACTCGGTCCCTAGGAGCCCCATGTTCGTCGAGGCGCGTACCCTGCCGGTGCTCGCCGAGGTATGTCGTCTCCTTGGCTACCCCGAATCGAACGCGATTCTGCTGCGGCACCACACCAACGCCGTCTACGCGGTCTGCGACGTGGTCGTCAAGATCGCCCCCGGCGACCACGACCTGGAACGGGTGCGCGAGATGGTGGCCGTGGTCGACTGGCTGGTGGCCCGGGGGTTCCCCACGGTGGGCCTGTACCCCGGACTGTCCCAGCCGATGCGGGTGGGCGGACACGCCGTTACGGTCTGGCAGCGTCTGGACCCGGCACACGACGACCCCATCACCGTCACCGAGCTCGGAAGCCTTCTCAAGGACCTGCACGCCTTGCCCGCTCCGCCGGTGCCGCTGCCGGTACTGCGACCGATCCACGGCATCGAGCGGTCCGTCAGCCGTTCGGAGATCCTGAACGGCAAGGAACAGGATCTGCTGATGGGGCGGCTCGAAACGCTGGCCGCCAGCTGGGAAGCGATGCGGTTTCCCCTTGGTACGAGCATGATCCAGTCAGATCCGCAGATCCGCAACGCGCTCCGGCGCTTCAACGGCACCCCCGTACTGGCCGACTGGGACGGCGCCGCCCTCGGACCCCGGGAATGGGACATCGCCACGGTCGCTGTTCACTGCCGCCGGTTCGACCCGCCCGGCCCCGATGCCTTCGCCGGCTTCACCGCCGCCTACGGCTGGGATGCCACATCCTGGTCGGGGTTCGAGGAACTGTGTCAGCTTCGTGAGCTGCAGATGATCGCCACCAACGCTCGCAAGTCCCGGCCCGGAACCGAGGCCGCCGACGAGGTGCACCGCCGGATCGCGGGCCTCGTCGACGACGGGGCGGAACTCCGCCGCTGGCAGATCCTCTGAGCCGAGTCTCATAGGAGCGGGCGCTGCCTGTCCTCTTTGCACTGCCCAGGCCGGCCATGGTGAGGCCCACCGTGGCCTACCACGCTGGGTCTATCTCCGGCCAGTGCCGCCAGCGATCGTGGACGTCAGGAACACGTCGGCGGAACGCTTAAGGATCATCCTGACCCTCATGGCGCGCCGACGGGCCAGCGGCAATGTCACGCCAGGAGATCCAGATGGACGTGTCGTACGGCGACAGGTCGGAATGCGACCCGATGCACCGGCAAGTGCTCGCGCCCGGCATCCCGTCGGCCGTACGGGCGACTCCCCGTCCACGTACCGCCAGCAGGGCTGCGGGGATGGGTGACCGACGGTCTGCTCCCAGCCGCCGGCCGAGGACGGTGG
This sequence comes from Micromonospora sp. NPDC049051, assembly GCF_043197575.1. Classification (NCBI taxonomy): domain Bacteria; kingdom Bacillati; phylum Actinomycetota; class Actinomycetes; order Micromonosporales; family Micromonosporaceae; genus Micromonospora; species Micromonospora sp. NPDC049051. Next base: position 1,497,335 of record NZ_JBICTL010000001.1, read on the forward strand.
GCTTGCCGCCATGGCGGCAAGCCCACCGCACACATCCCACCGGGGACCAGCCGTGACCGTGTACATCTCACGTAACGCAAGAATGGGCGACCTCCCGCGAGACCGCGTGGCTCCGCCGACACGGCCGGGATCAGCCGACCCGCCGCTGCTGACGCACGCCTGGCGGATCGTGTTCGAGCGGCAGGCACGAGAACGCGATTTCCGATGAGTAGCGACCGAGACTGCCCCGCCGAGGCCGACCCGCTCGTGCGTCTGGCACATCTGCCCGCTGCGCCCGCTGGCTCTGCCCGGCGGTCGATGGTGACGGCATACGACGAGCCGCCCCAACTGCACCTGCCGGTGCGTCCGCTATGGCTGTGCCGCCGGTGCGGCCAGCCGTGGCCCTGCGGCGCGGCGAAGGTCGCCCTGCTGGCGGAGTACAGGCACAACCTGGTCAGCCTCTTTCTCTACCTGGCCAGCTGCCTGCATGACGCGATCGACGATCTGCACCGGCTCCACCCCAGCGACACCGGCAGCACTGCCAATGTCTTCGACCGCTTCCTCGGCTGGCCCGCCCGGCATGTCCGCTCCTACCGGCTCGCCACCACGACTTCCCTTGATGAGGAGGAACCTTTATGAACAGCGCTAACGTCATCAATGCGCCGCCGCAGACGGTCCGGGTGAGAATCCCGGCAGGCGCGGGACATGCACTCTGCCAGGTGAGGCCGGCACGCAGTGGCATGGTCTCGGCCGAGGTTGAGGTGCGAGGTCGGCGGGTCGAGATCGAGACGCCGGACGACGGCCCGGTCCTCTTTCCGACCGACGTGGGGCTCACGCTGTTGAGCGCGCTGAACGCCGATCCTGGCCTACCCGTGGCGGGCACCCGTGCCTTGGACATCGGGTGCGGCTCCGGCCTGTACACGGTGACGCTGGCCTTGGCCGGTGCGGCACACGTGACCGCACTGGACATCAATCCGGCATGCGCGGAGGTGACCCGCGACAACGCGGCCCGCAACGGCATCTCGCCTGCCCAGGTGACCACGATTGTCGGGGACGTCGCCGAGCTGGCAGTCCCCGAACCGTGGGACCTAGTGGTCTGCAATCCCCCGCACTTCCCGCACGATCCGGCCTACGCCGCTGACGACGGCATCGAGACGGCCCTGGTCGGCGGCAGTGACGGGCGGGCGTTGTACGACGTCCTGCTCGCCCGCCTCGACGAGCTGCTCGCCCCGGGCGGGACGCTGCTGCTGACGCACTCATCCCTGACCGACATCCCCCGCACCCGCCAGACGCTGCAACGCAACGGATACGAGTGCCGCACCGTGCAGGTCTGCGAGCTGGACATCCCCTTGCGCCGCTACGCGACGCACCGCGACGTGCTGCTGTCGCGGCTGTACCCGCTCCGGACTGCCGAACGGGCAGCGTTCCGTGGCATCCGGTTCGAGGTGCACACCCTCGCCGCCACCCGCATCGATTCCCTGGACGGATCAGGTGAGTGACATGAACCAGTTCGTGACCGACGTCGTGGTGGCCGGCTCCGGCCTGCTCGGGCTCGCCACCGCGTTCGAATTGCTCAGCCGGGACCTGGACGTCACCGTGGTCGGCCCCCGGAGCGGCGACCACGCGGGGCAGGCATCGCGGGCTGCCGGCGCGATGCTCACCGTGTTCAGCGAGGTCGAGGCGAGCCATGACCCCCAACGGGTCAGCCTCGAAGTCGGCGAACGGTTGGCCGCCCGGAACGGATACGAAGACTGGCTGGACCGCGTCGGCACGGCCAGCAAGCAGGCGCTACGACTCGTCCCGGGCGTGTGGGTGGTCGGCAACGGATACGGGCCGGACGACGCCGCGAACCTCCGAGCCATCGCAGGCGCCGCCGAGGCCCACGGGCGCCGCGCCGAGTTCGCGTCGCCGGCGGCCGTGCCGGGGCTCGCACCGCAGGTGCGTGCGCACGAAGCGCTGTGGCTGCCGGACGAGGCCAGCGTCGACCCGGCGGCTCTGGTCGAGGCATTGGCCACGGTGCTGAGCGTCAATCCTCGCTGTCGGTGGCTCAACACCACCGTGACCACCGCCAACGAGCGCGGCGAGCATATGGCCGTCGACGCGGCTGACGGCAGCACTGTCCTGGCCGCTCACCTGGTGCTCGCCGCCGGGGCCGGGACGACGGGTCTGCTCGCCCCAGCGCTCGCCGAGCAGGTCGACGCGCCTCCGCTACGGTCCGGGCGAGGCGTGTCGCTGCTTGCCCGCGTCCCGTTCTCGTTGCCCGCTGCCGTGCGAACCCCGAACCGAGGCTTCGCCTGCGGCAGCCACATGGTCCCGCGCGGCGACGGCACCGTATATCTGGGCGCGACGAACCGGCTCTCCACCGAACCCGACTACAGCCGACCCGCCGCCCTGGACGAGATCGCCACCTTGATCCACGACGCGAGCGCCGAGCTCAACACTCACCTGCGCGATGCCGGGTTGATCGAGGTCCGGGTCGGGCACCGGCCGGTCACCCTCGATCACCTGCCGCTATTCGGCCGCACCGGACACCCGATGATCCACCTTGCGACCGGCACCTACCGGTGCGGTGTACTGCTGGCTCCGCACGCCGCAGCCATCGTCGCCGATGGGATCACCGCTCCCAACTCGACCGCCACCCATCCCTACAGCCCTCGACGTTCGATGCGCCTACCGGCACTCGACGACCTCATCGGTGGCGCGAGCCGCGGCCTGGTGGACATGCTGTGCCAACCAGGCGGCAGCCTCCCGCCAGGAACGCAGGAGCGGCTGGAGCGGTTCCTCGAGGCGGCGTTACACGAGATCGCCGCCGGCACCTCGACCAGGGCAGCCGCCGTCCGTCGGCTCTGGCAGCGTGCGCCGATGGCCGAATGTTTGCCGCTGCTGCTCGACGCCGCCGGCCGGATCCGATGAGCACGCACGCTCTGGGTCAGCAGACCGTGGCCCGACAGGTCCTCGCCGAGATCAGCGGCCGGGCCGCCGACAGCATCATCGCCTCCACGCGGCTGTCCGATCTCGGTCTGGACTCGCTCAGCCGGCTCACGCTCGCGGTACTGCTGGAGGAACGAACCGGTCGTCCATTACCTGACGAAGAGCTGATCAGTGTCCGGACCTTGGACGACCTGGAGCGGCTGCTGAGACTTGCGGAGCGTCCGGCATGATCGAAGAACCAACACCCCTGACGAGGCGCACGTTGGACGCGCCGTTTGTTGCCGACTCGGCGGAGGTCGCCCCAGCGGCACGCATCGGCGCACGCACCCGGATTTGGCATCACACCCAGGTCGACGCGGACGTCCAGATCGGCGAGGACTGCGTACTCGGCAAAGGCGTTCACGTGGCCTCGGCAGCGGTCGTCGGCAACCGGGTCAAGATCCAGGACGGGTGCGGAGTGTTCGGAGCCACCCTCGAAGACGGTGTGATGCTCGCCCCCGGCGTCTACCTGCTGGAGGACCCGGCACCCCGAGCCACCAACCCCGCCGGCCACCTGAAAGGCCGCAACGACTGGCGGCGGGAACCGGTGACGATTCGCTACGGCGCCACCATCGGCGCCAACGCGGTCATCGCCCCAGGCGTCACCATCGGCCAGTACGCCATGGTCGGCATCGGCACCGTCGTAGGGCACGACGTGCCGGACCACGGACTCGTGATGGGCAACCCAGCCCGGCAACTCGGCTGGGCCTGCAGGTGCGGGCACGGTCTCGACGACAACCTCACCTGCCCCACCTGTGGACGGTTCTACCGCCAAGGACCGACCGGCTTGTCCCTGGCTACGTAACGGCCGACCACCCGCGACTGTCCCGCACGCGCTTGCTCAACCACCTCAAACCTCTGCTCAAGGAACGTCACATGACCGAAGTTCGCTATCGTGTCCGCCCCGCCGGGCCGCTCAACGGCACCGTCGTCGTTCAGGGGGCCAAGAACGCGGCCCTTCCCATGATCGGTGCCGCGTTGCTCGCCCGACGTGGTCAGACGGTGCTGCGCAACGTCCCCGCGATCACCGATGTCCAGCTCGCCGTCGACCTCGCCCGACTTCTCGGCGCTCACGTCGAGTACCACCCGAGCGATCGACTGCTCGTCATCGACGCCACCGAGATCACCAGCTCACGGCTGCCAGCCGATCTCACCCGTCTGTTCCGGGGCAGCGTGTTGTTCCTCGCCCCGGTGCTGCACCGCCGAGGCGAGGTAATTTTCGAGGGTGCCGGCGGCTGCGCCCTCGGCACCCGAGGGCTTGACTTCCACTACCGAGGACTCGCCCGCCTCGGTGGGCACATCGAGGAACACGGCACCACGATCAGCATCAAGGCCGGCAACCTGCGCAGCGCCGACCTCTACCTCGACACGCCCTCGCACACCGGCACCGAGAACCTCATCATGGCCGCGGCCCTGACGCCCGGCCGGACTGTCATCGAGAACGCCGCGCTGGAACCCGAAGTCCTCGACGTAGTCGCGATGCTCACGGCCATGGGCGCCCAGATCAGCGGCGCGGGAACCGGCCGCATCGTCGTCAACGGGGTCAGCGAACTCAACGCGGTCGAATACACGATCATGCCGGACCGCATGGACGCCGGCGTGCTGGCCATCGCGGCTGCCATCACCGGTGGCGCGATCAACCTCGTCGGTGGCACCGTGCTGAATCACTTCGGAGTCGCCGCGCACAAGCTCCACCAGATGGGCATCGAACTCGGCACCGCCGGGGCAGTCACCAACGTCACCCGGCCCGGTCAACTGCACCCCATCAACGTCATCACCGACACCCACCCCGGGTTCGCCACCGACCTGCAGCCCCCGCTGATGGCCCTCGCCACCCAAGCGCCCGGAACAAGCTACTTCCGTGAGCGCATCCACGACGCCCGCTACGCCCTCGCTGGTGAGCTGACCAAGCTCGGCGCGGACCTCACCGTCGACGGCGAGAAGGCCGTGGTACACGGTGGCAAGCCACTGCGCGGCGCCGAGGTCATCGCCCGAGACCTGCGGACCGGCATCGGGCTCGTACTGGCCGGACTTGTCGCCGACGGCGAAACCGTCATCGGCAACGGCACCATGATCGACCGAGGCCACGCGGACCTGACCAGCCGTTTCACCGCCCTCGGCGCCGACATGACCCGCGAGGAGTTCTGACGACAGGGCTTGCTGAGCGAGCACGAAGTCCTCCGCGATGTCGTCCTCGGCCGAGAGGTCGTGCGTAGCAGGCCACCGCGACCATCGACGCCGCCGAGGCCATCCTGACCTCGGCGGCAACCGATAGCTCTGCCACGCCTGACCTGCTACGCACACCGCGTCGTCCACACCCTCAGCCCGACTATCTATTTGAGGTCGCGACTCCATCCTCAAGGTAGACACCACCACGCCCGATCGCGGCGAGCGCCGCGACAACCCGCCGAGCCAACCGAGGGATCAACACCTCGCCCAAGCGCTCCGGCTCGACAAACTCGAACCGGTCGAGCTCATCCGGACACAGCCGCATCGTTGCAATCTGGTCCGCTGTCACCACCCCGCCGTCGAACACGAACATGAGCCCGCCGTCCCATGGCGGCCTCGCCGGCACCCAGTCGACGCACAGCAGCGCTCCTGCGGGCACCGACAGGCCCAACTCTTCCCGGATCTCGCGCGTGCAGGCGTCCGCCGGAGACTCGTCCGGCTCCACCGTTCCGCCGGGAACTTCCCACACGTCTTTGTACGTCGGGTGGACCACCAGCACCCGACCGGCTTGGTCGCGGAGGATCATGCCGGCCGCCGCACGGACCCGCGTCACGCTGGCGATGTAGGAGATGTCAGGTTCGGTCTGCGTCTCGGCCACGCGATCGACCCTACGGGCTCGCCCTTGGCGCATAGCCCCTTATCGAAGGAAGACCGGCGGCGCCGGTCCGTCGGCTGCCCGACTCTGCCGGCAACCGCTACTTCGAGCACCGCACCTTCACCACCCGCGAGACCCGCTACTGCCGCACCACCCGAGAGGCCCTCGTCCGCGTCACTGCGGACCACCTCCTGCGGGATGCCATCTAGGCGGCAGACGAATTGAACCGGGAGAGAACTTCGTGGCCTATCAACCGGGGCCTAACCACTTGCTTCGCGCAGCGCGGCTGGCGCTGTGCTCTCCGTCGGGGTCGGGGCGGCCGATGTCCCGGCAGGAGCTGGCCGACGCGGTCAACGCCTACGCGCACGCTCACACGGGATGCCGCAGCGCCGTGGACGCCCGCTACATCGGCAGGCTCGAACGTGGGGAGCATCGGTGGCCGTTTGAGCCATACCGCACGGCGTTGCGGGAGGTCCTGGGCAAGACGACCAACGCCGACCTGGGGTTCTTCATCATTCAGGGACACGCCCAAGACCCTGAAGTAAGCCCGGAGAAACCGGGACCAGAAGGTAGCTGGACATCACCTGCTCCCGGCCCCGACCCGGGCCGCCCGGTAGCGGTAGCGACGGCGGCCGGTCCGGTCATCACGGCCCGAGCGGCGGCGGTGCGTGTGACCGTGAACCTCCACGCCGAGACTGTCACCGCGATGGTCCGCCATGACGACACGACCGGCGCTGTCACGGTCTTCGCGGGACCCGTCGAAGTGCTCGTCACTCCGTCGGATGCCATGCGGAACCCCCTCGCGGCTGTGCCCGATGGGACGCCGCCCGTGTCCGGTGTTTGCCCGGCGTACCAGCTTCCGGATCGGCGGCGCTGATGACGAATGTGCGGATCACGCAGCCGGCCACGGACGGCCGGTATCCGTCGAGTCTGCGCTTTCCGGGGCTAGATCAGTCAGCAGCAGGTGGCCGAGGCTCGCAGGGACCTCGGTCGGCGGTTGGCCGCGTGGCGCGCCGAGCAGGGGCTGACGCAGATGCAGCTCGCCAAACGCGGAGGTCGGCCCGCAGCTGCGCGCGCTGACGGGCAAGATCAAGGACGCGGAGTACGACCACCTCGGCGGGCGCTACATGTACCACCACACGAAGGTTTGGGGCGATCCGCTGATGACCTCCGCCGACGGCCGTCACCAGGTCGCCTTCGCCAGCGAGACCAAGGTCTGGCAGGCCGCCGACGGGACCCGCAGCCAGATCGACACGCAGTTGGAGCCGCAGTACCCCGACCAGGAGTCCCGCGACTACTGGCAACGCAATCTGGACTCGCGTCCCGCAGTTGGCGCCGCGGCGGCTCCGGCCATGATTCCGTTGCCGCCCATGGAGCTCACGCTACCGTCGGCCGACCCGTCGCGGCTGCGCGAACTGCTCAAGGTCGAGTACGGGCCGGGCGCGGCGAGCAAGGAGGTCAGCACTCTCTATGCGAAGTTCGTCATACCGCGTGCGGTCCGAGCGGAGATCCTGCGGGTCCTCGCCGATGTGTCCGGCTTCCGCTGGCGGGGACGGGTGACGGATCGCGCCGGTCGGGACGGGGTCGCCGTCACCTTCGACGACCGCGAACACGACGCGCAGTCTCTGCTGATCTTCGACCCGAAGACGGGTGAGCTGCTCGCCCACGAGCGACTGACGCTGTCGCCCGTGCGGATCAGCGCGTACCAGGTGATCCTCGATGTCGCCTGGACTGATCGGACGGGTTGAACGGCAAACTCCGGGTCCGCTCCTTCCGGGAGCGGCCCCGCCGCCATTTTGGGTGCCAGAGCTGTGGCCGGACAGGCCGCGCACGTTGTTACTTCAAGTAACGATCGTGTCGATGTGTGGCGTATCATCGCCTAGTCGGGACGGGTTTGTCGCGCGCCCTCTGGAGGTCAGCGCCGCAGTACGGCACCGACTGTAGAGATCAACTATTGGTGGTCTGATTTGACCGTAGCCGCGTTTTCTGTCCTCGGCTCTTCGGCTGATTCACTGAACAGTGATCTCCAAAATCAGCCCCGAAACCACGGTTTGGGTATGTGGGTGCTCGCACGGTCCGTTGACGCCTCGCCCAACGGCCCACGGCGAGCGCTGTCTCCCATCACGGCGGTCCCGGCTACGGATCTCCCGGCCGGAACATCGACCACTCTCTGTTGCGGCTGTGGGAAACAGGATGTTGGACCGCCGGTACGCGGAGGGATCATCGGAGGATGGGAGACCAGGGTGCCACGCGGCGGTTGTCCCCGCGGCGGTGGCGGATCCTGTCGTACCTCGCGCAGCACGGTTCCGCGTCAACGCTGGACGTGGCGCTTGTCTGCGCGGTGTCGCGGCTGACGGCCCACCGGGACCTGGTGTGGCTGCACGAGGCGGGACTGGTGAACCGCGAGCGCTCGCCGGAGGACCGCACCCACACCTGGTGGTATGGAGTCACGGCCGAAGGGACAGAGGTGCTCCGCCGCGCCCTGACGGCGTCAGGGCGGCCGGTTCCGCTGCGGTTGGGTCAGCGGTCCTCCGGTCGGGCGGATGCTCTGCTGTTCCTGCCGTTGGTCGAGGTGTCGCGGCGTAACCCGGGGCGGTGCGAGCTGTTCCAGTGGCTGGCGACGATGGAAACCTCGTCGTGGTTGCGGCAGCACGACCTGGCGCAGCTGCGGGCCGACGGCTACGGCGTATGGCTGCAGGACGGGCGGTGCCTGCGGTTCCTGGTACACGTCGATCGTGGCCCGCTCGGCGACGTTGTCGCCGAGCACGAGCGGCCGGCGTCAGGGCTGGGTGGATTGTTGGCTGGCTACCGGCGTGCGAACCGGCTGGTGCCGGTCGGGGCGGTTCTGGTGATCGCTCAGGACGCCGAGCGGGAGGAACGGCTGCGGGCCGACCTGCTCCGCGAGCCACTGCGGAACGCTGTCGCCACGACCACGCAGCAGTTGTTGTATCGCCACTGGCCGAACGAGCAGGTATGGCAGGTACCGGGCGAGAACGGCAGGCGTCGCCTCATCGAGGTCGGACCCTGACCGCACTACGTCACGATTCCCGGGCCCGCCGCCAACGCCACCGGCATGGTGCTGGACCTTACCGACGGCGTTCCCGAGTGGCAGACAGCCGTCAAGCGCGGCGACCGCGACGGCTTGGAGCTCGCTCTACCGCGCCTGCATGAGCCAGCTCTCGATGGCTGTGAAGTCGTGCTCGGTCAGCCCGCGACGGGGGTCGACTCGATGTAGCAGGGCCGGGGCGTGGTGATGAGTCGATACCCACTGCTGATCGGCGTGGGAGATCTCGTCGTCGATCCAGACGAAGGGGCGTCTCTGCGCCCATTCGACCGGCCCATGGGTCTTCCAGTGCAGGACGCCAACCTCGTCGGAGCCGGGCCAGTCCACGACGGGCAGGGTCGGTAGCCCGAGCAGCGGTGCGAGTACGTCGTTTGCATCGCTCATCCAGGTCGTCGCCCACACCAGATCACGTGGCAGGGCCTTCAGCCGGGGCCGTGTTTCGGATTGACCTTGTGCATCAAGGGATGGGCGTCGGCCGGTAGGGCGGGTGCCTGGGTGTGGCCATGCGGCATGCCCGGCTGAGCGCCGTGGGTGTGTCGAGCGGGATGAGGGTGCCGTCCACGTCAAGGAACAGCAACGGACGCGGCGCAGGGTCGGACATGACCCAAGAGGCTAGCCCCCACCCCGCCACCGGCTACCTCCGCGCTTTCCCAAGGCCATTCGTTCCGCTGCTGCTCCGTGCCGGCAGGCGTGCGCCACCGACGGCGACCACGGCAGGGGCGGCGCCGGGATGCGTCTCACCGGATCCATTCCGCTCCGACGGCGCCGGTGACCCGACCACGCCATCAGCACCACATTCCACACCCTCAACCAAGGAGTTCTCGTGCTTTCGCCGACACCTTCACCTACTGCCGCAGGCATTGGCAGTGACGACTTCCGGCTTGATCCCCGTGCGGGGGTCGGGCTTGGCGTCAGCGTTGACGTCAGTCTTCAGCCGGACCCCCGAACCGACCCCCTGTTCCCTCTCACACCGCAGGTCAGCGCCTCTGCCAGCGTCGTCGGCTTGTCCTGCGACAGACCCTGCCTGGTCTCGGGTCTCTCCCCCTGGGCAGCGGCATCCGCTCGCAGGGAGGTGGTGGCTGGTGGATGATCCGGTTCTGCGGGTCCAGTCCCAGCTGACCGGCCGCGATCGGGTGCTGCTGGGCTGGTTGTACGACCACGGTGTGCTGACCTCGTTCCAGATCGCCCAGGCGCTGTTCCCGTCGCTGGACTTCTGCCAGCGCCGGCTGCGCACGCTGTACGGGTTGCGGCTGGTGGCCCGGTTCCGGCCGCAGCGCGCCGACGGCGGCTCGTACCCGTACCACTACCTCATCGACCAGCTCGGCGCCGAGGTTGTCGCCGCCGGCCGCGACGAGCGCCCACCTCGGCGTGACCACGCCCGTATCCAGCGGCGGCGGTGGACATCCAGCCGTACGCTCGCTCACCGGCTCGGCGTGAACGGCTTCTTCACCCAGCTCGCCGGCTATGCCCGCACCCATCCCGACGCCGAACTCAGCGAGTGGTGGCCGGAGGCGGTGTGCCAGCGGGCCGGCACGTTCACCCGGCCGGACGATCCGGGTCTGGTGCGTGGCTACCAGCCGCGGGTCCGCCCGGACGGCTACGGCCTGTGGGCGGAGAACGGCGTCACCGTGCCGTTCTTCGTCGAGTACGACACCGGCGGCGAGCAGCTGTCGGTCCTGGTCGGCAAGCTGGCCGGCTACCGGGAGCTGTTCGCCACGATCGGGCGGGCGTGGCCGGTGCTGTTCTGGCTGCACTCCGCTGCCCGCGAGCGGAACCTGCGCCGCCTGCTCGCCGACACGCCGCAGCGGATTCCCGTCGCCACCGGTGTCCGCGATCAGGCCGTGTCGGCGGGGCTGTGTCCCGCTGAGGCGGTCTGGCTCCTGCCCGGCGGGGGAGGGCAGCGGTGGCGTCTGGCCGACCTGGCCGCTTATGTCGTCGGTGACCAGGACCACCCGGGCGAGGCGGCGTGAGGGCCGGCAGCGGCCAAGCGGCCGCAGACGATACCTTGCCTGCGCGCAGGACAGCAATATCTGGCCACTCTCACTGTTCTGTCAGTGTCCGGTCGGCTGCGGCTGACCGAGCGGTGAGAGCGGCGGACCGTTCCGTCTGCGGCGGGACGGAGGTATGGTCCCGCGCCTCCTGCGGCCGGTCCACGACTGGCGGCTGGCCCGCCTTCGTCGCGGTCCGGGACGGGGATGCCCGGACCGGCCTCACTACCGGGTCCGGCGCGGCTGGCGGACCAGGCTTCGCAGCGGTCCGGTCCGGGGAGGTGGTCCGCCACGACACCACCAGCGTCTGACCCGACCCCTGGTCCGCGCTCGAGTCGGGTCGAGGGCGGCGTTCAGATCGTGATCATGCTGGCCATCGGTGGGGCGGCTGGTGCGGCCAGCTTCACCCACGTCCACAACGTCGCCGCCGCCCACGGACAACCCGGCTGGCTGGCCTGGGCCGACGCGATCGTGCTAGAGCTGATGTCCATCGCCTCCGGCCTGGAGCTACGCCGCCGCAAACGCGCCCACACCTCGACCGTGTTCCCCGCGACCGTGCTGGCCTGCGCGGTCACACTGTCTCTCGCCGCGCAGGTCGTCGAGGCCGAACCGTCTCCGATCGGCTGGATCGCCGCGGCCGTGCCCGCGCTCGGTTTCCTCGTCATGGTCAAGGTCGCCCTCGGATACGCCAGCACCACGACCTCACCCGACAGTCCCCAGATCGCAGACCATCTGCCGGACCGGACCGCGCAGGCTTCGCCTCCCAGCGGAGCGGCCGAGCGGACGCGGTCCGGCGGTACGGCGGGGGAGCGGTCTGCCGCGCGGACGGTCGGCCTATCGGATGCCGCCCATCAACCTCGCGGACGCGACCGCCGTCACCGCAAAGCAGGCAGGGGACGGTCCGCGCAGCACTCCGGCGACGTGACCGAGCTGCTGCCGGCGGCGCGACGCGTCCGGGACCGACTCACTGCGGACGGGCAGCCGCTGACCCGGGCAGCGCTCGCCGAAGCCCTCCGAGCAACGGGCTACACCGTGTCCAACACCCGGGTATCCGAACTCCTCAAGATCCTCAAAGCTGAGGCGGCCCCGGCGCCCGAACCACAAGATGCTCCGACTCCACCGGTGAGCCCGACGCCACGACCACCGTCAAGCCGGCAGCGAGCGGCGGACGCCACCGCGCCGGACAGCGCTGGACAGCCCCGACCCACGAGCTCTGCGCCTCTCGAACCCATGAATCTCAGACCGAACGGGCAGGAGAACCCCGAACCATGAGCACCGACGTGAATCCAGCTGAGCAGACCTCCGACACCACGACAGACATCACTCTCGCCGCAGTCGCGCCGGCCGCCCACGAGGTGTGGACCGTCAATCGTGTCCGCGCCCTCGGCGTGACCACCACCCTCGCCACCGCCGCGTCCGTCCTCAGGATCAGCCGATCCCAGGCATACCGGCTCGCCGCCACCGACGCCTTCCCCACACCGCTGATCCGCGCCGGCCGCCGCATCATCGTCCCCGTCGCCGGTCTCCTCCAGCTCCTCTTGGTCGACAACCCGGCTCCGGCCGTTGGCGGTCGGCGACTTGATCCGGACGTGAAGGTGAGCGTGGATGCGACGACCGCGCCACCAGCGGATTCCACCCACCACCGCTGGCGGCACCGTACCGAGCATCCAGGAGACGATGAGTGAAGGGGTCCACCTTCAAACGCTGCGGCTGCCGCGACAGCGTCACGGGCCGGCGACTGGGACGCTCCTGTCCCCAGCTTCGCCGGCCCGGCGGCGGCTGGTCCCGCAACCACGGCCAATGGCACTGGCAGATCGAACTCCCCGCCCGCGCCGACGGCACCCGCCGACCGCTACGCCACGGCCCCTACCCCAACCAATCGGACGCCGACGCAGTCCTAGACCGCATCCGCGCCGCGCTCGCCGTACCCGACCCCACCGACCCCCACGCCTCCGTCAAAACCGGCGACCTCATCGAAACCGCCGTCAAGACCGGCGCACCCATCCCCACCCCCGACCAGATCCGCCGGGCGCTGCACCTCGACATCACCCCCACCGAACTGCCCACCATGCAGGCGTACCTGACCGACTGGCTCGCCGGACGCAAGAACATCAAGACAGGCACCCTGCGCTCCTACGAAGGACACATCCGCCTGTACCTCATCCCGCACCTCGGCCACCTGCGCATCGACCGGCTCCGCCCCGGCCACATCGACGCCATGTACGACGCCATCGCCGAACGCAACACCACCATCGCCACCCTGCGCGCCAGCCGCAACCAAGCGAAACGCGACCAGGTCAAGAACCAGCGCATCGTCGGCAATCGGACCCTGCACGTCATCCACGCCACCCTCCGCAAGGCCCTCAACGACGCGATACGCCGCCACCGCTACATCGACACCAACCCCGCCCTCATGATCGAACTACCCACAGCCCGACCACCCAAGCCCACCGTCTGGACCGAGCAACGCATCCGCACCTGGCGCGACACCGGAAAGACCCCCAGCCCCGTCATGATCTGGACGCCCGAACACACCGGCAGATTCCTCGACCACACCCACGACGCCAACGACCGCCTCTACGCCCTCTACCACCTGATCACCTTCACTGGCCTGCGCCGAGGCGAAGCCTGCGGCCTGCACTGGGACGACCTCGACCTCGACGCCGTCACCCTCACCGTCCGCTGGCAACTCGTCCAACACGGCTGGGCCACCGCCATCGACACCCCCAAAACCACCGACAGCGAAGCCGCGGTCGCCCTCGACACCGAGACCGTCGCGGTGCTGCGCGTCCACCGCACCCGGCAACACCGCGAACGCCTCGCCGCCGGTGCCGCCTGGACCAAGACCGGCCTGGTCTTCACCACCCCGACCGGCGGCCGGCTTCACCCCGCCGACGTCACCGACCACTTCCATCACCTCGCCACCCAAGCCGGACTACCACCCATCCGGCTCCACGACCTTCGCCACGGCGCCGCCACCATGGGCCTCGCCGCCGGCGTCCAAATGAAAGTCATCTCCAACCGACTCCGCCACTCAAGCCCCCACTTCACCGCCAAGTTCTACGGCGACGTCCTACCGGAACTCTCACACGCCGCCGCCGAAGCAACCGCATCCGTCGTCCCGCGTCGACGTGGTACGGCAAGGCTGGCGTAATTCGCAGGTGGTCCGCGGTCGTCAACGTAGGGCCAGCTAGGTTCTGTCTTGCGGATCATGAGTCTCGCTCGTTAAGCCTGGTATGGCGCGAGGTGACCTCACGAACCACGAGTGGGCTGTGTTGGCGCCATTGTTGCCGGCGCAGCCCGTGCGGGGCGGCCGGTGGCGGGATCATCGGCAGGTCATCAACGCGATCTGCTGGGTGAAACGCACCGGCTCGCCGTGGCGGGACCTGCCGGAACGGTACGGGTCATGGAAAACCGCTCACGGACGGTTCAGCCGATGGGCGGCCGACGGGACGTGGGCCCGGTTGAAGGCCCACGTCATCGCCCTGGCCGAGTTAGACGACGGCATCGACTGGAACGCCCAGGTCGACGCCACCCTCGTGCGTGCCCACCAGCATGCCGCCGGTGCCCGTAAAGGGGGCTGACCCGTGAGGAGCCGCGGGCAGCACAGGCCATCGGCCGATCGCGGGGTGGTCTCACCACGAAGATCCACACCCTGGCCGACGGGCGTGGCCGTTCCCTGGCCACCCGGATCACTCCTGGTCAGGCGGCCGACACCCGCCAGTTGATCCCGCTGCTGGAACAGATCCGGGTGCCCCGCCCCGGCGGCGTGGGCCGACCCCGTAAGCGGCCAGACTCGCTCACCGGCGACAAGGCGTACTCCTCCCGAGCGAACCGGACCGCACTGCGGGACAAGCGCATCACCACAGTCATCCCCGAGCCCAACGACCAGATCGCCAACCGGAAGCGGCAAGGACGACGCGGCGGCCGACCCCCGACGTTCGACCCGGTCGCCTACCGACGCCATAACCAGGTCGAACGGGGCTTCAACCGGCGCAAACACTGGCGAGGACTCGCCACCCGATACGACAAGTTGGCCGCCAACTTCCAGGCCACCCTCGACCTGGTCGAAACCCTCGACTGGCTACGCGCCATCCCCGACGACCAAGATCCGCGAGACAGAACCTAGCCGAATTAATGCGCCCGTCAGCCGGGCTCCCTCAGCCTCGTCATGTTCGGGCGCTGCCATCCCGCCGACGGACTTGGCGCAGCAGTGGGTGCTCCTCGGGTGCTCGGGCGGCGTGGACGGGCTCGCAACGGGTGGACCGAATGGGACGCTGTCTCGAGCAGACAGGGCCACAACCGCGACCAGATGGACTCAAGTGACCCGACCGGACGTAACGACTTAGCCAAGACCAATCTCTTAATCCGCGGGTTCGGGGTTCGAGTCCCTGGCGGCGCACCAGCAATAGAGGCTCCGGCCTGGTGGTTCACACCAGGTCGGGGCCTTTTTCGTGTACGCCGGTGGTGGGTGGTCCGCGCGGTGGGTGCTCGGGAGCCGTTGGACCCGTCCGGCACTGGCGGGGACCGGGGGCAGGCCGCGCGGACGGTCGCACACCACTGGCTCTTGCCCGGCACGGAGTCGATGGGCCCGTGCAGAGGGTCACCACGAATCGCACCGCCGCGACAACGCGTCTTCGGATGAACCGTTCAGCGGTATCAGTGAGCAGACCGAATGCCCTGTTGATCCAAGGGTGTTCCACGCTGGCGACTGACCGGACGATTACTGGTGCGGTCTGTAAGCTGCCCGCCTTTCGGATGGCGGCATCCGCACTGCGACTTCGCAGCTCGAAAGGGCTGGGCAAGTTCAGCCGCGGGGCGGCCTGCGACCCGGAAGTTCGCTGCGGCCGCTCGGATTCTTGCGTCCGTCGACAATGCTAGCTTCGGACACTCGGTGGTCATCGGAGGGATCTGATCAAGTGGCGTTCTATGTTGAAGTACCCCTGCCCGACGGCTCGGTCGTGCTCGCTGAAGTGACCGAGCAGGTGGAGGGAGTTGTTTCAGCAGGTCGAGCGGGCGACGTCGTGGGTCGCGTGACCGAGTCGTTCGAGGAGTCCTTCGCCCGGTTCCGCACGATGGCCGCCGGGGTGGTCCGGCAGGCGTGGAACCAGGCCCACCCGCCCGAGCGGGTGGCCATCGAGATGGGTGTCAAGGTGACTGCCAAGGGCAAACTGGTGCTGGCCGAGACCGGGGTCGAGGGACAGTTGAAGGTCCTTTTCGAATGGCAACGGAGCGGAGTCACGCCGGGGGGATCGGCTGACGACGAGTGAGCCGACCCCCATCAGAGCAAGATCGCCTGCCCATGCTCGATGGCGTTTCCGCGTATCCGCTGCGTGCGTCGATCGTCCGTATCCTCGACGCGGACAGGAACGGCATGGGACTCGGCCTACTGGTCGGTCCCCGCGAGGTGGTGACGTGCGCCCATGTCGTAGCGCGAGCATTGGGACTGCCGGAACGGTTTCCCGAGGCGTCGGCCTCGGTGCCTGACGCCCCGGTTCTGCTGGAGTTCCCGCTCCTTACCAAGGACCGTATTCTCACCGCTCGGGTCGAGATCTGGCAGCCGATCGCCGAAGACGAATCAGGCGATGTGGCGGGACTGCGACTGTATGGCGCCCTGCCCGAGGGCGTCCATCCCACACCGTTGGCGCGCTCGGCCGAAGTCAGTGGCCACGGATTCGTGGCCTACGGCAGCTCCGCGCGGGACACGGTGGGCATCGGCACGTGGGTCGTCGGCGAGATTCGAGGCGTCGTCCGGCACGGCTGGCTTCAACTCGCACCCGACGCCACCGCAGACGCGCCACGGGTGGAGCCTGGGTTCAGCGGCACCCCACTCTGGGACCGCCACCGTGGGCAGGTCGTGGGCCTGGTGCGCGCGGTACGGCGACATCGGGGTGTGGCGGTCGAGGGATTCGCACTGCCCGCTGACACGGTGCTCACCGCATGGCCACTGCTGGCCGACCGCGTCCGCGCCGCTTGTCCGTTCCGGATGCTCACACCGTTCGAAGAGTCCGACGCCGGCAACTTCCACGGACGCGAACGCCTGATCGACCGGACGGTCGCGGCCATCTCGGCCGGTCGCGTCTGCCTGGTGAGAGGCGCGTCCGGAGCCGGCAAGACGTCACTGCTGCACGCGGGCATCGTGCCCGCCCTGCGCGGACGGGACGGGTACCTTCCGGTCGTGGTTCGCCCGGCGGCCCGCAGCGATCCATGGCTGGCGCTCGCGTCGGCGATGGAGCGGCTGGTCGCCCCCGGGCGGGAGCCGGCGGAAGCGCTGGAGGCGGAGGGGAGGGTCGCCGCGTTACTCAGGGACGCACCGCCCGAGGACTACGTCCACGGGGTGCTCCACCGACTCCGGTACAGCTGCCTGGTTCTCATCATCGACCAGTTCGAGGAGTTGTCGGCGGCGGATCCGACGACCGCCCGGCGCTTCCTCGCCATGCTGGTGCGCCTGGCCGAGGTCGGCGCGTCCCAACGACCGCCGGACGTCCGGCTGGTCATCGCCTCGCGTACCGATGTGCTGGCCGACCTCACCGGCACGTCCCCGGACGGTGACGGCTCCGCGGCCGTGCAAGGGCTCGCCCGTGTGGCGCCCACCGTCATCGACGTCAACCCCATGGACACCGAGGAACTGCACCGGGTCGTGACCGAGCCGGTGCGCGCCGCCGGGACGGTGCGATACGAGCCGGCACTGGCCGAGCGGATCATCGCCGATCTGCGCGACCAGCCGTACTGTCTTCCGGTTCTCCAGGCCACGCTGACGTACCTGTGGGAACGGCAGACCGCCGACGGACTGCTCACCCACGAGGCCTACCAGCAGAGCCAGCAGGGCGCCGGCCCGATCGCCCAGCACCTGGACGAGGTGTGGAGCCGTGACCTCGGTCCGCAGGAGCGCGAGCAGACGAGGCGTCTCGCTCTGCACCTGGCCCTGCCGCTCGAGGACGGTGGGCACGCCCGCCGCATCGCCCGCCGCGAAGAACTCGACGTGACCCAGTGGGAACTGGCCCAGGTGCTGGCCACCACCCGGATGCTGGTGCTCCGCGTCGCGGTGGACGGCAACGAGACAGTGGAATTCACGCACGACGCCCTGATGGCCCAGTGGCCCCGTCTGGCCGGGTGGCTGACCGAATCGCAAGAGCTGCTCCGGTGGCGCAGCGACGTGCGCCACCGGGTCCTCGCCTGGGCTGGTGACACCGACGACCGACCCGCATTGCTCGAAGGCACCGAGCTACGCCGGGCCGAGGCGCTGATGAACGCGGATCACGGCGACCTCAGCGTGCCGGAGCGGGAGTTCGTCCTGGCGAGCACCCGCCTACGCCGCACCGCCCGGATGATCATGGCCGCAGCCCTCACGGTCGTCCTGGTGCTGCTGTCCGGTGTGGTCGCCTCCACCGGCCTGTGGTGGTGGCGGGACCGGACGAGTAAGCAGCAGGCTGCGGCCGGGGCGGCCCACGGGCTACTGGAGCGCGCGTCGTTCACCCGGGGCGGGCGTACCGGCGCGCTGGTGGCGGCTGACGCGTTCACCCGGGCAGACACACCCAGGACCCGGGAGGCTCTGGCGGATGCCTACCGCAGCTACCGCTACGTACGGTCGGTGTCACCACCTGCGCGAAGCTGGCGCTCCGGACACGAGATGCTCACCACCAGCGCCAACCAGGAGGCCCAACTGGCCTACGACGGCGGCGGGGGCGGGGTCGAGGTGTGGCGGCTGGACACCCTGACCGCCGGCCGCCCGCCCCAGGCCGTCGTCCTGCCCACGAGGGCCAAGGCCGCTGCCATCAGTGGCGACGGGCGCACCGTCGCGACCCTGACCGACAACGTCATGACCCTGTGGGACGCGACCAACGGGAAGGCGGTGGCCCGGCGCCCGCTGGCCCGGCCGGTGGCGGACCTCTTCACCGACGGACCGGTCCGGCTCGCGCTCGACCACACCGGCACCAGCCTGGGGTACGTCGTGGGCGACACGGCAGGAGTGATCGACACTGCTACCGGCGCCGACCGAGGCGAGCGGTCCCGCCTGCCGGTGCAGCCACAGGCGCGGCACGGTGCGTCGCTCCGCCTCGGTCCGGACGGCCGCCTCGGCGTCGTCACGTACGACGACAGGAACAGCATCCGCTACGGACTCTTCCGGCCGTCCCAGGGGCCGGTGACCCCGATGGCAGCCGGCACCCAGGTCGTCGGCTCCCTTCCGGACGGCTCCGAGCTTGTGCTGTGCCGCCCCCGGAAAGGGCGCGGCGGCTCGGTCCAGCGGGTGGACTATCTGCTGCTCAACCTGGAGACAGGTCGTGAGCGGGCCCTGCTCGCCGACGTACCCAGATCCGTGGACCCGAGCTACTGTGCCTACGCCGCGGTGGATCTGGCACAAGGGTTCACTGCCCTGCTCGAGAACGGACCGTTCGAGGAAGGCGGCCAGCGCCTGCACCTGCTGGACGAGGCTGTCGAGATATGGGACCACCGCGCCCGCCGTCAGGTCGCCGCGTTCCCGGCACCCGTCAGCTACTTCGACGGCACCGACTCCCTCCTGCGGCTGCGGGCCGCCCCGGACGGCAGCGGCGTGTTGACCGTGAACAGCGACGGAGGGATCGCGGTGCTGGAGTTCCCCGCAGCCGACTCCGTCGACTTCGCACTGGCCTCCGCCCGAGCCGCCGCGTACGACCCGACGGACACGTTCGTCGTGGTGCAGGGGCAGGACGGGGTACTGAGCGTGTGGGACAGAGGTACCGGTCGACGACGGGCGGTGAGCACCGAGCGGGCGACGCCGGGCTGGGCCACCAGCTGGCAGCTGGGCAACTCACTCGCCTTCACCGGCGACGGCACCCTGGTCGCCACCCCGGGGACCGCACCTGGCTCGCTCGCGCTGTGGGAGACCCGGACGATGCGGCGACTGGCGACGATCGCCGTGCCGCGATGCGCCGCCACGACCGCGCTTTCCGGTTACCTGCCCTCACTGAGCTGGGCCTATTCCGGGGCGACCCTGGTGGTCATCTGCAATGGAACGACCTCGGTGTGGGACGCCCGCACCGGCGCGCCACGCGGTGCACCGTTCCGGATCGCGGACAGCCACGTACTCGCGGTGCCCCATCCGACGCGGCCGGTGTTGTTCGTCCTGACGGGACCGGACAACTCCATCGAGACGTGGAACCTTGCCGCCGGCCGCCGGGAAGGTGGCTGGCAGCCGCTCGCTGATGATCGGGGGCGGTCAGCTTACGGCCTGGCCCTGCACCCGGACGGGAGCCGCCTGGCGATCACCTACAGCGACGGCCCGCTACTGCTGCAAAGCACGGATGGCGGCCGGGACACTCGACGCTTCGAGTTGAACGGGACCAACCCGCACTGGCTCGCGACGCCGGGCCGCATCGCGTTGTCCGCGGCGGGAGGCCTCGTGGTGCAGCGCACCGAGCCCGCGCCGTTGTGGGACAGGCTGCGTGGGAACGGAGCGGCGCAGGTCGTCCTGCCGGTGGCGGGTACCGCCGAGCAGCTCTCCCCGAAGGGCGGAGAGATGCTCGTGTCCTACGACAACGCCGGGTGGGGACGCGTCAGCGCCGATCCCCGGAGTTGGCACGAGCAGGTGTGCCGGACACACGGCGGGGTCACCGAGGTCGATCGGGAGGTGCTCGACCCTATCGGTGCCGGTTCGCCCTGTTGACCGACGGCCGGCCTGCCTACGCCATCTGTAGCGACTCGCGGGGTCGACCCGCAAGCGAACCCTCAGGCCGCAATGGCCGGGACCGGGGCCGGGCGTACGGTCGGCGTGTGCGTGGGATCCGACCCGGTGGCCGGCGGGCGGGCCCCCGCCGGCCACCGGGCCGGGGTCAGTGGGCCGGCTTGGGGGTGAGGACGAAGGCCAGGACCGCGGCGGCGACGGCGATGACGGCGCCGGTGGTGAAGCCGCGGGAGAAGCCTTCGGTGCTGGTGCCCGCGATGCTGGCTGCGGCCATGCTCGACACGACGGCCGCGCCGAGCGAGGCGCCGAACTCGTGGAAGGTGCTGACGATGCCGGACGCGAGACCGGCCTCGTGCGGCGCGACCTGACCGAGCGCGACGGCGGAGGCCACGACGAAGAGGACGCCGGTGCCGGAGGCGGCGACGCTGACCCCGACGACGAGGGCCAAAGTCCCGTCCACGACGGCGGGGACCGCCATGCCCGCCGCCGCGATGAGCAGGCCCAGGACGCCGAGCGTGCGCGCCCCGATCCGACCGATGACGCGGCCGGCGGCGTTCGCGCCGAGCATGGTGGTGATGGCCACGGGCAGGAAGAGCAGCCCGGTGCGCAGGGCGCCGTAGCCCTGGTAGTCCTGGAGGTAGAACGTGCCCAGGAAGAAGACGGTGATCATCAGCGCGGTCGCGACGAGGATCAGCAGCGCCCCCGTCGCCACCGGCCGGCGGAGCAGGAGCCGTACGTCCATCAGCGGGCTCGCGGCGAGGCGCTGACGGACGACGAACGCCGCGTAGAGGGCCACGGCGGCCACCAGCAGCAGCACGATCGTCGGGTTGCCCCAGCCGACATCGCCGGCGCGGATCAGCGCGTAGATCAGCGAGCCGGTGGCCGCCGTCACCAGCACCGCGCCGGGCACGTCGAGCCGGCCCGTCGCGCCCGTGGGCGCCTGGGGCGGGAGCTGCATCCGCAGGGCCAGCAGCAGGATGATCCCGACCGGCACGTTGACGAAGAACACCCACGGCCAGCCCGGGCCTGCGGTGAGCAGGCCACCGAGGAGGACGCCCAGGGCGGCGCCGCCGCCGCCGAGCGCCGACCAGATGCCGAGCGCCTTGTTGCGCTCGTCGCCGTCGAACGTCGTGACGACGAGGGACAACGCGGCGGGGGAGAGGATCGCCGCCGCGAGGCCCTGGCCGATGCGACCGCCCAGCAGCATGGGGCCGCTGGTCGCGAGCCCGGCGGTCAGGGACGCGACGCTGAACAGCAGGAGTCCCGCGAGGACGAGGCGCCGGGCGCCGAACAGGTCCGCGGCGCGGCCACCGAGCAGCAGCAGGCCGCCGAAGGTGAGGGTGTAGCCACTCACCACCCACGTCAGGGCTTCCCGGTCCATCCCCAGGTCCGCCCCCATGTGCGGCAGGGCGATCGCGACGACGGTGACGTCCAGGATCAGCATCAGCTGGGCGATGCCGACGAGGCCCAGGATCCGCCAGCGCCCGGGGTGCGGACCGGCTGGCGTGGGAGTTTCGGTTGCGGTCACAGGTTCCGCCATGGCTGCCAGGCTCCTCCGCGAAGTTGAACGGTAGTGTTCGAGTTACGGAGACACGTTAACTCATGCACCTCTGTTCGACTTAGGGGAAGTTCCATGACTCGCCCATCCGCCAGGCCGACCCGCCGCGCCGACGCCCAACACAACGTGGAGAGGATCCTGGAGGCGGCGGTGAACTGCCTGAGCCGGGACCCCGACGCCAGCGTCAGCGAGATCGCGCAGGCGGCGGGGGTCGGCCGGGTGACCCTCTACGGCCACTTTCCGTCGCGCGACGCCCTGGTCGAGGCGGCGCTGACCCGGGTGCTGGCCGAGGGCGAGGAACTCCTGGCGGGCCTCGACCTGACCGGCGATCCGCGCGACGCGCTGCGCGTCCTGATCCGGTCGAGCTGGCTGCTGATCGCCCAGTCGAGCGCCGTGCTGGAGGCGGCGCAGGCGTCGCTGCCGCCCGGGCGCGTACACGAGCTGCACGCCGAACCGGCGCGTCGCGTCGACCAGCTGATCCGCCGGGGCCAGGCCGAGGGGGTGTTCCGGGTCGACCTCCCGGCCAGCTGGTTGACCAGCGTCCTCTACCAGATCATGAAGGGCGCCGCCGTCGACGTGGCCAGCGGGCAGGTGGACCGGGCGGACGCCCCGCGCCTCATCTCCGAGACGGTCCTCGCCGCCTACCGCGTCGACGGATAGCGGACGCCGGCACGCGGCCCGCTGGCCCCGGGGCCGGGACCGCAGGCTTGGACCGGCCCGCTGGACGTGGACCGGCTCGTTGGATACGGACCGGCCCGTTGGACGTGGACCGGCCGCCGGCTTGGCCGGGGCGGGGCTCGGGGCCGGACGCCGGGGCTGGGCCTCCACCCGGATCCCACCGGATTGCGAGGACGCGGCTCGATACTGCGGAGATGCGTGGGAAGGAGTGCGCGATGTCCGAAGCCGAGTCCGTAACGGTACTGCTCGCGGCACCGCGTGCGTTCTGCGCCGGTGTCGAGCGTGCGATCGAGATCGTCGAGCGTGCGCTGGCCAGCCGGGGCAGCCCGGTGTACGTACGTAAACAGATCGTCCACAACGCGCACGTCGTCGCCGAGCTGGAGTCGCGCGGCGCCGTGTTCGTCGAGGAACTCGACGAGGTGCCCGTCGGCGCGACGGTGGTGTTCTCGGCGCACGGGGTGTCGCCCGTGGTGCGCGCCGAGGCCGCCCGGCTGGGCCTGGAGGTGTTCGACGCGACGTGCCCGCTGGTGGCGAAGGTGCACTCGGAGGCCCGCCGGTACGCCGACCGGGGCGACACCGTCCTCCTCGTCGGGCACGCGGGGCACGAGGAGACCGAGGGCACCCTGGGCGAGGCGCCGGACCAGATGGTGCTCGTGCAGTCGCTCCAGGACGCGCACACGGTCGAGGTGTCCGACCCGGAGCGCGTGTCGTACCTGACCCAGACTACGCTCGCCGTCGACGAGACCGCCCAGGTGCTCGACGTGCTGCGCCAACGGTTCCCCGCCCTGCGCGGGCCGTCCTCGGCCGACATCTGCTACGCCTCGACCAACCGGCAGGCGGCGCTGCGTACGGTCGCCGAGGAGTCCGACCTCGTGCTCGTGGTCGGCTCGACCAACTCGGCGAACACGCAACGGCTCGTCGAGCTGGCCCGCCGCACCGGCCGCCCGGCCCACCTCATCGAGGACGCGGCGCAGATCCTGCCGGAGTGGTTGGCGGGGGTCACCACGGTCGGGGTCACCGCCGGCGCGTCCGCCCCGCCGCGCCTGGTCTCGGGGGTCATCGAGGCGTTGCGGGCGCGCGGGCCGGTGACGGTGGTGGAGCGCGAGGTCGCCCGCGAGACGATCGAGTTCACCATGCCGGGCGCGGTGCGCTCCCTCTGACACCGGGGCGCCCGCCGGACCACCGCTGCGGGGTGGTCCGGCGGGCGCTGCAAGGGTCGACTACGCGGAGGCCTGGTACGTCGACTGCATCTTGTGCGAGAACCACTCGCCGACGGTCACCCGGTCGAGCCCGGCCTCGGCGCTCTCCTGCGCCAGCGGACGCATGGGCTCGATGGTGGTGTCGTGGTTGGGCAGGTAGAAGAAGGGGATGGAGACGCGGGAGGGCGCGTCCGTCCCCTCCGGGTTGACCACCCGGTGCACGGTCGACGCCCACCGGCCGCCGGTCCAGAAGGCCATCAGGTCACCGATGTTCACCACGAAGCTGCCGGGGACGGCGGGCACGTCGATCCAGTCGTCGTCGTCCCGGCGTACCTGGAGGCCGGCCAGTTCGTCCTCCACGTAGAGCACCGTGAGGCTGCCCCAGTCGGTGTGCATCTCCCGCCGCAGCACGTCGTCGTCCGGCGCCGGGTAGTAGTAGTTGGCGATGATCAGCGACACGTGCTCGTCGAACTTGCTGTCGAAGAAGTCCTCCGGCAGCCCGAGCGCGATCGCGAACAGCCGCATGATGTCCGCCGACAGGTCGGTCATGGCGGCGATGTACTCGTGCCAGACCGCCTTGAAGTCGTCGTCCGGCCAGATGTTCGCCGCCTTCCAGGTGGCCGGGTGCGTACCGAGCCGGGCACGCTCCTCGTCGCTCAGGTCGCCCGTCACGTGCGCGGCGAACGCCTCGTACGGGCCGCCCGGGCGGCGCAGCCCCGACACCCCGGAGCCGCGGTTCGCGCTCCGGTCCTTCTCCTGCTCCGGCTGGGTGAAGAAGGCCTTCGTGGTGGCGTACATGCGGTTCACCAGGTCCTGGGGTACGCCGTGCCCCACGACGGTGAAGAAGCCCGAACCCTCGCACGCCTTGCCGACGGCTGCCGCGACGGCCGCGCGTCCCTCGGCGGTCGTGCGGCCCGACAGGTCGATCGTCGGTACGAAATCCTGGACCACAACGGGTTCCACAACTGCCCGCCTCTCTCGCGACGTCAATACATTGATGGAAGCAATCGCAAGTCACCCGTCGGGAAGTGCCCGTTGTCCCGCTCCCCCCACGTGCGGGTAATTGCTCGGCGCACCTGACGGTAAGGCAATGTTGAGACCGGCATACATTCATGTGCACGATTGTGTTGTGGCGTACGAGGACGAGCAGTTGACGCAGCCGGTCGGGCCGCTCGCCGATGCGGGCCGCCCGCTTTCCGAAGATGTCGTCAGCCGGCTCGTCGCCGGCCCGTCGGAGGCCGCTCTCCGGCGCCCCCCGGAGCGGGCCACCGATCCGGACGCAGCCGTGGTGGACCCGGCCGTACGCGTGCTCGTCGCCGCCGCCGAGGGGAACCGCCTGCTGCTGACCGCCCTGACCGAGGGGATCCACGCCGAGGGCGTCACGGACGGGCCCGGGCGGGCGCGGACGCCGGGGCGGGTCCAGGAGGTGGTCCGGGCCACGCTGCGCGGCGCGCCGACCGGGTCCTGGCAGCTGCTGCGGGTGGCCGCCGTGCTCGGCCGGTCCTGCCGGCTCACGGAGCTGGCGGCGATGACCGGCCGGAACACCGCCCAGATGCTGCCGGACCTCGACGCGCTCCTCGACGCCGGATTGCTGCACTGGGTGGGCGACGACCTTACCTTCCGGTACGAGCTGGTGTGGTGGGCGGTGCTCGACGCGCTGCCGCCCGCGGTGCGGCAGGCCCTCCGCGCCGACCGTGACCGCCTGCGCCGGCGGCGGGCCGTGACCGGTGCGCCCCGCGCCGCCGACCCGTCCGCGGAGCCCGTGGCCCCCGCCGACCTGCGGCGCAGGATCGGCCTGCGCTCCGCGGCCGTCGTCAGGGAACACGGCCAGGACACCGGCGGCGCGTGGGAGTCGTTCAGCGGCGTCGAGCGGGCCATCGCGCGACTCGTCGCCGAGGGCATGACCAACCGGCAGATCGCCACCCGGGTGCGGCTGTCGCCGCACACCGTCAACTACCACCTGCGCGGCCTGTTCCGCCGGCTGGGCATCTCCTCGCGGGCGGAACTCGTCCGCCACGTGCCGGTCTCCTCGGCGGCGTAGGGCCGTCCGAACCCTCCGGACCATATCCGTCACGTCGCATTTTCCGGTGCCTTCGAAGCCGAATTCGGCGAAGGGTGGACCGCGTCCCGAGGACTACTCTCATGAGTAGTGTCCATTCCGGACCGTGCTCATTCTGGTAGTCGGGGGAACCGCCGCGAGGCAGTAGTGTCGCCCGTATCGAAATTCGTTGGTTCAGCGGCAGGTAAATCCACGGGTACGACCGTGCTCACACCCGAGGGAAAACATGATCATCCGTACGCAACCGCGTGTCCACGAACTCATCGCCGCCCGCGCGGCGTCGCAGCCCGACCGGACCGCGGTCGTGCAGGGCGACGCGTGCATCAGTTACGCGGAGCTGGAGCGCCGGGCCAACCGCCTGGCCCGCCACCTCGTCGACCAGGGGGTCGGCGCGGACTCCGTGGTCATGGTCCACCTGGAACGCTCCATCGACGCCATCGTCGGCCTGCTCGCCAGCTGGAAGGCGGGCGGGGCCTACCTGCCCGTGGACCCGGGGCTGCCGGACAGCCGCGTCGAGGCGTTCGTGAAGGAGACCGACTGCACCACCGTCGTCACCCACGAGCGGGACGTGGCGCGCTTCGCGGACCTGCCGGTCCGGGCGCTCACGGCGAGCGTGGCCGACGGACCCGCCACCGCCCCGGCCGTGACGGTGGGCGGCGGGGACGCCGCCTACGTCATCTACACGTCGGGCTCCACCGGGACGCCGAAGGGCGTCGTGGTGAACCACGAGTCGCTGAGCTACCTGTGTGGGGAGCTGGCCGGCCGCTACGGCGTCACCCCCGACGACCGGGTGTTGCAGTTCGGCGCGCTCCCCTTCGACACCTCCATCGAACAGATCACGGTCGCGCTGCTCGGCGGCGCGACGCTCGTGCTGCCCGACGTGGGCTGGGCGCCCAGCGAGCTGCCGGAGCGGCTGCGGTACCACGGCATCACCGTGATGGACCTGACCCCGGCGTACTGGCGCCGCTTCCTCGCCGAGGTCGGCGCGGAGGCCGGGGACCTGCCCGTCCGGCTGGTGATCGTGGGCGGCGAGGCGGTCAACGCGGAGGACTGCCGTACGGCGCTGGCGCTGATGTCAGGAGTGCGGCTGGTCAACGCCTACGGGCTCACGGAGACCACGATCACCTCCTGCCTGATGGAGCTGACCGTCGACGTGCTGCCCGACCGGGGCCCCGCGCCGGTCGGCAGGCCGCTGCCCGGCACCGTCGTGTACGTCCTCGACGAGCAGGGCCGACCGGCCGCCCCCGGCGAGCGCGGTGAGGTCCACATCGGCGGTCGGGGCGTGGCACGCGGCTACCTGACCGAGGACGACGCGGGGCGCTTCCGCCCCGACCCGTTCGCGTCCGAGCCCGGCGCGCGGATGTACCGCACCGGCGACCTGGGCGCCTGGACCACCGAGGGCAACCTCGAGGTGGTCGGGCGCATCGACCGGCAGGTGAAGATCCGTGGCTTCCGGGTGGAGCCCGGCGAGATCGAGGCGACCCTCGCGGCACACGACGGCGTCGACACGGTCGCCGTCACCACGTACGAGCACGACGGCCAGCGGCGGCTGGTGGCGTACCACACCGGCCCACGACCCCTGGACGTCGCGGAGCTGCGCGAGTTCGTCGGCCGCTATCTGCCCCGCTACATGGTGCCGACGGCGTTCGTCGCCCTCGACGAGCTGCCGCTGAAGGCGAACGGCAAGGTCGACCTGGCCGCGCTGCCCTCGCCGCACACCACGGCGGTCGTCGCGGAGAGCGTGGACGACGCGCCCGTCGACCTGGTGGAGCGCGGCGTGGCCCGGCTCTGGGGGCAGGTGCTCGGCGTGCCCCGGGTGCTGCCCGACGACAACTTCTTCGCGCAGGGCGGCAACTCGATCCTCGCCGCCGAACTGCTCGCGAAGATCCGTGGCTCCTTCGGGGTGCTCATCACCCAGGTACGCCCGCTGATCCGGCTTCTGCTGGAGGACGCGACGCCGCGCGGCCTGGCCCGGGCGGTACGCGAGGCGCGGGCCGGCACGCTCGCCGGCGACGACACGCGCAAGCGGGTGGACTTCGCCGCCGAGACGGAGCTGGACGTGGAGATCCGGCGCGACGTGCCCGACGAGCCGCGCTGGCGGGACCCCCGCCACGTGTTCCTCACGGGCGCCACCGGCTTCCTCGGCATCTACCTGCTGCGGGAGCTGCTGGACAGCACGGACGCCGTGGTGCACTGCCTCGTGCGCGCCGACGGCCCGGAGCAGGGACTGGCCCGCATCCAGGCCAACGCGCGACACTACTTCGGCGAGGACCTCGCCGGTCACCAGGCGACGGGCCGGATCGTCGCCGTCCCCGGCGACCTCGCGGCACCCGGGCTCGGCCTCTCCGAGGCGGCGTTCGACGAGCTGGCGCGTACGGTCGACGTCATCCACCACCCCGGCGGAACCGTCAACTTCATCTACCCGTACTCGCACATGCGGCCGGCGAACGTGGACGGCACCCGCGAGATCATCCGGATGGCCGCCCGGCACCGCAACGTCCCGATCCACTACACCTCGACCATGGCCGTCGTGGCGGGCTTCGGCACCGCCGGCGTCCGGCACGTCGACGAGGACACCCCGCTGGCGTACGCCGACCACCTCTCCGTCGGGTACGTGGAGAGCAAGTGGGTGGCCGAGGCGCTGCTGCACCGGGCGGCGGAGCAGGGGCTGCCGGTGGCGATCTACCGGGCCGCCGACATCTCCGGCGACCGGGTCAACGGCGCGTGGAACATCGCCACCGAGATGTGCGCGATGAAGAAGTTCGTGGTGGACACCGGCACCGCCCCGGTCGCGGAGCTGCCGCTGGACTACACGCCGGTCGACGTCTTCGCCGCGGCGGTCGCGCACATCGCCCGGGCGTCCCGGCCCGCCGGCGAGGTCTACCACCTCACCAACCCGGGGAAGGTCAACATCTCGGTGCTGGTCGAGCGCCTGCGGGCGCACGGGCACGACATCCGCGAGGTGCCGTGGGCCGAGTGGCTCGACGAGATGGTGCGGGTCGCGGTGGAGCAGCCCGACCATCCGATGACCCCCTTCGCGCCGCTGTTCATCGACCGCTGCGCGACCGGCCAGATGAGCGTCGCGGAGATGTACCTGGAGACGACGTTCCCGGTCTTCTCCCGCACCAACGTGGAGCAGGCGCTGCGCGGCAGCGGCATCGAGATCCCGACGGTGGACGCCGGGATGCTCGACCGCTACATCGGCTACCTGACCCGCACCGAGTTCCTGCGGGCCGCGTGATGGGCTGGGAGACGCTCGACCTCATCGACGCCCCCGCCGACGGGCCGGTCGCGTTCGGCGACGACCTGTCCGCGCCGGCGCTGCTGGACGCGTACCGGCACGGGCTGTTCCCGTTCCCGGCCGACACCGAGGAACGGAAGATCGTCAGCGAGTTCACCTACGAGGCGGACGTCGCGGCCGGCCGGATCGCCGTCCTCGCCGGCAGCGGCGACCCGTACGCCGTGGCCTGGTGCTCGCCGGACCCGCGTCCCGTCATCCACGTCGACCGGGCCCGGATCCAGCGCAGCCTGCGGCGGCAGCTGCGCAACAAGGTCGAGTGGACGACGACGCTCGACGCCTGCTTCGACCGGGTGGTGCAGCACTGCCGCGCCGGCCGCGAGCCCCGATGGCTGACCGACCGGCTCGTGTCGACGCTGCGCGAGCTGCACGCGGCCGGGTACGCCCACAGCGTCGAGGTGTGGGAGGGCGACGAGCTGGTCGGCGGCACGTTCGGCGTACGGGTGGGCGGCGTGTTCAGCGCCGACTCCCAGTTCGCCCTGCGCAGTGGCGCCGCGAAGGTGGCGGTCGCGTGCCTGGTGCGGCGCGTCGCGGACAGCGGCGGCGTGGCGGTCGACGTCCAGCACGACGGCGACCACGCGAAGCTCATCGGCGCGGTCGCGGTGCCCCGTGGCGAATACCTGGCGCTGCTGCGCAAGCACGCCGACGACAACTGCGCCATGTTCGCGGACCCGCTGCCCGCGCGCAGCCTGGCCGCCTGAGGCGACGGAGGTGACCACGATGCGGGTGCTGACGCTCGCCGAGCGACCGGACCTGCGGGACGGGATGCTCCAGATGGAGGCGTCCTGGCCCGACTACATCCCGCCCGAGCCGATGGTGGTCGGCTGGGCCCTCGACCGGTACCCGGAACACCAGCTCGTCGTGCTCGACGCCGACGACACGGTGATCGCCCGCGCGGCCAGCGTGCCGTTCGCCTGGGACGGCGACGCGGCGAGCCTGCCCGACACCGGCTGGGACGCGGTGCTGGGGTTGAGCATGCTCGACACCGCCGCCGGGCGCGAGCTCACCGCCCTGTGCGCGCTGGAGATAGCCGTGGTGCCGGGCATGCAGGCCCGGAACATGTCGGGGCGCATCCTGGCGGCGGTCAAGGACAACGCCCGCCGGCACGGCCTCCGCGACGTCGTGGGGCCGGTCCGGCCCAGCGGCAAGCACGCCGAGCCGCACGCGCCGATGACGGGGTACGCCGCCCGGACCCGCGACGACGGGCTGCCGGTCGACCCGTGGCTGCGCGTCCACGCCCGGGCGGGCGGGCAGATCCTCCAGGTCTGCCCGGCCTCCATGACGATCTCCGGCAGCCTCGCGCAGTGGCGCGCCTGGACCGGGCTGCCGTTCGACACCAGCGGACCGGTCGTCGTGCCGGGTGCCCTGACCCCGGTCGCGGTGAACGTCGACCACGACCACGCCGTCTACATCGAGCCCAACGTGTGGGTTCGACACCCTCTCGCGGAAAGGCATGACCGATGACCAGCACCGTTCCGGCCCCCCTGGCCTCCAAGATCCGCAACCGTGCCGCGCTGATCGAGATCATCGGCGGGTACATGGCCTCGCAGTCGCTCGCGCTCGCCGCCGAGCTGAAGCTCGCCGACCACATCCACGACGGCCGCGTCACGAGCGCGCAGCTCGCCGAGGCGACGGGCACCCACACGCCGTCGCTGCACCGGCTGCTGCGCACCCTCGCGGCCATCGGCCTGCTGACCGAGCCGACGCCGGGCGAGTTCCGGCTGACCGAGGTGGGCGAGCAGTTGCGCACCGACTCGCCGAACTCGCTGTGGGCGTTCACCCGGTTCTTCACCAATCCCGCGCTGTTCTCGTCCTGGCAGCAGGTGCGGCACACCATCGAGACCGGCGAGTGCGCCTTCGACCACGTGCACGGCCGGAACGCGTACGTGCACCTCGCCGAGCACCCCGAGCTGTCCGCGCTGTTCAACGTGGCGATGGGACAGGAGTCGAGGGCGTCCGCCCAGCTCGTCGCCGACGGGTACGACTACTCCGGCGTCCGTACCGTCGTGGACGTCGGCGGCGGGGACGGCACGCTGCTCGCCGCGATCCTCGGCACCCACCCGCACCTCGCGGGGGTGTGCTTCGACAGCGCCGCGGGCGTGGCCGAGGCCGCCGGTGTGCTCGCCGCCGCCGGGGTCTCCGAGCGCTGCGAGATCGTCGCGGGCGACTTCTTCGCGTCCGTGCCGGGCGGCGGCGACCTGTACATCATCAAGAGCGTCTTCCAGGACTGGAACGACGAGAAGGCCCGCGAGCTGCTGAGCACGGTACGCGCGCACATGCCCGCCCACGCGACCCTGCTGATCGTCGGATCGGTGCTGCCGGACACCGCGAACACCGACAACCCGGTGATGTTCTACACGGACATCAACATGCTGGTCACCGCCGGCGGCCGGGAGCGTACCGAGAGCGAGTTCCGGGCCCTGCTCGCCGGGACCGGCTTCACCGTCGAGTGGTGCGGGCACGGCGCCGCGGGCCCACTGTCGCTGATCAAGGCCGTGCCGGCGAGCTGACCGCCCCGTACGACGGACCACGTCCGCACCGCTGCGGCGGGCGGACGTGGCCCGTCCGCGTCCCGCACCAGAGCACCCGTCGACCGGGGAGGCAACGATGTCCAGACCGAGTTTCGGCAGCGAGCTGCTGCGCGGCAGGCTGCGGATCGACCTGCTCGACCCGCTGCCCGACGCCGGGATCGACGCCGACGCCGAGGCGTTCCTCGCGCGGCTGCGCGCGTTCTGCACGGACAAGGTGGACGGGCGGCTCATCGAGCGCGAGGACCGGATCCCCGACGAGGTGGTCGACGGCCTGCGCGACCTCGGCGCGTTCGCCATCAAGCTCCCCCGGGAGTACGGCGGGCTCGGCCTGTCGGGGGTCTGCTACCACCGCGCCCTGATGATCGTCAGCAGCGCGCACTCCTCGCTCGGTGAGCTGCTCGGCGCCCACCAGGCGATCGGCCTCATCCAGCCGTTGCGGCTGTTCGGCACCGACGCGCAGAGGCGCGAGCTGCTGCCGAGGTGCGTACGCGAGATCTCCGCCTTCGCCCTCACCGAGCCGGACATCGGCAACGACCCGTTCCGGATGCGGACCACCGCCACCCCCACGGGCGACGGCGGCTACCGGCTCGACGGGGTGAAGCTGTGGACGACCAACGGCACCATCGCCCACCTGATCGTGGTGATGGCCCTGGTGCCGCCGTCGGAGAGCGGCCCGGGAGGCATGTCCGCGTTCGTGGTGGAGGCCGACGCGCCGGGGGTCACCGTCGAGCACCGCAGCTCCTTCCTGGGCCTGCGCGGACTGGAGAACGGGGTCGTCCGGCTGCACGGGGTCCGGGTGCCCGAGAGCCGCCGGATCGGCCCGGAGGGGCAGGGGCTCCAGGTGGCGCTCGCCGCGCAGGACACCGGCCGGCTCTCGATGCCCGCCGTCTGCGCCGCCGCCGCCAAGTGGAGCCTGAAGATCGCCCGCGAGTGGTCGGGCGTCCGGGTGCAGTGGGACCGGCCGATCGGCGAGCACGAGGCGGTGGCGGGCAAGATCGCGTACATCGCGGCGACCGCCTTCGCCCTGGAGGCCATGGTCGAGGTGTCCGGCCGGCACGCCGACGCGGGCCTGCTGGACACGCACACGGAGGCCGAGCTGGCGAAGCTGTTCGCGTCGGAGCAGGCGTGGCGGATCGCCGACGAGCTGCTGCAGATCCGGGGCGGTCGCGGGTACGAGACGGCGGAGTCCGCCGCCGCCCGCGGTGAGCGTGGCGTCCCTGTCGAGCAGCTGTTCCGGGACCTGCGCGTCGGCCGGATCTTCGACGGCTCCAGCGAGGCGCTGCGGGTGTTCGTCGCCACCGACGCGCTGGCCGACGAGGCGGAGCCGGCCGAACGGCCCACGCCCGTCACGCTGCCGCCCGGCTTCGGCGACCTCGCCGGGCACCTGTCGTTCGTCGACGCGACGAGCGCCGAGCTGGCCCGGCACCTCGCCGACGGCCGGCGGCGGTGGGGCGAGGCGGTGGCCCAGCGGCAGCTGTTCCTGGGCCGCGTCGTGGACGTGGCCGCCGAGCTGTACGCGATGACCGCCGCCTGCGTGTACGCCAGGGCGCTCGGCGGTACGGCGACCGAGCTGGCCGACGCGTTCTGCCGCCAGTCCCGCCAGCGGGTGGCGGAATTGCGCCGGCGGCTGCGGGACAACACCGACGGCGACGACGCCGCGCTCGCCCGGCGGGTGCTGGGCGGCAGCTTCACCTGGCTGGAGGAGGGCGTGCTCGACGCGTCCATCGAGGGGCCGTGGATCGCCGAGCCCGCACCGGGACCGGCGAGCGGCCCGAACCTGCACCGCACGATCAGGAGGTGACCATGGACGAGCACGTGGCAGAGCTGGTGGCACAGGGCAGGCGGTCGCTGGAGCTGGCGTCCAACCGGTTCCTGGAGCTGCTGGAGCGCGGTGAGGTGCCGGCCGACCGGCTGCGCGCCCTGGCCGGCGAGTTGCACCACCTGGTGTCCAGCGACCGGAGCAGCTTCGCGTTCCTGGCGGCCCGCTTCCCCGAGCCGCTGTTCCTGGGCATGGCGGGCGCCGAGGAGGAGGCGCTGGGGCTGCTGCCCGCCTTCGCCGCCGCGGTGGGGATGGGGGAGAAGGAGCTGCGGGCGTACGAGCCGAGGCCCCTGGCCCAGGCGTACCCCTCCTTCATCGTGCGGACCGCCGTGTTCGGGCCGCGCTCGGCGATCCCGCTGGCCCTGCTGGTCAACGTCGAGGAGTCGGGCGGCTTCTACGCCCGGATGGCCGACGCCCTCCAGAGCCGGTACGGCTTCTCCGACGAGGCGGTCGCGCACTTCCGCTACTTCGCCGAGACCCCGGACGAGGTGCTGGAGCAGGCGGCCGGGGTGGTGTCGAGGGGCCTGGCGGCGGGCGACGACGCGGTGGAGCTCCTGCGCGTGGCGCGGATGGTGCACGCCTACGAGGCGGTGTTCTGGGCGACGATGACCGAGTGACCCCGGGACCGGGGTGGACCCGCCCCACTCAGGGCAGGTCCACCTCGATCCGGCGGTCGATCCGGTCCTCGATCCAGGTGCTGGTGTCGACGAGCCACACGCGGTCCACCGTGACCTGGTAGACGCGGTGATCCGCCGGCGGCAGCAGGGCCGACACCGGCAGCGTGTACTCCGCCCTGCTCGCCTCGTCCGGCAGCAGGGCGTCGTAGAACGTGGCGTGGTGTGCGCGTACCTCGTCGGCGGTCAGCTCCCGGCAGGTGCCGGTGAACTGGGCGCCGTCGACCTCGGTGAGCCCGCCGCCGGTGACGAAGAGCGCCCCGCTCACCGCCGGGCGGGCCGCCACGTGTCTGCTGTGCCGGGACTGCGTCGCGGAGCCGAACAGCAACCGCAGCGGGTCGGGCAGCCACGCGTACTGGAGCACGGACGTCCACGGCCGACGGTCGGGGGAGACGGTGGACAGGGACAGGTACTTCGCGTCGGCGAGGACGCGGTGCAGCCGGTCCGCGAGCGCCATCTCAGCGCCCGTACTCGTAGAAGCCCCGGCCGCACTTCTTGCCGAGCATGCCGCCGGCCACCATGCGGGCGAGCAGCGGCGGTGGCGAGTAGTGCGGCTCCCGGAACTCCCGGTAGAGCGACTCGCTGATCGCGGCCACGATGTCGAGCCCGATCAGGTCGACGAGGCGCAGCGGGCCCATCGGGTGCGCGCAGCCGAGCGTCATGGCCTTGTCGATGTCGGTCACCGTCGACATCCCGGACTCGACCATCCGGACGGCGGAGAGCAGGTACGGGATCAGCAACGCGTTCACCACGAAGCCCGCCCGGTCCTTGGCGCGGACCACCTGCTTGCCGAGCACGTCGGTGACGAACGCGTCGACCGTCTCGACGGTCCGCGCGTCGGTACGCACCGAGCCGACGACCTCCACGAGCGGGAGCACCGGCGCGGGATTGAAGAAGTGGATGCCGACCACCCGCTCGGGTCTGGCGGTGACGCCGCCGAGCTTCACGATCGGCAGGGAGGACGTGTTGGAGCCGAGGATCGCGTCCTCGTCCTCGACGACCTTGTCGAGCGTGCCGAACAGGTCGAGTTTGATCGACTCCTGCTCCGACGCGGCCTCGATCACCAGCTGCCGGTCGGCGAAGTCCGCCAGGTCGGCGGTGAAGGACACCCGGGCCAGTGCCGCGTCCCTGTCCTCCTCGCTCAGCTTGCCCCGGCCCACCGCGCGGTCCAACGACGCGGTCAACCGGGCCCGGCCCGCCGCGAGGGAGGCCGGTCGCGACACCGCGACGAGCACGTCCGACCCGGCCCTCGCACACGTCTCGGCGATCCCGGCGCCCATGACTCCGCACCCGACGACGCCGACCCGACGAATCCTGTCCATGTTTCTGCCTCCGCACACGCGTTAACAAATGGGTTGCCGCGGAATTCGGTGAGTAGGGCGGGATCGCCGCTCCCTGACACGTGCCGTGGAAGGACGATAGGCTGGTCCACCGGTCCGACGCAATGATCAGCGCCTTTGTCCAGTCGAATTCGTGGCGGGTGCGAGAGGGCCGTTACCCGGCAGTTCCCGATCGACAGTTACCTTTTTTTGCGTTCCCACATCATCGTAGGAGGCGCACTATGGTCGACTTCAGCGCTGCCCCCACCGCCCAAATCGACAGTCGCGGCGGCAAGTGCCTGTACGCGCAGATTGACGAGTTCCGCGCGGCCGGCCCCGCGGTGGCCGTAGAGCTGCCGGAAGGCATGCTGGCCTGGTCGATCACCCGTGGCGACGTGGTCCGGCGCCTGCTGACCCACCCCGGGGTCTCGCGCAACGTCACGAAGAACGTGCCCAGCTACACCCCAGGCGAGATCAAGTGGTTGGCGCCGTGGGTGGACGTCCAGTCCATGTCCACCGCGGAGGGCCGCGAGCACCAGCGCCTGCGGCAGATGGTGGCGCCGGCATTGACCCCGAAGCGGATCGACGCCATGCGTCCGCACGTGGAACTCGTCGCCCGGCGGCTGCTCGACGAGCTGGCCACGCACCCGTCGGACGAGCCGGTCGACCTGCACACCACGTACTCCCAA
Source organism: Micromonospora sp. NPDC049051 (assembly GCF_043197575.1). Classification (NCBI taxonomy): domain Bacteria; kingdom Bacillati; phylum Actinomycetota; class Actinomycetes; order Micromonosporales; family Micromonosporaceae; genus Micromonospora; species Micromonospora sp. NPDC049051. Next base: position 1,533,645 of record NZ_JBICTL010000001.1, read on the forward strand.
CAGTTGCCGACCAGGGTGATCTGCGACCTGTTCGGGGTGCCGGATGACCTGCGGCCCGAGGTGCTGCGCATCCTGCGGGTGGTGCTCAACACCGACAAGGTGCCGGAGGAGGAGTCGGCCGCGGTCTACGTCGACATGAACGTCGCCATGCGTACGCTCATCGACCTCAAGCGCCGCGAGCCGTCCGACGACCTGACGAGCTTCCTGATGGCGGCCCGGGTGGAGGGCGAGGAGCCGCTCGCCGAGCAGGAGCTGGTCGACATGCTGCTGCTGCTCATCGGCGGCGGCAGCCAGACGACCGTGACGCTGATCGACCACACCGTCCGCGAGTTGCTCGCCCACCCGGACCAGCTGGCCACCCTCGTCGCCGACCCGGCCCGCTGGCCGGACGCGATCGAGGAGGCGCTGCGGGCGCACTGCCCGGTGGCGGCGCTCCCGATGCGCTGGGCGAAGGAGGACATCGACCTCGGCGAGGGCACCGTCATCCGGGCGGGCGACGCCATCCTCATCAGCTACCTGGCGCACGGCCGCGACCCGGCCGTGCACGAGAACCCGGGGGTGTTCGACATCGACCGGGAGAACAAGGAGCACCTCGCGTTCGGGGCGGGCCCGCACTTCTGCCCAGGGGCCCGGCTGGCGCGGCTGGAGGCGGCCGTGGCGGTGCCGGCGCTGTTCGCGCGCTTCCCGCAGCTCGCGCTGGCCGTGTCGCCGGAGGAGATCGAGCCGCTGCGCTCGTTCATGGCGAACGACGTGGCGTCGCTGCCGGTGCTGCTGAACCACCGGTAGGCGCACCCCGCGCTGTCCGGCCCGGGATCGCGGGCCGGGCAGCAGCGGTGCGCGCAATTGTCGCTGCCGGGATCACCGCCGGTGACAACAGGCGCCGGGACGACAGTCGCGGCGGCTACCGGCGTAGTGGCGGTACGCGCAGCGGCAACAGGCGCGGCAACGACAAACGCAGTGACGAACAGGCGCAGTGGCTCCCGGACGGTCGGCGAGACCGTCGGGAGCCACTGCGCCTGATCGCGTTCGAATCCACTCACCGCCGGCCGCCACGACCGGTAGTCGAAGGAGCGGGCCCGCTCCCGGGAACCGGTGGTTCAGCCGACCAGTACGGGTGTCTGGATTTTGGCGTCGTGTTCGAGGATGCGTTGTTGGAGTTGTTGGAGTTCGCGGCCGGGTTCGAGGCCGA